>NZ_JAGGPS010000039.1 GCF_018613725.1 Hymenobacter sp. ISL-91
CCTGCCCGAGAACATCTAGCAGCCGGCGCTATCGGCCTTGCTGTGGGAGTCTATTGGCTGGTGTCAAAAGTAAAAACCCCACCTGAAGCCGCAGGCTCTGGGTGGGGTTTTAGCTGCTGGCAGCTTCAACAATCAGCTGTAGCTTTTAGACAATCAGGCCCGGATTTGTAGGTGCTCCATCTTTTTGCCCAGAAAATTTTTGCTGCCGACTGACTTAAAACCCAGTTTCAGATAGAGCCTTTTGGCGCCTGGGTTTTCTTCGTCCACGAGCAGGCCTATTGTCTGGCGGCGCTTGTGCACGTACTCGGCAAGCACGAATTGCAGCAATTGGGTGCCAATTCCGTTTCCCTGCTGAGACGGATCAACTCCCAGGGAGTCGATGTAGTATTCGCCCGCTTGGGTTTCCTGCTCGGGGGTAAAGTGCTGGTTGCGGCGGGCACTTATGTAGTCAAGCACTGGTTGCCTCAGGGCGGGCAACCGGGCGCCGTCATACAGGTTGAGCGCCGCCACTACCCGCGTGTCAACTTCGGCAACCCAGCAATTCTGATACGAATACTGGTTGTGCTCCTGGGCAGTGAAATGCGCCAAAAAGGCCTCGCCTTTTTCTGGGCTGGCCTCGCCAATGAATTCGTAGACAATATCTTCCATTGCCAGAAATAAGCAGTGGGCAATTTCTTTGGCGTCATCCAGTGTAGCTTTCCGTATAGTTGTTGTCCTTAAATTAGTCATGATCAGGAATCGATAGAAAGATTGTGTTTTTTATATTTAAATAAAAAACAATGCTTTATTTAGTTTCGCAAGATGAAATAACTATGCTAAGGATTTAAACTAAAATCGGGTTGCGCATCTAACGACTAAAGGTTTTATATTTCCACAAGTTCCGCGCTGGTAATCACCAACTTGTTATTAATGTTTTCAAATAGATATGAAATCATTAATCCCTCTATAGGGTAAGATAATTTAAGGTAAATAGAATTGGTATTACATAGCAAACTGACAATTACAAAATAGCTTTTAATATTTCTATCTTTTATCTTTTGTTCTGTAATTATAGATACTTGTCTTCCAAATTTGATAACTCCCCTTAGCTGGCCATGATTGATGCTTTCAAAATCATGCGTTACAAATACGATATTTTGCCTTGTTGTATCAGTATCGGTATGATAATACTTCTGTAAATCTGGGTAATCAACTGCTAATTGAAAAACGATTTTGTAGTCATTGGCCGTTAGCCTGGTGCATTGTGAATCAGTCTGTCCGAACGCAGCCTGTGTCAAACTGCATAGCAGGGTTATAAGGATTGATAATTGTTTCATCTGTGCATTTTAGTAAAACGGCTCGTGGTAATTATATCATATAATGTTTGCAAAGATACTGGCTTTGGAGGGAATGATTTCATCCGCAACTGATCTACGTGAGTCAACCAAATATAATGATTTCACGCAACGGCAACATCAGCAGCGCCGAGACGTCAACTATTGCGTCTCTATAGCACACTGGGTCCACTGCTCGCGGAACCGCTATAACATACTTGGCGCAGCCGCCCAAAACCGAAGCTTCGCCCTACCTTCGCAACATGCGCCTACTTTCCCGCTTTCTGCCCCTGCTGGTTCTGCTGGCCCCGGCCTGCGTGCCGCTGGGTACGCCCATCACCGATCCTAACGCCGCCCGCCGGCCCGCCACGCCCGGCCAGGTGGGCACCGAGTACTACGCCGATAAAAAGCTGCGCTACGAGGACTACATCTACGACCCCAACGTGCGCACCGTGCTCTGCTACGTGCCCACGGGCCAGGCGGGCCAAGTGTTCAATCCGCCGGTGGTGCCGCTGAGCCAGGGCCAGTCGCCGATACTGGAGTTCGATGTGCTGGGCGGCTCGGGGCAGCGGCTCACGGCCAAGCTCGTGCACTGCGACCTGAACTGGCAGCCCTCGATGCTGACGGACATGCAGTTTCTGAGCGAAATAAACGAGCAGCTCATCAACAACTACCGGCCCTCGGTGAGCACCAAAGTGCCCTACCAGCACTACCAGGTGCAGATGCCGCGCGTGAAGCTGTCGGGCAACTACCTGTGGGTGGTACAGGGCGCGGGCGGTACGCCGCTGCTGAGCCGCCGGGTGCTGGTGTTCGAGGATGGGGCCGTGCAGATTTCGATGCGCCAGGGCATTCCGGTGGCGGGGGAGGAGCGCTTCCGCTGGCAGCAGGTTGATTTCGGGATTCGCTACAACATGGCCCTCGTCAATCCGGCCCAGGAGGTGAAGGTAGTGCTGCGCCAGAACTTCCGCTGGGACAACGCCCACTACAACCTGCGGCCCACCTTTGTGCGAGACGCCGAGCAGCAGCTCGACTACCAGTATTTCAACTTCGAAAACGCCTTTCCGGGCCTGAGCGAGTTCCGGTTCATGGACCTGCGCACCTTCCGCTCGCTGGGTACCGGCGTGGCCCGCTTGGATGCCGAGGCCTCGCCCCGAACTGCGCTGCTGTTGCCCGAGGCTTCCCGCGAGGGGCAGCGCTACACCCAGTACGACGACATCAACGGCCAGCGTCTGATTGAGAGCCGCGAGTACCCGGGCGACCCGAATACCAACACCGACTACCTCGACGTAACCTTCCAGCTCCAGGCCGATGCGCCCGCCGCCGGCCCGGTGTACGTGCTTGGGGCCCTCAGCGACTGGCAGCTGCGCGATGAGTTCAAGCTGACGTATGACGCCGCAAACCGCGTGTACAGGGGCCACGCGCTGCTCAAGCAGGGCTACTACAATTACTACTACGCCACTCAAACGCCCACCGGAGCCAACAGCATTCCGTGGGAAGGCAGCCACCAGGAAACCGAAAACCAGTACGACCTGCTGGTGTATTACCGCCCGCCCGGCACCCGCACCGACCTGCTCATTGGCTACCAGCGGCTGGATGTGAATAGCCGTCGGCCGTAATGCAGCGCGAACCGTAGAACGGCTGTAGCGCGAAGCTTCTGCTTCGCGTAGTGTTGCTGACTGCCACACGACGTCGTTCAACGGTACGCGAAGCGGAAGCTTCGCGCTACAGCCGTTCTGCGGTTCGCATTAGTGCCATTACACAGGTAAACGCGCGTTTTCGTGCGCCTGCGCAGGGCCTTACCGGCCGAGCATAATTTCGGCGCAAAACCAGATGAGCTGTTTTTGCGTGATAAGGCCCTTCGCGCTGCTCAGGATGACGGCCGCTTCTCTTGCTTCCCATCACCCAACATGTATAACACCATCCTTGTCGTGCTCGGCGTGGCCATTCTGGGCGTGGCCTGGCTGCCGTCGCTGCTCAGGAAATCCCCGCTTTCTTACCCGATTCTGTTTGTGGGGCTGGGGCTGCTCATTTTTACCCTCCCGCTGGGCCTGCCCGACCCCGACCCGGTGGAGTTTTCCTCCTTCGCCACCCACCTCACCGAACTGTGCGTGACGGTAGCCCTCACCGGCACCGGCCTCAAAATCGACAAGCGGTTTTCATTTAAGGCCTGGCGCATTCCGCTGCTGCTGGTGCTGGTGCTGATGGTGCTGACTATTGCCGGCTTCGTGGGCGTGGCCTGGGGCGTATTCGGGCTGCCGCTGGCCTCGGCCGTGCTACTGGCCGCCACCCTCGCACCCACCGACCCCGTGCTGGCCGGTGATGTGCAGGTGGGTGAGCCCGGCAAGGGCGGCGAAGACAATGTGCGCTTCGCCCTGACCGGCGAGGCAGGACTAAACGACGGTCTGGCCTTCCCGTTTGTGTACCTGGCCGTGGCGCTGCTGCCCATTGCCAAAGAAAGCCTGAGCGAGCGGCTCTGGCACTGGGCCTGGATGGATATGGGCTACCGTGTGGCCATGGGGGTGCTGGCGGGCTGGCTGGCGGGCCGGTTGCTGGCATACCTGATTTTTGATTTGCCGCGCCGCGCCCGCATTCGGCCCAATGCCTACGGCTTTGTGGCGCTGGCCGTAACGCTGGTAGCCTACGGGCTTACCGAGCTGGTGCACGGCTACGGGTTTCTGGCCGTGTTTGTGGCCGCCGTTACGCTGCGCCGCCACGAGCGCAGCCACGAGCACCAAGATGAGATGCACGACTTCACCGACCAGTTGGAGCGCTTACTGATTGTGGTGATTCTAATCCTGTTCGGCGGCTCCATTGCCTGGGGCCTGTTCGACCACCTGAGTTGGACGGGCGTGGCGCTGGGCCTGATTCTGCTGCTGGTGCTGCGGCCTTTGGGGGGCCTGCTCACGCTCTGGGGAAGCCGCCTCGACTGGAGCGAGCGGCTGGTGGTATCGTTTTTCGGTATCCGCGGTATCGGCTCCTTCTTCTACCTGGCCTTTGCCCTCGATACCCGTTATTTTCCTAACAGCCGCGAGCTGTGGGCCACTACCGGTTTCACGGTACTGGTATCCATTGTGCTGCACGGGGTGCTGGCCACACCCGTTATGAACTGGCTCGACCGGCGCCAGGGCCGCCCTACAGTAGAGGAGCAGGAAGAACAGGAGCAGCAGGAGCAGCAAGAGCAGGAGCAGCCCAAAGGAGCGGTTGGCTAAGGACAGGGGCCCAACACAAGCGGGAAGAGTTGCGTTGAAGAACCCAACTCTCACCAACTCCTGCACTCATGCTTCTACGCGCTATTCCTTCTCTGCTACTTGCCGGCCTGCTGCTAACGGGTTGCGCTGTGAACCCGGTAACGGGTAAAAAAGAAGTAATGCTCGTGTCGGAAGGGCAGGAGCTGGCCATGGGGAAAGAGTCGGACCCGGCTATTATTGCGCAGTTTGGGCTGTACAAAGACGACAAGCTGCAGAAC
This sequence comes from Hymenobacter sp. ISL-91, assembly GCF_018613725.1. GTDB lineage: Bacteria > Bacteroidota > Bacteroidia > Cytophagales > Hymenobacteraceae > Hymenobacter. The sequence goes on from NZ_JAGGPS010000039.1 coordinate 4,780, forward strand.
TACATCAACGCCATGGGCGACAAAATGGGCAAGGTGTCGCACCGGCCCGAGCTGAACTACCAGTTCCGCATCGTCGATTCACCAGTGATTAACGCCTTTGCCGTGCCCGGCGGCTACGTGTACTTCACGCGCGGCATTATGGCCAACTTCAACAACGAAGCGCAATTCGCGGGCGTGCTGGGCCACGAAATCGGCCACGTAACGGCCCGGCATTCCGCCAAGCAGCAAACTACCTCCATTCTCAGCCAGGTGGGCCTGATGGGGGCCATGATTGCCTCGCCCCGGTTTGCCCAGTACGGCGAGCAGGCCATGCAGGGCCTGCAACTGCTCAACCTCAAATTCGGCCGCGACGATGAAAACCAGGCCGACGAGCTGGGCGTGGAGTACTCGACCAAAATCGGCTACAACGCCGCCGAAATGGCCGATTTCTTCCGCACCCTGGAGCGCGAGCAGCAGCAGGCCGGCGGCCAGGCCATCCCCGATTTCCTGAGTACCCACCCCAACCCCGCCGACCGCTACGAGCACGTAAACCAACTGGCGGCCCAGTGGAAAGGCAAGCCCGGCACGCCCGCCAAACTCGCCATCAACCGCGACGCTTACCTACGCCTCATCGACGGCATCACTTACGGCGAAGACCCGCGCCAGGGCTTCGTGGAGAACAACGCCTTCTACCATCCCGAGCTGAAATTTGAGTTCCCTATTCCGCAGGGCTGGAAAAGCCAGAACTCGCCCCAGCAGTTCCAGATGGCCGAGCCTAATGGCAAGGCCCTGATGCTGCTCACGCTGGCCCCTGGTAGCTCGGTGCAGGAAGCCGCTCAGGCCGTGGCCAAGCAGCTGAGCCTGCAGGTAGCCGAGTCGCGCGAGCTGACGGTAAACGGTTTCCCTGCCCTGGCTTTCGTGGGTACGCAGGTGCAGCAGGACCAGCAGACTGGCCAGCAGCAAGCCGGTATGCAGGTGCTGAGCTACATCATTCAGGACGGTAAAACGCTGTATATGATGCTCGGCGGCAGTGCTCCGCAGGATTTTGCGGCCTTCGCGCCCGTGTTTACCCGTACCATGGAAGGCTTCCGGCGCCTTACGTCGGCCGATAAGCTCAACCGCCAGCCCGAGCACCTGCGCATCCGAACCACCAAAACCAGCCAGACGCTGGCCCAGGCCCTGAGCGCCAACGGCGTGCCCACCAAGCGCCACGAAGAAATGGCCATCCTCAACGGCATGCAGCTCTCCGACAAACTCGGGCGCGGGATGCTGTTTAAAGTGGTGGGCAAATAGAACTGGCGGGGTCTTTGGTTACTACAGGGTGGGCCGCCTGTTCATCAGTGCCAGTGCCGCTGTAGCGGTGTGGGGCTCGGCCAACCTTTCCCTCTTAGCGTTTTATCATGAAAACCTTCCTCTCGTATCCCTTTCTCCGTACCGGCGCACTAGCGCTGGCGCTGCTGCCGCTGGCCGGCTCGGCCGGTTTCCGCCCGCCGGCGCCGGCCAAGGAGCCCGATCCGCAGGTGCTGGCCCAGTTCGGGCTGCTCAATAACCCGGCCCTGCAAAAATTTATCGACCAGAAAGGCCAGCAGATGGCCGCCGTGTCCAGCCGCGCCGACTTTGGCTACCAGTTTACCATTCTGGACTCGCCGATGATAAACGCCTTTGCCGCACCCGATGGCAACATCTACTTCACGCGCGGCATCATGGCCCATTTCAATGATGAGGCGCAGTTTGCGGGCGTGCTGGGCCACGAGCTGGGCCACGTAACGGCCCGCCACGGCGAAAAGCAGCAAACCCGCTCTACTATTACATCAGGGGCGCTGCTGCTGGGCTCCATCCTATCGAAGCGGGTGGCCTCCCTGGCTCAGCCGCTGTCGCAGGGCGCGGGCCTGCTGTTTCTAAAATACGGCCGCGACGATGAGCGCGAGGCCGACAAGCTGGGAGTGGCCTATTCGAGTAAAATCGGGTACGATGCCTCCCACATGGCCGATTTTTTCCTCACGCTCCAGCGCCAGGAACAGGCCAGCGGGGCCGGCGGCACGCCCACCTTCCTGAGCAGTCACCCCAACTCGGCCGACCGCTACAGCACCGTACGCCAGCTGGCTGCCCAGGCCAAGCAGCAGCAGGGTGGCCGGGCCCTCACCGTCAACCGCAGTGGCTATTTGCGCATGCTCGAAGGCATGCCCTACGGCGACGACCCGCGCCAGGGCTTCGTGGAAGGCGGCGTGTTCTACCATCCCGAGTTGAAGTTCCAGTTTCCCATTCCGCAGGGCTGGAAAAGCCAGAACTCGCCCCAGCAGTTCCAAATGGCCGAGCCCAACGGCAAAGCCGTGCAAATCCTCACGCTGGCTCCCGGCAACTCAGTTGATGCAGCTGCCCAGGCGCTGGCCAAGGAGCTAAACATCAGTTCGCCCCAGGCCAGCCGCACCACCATCAACGGCCTGCCCGCCATTGCCCTGCAGGGCGACCAGGTGGGCCAGGACCAGCAGGGCCGTCAGGGCATCCAGGCCAGCACGCTTTCCTACGTCATTCAGGATGGCAAAACGCTCTACGCCCTCATCGGCCTCTGCGGCCCCGGCACGCTCAACAGCTACGGCCCCGCCTTCCAGCGCACTGCCCAGAACTTCCGCCGCCTCACCGACGCCAACAAGCTCAACCGCCAGAGCGAGAAGATCCGCATCCGCACCGCCAAAGCCGGCCAGACGCTGGCCCAGGCCCTGACGGCCAATGGTGTGCCTACTAAGCGCCACCAGGAGCTGGCTATTCTGAACGGCATGAAAACCACCGACAAGCTCAGCGCCGGTACACTGTTTAAGGCGGTGGGGCGGTAGAGTCGCTACGTATTAAGTAGGTCATCTTAGCTGGGCCGGGATTTGCAGTAAAACAGCTGCGACTTCCGGCCCACTTGTTTCTGCAGTTGCGTAAGAATTTGTGATAGACAACGATAAAGTAAAAGGCGGTCATACTGAGCGCAGCCGAAGCATCTCTACCGCTTCATTGCATTCATCAGGATTAGCATTGCAGTAGAGATGCTTCGGCTGCGCTCAGCATGACGTTCTATTTGTCTTTTTAATCAGCTTCTTAATCCTCCAGCGCGTTGGTCAGAAACGTGTTTTTGAGGCCCAGCCAGAGCAGCCAGAAACCCAGGCACCAGTAGAGGTAGGTGCGGTAGTAGTCCTGGGTGTTGCGGTAGCGGGTCTGCTTGATTTCGGACTTCTCGTAGCTATTGATTTGGTCGAATACCTGGCGCAGGCCGGCGTTGTCGGTGGCGCGGAAGAAGCGGCCGTCGCCGGCCTGGGCAATCTGGCGCATGGTGGTTTCGTCGAGGCGGGTTTCCACGAAGCGGGGCCGGCCGTTCTCGTCGGTGCCGTAGGGCACCACGCCATCCTGCCCCAGCCCGATGGTGTAGAGCTTAAGGCCGTAGGCGTGGGCCAGCTGGGCGGCCGTCAGCGGGTCGAGCGAACCGGCCGTGTTTTCGCCATCCGAGAGCAGGATGCACACTTTGGTGCGTGAGGGCGAATCGCGGAGGCGGTTGGTGGCCACGCCCAGCGCCGTGCCAATGGCCGTGCCGTCGTTGGCAATCAGGCCCAGACGCAGGCCCTGCAGGTTTTCGCGCAGCAGCTCGTAATCGGTAGTGAGTGGGGCCAGCGAGTAGGCGTTGCCGGCGAAGGCCACCAGCCCCACCCGGTCGCCGCGGCGACGGTCCAGGAAATCGAGAGCCACGCGCTTGGCGGCTTCGAGGCGGTTGGGGCGCAAATCCTGCAGTTCCATCGAGGCCGACACGTCGAGTACCAGCACAATATCAATGCCCTGGCCGGTTTGCACTACCCGCTCATCGGTGCGCTGGGGCCGGGCCAGTGCCACGATGCCGAAGCCCAGACTCAAGGCGAGCACTACATCGGGCACGAAACGCAGCGCCGCACTCCAGTCGCGCCGCAGCTCGCCGGCCACAAACGCTACATCCAGGTGCGCCCGCCGCCGCCGCGCCAGCGCCCAACGCAGCACAAACAGCAGCGGCACCAGCGGCAGCAGCAGCAGCAGGCGCGGCTGCTCCCAGCTGTAGCCGGCCAGCGTAGCATAGCGCAGGCTGTCGAGCAGGTCTTGCATTTAGGGTAACGGGAGAAGTAGAGGGAAATGAGCAGGTAAAGAACGTCATTCAGAGCGCAGCGAAGAATCTCGCGTGCAGTCGTTGAAGCATTTTAATCCAGCGTCAGCACGCGAGATTCTTCGCTGTGCTCTGAATGACGTATTCTTAATCATTCACCTTCCTGCGTCATCACCACCGCATACTGGCGCTCGGCAAACTGACGCAGCAGGTCGAATATGGGGTCAGTTTCGGCGTCTTCTTCGGAGAACTGGTTGCCGTAGATAACCCGGTCGGCCAGTGTGAGAGCCTGCTGCACGGCGGGGTCGTGGTGGTAGCGGGCCACTATTTCGCGGGTAGTCAGGCTGGTGATGTTGAAGTTGGTGAGTGCGGAGAGGTAATTTTTCCAGAGCGTGATAGCCCGCTCCATGTTGGTAAGCGAGCGGGAAAGCGTGAACCGCTCGACGTGGCGGGCATATTGGGCCAGAAAATACGCGTGGTTCTTGCGCAAACGGTAGCGGCGGTAGCGGCGGCGCAGGCGCTGCCGGAAACCCAGCACCAGCCCGCCCGCCAGCAGCAGCAACACCGCCAGCCCGGCCAGCCAGTAGGGGTAGTTGAAACGCTGTGCCACGGGCCGCAGCTGCAGGTTTTGGCGCAGCGCGGGCAGCCCGGCCGGCGCGGCAACCGGGGCCGTGGGCTGCAGCCGCACCTGCGCCGGCGGCGTGGGCAGCAGCAGCGTGTCGCGGCCGCGCAGCACCGTTACGGGCACGCTCAGCGTCTGCACCGAGTCGAGGCTGAAGGTGCGCAGGCGGTACACGGCCTGGTCGAGGCTGCGGCCCTCGCGGGTGCGGGTGGGGCGGTAGCGGCGGCTCACGTACTCGAAGGGGGCAAAGCTGGTCGCCGAGTCGGGAAAAATGATTTCCAGCGCTGGTGCGTGGTCTGAAGTCAGCTCGTATTCGATGATTTCGCCCACCCGCACGCTGGCCTTGCGAAACCTGCCCTGCGCCACTGATTCCAGTTGCGCCATAGCAGCAGCCGATGCAGCAACCGGCGCAGCTGTTGCCGGAGTATCGGACACTGCCGTCGCCGTGGCAGCTACCGGCACCTGCGCGAGGCCCGCGCCGGCCAGCAGGAGCAGGGCCACCGTCATCGACAACCGCTGGCCGGAGCCTTGTGGCCAACTCCAGTTCAAATCCGCGCCCTTACCCACGGCCGCCGCGCTGGTTACGCCGCCGGAACAGGTTCACCAGCTGGGGAACGAAGTCGTCGGCGGTGCTAATGGACAGGAACTCGGTGCGGTGACGGCGGCAAATCTGGCCAATCTGGGCCCGGTTCTGCTCGTAGGTGGCCCGATAGCGCGCTCGGAAGGCCGCCGATGAGGTGTTGGTCCATACGGTGCGGCCCGACTCCTGGTCGTGGAGCGGAATGATGCCCAGGGGCGGAAACTCCTGCTCGCGCTGGTCGAGCAGCTGCAGCACCACTAAGTCGTGCTTGCGGGCCAGCATGGTCAGCTCCCGCTCGTAGTCGGCATCAATGAAATCGGAAATCAGGAGCACAATGCTGCGCCGCTTCAGCAGCCCCAGCGCCTGCTTGATGCCGGCCGCCACTGCCGTCTGCCGGTGCTGGGGCTCCAGCTCGTACAGCCGCTTGATGAGTGAGTAAGCGTGGTGGGTGCCCTTGCCCGAAGGCAGGTAGAGTTCTTTCTGGTCGGAGAAGGCCAGCAGGCCCAACTGAGCATCCTGGCGGGCGGCAGCCAGTGCCAGCACGCCGCAAATGTCGCGGCCCATATCGAGCTTGCGGCGGCCGGCCGCGCCTACCTGCTGCGAGGCACTCACATCGAGCAGCAGCAGCACTTGCTGTTCGCGCTCTTCCTTGTAGGTTTTCACGAATGTGCCGTGGCCTTTGCTGCTTACGGCCCAATCAATGGCCCGCACTTCGTCGCCGTACTGATACAGGCGCACCTCATCTACTTCCAGGCCCGTACCTTTAAATACAGAGTGAAAATTGCCCTGCAGCTGGGCATCCACGGCCTTCAGGATGCGGATTTCCATCTGCCGCAGGCGGCGCACAAGCTGCTGGAAAGGCGAATCGGCGGGTTTCATTCGGCCTAAACTACGGTATTGACCTAACTTTGCCTTCGTGAAACGAATTTCCCGCTGCCTCTCCGCTGTTCGTCGGGCCCTGCCGCTGGCCGGGCTGCCGGTTTTCCTTACAGCTTTCCTGCTGACTGCCAGCGCCTGCCAGAAGGCCGAAGAAGTTCCTGCTCCTGCCCAACTGCTGCCGCCCGATAAAATGGTAGGCCTGCTAATTGAGCTGCACACGCTGGAAGCCCGTACCGAAGCGGCCGCGCTGCCACCCGACTCCAGCCGGGCTCTGTTTCGGCAGGAGAAAAAGAAGCTGTACTGGCGCCATGAAGTGACCGACTCACTCTTTACCCAGAGCTTCCGCTACTACGCCACTCAGGGCAAGGAGCTGCACACTATCTACCAGTCCGTCATCGACAGCCTCACTGCCCGCGAAGCGGTGGCAAAGTGAGGCCATTCACCTCCCCGGGTTTACTTCAGGCGGCTGCCGTTGGGGAGCGGGGCTGCCAGCGTAGCCAGCACAATGTGCCCGGCCGCGTCGGGGGCGCCGGTAACCAGCACCTCGGAGCGTAGCGGCCCAATTTGCCTGGGCGGAAAGTTGACCACGCACAACACCTGCAGGCCCGGTAAATCGGCCGGCTGATAGTGGTGCGTAATCTGGGCGCTGGACTTACGCAGGCCAATTTCGGGCCCCAGGTCAATCAGCAGCCGGTAGGCGGGCTGGCGCGCCTCCGGAAATGCGTGCGCCTCCACAATCGTACCCACGCGCATGTCAACACGCTCGAATTCCTCCCAGGTTAGCATGCGGTAAGGGGTAAGTTGGGCTTACTCGGCGAAGGCAGCGAGTTCTTCGAGGCGCAGGCGCGTTTTCTGCTCCCACTCGGCTTGTTTGGGGGCGTTGAGGCCGTGGTTGCTTTCCTGGTCGTAGCGGGCTTCGTCGCGCTGCCAGGCCAGAAAGGCGACTTTTGTGAGGTTGTTGAAGGCCGGCTGCAGGTGCAGGCAATCAAACTTAATGAGGCTCAGCTTCTGGCGCAGCAGCCGGGCGTGCACCTCCGTCAGGTCGAAGTGCAGCTGCTCGTGGCGCAGCAGCGCCGGCGAGGCCTGGGCCGCGTTGCGCACCCACGACTCGGAGGGCGCAAACGTGGCCTGTACCTTGCCCGAAAACTTGAAATCGAGGCAGCCGATAGTGGCATCGATGGTAGAGGAGGTAAGGGCTGCCAGCCGGTCGATGTTGGGACGGGCTTTAAAGTCGGTCCAGGTAAGCGGCCGGGTGGCGCTCCAGGTAATTTTGGGTGCCGGGGGCGTAACCTGGGCCGGCGTGGCGGGCATCAGCAGGCTGAGCAGCCAGATGGGGGCAGTAAAGAACATTGCTTTTTGGGCTTTGAGCCAACAGCTTTTGGTAGTTGTGCTAGGCTTCTAACGTACAGCCAGCGCCGGTTCGTTCACAGGGGCCGTATCGGCCGCCGCCAGCAGCGGGCGGCGGTAAAAACGCCACAGCAACAACCCGGCCACCAGCGTCAGGCCAATGAGCAGGCCCATCCAGACGCCCACCGCGCCCCACTGCAGCTTAAAGCCCAGCACATAGCCCAGCGGCAGCGCAATTACCCAGTAGGCCAGCAGGGCTACCACCGAGGGCACCTTCACGTCTTCGAGGCCCCGCAGCGCGCCCAGGCCCACCACCTGCAGGCCGTCGGAAATCTGGAAAGCGGCGGCAATCAGCAGCAGCGTGGCAGCCTGGGCCACCACGGCGGGGTCGTGGTTGTAGTAGAAGGGCAGGTAATTGCGCCCCAGCACCAGCACCAGGCCCGTCAGGCACATAAAGACGAACGTAAGCAGGTAGGCCATCAGCCCGGCCTGCCGGGCCCGTACGCCATCGTGAGCCCCGAAGAATTTGCCCACCCGAATGGTGGCCGCTGCTCCAATGCCGCTGGCCGCCATGTAGGTAACCGAGGCCACGTTGATGGCAATCTGGTGGGCGGCCAGCTGAGTAGCACCCAGCCAGCCAATCATGATGGCCGAGAAGCTGAATGCGCCCATCTCAAAGGTCATCTGTACGCCAATGGGTGTCCCCAGGCCCAACAGGCGGCGCAGGCCAGCCGTATCGGGCCGCAGGTTGGCCTGCGCTGCCAGGCGGTAGGGCTGCAGCCGCCGGGCCCGCAGCACGTACCAGGCCATTAGCCCGGCCATCAGCACGCGGGCCACCACCGTCGACCAGGCGGCGCCCATCATGCCCAGCTCGGGCATCCCCAGCTTGCCGAACACCAGCCCGTAGGACAGCACGGCATTCACTATGTTGGCCTGGATGGAAAGCGACATGGCCTGGCGAGTGAGGCCCAGGCCCTCGGCAAACTGTTTGAAGCCCTGGAAAATCATCAAGGGGAAAAACGACAGGAACAGCACCTTCACCCAGGGCGAGGCCAGCAGCACTACGGCTTCGGGCTGGCCCAGGTGGGGCAGCAGCGTTGGCACCAGAAAGCCCAGCGCAGCCAGCAGCAAGCCGGCCACCGTGCTCAGCCACACGCCATTCACGAGCAGACGGCCGTTGGCAGCCTCATCCTGGCGGCCGTCGGCGGCGGCTACCAGCGGCGTAATGCCCATCGTCAGGCCCAGGCCCAGCACCATCACCACGGTGCTCACGCTCATGGCCAACGACACGGCCGCCAGCGGGATTTTGCCCGTCTGGCCTACCACCATGCTGTCAACTACGTTTACCATAACGTGGCCCAACTGGCTGAGCACTACCGGGTAGGCCAAGCTAATAGTGGGGCTGAGATGGGAGCGAAAGGTAGAAGGAATCATAGCCGTACTGCAAAAGGATCCGCAAAGGTACGGCTTTGCCAGAGGGCAGAAGAACCCAGTTCAATACGCAGCGCAGCATCCCGCGCGAAACCGAGTATGCAGCACACCCCGTAGCCCAAACAAGAGGCGGCACCACTCGCTGAACGGCGTTCTGTACACTAGCTGCCTTACCGCAGCACCGCTGCCAGCCGGTTGCAGGCCAGGGCTAGCTCGGCTTCGGGTACGGCATAGGAGAGGCGCGCAAAGCCGGGGGCGTGGCAGCCGGCGCCATCTACCACTTCTACGCCGCCTGCCCGCAGGCAGGCTACCAGCTCGGCCGATGCCGTAGCGGGCGGCAGGCCAGTGCTCAGGTAAGCGCGCAGGTCGGGAAAAGCATAATAAGTGGCAGCCGGAAGAGGATGGGCGGCGGGCAGCGACGCCAGAAAATCGTGCAGATAGGCGCGGGTGGGGCGCAATTGTGCCAGCAGGCGGCCAGCCACTGCGGTGGCAGCCTCGGTTACGGCCAGCGCGGCGGCCTGCAGCGGTGCGGGCACGGCCGCCCCCGTAGCATGCTGCCAGGCCGCGCAGGCCGCCGCCACGGGGGCCGGGGCCACCAGGTAGCCCAGCCCCCAACCAATAAGGCCCAGCGACTTACTGAAGCCGTTCACGACCAGATGCCGGCCACGCGGATCCGGAAAATCGAGCAGCGAAACCGGCGGCTCGGCCTCGAAATAAACGAGGTTGTAAATCTCGTCGCTAAGCAGGTAGAGGTCCGGAAAATCGGCGGCTACCTGCAGCCAGTCGGCCAGCTCGGCCCGGCTGTAGCGGCGGCCGGTGGGGTTGCCGGGGTTGGTGAACAGCAACACCCGCGTACGGCCGCCCGCCAGCCCCGCCCGCAGCTGCTCAGGTGGCAGGGCGTAGTTGTTTTCGGGGCTGAGCGGTAGGGTGCGGAGCGTGCCACCGGCGCGGGCTACCAGTTCATCGAAGCCAAACCAGCCGGGCGTAAGCAGCAGCACTTCATCATTAGGGCGAAGTACGATTTTCAGCAGGGCAAACAGCGCGGCTTTGGCCCCAGGCGTAATCACCACGTTGGCTGGCCCGAGCGGTGCTGCATCGGCCGGACGGGGGCGGGCGGCCAGCGCGGCCCGTAGCGCCTCGGAGCCGGCCGCCGGCAGCACTGCCAGCGGCGAAGTCTGGAAGGCGTGGGCAGCAGCAGCGGCCGCCTCAGGCGGGATGGCAAAGTTGCCGTAGCCCGAAGCCAGCGAAACAGGAGTGTGCATGTACAGATAGGCAGGTGGAAGCCAAAAAAGGGAGTTACAGCGCGAAAGCCTGGGTAGGTTTCGCGCTGCAGGCTAAACGTCTTTCCGCAGCAGCACGTCGGCGAAGTAGTCCTGCTCGTCGGTGAAAAACTCCGCTACCCGCAGGCCCGCTTCCTGCGCAATCCCCTCGATGGCGGGTTGGGTGAACTTGAAGGAATTTTCGGTATGAATCATCTCCCAGGCTCGGAAATCAACTGACCAGCCAGGTTCGGCAAACTGCACGGTTTGGGCGCGGGTGCTGGCCAGAAACGAGCGCACAGCCCCGGTAAGCGGGTTGTAGTCGGTGTAGTGCTGCCAGTGGGCGAGGTTGAAATCGGCTCCCAGCTCCCGATTAAGGCGGTGCAGCAGATTGTAGTTAAAAGCGGCCGTTACGCCCTGGCTGTCGTCGTAAGCTGCCCGGATCACGCGCGGGTCTTTCTGCAGGTCGAAGCCAATGAGCAGCCGGTCGTCGGGGGTGAGCGGGCCGGCGAGGCGCCGCAGAAACTGCTGGCGGTCTTCGGGGCTGAAATTGCCGATGTTAGAACCCAGAAACAGCACCGCCTTGCGGCCCGGCCGGGCCGCCATCAGCCCCAGGGCATCGGCGTAATCGGCCACCACAGGCTCCACGCGCAGGGCGGGCAGCTCGGCCTGTAGGCTGCGGGCCAGCCCATCGAGCGCCGCCGCCGAAATATCAACCGGCACATAGGTGAACTGGGCGCCCGCTTCGAGCAGCTCGCGCAGCAGAATCTTGGTTTTCAGACCGTCGCCGGCCCCCAGCTCCAGCAGGAAAAACGGCTCGGTCGGATTTTGGGGGCGCAGGGCCCGGGCAATGGCTGCCCGGTGGTGGTCGAGCAGGGCAAACTCGGTGCGGGTAGGGTAGTACTCCGGCAGAGCCATAATCTGCTGGAAAAGCCGACTACCCTCATCGTCGTAGAAATACATCGACGAAAGTGCCTTGAATGGCCGGCTAAGTCCTTCCCGCACATGCTCGCGCAGCAGCAAGTTGGGGTCGGCTATAGAGTTGGAAGACGGAGCCACTTCAGCGGCCGAAACAGTAGTATCGTGGGGCATAGGGAGGATCTATTTAAAGCTATTAGCCGATAGCTATTAGCTGACAGCTTCCGTTCTTTTTGCTAACAGCTAACAGCTAACAGCTAACAGCTAACAGCTAACAGCTAACAGCTAACAGCTAACAGCTAACAGCTAACAGCTAACAGCTAACAGCTAACAGCTAACAGCTAACGGGCCAGGCGGATGCCGGTGAACTGCCAGCGCTTATCGGCATGGAAAAAGTTGCGGTACGTAAGGCGAATGTGGCTTTCGGGCGTGGCGCAGGAGCCCCCGCGCAGCACCAGCTGGTTCAGCATAAACTTGCCGTTATACTCGCCCAGCGGGCCGGCCGCTTTCTGGTAGCCGGGGTAGGGATGGTAGGCCGAATAGGTCCATTCCCAGGCGTCGCCGAGCAGTTGGTGGCATTGGCCGGGAGCCGCATCGGGCGGCAGGGGCTGCGGGTCGAATAAGCCGCTTTCCAGAAAGGTGCCAGCGGCCGGATCGGGATTGAACTGACGGGCCGCAATTTCCCATTCCTGCTCGGTGGGCAGGCGGCAACCGCGCCACTGGGCATAGGCATCAGCCTCATAAAAACTTACGTGGGTAACCGGCGCGGCTGGGTTTAAAGGCTGCAGCCCGTGGTGGGTGAAGCGCAGCCACTGCCCGTCGCGCTCCAGCCAGTACAGCGGCGCCTGCCACCCCTGTTGCTGCACCAAATCCCAGCCTTCGCCCAGCCAGTAACGGAAATCCTGGTAGCCGCCGGCCGCCATAAACTCCAGATACTCGGCGTTGGTCACCAGTCGGTTTTGCAGCTCGAAATCGGCCACGTAGGTATCGTGCGGCGCCTGTTCATTATCAAAGCAAAACCCTTCGCCCTCGAAGCCAATGCGGTGCATACCGCCGGTTACCGGCAGCCAGGCAGCTTCAGGGGCCGAAGAAGCAGGCGAAGATGCCGGGTTATCAACTATATACGCCGGGGCCAGCGGACTGCTGCTGAGGATGTATTTGATGTCGGTGGCCAGCAGCTCCTGGTGTTGCTGCTCGTGCTGGAGGCCCAGTTCGAGCACCTCCCAGAACGCTGGCGGCAACTTGTCGGCGGGTTGGGCCAACAGCTGCTGCATGGCCGCGTCCACGGCTTGGCGGTAGGCATACACATCGGCCAGGGGCGGGCGCGACAGGGTGCCGCGGTCGGCCCGGTTCACGCGCGAGCCCAACGAGTTGTAGTAGGAGTTGAACAGGAATGCGTAATCGGGATGAAAAACCTGATAGCCGGGCTGGTATTCGCGCAGCAGCATCGTTTCCCAAAACCAGGTGGTGTGCGCCAGGTGCCACTTGGGCGGGCTCACATCGAGCATAGGCTGCACGACAGTGTCTTCGGGCAGCAGGGGCCGGCACAGGGCTACCGACTGCGCCCGCACGGCCGCAAACCGGCTGGCAGGCGTGAGGCGGGCAGGCGGCGGCAAGGTAGAAGCGAGAGAAACGGGCATACGCAGGAACGAGTAGGGGGCAGAGGTTACAGCTAAACGCTAAACCGGCTGACTAGTTTAGGAGAGGTAAAAGTCTATAGCAACCATCCGGATTTACCGGAGACGGTACGTAGTTATACGGGCTACCTCGTCAGTAGAAAGTGGTATTTTACTTCTTTAACCTTGATAAAGGCTATAAATACAAGTTTAAAAGACTCTTATTGAGCGTAGAAGCTACACCACTCCGCGGTTCACTCTCAACCAACCGCCACTTGAAGGGCCTACTCCCCGTGTCATCCACTCCTATCTTCCTTCCGAAACTATGAACGCCAACCTCACTGCTCGTCCTACTGCTGCTGCTGCCAAAACGGCCGGTACCAAAACTGCCGGTGCCAAAGCCGCAGCCGACAAAACTGTAACCAAGCGCCCCCGTGGCTTTGCTGCCATGGACCCCGCCACCCAGCGCCGGATTGCCAGCGAGGGAGGCCGCGCCTCACACCAAAGTGGGCGGGGCCACCGCTTCACCTCCGAAGAAGCCCGCGTTGCCGGCCGCAAAGGTGGCCAGGCAACGCGCGGGGCCGGTGCCAAAAGCAAAACCGACCAATAGCCGGCCCACTTAGCTGGTTACCAACGCCAACGCCGCCTTCCGTCCGGGCTTTCCGGATGGAAGGCGGCGTTGACGTTGGTAGCCGGGTTGTATATTGCCCTTAACCCGCCGCTGCGGGCTGTTTTCCGTCTGTCCCGCCATGCTTCAGCTTCGCTCCGTCAGCCGCGCCCTGCGCTTCAACTTCCCGGCCCGCACCTCCCGCGGGGCGCTCACCGAACACCTGGTGCATTACCTGTTGCTCTCCGACACCGCCGCACCCGAGCACGCCGGCTGGGGCGAAGCTGCCCCGCTGGCCGGCCTCAGCCCCGACTATGGCCCCGATTTTGCGGCCACGCTCGAAGGGTTTGTGCGCGAGTTCAACCGCCGCCAGCTGCGCGAGCTGCTGCCCCACGAAGCGGCCGAGTTGGTTGGCCCCGAGTGGCCGGCCCTGCGCTTCGCCCTCGAAACGGCTGCCCTCGATTACCAGCGCGGCGCCCGCCGCCAGTTGTACAGCAACGCCTTCAGCCGGGGCGAAGCGGGCCTGCCTATCAATGGGCTGGTATGGATGGGGGATGCTGACTTTATGCGCGAGCAGATCGAGGCCAAGCTGGCGGCGGGTTTCGATTGCCTGAAGCTTAAAATCGGAGGCCTCGATTTTGCCACCGAACTGCGTATTCTGGCCGATATCCGGGCGCTGGCCGGTCCCGACCGCCTTACGCTGCGCGTAGACGCCAACGGGGCCTTCGCGCCGGCCGAGGCTCTGGGTAAGCTCGAACAGCTGGCCCGCTTCGACCTCCACTCCATCGAGCAGCCTATTGCCGCCGGGCAATGGGCCAAAATGGCCGAAGTGTGCCGCCACTCGCCCGTGCCGGTAGCCCTCGATGAGGAGCTGATTGGCCTGACCGACCCGGCCCGGCAGCCCGAGCTGTTGGAGCAGGTGCGACCCGCTTACCTTGTGCTTAAGCCCACGCTGCTGGGGGGGCTGGCCGCCAGCCAGCAATGGGCCGCGCTGGCCGAGGGCCACGGCATCGGCTGGTGGCTCACGTCGGCCCTCGAATCGAACGTGGGCCTGAACGCCATCAGCCAGCTGGCCGGCACAGTGGCCCGGCCCGGGTTTCCGCAGGGGCTGGGTACGGGCCAGCTCTACCACAACAACCTGGCGGCCCCGCTCAGCATAGCCGGGGGCCAGCTGCACTACCACCCGGCCGGCGTGTGGGAGGCGCCGGGCTAGCGTTTGGCGGGTTCCGAATGATTATGCTTCGTGCGTAATTTTAAGTACCTTACCCAGGACGTTTATTCCGTGTATGCCGCTACGAATCGGGGCTTTATTGCGTGCATACTACCAGCGCTGGCCGTGGCGGCTGAGTTGGCTGCTGCTGTTGTTACTAGGGCTGATAGGACCTGTTGTGCCGGGCCGTGGGCAGCTAGCCGAGCCGGTGTTTCGGCTGTTGCGGCCACGCGCCCACCAGGCCAAGGTGCCCTTCGCCCTGCAGCGCAATCTGATTGTGGTAGAAGCCCGGCTTAATGGGCAAGGGCCGTATAATTTTCTGCTCGACACGGGCCTCGCCAGCTCCCTCATCACCGACCCCGCCGTGGGCCGCGAGCTGAACCTGGCTACCACCGACCGGTTTCTGGTGTCGGGGGCCGGCGAAGAAAGTGCGCTGGAGGCCGTACGGGTGCCGGCCGTGGCCGTGCAGCTCGCCGGCCAGGTGGGGGCTACCCGCGCCTCATTCCTGATGCTTTCCGAAGACGTGCTGAATATTTCGGGCTATGTGGGGGTGCCCGTGCATGGCCTGCTGGGCGCCGATGTATTCCGGAACCTGGTAGTACGGGTTGATATCGAGCAGCAAATGCTTGAGTTCCATGACCCCGCCCGCTACCGGGCGCCCCGCGGCCGCCGCTGGGCCCGCCTGCCGCTGGAGTTCGACGGGGCCAAAGCCTTTCTGAATCTGCCCGTGCAACTGTCCGACTCGCTGCAGCTGCCCCTGCGGCTGGTGCTCGATACCGGGGCCGGCCATGCATTGTCGCTCGAAACCACCTCCGACCCGCGCCTGCGCGTGCCTCCGGCCCGCCTGCGCACCCAGCTTGGGCGCGGTCTCAATGGCAACATCAACGGTTTTCTGGGCCGGGTGCCGGCCCTGCAGCTGGGCCGCTACCGCATCAGCAACCTGCTCACGTCTTACCCCGATTCGGCCGATGTAGCCGGGCGGGCCGAAACGTTTCGCAACGGCAACCTGGGCTTCGAGCTGCTCAAGCGCTTCACCACCATCATCGACTACCCCCACAACCAGTTGCTGCTGAAGCCCAACCACCTGTTCCGCGACCCATTTGAACACGACATGTGCGGGTTCGATCTGCTGGCCTTTGGGCCTGGCTACCAGCGCTACCGCCTGCTACGGATAGAGCCAGGCGGCCCCGCCGAACAGGCCGGCCTGAAAGTGAACGACGAAATTGTATCCATCAACCTGATTCCGGCCGAGTTCTTTTCGCTCACCGACATCAGCCGGATGCTGCACTCGGCCGATGGCCGCCAGCTGCTATTTATTGTGCGCCGCGCCGGCACCGATGAGCTGCAAACTGCCCGCGTGCGCCTAACCCGCCAGATTTAGGCGTTGCTGCCGGTCTGCCGTAGCCGGGCAGTCTTATTTGCCAACTACCGAACCGGGGCGCAACTCGAAGGCGGCTAAAAGCAGTACATTGAAAGCCCGACCGTCTTCCTGCCCTTTATGACGAACCCTGCTGCCGCGACACCCGCCGGATTACCGCCGGCCATTGTGGCCAACCAGCACATCTATTCCGATTACTTCGACGAGCAGTTTGTAGAAACGCTCGACCGCAACATCATGCAGCTGCTCGACCGGGTGTGGTTTCGCTCCGAGCTGGTCGGCTTCGACGATTACCCCCAGCGCAACCGCCCCGACCGGCCGCTGCTGTTCGCCTCCAACCACTCGGGTATGGCCTTCCCCTGGGATGCCATGGTGGCCCTGGCGCACCTGTGGCGCTACCTGCCCAACCTGCGCGACCTGCCCCGGCCGCTGTCGGCGCCCATGCTCTCGCAATCGATTTTGATGAACCCGTTCCTGGTGAAGGATTTCTGGAAACGGGCCGGCTGCGTGGATGCCACGACGCTCAATTTCGAGACGATGATGTACTACAACGACCACAACCTGATGCTGTACCCCGAGGGCGTGCCGGGCATCGGCAAGGGGTTCAACAACAAGTATCAGCTCCAGCGCCTGGCCACCAGCATCGTGCGCCTGGGCATTGAGCACCGCACCGATATTGTCCCGTTTTATACCATCAACGGCGAATACCTCAACCCGCACACCTACAGCTGGGAGTGGGTGAACCGGCTGAGCAAGAAAATCGGGATTCCGTTTATTCCGGTGGGGCCGGTGCTGCTACTGGTGCTGCTGCAGCCCTGGTTTTTCTACATGGCGTTTCCGGCCAAGCTTACCTTTGTGCTGGGTACCCGCGTAAAGCCCTACGAACTAACCGACAAAGCCCCCGCCGACCTTACCCGCGACGATTACCGGGCTATTTCGGAGCAGCTGCGCGCCCGCATGCAAACCGAGCTAGACGCCGCCGTGGCTAAATACGGGCGGCAGCCCTACCGCTGGGCCGAGTTGTGGCAGCGCATCAAAACCAATTGGCGCTACTTCCCGTTTTTTCTGCCGTGGGCCTGGCCCGCGCTGTACCAGGAGTTTGAGCGCCAGTACATTCGGGCCGGCCGCCGCCACTTCGACCTTGACCTGCGCACGCCCGGGGCCTACTGGCGCATGCTCTGGCGTAACCCCTTCACGCTCTCGTTTTTTATTCCCCTGCTGGGCTGGATTCCCATTGCCATTCGCGGGTACAAAAATCACCGGATCAAGTAAAATCATAACCAGCTAAGCCGCTGTAGGGGCGGGGCTTGTCCCCGCCCGCCGTTCGCACCGTTCTAGCGTAATCAATTCAACAGCAATTATCCAATGGCGGGCGGGGCAAGCCCCGCCGCTACATCGGCTTAGTTGCAGATCAATAAAAGAACGAGCACCGGCTGTTAGCAAGCAGATGCGTAAATAGTTGCTTATCAATAAGTAAATAACTCCAGAATGTCTTCGCCTCAACACGCGGTATTGCAACAGTTGCTGGTGGCCGCTACCGGCCCGCTGGCCGAGCGGCGGCCCCAGTTGCCTGCCATGCGCCTGTTTGCCGAGTTGCTGGCCTTCGGGCAGTTTATGCCCTGGAACGTGTTTCTGGAGGATGTTGAGGTAGAAGGTATTCCGGCCGAATGGGTGCGGCCGGCCGGGGCGGTGGCCGGCCGAGTGCTGCTGTACCTGCACGGTGGCGGCTATGTGCTGGGCTCCCTCAATACCCACCGGTCGTTGGTGGGCCGGCTGGCCCAGAAATGCGGCGTTACGGCCCTGGCCATTAACTATCGCAAAGCCCCCGAGTATCCGTTTCCGGCCGCCCTCGAAGATGCCCTGACGGCCTACTTCTGGCTGCTGAACCAGGGCTACGCGCCTGCCGACATTATCGTGGCCGGCGACTCGGCCGGGGGCGGGCTGGCGCTGGCGCTGCTGCTGGCCCTGCGCGATGCCGACGAGCCGCTGCCCGCCGCCGCTGTGGGCCTCTCGCCCTGGACCGACCTGCAACTGCCCGCCGGTACGCTACGCAGCGTGTGCCGCGACGAAAGCCTGCTGCTGGAGGCGCTGGAAATCCGGAACTGGGGCCCGCTTTACGCCGCCGAAACCCCGCTAAGCCACCCGCTTATTTCGCCGGCCCGCGCCGAGCTGCACGGGCTACCGCCGTTGCTGCTGCAGGTGTCCGATGCCGAAGTGCTGAGCGATGATGTGCGCCGCTTTGCCGAGCGGGCCCGTGCGGCCGGCACGCCCACCACCCTGCAAATTTTCGACGGGCTGGTGCATTGGTGGCACCTGTTCTGGCGCTTTGTGCCCGAAGCCGACATAGCCCTCGATCGGGTGGCCGATTTCACGCGGCAACTGTGGTCCGAGCCGGCCACCGCTACTGATGAAGACCGCCAAGCCGCCTGAAAATGAGACGCATCAGCAGAAATACTACACATGGCAGCTGAACTATATAGCAGGTATTTCGTAGGTTTGTAAAAAATAGTAGGCTTGCATACTACTTTTTGGCTATCTGCCTTGCGGGTAATGGCTTTCACGGGTTTCCTTCACTTTCCACTCATTCAATCCCAACTCATCATGGAAGATTTGTTCAAGAAGTTTGTAAACGCCGGTGTGGGCTTCGTTTCGCTGACCAACGACCGGGTGCAGAAGACCATTGATTCGTTGGTGAAGGAAAGCAAGCTCTCGGAGAAGGAAGGCGCCAAAATCATGGACGACCTGAAGAAAAACACCGATGCCAAGCGCAAAGAGCTGGAGAAGCAGGCCCAGAGCCTGGCCTCCAAGATGCTGAAAACGGTGGGTGTTGCACCCAACTCGGAGCTGGAAGAGCTGAAGCGTAGCACCAAGGGCGGCAGCAAGTCGGCCACGGGTAGCACCGCTGCTTCGGGTAGCAAGAAGGCCGCACCTGCTAAGGCCGGCAGCGCCGCCAAAGGGGCAGCCGCCAGCGCCACCAGCAAAGCTGCCAGCACCGTGAAGAAGGCTGCTGACAAAACCAGCACTGCCGCCGGCAAAACCCAGAAATCGGCAGCCGGCTCGGCCGGAGCCGCCAAGAAAGCCGAGAACAAGGCCGACGACAGCAAGTCGTAGGCTTTTACGCTTCGTAAATAGCCGAATAAAAACCCCGTCCGTGTTTCGCGGGCGGGGTTTTTCGTGGGGCAGGGGCGGGGTGCGGCTCCATTCGCCGCCCGCTGCTAACACCTGATTTTGTCCGGTTGTCGGGTTAGCAGAAGGGTAGGGGCAGACCCCGCGCTTAGGCTCTACTTTCGCAGTAACTTGCCGTTCCTATGTTCAAGAACACTATCTCCAATCTTTCGCGCATCCGGCAGGTGGCCGAAGTGCTGATTCGCTACGGTTTCGAGGACGTGGTAACGAGCACGGCCCTGCGGCGGCTGGTACCCCAAAGCCGGCGCCGCTCGTGGCTGGAGGGCGAGCAGGCCGTGTTTGAGACAACCCGCTGGGAGCGAATCCGGATGATTATCGAGGAGCTGGGCCCCACCTTCATCAAGCTGGCCCAGGCCCTGAGCAACCGGGCCGACTTGCTGCCCCAGCCCCTGATTGATGAGTTTGAGAAGCTGCAAAGCAATGTGCCGCCGTTTCCGGTGGCGCAGGCCCGCCAGATAATTGAGCACGAGCTGGGCCGGCCGCTGGAGGAAGTGTTTGCCGATTTTGAAGAAGTGCCGCTGGGCTCGGCCAGCATTGGGCAGGTGCACGGGGCCCGACTGCTGACGGGCGAAAAAGTGGTGGTGAAAGTGCAGCGCCCCGGCGTGCAGGAAAAGGTGCGTACCGACCTGAGCTTGCTGCACGAGCTGGTGCGCCTGACGGCCGGCTTCCTCAAAAAACAGGGCCTGAGCAACCCCCAGGACATTGTGGACGCCTTCGAGCGGAGCATGACCAAGGAGCTGGATTACACTTCGGAAGCCCGTAGCATGGAGCAGTTTCGGCTGCTATACGAAGACTACGACACGTTCTATATCCCGAAGCCCTACCGCGAACTAAGCACCAGCCGCATGCTGGTAATCGAGTTTGTGAGCGGCTGCAAAATTACCGACAAGCCCCAGCTGCTGGAGTGGGGCCTGAGCCCCGAGAAGGTGGCCGAGGTGGGCATGGGCGTGTACCTGACCCAGATTTTCGAGTTCGGCGCCTTCCACGCCGACCCGCACCCGGGCAACGTGCTGGTGCGCCCCGACGGCACGCTGGTGCTCATCGATTTCGGGATGGTGGGCCGCCTGACCAAGCAGCAGAAATATGCCTTCGCGGGTGTATTCATCGGCATGGCCCGGCAGGACGCGCGCAGCATGGCCCTCAACTTTCGGCGCCTGGCCCTGACGGCGGAAATACCCGACATGCGGGCTTTCGAGGCCGATTTGAGCCAGCTGATTGAAGACTTCGCCTCGCTCGATGTGAAGGAAATGAGCATGTCGGACCTGGCCGACTCGCTGCAGGACGTGATTTACCGCTATAAGCTGCAGGTGCCGGGCGCCGTGTTCCTGATTCTGCGGGCCCTCGTGATTCTGGAAGGCATCGGCAAGGTGCTGCACCCGCGCTTCAACACCTTTGAGTTCGTGCGGCCCTACGGCGCCAAAATCATTGCCGAGCAGTACTCGCGCGAAAACATCCAGAACGAAGCCCTGTACACCGGCACCCAGTTGCTGGCCCTGCTCCAGACGCTGCCCACCGATGTGCGGCAAATCGTGCGCAAAATTTCGCGCGGCGACCTGCGGGTGCGGGTTGAGCTCAGTGGCTACCAGCTGCTCATGGCTAAGGCCGACGAGCTGGTGGGCCGCGGCATTCTGGCGGCTGTTACGGTGGCCATCATCCTGTTTGCCGGCCTGAGCCTGTTGGGCAATTACTCGCCGGCCATGCCCTACTACCGGGGCCTGCCGGCTATTACCTGGTGGTCCCTGGCCGCCGCCGCGCTGCTACTCCTGATTCTGCTACTGCTGGGCACCCGCCGGCCCCGCCGCCGCAAGCCGGAGTAAGCTGGGTGGCATAATCGAGCGGGCAGAAGAACCAATCGGCCACCCACAAGCCAACCCTACCGCCCCTGTCATGCGTATCAGATAGCAGGTGCCGCCTTGGTACCGGCCTATTTTTCTGCTTATTTCCGCACGCTATGTCCGATTCCAAAAAAACCACCGATCAGAACGACGAGAAAGTATACTCGACCACGACCGGCAGCACCGCCACCAACCTAACCGGTGCCACCAAAGTAATGACCACTGCCCCCGACGGCGAAACCGATGCCAGCGCCCCCATCAGCGACCAAGTAGACGAAAAAGTCCATCCGAAATAACGCTCAGGACGGCGACCAGAACAACAAGTAATCCGGCCCCTCGGCCCGCTAAAGCAAAGCCCCCGCACGATTCCGTGCGGGGGCTTTGCTTTGCTGGTATCCGTACCGCAAAACAGAGTTGAGCCGTAGCGTTGCTTGAATCCGGTTAGTTCAGGCCCATATCCTGGATGATGCGCTGGATTTTCTCATCAGCCAAGCGGGTGGCCAGGTCGAAATCAACGGCGGAAGCCAGCGGCTGCTTTACGCTGAAGTAGAACTTGATTTTGGGCTCGGTGCCGCTGGGGCGGGCCGAAATCTTGCTGCCGTCTTCCAGGATAAACTGGAGCACGTTGGAGCTTTCGAGGCCGGTTTCGGTTTCGAGGCCGGTGCGCAGGTCTTTGATGCGGCCGGTTTTGTAGTCGCGCATTTCCACTACCGGCTGGCCGGCCAGCATAGCCGGTGGGGTGGCCCGCAGCTCACGCATCATCTGCTGAATTTCCTCGGCCCCGCGCTGGCCTTTTTTGGTGATGGAAATCAGGTGCTCCTTGTAGAAACCGTAGCGCAGGTACATGGCCACCATTTCCTCGTAGAGCGTGTGGCCCTGGTCTTTGGCCACGGCGGCCATTTCGACCAGCAGCGCGCAGGCCGAAATAGCGTCTTTGTCGCGCACGAAGTCGCCGAGCATGTAGCCGTAGCTTTCCTCGCCGCCGCCTACGTAGGTTTCCTGGCCTTCCAGCTCCCGAATGATGCCGGCAATATATTTGAAGCCGGTTAGCGTACGGTAGGCCTTCACACCCTGGTAACGGGCAATGTCGCCGAGCACCTCGCTCGTGACGATAGTATACACGATAAAATCCTTATCGGTGGCCTTACCGGCTTGCTTGCGGGCCGACAGTACGTAGTGCGTGAGCAGCGCGGCCGTCTGGTTGCCGTTGACGAGTACCCACTCGCCGGCCGGGTTTTTCAGGGCAATGCCCACGCGGTCGGAGTCGGGGTCGGTGGCCAGCACGATGTCGGCATCGAGGGCCTTGGCTTCGTTGAGGGCCAGCTGCATGGCTGCCTGTTCCTCGGGGTTGGGCGACTGCACCGTGGGGAAGTTGCCGTCGGGCGTGGCCTGGGCCGCCACAATGTGCACGTTATCGAACCCAAGCTGGGCCAGGGCCGGCGGCACCATGGTAATGCCGGTGCCGTGCAGCGGCGTGAATACGATTTTCAGGTCGTGCTGCCGCCGGATAGCCTCGGGGTTGATGCTCAGACCTTTCACCTTCGCCAAATAGGCGGCATCCAACTCGGCTCCGATGAGGTGAATGCGCGCGGGGTCGGGCTGGAACTTCACTTCCCGCACCGAGCTGATGGCCTCTACCTCGCGGATGATGTTCTGGTCGTGGGGGGCTACTACCTGCGAGCCGTCGGTCCAGTACACTTTGAAGCCGTTATACTCCTTGGGGTTGTGCGAGGCCGTCACTACGCAGCCACTCTGGCAGCCCAGCTCGCGGATGGCAAACGAAAGCTCGGGCGTGGGCCGCAGGGCCTCAAACAGATACACCGTAATGCCGTTGGCCGAGAAAATATCGGCCGCGATGCGCGCAAACTCGGGGCTGTTGTGGCGCGAGTCGTGGGCCACGGCCACCTTTATTTCCTGGCCCGGAAACGACTGGAGCAGGTAGTTGCTCAGGCCCTGGGTGGCCATGCCCAGCGTGTAGCGGTTCATGCGGTTCGAGCCCGCACCCATCACGCCGCGCAGTCCGCCGGTACCAAACTCCAGGTTGCGGTAAAACGCATCGGAAAGCTGCTCGTGCTGGCTTTCATCGGCCAGCTGCTGCCGGATTTCGGCTTGCGTATCGGCATCGTAATCGGCCGTGAGCCAGCTGTTTATTTTGGTTTGCAGGTCGTCGGAAAGCGGCATTGGTTTAGTGCTTAGTTGTTAGTTCGTAGTGCTTCGGTTGGGCAAATTTGATACAAAACCTGTCATCCTGAGCAGCGCGAAGGACCCTACCACGTGAGCACGAATAATCGTAGCGTAGTAAGGTCCTTCGCTTCGCTCAGGATGACAGGTTTTTTACCGGGCTGTGCGGTTACAGGTTGCCCCGCAGGCCCTGCTCGCGCTCAATGGCTTCAAACAGCGCCTTGAAGTTGCCTTTGCCGAAGCTCTTGGCGCCTTTGCGCTGGATGATTTCGTAGAATACAGTGGGCCGGTCTTCAACGGGCTTCGTGAAAATCTGCAGCAGGTAGCCTTCCTCGTCGCGGTCGATGAGCAGGTTCAGGGCGCGCACGCTGTCGAGGTCCTCATCGATGTGGCCCACGCGCTCCAGCAGGTCGTCGTAGTAAGTGGCGGGCACTTGCAGGAACTCCACGCCGCGGCGGCGTAGCTCCGTCACCGTCGTGCGGATGTCGTCGGTGAGCAGGGCCATATGCTGCACGCCGGGGCCGTGGTAGAAGTCGAGGTATTCCTCAATCTGGCTTTTCTTCTTGCCTTCGGCGGGCTCATTGATGGGGAATTTCACGAAGCCGTTGCCGTTGCTCACCACCTTGCTCATCAGGGCCGAATACTCGGTGCTGATGTCGTCGTCATCGAAGGTGATGAGCAGCTTGAAGCCCAGCACATCCTCGTAGAACTTCACCCACTGGTTCATCTCGCCCCAGCCCACGTTGCCCACGCAATGGTCGACTACCTGCAGGCCCACCGGATTGCCCTGGGGCACATTGCTGGTGCGGGCCACGAAGCCCGGCAGAAACGGCCCGTTGTAGTTGCGGCGCTCCACGAAGGTGTGCACGGTTTCGCCGTAGGTGTAGATGCCGGCCAGCGTGACCGAGCCGTTTTCGTCCTCGATAACGTAGGGCTCGAAGGCCACTTTGGCCCCGCGCTTGGTGGTTTCCTCGAACGATTTGCGGGCGTCGTCCACCCACAGCGCCATCACCTTCACGCCGTCGCCGTGCTGGGCTACGTGGCGCGTAATGTCGGAGTCGGGCAGGAGAGAGGTAGTGAGCACCAGCCGGATTTTGTTCTGCTGCAGCACGTAAGAGGCCCGGTCGCGCACGCCGGTTTCGGGGCCGGCATAGGCTACCAGCTCGAAGCCGAACGCGGCCTGGTAGAAGTAGGCCGACTGCTTGGCGTTGCCGACGTAGAATTCGAGGTAATCGGTGCCGTTGAGGGGCAAAAAGTCGTGGGCGGGGTGGGCCTGCACAGCCGGCGAAGTCATGGTTTGCATAGAAAAGGGATAGAGGGGTGAGAATTTGTTGGGTTGGGTAAAAATACGGGTTTTTACTTGTTGGTTTTTGGTTTCTGGTTTTTGGCCCTGCGCTTCAGCAAGGCCACCGGAGTAAAATTAAGCACACAAAAACTTGCGAAAAGCCATAAATTGGCAACCAGAAACCTAAAACAACCCCTGGCCCTTACCTTTGCCGACGAACCTATTGCCATTCGCCTTATGAATTCGGAAGAGCTGAACAGTGCCCTCGTGGCCCTCATCGATAAGAAAGCCGAGCTGCAGAAGCTCACCTACGACGATGCCCGCTACGACGACGTAGAAGAAGAACTCCACGACCTCGAAGACGACTTCAACGAAACGTACGGCCAGTTTCTGGAGGCCGCCCTCGAAAAGGTACACGACGAGCTCAGCTCCGATACCGACGTGCTGCTGCCCACCGCCTACCTGCCCGCCGGCCCGGGCCCCAAGCCCACGCCTAAGGAAGGCGTCTGGATCGATTCGGAGAAATACTCGGGCAAAGAAGCCCGCCTGACGCTGGTGCCCAATCCCGTGCGCCTCGTGCTGACGGTAGGCAAAGCCGTGCAGGAGGACGTATGGAAAGCGTAGAAAAGGGAATTGTGAATTTTTGATTCTGAATTAGGAATTGAGAACGGGAGCCGGCGGCAGGGTCGTGGGCTCCCGTTTTTTTGTGTTTGTAGCTGTATAGCGAAGTTGAGGTAAGCGGATAAACCAAAGTCCGGCACCGAAAATCCAGCGAAGTAAGCGGCCCCAGCAATTCAAAATTCATAATCCAAAATTCAAAATCCCCCCGAAGTGCTCTACCGCATCAGTCAGCCCGACGATTGGCAACGGGCGCAGCAAACCGGCTTTTTTGCCAGCGCCGACCTAACGGCCGAAGGATTTATTCATGCCTCGGAGCTGGGGCAGGTGCTCGAAACGGCCCGGCTCTACTACGCCGGCAGCCCCGGCGCGCTGCTGCTGGAACTGGATGAAACGGCTATGCTGGCCGCTGGCGTGCGGGTGGAGCGCGAGTGGGCCGCCGGGCGGCAGGCGTGGTTTCCGCATGTGTTTGGGCCGGTGCCACTGGCGGCCGTGCGTCGCACATGGCCGCTACCCGTGGCCATGTGCGGCGCGGCCACGCTACCGCCCGAGTTGGGGGAGCAGTAATGGCCTTAGGACTTACGCACTTACAGG
>NZ_JAGGPS010000040.1 GCF_018613725.1 Hymenobacter sp. ISL-91
CCACCACGAAGCGCACGTAGGCCGTGCAGCGCTGCTTGCCGTAGTCGTAGCCTTTCTTGAGTTGCTGGGCCATAGCGTCCCAGTCGGAGTAGTCCCAGATGCCGTAGGTGTTCACGCCTTCCATTTCCAGCATGTAGCGCTTGTCGTGCTGGGCCAGCGCGTCGGCGATGTTGCGGCCGTTGTAGCGCCCGCCCACGAAGCTGAGGCAGTCCACGGCCGCGTTCTTCACTAGTACGTCGCTCAGCTCACCGCCCGAGCCGCTCACCAGCGTCACCGGCAGGCCGCAGCGGCGGGCCACGGCAAAGGTCAGGCTCAGGGAGATAAAGCCGCCGGCGGTGGGCGTTTTGGCAATCACGGCGTTGCCGCACAGCGCCTGCACCAGCACCGCGTGCAGCAGCACCGACATGGGGTAGTTCCAGGAAGCAATGTTGCTGACCAGGCCCAGCGGGGTGCGCTTGCCGAGCATGTCCTCGATGTTGTCCACGTACCACTGCACCCCGTCGATGGCGCGGTCGATGTCGGTGAAGCCCAGCTTATAGGTTTTGCCGATTTCCCACATCAGCAGCTTGCCCACCAGCTCGGTGTGGGGCAGCAGCTGGCTCAGGCAGTCCTGCACCCGGCGCTTGCGCTCGTCCAGGTCGGTGGCGGCCCAGGCGGCGGCTTCGGCTTTGGCGGCGCGCACGGCACGCAGGGCGGTGGCCGCATCGAGCATCGGCAGGCGGCCGATAACGCGGCCATCAATGGGCGAGACGAAGTCGCGGGGCTGGCCCGGCTCCTGCCAGCGGCCTTCGAGCAGGTTGAGGTAGCCGGTGCCATCGGGGGCGAAGATTTCGGGGGCGGCGGCTTTGGTGAGGGCCACCAGGTAGTCGAGTTCGACCTGGGGAGAAACGATTTTGGGCATAATAGCGGCAGGCGTTAGGTTGGATAGGGCCATCGAACAGACCCTGGCAGCGGGGCGTCAAGGCACGCGCTTCGGGCAGCTTGCCCGGCTCTGTTTACGCAAACACTTACCGATGCGCCGCCCCGATTTTCTTACCCGCCCAGCCGCCGCCACAGCGCCAGCAGCAAACTCAGCACGGCGCTGATGAGCAGCAGCGACACCCACGGCACGTACAGCCGGAAGCCCGGCCGCTCCACCCGCACATCGCCCGGCAGCCGCCCAAACCAGCTAAACCACCCCGAGCCGCCACCCAGCCACAGCAGCGCCCCCAGCACCATCAGGCCCAGGCCGAGCAGGAAAAGGGTTTTACCGAGTTGGGGAGACATAGGAAGTGGACTTATTTTTTAGCTGGCACCCAATTCTGCGTCTTGCGTGACGACTCCAGTAGTGTATACAAACGAGTCAGACCGAATGAGCCTATTCCCCCTTTATCTTCAACTTGCAAGCGACGTCCGTCTGCGTACACTACACGCAAAGAAATATAAGGCACATGATTGTAACCAATGCGATACTCACGGCTTAGCTTGTCCGGTTGCAAATAGTTTAATAGCTCTAATAATTGCTGCTGGGCGTTGTTGGTGAGTTTGGCGGTTAGGTCTTCACACTTTTTTTCGGATTCATCCAGCACCGGATATTCACAGGAGTGGTAGGCAATAGTATCCTGAGAATCCATTCGTATTTCTACTTCCTCAACATCATGATACGCAAAGTGGGATGTGTAAAACAGGCTATCCAGCCGGGTGCTTGTAGGAGCTGGATTATACTCAACAAGGCCTCCAAAACGATACGTTAGCAAAAAATTCTGCCGTTCACTCTCATCCAGCGGCTCTATCACCAGGAAAGGTTTGTCGTAATCAGCATAGGAAATCAGCGGCTGTTCACCTTGATATATGATGCGTGCTACCGGGCAGTACCGGTAGAACTGGCGGCCAAAATCTTCCAGCACCAGACTATCGCCCATATCAAGCACACAGATAACCTTGCTTTCCTCATCATAATGAGTGCCTGTGATGAGCAGGTCTGTCAGGCCGTTGCCATCAACATCTGCCTTTTCCCAGGCTTTAATCTTTTCCTGCTGATATAGCCGTTGTACTCGCTTGTCTTCAAATCGAAGCCGGGAATTCACGACGAAATTCTTGTAGTAATCATCTAATGACCGTACCATCTGCTGCACTGCGGCATCCGAGGTCAGCTTGGCTAGCTTGCCCTGCGTTTGAGCAGCAGCAGCCAAGCTTGATAACAGCAAGAGTATAAATATGCTATAGGCTTTCAGCATGACATAGGGATTATCGTTTATTATCAAACACCGGTTCAATGCGCCCCTCGGCCCCGATTTGCAGCACGGCTTCGTAGCGGTTGCCGGTTTTGCCGGACACGAAGCCGCGGATGACGCCGGTTTTACCCTTGCGCAGCAACTGGTTCATCTGGGTGTCGGTGAGGGTTTTGCCGCCCCAGGCGAAGGGCACCCGGAACTGGCAGTCCTCGCGGAAGCGGGAGCAGCCCCAGGCGCTACTGCCGCGCAGCATCTGGCCCAGCCGGCACACCGGGCAGGGTATCTGGCCGGGGTCGGTGGCGGTGGTGGGCTTGCTTTCGGCGGCGCGGACCAGCTCCAGGGTGCGGGCGGGCGTGAGCATAACGGCCGCGTCAAACTTGTTGCCGTCGTCGTCCAGAAAGCCCTTCATCACCTGGGTGCGGCCCTTTTTGAGCAGGTCGCCGGCCTGTTTGTCGGTGATTTTCTTGCCCTCAAACTCGGTCGGCAGCCGGAACTGGCAGCCCTCCTTCCAGCGCGAGCAGCCAAAGGCCGACTTGCCCCGCAGCACATGGCCGCTGCCGCAGGCCGGGCAAGTTCCAAGTGCTCCGGGCATGGCTGGGGTAGCTGCCGCTTTGGGGGCTGGTGCCGCAGTTTTGCCGGCCGTGGCTCCCGCTTTGCTCGCCGGCCCCGAGCCGGCCGGTGGGGCCGTGGTGCTGATGGCGCGGCCCGAGCCGTCCTGCTTTACCTCCTGCACCATCTCGCGCACCAGCTGCTTGAGCTCGCCCAGAAACTGCTCCTGATCCAGTTCGCCGCCTTCAATCTGGCGCAGCTTTTTCTCCCATTGCCCCGTCAGCTCGGCCGATTTGAGGGTAGGGTTGCGGATCAGACCAATCAGCTCGACACCGGTGGGCGTGGGCACGATTTTCTTTTTGTCGCGGATGATGTAGCCGCGCTTGAACAGGGTTTCGATGATGGCGGCGCGGGTAGAGGGGCGGCCGATGCCGTTTTCCTTCATGGCCAGCCGCAGCTCGTCGTCGTCCACGTTGCGGCCGGCCGTTTCCATGCCCCGCAGCAGCATGGCCTCGGTGTAGTCGCGCGGGGCCTGGGTTTGCTTGGCATCGAGCCGGGGCTGGTGCGGGCCGGATTCGTCCTTCACGAAGGCCGGCAGCACGGTGCCCACCACGTCGTCATCGTCGCTGCTGCTACTGCTGCGCCGTTCGTTGGCCACCGTCTGCTTCTCCGGGTCGCCGTAGACAACTCGCCAGCCGGGGCTGAGAATCTGCCGGCCCCGGACCCGGAACGTGAGGCCCGCCACGTCGGCCGTCACGGTCGTGTTCGACACTTCGCAATCGGGGTAGAAGGCGGCCAGGAAGCGGCGCACGATGATGTCGTACACCCGCTGCTCGTTGCCGCCCAGGCCGTTCGCGCTGGCCCCGGTCGGGATGATGGCGTGGTGGTCGGTGACTTTGTTGTTGTTGAATACCTTGGCGCTCTTGCGGATTTTGGCCGCCAGCAACGGGGCCGTGAGGGCCGCATAGCCGCCCAGTCCGCGCAGAATACCGGCAATTTTGGGGTACTGGTCGTCGGGCAGAAACGTGGTGTCCACGCGGGGGTAGCTCACCACTTTCTTCTCATACAGGCCCTGCACCGTCTTGAGCGTGTCCTCGGCCGACAGGCCCAGCTGGTTGTTGCACTGCACCTGCAACGAGGTCAGGTCGAACAGCGCGGGCGGGCTCTCCAGACCTTTTTTGATGATGACGTCGCGCACCGTCAGGGGCTGGCCGGTTACCTGCGCCAGCGCGGCGTCGGCCTCCTGCTGGGTTACGAAGTAGCCGCGGGCCTTGAGGCGGGCTTTCTCGTCGGGCTCGTCGTCGTCCTTGCCTGCCTTCACCACGGCCACGTGGCTGAACATGGTGCTGCGGTACTCGGCCCGCAGCACCCAGTAGGGCTCGGGTTTGAAGTTCCGGATTTCGTGAAAACGGTCGACCAGCAGGGCCAGCGTGGGGGTTTGCACCCGTCCGATGCTGAGCACCTGGCGCTGGCCGGGCGCGTACTTGAGCGTGAACAGTCGGGTGGCGTTCAGCCCCAGCAGCCAGTCGCCCACCGCCCGGCTCTTGCCGGCCTGGTAAAGCGAGTCGAACTCCGAGCCCTCGCGCAGGTTTTGAAAACCCTGGCGGATGGCTTCTTCGGTGAGCGAGGAAATCCAGAGGCGCTTGGTGGGCTTGCGGTACTTGGCCTCCATCAACACCCAGCGCTGAATCACCTCCCCTTCCTGGCCCGCGTCGCCGCAGTTCACTACCTCGTCGGCGGCGGCCAGCAGCCGCTTGATTACCGCAAACTGACGCACTACGCCGTCGTCGCGCAGCATGAGCTTGATGCCGAACTGCTCGGGCACCATGGGCAAATCGTGGATGCTCCAGCGCTTCCATTCGGGGCGGTAATCCTCGGGCTCGCGCAGCTGGCAGAAGTGGCCGAACGTCCAGGTTACCTGGTAGCCGTTGCCCTCGTAGTAGCCGTCCATCCGGCGGTCGGCACCGAGTACATGGGCAATTTCGCGGGCTACGCTGGGCTTTTCGGCAATGCAGACAATCATCGCGGGTTTTGCGGATTTTAGGCGCTGATTACGCTGATTCGGTCGTCAGCGCGGAATCAACAAATATAACGCGCTAAAAGGTCGGTTGTGCTGCCGGGCCGGGTAGATGCTATTAGGCCGGCAGGACTTGCTGCCAAATCCTTGAAAAGAAAAAACCCTCCCTACGAAGCGTAGGAAGGGTTTTGGTGATCCCGCTGGGATTCGAACCCAGGACCCATACATTAAAAGTGTATTGCTCTACCAGCTGAGCTACAGAATCAGTTTCTTTGCACTGACAACCGGCCCTTGTGGCTGATTGTGGCACAAAAGTAGAGTCCTGGATTTAACTGTGCAACTGTTTTGCTCAAAAAAGCCCCCCTTTTTTTCCTGCTTCTGCTGAGTTTCGCCCAACCAATTCAGGCCCAAAATGTTAGTCCGGCGCTTCAGAAAGCCGATTCGCTGTACGAGGCCGGCCAGGTGGCGCGGGCTTACCCCTGGTACCGGCAGGCCCGCAACCACGACGGCCTGCAGTCGGGCCGGCAGGCGCTGCGCATGGCCTACACTCAGGAGGCGCTGGGCCACTACCCGGCTGCCCTATACTACCTGAGCGTGTCGCAGGGCCTGGAGCCGCGCTACGCTACCTGGCAGAAAATGGTGAGCCTGGCCCAGGAGCACCGCCTGACGGGCTACCCCGACACCTGGCGGCAAAACCTGTTTATCGCGCTGCAACGCTATTACTACCGCCTGCTGCAGGGGCTGCTGGTGCTGGCGGTGCTAGGTGGGGCGGCCCTGCTGCTGCGCCGCCGTACTGCCGACCGGGCCTGGTGGGCCGTTTATGGCACGTATCTGCTGAGCGTGGGATTGGTGCTGAACGTGCTGGCCCCTGGCCGGGTGGGGCTGGTGGCCCGCGCCCGCGCCCCCCTTATGGCCGGCCCCAGCGCCGGCGCCGCCTGGCTAACCACCGCTGCCGCCGGCGACCGGTTTGAAGTGCTAGGCCGGCAGGACGTGTGGTACCGGGTGCGCTGGCAGGACCGGGAGGCTTACATTCGTCGCCGCAATCTGCTGTTGGTGGAGTAGCAAGTTCAGTATATTGCCTGCCCCGTAAAAAATTTAAACATCTATCAGGCAATTATTTAACATCGTCGATAGAAAACAGAATCAAAGGTTTAACAGGAAAATATAAATTTTTTAAAGGCCGTTTTTGGCCTGCACCGACGCAAAGTGGCACCGGAGTTGCAATTGTTCTATCAGAAGCCCGCAGCCGGATTGGCTGGCTGCCGGACACCCTTTCTGTAAACAATACTTTCCCCTTACATACGCCATGAAAAAGCTCCTCATCCTCCTTGCTGCCTTCTCGATTTCGGCTGCCGCTTCGGCCCAGACTACTCCGGTAAAAACTATCCGTGGCCAATACCAGAAAAGCCAGAAGCAAGACCTGACTCCTGAGCAACGCGCCGACCGCGCCGCGCAGAAACTCACCAAAAGCCTTAACCTCTCGGCTGCCCAAAGCCAGCAGGTACGCCAACTGCACCTGGGCCGCATCCAGCAGCAGCAGGCCTACAAGGGCCAGGCCGGCACAGTTGCCAAAGCCGATAGAAAAGCCCGGCACCAGGCCATGAAGGGGCAGCGGGCGCAGTACGACGCCCAGCTCAAGCAAATCCTGAGCGCCGACCAGTACACCAAGTACGCGCAGATGCAGGCTGACAAAAAGGCCAGGCACCAGGCCAAGCGCCAGAACAAGGGCTAATCAAGCCCATCTTATCAACTACAACAGCCATGGGGCCCCGACGACTAGTCGTCGGGACCCCATGGCTGTTGTGCCTACGCCACCCCCTACTGCCACCCTCTACCGTCTGCATGGCAGTGCCTACCGGCGGGCGCTGGAGCTACAGTGCTTGCTGAGCGGCATCGGCCCGGGCCTGCTGGCCCAGCTTGCTGTGCTTGCGGCCGTAGCCGTAGTAGATGGCCAGCCCGAGAGCCAGCCAGGCGGCCAGCCGCAGCCAGGTTTCCCAGGGCAGCGACAACATCATCACTACGCAGGTAAGGATGCCCAGAATGGGCACCAGCGGCACCCACGGCGTGCGGAAAGGCCGAGCTGCGTTGGGCTCGCGCTTGCGCATGATGAGCACGCCCGCACACACCATCACGAAGGCCAGCAGCGTGCCGATGCTCGTCATTTCGCCGACCACCGAGATGGGCACGAACCCCGCGAACAGGGCAATGAACAGGCCCAGCAGCAGGTTGGACTGCAGAGGCGTGCGAAACCGCTCGTTGATGCGGGCAAATACCGGGGGCAGCAGCCCATCTTTGGCCATGCTGAAAAATACCCGGCTCTGACCCAGCAAATCCACCAGAATAACGGAGGTGTAGCCGATAATGATGGCCAGGATAACGGCCCCCGACAGCCAGGCGTAGGGCGTTTTTTCGATGGCAATGGCCACCGGGGCGGCGCTGTTTTTGAACTCGGTGTAGTTGGCCAGCCCTGTCATTACGTAGCCGAAGAGCACGAACAGCACGGTGCAGACCGCCAGCGAGCCAAGAATGCCGATGGGCAGGTTGCGCTGCGGGTTCTTGGTTTCCTGGGCCATGGTGGCCACGATATCGAAGCCGATGAATACGAAAAACACCACGCCGGCCCCGCGCAACACCCCACTCCAGCCAAACTCGCCGAACGTGCCGGTGTTGGCCGGGATATAGGGCTGATAGTTGGCGGGGTCGATATACTGCCAGCCCAGACCGATGAATACCAGCACCACGGCCACCTTCAGGGTAACGACCAGCGCATTGAACCACGCCGAGCCGGCCGTACCCCGGATGATGATGAGCGTAATGGCCAGCACGATGAGCATGGCCGGCACGTTCACCAGCCCGTGCACCTCGGCCCCACCGGCCAGTGTGGCCGTTTCGAACGGCGACATGACCAGCTGCGGGGGCAGGTGGATACCATATTTGCCCAGAAAATTGAGCAGGTACTGCGACCAGCTGATGGCCACCGTCGCCGCGCCCACCGAGTATTCGAGTACTAAGTCCCAGCCGATAATCCAGGCAAACAGCTCGCCCATGGTGGCGTAGGCGTAGGTGTAGGCTGAGCCCGAGACGGGTACCATTGAGGCAAACTCGGCGTAGCACAGGGCCGAAAACGCGCAGCCCACGGCCGCCACGATAAACGAGAGCGTGATGGCCGGACCGGCGTTGTTGGCGGCCGCAATGCCGGTGAGCGAGAACAGGCCGGCCCCGATAATTACGCCAACGCCGATAGCAATGAGATTGAAGCCGTTGAGGCTTCGTTTGAGGGTGTTGCTGCCCGTTTCGGCCGCTTCCTGCCGTAGCAGTTCCAATGATTTCTTAAGCATACAAAAAAGAAGAACCGTAGCCGCTGGTCGCGGTGCCTGTTCGGGTGAAAGTAAATCGGACCAGTGGTGGCCCGCTGTCTTGTTCAATAGGGCCGGCAGACGGCCAGCCAGCCAAGTCCGGGAAGCGCCCAGATGCTCACCGCTCCGGCAGGCACAGCGCGCGGGCAGCAGGACAGAACCACGGAGTCAAGCAGCCCAACTTCAGCAGCCTCCACCAGGGAAACAGCTATGACTGCCGGCTTAAGCACTCTGGCAAGAAGGAAGTGCAGGAGCCGACGGCGCGGCGAGAAACGGGTGGGCGCTTACCCGGCAGGCCAAACGGCCCGCAACCGGTACTTAGCTCCGGCAACAACAGCCCCAACAACGCCCGCCGGGCCGGTGCCGGAGCACGACGGACGCGACGAGGAAGGTGGCAGAAGAAAGCAGGGCGGTGCAGGAGGCGTCCACGGTAACTTGTTTTTATATGGTCAGGACTTGGCACCGTGCCCGCGGTTGCGGATGGTTGCCGACGCTTCATCGAGCCTGTCTCTCAGCGCCTCTTTATAAAAACAATCCTTCGGGGAAGAAAGAATTGATGCGGTAAAGGTAAATCCGGATTGCTGCCCCGGCAACCAGCTGCCCATTCGTCCTATCTTTTCAGCACCCATTAACCGCTCGGAACCATCATAAACGACGCTTAAAAAACGTCATGCAGCGCACTGTCTTTCAAGCCGATGCCCAGCAAAAAAACACCCTGACAGCTACCGTCAGGGTGTTTTGATTTTCTTCTCTGGCCGGCTGCGGTTACTCGGGCAACAAGGCGGGCGAAGTATCCGACGGCGGTTCGGGCGCTTCGGCAAACCAGCGCAGACGGTAGGCCATAATGGCCGTTTCGCCGAGCTGGGCCAGCAGGCGGTAGTTGGCCACGGCCCCCACGGCCGCGCCCACCACGGGCAGCAGCTGGGCCATTTTGGCCAAGTCGATGTAGTCGCGGTACTCCTGCTGAAACTGGCGCCAATCGAAGGTTTCAGCGGTGGCTGTGGCCCCCGTGGCGGGCCACTCGGCCAGCTGGCGGTAGGTTTCGCGGCGGGTGTGCTGGCTGCTGAAAGCCAGTTGGAAAATGTGCAGCAGATAGAGCCGCTCGGACAGCTGGCGCACATCGTGGCCGTAAAGCGCAGCAATATCAAACAGCAGCTTGAGCTTGATGCCGAGCAGCAACGGGAAATCGGCCAGGCCCAGCAGGAAGCCGGCGGCCCCGGTGGCGCCGCCCTCCACGGCCGCCGCGTTGCGGTAGCTGCGGATGCGGGCCCGCACCTGCGCCTCGCGCTCGGCCAGCGTGCCCACCTGCACCGGCTGGCGGGTGGTATGCTGCGAGCCGAACAGCACGCCTTCCACCATTTTCTGGATGGTGGCCGTAAGGACGCGGTGCAGCTTTTCGGGCAGCATGGCATTGAGTCGGGCCTGCAGCTGGCGCGTGAAACGGTTGAGCAGCGTGGGCTTCTGCCGCATCCGCTGCTGCCAGTCGCGCAGGTCGTTCAGAGCTTGCTGGTCGTAGGGGTCTATCACGCTTTATGTGCCGTTACAGCTATCAAGGGCACTATCCTCACTATCCACCGCTAATTGCAACGAGAGGACGTAATCGGTTGCCAAACCGATAGTTCTTATTGAGGAGTATTTTATATTGACTTCCTGCAGCCATGCAGCTTTAACACTTATCAGTTGACATCGGAAAGATTTATGGTTCACTTGGGTAATCTGACCAATGAAATTCACGGAATCATCGTGGAGAGTGAACTGCACTAATTTCTCTTGTTGCTGTAATTGAGTGAAAAGATTTGGCGTTGAATTAAGGTCGAATTGCTGCGTGTTCTCGAACGGCACCATTTTGAGCCGTAATATTTTCTCGACAAACTCATCCTCATCTCTGCGCGTCTTTTTTACTATGTGTTTCTGATTAATTAACAGCATGCCGTCAACTACATAGTCCACTGGAATGCTACGCAGTAGCTCCCATTTCTCCCCAATAGCCAATATGATACCTCTTAATCCTGATTGTCCTCTGACTTTCACCGTTGCCACTTGCTGTAGGTATTGCATATAGCTCACTTCAGCGCGTAAATCCGCTCAATCATCTCCACCACTTTCAAGCCTTCCAGCGCATTAGTCGTGGCCACGCCGCGCTGCCGGATGGTTTCTACCACGTTATCGATGACGTGGACGTGGTTGGCGGCCGAGCCCTGGTAAGGGCCGTACTGGTTAGCGGGGTTGGTGGGCGGCAGCGCGGGCAACGTGTAGTCCTGCAGGTGGCAGTACTCCACCTTATCCATGTACTGGCCGCCCAGGCGCAGGCTGCCGCGCTCGGCCACCACCGTAAGGGAGCTTTCCAAGTTCCGGTCCCAGACGGCGGTGCTGTACTGGAGCGTGCCGCTGCCGCCGCGCACCAGGTCAAACGTTACCAGGCCCGAGTCCTCGAATTCGGTGAGGTGCTCGTGGGTGAAGTCGCGGAAGCGGGCCGCGAGGTTGGTGATGTCGCCGAACACCCAGTAGAGCAGATCCACGAAGTGGCTGAACTGGGTGAAGAGCGTGCCGCCGTCGGCGGCGCGGGTGCCGTGCCAGCTACCGGGCGTGTAGTACCGCTCGTCGCGGTTCCAGAAGCAGTTGAGCTGCACCAGAAACACGCGGCCCAGCCGGCCCTCGTCTACCACCTGCTTCAGCCAGGCGGCGGGCGGCGAGTAGCGGTTCTGCATCACCCCAAACACGAAACGGCCGGTTTGCAGGGCCGTGTGCACGATGTCTTCGGCATCGGACTTATGCAGGGCCAGCGGTTTTTCGACCACCACATGCAGGCCCGCCCGCAGGCCCCGAACGGCCTGTTGGGCGTGCAGGCCGTTGGGCGTGGCCACCGTCAGCACATCGGCGGCGGGGCCTTGGCTCAGGTAGTCGTCGAGGGAGGCAAAGAACGGGACGCCGGGGAAGTCGGCGGCCAGCACCGGGGCCAGCTCGGGCCGGATATCGACCAGCGCCACCAGCTGGGCCTCGGGGTGAGCGGCCACCAGCGCGGCATGGCGGCGGCCAATGTGGCCCACCCCGCAGATAACAAAACGAACGGCTGATTCCATAGTGAGCTGCAAGCTTCAGGCCGCAAGCTTCTGTAGGAGCCGCAAGCTTCAGGCCGCAAGCTACAAGCTTCGGGCAATAAGCCCCCACTTATAGCTTGCCGCTTGTAGCTTGCGGCCTGAAGCTTTCAAATATGGAAATTGCCGGCCTTGAAATTGACCTCGTGCGCCAGCGCATGCGCAGCCTGCGCCTAACGGTGTACGCCGGGGGGCGTATTCGGGTAGCGGTACCGCTGCAAACGCCTGTTACGGTAATTGCGGAGTTTGTGCGTGCCCGCCGGGGCTGGATTGAGCAGCAGCAGCAGCGGTTTGCAGCCCGCGAGCCGGCCCCGCAGCGCCGCTACGAATCGGGCGAAACAGTACCTTACCTGGGCCAGTACTACGAGCTGCTGATAGTGCCGGCCGCGGGCCGCGCGGGCGTGGCGCTGCTACCTGAGGCCCGCCAGATACGCCTGTCCGTGCCCGAAGGTAGCACGGTGGCCCAGCGTGAAGCCGTGCTGGCGGCTTGGTACCGGCAGCAAATGAAGCAGGTGCTGCCCGCGCTTTTTGCCCGCTGGGAGCCGGTGGTGGGCCGGGCAGCGGCGGCCTGGGGCATCAAGCAGATGCGCACCCGCTGGGGCACCTGCAACATCGGGGCCCGCCGCGTCTGGCTCAACCTGGAGCTTATCAAGCGGCCCCTGCCCTGCCTCGAATACGTGCTGGTACACGAACTGACCCACCTGCACGAACGCCTGCACAATGCCCGTTTCTGGGGCCTGATGGACCAATTCATGCCCGATTGGCGTATGCACCGCGCCGAGTTGAACCGGGTGCTGCTGGCCCCCGGCGCCGCACCCGATGCCGACTAAGCCGCCTTGCTACCGCTTGCCAACACAGCCTCAGGCATGCTTGCCACGGCTCCAGCCCCGGCCGGCAAGGTGCTGCTGCCCGGCAGCCACGGCGCCCTCCTCCAGATGAGTGCCCATCGAGTCGTTCCAGCGGTTGAGGTAGCCGAACAGGCTGATGACGCCCAGCAGCTCCACTATTTCGCCTTCTGTCCAGTGCTGGTGCAGGTTGGTGCTAATGGCTTCGTTTACGGCGTTGGGCACGGCCGAGGCGGCCACGGCAAAGTCGAGTGCCGCCCGCTCGGGGGCCGAAAACGCCGGATGCGTGGCGTACTCCCAGATGTGGGCCAGCTGCTGCTGCTCGGCTCCGTAGCGTTCGGCGGCTAGTATGGTGTGCGCTTGGCAGTACTGGCACCCGGCGGCTTGGCTGCTTACGTAGCCAACCAGGCGTTTCAGGGCGCTGGTTACCCGGCCCTGGTTGGCCATCACGGCTTTATTGAGCTGAATGAAAGCCGTAGCAATGGCCGGGCGGTGCTGCATGGTCAGCACGCTGTTGGGGCAGAATCCCAGGGTTTCGTTGAAGAAAGCTGCCAGCTCCGCTACTTCGGGGTTGGCATCGGGGACAAGCGGGGTTACGAGCGGGGCAGCCATAGGCGAAGCAGTTGAGGAAAGGAAGTCAGAAGCGGCCTGTAGTTCGTGTTCAGGCTAGCACGCACCGGCGGCTCGAAAACCCAGCCAACCAGCCGGCCGGAAAGCGTTCAGACAAGCAAACAATACAAGTTGCCAGCCCAGAGAACCTGCCGGCAAAAAGATGCCCGCCTACTGGCGCTGGCCCACCGATATAGGGTAAGAGCGCGCCCGATCCAGCAGCATCTGGTCGGCAATGCTCACACCATCAAGTACGTTGTTGGGATTAAAGAACAGCGCTTTGTCTTCGGCCTCTGTGTTCTGCGCCAGTGTATCAATAGTCAGGGTACCCAGCAGCATGCGCTGGCGCGAGTCGGGCCAGGTTATAGAGGGGTCCTGTACAGCGTCGTTTGGCTCCGCCATCTGAGCATAAAGCTGAAAAGAAATCGGCTCGCGGGCCACGCGCTGCTTGATTTCCATTTGCAGGTAGTTGGCTCCTGCCGCTTGCGCCTGCTCACTGGTCATGTTTTGCTCGCCGGCCATTGGCACCAACTGATAGCGAATAAACCGCTCCTCGCCGGCCTGGTTGGTCATCTTAAAAGAATTCACCCCGAAGAAGGGCAGCGTGGCCCAGCTGGTCGAAAACGGCTTTTTCGCTTCGACGAATGCCTTGGCAGCCGGATGCGCAGCCAGGTATTGCTCAAGCGGCGTGGGCTTGGGGGCCTCAGGACCACTGGCCGCCACGGCCGCCAGAAACACGCGAAACTCGTCGGTAGTTGCTACCGGAAAGCCATTTACGCTGTGGGCAATGATGTCGGTCACCTTATGGTTGGGCAGCAGAAACTTCACGGCCATTCCCCGGGGCTTCGAGTCGTCCTCGGTGTCCGGAATGTCGGGAATGCCCGTGAAGTCGGAAAAGCGCACAACAACTGGTAGCTTGTCGCCCTGCAGGTGCGCAGCCCGCGACAGGTTTTTCGCTTCGGGCGCAGCCACAAAGTGGCCAGTGAGAATGATGCCCTTGGCATGCACGGCCCGGGCGTGGTGCTTGCCGAAGGTCGAGTGCATCATCTCCACCATTTCTGTGGGGCTGATTTTGGTGTCCGAGGTTACGCCTGCCTTGCCCTCCTGGGCCAGGGCTTGCTGCGCACTTGCGGCGGCGGCTAGTGCGGGGGTCAGGCCGGCGGCCGGCTGGGGGCTGCCAGCGGGGGTATTTTCGTTGTTCATAAGCGAATATTGAAAGGGTGATGGATAGAACGGCCCGGCTCATCCGGACCGTTACGGGGGCATCAGGCTGACACCCGGGGTGGGGCGCTGAGACGGCCGAATACACGGGCTACCATCTCGTCGCAGTAAATAAGGTTGAACTCGTAAACCGATGCCTGCGGATACCAGCTTTCCAGCTTTCGGCGCAACAAGGATTTGGCCCGGCTCAGGCGCGCGTTCACATTGGTTTCGGTGGTACCCACTGCTTTGGCCGTTTCCTGGCTGCTGAGGCCCTCCAATTCGCGCAACACAAACACCAGCCGGTAGTTGGGCGGCAGTGTCTGGATGCACTGCTCCAGCACTGCTCCTAGCTCCCGATTGATAATTTCCTGCTGCCCGTCGGTAGCGGAAACAGATGGGGGCCCGGAGGCGCCGGCAGTATCGGTGGTGGCGGGCATAGGTTGAGGCTGCCGGGCCGCTGCTCGGCGCCCGTGGTAGCAGTTATTGAGCATGATTCGTATCAGCCAGGTTTTGAAGCTGGCCCGTTCCTCAAACTGGCCCAATGCCTGGTAAGCGGCCACGTAGGTATCCTGCATCAGGTCCTGCACGGTGTCGTGGGTAAAGCCGTAGGAGCGGCCCACTTTATAAAGCACGCTGTTGTAGCGCCGGATCAGCAATTCGAAATACGTCTGCTCGCCACCCAGAATGCGGGCAATGAGCACGGTGTCATCCGCAGCAGCAGCCAGCGGCAAACGGGGCGAGGAAACGGCGGGAGAGTCAGGTTCTATAGGCATAGATGAATCGTTTCGAGACAGTGTTTTGGCGCTGGCAGCACTACTCGTAGCATACAAACCCCGCGTAGCAGCACTTAACCGAAAACCGGCCCCGGCGCCAACTGGCACCATTGCAGCAGGCCGAAGGTAGGATACACCCGACCTGCCAGCGCAAAAACGGCTGGTGCAGCAGAGCCGTGCGCCGGAGCGCCGGAGCGTCGGCCCTTAAAAAAGGCCGCGCCAGTTGCTACGCAACCTTGTAAGCGCCAGCAGCCTAGCCCCAAACGTACACCAGCAGCGTGATGAGGCTGCTCACGGCCAGCAGCGCATGCAGGCCGGCTATAGCAGTGGGCTTAGCCTTATCAGGGCCACTGGTCAGGAACATATAAATTCCGCCCAAAGCCGTTACAATGAACAGGATAATGCTGAGCTTGGGATAAGCTGCAGGGTGGGTAAAAGCGTAGTACACCAGTACCAATAACCCCGAAACGGCCGCCAGCCCGTGGCTGTATACCACAGCTTTGGGCGCATTCTTCTTTTTGAGCCAAGTTACCAGAATGGTCGCGCCAAGTGTGGCAGCCAATACGAATAAGGCAATGCTAGCGTACAACATGGGCAATAGGAGTTAGGAGTTGATGGTGGAATACTTGTTGGAGTGCTGGCAAGAACCAAACCTTACAGTAGGAGGCAAAAGTATCATTTCTCCAGAGCCACAACAGCAACAAATGACCGCATAAGAATTTCCTATAGATGATAAAATGAGGTAGATACGCCCAATGAACCCGCCTGGGTGTTCCGTGACGGGCCGATGTTATACCCCCTATCATAATAACCCCGTAAAGAGTACGGGACCACCGAAACAACCAGAGGCAAAGGGTTAACTTTCGAACGGAACGTGGCCTTTAGAATCGGTTGTTGGCGAAGGCTTAGGTCGTGTTTGGGCGCGCACTTTGGCTCCAGTTCGTTTGAACGGTGTAAAGGTCCGGCACTACCGAACCGGTATGCAGCGCGACAAGCCAACCGGGTATCCCGCTGCTTTCAGACTGGTCTCCACCAGGTCGTACGGGTACTGGTGTTTGTAGTTTCAAGACCACCTGATTGCCAGTTCCTTGAGGCAACATAGTTAATACTGCCTCTGTACTTACCCAGCAAAGCCATTGAGGTGGCGTCGCGCACAGGCAAGGAATCAGGAGGGAAAATTGGAATTACCGGGCCAGGCGGCTATTCCACTCGGGCCAGCCCCGCCGCTACCTGCGCCGCCACGTAGGCTACCTGCTCAT
This sequence comes from Hymenobacter sp. ISL-91, assembly GCF_018613725.1. Lineage (GTDB taxonomy): Bacteria > Bacteroidota > Bacteroidia > Cytophagales > Hymenobacteraceae > Hymenobacter. The sequence continues at coordinate 15,920 of NZ_JAGGPS010000040.1, forward strand.
CGGTAAGCGTGGGGTGGATGGGCAGCGAAAGCACGCTGCGGCACAGGCGCTCGGCCACCGGAAACTGCCCGGCCCGGTAGCCCAGCGGCGCATAGGCGGGCTGCAGGTGATTGGGCAGCGGGTAGTACACGGCCGTAGGCACACCGCGCATCGCCAGATACGCCTGCAGCGCGTCGCGGCGGCCCGGCTCGTCGGCCACAGTAAGTGTGTACTGATGGAAAACGTGGGTGCTGCGCGGGTCGCGGGCGGGCACCGAAACGCCCGGCAGGCCCGTCAGCAGCGCGTCGTAGCGGGCGGCCACGCGCTGGCGGGCGGCAGTCCAGGCGAGCAGGTGCGGCAGCTTCACGCGCAGCAGGGCCGCCTGCAGCGTATCGAGGCGCGAATTCAGGCCCACATGCTGATGATGGTACTTGCGGGTCTGCCCGTGGTTGGCCAATTGGCGCAGGTATTCGGCGCGCCCGGCATCGTGCGTAAACAGCGCGCCTCCGTCACCAAAGCCACCCAGGTTTTTGCTCGGGAAGAATGAGGTAGTGCCCACCTCTCCTACTGTCCCAGCCATCCATCGGGGCCCGTTTTCAGCCTGAAATGCAGCCCCGATGGCCTGGGCATTGTCTTCGATAAGGGCCACGCCGTGCCGGTCGGCCAGCTGGCGCAGGGCCTGCAAATCGGCGCACTGCCCGAATAAGTGCACGGCTATAATAGCCCCGGTGCGGGGCGTGAGGGCAGCGGCTACGGCCTCCGGGTCGAGGTTGAAGGTGCCGGGCAGTACGTCGGCCGGTACCGGGCGCAGGCCCAGCACGACGGCCGCTTCCAGGGTGGCCACGTAGGTGAAGGCGGGCACAATCACTTCGGCTCCGGCCGGCAGCTTCAAGCTCATCAGCGCCAGTTGCAGGGCATCGGTGCCGTTGGCGCAGGGCACCACGTGCGGGCCGCCCAGGTACTGGCTCAGTTCGGCGGCAAACTGCCCCACGGCCGGCCCCTGAATAAAGGCGGCCTCGTGCAGGCAGGCGGCGGCAGCAGCGTTTAGCTCGGCCTGCAGCGGGGCGTGCTGGGCCGGTAAATCGAGCAGCTGAATAGGAGCAGGTGGCCCGACAGACAAAGGGGAAACAGACACGGACAAATCGAAAAAAAGCAACCGAAGCGGCAAATATACAGCGCCCCACATCGGGCTATACCCCACCTGCTGCCACCCTCGACCACCGCAACCGCAGGTTGCAGGTTTGCGTTAGACCCCAAAGGCTACGGCCGCTTTTGCTCTCTCCGGCAACCTCCCTTTCCTCCTTAAACCCACGCTTATGCTTCGCAAGACCCTCACCATTCCGGCGCTATCGGCCCTGCTGCTCACGGGCGGCCTGTTCACGCAGACCAGCTGCAACAACGCGCAGCAAACCGAAATGGCCGCTGATAAAGACCAGGCCTACAACGATTTCCAGACCTTCGTTTCGGATACTGAATCCAGAGCCGAAGCCGCGGCCAATGCCACCGAGGACGACTACAACCGCGAAACGACCCAGATGAAGGCCGATTTCGATAGCCGGGTAGCGGCCGTCGACAAATATGCCGACCAGTATGACGACACGCGCCGGCAGGAAATTGAGCAGCTACGCAACCGCTACACCACCGCCTACGACAAGCGCGAGGCCTCCTGGAGTAGCCGTTCGGCGGGCGACATGCAGTTGGGCAAGTATTATAAGCCCAGTTCGCCGGCCAGCCGCCTGACGGCTGCCAACGCCCGCCAGACGTACGAGTCGTTCGTTAAGGACATCAAGCAGAACGAGGACAGATACGACATCAACGACTGGCGCAACATCAACGCCGAATGGCGGGCGCTTGACGAAGCCTACGACAAAGTAAAAGGCGACATTGCGGTAAATGATCTGGCCGAGATTCAGAAAGAAAAGTTGAAGTACGCCGCCTTCAAATCGTTCGATAAGGCCGAAGCCCGCACCGCACAGGGCGCCGATGCCATCGGCGCCGCCGCCAACGAGGTAGCCAACGAAACCCAGGACGAGCGTTCGGCCGTGGGCCGGGCCGCGAGTAACACCGCTTCCGATGTAAAGGAAGCCGGTAAAGACGTTGGCCAGGGTGCCGCTAATGTGGGCAGCAAAGTAGGCAGTGCCGTAAAAGGTGCCTACAAGGAAGTGAAGTCGGAAGTAAAAAACACCGACAACGACTAGCCAACTGCCTGCCTGTAAAACCGCTGAAAGTGCCGGTTCTTCTCTGGAAGAGCCGGCGCTTTCGCGTATTCTACCTTGATCGGCGCGCTATCTGGCCGGTATTGCCAGCTGCTTAGCGCAGTTCCGTCAGCAGCCAGTACAGCTTGAGGGCGTCGAGCTGGCGCAGGCTGGGGCGGGCCGAGAGCAGGTTGCGCTGCACCTGGCTCTGGCGCAGGCTGAACGTGGTGCGAACGGCCTCGCTCAGGCCCCAGCGCTGCAGGCGCAGGGCGGCTCCCAGCAAGCGGGTATCGGCCCCCAGGCCCTCGGCCTGGTACAGCTGTACCAGGTTGCGCACGGCATCATGGCTTTTTTGCAGGAATACGGGGGCCGCTTCCAGGCCCTCGTGCAGCACTGGGTTGTCGAGGTGCTGAACCACGATGCCGGAGCGGCGTAGCAGCCAGCCAAACTTCGTGTCCTCATGGCCGTAGCGCGTGAGGCTTTCATCGAGGCCTAACTCCCGGAAAACGCCGGCCTGAATAAGCAGGTTGTTGAGCGTGAGCTGGCCATGTGGGGCGCGCTGGCGCACGGCAGCTGGTCGGGCCTCACGCCGGCAGCCATACAGCCAGCGCAGGCGCAGAGCGTCATCGGCGGGCGGGCTTGCCTGGTAGATGGTGCCGCCAACCAATACCGGAGCCAGGTAGCGGCCGGCCCGGTAGCGGGCCAGAAACTGGTCATCGGGCAGGCGGCTGTCGTTGTCGAGCAGCAGCAGCCAGGCGTAGCGGGCGGTGGTGGCCAGCTGGTTGCGAATAGCGGCCCGGCCTACGTTGCGCTCCAGCTCACTATACACTACCCCAGGCAACCCGGCCAGCTCGCGGTTCAACACCCGAAAAGGCTCCTGCGAACCATCGTCGAGGCAGCGGATTTCAACGGGGCCGTGCCAATCGGCTGCCTGCGCCAGCAATGCGCGCACCAGCGGCCGCACATCGTTGTTGAACACCGGAATCAGCACGGAGAGCCCAATCATGCGCGACGGGTAGGGGCTTGCAGTTGGGGATGAGGAATCGGACAGCACGGCTGCCCACCCCTAGAGGCGCAGGCAGGCCAATTGGTTGTCAGCAGAGCCCGCTTTTTTTGGGTCAGGCGAGTTTAGCTCAAGGCAAAGGGCGTCACGGCCGAGTCAATCAGCTGGCCCTGCTCGCACTTTAGCACCCGGTGGGGATACTGCTCGATGAGCTGGTAGTTGTGGGTGGCCATAAGCACGGCCGTACCGGCGTTGTTGATTTCCACGAACAGCTTCATGATGCTGTCCGACACGTCGGGGTCGAGGTTGCCGGTGGGCTCGTCGGCCAGCAGCAGCAACGGCTCATTCAGCAGCGCCCGGGCAATTACTACCCGCTGCTGTTCACCGCCCGACAGCTGGTGGGGCATTTTGCCGGCCACGCTGGCTAGCCCTACCCGCATAAGCACCTCAGAAATACGCTGCTGCTTGCGAGCCTTGCCTTTCCAGCCGGTAGCGTTGAGTACGAACAGCAGGTTATCGGCCACCGAACGGTCGAAGAGCAACTGAAAATCCTGGAAGATGATACCCAGCTTGCGCCGCAGGTAAGGTACTTTCTCGCTGCCGCTGCTGCCCATGCTGCGGGGCAGCCCGAAGCCCACCACCGAGCCGGTACCGGCGGGCAGCGGCAAATCGGCGTACAGCGTCTTCAGCAGCGAGCTTTTGCCCGAACCCGTCCGGCCTACCAGATAAGCAAACTCGCCCTTTTCCAGCGCAAACGTCACTTTCTGCAGCACCGTATTTACGTCCTGCATAATGTAGGCATCGTGCAGCTCAATAACGGTCATAGTGTGGGATTATGGGGCGTTTTTACCTGAAAAAGCTATGTCCTAAATATCCAGCTTCTGCAGCCGGCCAAATTCGAGGCCGCTGATAACGCCGGCCAACGCGGTTTCCTTGCCTTCGAGGCCGTAACGGTGCAGGTCCTTCAGCGGCCTGTCGGCCCGGAAGTAGGCGATGAGCACAAATTCCTGGTCTCGCAGTTGAATGTAGTCCGGAATTTTGGCCTTGCCCTTTACTTTGATGATGTACACGGCTTTTTTTAATTATGAATTTTGGATTATGAATTTTAAATTGAGGTATTTCAGCCTCCGTCCACAATTCATAATCCAAAATTCAAAATTCATAATTAGCGTTAGCTATTCGCCTTCTGATGGTCGGCCAGGAAAGTGGCCAGCCCCTTATCGGTGAGCGGGTGGTTGAGCAGGCCCGTAATGACGCTCAGGGGGCAGGTTACCACATCGGCACCCAGCTCGGCGCACTGCAACAGGTGCGGTACGTGGCGCACCGAGGCGGCCAGCACCTGCGTAGGGTAGCCGTAGTTGCTGAAAATGTCCACAATCTGCTGCACCAGCTGCAGGCCGTCGTGGCCGATATCATCGAGACGGCCCACGAAAGGCGACACGTACGTAGCACCAGCCTTGGCAGCCAGCAGAGCCTGTCCGGCCGAGAAGATAAGCGTGCAGTTGGTCTTGATGCCTTTATCGGAGAAGTAACGGATAGCTTTCACGCCTTCCTTAATCATGGGCACCTTCACCACAATGTTGGGGTGCAGCTCGGCCAGCGCCTCGCCCTCACGGATCATGCCCTCAAAATCGGTGGCAATTACCTCGGCCGACACGTCGCCGTCCACGATTTCGCAGATCTGCTTGTAGTGGCTCATCACGGCATCAGTGCCTTTGATGCCCTCTTTAGCCATTAGCGAGGGATTGGTAGTCACGCCGTCAAGCACGCCCAACTCTACGGCTTCCTGAATTTCCTTGAGGTTGGCGGTATCGAGAAAAAACTTCATCAGATCACGGATTAGCACTGATTTTATCAGATTTCACGGATTTAGGGAACGAGCCGTTGAACGGGCCGATCTGCTTCCGGAAGCCGGCAACGACCGGCGGCGCAAAGTACGCAAAAACAAAAAGGCGGCCCAAACGGGCCGCCTTTTCTATTTATCAGTTGCATGATTAACTGGCGGAAACGGGCCGGCTACAAAAACCGGGAAATCCGTTAAAACCCGCGCTAATCCTTGGGCCAAAAAAAAGCGAGCCAAAATCGCACCGCTCAACCACCTACCCTTGCTACCTTCCGGTCCTGGGGGAATTCAGCAGGAGCTGGTCGTTCTGACTCGCCGATGCAAAGGTAGGCACAGTTTCGCTGATTTCTTCGTGCTTTAGCCGAATTTTGCCGGTTGGACGGCTATGAGCAAGGTAATCAGGGGCTTTTTTTGTTGACGTAATGTCCCTGCCGGGTTACTATAGGTCCGGCAATGCTGTTTTCACAGGTTCGATGCCCGCTACACCTTACTTGCGGCCGGGGGCTGGCACCGAAAAAAAGGATGGGCGGGTGCGGCGGGTTTCAAACAGGGACACTACTTTTGCCTATGCCTGAACAAATTCTTATCCTCGATTTCGGTTCGCAATACACCCAGCTAATTGCCCGGCGCATTAGGGAGCTGAATGTTTACTGCGAAATTCATCCGTTTACGCACGCCCCGGACCTCACTGAGGACATCCGGGGCGTCGTGCTTTCGGGCTCGCCCTGCTCGGTGCGCGACGCCGACTCGCCTAACCCCGACCTGAGCGCCTACCTGGGCCGGGTGCCGGTGCTTGGCGTGTGCTACGGCGCGCAGTTGCTGGCTCATCAGCAGGGCGGCGAAGTGCTGCCAGCCACCATCCGCGAGTATGGCCGCGCCCGCCTGACGCACATCAACCAGCACCACCCACTACTGCATGGCCTGGAGCCCGGCTCGCAGGTCTGGATGTCGCACGGCGACACCATCAAGGAGCTGCCGACGGGCTTTCTGGCCATTGCCGGCACCCCCGATGTGGCGGTGGCGGCCTACGAAATCGAAGGCCAGCAGACCTACGGCATCCAGTTCCACCCCGAAGTAACGCACTCGACGGACGGCAAGCGCCTGATGCGCAACTTCGTGGTGGATGTGTGCGGCTGCGCCCAGGACTGGACGCCCGAGCACTTCGTGGATAGCATGGTGGCCACGCTGCAAACCACCATTGGCGAGCAGGACCAGGTGATTCTGGGCCTTTCGGGCGGCGTCGATTCGAGCGTGGCGGCCTTGCTGCTGCACCGAGCCATTGGCTCGCGGCTGCACGGCATTTTCGTGAACAACGGCCTGCTGCGCAAGGATGAGTACGAAGACGTACTACACTCTTACAAAGACCTGGGCCTGAACGTGCGCGGCGTGGATGCCAGCGCCGAGTTTTACGCGGCCCTCGAAGGGCTTACCGACCCCGAGCAGAAACGTAAGGCCATTGGCCGCACATTCATTGAGGTGTTCGACCAGGAGGCGCAGAAAGTGCAGGGCGCCCGCTGGCTGGCCCAGGGCACGATTTATCCTGATGTAATCGAGTCGGTTTCGGTGAACGGGCCGGCCGTAACCATCAAGAGCCACCACAACGTGGGGGGCCTGCCCGAGAAGATGAACCTGAAGATTGTGGAGCCGCTGCGGGCCTTGTTCAAGGACGAAGTGCGCGAGGTAGGCGCGGCGCTGGGCCTGCCAAGCCACATTCTGCACCGCCACCCCTTCCCCGGTCCCGGCCTGGGCATCCGCATTCTAGGTGACATCACGCCACTCAAAGTGGATTTGCTGCAGCGCGCCGACGCCATCTTCATCAACGGCCTGAAAGAACACAACCTCTACGATGAAGTGTGGCAGGCCGGCGTAATGCTGCTGCCCATCCAGAGCGTGGGCGTAATGGGTGATGAGCGCACCTACGAACAGGTAGTGGCCCTGCGCGCCGTAACCAGCGTTGATGGTATGACGGCCGACTGGGCCCACTTGCCCTACGATTTCCTGGCCGAAGTCAGCAACCGTATCATCAACCAGGTACGCGGCATCAACCGCGTGGTCTACGACATCAGCTCGAAGCCACCGGCGACGATTGAGTGGGAATAAGAAGCCGTAATTAAGCTTCGGTTTAACCGAGGATGTGGGATTCAGTGGCGCGGCTATTCAATTGTTGCTGCCCTGCTTGCCTGAGGAAAATTATTTCCTGACCCGGTGAAACCAACGGTCGGAATACCGCCGTAGATTGCCCCACAAGCCCCTCACTAGTATCTGGTGTGGGGCTTTTGTTTAGGCTTTTTACTGCTGCTGCTCATGCTGTTGCTTTTCCTGTTTCTGGCGGTTCTGCTGCTCACGTATTCCAACGGAGCCAACGACAACTTTAAGGGTGTGGCCACGCTGTGGGGCAGCGGCACATTAGCCTACCGACCGGCCCTAATTTTGGCCACGGTGGCTACGTTTGCCGGCTCCATCTGCTCGTACTTTTTTGCCGAGGAGCTGATTAGAAATTTCTCGGGCAAAGGGCTGGTGCCGGATGATATTATTCAGTCGGTTGATTTTACGCTGTCGGTGGCGCTGGCGGCGGGCGTTACGGTGCTGCTGGCCACGCGGTTCGGGTTTCCCATTTCCACCACCCACGGGCTGGTGGGCGCGCTGGTGGGCGCCGGGCTGGTGGCAGTGGGCACAGCGGTAAATTTTGCCAAGTTGGGGGCCAGCTTTTTCCTGCCGCTTATTCTGGGGCCGGTGCTGGCCGTGGGGCTGGGCAGTCTGGTGTACGTGCTGTTTCGGCAGGGCCGCCGGGCGGCGGGCATCACCGAGGCATCGTGCGTGTGCGTGGGCAATGCCTGGGTGCCGGTGGCCACCGCGCCTACGGCGGCTTTCACGGCGCTGCCCACGCTGCAAGCTGGCACGGGCACCCAGGCCGAGTGCTAGAACCGCTACCAGGGTACCTTCATCGGCCTTAATTTTCAGCCCCTTATCAATAACCTGCACTACGGCAGCGCCGCAGCCATGAGCTTTGCCCGCGGCCTCAACGACACGCCCAAGCTGGTGGGTTTGCTGCTGCTGTGCAAGTTCTTCGCCATGCCCGTGAATGTGCTCATTCTGGCCGTGGTCATGGCCATTGGTGGCTTGCTGAACGCACGCAAAGTGGCCGATACGATGAGCAAGAAGATATCGAAGCTCAACCACGGCCAGGGGTTTACAGCCAACCTGATAACGAGCCTGCTGGTAATTGCAGCCAGCAAATTCGGCCTGCCGGTGTCTACCACCCATGTGTCGGTGGGCAGCATTTATGGCATCGGGCTGGTAAACGGCACGGCCAACTCGCGCGAGATTGCCAAAATCGGGTTGTCATGGCTGCTCACGCTGCCGGTGGCCGCGCTGCTGAGCGCGGGCTTCTATTACGCCTTTCACACGCTGGGCCAGTGATGCTGCTCTGATGAGTGAGCGTCATGCTGAGCTTGTCGAAGCATGTCTACCGCTTCGTTGCGGTAGTAATTCAACGAAGCGGTAGACATGCTTCGACAAGCTCAGCATGACGGTCTGCCTTTATCTAATTCCCCTTCTCCCCTGCTTACCCTCATTACGTGAAACAACTCCTACTCCTGCTGGTGGCCAGCTTTCTGCCGCTGTTTACGTTTGCCCAGCTCACGACCAGCACCTTTGAAGGCCAGGTTGAGGGACAAAGCGGGGGCGCTATTCCCGGCGCTACGGTGGTGCTCACGCACCAGCCTACCGGTACGCGTAGTGGTACGCAGTCGGACCCCAGCGGCAAGTTCCTGCTCACCAACCTCAAGCCCGGCGGCCCCTACCAGGTGCAGGTGAGCTTTGTGGGGTACACCACCGAAACCAAAACGGAGCTGTACTTGAGCCTGGGCAAAGTGGCCCGCCAGACGTTTACGCTGCGCGAAACCACTACCGAGCTGGCCGACGTGCAGGTGACGGCCAACAAGAGCGACCCGTTCACGACCGACAAAAATGGCCAGGCGTACCATCTGGGGCAAACGGCCATCCAGAACACGCCCACCGTGAACCGCAGCCTCGGCGACCTGACTAAGCTGATGCCGCAGGGCAACAAAAACTCCTTCGGCGGCTCCAACTACCGCTTCAACAACCTGAGCATTGATGGCATGGCCACCAACGACGTGCTGGGGTTCCAGGAGCCGGCGGGCGGCGCGGCCGGCTCGGTAGCCGCGGGCACACCCGGCGCGCTGGCCGGCACCCAGCCCATTTCGCTTGATGCCATTGATGAAATTTCGGTGGTGGTTTCTCCTTTCAATGTCACGCTGGGCAACTTTACGGGGGCCAACATCAACGCTGTTACTAAAAGCGGTACCAACCGGTTTGCGGGCAGCGTGTATGGGTACGGCCGCAACCAGGTGCTCACGGGCCGGAGTGTGGACGGCCTGCGCACGCCCATCGACAAGTACTACGACATCCAGTCGGGGGCCAGCCTGGGCGGACCCATCATCAAAAACAAGCTGTTTTTTTTCGGCAACTACGAGTTGCAGCGCCGCGAAGAGCCGGTATCGTTTGCGCCCGGCACGCCCGGCGCCGGCGTGCCGCTGGAGGTGGCCCGGCAGGTGAGCAACTTTTTGCAGTCGGAGTACGGCTACGACCCCGGCACGTTTGGCAACGCCTCCATCAGGCGCAACAGCGACAAGTTTTTGCTGCGCTTCGACTACAACATCTCCGACAAGCACCGCCTCACGCTGCGCGACAATTACGTGGCCGGCTTCGCCGATAACCTCGAACGCTCGCCTACGGTGCTCAACTACGGCAACCAGGGCTTCCGGCACAACAGCCGCACCAATAGCCTGGTGGCCGAGCTGAAAAGCACGTTCAACAGCCGGGTTTCCAATCAGCTGATTGCCGGCTTCAACACCGTGAACGAAGACCGTAGCTACCAGAACCGGCTGTTTCCGCACCTCGAAATCAGCTACAATGCCTCCACCATCATCTACGCAGGTACGTATCGTGAGGCGGCCATTTACGGCTCCAGCGTGAGCACCACCCAGCTCACCGACAACCTGACGGTTTTCAAGGACAAACACACGCTCACTTTCGGCACTACCAACGAGCTGAACAACATTGAGTACCGCTTCCTGACGGCCTTTAACGGCCGCTGGCAGTACCCTTCGGTAGATGCGTTTCTGGCCAACCGCCCCAACCGGGTGCGCGGCGTGTACAACACCCAAAACAACGACGCGGCCTTCAACAAAAACCAGCCTTCGGCCGATTACCGGGTGCTGCTACTCAGCGCCTACGCCCAGGACGACTACCGCGCAACCGACCGTTTGAGCCTGCAGCTGGGCCTGCGCCTCGACATGCAGCTGCACCCCGATAAGGTGCCGGTGAACCCGGCCGTGGCCCGCAATCCGGAGTTTGCGCAGTACCAGAACAAGTTTGGTGGCGTGCCGCAATTCAACCCTCGCTTCAGCTTCAACTACCAGCTCAACGAGGCCAATACGGTGCAGGTGCGGGGCGGCTCGGGGCTGTTTACGGGGCGCATTCCGTTTGTGTGGTACGCCTACGCACACTATATCTCGGGCAACCGCTACAACAACATCGACTTCCGCCCTACCGGCACGTTGCCCATTGCCGGCGACCTGTCGTCGTTGCAGTCGGTGCAGCCCGGCATTGCCGAAATCAACCTGATTGACAACGATTTCAAGCTGCCCCGCGACTGGAAATCCACGCTGGCCGTGGATGTGAAGCTGCCCTATGATTTCACCTTCACGGCCGAGGGCCTGTACTCGAAAGTGGTGACGGGTATGCTGTTTCAGTCCATCAATTTCAAGGACGCCAAATCTACCTTCGCCGGCCCCGACAACCGGCCTTACTTCACCAACACCGGCAGCGCGGCTAAAATCGACCCCGCGTTTACCAACGTGTTTGTGATGCGCAACACCAACCGGGGCTACAACTACAACGCCACGTTTACGCTCAGCAAGCGCATCCAGAACCGCCTGGAGGCCTATGCCGGCTACAGCTACGGCCAGAGCAAAGACATCGTGAACGGCGTGCGCGTGTCGCCGGCGGCCAACTACGAGTGGAACCAGTCGCTGGTGGCCAACTCCCCTGCCCTGGCCTATTCCAACTTCGATTTGCGCCACAAGTTCATAGGCAACGTGTACTATAACCTGAACGTGCGCAAGGTGAACCTGGGGGCCAGCCTGGTATACATTGCGCGCTCGGGCAGTCCGTTTTCGTTTGTGTATGAGGGCGATGTGAACCGCGACGGCTCGGCCAAAAACGACCTACTCTTCATCCCCCGCACCCGCGAGGATATAGTGCTGGCGCCCATCACGGGGGCCGCGCCGGTATCGGCGGCGCAGCAGTACGAGCAGCTCGACGCCTACATCAACAACAGCCCTTACCTGGCAAGCCGCCGCGGCCGCTACGCCGAGCGCAACGCGGCCCGCACGCCCTGGGTCCAGCAACTCGACCTGCGCCTCACGGCCAAGCTGCCCCTCACCCAGGCCGGCACCCAGCGCCTCGAAATCACGCTCGACGTGCTCAACCTGGGCAATCTGCTCAGCAACGACTGGGGCCGGCAGTACTTCGTGCCCAACATCAACAACTCGGGCTACGCGCTGCTCAACTTCGTGCGCATCGAGGATAACCGGCCCGTATACCAGTTCAAGGAACCTACTGGCACCCCTTGGCAAACCGACCCCATCAGCTCGCGCTGGCAGGGCCAACTGGGCCTGCGGTATTCGTTCAACTAGGCATCCTGGTCAAGGCCGTCACGTCAGAAAACGCCCCCGCACNNGTGCGGGGGCGTTTTCTGACGTAACGGCTGGTTGCTTAGCAGCAGCTGCCGGTAGTATCGTCGGCGGCAGAGGAACTGGCCGTAGTGACCGCGGGCCCGCACGGGAACAGGCCGAAATGCCGGTCTTTGGTCCCATCGAGGCGGAAGTGCGCCCCGAAGCGAGTGAGGGCCAGCATGTCGGCGGTGTTGCCGCACACCAGCATGGGCCGGCCGGTTTCAAAGTGGTGGTGGTCGTCGAGGGTGAAGCCGTTGGGCTCGTCGGGCAGGGTGCCCAGGTAGGTAGCCACCTGGCCGTAATCCTCGCACTGGTCTTCCAGGGCCAGCTTAAAGGCCCGCACCGTGAGCGAGTAGAACTTGATGTTGCCCACCTTTTGCTCAATCTCCTCGTTGTCGATGGTGAGACGGCGCTGGCTCATGAGGCGGTAGTCGTTGATGCCCAGCTCGCGCAGCAGGCGGCGGAAATCCTCGGTGTACAGGGCGCCGCTCAGGCACTCGCCGTACAGCACGGGGTCCTGGCGCAGGCTTTCGGGAATGCGGCGGTCGGCAAACACGTCGGCAATAAACAACTCGCCGCCGGGCTTCAGCACCCGGAATATTTCGCGGTAAGTGGCGGCTTTGTCGGTGCTCAGGTTCAGCACGCAGTTGCTCACCACCAGGTCCACGCTGTTGTCCTCGATGCCGGCGGCGGCCAGGTCTTCGATGTAGCCGTGGCGGAACTCCACGTTGGGCTTGGCGTAGCCGAATTTGGTGGTATGAGCGGCAATGTTGCGGTTGGCTACGGCCAGCTGCTCCTCCGTCATATCGACCCCAATTACGTGGCCCTGCTCGCCCACCAGCTTCGAGAGCAAGTACACGTCGCGGCCCGAGCCCGAGCCCAGGTCGAGTACCGTGAGGCCTTCTACGGCCGAAGGCACGCACACGCCGCAGCCGTAGTACTTCTCCAGCACTTCCGACTCCAGCGTGGCCAGAATGCGTTTGTGGGCGGTCGGAATGTCGTCGGTGCAGCAGGCGTTGGTTTTCAGGTCCTGGCTGGTGGTCAGCTCGCGGCCGTAGTAGTCCTGTACTTGCTGCTGAATGTGTTGCTCCATGAGAGAAGAATTCGAATAGAAGGGAGAATGCGCTGGTAAGCGTGAGAACGAACGAATAGTTTTCAGGCAGGCGCTGCCGCACGGATTCAACAAACCCTCGCGGCCCGCCGAAACCGAATGCCGCGCTGCCCACCGAAAGTTACGACCATTATGCGGCAGCGGATTGCCCGCCCGATTACGTGCGCCGACTCCTGTGCTGCCTGCGTGCCGAAGCAGGAGCTAACGCCTAAAAAACCAAGAGTGGTATCAGCTTGCCGACCAGCAGACAATGAATAAAAGGCCGGAAAAGCAGAGACACAAATCTGGTGTATCGGGCGGCCTATTCTTCGCCCTGCCCCGGCATTGGTTTACCTCACCTCCAGCAGCGCGCGGGCCTGGTAGTTGTAGCGTACCGTGTCGCCCTGCTGCTCGCGGGTTAAATCGGTTAGGTAAAGTTGCAGCTTTAGGGTGGGGCTGGCAGCGCGGAGCGTGAGATCTTGCGTGGTCAGATTGACGCGGTAATCGGCGGGGTTTCGGCCATAAACGGTGGCCAGCGAATCGGCCAGCCCCCCCGGCGACACCGCCAGCAGCTGCTGCCAGCGCCCCGTACCCTGCGACCTTTCCACTATCAGTTGCTGCCCGTAGCGAAGCGCCCGTACCCGGAAACTGCCGTTGTCGGCCAACGGAATCGAGGCCACTACGTTGGCTGTAGCAGTGCCCCGGTCATAGTCGTGCACATTGATATCGTTGAGCCAGTAGCGGCCGCCGCCCAGGGCGTATACCTCGCTCGTTCTCGCTTTTCGTTCCGTCCCGAAGTTCACCCGCTGGCCTGCCTCACGCACGTCCTTCTCGGTGATGTAGCGCGAAATTCGGTCGTAGCCGGTGAGCGTGAAGGGTCGCTCCTCCCATTTGTTCGCCTGCAGGCGCTGCTGCTGCCGCGAAAGGCTGCGCACCGAATCGGGCGGCGTGAGCGAGGCCGCAAACAGGGGCTGCAGCACTGGCAGGGAGTTGCGGTCGGCAAAGAATTCGAAAACGGAGCTCAGGCGCTGCCGCGCCGCGAAAGGCAGCTTCGGCTGCCGCCGGGCCGCGCCGTCGAGCTTGCCGTTTTGCAGCAGCTTGTACTCCTGGCTGATTTCGCGCAGCTGCGCGAGCTGGCTACGCTCGGCCACGGCAAACGCGCCCCAGGGCCCACCGGCAGCCAGCAAAGCCAGCAGCCCCAGCGAGGCCGGAATCCAGATGATGCCCTGGCCCCGGCGCAGCAGAAAGTACGCGGCCATACCCAGCAGCCAGCCCGCCAGCAGCAGCACGAAATAGCGCTCCTCGGTAACGCCGTATTCGCTGATGCGGGTGCCGATGGCCACGGCCAGCAGCCCCAGCAGCGGAAACAGCGCCCGGTAGAACCAGCGGGCAAACGTGCTGATCCAGGCGTTTTCGGCCGCTTGCCGGATGGGATGAATCAGGAGCAACGCGAAGATGCCGGCCACCGCCAACGCCAGTACCAGCACCGAAACCCAGCCCTGCGGCAGCGTCCAGGTGAGCAGAATGCGGCCCAAGTAGGCATACAGAATCACGAAGTAGAGCACCACCAGCGGCAGCAGCACGAACTGGGTGAACACCTTCAGGCCTTTCGGGTAAGAGGCCGGCTGCTCCAGGGCTGCAAAATCGGTGGGCACACCAGCCAGGAAAAACCAGGTATTAAACACCGTAGCCAGCGCCACAAACAGGCAGGCGTACAGGCGTTCATCCAGCTTCACCCCAAACAGGTTATCAATGGCCAGCAAGGCCAGCGCGCAGCCCGCAAACAGTACCCCCGAGTACAACGCCGCCGTGAGAATGCGCAGAAACAGGGTTTGGTTGTAGCGCCAGAAGCCCGGCGTGTCGGCCGGGCCGCGCAGCTCGGCCAGGTAGGGCCCGGCGGCTACGGCCAGGTGGGCCGCCAGTAGCAGCAGCACCAGTCGTAGCGCCCAAACAAGGTTGGGCTCGGCGGGGGCCAGCGCATACCAGAGCCCCAGCAGCGCCAGTGCCCCCAGTTGTGCCGCCGCCTTTACGGCCGGCCGCCAGCTATACCGCTCGGCTGTTACCGCCAGGGCCAGCATGAGCGGCAGCCCCAGCCCCGCGGCCGTCAGCGCCCCCAATGCCCAATGAGCTTCTGGCTCGGGCCGTAAGCCGCTTATCCAAATCAGATAAAAGCCCACGCCGCCCAGCACAAAGGAGCACAGTAGCGTGAGCGGGAAGCGGCGGGCCACCCGGGCCATTTCGGCCATTAGGTGTTGCAGGGAGGGCAGTTGCATGGCAGAAGGCGGGAGAAGCGTGGTTTGCCACGCCAAGAAAGTCAATGTTTTCTGTCTGAACCAGAGAACGAACTATGCCGAAAAACAAAAAATCCGCTTCGGCCAAGGCCAAAGCGGATTTTCCTGCAAGAGTGCGCGCGGGGAGATTCGAACTCCCACACCCGAAGGCACCACCCCCTCAAGATGGCGTGTCTACCAGTTTCACCACGTGCGCAGATGCTGGCAAGCACTCTTTCTTGTTCAAAAGCCGAAGCCTTCGGACTCGCTGAGGCGGCGAATCGATGACAAAAGTAGGAGGTCGAAAGTCAGGGTGCAAGCGCGGAGCACGTTTTTCCGTCAGATAATGGGTTGGAGCGCCGCTTAATGCTCATTGTCAGGCGTAAAAATTTCATTCCGCATTCATTTAATGGACTTATATTTAACTACCTCCCGCTTTTGTCGCCTTTTGTACCCTTGTCGTATGCAGTCTCTACCTTCTGTAGCGCCGGCGGGCACCACGCGCTTTTTTGCCCGGTTTGCCGCTCGGGTAACCACCTGGTCGGGTAGTACGGCGGCTTTTTGCCTGGCACTGTTTATCATACTGGCCTGGGCCACCACGGGGCCACTGTTTCATTACTCCGAAACCTGGCAGCTAGTAATCAACACGGGTACTACTATCGTTACTTTTCTGATGGTATTTCTCATTCAGCGGGCCCAGAACAAGGATTCGCTGGTGCTCCATCTCAAGCTCAACGAGCTGCTGGCTTCGCACAAGGGAGCCAGCAACCGCCTCATCAACGCACAGGATTTTTCGGAGGAGGAAATCCACATGCTCCACAACTACTTCTGCCTGCTGGCCGAGAAGGCTCGCCAGGACCACAACCTCGGCCGGACGCATTCGGTAGAGGAAGCCGAAGAGAACCACCTGAAAAAGCGCCGCCGCCGTCACCACCGTCGGGGCGGACTACCTACGCTGCCTACCGGGTAGGTCAGGCCGTAGGCACTTAAGCTGTTTCGCGGTTTGTACTTACGCTTACGCGCTTTCTGGCAGGTTCTGCAGGGCTGTTATAGAAAGCAAAAAGGCTTCTTCCCATAACAGGGAAGAAGCCTTTTTAACTTATAAAGCAGGCAGTTCCTATTCGGAACGAACCAGTTGCGTATCCACTACATGCTCCGACACAAACCACACCTGCAACTCGTTGGCGCGCATTACGTCGCTTACTACCACATCATTGGTGCCATCGTCGCCGGCTTCATCGGCCTGCTTGGCATATTCGTGGCAGTTTTTGAGAATAATCTGGTGCGCTTCCAACAGGCGCGACACCTGAATGGGGGCCTCTTCCCGGTCGCGGGGCGTACGCGGAATGGTGGTCAGTTCGGCTACATCATGGGCCATAGCAATGGCAACACCACCCAGAATCTGGATACGCTCAGCAATGGTATCAACAATGGTGCTTTGCTCCTCGTAGTGCTTGTCGTAGAGCAGGTGCAGCTGGTAAAACGTGGGGCCCACTACCTGCCAGTGGTGTTTTTTGTACATGTCGCGCAACGTCATGGTATCGGCGAGCAGCTGGTTGAGCTGGTTTACACTCTGCTGACGCGTTTTTTCGTCGAGGCCGATGGGCAGCCGTTGCGAAACGGTACCGTATTTCTGCAGCGGCTTGGGGGCATCGAACTGCTGGTTGAGGATGGGCTGGATGCTGGAGGCAGAGCCGCTGGTTTGAGCGTCTTTTGCCTTGGTGGTGGCGTTTGACTTAGCCATAAGTAGAGAGGTCAGAAAAAATCAGAAGATAATGCCGGTACGAATCCGTCCGGTTGGTTTAGCATACGTAGGACGTACGCGTAGGTTAAGCATCCGGCACACGTTTTACGCACTTTCCAGCTCTTGCGTATGGCATAACCGCCCATTCACTCACACACCGAAAGCCACCTGAGCAGCTCGGTAGTGTTAGAGGGTAGGGTTGTTGGACGGGCCGATGGGCTGACGGTGCCGTTTGCGCATCAAAGGCCGGCGTTGGTTCGCTGAACGCCGGGGCCGCCTACGGGGTAGCCAGGGTGCTTGCGGGCTGGAATTTTTTAGGGTTGTAGATTGGGTTAGTAAGTGAATCCGCCCGTGGTTCTGAGTTTTCAATTTCTGCGTTTATAAAATGCCATTTCCTTTCTTCGGCGACGATAAATCGACCATTGCCCGGCTGCTGGGCACCCTGCCCCAACAAGGCCGCATCGAGTGGATTGGCCTGCGCCCGGTTCGGCGCGAGGCCATGCGGGTGGTAGCTGAGGCCGAGGCGGAAACCGACCGCCACCTGCTGGGCGACCATGCCCGCCCCCGCCCCGGCGGCAAGCGGCAAATCACGCTTATTCAGCACGAGCACCTGGCCGCCGTGGCGGGCTTTTTGGGTCTGCCCGAGCCGCTCGACCCGGCCCGGCTGCGCCGCAACCTGGTGGTGAGCGGCCTGAACCTGCTGGCCCTGAAAAACCGGCAGATTCGTATCGGGGCCGAGGTGGTGCTGGAAATTACGGGGGAGTGCCACCCCTGCTCGCGCATGGAAGAGGAGTTCGGGCCCGGCGGCTACAACGCCATGCGCGGCCACGGCGGCCTCACGGCCCGCATTGTGCAGGGCGGCCTCCTCCACGTCGGCGACGTGGTGACTGTGTTGCCCAAGGACTAACTGCGGCCGGAGCCACCTACTCTCTATGCACCTTGCCACCTCCGACCGCTACACGCTGCCCCTGCCGATCGGCCACCGCTTCCCGATTGCCAAGTACGGCCTCATCCGGGAGCAATTGCTGTGGCAGGGCATTGCCGCCGAAGCTGATTTTTACGACCCGGGCTTCTGCTCCGAAGAGGATATTTTACGTGTCCACTCGCCCGACTACTGGCATAAGGTGCGCGACCAGCAGCTAAGTGCGGCCGAAGTGCGCCGCCTGGGCCTGCCGCAAAGCCCCGAGCTGACGCGCCGCTCGCTGAGCAGCGCCGCTGGCACGCTGGCTTCGGCGCAGTGGGCGCTGCAGGAAGGCGTGGCGCTGAGCCTGGCCGGGGGCACTCATCACGCCTTCCGCGACCGGGGCGAGGGGTTTTGCGTGCTCAACGACGTGGCCATTGCCGCCGCCCACCTACTCTACCACGGCCTGGCCCGGCAGGTGCTGGTCGTGGACCTTGATGTGCACCAGGGCGACGGCACGGCCAGCATTTTTCGGGATGAGCCGCGGGTATTTACGTTTTCGATGCACGCCGAGGCCAACTACCCGCTGCGCAAGGAGCAGTCGGACCTCGACGTAGCGCTGGAGCTAGGCACCACCGACACCGAGTACCTCCAGACGCTGGCGGCCACGCTGCCCCGGCTGCTGGCCGAAGTGCAGCCCGACTTTGTGTTTTATCTGGCCGGCGTGGATGTGCTGGCCACCGACAAGCTCGGCAAGCTGGCCCTCACTCCCACCGGCTGCCGCCAGCGCGACGAGTACGTGCTCGGCCTTTGCTACCAGCACCGACTGCCGGTGGCCGTAAGCATGGGCGGCGGCTACTCCGAGCGGCTGGCCGATATCGTGGACGCGCACTGCCACACGTTTCGGGCGGCGTATGCGCTGTGGGGGTAGCGGGGCGGCTGGGTGAATTATCATCCTGAGCGAAGCGAAGCACCCTACCATATTGCAACAGTTTATGCCAATATTCAGGCATGATAAGGTCCTTCGCTCCACTCAGAATGACAGTATCTTTGCCCCTTTCTACCAATCGAGTCACTCGTTCATCGAATGCACCTGCACAACCCCTACACCGATTTGCCCGCGGCCAACTCGCTGCCCATTCCGGCGGCGGCGGCCCCTGGCACGCCCGCGCAGCAGGCTTTTGCCGAGGCCGTGGCACGGGTAGAGGGTTTGCGGCAGCGGCTACGAGAGCTGCAGGCAGCGCAGGCCGAGGCGCGCCGCCGCTACTGGCAGCAGGTAGGGCCGGCTGCCGAAACCGTGGTGCAGGCCCGGCAGGCGCTGTTTGTGCCCCTGGAAGAGGCCTTGCTGCTGGGTTATTTCAGTCGCTTGGAGCAGCAGCAGATTACGGCCCTGCTGCTGGGCAATGCCCGTACCCTGCAGGACCGGTTTGGGGAAGATGCCACCGAAATACTACGCAAATACGCCCCGCGCCGCCGACCGATTGATACGGAGCAGGACGACGAGCAGCAGCCCCCGGAAGTGGCCGAACCGGCGCCAGCCGCGGCCGCCGGGAAGGCTCCGCACGAGCAGGCTGCCGAAGCCGCCCGGGCCCGGCGCAAAACCAAGCAGCAGCGTACCGAGGAAGCCGCCGCCCAGGCCGCACGCACCCAGGAGCAGGCGCTGCTGGCCAATACCAAAACGCTGTACCGCCAGCTGGCCCGCGCCCATCATCCCGACCTAAGCCGCGACGAAAGCACCCACGGGCAGCGCACCCAACTTATGCAGCGCATCACGGAGGCCTACGAAGCCAACGACCTGTACACGCTGCTGCAGCTGCTGGCCGAAACTGCCCCGCCCGACCAGACCGACGACACGCTACTGGCGCGCTACACCCAGGCCCTGCAGCAGCAGCAAACCGAGCTGAAACAGCAGATTCAGGGGTTGCAGTACGGCGAGAACGGCCTGAGCGCTACCACCGGCAAAAAGCGCGAGCAGGAAATCAGGCAGCTGAAGCGTCACCTGAAGGCAGAAGCCGAGTACCTGGCCCAGGTGCTACGGCTGCTAGCGGAGCCGGCCGGCCTGCGCCAGCTGCTACGCGAACTGGCCACCGAAGGCCACGACACAATATAGCCCCCAGGCTGCTACGGTAAGGATGTCGGCACAGTGTAGGGGCGGGGCTTNNGGGGACAAGCCCCGCCCCTACGACGTGCCACTAGACTCGGATTAGCTAAGCCAAGCTACACACCGCTTCCGTATAGGTGCTGGCTGACCATCCAATGCCGGCTGAGCAGCACCTGGCAAAGAGCCGACTCAGCGCGTTTGCTTGTCCGAACACGACGATGGGCCGGCCTGTTTACCCGGCTGCTTGCCAAGAAGCAGAACAAGAGTTGACACAGCCCTTATGACACCAGAAAACGAACTGCTTGATGTGCTGATAGTGGGGGCCGGCCTCTCGGGCATTGGGGCGGCGCACGTGCTGCAGCGGCGCTGCCCCGGCAAAACCTACCAGATTTTAGAGGCCCGCCAGGCGTTGGGCGGCACCTGGGACCTGTTCCGCTACCCAGGAGTGCGCTCCGACTCCGATATGCACACGCTGGGCTACTCATTCAGGCCCTGGACCAACCCCAAGGCCATTGCCGACGGGCCAGCCATCCTCGAGTATTTGCGCGAAACGGCCGAGGAAAGCGGTATTACCCGGCACATTCGGTTCGGCCACAAGGTGCTGCGTGCGGACTGGTCGAGTACGGAGGCCTGCTGGACGGTGGCGGTAGCACACAACGGGCAGCAGCATACCTTGAAGGCGCGGTTTCTGTATGCTTGCAGCGGCTACTACGATTACGAGCAGGCCCACCGGCCCGAGTTTTCCGGCGAATCCGACTTTCGGGGCCGCATCGTGCAACCCCAGTTCTGGCCCGAAAACCTGAGCTACGACGGCCAGCAGGTGGTGGTACTGGGCAGCGGGGCCACGGCCGTTACGCTGGTTCCTACCATGGCCAAACTGGCCGCCCACGTTACCATGCTGCAACGCTCGCCTTCGTTTGTGGTCAGCCAGCCCTCCGAAGATTCGCTGGCCAACCGGCTCCGGCGGTGGCTGCCCGGCGGCCTGGCCCACCAGCTTACGCGCTGGAAAAACGTGCTGCTGGGTATTGTGCAGTATGCCATTGCCCGGGGCCGGCCCGCGCTGGTAAAGCGGCAGCTCGTACGCCTGGCGGCCCGCCAGCTCGGCCCCGACTACGACGTAGCCACCCATTTTACGCCGCGCTACAACCCCTGGGACCAGCGCATTTGTCTGGTACCCGACGGCGACTTGTTCCGGGCCATCCGCAAGGGCCGGGCCGCGGTAGTTACCGACGAAATTGAGCGGTTTACGCCCGGCGGCCTGCTGCTGAAATCGGGCCGGGAGCTGCCCGCCGATTTGGTGGTGCTAGCCACCGGGCTAAAAATCAAGCTACTGGGTGGCATCAGGCTCACAATTGACGGCCAGCCGGTGCAGCCATCGGAAACGCTTAGCTACCGGGGCATGATGCTGAGCGGCGTACCCAACCTGCTGCTGGCTTTCGGCTACACCAACGCCTCCTGGACGCTGAAAGTAGACCTGACGGCCAATTACTTCTGCCGCCTGCTGCGCTACCTCGACCGCCACCAGCTGGCCATTGCTGTACCGCGCTGCCCCACCAACCTGCAGGCCCGGCCCCTGCTCGATTTCTCGTCGGGCTACGTGCAGCGGGCGGGCGGCGAGTTGCCCCGGCAGGGCTCCCGCCGCCCCTGGTTTGTTCATCAGAACTACCTTAAAGACCTGCTCAACATCCGCTACACCCGCATCAACGACGGCACACTACAACTGGGGCCGGCCGGGCGAATGCCGGGCAAGTAGGGATTAAAGAAAGAACGTCATGCTGAGCTTGCCGAAGCGGTAGAGATGCTTCGACAAGCTCAGCATGACGTTCTTTTCGACTTTATAAACGGTTTCAAATTAAAGCACATGAAGTACCTCAAAACTACTGCCTACTCGATTCTGGCCCTGGGTGGCGCAACGCTGGGCGGGCTGGTGCTGTTCACGCACCGGACGGCCCGCAAGGTGCGGGCGGCGCTGCCCCCCAGCGGCTCGTTTGTGGAGTTGCCCGGCGGACGGCTGCACGTGCGCGAACAGGGCACGGGGCCGGTGCTGCTGCTGGTGCATGGGCTGGGCGGCCAGATGGGCCAGTTCACCTATCAGGTGGTGGAAAAGCTGGCAGCCGATTACCGGGTGGTGGTAGTAGACAGGCCGGGCTCGGGCTATTCGCAGCGGCCCGCCAGCGCCGATTTGCTTAGCCAGGCCGACACGCTGGCAGCCCTGATTGACAAGCTGGACCTCGGCCGGCCGCTGGTGGTGGGCCACTCGCTGGGTGGGGCCGTGGCGCTGGCCCTGGCCCTCAACCACCCCAGCCGCGTGGCAGGGCTGGCGTTGATTGCGCCGCTGTCGGCGCTGCCCGAAACGGTGCCGCCCATGTTTCAGCGGCTCCTGATTCCGTCGCGCTGGCAGCGCCAGCTCGTTGCCTGGACGGTAGCCACGCCGCTTTCCATGCGCCGCAGCCCCCAGGTGATGAAAGCCCTATTCGGTCCCGAAACCCCACCCCCCGACTACGCTACCAAAGCGGGTGGTATGCTCAGCCTGCAGCCTGCCCAGTTTCTGGCCACCATTGCCGACCTGGAAGCCCTGCCCACCTACCTGCCCACCCTCACGGCCCGCCTGCCCGAGCTACGGCTGCCCGTGCGCGTGCTCTACGGCCGCCACGATGCCGTGCTCGACTGGACTACCAACGGCCTGGCACTGGTTGAGCGCGTAGGCGGGGCCACCCTGCAGCTGGTAAAAGGCGGCCACATGCTGCCCATCACCCAGCCCGAGTTGGTAGCCCGTTTTATTCGGGGCGAAGTGGTGGGGGAAGAAGTAAAGGGCTGAACACAGCACCTGCGTGGCCGGCTTCACTTCCCGCGCAGCTTCCGCCACCACTCCCGCAACTGCATCGGATAAGGCGAGAAAAGTACGTGCAGGCTGGCCACCCAGCCCACCGAGCAAAACCAGCCCGCCAGCACATCGGACGGGAAGTGCACGCCTAAGTACAAGCGCGAGATACCTACACCCAGCGCAAACAGGGTGCCCAGCGCCACGGCTGGCCAGCGCCAGGAGGTGCGCCATACCAGAAAGGCCACGGCGGTGGCCAGGGCCGCCGAGCCCATGGCATGCCCACTCGGAAAACTGTAGAACTCTTCCGGCGCAATCGACTCCCAGAGGGCCGGGCGAGTCCGCCCAAACAGCAGCTTGGCCGTTATGTTGAGCGCCATTGCCCCACCTACCGCCAATGCAAAAAACCAGGCCGCCGACCACTGCCGCCGCCACAGCAGCAGCGCCCCAATAGTCAAGCTCACACCGCTCATGATGCTGGTTCCGCCGGCGCGGGACAACAGCAGCGCCAGCTGGTCGAGGCCGGGGGACTGGCGGGCGTGCAGCCACTCCAGCACGAGCTGGTCGCCGTCGAAACCGCCACTCTCCCAGATGTCTTCGGCCACGTTCACGAATACCAGCCACGGTATGGCAACGCCCAGCAACAACACCCCTACCAGGTGGCCGTGGCGGCGCAGGGCCTGGTAAAGCACGGCCATTAACGCGCGGGTAAACCGGTAAAGTGCTGCCAGCAGCTGTTTCATGTAACCGAATTAGGTGGCGGCTGAAATCCTACCTGATAATGGTAATAAACCAGCCGGACGCTACCGGCGGGGCCGCCACACCAGCCCCAGGCCCATGCCGCCCCCGGGCACGTAGGTGGGCGCAAAGCTGGTTTCGCGCAGCAGTCGGGGCTGGCGGCCCCAGCGGTTGCGGTGCGTGAGATAAGCCAGGTGGGCCGACAGAATACCGAAGCCGGCGCCGGCCACCACGTCGCTCTGCCAGTGCTTGTCGTTGATCATGCGCAGAGCCGCTACGCTGGTGGCAATGGTGTAAGCGCCCACGCCGTACCACTGGCTTTTGTCGCGAAACTCGGTGTGTACGATGCTGGCGGCCAGAAATGCCTGTGCCGTGTGCCCCGACGGGAACGAGAGGTTGTCTTCTCCGTTGGGCCGGGTTTCGCCGCTCAGATTTTTCACCGCAAACACGCTGGCCAGCATAATGGCCTCGGCTTTGGCAATCACCAGCAGGGTATTGATGCGGTCGGAGCGCGACTCCACTCCTGCCAGCGCCACCAGCCCTAGCTCGGCGTACGGCGCAAACAGCAGCGCGTCATCGAACCGGGTACTCACCGGCCGGAACTGCTGCCGGACAAACGTACGGGCCTCGCGGTTGATGCCCGCGTTGCCCTGCGCCGTAATGGCCCCGTAGGTGATGAGCAGCGCCGGCACTAGGCTGGCCCGCACCAGCTTGCCCTTGTACCAGGCTTTTTTGGGGGCTCCGGCCGGCGTCTGGTACTTGTTGCCAGTGGTATCGGCGGGGGTAGCCAGCGGCACCTGGGCCACGGCCGGTAGTGTAGCACCACCCAGCGAGAGGGCCAGTACCAGACGGAATAACAAAGACTTAAGCACCGGATAAGAACAGTTAAGTAGATGATTAAAACCGGAGGAAGCTACCAAGGCTATCCGAAAACGCAACAGCCGTTTATGCCTTCGGGCACTTTCCAAAACGCTCTGCCACGTAGAAAGGATAGCCACTCATTCGGTGGAAGATCTGACGCCTCCTATGCTGGCTGGCCTCTGCCTGACGGGTATACCATCTTAACGCAAAAACGTTACGATGCGGGCCAACACAACCGGTTCGCGCATGATGCGGTTGTGGCCCAGGCCGCTGGTAGCTTCAAACTCCAGATCGGGCCAGGCAGCGGCCAGCTCCCGGGCCTCGGCAAACGGGATACTTTCGTCGTGCTCGTCGTGCAGCAGCAGGGCCTGCCCCACCCGGAAAACCGGCCCGGCCTGCAGCAGGCTAAAGCTTTCGGCATCGCGGCCGTGCTGCTCGCGGATGTATCGGCTCATGCGGGCCATTACGGCCGGCGGCAGGCCCAGCAGGTCGGCGAAGCGGCGGGCCACGGCGGGCGTACTGGCGGGCACGGCCAGCAGCACCAGCCGCGGCAACATGGCGGTGGTGTCAGTATTAAAACGAACCGGGCCGCCCACCACTGTAGCCCCACCCAGCGAGTGGGCCACCACGGCGTGCAACGGGCCAAGCCTGTCGGCCACAGCCTGCACGGCTCCCACGTAAGCCGGCAGCGTCAGGCGGCGGCCCGCCGAGGCCCCGTGGCCCGGCGCATCGAAGGCCACCACCCGGTAGCCGTCGGCCACCAATGCCCGGACCATCACCCCCCAGAAGCTGGCCCGGTGCTCCCAGCCGTGCACTAGTAGCA
Source organism: Hymenobacter sp. ISL-91 (assembly GCF_018613725.1). Taxonomy (GTDB): domain Bacteria; phylum Bacteroidota; class Bacteroidia; order Cytophagales; family Hymenobacteraceae; genus Hymenobacter. The sequence goes on from NZ_JAGGPS010000040.1 coordinate 41,050, forward strand.
CCGTACGCGCGCCGGACGGGTTCCACTCGTAGGCAGCCAGCGCGCCGGTGGGGCCAGCTACCGTAAAGGGGTGGGCCTCGGCCAGCACGGCGGCTTCCCAGGTTTTTTCGGGCAGGCGGCGGGGCGTGGTAAACAGCCGCCAGGCCGAGCGGAAGGCCCACTCGGTGGAAAGGGCGGCCTGCAGCCGGAACTTCAGGCGTAGCAGCACCAGGGCAAAGGGCTGCGCCGGAATAACGGCGGCTTCGGCGGACCGGACTGTGGTTGTGGGCAACGTCATGGGAACAAATATCCGGCATTTTGCCGGGCAGGAGCAGGTACGTATTTCGTGAGGGAAGTGCTGATTTCTCGCAAACCAGGAAGGCCATTGCGTATCAAGGGGTAAGGGCCAGCGCGGTTCTATATCGTGGCCGGCCGTGGAACGACTGCCTGTTTCTTGCCGTTACTCGGCCCATATCTGCCCACACCTACACCTATACCGGCCGCGGCGGCCTGCACCTGCCTTACCAGTACTATGCTACTTCACCTGCACGATGTCTGCCTGCAATACATTCCGGAGGCAGCGCTGGTACGGCTGCAGTTCCATCGGCCCTCAGCCGATATGGCCGCGTTTCAGCGCAGTATGCAGGCCGTTGCGCAGCTGATCGAGCAAAACACCGTGGCCGAGGGCCTTATCGACCTGCACGGCCTGCCCGACCTCACTATTGCCCAGCAACTGTGGATAGCCACGCACTGGCTGCCGCGGATGGCGGTACCGGCGGTCCAGCACACCGCAATTATCATCCCCGAAAACGGCCTCTACAACCAGATGACCGTTGAAATGCTGCACCGCGCCGCACGGCACTTCATTAGTTGCGAGGTGCAGTTTTTTCATATGCCGCACGCCGCCCTCGACTGGCTGCTCAGCTTTCAGGACCCTGCTGCCCAGCGCGCGTTGGAGCAGGAATGGGACGCGGCCTGGGCGGCCCGCGGCCAGTGTGTCGGGTAAGCGGGCTTCCATATCTTTGCCCGTTCCACGGCCAGCCGGTTGGTTGGCCGCTTTTGTTTGTGCTCGTTTAGTTTTTTGCTGATGTCTTCTTCCGCTCTTGCCTCCCAAACCCTGCAGCTCGGCTCCTATCAGTCTGCCGCCGATGCCCAGCTGGCCAAGTTTCAAACGCAGAACTTCACCACCGGCTTCTGGCAGAAGCAGGCCGATTTGTGGGTTTCCGACACCGAGGGCCAGCACAGCATCCGTAGTTTCATGGGCTGGCTGCGGGTAGTAGACGACATGCTGCCGGCCGTGCCCGAAATCGAGCAGTTTGTGCAGGAAGTGAAGCAGGCCGGCTTCCGCCACGTGGTGGTAATGGGCATGGGCGGCAGCTCGATGACGCCCATTGTGCTGCGTCAGGCATTCGGGGAGCTGGCTGGTGGCCTGCCGCTGTCGGTGCTCGACACCACCAACCCCGGCTCGGTGCGCGAGATTGAAGCAGCCGTGCCGCTGGCCGAAACCCTGTTTGTAGTCGCCTCCAAATCGGGCACCACGGCCGAGCCGCTGGCGTTTGGCGACTACTTCTACGCCCGGATGCAGGAACTGAAGGGCGACAAGGCCGGCGAGAAATTTGTGGCCATCACCGACCCCGGCTCGCAGTTTGTAACCCAGGCTACGACCCAAAAGTACCGCCGCATCTTCCTCAACTTTGCTGATGTGGGCGGCCGCTTCTCGGCCCTCTCCTACTTCGGTCTGGTACCCGCCGCCCTGCTCGGCATCGATATTAAAACCCTGCTGGAGCGCGCCCAAACCATGATGCGGGCCTGCGGAGCCCAAGGCCCGACGGAGCACAACCCTGGCCTGGAGCTGGGCGCGGCCCTGGGCGTACTGGCCCAGCAGGGCCGCGACAAGCTCACGCTGGTGGTGCCCGAAAACCTCTCAGACTTTGGGCTGTGGCTGGAGCAGCTCGTGGCCGAAAGCACCGGCAAGCAGGGCACCGGCATCCTGCCGCTGGCCGGCGACCCGCTCAGCGCGCCGGCCGTGTACGGCTCCGACCGGGTGTTTGTGTATGTGGGCTACGAAGGCCAGCCCGATGAGGAAAACCGCCAACAGGTAGCCGCTTTGCAAGCCGCCGGCCACCCCATCATCACCATTTTGCTGCGCGATGCGCTGGATCTGGGGGCCGAGTTTTTCCGCTGGGAAGTGGCCACGGCCGTGGCCAGTGCAGTGCTGGGCATCAACCCCTTCGACCAGCCCAATGTGCAGGCCGCCAAAACTGCCACCAACCGCCTCATGGAAGTGGTGGAGCAACAGGGCCAGCTACCCCAGACCAGCGCCCCGCTAGCCTCCGAAAACAACCTCGACTACTATGCCAGCAGCAGCGGCAGCAGCGCCGAAACCGTGCTGAAGGACTTTTTCGGCCAGGCCAAGCCCGGCGACTACCTCTGCGTGCAGGCCTACCTGATGGAAACGCCGGCCCTGAATACCGAGGTAGATGCGTTGCGTGCCCTTGTGCAACAGCGCCTGCAGCTGGCCACGGCGGCCGGCTACGGGCCGCGTTTCCTGCACTCCACGGGCCAGTATCACAAGGGCGGCCCCGATACCGGCCTGTTCCTGCAGCTCACCACCGACCACCCCCACGACCTGCCGCTGCCCGGCCGCCCCTACACCTTCGGCACGTTCCAGAACGCCCAGGCCGCCGGCGACCTACAGGCCCTGCAGGACTACGGCCGCCGCACGCTACGGGTGCACCTAGGCGGCGGAAACGCCGAGGCCGGCCTGGCCGAGCTCCTCAAGCGCCTGGAGCAGGTGCTGGCCTAGTTTGCCAGCTGGCTGCTAAGTAGTCATGCAAAAGTAATCGTGTATTGTTTGCCGACGTTGGTTAAGACGTCTTCGAGTCGTTGGAGCAGTGTTTGGTCGGTGGCATAGTCTTGTGGCCTTATCCAGTAATGCTTGCAGCGGTGCCAGAGCAATTCGATGTGGTTGAGTTCGGGACTGTAAGGGGGCAAAAACAACAGGCTCAGGCCTGCCGCTGCCCACTGTTTGTGGCAGGCCTGCACCACGTGGGCTTTGTGAATGGAGGCGTTGTCAAGCACCAGCACCGTAGGACCGCTGAGCGTTTGACAGAAGTCGTGGACAGCCAGCACAAACAAGTCGGCTGTCAGGCTGCCTTCGCGCAGATAGGCTTGCACGGGCTGGCCTGGCACATGCGCCTGCCAGAAGCCCAGCACCGAGTGCCCGCCCCGTCCGCGCA
>NZ_JAGGPS010000041.1 GCF_018613725.1 Hymenobacter sp. ISL-91
CTTAATTGAGAACAGCTCCTAAAGTAATAGCTTGGTTTATCACAGAAGAACAAGGCAATAGAACACAATCCTATCAAAATATCAATGCGGCGGCCCTGGACACGGTAACGGTGCGCATCGTTTTCTAGCCTGTTTTCTTCTACTGTTGGGTTATAAATTCTGGCCACGGCCACAGCAGCTAGCCGCATTGTTTCAGTCGCTCACTGCTACTGCCGCAACAGCCATGAAACCTTGCTCCCGAGGATAACCCACTACCCGAATGCATTTAAAAAAAACGGTCATCCCCCGCCCGCAGGCGAAGGATGACCGTTTTTCAGCTAACAGCTAACAGCTAACAGCTAACAGCTAACAGCTAACAGCTAACAGCTAACAGCCAACAGCTACTGCTTCAGCAGGCGCACCACGCTCGTGCCGTTGGGCAGGTCGAGGTGCAGCTGGTAGATACCGGTGCCGAGGGGGCTCAGGTCGAGGCTGGTTTGCAGCTCGGCCGCGCCTTTGGTCAGCGTCTGGGTTTGCACCAGGCGGCCCACGGCGTCGGTTACGCGCAGCGTAACGGGACCGCGCTGGTCGTTGCCGATGCGCACCCGGAACAGGCCGGTGCTGGGGTTCGGGGATACCTCAATGCCCTGCAGCGCCGCAGCCACGGCGCGCGTAATCACCGAAACCGTCTGGCAGGCCTGGTTCGAGTAGTCGGAGGCGCCGGCCGTGTTGATGGCCCGCACGCGGTAGCAGAACTGGCCGTTGGTCGTCACCTTGTCGGTGAAAAACGAGGTGCCGGCGGCTACCGTGCCAATTCGGGTGTAAGTGCCAGCTGTACCCAGAGCCCGCTCAATCTCGTAGCCGGTTTCGTTGGTGGCGTTATCAAGCCAGAGCAGGTCGATGTCGGCACCCGTGGCGGTGGCCACCGGAGCCAGGACCGTCAGCGAGGTAGGAGCCAGGGGCAGCTCATCCGACGTGCATACTTCCAGGCTCCAGCCCGTGAGCGTGCCGCCGTTGCCGGGCTTGTTGTCGGTGATGGTGAGCGTCCAGTTGCCGTTGGCGGGCGAATTGAGCAGCTCGCCGAGCGAGTTGAGCGGGCGCACCGTGCTGCCGGCCACTACCGGGCAGGCCAGCGCCGCCGTGGCCGCATCATCGAAGCTCAGACTCAGGTTGCCGGTGCCGGGGCAGATGCGCGAGAACAGCACCACACGGCGGCCGGCCGGGTTGGTCAGCGAAATTTCCAGTTCGCTCACGTCGGGGTGCGTGATGGCCAGATTGCGCACCCGGATGTTGGAGGCGCGGTTGGTGTTGCTGACGGCAATGATGGAGGTGATAGTAGAAGTGCCCGTAGCCGAAATCGTAAGGGGCACGTTGGTGGCGGCCAGCGTCTGACAGGTCTGGGTGCCGGTCGTGAAGCTGATAACAGCCGAGTAAGGGCCTGCGCCGCAGCCGCTGAGCGCCCGCACTCGCACAAAATACTGGGTAGAGGCCTGCAGCTGGTTCGGCACAAACGTATTGGCGGGGCTGATGCTCTGGGTAATTACGCCCGTCGTGAAGGCGGCATCAAGCGCCAGCTGCACTTCGTAACCCGTAGCGTTGGTCACTGGCGTCCAGGTGATGGCCGGACGCAGGCTGGTGCGGGTACTGGCGGTAGCCGGGGCCGTTACGGTCGGGGCCTGCGTGATGCCTGGCAGAATGGTCAGCAGTACATCGAGCGTGCGGGTAGTCGTGCCGCTGACACCCGTCAGCTGCAGCGTGTACGTGCCCGAAACAACCGCGCCGGTGGTAGCAATGGTGGCTGTGGTGCTGGTGCCAGCGGCTACCGTGGCAGCCGGGAACGTAACCGTTACGCCGGCCGGCAGGTTGGTGGCTGCTAGTGTTACCTGGCCCGTGAAGCCCTGGAGCTGGCCCACGGTGAGGGCTACAGTGCCCGAGTTGCCGGCGCAGAAGCTCAGCGCGCCGGCCGGTCCGGCCGGGCCCTGCAGGAAGAACGTTGGTTCGGCGGGTACCTCAATCTTGAAATTCTGGTCCGATACATCAAAGAAGATACCGCCAGTGGCCTGCACCTTGATACGGGCCTGGGTGGTAGCCGCCACACTGGCCGGCAGCGTCAGAGTTTCAAAGCCGTCGTTGGGCGTGTTGGCCAGCAGCGTAGTCGGGAAGGTCAGGCCGCCATCGGTCGAAAGCAGCACATCGACGTTGGCGGCGCTGATGGGCGCCTGGGTGGTGTTGGCTACGTCCCAGCTAACCTGCTGGGGCGCCCCTACGAGCCACGAGGTTGCGGCCGTATTAGGAGCCGTTACCACAAAGGGGCCGGCCGTGGGTACTACCACCACGTTCATCGAATCGTAATCGACCCCGCCGCCACCGGCCCGGTTGTCGCGGGCAACCAGCCGGAAAATGAGGCGGCGGCCGTAGGTTGGCAACAGCTCGCCCCGGGTCTGGGTATTGTTCAGAAGATCGGTCAGGCGTGGGAAAGTACGGGAGGCGCTAGTAGTAGGCGCGAAAACGCGGAACAGCGGCGCATCGCCCGAGGGGGAGTTGGGCGCCCCGCCCGGCCCCAGGTTGTACTGCTCCCACGAGTAGGTGAGGGCGTCGTTGTTCACGTCGGTGGCCGAGCCGGTGAGCGTGAAGGGCGTGCTTACCGGAATAGCATAGTTGCGGCCGGCATTCACGACTGGCGCCGTGTTGCCGGTGGCCGTCGTGGCCGAGCAGTCCTGCGCCCGGGTGATGTGCGCTACAATCTGGTCGAAGCTGCGCGAGTGAAAGAAGGCGTCGGAATTAGGCTGGGTGTTATCAGCCCCGCAGATGCCGGCGTAGGCCATAATGGTGGTACCCGAGCCCGGCTCGTAAGCCGAGGAAGCGGCCCGGTTGCCGCCGCTGCACGAGCCGATAGTACCGTTGAACGTGTGGTCGCCGCCGAACTGGTGGCCTATTTCGTGCGCCACATAGTCTACGTCGAAGGCGTCGCCGATGGGGCTGGTGGTGCCCGTTACGCCCCGGGCTTTACCCGAATTGACGCAGACTGAAGGCTTCTGGGCCACGCCCCCGCCGTTGGTGCTGAACACGTGGCCGATGTCGTAGTTCGCATTGCCGATAAGCTCATCCACCGTGGTCTGGTTCTGGTTGAGCATGGCAGTCCCGCTGTTGTTGGTGTACGGGTCGGTGTCGGCATCGAAGAAAATCAGCGCTTCGTTCTTTGGCACTATCACCATGCGAACGGCCACTTCCCGCTCATAGATGCCGTTTACCCGGTTCATGGAGGTAGCCATAGCCGCCATTACCGACTCTACGGTGCCGCCGTGGAAGGCCGAGTACTCGGCTGTGGCGGCCAGTGCCAGCCGGTAGGTGCGTAGGGTGGCACCATTGGCTACGGCGGCCCGTTGAGCGGTAGTAAGCTGCACTTCCGGCTCGGTGCCATCGGGCGAAGCCACGGCGCAGGTAAAGGCCGGCATCAGCATGTTGCGGCGCTCAAAAACCAGATGGGTACTACTGCCTTTGGCGGCCGGGTCGATGTACACCGTGTAGCCGGCGGCCAGAATCTGGGCATGAAAACCGGCGGGCGTTACGTCGAGGCGGGCCGTGGCCGACGGGTCGTCGAGGCCCTGGGCCAGGTAGGTGCGGATGCTGGGGTAGCGGGCGGCCAGTTCAGGGGCCAGCACCGGCACCTGCTCTACCCGAAACCGCTGCGAAGTGCCATTGGGCAGGGGCAGCGAAATAACCGTGGCCGGACCCCGGTTGCCGGTACGCTCCGCCGGAGCAGTTTTCAGCACGTCGCGGATGGCGTCCAGCTGGAAGTCCACTGTCCGGAAGTGGGTGAGGGCCTGCGTGGCGGCGCGGGCCTGGGCCGGTACCCGCCCTGCATTGGCCCACAGTACGCGCTGGGCCTGCGCTACCGGTGCCCCGGCAAGCAACAGGGCCGAACCGGCCAGCAGCGGCCGCCAGGCCCGTTGTAAAAGAGTAGAGAGTGGTTGCATAGAAGAAACAGGAGGTGAGAAAGAATAGAAAAAGGGCGCATCCTGTATAATGACAAGGAATGCGCCCTCAAGATAGAAGTTTTGCCGTCAGCCTGTTCAGTTTAGTGTCAGAATGGCAAACCATTTTGCGTTGAGTATCAGATCAGGCGCAACCTGACGGCTTTAACCAAGGCGCCTGAATTGCTGGCCCAAATCTGGGCTCACAAGTTCAAGCTTCCTCCTCTAGTATAGCAGGCACGCGCCCCCGCATAACCAGCAAAAATACCAGGCCCATCAGTACGCTGCCAGCGCTGGCCAGGTGCACAAAGGGCAAGTGGGCGGGCTCGTTGCTGAATATCCAGCCCGCCAGCAGTGCCCCCACTCCAATGCCGGCCTCCAGGGCCATGTACATCGTAGAAACGGCCCGGCCGCGCCGGGCGGGGTGGCTCAAATCCACGGTCCAGGCGTAGATGGTAGGCGAGTTGAGGCCCGTGCCCAGCCCGAACAGCACGGCTCCGGCCAAAAAGCCCGTCACTGAGGGCGCGAAAGCCAGCATCAGCAGCGAGGAAATAATAATGACCGACGAGCCCAAAAGTACCGGTACCCGGCCGTAGCGGTCGGAGGCGCGGCCGCCCACCAAACGCACCACCAGCGAGGCAGCCGTGTAGCAGAGGTAGAACAGGCCCTTGCTTTCGCCCGTGAGGCCCAGCACCCGGCTCTGGTCGGGTACCACCGTAAAAATGGCTCCGAACGGTAGTAAAAACAGCAGCGTAGCCGCGGCCGGAATTAGCACCCGAGGCTCAAACACCTCCTGCCAGCTCTCAATTTTGAGCAGTTTCCAACTGAAGCGCTGCCGCTGAGCCGGGGCCAGAGTTTCGGTCATGGTGCCTTGTACAACCAAGCTGAGCAGGGCCAGGCCCGAGGAAGCGTAGAACAACACATCGAGCGCGAAGTGTGCCGCCAGCCACGAGCCCAGTGTGGGCCCGGCCGCCATGCCCACCGAACCAGCTACGCCCAGCAGGCCCATGGCCTCGCCCCGGCGGGCCAGCGGCACAATGTCGGCAATGTAGGCGGCCGTGCCGGTGGGCTTGAAGCCGGTGCTGAAGCCGTGCAGCAGCCGCAGCCCCAGAAACCCGACCACCGTAGCCGTGAACGGATAAAAGAAGCCGCAGATAAAGCACACCAACGAGCCGAACACCATCACCGGAATGCGGCCCACGGTATCGGCCAGCTTGCCCGAAAACGGCCGCGAGAGGCCGGCCGTGAGCGTGAACAGGGCAATGATATAGCCCTTGTATTCGCCGCCGCCCAGGCTGGTGAGGTAGTCGGGCAGCTCGGGCAGCAGCATGTTGAAGCTCATGAAAAACAGGAGCGACGAAAGGCACATGAGCCAGAAACCGGCCGTGTACACCCGGGGCGGACGCGGCGTGGGGGCCGTGGTGGTGATTGGAGGAGCCATGCGGCCGCAAAGGTACGGCGGTGGGGGCGGGGTTGGCAGGAAGAAATAAGATACTACCGTAGAAGCTGCTGAGTCCTAGCGTTACCACACCGTAAAACTGTTTGGAATGTACCCGGAATCAATCAGACCGTGATGCTGCATCTGGCGGTTGGTTGACTCTCTAAGCAGCTTTCGTAGCGGCAGAATGGATTTGCAAGGCAGTTCAATAAAGACGCAGCTCCGACGAGTTAGCGCCGCCTAACCAGTAGCGGCACTATCTCATCAGGGCTGAGAATTTTACCTGTCTGGTTGCCCTGCCGGGCTACTGCGCCGGGGGCGTTACTACCAGCACCTCGCCGGGCTTCACGGCAAAATCGGGCTTGCTGTTCCACTCCATCAGCTGCTTGATGGTAACGCCGTAGCGGCGCGAAATGGCGTAGAGCGTTTCGCCCGGCTGCACCGTGTGGCGCACGGTAGTGGGCGTAGCAGTAGCCGGCGCGGCCGAAGCTGGAGTAGCGGCCGGGGCGCCCGGGGTAGCGTCTGGTACAGCAGCCGGCGCCGCCACGCGCAGCACCTGCCCGATTTTCAGCGACGGATTGGCTGGTAGCCCGTTCCAGGCGATGATATCGGCCGGGCGCAGCTTGAAGCGACGGGCCACCGAGTACAGGTTTTCGCGGGGCTCCACGGTGTGCAGGCCGCTGGCCGGTACCGGCTCCACGATAGTGGGCGGGCCAGCGGCAGGTGCGGCAGCAGCCTCCGAGGCAGGCGAGGGGGCCGCCGCAGGCGCCGCCGGAGTTACCGGAGCTGGCGCAGGAGCTGACTTAACAACTGGAGTCGGAGTGGCAACCGGAGCTGGTGCCGGAGCCGCCGTGGTTACCGGGCTTGGCGTGGCAGTTGGCGCTGGGGTGGCAGGCCGAGGCGACGGCGCAGGCGCAGGCCGCGACGTCTCCGTTTCGGTTGGGGTGGCGGGCGCGGCCGAAGAACGTTCGCGGGGCTCATCGGCGACGGGGCGCGAGGCGGGCAGCGGCCGGCGCGGCGGCAGCGACGAGGCTGGCGCCGCAGCCGGAACAGGAGCCGGCGTTGCGGGGGCAGGCAGCGGCGCAGCGGCGGGAGTGACGGTGACCGGAGCCGGAGTGATGGGGGTAGAAGCCGGGGTGGCGGGCTGCTCGTTCACGCTTTCCACTTGGGCGTCGGCTTCGGCGGCTGAGTCGTCTTCTACGGCGTCCTCCAGCGCCCGGCTGGCGCGGGCGGTGCTGCCGCGGTAGGGCTCCGAGGTGTCGGTAGTACGCTTTTTAGGGGCCGGTAGCGGGGCTGGGGTGCTGGTTACGGGCTGCTCGAAGGCGGCCAGCGCGGCGCGGTTCTGGCTATCCACGTACTCAACGGGGGTGGTTTTGGGGCGCGTGTGCTGTAGCCACAACACCCGGCCGGGGCGCAGCTCCTCGTTGCGGGCCATGCGGTTCTTCTGCCAGATGGCACTGGCCCGCAGGCCGTACTTCTGCGACACCGTCAGCACGCTTTCGCCGGGCTGCGCTACATGGTACTCCACGGCTCCTTTGTCGCGCTTTTTCTGCAGAAAGTAGGGCTGGCCGGGCACAATCTGGTCGAAGGCGAACAGGTCGTTGTAGTTGAGGAAGCGCCGGAGCTTGAGGTTGCCGCGGCGGGCCAGGCTTTCCTTGGTGTCGCCGGGCAGCGCAATCAGGGCCCGCAGGCCGTTTACGCGTACCAACTCGGCGTTTTCGGGGTCGGGGGTGGGCGGGTTGAGTAGCTGGGTGGCAGCGGCCGACTTCTGCTGGGCAGCCAGCAGCGTGAGCTGAGCCGGGTCGGTGATGGGCACCAGCACGGTGTACACGCGGTCGGTGGGCACGGTGGGGGCCAGCAGCCAGCGGTTGTACTTAGCCAGCTCCTCGGGGTTCTGGCGCAGGCTGGTGGCCAGCAGGGCCAGCGGCTGCCCGGCCGGTGCCGGAAACTCCTGAAACAACAGCGGCGGCCGCGGATTCAAATTTAAAGCAGGCTCGAAGGCCACCTTGTGAGCCAGAAACGTGAGTACGTAGCCGTTGGTGCGCTCCGAAATTTCCATCTCGGTGGCATCCACATCAGTGGGCAAGGTGTAGGGCTTGGCGCCGGTGAGACCCAGGTTGTAGCTAATGAGGGAGTTGATCCAGTTGCGAAACGTTTTGTTGTTGCGCAGCAGGTACTGCGCCGCCGCCTTCGACGAGGCCACAATGTGCTTGCGCTCATCCACGGCCTCATTTATCAGCAACCCAAAATCCTGGGCCGTTTCGCGCTTGAACTGCCAGTAGCCCACAGCGTCGCTGATACTCTGGGCATTGCCCTGCAGGCCGCTTTCGTGCAGCACGAGGTAGCGGAAATCCAGCGGCAGACCTTCCTGCTGAAATACCCGGTCGATGAGCGGGAAATACGCATCGGCCAGCACCACCTTGGCCTGAAACGAGGCCGGGTGGCGGCGCAGGGCGTCCACCTTCTGCTGCACCGCGGCCTGCCCGCCGGGCGTCAGGCGCAGGCGCAGGTTGCCCAGCAGCAGGTTGGCCGGCACAGGCACGGTTTGGGCCACTCCCAGCAGCGGGAGCAACAAAAGCAACAGTAGATAAACTCGTTTCATACAAAGCAGGCAATACGCGGAGCCACTGCGCCAGCCCCACTGGCCGGCCCCGTCAGCCTACAAAGTAGATGAAAAATTGGGTGCGTTCCGCGGTGGGGCGCGCAAATCCAAGCCAATGATGGAATTCTACCGTGTAGCAAAGAGCCGTAAGTGGACAGTAGCTCGCGCCAGGGTCAGTTGCTGTACAAATTCAGTCGGCGAAGCAAGCAGTTTGAATACATGCCCGTTTTTTGGGCTTCGGTTGCCGCATCATTTTCCCCAATTATTTCTGATCAGGTCAACAAGGATTGGCTTAAATGAGTGGGGCTAGACCCCTAGCTTTGCACCATGAAACACCTGTTTATCTCCCTGCTCTCACTGGGTTCCGTTGGTTATGCGCAGGGTCAAACCAGTAGCAGCGTGGGGCCCGTTATTGGGTTCAATGCCAGTACGGCGCCTTACGAGTACGACCACACCTTTACGACCCACTATCGAACCGGAGGCGCAATTGGCGCACTGGTAAACGTGCAGCGCCAGCACCTGGCCCTACAGATAGCGGCACTTTACCAGCAGAAAGGGTTTCGCATGGACGATGAGCACACCTCATCCTCTGGTTTGTACACCCGCCAGAAAAACGACTACCGCCTGAATTACCTGAATCTACCCGTGCAGGTGGCTTATGCCTTTCGCCCCGATGGACAAGGCGTTCAGGTGTTTGCCGGTGGCTATATCGGGGTGCTGCTTCGGGGAAAAGCCGAACTTGACGCCTACTATGAGGACGCGATAAATGGAACGAGTGGTGCACGCCAAGGTGCTATAAAGCTTAAACCGGGGCGGGCCAATGATTCTTATTCTATTCATTCCTACTCCCAACGGATTGATGCCGGCCTGCAAGCCGGAGCTGGCTACCGCTATGAGCAGCTGCTACTGCAACTGAGCTACAGCTACGGACTGCGTGATATTGGTGCCCGGTACGAGAAGGGAGTTGCGGCCGGGTTTATTACGCCCAGCTATTACAACCGGGTAGCGCAGGTATCGGTGGCCTATCTGTTCGGGCATTCCGACTAGCCTAAGCGAGCGTAACATTCAAGCGCTGTATCATCCCACAAACAGCAGGCCCGCATCCATCTGGAGCGGGCCTGCTGTTTACATAACTCAGCAGCAAGCCGGCCGAAAGCGGTGAAGCCGCCCGTTATTCCGGGCACAGCCAACGCCTTACATTCCGCCGCCGGGCCGGCCATAGCCACCGGGTCGGCCGCTGCCGGGGCGCGGGTTATTGCCGCCTTCCGGAGCGTCGTCGGATCCGCCAGGGCCCGCGCCCCCGCCAAAGCTGCGGATGTTGTAGGTGAAGCTCAGCAGGAAGTAGCGCTGCAGAATGTTGGTACGTACATCCTCGGTGTAGGCGGCCGCAATGTTGCGCTGGATGCTGTTGTTCTGGCCCAGCAAATCAAAGGCAAATACCTGTATTTCGCCCCGCTGATTGGCAAACAGCTTCTTGCCCAGCGAGGCATTCCAAAGCACAAAGTTCTGATTGAAGCCCGCTGCCAGGCCCGTGTACAGCTGGTGGTTGACGTCGGACTTCAGCGTAATGCCCTTGGCGATAATCCAACTCAGGCGCAGGCTGGTGTTCTGGCTGAAAAAGCGGTTGTTGAGCTGCGGCTGCAGGCTGTTGCGCACCCAGCTCTGGCTCGAGTTCGAGGCCAGGGTAAAGTCTACTTCGGGGCTGATGTTGCTGCTCAGGCTGGCCCCCAGGCTGGCCGAGGGCGTGCGGTTGTAGTTGAGCTCCCCGAACACCAGGCCCGGCGTCTGGGCATAGTTGAGGCCCGCGTTCAAGCTCAGGTTCGACTTGATAAAGGTCAGCGGCTGGCTGTAGTTGGCAAAGCTGCGCAGCGAGTACTGCCGGCTCAGGTTTACGGGCCGCGTGAGCTGGCCACCGGCCGGAATCACGATGCCATCCACGGTCAGCGGCTCGCTGCTGGCGTAAATGGTATTGTTGGTAATGTAGTTGTTCACGTAGCTGCCGCCCAGAAAGGCAAAGAACGAGCGCGACTTTTCGGGCACCGCCGACGAGTAGCGCACAAACAGGTTCCGGCGGATTTCCTGGCGCAGGTTGGGGTTGCCGGTGGTGAGCTGCAGCGGGTTGGCGTTGTTGACCACCTCCTGCAGTTGGCCCACCGAGGGCGCATTGGTGTTGGTGCGGTAGTTCACGCGCAGGTTCTGCTGCTTCGAGAAGTTGTAGCGCAGCCGGGCGTTGGGCAGCAGGTTGAGAAAGGTGCGCTCCGTGTTGCCGGGCCGCGGAAACTGCTGGTCGCTTTGCAGGCGGGCGTGCTCCAGCTCGGCCCCCACCGACCACTGCAGCTCCTTGTTCTGGTAGCGGTAGCTCAGCTCGCCCGCGTTGGTGAGGTAGTTGCTCTGGAACACCGAGCTAAGCGTATCGTTGAGGCGGCTGTACTGTTGCTCGCCGGGTACGAAGTCGAAGGTGCGCTTGTCCGATTTGTTAGGCGTGTAGTCTATGTCGTACTCCACCTGCAGGGCGCCATACTGGCCCAGCGGCTCGGTGTAGTCGAGGCTGCCGCTCCAGCTCCAGCCGGTTTGGGTCAGCCGAGAAAACTGGTTGAGCGAACTGGTAACCGGCTCATCCTGCCGAAAAAAAGTGGTGCTCGACAGCAGGTTGTTGTCGCCGCGGTTGTCGTTGTAGCCCGCATCGAGGCCCGCCGAAAACGTGCGGCCCCGCCGGGCAAACCGGTGGCGGTACAGCAGCCGGCTGTTGCCCGTAATGCCCGTAAGGGCCGAGCGGTAGGAGCTGGCGTTGGCCCCCTGCGGCGTGGTGGCGCTGGTGCCGCCATCGGGGCTGGCCAGAAACGTGTTGCCATCGAGCAGGCTGGTGCCGGTATTGCGCTGCATCGAAAAGCTGGGCCGCCATAGCACCGAGTTCATGCTGTCGAATTTGTGTTCGAGGCGCATACTGAAGCGGTTGTTGAGGTTGCGGCTGCTGGCGCGCGAGTCCTCGGCGTAGCGCAGATCCTGGGCCTGGCCCGCGGTGGGCACGTAGCGGCGCAACAGGCTGGTGGCGCTGGTGTTGTCGCTCAGGTTGAAAAAGTAGCTGCCCTGCACCTCGGTTTTCGTGCCCCAGGTGTCGGAGTAGTTTAAGCCCAGCGCGTGGGTTTTGCTGATGCCGCCCCGCTGGTTTACCAGAAAGTCGCTCGCGTTGCCACTGTTGCCACCCCGGCCGCCGCCACCCCCGCCGCGGCCGCCACGTCCGCCGCCGCCCGAGCTGCCTACTACGCCCAGCAGGTCGTCGGTGCCAAAATTCTGCTCGTTCACATTGTTGGTCTGGGCCACGATGCTCAGCCGCTGCTTGCCTTTAAAGCTGTTCAGGTTGCCACTCACCCGGTACCGGTCGTCGAGCGGTCCGTAGCCGGCCACCACCCGCCCAAACCGGCCGTTGCGGAATTGCGGCTTGGTTACGATGTTGATGGTTTTCTGCTGGTTGCCGTCGTCGAAGCCCGTAAACTGGCTCTGGTCGGAAGCCCGGTCGTACACCTGTATTTTGTCGATTACCTCGGCCGGCAGGTTCTTGAGCACCGCGTCGGGGTCGTTGCCGAAAAACTCCTTGCCGTCTACCAAAATCCGCTGCACCTGCTCGCCCTGGGCCTGCACCCTTCCGGTAGTGGGGTCTACGGTTACGCCGGGCATTTTCTTGATCAGGTCGTTGGCGCTGGCATCGGGGTTAGTTTTAAACGAGCCGGCATTGAACTGGGCCGTGTCGCCCTTCTGCACGGCGGCGGCGGCCTGGCCAACCACTTCCACGCCCTTCAGCGTTACGCCCCCGGCCTGTAGTGTCAGCTCCCCCAGGTTTAGCGGGGTGGCCCCCACCTGCACGGTGCGCTGCACGTCTTGGTAACCCAGGAACGACACTGTGAGTCGGTGGCGGCCTGCCGGTACGCCCCGCACCACAAACGAGCCGTCGGCTTCCACCGCCGCCCCGCGCCGTACCGAGTCGGGTAGCTGCAGCAGCACCACGTTGGCCCCCAGCAGCGCCGATTGGTCCTGGGCATCGAGCACCCGCCCGCTCACAGTTGTCTGGGCGCGGGCAGTGGTCAGGAGCAGCGGCAGTAATAGCAGGGAGAAGAGAAAACGTAGCGTCATCAGGCGAAGCGGAAAGGCGTTAGCCAACATAGACGCTGAAAATTCTCCGACGTTTACTGGTAGCGAATATTTCTTTTCAGACAGCACGTCATTCTGCTACAGCTTGCGTACCAGCAGCAGCCCGTCGCGCAGGGGCAGCAACAGGTTTTCCGCCCGCGCATCGGCCTGTACTTTGGCATTGAAGGCCCGCACGGCGTGGGTGTCCTTGTCGGCAGGTTTTACGGGGTAGCCAGGCAGCACTTTGCCGTTCCAGAGCACGTTGTCAATGAGTAGAAAACCGCCCGGCCGCACCTGGGGCAGCACCAGCTCGTAGTACGTGTCGTTGTTGATTTTATCGGCGTCGATGAACACCAAATCCCAGGCTTCGGCCAGTGCGGGCACCACCTGCCGGGCGTCGCCGATGTGCAGCTGCACCCGGTCCTGCAAGCCCGCTTCGGCCACGTAGCGCCCGATGCGGCCCGCCAGCTCAGGGTTCTGCTCGACGGTGTGCAACAGCCCGTCAGGGGTCAGCCCTTCGGCCAGGCACAGGGCCGAGTAGCCGGTAAACGTGCCCAGCTCCAGCACCCGCCGCGGCCGTACCATGTGGCTCAGCATGCTCAGCAGCCGCCCCTGCGCGTGCCCCGACAGCATCCGGGCGTGCAGCACCTGCACATGGGTTTCGCGGTTGAGGCGGGCCAGCAGCGCACTTTCGGGGCTGGTGTGGTCGTCGGCGTAGCGCTGGGCGTCGTCGGGAGAGTACATATGGGTTGTTAGAAAAGGGTAGGCGTCGTCGGGTGCGACTGGTAGATGCGGCGCCGGTGGTAGAGTAGGTGCAGCGGGTTTACCTCGTGGGCCGGTGCCAGCGTCAGGCGTCCCGGCTGGCCCCGCAACGTGCCGTCATCGTTCACCGACCAGCTGCCCCTATCGAAAGTAACGTGGTGGTTTGGGCACAGGCATAGCAGGTTGTCGAGCTTGTCGGGCCCGTGGTGCGGGCCGCCGAGGCCCCGGATGTGGGCTGCTTCGGCGTAGGGTCCGGTGGGCGTGGGCAGTCGGGCGGCACATACCTGGCAGCTGAAATCGTACAGTTCTTTCACGGCGCGCATCAGGCGGGTGTCGCGCACCACGCGGTTGGTTAAGGCCAGCTGGCGCGGCGCCGGCGCATACGTTACTGTTGGTTCCTGTAGTAGCGTTTCTGCTGAATAGGGCGAAGCCTCAGCATCCAGAATTTCCAGCCGAAACCGCCAGATAAGGTGGCCCGAGCGACCCGGTTGGGCCTCGTAGCGGGTAACCAAGTACAGCCCGGCATATTGGTAAAAAGCCGTTTTGCCTTCCTGCACCTTGCGAATAACGCGCACTGGCGTTTGGTGCTCGAAGCTGAGTTGCAGTGCCCGGTTGCCACCCGTTAGCTGCTGGTCGGCTACCTGCCGGCCTTCCTGGTTGCCGCCTTCGCCGGTGTACAGTATCACCGACCCTAAATCCAGGTCGTCCTCGTAGCCACCCGATAGCACAATAGCCTCCGCCGGATGCCCCTTCAGGCTCGAAATGCCTTTGTACAAGTCCCGGTGCAGTCCGGCGTCTTTCACTTCTGAGCGGCGCAGAAACTCATGCCCCGGCTCGATACCGGCAACAGGACCAATATGAACGGGCACCGGACGAGTAGACATCAGGAAATAAGGCTGGGGCGAGGGGTAAAAGCGGGAGGGAGCCAACTGCAAACCTACTCGCATCTTTTACAACGCAGCCTTTGCTTCGCTGCTTTTTTCAGGCACCAACCGGAATTTCCAGACCCGAAAGCCTGCCTTGCCCGGCTCGTAGACGGCGGCCACCACCCGGTATAGCCCTTCGTAGCGGTAGCCGCGGCCCGCATCCACCGCAATCCGCCGAAAAACCCGTACTGGGCGGCCGGTTGCGAGGCTTTTATGCAGGTATAGGTTGCGGCCGCTCAACTCCTGATGGGCCGTTTGCCGGCCGGTGCGTGGGTCGCGGCCGCCGCTGCCCGAGTACGTCAGGTCGTGCTTCCGGAAGTCGTCATCTTCGTATTGATCAGCCAGAATAATGGACTCCGCGCCTTCCTCAGCCGAGCCACTCACGCCCGTGCGTGTGGGCCGGTGCAGCCCCGCCCGGCTCAGCGCCAGCCGGCTGTCCAGCGCATCGCCCGGCCGGTAGTAGCTGATGTGGCCGAAGATGGGCATAAGGTGATTTGGTGAATTGGGTGTTCGGTAGTAGCGCGAACTTTGNNCGAACTACAAAGTTCGCGCTACCACCTCACCAAATCACCTATTCCGGCACGTACTGCAGTACGCTCAGGTTGTCGTCGGTGAGGATTTCGTTGGCCAGCTCCAGCAGCTCGGGGGCGGTAATACAGCGGATTCGGTCGAAAATTTCGTTGATGGCTTCCACGCGGCCCAGGTCCAGGGTGCTTTTGGCCAGCAACTGCATCAGGCCGCTGTTGCTTTCCTCGGCCATGGCCAGCTGGCCCATCAGCTGCTCCTTGGCCGTGTGCAGCTGCGAGGTACCCAAGGCTTGCTCGCGCAGGCGCTTGAGCTCCTTCTGCACCAGCGCCACCGTGCGGTTCACCTGCTTTTTCTCGGTACCGAAGTAGATGCCGAACAGGCCCGTATCAGTATAAGGCGAGTAGGTGGCATCGATGGTGTACACGAGACCGTACTTTTCGCGCACGCCCAGGTTGAGGCGCGAGTTCATGCCGGGGCCGCCGAGCAGGTTGCTGAGCAGAAAAAACGGAATCCGCCGGGCATCGTGCAGGGCGTAGGCCGGCCCCCCAATAAGGCAGTGGGCCTGCGTGATGGGCTTGCGCTCCAGCCGCTCCAGCCGCTGGTAGCCGCTGAACGCCAGCCGGGGCCGCGCCCCCAGCCGAGCCGGCAGCGGCGCCAGGTACTTATCGGCCAGGCGCTTCACCTCCTGAAACGGCAGGTTGCTCACCGAGCTGAACACCACCCGGTCAGTCCGCACGTTGTCGGCCAGAAACTGGTGAAAATCGGCCTGCTGGAAGCCCGACACGCTTTCGCGGGTGCCCAGAATGTTGTGGCCCAGCGTGTGGCGGGCAAACACCACATCGTCGAAGTCATCAATGATGGCGTCTTCGGGTGCGTCGTGGTACATGGCCATTTCCTCCAGAATCACGCCGCGCTCCTTCTCAATCTCCTTTTCGGGGAAAACAGAGTTGAACGTTAGATCCGTCAGTAGCTCGAAGGCGCGCTCGAAGTGGGTGCTCAGCAGCGAGGCGTAAAAGCAAATTTTCTCCTTAGTAGTATACGCGTTCAGCTCGCCGCCCACGGTTTCGAGGCGGTTGAGGATGTGGAAGCTCTTGCGCTTGTGGGTGCCCTTAAAAGCCATGTGCTCCCAGAAGTGGGCCAGCCCGAGCTGGTGCGGCTTCTCGTCGCGCGAGCCAATATCAAGCAGAAACCCGCAGTGGGCAATTTTGGTGTGCGGAACCTGCTTATGCAGCACCCGAATTCCGTTGGGCAACTCGTACAGGTCGTAATCAGTCATTTCGTAGGGTGTTGGGGACTTTAGGGGCTGAGGAACTTGCATTCGTGTAAGCCGCCCACCAGCCCGGCCCGGTATAACCACGCCGGCGCGCGGTAGGTTGCAAAGATACGGGTGGTGAGATGGTGAGAGAACTGTCATTCTGAGCGGAGGCGCAGCCGTAGTCGAAGAATCTCGCGTGCAATGGTAATCCCAATATGGAGGTTCCTTTTGCACGCGAGATTCTTCGCTCCGCTCTGAATGACCGTTCTTTTACAACCTGACCACCTCACTTAACACTGTCAGCAGCTGCTCCGTCCGGATGTCGTGGGCGCAGCGGAAGTGGCCCAGCGGACAGGCGGCGTGCCCGTGCAGGCCGCAGGGGCGGCAGGACAGGGGCTCTTCGATTTCCACGATGCGCGAAAACGGACTCAGCGGCCCGAAGCCGAAGGCTGGCACCGTGGAACAATACACCGCGCACACCGGCGCGCCCACGGCCGAGCAAAGGTGCATGGGCGCCGAATCGTTCACGTAGTTGAGCACGGCCCCGCGCATGAGGGCTGCCGAAGCCAGCAACGACAACCGCCCCGACAGATTCATTAGCCCCGGCCGGCCACTCAGTTCCAGCAGCCGCTGGCAGGCCGCCGTATCGGGTGGGCCGCCGAGCAGAAACACCGTGTACTCGGGGGGCAGCGAAGCCAGCAGCTTCAGCCACTGCGCCTCCGGATATTGCTTGGTAAACCACACCGAGGTAGGCGCAATGCAGATGTACGGCTGGCCCCCAGCGGCTGCCACGGCTTCGTTTGCGGCCTGCTCGTCGGCGGCGGAAGGGTAGAGGCGGGGCGGCACCACCGGGCCCGTGTAGCCCGGTGCCAGTAGGCGCAGGTTGCGCGTTACCTCGTGCACGCCGGCTTCCAGTACGTGCGGCGCAGTGCGCGTGAAAAACCGAGCCAGTGGGTTCTTGTCGAAACCCACCCGCTCGGGCGCCCCCGAAAAAGCCGTGAGCAGGCCGGTGCTGGCGAAGCGCTGCAGCGTAACGACGCGGCCGTAGCCGGTGCTTCTAATCTGGTTCAGTAGCCCCAGCAACCCGCGGTACTTGTCCTGCTTTTTGTCCCATACCAGCACCTGCCGCACGTGTGGGTGGCCCTTCAGTAGCCCCTCGTTTCCCTTGCGTACCAGGAAATCAACCGGCGTGTTGGGCTCAGTGCGGTGCAGGTATTCCAGCAGGGCCGTGGCCAGAATCACGTCGCCGATAAAGGCAGTCTGGATGAGCAGGACGGCGGGCGGGGCGGCAGCGGTAGGCATGGCGGGGGCAAGTAGGGCCCGCAAAGATACGGCGGCGGTAGGAGCGTCGGTGAATAGAAAAGGACCGTCATTCAGAGCGCAGCGAAGAATCTCGCGTGCAATGCTGATTCCTGACGACAGGGTTACCAAAGCGCGCGAGATTCTTCGCTGCGCTCTGAATGACGTTCTTTTTAGTCCCAAACCGTAATCTGCTTAACTTGGCCCGACCGCCCCAGCGGCCCCGTTCCGTTTTACCTCATCCCCGCTACTATGCGCTACGGCCCTATTTCGCCCGATTTGTTCACTGAAAACCGCCGCCGCTTCCGCGAGCTGCTGCCGCCCGCCTCGCTGGCCATCTTCCAGGCCAACGACATCATGCCCACCAACGCCGACGGCACCATGGCCTTCCGCCAGAACAACGACTTGTTCTATCTGAGCGGTGTTGATCAGGAAGAAAGCATCTTGGTCATCTTCCCGGATGCCGTGCTGCCGCAGCACCGCGAAATCCTGTTTCTCAAAGAAACCAGCCCCCAGATTCTCATCTGGGAAGGCTACAAGCTAACCAAGGAGCAGGCCCGCGAACAAACCGGCGTGCGCACCATCATGTGGCTGGAATCGTTCGAAACGGTGCTGCCGGCCCTGATGGCGGAGGCTGATAACGTATACCTGCCCAGCAACGAGCACATCCGGGCGGTGGTGGCGGTGGAAACCCGCAACGCCCGTTTCATCAAGCAGCTGCAGGCCGCTTACCCGCTGCACCAGTACCGCCGCGCCTCCCGGCTCGTCGATCAGCTGCGGGCCATTAAGAGCCCCGAGGAAATCCGGCTCATGCAAAAGGCCGCCGACCTCACCGAGGCCGCTTTCCGCCGCCTGCTGGGCTTTGTGAAGCCCGGCGTGATGGAGTATGAGGTGGAAGCCGAAATCTTCCACGAGTTTTTGCGCAGCGGCTCGCGCGGGCCGGCCTATGGCTCCATCATTGCCTCGGGGCCCAGTGCCTGCATCCTGCACTACGTCAGCAACGACCGCGAATGCCAGGCCGGCGACGTGATGCTGCTTGATTTCGGGGCCGAGTACGCCAACTACGCGGCCGATATGTCGCGCTCCATTCCCATCAGCGGCACCTTTACCAAGCGCCAGCGGGCCGTGTACGAAGCGGTATTGCACGTGATGAAGTTTGCCACGGCCCGGCTCGTAGCCGGTGGTAACATCGAGGAGTACCACGCCGCCGTGGGCGCCGAAATGGAGAAGGAACTCATCAAGCTCGACCTGCTCAATGCCTCCGACGTAAAAAACCAGGACCCTGCCGCGCCGCTCTACAAGCAGTATTTCATGCACGGCACCAGCCACTACCTGGGTCTCGATGTGCACGATGTAGGCTTCAAGTACCGCACCTTCGAGCCGGGCATGGTGTATACCTGCGAGCCGGGCATCTACATCCCGGCCGAGGGCTTGGGCATCCGCCTCGAAAACGACATCCTTATCACCAAAACCGGCAACGACGACCTGATGAAAAACATCCCGCTCGAAGCCGACGACATCGAGCGGCTCATGCGTCGGTAAAACGCAGGTCAGGTAGCCGGGTAAGGCGGGTGTGTTGCTTTATGGTGCAGTACGGGTATCTCTCTGGCCCGGCAATGCTACCGTTCCGTTGGGCTTTGCGCTACAGAGGTAGCGCGTGTGTCAGCACACATCCTGAGTACCTTCTGGTCTGGTGGCCGTTTCCAGTTTCGGAAGCGGCCACCAGGCTTTTTTGTGACCGTAATTCGACTGGCTTAACTTTTTTTTTCGGCTACTTTCCGGGTAGTGAAATTCGAAAGGAAGGGCTACGAAATCGTGCCGTTGGCAGACTGATCAATTGGGCGTAATATGCTTGAGCCGGTGCGTGCTAGCCCCCTCCCGGCCCGGTGAGCTCGCAAAATTAAAGACATATTAGAGCAACCTAATTTTAAGCTGACAGGTATAGGCACCATAGTAAGGCGCGAAGCCGCCGGTGCGGTTCAATGGCCGGAAACGATACCTTTGCCTTTTCAAACCTCTTTTCTTATGAAAAAAATCCTAACCTCCATTGCGGCCTGTGGTCTTGCAATGTTGTCGTTGGCCCCCGATGCGCTAGCGCAGACATCGGACCGTAAAACCAACATCAGCGTGTACTACAACTGGCTGCAGTACCACGGCGACCTGGGGTCGGAGTGGTTTAAAAGCAACAAAGTAGAGTACGGACTGGGTGTAACCGTGAGCCGCTACATCGCTCCGGGCCTTGACATCGGTCTGGACCTGAGCTACGGCGACATGAAGTTCTCGGCTGATTACCCGAAGAACACCTATTACCCCATCCGCCGCTTCGATGCCAACGTGGTGAACGTAGGTATTCCCATCAAGCTGAAGCTCAACAACGGCTGGGCCCTGAAGGAAGATGCGTTCATCGCGCCTTACCTGGTGGTACAGCCCGGCGTATTCTTCGCCAGCCCCGACCTGTATGACATCAACGACCGGGTGGTAGGCAACTCGGACGTGTATGCGTTTGACATTTCGGCGGCTGCCGGTATCAAGGTTAACTTCTCGGAAACGGTAGGCCTGTTCATTCAGACCGGCCAGCACTACCCGCTCACCGATCAGGTGGACGGTATTACCAACGTGGGCAAGCTCAACGACCGGTACCTGCAGCACAAGCTGGGCCTGAGCTTCAACCTGGGCAAAGCCAAGGACACCGACGGTGATGGTGTTTCGGACCGCAAAGACAAGTGCCCCGACACCCCCGCCGGCGTAGCCGTGGACGAAAACGGTTGCCCGCTCGACGGCGACAAAGACGGCGTTCCGGATTACCAGGACCAGTGCCCGACCGAAGCCGGTACGGCTGCCATGATGGGCTGCCCCGACAAGGACAACGACGGCGTTGCTGATAAAGACGACGAGTGCCCCGACCAGGCTGGTCTGCCCGCGCTGCGCGGTTGCCCTGATGCCGACGGCGACGGCGTAGCCGACAAAAACGACAAGTGCCCCGACACGCCGGCCGGCACCCAGGTAGATGCTACCGGCTGCCCATTGGTGCTCGACGCTGACGGTGACGGTATCCCCGACAACGTAGACAAGTGCGCCAACACCCCGGCCGGCACCCGCGTTGATGCCAACGGCTGCCCAATGGAAGTGAACCCCGCCCTGCGCAAGCTGGAGCAGCCAATTCGCTTCGAGACGAACAGCACGGTTATCAAGCGCACCTCGTACGGTACCCTCGACAAGATGGTACAGGCCCTCAAAGACAACCCCGAGTACAGCATTCGGGTAATCGGCCATGCCGACTCGCGCGGTACCGATGAGTACAACCAGGGTCTGTCGGAGCGTCGTGCCAGCTCGGTGAAGCGCTACTTCACTGGCAAGGCCCTCGACCCCGCCCGCATCGTAACGGAAGGTAAAGGGGAGTCGGAGCCTGCTGCTCCGAACACTTCGGCCCGTAACATGTCGCAGAACCGCCGGGTAGAATTCAAGTTTGAGTTCTTCATCCCGAATGCTCCCCAGCCATAAGGCTGCCGAAGCAACTTAAACAAGCGGCGTGCCCATTGGGTACGCCGCTTTTTTGTTGCCGCAGCTTCTGCGCTTTATCGTTCTGCTGACCCAACGGCCGGCCGGCTGTTGCGTAAAACAGCAACACCGTATCGTTTTCCACTTTTTTGTTAAAGAAATAGACGCTTATGAAAGTTCGTTTCGCTCCTTTGCTGCTGGCCGTTGCCCTGTTGTGGCTGGCGGGTTGCCGGGCCAGTGGCCCGGGCACGCCAGCCCGTACGGTTGCCGAGTTCTTCAACAAGTATGAAAACCGCTCCGGTTTCAAGGCCACCGACTGGAACGCCGGCCTGGGTACCCGGTTTTTGCTGGGCCGCCTCGGTAAGCTTGGCGGCAACAACGAGCTAAGCCAGGCCCTCACTTCCATTCGGAGCGCCAGAATCCTCACCTTCACGCCTACCAGCAACAGCGCCCAGCAGTTGGTGGTAGAGGGGCTCGATAAGGAAGTAGCCGGCCTGCTGGCCAGCGAGCGGTACACGCCCCTGCCCGTTGCCAACACCGACCCCGATATTCCGAACCAGATGCGCTATTCGGTGCGCGAGCAGAACGACCGGGTGACGGAGCTGGTAGCAGTAGGAGGCGAGAAAAACACCGGCTCGTTTGTGCTCATGGCCATCAGCGGCAGTTTTACCCGCGCCCAGGTGGCAGAGCTAAGCAAAGTGCTGCCCAACGTGGCCAGCGGCGGCTTCTAAAGGTAGCAACTGGTTATCTGAGCAGATGAAGCTGCTCTGGAAAGTCAAAAGAACGTCATGCTGAGCTTGTCGAAGCATCTCTACCACCAGGCTAACTCCGGCAGTTGCAACGGTGCGGTAGAGATGCTTCGGCTGCGCTCAGCATGACGTTTTATTTCAGGTACTTTCTAAACAGGGTCGTTATCTGATAGCTCAAGTATGGCGCGTAAGCGTCGGTTAAAATGCCAGGTCGTTGAGGAAAAACACTTCCCGCATGGCCCCGCTCTCGCCCCGGATGTTTTGGTAGCCGACGGCCAGAAAATGGCGCCCGTACCAGGGCATAAGGTGCTCCTGGTAGGTACTGATGGTTTTTTCTTCCCTCTTTTTGGTGCTCTCGGCACCTGCGGGGGCTGCCGGGGCGGTGCGCAGGTTCACCTGCCAGTCGTTGGGTGAGGGGGCTGTGCGGTCTACCAGTTTGTAGTAGAGCTTATCGTCTTTTAGGTAAGCCAATGCCAGCTTGCCATCGTCCAGGGGCCGCACGGCAACCGTTTCTTCCAGCTGAAGCCGGTTTACTTCGTCGAGCAGAAAGGAATTGTCCCAGAGTAAGTTGCCCCGGCGGTCGAAACCGCAGACAAGAGCGTGGCTGAAGTGGTACCCATTGGCTGGCCGGCGGTTGGTATAGAAGCTGTTGTAGCGCGAGGGGTAGCCGAAGCCTCCGGCGCCGGTGCCATAGGGCAAGGGTCCGTAGCCAAGGCGGCCGGGCAGGCCATAGCCACTATGGCCGCTGCTGTAGCGGGCATAATACACCTCGGCCACCAGTACAAACCCTTCGGCCGTAGGCAGCATATCGTGCATAAGCAGCTGGTAGCGGTGGCGCGGCTGGCGGGCCTCCTCGCGCAGGCGGGCCTGGCGCTGGCGCAGCCGTTCTACCCTCGCCGGCTTCATAAAATCGAAGAAGTGCTTGAAGTTGAGGAAGTCGTAGAAGCGTAGCGAGCGGCGCTGGCCGGTGGGCGTGGTGCCGGCCGTCAGGTCGGCCGCAAACAGGCCCTGCGAATAGCGCGAGTCGCGTAGCGTATAGGTGCCGGCCAGCACCCGGGCCGCGCTGTCGCCCGAGCTGAGCTGGGCATCGAGCAGGCCGCGCTCGGAGCCAGCCTGCACAAACTCGGAGCGGATAAGCTGGCCCTGCTGGTCGAGCTGCTTCAGCTGCAGCCGCGACTTAAACCCGTTGGTTTCGCTTAAAATCAACTCGGCCCGCTGGGTGGCCGAATCGGCCAGCAGCGTGAAGCGGGCCGGCAGCGGCTCGTATACGGAGGGCAGAAACTGAAACTGGGCCGTCTGCAGGTTCAGTAGCAGCACCGTCAGGTGCTGCTCCACTTCCACCGTTACAAACAGGTTGCCGTCGAGGGCGGTGAGGTTGTGGATCTGGCGGGCTTTTTTGGTTTTGAACTCGCCGGTTGCCAGCTCGCCGGTGCGCGTATCGAAGGCGGCCACCCAAAGCGTACCCTCGGCCACACCACTGAACAAGGCGTACACGTCGGTGCCCTCGGCGCAGATGCGCTGAAACTCGTAGCTCCGCGGTACCTCCAGTGGTCGGGCCGGGGCGGGCGTTAACTGGTGGTCCAGCTTCTGGAAATAGTAGCCGGGTTGGCTCGTCAGCCGTACATCGTGTTCCACGAGCAGCACCAGGCTGCTGTCTTCGGCCAAAGGCTGTACCTGCACCTCGCTGCTGGAAAACTCCAGCGGCAGCTCGGTGCGCCGTTCCTGCCGGGGCTCTACCGGCGGGCGGGGGCCTTTGGATTTCTGCGCCCACAGGCCCGGCGCACTCATCAGCAGGCAAAAAAGCAGGAGCGTATGTCTCATAGCAGGAACCACCGGGCTTTCAAAGGAGGGTGAGCAAGGGTAAGATACACAGAAGCTTGGGCTCTGCCTAACCCGGTTGACCTCCAAATGATGCCGTTGCCTGCTATATTCCACATCGAAGACCGGAAAAATGCACAAACCCGCCCGCCAGTTCCGCTACACTGCCCCTTACCTTACACCAGCCCGGCCCCCAGCTCCAGCAGCACGTCGAACTCCTCGGCCTTCAGCGGCATCACCGATAGGCGCGACTGGCGCAGCAGGGCAATCTGGTTCAGGCGCTCATCCTGCTTGATGCGAGCCAGCGACACGGGCGCGGCCAGGGGCTGGCGCGGTACCAGCCGCACGGCAACCCAGTCGGTGCCGGCGGGGGCGGTGGCGTCGGGCGCAGCGGCGGCGGCTACTTCGGCAATACCTACCACCTGCTTGTCGGTTACGCTGTGGTAGAACAGCACCAGGTCGCCGGGCTGCATCTGGCGCAGAAAGTTGCGGGCCTGGAAGTTGCGCACGCCGGTCCAGTCGGTGCCGCCCTCGCGCACGAAAGTGGCCCAGGAGTACGCCGCCGGTTCCGATTTAACAAGCCAGTAGTTCATATAAAAAGCAGTTGGGTTTCGGCGCAAACATAACGCCAAACGGCCCGGCTGCCCCTTACTGGGTCAGCCGGGCCGCTGTATCTATTAGGGGCAAGAGCCTAGGGTAGGTAGCGCGCCGTAAGGCGGTCAGCACCTACGCTCACGATTTCCACTTGCATATCGGGCCGCGAATTATCAGTTATGTGAAGGCGGAAAATCGACTTGCCAGACTCGGAACGCTGCCAGGTAATGGGATGAGTAATAGGGCCGGTACCGATGCCGGGCGCGATGTACACGCCGCTACCGTCGGTGTTCAGCCGGAACCCGTCGCCGCCCTCAATGGGCATGTTGTAGCGCTGGGGCTGCGTGGCCCAGGTGTAGTTTTCGGGACGGTAGGTGGGTATTTCGTTGGGCTTGGCCTCGTACGAGTTAATCCACGTACGGCCAAACAGCCGGGCATCATCGGCCAGCAGGTTGCTCTGCTTTTCGGGCGATACATCGGGGGTAGAAGGCGAGCAGGCGGCCAGCAGGCCCGTGGCGAGGATAGTCAGCAGAAGAGTGCGCATAAGTTGAGTGGAGCTATAAGATGGGAGAAATAACAAGGCCAGGCAGCCGTTTGGTAGCCGCCTCAGTAGTCGCGCCGGGCCTGCAACTGGTTGTTGTCGGGCTTGGTAATGCGCAGCAGATAGCCTTTGCGCGTTGTTGTACGAAACGTGATGCGGTACGTTTGGCTGCCCTCGCTCTGCCAGGTGCCCGGCCGCTCCTCTGGCCTGTCGAGGGCATCGAGGCCGTACTCCAGAAAGCTGCCATCGGCGTTGAGGCGGAAACCGTCGTAGCGCCAGGCCAAGTTGGGGTTGGTGGGCGAGAAAACCGTGGCCCCGTCTTCGCCGGCCTGGTAGGTGTTGTACCATGCCCGGCCAAAAACATAGTCCGGCGTGGGTTCGTCGTCTTTCTGGCAGCCCGCCGACAACAGGAGCAGGGCGGCGGATACATAAACGGGAAAACGCATAAGCAAGCAGATAGGAAAACGGGCAATAGCACCTGTCATCGGGAGCCGAAACTCCGACGGCGGGTTGCAAGTGCCCGGCTTGCTATTGCTTGCGCTTCACCTTCAGTACGTTGTTTTCCAGCGAAATTACTTCCAGCTCGTAATCGGGCTCCTGCTTGTCGTCGAGACTGATAAGCAGCGTATGGTCATTCTGGGCTTTCCAACGGCCCTTGTGGCCTTCTAGGCCGTCGGTGGGGGCAATGTCATACTGCGTGAACAGGCCGTTGCGCTCAAAGGCAAAGCCCGTGCGGCCCCGCGAAGGCGGAAAGGCGTACGTGTTGGGGCGATACACCAGCACATCGGCCTGGTCTTCCTCGTGGGCGTGCAGCCAGGTGCCTTCCAGCTGTTTCAGGTTGGGCGGCAGGCGCGAGCCCTGCGACTCAGGGTTGCAGGTGGCCGCCAGCAGCAGCACGCTCAGGGCAGCAAAAACAGTGAAAAGGCGCATAGCGGAAGGAATAGGGTGACAGTAAAAGTAAGATACGGAAAGTAAGAACCAGGCAACCGAAACAAGGCTGCCAAAGACAGCCACGTGGCCAGCCGCACCAGGGTTGCGTGGGGCCGTTGGCTGCAGCCGGGGCATTGGCAGGGCGCATCGGGCAGGCCGAAACCGGCGTATAGCGGCTGTTGCCCCGTCACCTGTTCCCCTGCGCACGCATTACCTTTACTGCCATGGACAACCGCGCCCTCACCCGAGCCTTTCGCCTGGCGGCCCAGCTGCTGGAGCTGCACGGCGAAAATCCGTTTAAAATCAGGGCCTACGAAGGCACCGCCAGCGCCCTGGAAGCCCTCAGCTTCCCGGTGGCCGATGTGGAGCGCACCGGCCTGCCCGACCGCACTGGCCTGAGCAAAACCGCCGCCGCCAAAGTGGCCGAAATGCTCGACACCGGCTCGTTCGAGGAGCTCGACCGGCTGCTGGCCGCCACCCCGCCCGGCGTAGTCGAGCTGCTGAAAATAAAAGGCATCGGCCCCAAAAAAATCCGCAGCTTGTGGAAAGACCTGGGCATCGAAGACGGTGCCCAGCTGCGCACGGCGGCCGAAAACGACGAGGTGAGCAAGCTCAAAGGCTTCGGCCAGAAAACCCAGCAGTCCATCCTCGACGCCCTCGATTTCACCGACCAGAGCCGCGGCAAGCTGCTCTACCCACAGGGCGAGGAGCTGGCCCACGAGCTGCTGGCCCGCCTGGAAGCCGCGCCCGGCACCGAGCGCGCCGCCGTGAGCGGGGAAGTGCGCCGCCGCCTCGAAACCATCGAAACCGTGCAGCTGGTAGCGGCTACCACCAACCCCGCCGCCGCCCGCCAAGCCCTCAACGACCTCGACGGCCTCACCCCCGACCCACGCCGCAGCGGCCCGTTTGCTTGGCGCGGCACGGCCACGACTTCCGGCGTGCAGGTAGAGGTGCGCTTGGTTCAGCCCGCCGAGTTCACCAACCAGTTGCTCCTAACTTCGGCCACCGACGCCCACCTGAACGGCCCGCTTACCGATGAGCCGGCCGCTCCCGGCCAGCCGGCCAGCCTGCGCCAGTGGTTGGGCCGCGAGCAGTTTGCCACCGAACCCGACCTTTACCAGCGCGCCGGCCTGCAATACGTAGAGCCCGAGTTGCGCGAAGGCCTCTGGGAGCTGCCGCTGGCCCGCGCCAACAAGCTGCCCCAGCTGCTGGAGCCCGGCGACCTGCGCGGCTCGCTGCACAACCACAGCACCTACTCCGACGGCACCCACAGCCTGCGCGAAATGGCCACTTTCCTGCGCGACGAGGGTTACGAGTACCTGGGCATCTGCGACCACTCGCAGGCCGCGCACTACGCCAACGGCTTGCCGGTGGAGCGTGTACGCCAGCAGCACCAGGAAATCGACCAGCTTAATCAGGAGTTGGCCCCGTTCCGCATTTTCAAGGGCATCGAGTCGGATATTCTGTCGGATGGCGGGCTGGATTACGCGCCGGCCGTGCTCGAAACCTTCGATTTCGTTGTGGCTTCGGTGCACTCCAACCTGAAAATGGACGAGCGCAAAGCCACGACGCGGGTACTTCGGGCCATCGAAAACCCTTACACCACCATGCTGGGCCACCCCACCGGCCGGCTGCTGCTGCGCCGCGAAGGCTACCCGCTCGACCACAAAGCCATCATCGACGCCTGCGCCCAGCACAACGTCATCATCGAAATCAACGCCAACCCCTGGCGCCTCGACCTCGACTGGCGCTGGGTGCACTACGCGCTGGAGCAGGGCGTGCAGCTCAGCATCAACCCCGACGCCCACCACACCAGCGGCTACGCCGATATGCGCTACGGCGTGCTGATGGGCCGCAAGGGCGGCCTCACCAAAGCCAGCACCTTCAACACGAAATCAGCAGAAGAAGCCGCCGAGTACTTTGCCCGGCGCAAAGCCAACATCAAGCCCCCGCTCGAATTCCAGGATTCGTTGTTTGGGTAATGCGGGTTTTAAGTAGTGTTGCATAAGTAAACGGGTGGTACGTATGGGCGTATCTTTGGGCCATGATTTTAGCCCCTCTGCCGCTGACAGCCCTCGAAATAACCACCCTGGAAGCGGCTTGTGCCCGGGGGCCGCACCCGCGCATGCGCCGCCGGGCGCAGGCCGTGCTGGGCCACCATCGCGGGGCCAGCATCAGTTCCTTGGCCACCCTATTTGGCGTGCAGTATAATACCCTCAGCCAGTGGCTGCGCAACTGGCGGCGCCACGGCTTGGCGGGCTTAGCTGAAGCCGGCCGCTCCGGTCGACCCACCAAATTGCCGTCGGCTGTTAAAAAAAAGTAGTTGCCTGGCTGGGTATGGCCACCCAACAA
>NZ_JAGGPS010000042.1 GCF_018613725.1 Hymenobacter sp. ISL-91
GGCACCGCTGCAAGCATTACTGGATAAGGCCACAAGACTATGCCACCGACCAAAGCCTGCTCCAACGACTCGAAGACGTCTTAACCAACGTCGGCAAACAATACACGATTACTTTTGCATGACTACTTAAGTGCCGGTTGCGGGGAACAGAGCGGTGTAACCGGCTGGTGAGCGAGGCTCTACTGGCCCCGGCAAAGGAGCAGCTATGTTAGTCTGGTACACGCGCTGGGGAACGACCAGTCCATCAGATGTCATGAAGAACTTGGTTAGCAGCCCACTCAACCAGCTGGCCGCTTGATCGGGCTTTTGTAGCCACTGTTGCGTTTCAATTGGCGTAGTGACCATAAAGCGTTCCTGCAACTGTCGGATCCCGGGGTCAGCAGTAGAGGCATAATCGGCGGCGTACTTGTAGCGGGTGCTACGAGTCTGGTTACCGGAAATGGTCGTTTCCTGACTATACGGTTGATAGTGTGCACTGGAGCGGTAGAGCAGGCGCGTAGTCGTCGTGAAAGGGCGGCTACCTTCCTCGTAGCGGGTTTCTTCCGTTCGGGTCAGCGGCCACCAGCCAACGGTTGTAAAGTAGCCTTGTAGTACCGCCCCCCGGCAGGGTAGATAATAGGTTTGCGGTATTTCGCCTAAGCTTCCGCCGATGGACAGACCCGGAATCTTTTTATTCGGAATGGAATCGAGCCCGTATTCCTTTGTTAGCCGCCGTACTAGTCGGATATCAGCTGCCCGGAAGGGGTCGCCGCCATCCCGGACGACATAATCCAGGGTGAGCAGTTCCTGGCCATTTTGCTCGTGATAATCAGTAGAGATAAAGCCTTGATTTATATTTCCTTGATCACTTAGATCTATCTGCTGCGCAGCCAAGTTGTAGAAAACGGACGTCGTGCGGGTGGTTTGCTCAGCACTTCGCTGCACGACACTTACCGTGTCGTAGCCAACGGCGCTACCTTGAGCGCTGCCATTACCGGCCTCGATATCTTCCGCGAAATGCACGACGTAGTGGCACGTGTATTGACCGCCAATTCCACCATTCTGCAGCAGAAACGAACAGCCAGTACCACTACTTCCTACTTGGGGAAGAGTATTATATCTAAAAGTGGAGTGAAAGATGGGCTGATGAATAAGCTTGCCGGTGGAAACGGTATGGTCATCAGTATCATAGTAGTAGTGCTTTACTTGATCACGCCGGTGGTCGAGCCCATCGTATGTGCTGATACTTTTGATGCGGGTACCACCACCGCGCCACTTTCTGCCCGTGTACTGCCGGTGGGCGTAGCTGGCCGTAATATGGACTTGCAGGGAACGTTCCAGCGATGCGATGACCTGCAGCCGGTAACGCCCGGGAGCTAGTGAAATCCTGCGCGTTTCGGCTCCTGAAGCCTGTCCTGCCAAATACGGAATTCGGTCAATAAGCTTGCCCGTCGCGTCGAATAGGTCACCATAGCCGTCCAACTCAGTAGCGGGCCCATTATCGTCGTTAGGTAAGATAACCGATCTAAAGCTCACCTCCTGCTGGTGCGTTAGTTCGAAATCAATGGTTTCGGTTTGACTCCCGCAATCTGTGGCCCCGGCTGTCGCAACACAGGCCGTACGTTGAAGCTGGGTTTCCGTATAGGAGAGTTCATTCGCATTGCTGAAATCATGGGATTCAAACTCCAGCGTAGTCGTGCCCCCGGTTGGGTATTGAATTTGTTTAAGCAGGCCAAAAGTCACCGTAGCCGGATTCGTTTCCCGGGAGACGGCGGCCATCACCTGCCGGTTCTGATGATTATCCCGGGGGAAAGGAAACTGGTTGGGGGCGGCGTTGTAGTAGCCCCAACGATCGATAGCATGTGTTCCCCGCGCTGGGCCGGCGAAATCGATGACCGTATGATATGGTGGAACATAGCTCAGCCGGTACGGTGGCTCCGTTGTTTGGCGCCCATCGGTCTCCATGCCCAAACGCTGTACCTGATAAAGGAATAGCCGGTCTGCCGGCGCGGCGTAGTCCCCGTACTGAAAGCGCACTTCTTGGTAGCGGGCGCTGTCAAGCAGAGAATTGAAACGCACTGCCTCCAACCGGCGCATCCCAGGCTGGTCTGGCCGGTTAGAGGAACTGATTAGATCCACCCGATGCGTAGCAGAGACGATACGCCGTAAATATTTTCCTCTAATATGCGTAGTAGGACGATTAGCGGTTTGTTCATTAGGTCTGCACTCATCACACAGCAAAGGATGCTTACCCCCATCAATCACCGTCTGACTGCTCAGGGCAGGGACACCCAGGGGGTGGTTGGAATCTGTATAGAGATAGTTGATATGCGTAGTGTAATCATGGTAGAAAAAATCCACTATCTCATGTTGTGCGGTCGTTATGCGAGTCAAAAACCATGAGGAGGCACCGGACTTAGAGCCCGATGACTCACCATCATTGCCCAGGTTTGTGATCTCGCTAGCCGTGAAGGTATAGCGGGTACCATCGGGCGTAGTTAGTTCCCACCCGCCGGTAGCAGAAGTAAGCGGCGAGACAATTTTGAGCGGCTGCGATGGGGTTACGTGAGGCGTCCCGAACTGATCAAAGATGATCTTGCCGCTATAACCCATGAAGTTAAAGCTAAAAAGGTCAGGCTGCGTGTCCTGCCTGCCTTCAAACACTGCTTTCAGATATTCATAGTAGTTAAGCGGATCTTGCCCCGTCCCATCGGTCGCGTTGTTATAGCATTCCGCCCCAATGTGTATAGGCAGCGGGGCCGAATGCGTCGGATAGCCGAATGCGTCAAAGTCATCAATACCGCGGCAGGTACGGACAATGGCCCCCCCGGCGTTAAGCGTCCAGCCCATGCCCGTCCAGGGAGCTACTTGATCAGGGCGTACGCCACCACCATGGTACTGTAAAGACAGCGGCACCGAAACGTTGCGACCGGGCATGGTAAAGAGAGGAATGCTGATTGAAGGCACTCCAGTATAGAGGCTAACTGGCGTTTCACCATAACGACCCAGCGCCGCTGCTTCCGGGGAAGGGGGCAGCAGGTTGTGGTTTAACAGGTGTGGGGGCAAGGCGGCAGGCGCCACAGGCTGGGCAGCACTTACCATAGGCATCAAGCCAAGCAGACCGAGCACTGCGGCGAAGATGAGAAGGACGCGGGCACTGGTTACCCCACCGTAGAATCGGATTCCACGCTTGGCATTTCTGGGCATCATATGTGGGAGAGGAGAGGTATTAGTCAAATAATCAGCTATCAGTGAGACGGGAAGGTTGCTGGTAAGGAATGTTCAGCTTCTTTGGAACCATTGAGTTGGCGCGGCAATCACCTACCGCGTCCTGTAAGCGGAAGGGTAAGGCGCACCGGCATACCTGGTCAGGGCCCTGATTGTCGAAGGCGAGGCAATGGTCTTGTTGACTTTTGTGAATCGGCCGCTACTGATTTGTCAGTTAGCCAGTAATGCCGCGCACACACCTGGCAACAGAGCAACCGATAAGGCTGCTCGAAAACAGTGGGTTGCCGAAGCAAGCCTATTGGCAATAGAAGGGAGCGTTGGATAAGCTAATGCACAGTAGAAAACAGTTGCAGTAGCCCAAAGGCGCGGCTGAAGCGCAGTAGATAGACTGCCCGCCTAAAGCAAGCAGGAGGATAGGTAGACGTTATTGAGGTCAATATTAGAACATTGCTTTTAGTATAACAAACAAGCAAAGCAGATTTCCCGGGTGCTCTCATGGAGCTGCCTGAAGTTATTAGCGTTTAAGGCTGGCCCATAATTGCATGGTAAGGAATGTAGGGCGGGTGGTAATGCGAATGCCGCAGGAAAGCTTTCCACCGGTTTCCACTGGCTTCGGTAATGCTGTCGGGAATGGGCCGCTTATACAAGAAATCGTTGCCGTCGGGGCTGAAGGTTCCGTAACGCACTACGTACCGCTCCCCAGGTCGGGCTTTCCCATCCCAAATACTTCCTCTCGTATGCCGGACGCCTGCGACCTCATACCAGTAACCGATGTGCATTTCGCCTTTAACGCGGGTTAATTCTGTGACGTGGGCAATGCCGTAATCCCAATGGGCAAGTAGGCTGATTTCGTCCACACTGCACTTTACGAAAAAGCAGGCGAGGAATCCAATACAGAGAAGGCTCAGCAGATACTTCGTCCATTCGACCAGAGACTTGGTCGGTGGTGGCGAAAAAAAGGCCATGTCGGGGGGTAAGGCTTTGTTTTAATAGGTTGCCCTAAAGAAAAAGCATTCCACGAAAAGGGTCCGAAGGTACACGCTCTGTGTTTGAAACAGGAGGGTTTCGCGCCAAGGGCTTATTGGCACTCTTGAAAAGTAATCGCCCCGGTTTTAGCTAAGACCACACTACGGCCAGGGCCGGTGTTGCGGTGCAGGTAGAAATAGCAGGTCACCGGGCGTTGAAGGAGGTTGTTGCGCCGGATGGCGGACACGGGGTAGCTCAACGTGAGCGTGTCGTGGCGGGCCGTGATGGTGGCATAGCCTTGCAGGCCGTCGGAGAAGGTCATCCGCGGGTTGGTGCTTTGAAACTTGATGGAGACGGCAAAGCCGTGGACCGATCGCTCAGCGTCGGCCAAGCGGTAGGCCAGCTTGGCCCGAATCACCGACTGGGGAGTCAAGGTGGCGCAGGGGGGCTGGTTGAGCGTCAGCAGGGCAATGGCGTTGCCCTCGGGCGTTTGGGCGGCCAGCACGGACATAAGACTGGCCAAGGCCAGAGTGGTGCGCCCGGCACCGCGGTAGAAGCGTGTCATAAGGCGAGGCGGAGGCGTTGGGAAAGGGCGTGCGAACAACGCACGTGCAACAACCGGCGAAAGATACTCTTCCGACCGGATCCTGTTCACTGAAACAGTCCGAATAGAATAACGAGCGTAAGTTTAACATCCCTTTCTGACCCGTTTTTAGGGCGGGCTATCCTCTACATGAATGTTCTACGCCTGTTGCGGACAAAGTGGGTGCTTCGGGTGTGGCTGGCCTGCGCGGGACTCGTGGGCTTGACCCTGTTCACGCCCCTGGAGTTCGTGCCCCTGCCGCTGGAAAACGCACCCCGCTGGGGCCTTTGGGCCCTGGCTGTGCCCGCCTGTGGTCTGCTGCGGAGCCGTTGGCCCCGGCTGCGGGGGCTGTGGACGGCCGTGCCGTGGCTGTTGTGGGGACCGGTCGTGGCCGCTACCCTCCTCTGGGCGCTGGCAACGCCGGAGACACGGCCTTGGTCTCACCGCCTGCGGCCCGTGAAAACGCTCTTTGCCGACGACGGGGAGTGGCGCACGTCGCAGGTCGTGTTTCGCCGGGGGCGCCAACGCGTCGTCAACCAACGGCGCACCGCCCTGGACCAACCCGCCCCGCGTTCCTTGCCTTGGCAGACGCGGACCGTGCTGATTACGCAACTGGGCCCCGGCCTGCAGTGGGCCGGCTCCGACCCGGGCCCGCACGGGCTGGACGCGTCGTGGCGTGCGGCGGAACCCACCCAGCCCGGGGAATTTCTTCGTTGGGAGCTTTTCCGGCAGCAACTGGCCTTAAGCGGGGACTCGGCCGTGCACCGGCGCTTACGCGCCCGGCTGCAAGTCCATGCGCGCGCTGTTTGGCGGCGCCAGCGCGACGCGTGGCGGACCCGGGTGGACCCGCCGCGCCCGGACGCCCCGGAAACCGTGCCGGCCGCCTCGCACGCCGGGGCCAACACCCTGGGTTGCTGGGTCAGCGCTGACGGACCGGTCGCGACCGAGGGGGTGCGGTACCGGGCCGCCCCGCGCCGCGGGCACGACTGCCGGGCCGATTACCGCACCGATACGACGGCGACCGATGCTTCCCGGCACCGCTTGACGGTGGAAGCCACCTTGCTACTCAACGGGGTGGCCCACGAACTGCGCCTGAACTTGGCTGTTCCCTTACGGCGCGGCACGTATGCCCTGCAGGCATGCGCCGAACCCGCCAGTTGGAGTACCCTGCAGCTGTTTGACCCGTGGCACAATGTCTCCTATTGTTCCCAGTCGCAGCCCCGGGCCACGGTGGTGCTCAGCCACATCGATACCCTGCGGCGAATTGTGGCCGGCACCTTCGAAGGCGAGTTACAGACCAATGCCACACCGAGGCAGTACGTCGTGCTTCGGCAAGGACGATTTGATGTGCGCTATTAGTCACATATCTCTCTTTCGCTGCTCGTTCATTCAAAGGGTGGCAAGGTGAACGAGCGCCATTAAATCATAGGAGCATTATCACGAACTGAGCTAAGACTAGGGTTCAATGTAGAACGCGCCGCGGCTGTCGAACACGACGTATAGCCGTTGCTCAGCTGGTGCCCACACGTAGAGATAGGCCCCACCCGCGCCGTCCGTGTAGGTGGCGTACGCATTGCCGGAGTGGCTCAGGTACTCGTGGCGCGCAAATCGCCGGCTGCCGGGCCATCGCTCCAAGGCTGGGGACGTGGCCAGGCTCCGTGCCAGGGGGTGGACCGCTCCGCCGGTCGGCCGCCATCCCAGGCTATCTTTTCCCAAAACCGACCGGTCAGGTCCGGGGAACCGCAGGCGCGGCAGCGGGTTGCCCGCGCCCAGCGCCGCGTGCACTGGGGCCGTGGGCGTGTAGGCCCACAGCTCGTGGGTATCCATTAGGTCGAAGCCCAGCACGTTGTGCGACTCGACCACACGCAGGCGCAGGCCCGGTTGGCGGAAAACGGCCGCGCCGGCGCTCTCGTCCAAGGGCCGGTCGAACGCCCAGGCCCCATCAAGCGCCACGACAGCCGCGGCCACTGCGGCGAGGAGTAGAAGAGCAATGCCTAAACGTCGAAACCAGAACATGAGCGCAGGAGTCACAGAAAAAGCGAGGAGCCAAACTTACGTTCACGCAAACGGTGGGTCCGGCAAAAGGAGAGTATAATCTGATTAGGCACTCGTTTCTTTGGTGCGAAGGTGGGCCTGCAAGGTCAGGTTGAGTAAGCCCCCGACGACCAAAATAGCCCCGGCGACAAACGGAAAACCGGCTCCTACTAAGTCCGCTAGGTCGGCGGACCACAGAAAGGGGTAACAAAACAGCATCGCCGCGATGCCCACGGCCATTACTCCGTAGCTGCCCAGCCAGCTCAAGCGGAGGTGCAGGTTGGGCTGGTGGATGAGTTTCACTTCTTGGTACCGACTGAACAGACAGCTTCGAAGCTGCTGGAGTGATTGGTGCTGACACGCCTCAATGGTCAGGGTAGCAAGCGGCACACAGCGTTGTCCAGCATGATAATCTTGCCGAAACAAGCGCCAGTGCTGGGGCAAGAGCAGCAGCCCAAACAAAAAAATCAGGAAGCTGGGCAAGGTCCAGTTGCCGTTACCCAGCATAAAGGCTTGCATCCGAATTTCGCCTACCGGCTCCAACTCATACGCCAGCACCACGTGCTTTAAGTCATGGCTTTCAAAGCCGGGCACCAACGTCAAGTCCCGGGCCAGCAAGCACGCCGCCAATTCGCGGCCAACCGTGCCTTCGGGCAGTTGGCTCAACGTGGCCACCTGGCGATGGTAGCGCGCCATGTCGTGGCACTGCTCCAAACACCACACTGAAAAGAAAAAAGCGTGGCGAATGAGTTGCTCGGGGATGGAGTACTTCATAGCGAACCAAGGTCTCGTTTGGACACAACCTAGCACTATTTCAACCTTGCGGTACTAACGTGCTTGCTACCTGTTCAAATAAAGGTCAGACGGTAGACGAGGAACACCCTACACTTGTGCCTTGAACCGTCCGGTAATAGTAATGGTGTCTCCGCTTTGCATTTCTACAATGACGGCCTGCTCGGACACCGTCACGGTATTGACCGAACCACTCGGTCCCCACTCGAAATTTCTCGTTGCTGTTACAGCCGTTACTTCTCTCACCGTCAACCGAAAATCAGGGTTGTTACCGGTGCGCAGGTAAAATATAACTTCTCCATCTCCCCACGCCAGCTCAAGGCTCACCAGGGTAGCATCATGCAGGAAGGAAGAGTCAAACGGCACAGGCATTATCTCAGTGTTTACTAAAACGGTCCCAAGGTGAACGCGCTCTGTTCAATTGAAGAAGCGAATAAATCGCTGCTCATACATCGTTGGGAAGACTTACACTCGCTCGCACTACCTTCCGGCCATGCATCGTCACTTGCTGCTTTCCTTCGCCTCGTGCGGGCTGCTGTTTGCTTCCGCCTATTCGGTTCCGCCCCCCTTGCCCCAGTCGTTTGTATACGTCGGACAATTTGAGCCCTCTTTCCTGGATGACGCCACGTTTGTGGTCCGGTCCCAGCTGGGCACCGGGTGCTTGCGGTGGACCCGCTACCACCGGCCCGAACCGACGGACACGGTGCGCTACCCCGTGTTTACCGATAGCGTGGCCCTCACCCCCCAGGACCTGCAGGGTTTCTTCACGGCTTTGGACAGCGTTCCGCTGCTGAAGATGAGAACCCGGGAGCAGCTGATGACGGACGGCATTTGGGTGCACAATGCCGTCGCGCAAGACGGTGCGCGCAATGCGTTTAGTTTTCAATCGCCCCGCAAAGCCCGCGACCCGGCCGAGCACCGCTTGGTCGAGGCGGTCTTGGCCTTGGCCCGCCGCAAATACAAGACCTTGGCGCAGCGGGAATACTTCGAGCAGTTGGAAGGGTATTTCGATTTCGGGCTGCCCTGCGAAATCACCGCCACCGCGCCGTTCGAGGTGCGGGTGCACGGCGTGTTGTACGACAACTACGTGAACGATGGCTCCTTGCCCGCCTTTTTGCAGCAATTGCCCACTGGGCAACCCGTGTTGATGGACTTAACCAATTCCCAGGGCATTGCCTACGGCTGCTTCCCGACGCTACGACAGTTTCTCCGCGCTAACCCCCGTGTGTTTTGGGTGCCCTCTGCCGCCGCCGCTGAGGACTTGCAAGTTATGGGAGTGGAACGAGGGCACTTTGCCGCGACCGTAGCCCAGGGGCGGGTGTTGTGTCAGGCATCCCGCTGACGGGACTGCGTTTCGGGCCCCTACGCAGAGGCGCCGTGGTTTACTTAAACGGTCCGAAGGTAACCGCGGCCGTTTGGTGAAAGGACCTATTGGCTACATTGAAGGCTCAGTTGGCTACTTTCGACTTCATGAAGCCATCACGCACTGCCATTCAACAGGAGCCACTCACTGCTCTAAGCGTCAAGGTGATGTGCCAAACCTGACCTTTGCTTCGGTTTCTTTCTTAATGCTGCCTTGAGTGTAATATATGTTGGCAGTGCCACCAATGATGCAAGGATGAATCCTGTAAATAATGAAAAATTTCTCCCCGTGTCGTGTGTCAAATTCTTCGCTGCTTCTTCTTGTTCGATCGTAATTTCCTTGCCACTAAAGAAGCCATCTTCATCCAAATCGAAGCTATTCATCTCAATTTGATATTTTATGTCATCAAAGGTTGCTACGCCAACAATTAGCCCGTAAAGTGTAATAAACATTGCCAAGGCAATCCAAGTAGCTTTGCCATCTCGCTTCCCAAGTATCACTTTTCTCTTGGCAAATATCCATATAAGGATAAGAAAACTAAGAATTGCTGGAATAAATAGGTGAAGGGGAACAGTTACAGGACTCATAAAAACTGTTACAAAGTGTTCAAGGCAGCGGTGGCAAGGTAAACGCACTGTGTTCAGAATTGCGAGCATTACTCTGTCCTCGAGAGGAACCAGCACCAAGCTACGCGTTCCTTCAATGCATCGCCTTTATCTTCGGGCTGCGATGGAAGACCTATATCTGGACGAATTGGAGGCCGTTTGGGAAATCGAAACTGGTTTTCTCGGGTGCTTGCGCGGAGGGGTCTTTGACCATGCTCTCTACGGTGCGTTTGTGACCACCCTAATGCGGGTGCAGGTGGAGGAAGGCGCGTTGTTGCCTGCTCGTTTCGTGACGTTGCTCTGGTTTGTTCTGCCGTTTATGGAACAGCAGGCAGAACAAATAACGGCCACTTTTCCACGTGACGAGTACCAGCTCGCCCAAG
Source organism: Hymenobacter sp. ISL-91 (assembly GCF_018613725.1). Classification (GTDB taxonomy): domain Bacteria; phylum Bacteroidota; class Bacteroidia; order Cytophagales; family Hymenobacteraceae; genus Hymenobacter. The sequence goes on from NZ_JAGGPS010000042.1 coordinate 9,934, forward strand.
CCCGCATACAGCAGCAGTTAGAGCGCATTTTGGGTTTTCCCTGAGCGTTCAAGAAAAGGGTCGTTTATGTGAACAATAAATTCCGTTGTAGCTCGGGGTTGGCTTCAGTGTTTACGCCAGTTGCCGATAGGCAAAACGTTGGTCGGACACTAAATACAACTGATGTAAGGCCGCTGGCAGAAATGCTCCGCCTGATCAACTCGTGTTAAGCTGTCTTATCCCTAGCCAAGCGTGCGAACATTCACATCCCCACTTTCTTGTTTCTCATCGATGCCGGTGCGCTACGGAACCGGCCAAAACTACTTTGCAGCTGTTAGCCATCCAATTCCAGCCACACATAGTATGACGAATTGGTGTGGGCAAAGAACTTATAGTAGTCCGCCTGCTTAGCCACTTACATCTCCTGCTCATAGTCGCGGGCGCGTTCCTGTTCACTCCGCACGTCCGTTATTTTGCTGGATGTTTTGAGTGCGCTGGCCAGCTGGTTTATCCGGCGCTCGATGGAGTCAACTGACGAGCCGACACTTGGATTCCGGGGCGGGCTCAGCCGCTCGCGGAGTCGATTGGTCAGTGGCGGCGGGGCCGGCTGTGGCTCCCAGTCTGTCAGCTGCGTACCCTTCTGCGCGCGGCCGGTTCTCAAATATTCGTAGGGCTCAATGGTGAGCTTACCAGCCTCGGCGTTACGCTCAATCAGTCCCAGCTTTCTATAAAAAACGTCGTCATATTTCCGCTCGCGGGCCACTTCTTTTACTTGCTCCACTTCGAGTTTGTAGCCGTCCGGGAGCTTACCGTTCACGCGGGCTACCAGCACGTTTAGCCGCGCATCCTTCTTGGCAATCTGCTCTGGGGTTAGCTCTTTTTTTGTCTTGGCGGCCCGCCCCTGAATGTCCTGGGCCCGCTCGCTTTCAAGTGCCTGGCGCCGGGCTTTTCCCTCCAGTCCGGTGCCGATGCTGACTCGCCCCACGGCCACTTCCATCTCGATTCCCACGGCGGCCTGGAAGGAAACCCGGTTGAATCGGTCGGCGGTACCCAGCGGGTTGAGCGTGATTTTCTGTTCGCGGTCCCGGGCACTAACGACGACGTGAATATGGGTTTGCAGGCCAGGTTTTTCTTCTCCCTGGCTCCCTTCATTGGTGCCTCGGTTCTTGCGCTCAGTGTGAATGGTAGCCGCCCGAATCAAATCCTTTTCGCCCGGCTCCCGCCCACCTTTTAGGTTGAAGTTGCCGGCGTATAGCTCCATCGCGGCGCGGGTAAACTCCTGCAACTTCTGCGGGGCGTTGCCCAGCAATGCCAGCTGCTCCTGGTCGGGACTGAGCACCAACGAGTGAAACTTTACGGCGTCTTTGCCCAGCCCTTTGTGGTTGTTGTCGAGTAGCTGCACTACGTCGTCGGCGCTGAGTTTGCCCGCCGCCTCGGTGCTAAAGAACTCGGCTCCGGGCTGGCCGGCCTGCTTGGCTTCCTGCTCCAGGTAGTTGGTAGCTCGGCGTACCGACCCAGTGTTGCCGTACACTTTTTTCCCGTTGGTGGCCGGGTTTAGAACCTTGGCGTAAAGCATGAGCTAGTGGAAGGGAATAAGAGAAAAACAGTCCGCCTCTCCGGCAAAAAGAAGTACCTAACTCAGCAGAAAACCCGTCGTTCCAGCGGCAAACCTCGGCTGGTGCTAGGTGATATTTTCGTCAGCACTGGTGGATAAGTTACGGATACGCCGGGGGCGTATCCGTTGCCGGCTTTTGCTTGGGTGGCGGCAGAGCCGAGGGCGGCGCGACTGTTACAGTTGGCCGCTTGGTTCTGACTCTCTCCGTCAGCTTTAGTCCTTCCAACAGTTCCCGCGATTGCTCTACAACTTTCCTGTCCAACATCTCCGTTAGCTCCTGATTAAATTCATTGCGAACGGAATAAGGCACCTTAGAATCCGGTACCAGTTCGCCCATAAGTTTCAGTAACTCGGCCGTCATTCTGCGGCCAATCAGTCCATTTCCCGCCCCCGCCAGCACGCGCTCCATCAGCGGCCAAAGCAGCTGCGACTCGGTGGCGGCCAACTTGCCCAGCAGGTTTTCTTCGATGGCTTCCAGGTACAAATTCGTAGCTGATTGCTGCGTGGCCAGGTGCGTGTACAGGTTCTTTTCGAGCGTGCGCCACATACCCACCACCCGGTTGCCAATGTCGGCACTTTGCTTGCGGGCCGTCTCCTGCATCCCGTCCACTTTTATCGAAAGAGACGCCAGCTTTTCCGTAACCTCCGCCAGCCCTGGAGCCTGCTCTTGCGTCGGGTCTAGGCCTTTCTCAGCGAAGTAGTGGACGGCTGCAACGACATAGGCACTCTTGCTTTTTCCGAGATTCATAGCTGCATTAGCTACCATCTGGTTGGTTTCTTCATCCACCCAAATAGCAGTTCCGCTACCGTGATTTTTCTTTCTTACTACTGCCGCATCAGCTCGCCGCTTAGCCGGCCTCTTAGAGTTTTCAGGCATCTGCATCTGTGCTATACTAAGGGTGAATGATTTGTAAATCAGTTGTCTAAGTCAATTTCTAAGGTTATATTGTAACTACATGATAAATATGATTATTTAAGACCTTTATAAATGCCTATTCTAAGGGCAAATAATTTGATAGCCAATAACTTAATATCTATTCTAATGCACTGACTCTGTTAGTGCCTGGTAATCAGCGCGGTAGCGCAGGCGGTAGCCCCTCCTCCTGCTAACTACTACTACTGCTTCGTGAATCCGGTACTAGGCTGCTACCCACCTTGATTCGTAAGGTATGGTATCGGGTCGGAATCGTTGCTATGTTGCCCGTTGTTTTGCTTCTGGGACTGCTGGGCTACTTCGGCTACTCTCTGCCCCCTCAACTTCTCTCCTACCGCTTCGTTTGCCGGCTCTCCTATCGCTGGCTATCCTCCGCACCTCTATACCAGCCTTGCCTGCTTCCAGCTACCTCTATTCGCCTGCCTACCCTTCGCCTGACCTTGCCCTCACCGTACACGTCTTAGGCTTCTGCTGCTCCTGTTTGTGGCTGCTGACTTTGACCTGACCCTACTATCCCAACCGGCCATCATCACCGACTCTCCCGCCCGGTTTCCAATCAGCAAAACGCCGGCCTGCTTTCACATTTCCTCTACTAAACTCCGCTCATCTTCCAGTTGCACAACTCACACCCAGTCGACAACCACGCGCCTTGTTTTTCAGCCTGCCTTTAAGCTCTGTCCCTCACGTTGGTTCAGGAAAATCACATGGCCAGCAGGGTAAAAAGCACCTGATTCCCACGCCTCTGATTGCGTAAAGATTGTCCTTGCCGCCCTGGCTTCTATCGAACTCTTAGGTCCAACCTCTAGCTTCTTTATGCGAAAGGATTACCTCGCCCACCTTTCGTTTTTTCACTCCCGGATAGACGTACCCAACCCGAAAATCAGCGCCGAAAATCCTGATACGGAATTCGTGATCCTGCAAAAAGTAAATCATCACAAGTGGCTGACGTTGCTTACGCTTTACCCAACTAGGCAACGCGTTTGCTGAGTTGGGTTGAAGTAGCAGAAGCATCTAAAGCCAATTGATTTCGCCCCACCTGTTAGCTCGTCCAGCCGTCAGCACACCACGCGCTCACCCCAAAGAAAGTCATCCGTAAACGATGCACCCGCCCTCGGCTGGCCGCCTGGACCAAGGCAGGAAAAATCAGGAAGTATGAGGTCAATAAGCGACTGCCCCCTCCCTCTTTTCTTGCGCCCCTCAACCACCCCAGCTACCTTCCCGACGCTGCGTAACCCCTGCTCCAACGGCGGCTGGTTATTGTCTGCTTGCCCTTCCGTGGGGAAGCACGAAGCATCGTCCACTGCCCTTTCTTTTCCCGCTCATGTAGATATACCCGACTTCTACCTTAACGTCGAACAGCTCGGTGTAGCCCTTCCGGCCCAAAACAAACGTGAGCCGCCGAAAGGGTACTTGCTTGCTACCACGTGCCCAACAAAGAGCGCAGTTCGCGCTACCTTTCTGCCCGGATGATTCGCACTCAGCGCAACCGTATTTCTGTTCATCCCTTCGTTCGCCCGGCCGTTATAACCCAACCCAACAGGCTGGATAAGCTCGCGCAATATAAGCTCGCGCAATCACTGCGCCGACCCGTCTCACTACCGGTTCTTTTCCACCACCGTATGCCCCTTTGCCCTGAGCTAGCGTAGCAGTCGCCTCCCCAAAAAGTAAAGGGGGGATGCTACTATTTCAGGCTCCCACCGCCAGCAAAGCCGCCCACCCTAAGGCAGCTGAGGCTTCCGCCCCAGCTTCGCTAAGCGCCCCCCTACGCGCGTCTGGGTTGCGCTGGTAGTTGCTTCGCTTTCTGGCTCCACCCCGCAACCGGCTAACTCTGTTTTCTCGTGGCCCGCTTCTACGGACGGCGCGCCAGGTGGCGCTGTTTGCTGGCTCACTGCCCGACTACTCACCGCGCCGACTTCAGCCATCGGCACGATTGGAGCGAGGGCGACGTTCGGCCCCACTAACGCTCCTCCGTCTGTCCAGGTCGGGTAGCTACACGACTTTGCTCAGGCACTTGAGTCTTGATAAGCGGGTTCAGCACAGGAGTCGGACAAGTGACCAAAGGTCCTGCTCTTTTTCACAAACCCGGGCACTTCGCCCCGCTCGTTCTTGCCGTGCTGAAATGGCTCGCGGCCTTCTGCCAGCCGCTACGCAAGGCGCTCAAGCTTTCGCACGGCTTACCCCTCTCACGCGGTCGCAATGGTCACGCCGCGTAGGCTACTCCGCGCTCGGCCAAGCACCTGCTTGACGACCTGGCGTTTGGCCTCCCCCGCCTGCTCGGCGACGCGTTCAATCAGCAGAATGGCTCCCGGTTCGAGCCTACAGACCACCGCTTTCTTTGGGTTATGCTCTTTGTATGGCGTGGTGCTATGCGCACAGCGCGCTTTTCTTTTTGTGCGTCGCGGGTCAATCTGAGTACGGGTTATTGCACCAACTACTGGTTCATTGCTTGGCTTTCTGCGTGGCTGCTGTCGGTCTTTTATCCCATCCGTTCTGCTAAACGCCACGTGGGCTGCACGAGACGACGGACGAGGGGAAGTGCCTGGTCGTCTCATCGGCTGCCCCACCCTTTCGTCAGGTGGCTGCTTCTCAAGCAGGGGCAGGCGGGCACTGCTTAGAACAGGACTGCAAGCAGCTCCAGCAGCGGCACCAGGCGGCCTGATGCCATGGCCCCACCCAGGCCCAGCGCATCGGCCGCGCGCAAACAAGCAAGCGAGCCCGCGTAGCGTGCCCATCAGGACCAGGGCCCGCCCGGTATCAGGCAGGCGGGTAGCGGCGTAGGTCAGGTACGCCCCGAGGCTACCCACCACACGGGCTATCACCAACTAAGTAGCGGTTCGCGCTCCCGCCTCTAATAGGCCCTCGAACAGGCCCGCTAACCTGGTAAAACGAGGCGTGGGCATGGCGGCGGGTTCAGTAATAGAGGAATCGCGCTACTCGCTGACGGGCTTCTCCCCGACCGACCAGCTCTTACTGCCTTGGCAATGGCTAATGGCCGGCTGCTTTGCCTGCCCTGCTGGCGGCTCATCAGATGGGGGGCATGGCAACGGTGACGCAACCTGTTAACCCGCCCTGAAAAGTATTTTTTCGGATGACTACCGGTGGGCTTCTGCTTCCCTGGTACGGATTGTTGCCTTCCTGCTGCTGCTCGCTACTCTTCGCTGCCTGGATGTGAGCGCAGCAGTAGTAGCCTTAGCTGAAAGGGCGGTCCACACGGCGCTTGCAGCCCATATACGCGCTTCCAAACTGGGCAATGAGGGCCGAAAACAGCTTTTCTGGCTTATCAGCGAGCGTATCGTTCGCTCAGCCGCTGATGTAGCCAGCAAGCAGTACCCGGAATGCTTCCCCCACTCACCGGACCGTTTAGGCTCTTCTACTGGCTTTCCGGTACGCAAGGGGAACCGACCAACTCTTACATGCGCCGGTTGGACCGACCTGTTAACCACCGCCCGTAAGCGAGCGCCCGCCTTATCGGCGCCTGGTTTTCAGCAGGCCCAGTTCGTTACGAAGGCTGACCTGATGAAAGATATCGGCGATGAGTTGATCAGGCGTTATGCCCAGCTTCTTGGCCAGCCCAAAAATGCTGGCCAGGGAGAGCAGCTCCGGCTTCGCCCTAGCCACCTTGATGGTTTCAGCAGCCATGCCCATGCTGCGCGCCAGTTCGCGCACGCGTACGCCCTGGCTGCCATCGGGTCGATCGAAGGAAGAGATCCATTCTTCTACCGTCCGGCCCGAAGGCTTTGGCGGGCGCTTCGTGTGGGCGACTTCGGTTGGTTTTGGGCGGTTGTCTGGGGGGATAGATGCAGAACTCATGTGGCTGAAGTGGGGAAGGTTGGCTGGTGGGTTTCGGCTGTTTGATTGGCTGTCAGGCAGTCTATGGCCCATGGGACGAACAGGGGTAGCTGCGTAAGCGGGCTGGGTAGCCGGGCATTGGCTATGGCCTGCCGGGCTACGCGGGGCCCCTGGCGGGCCGGGCAGTTTTGCCCGGCCCGCCAGGGGCCCCGCGTAGCCGGCAGATGCGGTCCATCACGGCGGGGGAGCCCGGCAGCAGCTCGACCGGCCGGGGTTCGACTCCGCTGTTCAGGGTCGCTATACTCTCCCCGAAGGCGGCCAACACGTCCTCCTCGGTCGGATGGCCGCTGGCCAGTCGGAAGATGAGCTCGCGCACCCGGCCACCGTAGGCCGTCGGCTGTTGCTCCAGCTCAGCCAGTGCCAGCACGGCCCAGCACGCATACTTAGCCAGGCGGCGGGCCATCAAGCCTGACGCCGCCGTGTGGATGGTCATTTCCAGGGGGGCCAGCTCTTCGGTGCAGGCCAGGCGCTGGAGCAGTTGCTGCAGGGCCAGTTGATCCAGCGTTACCTGTGGCGCGTCTTCGCCTTCCACCCACAACTGCGGCTGCAGGGCGTCCAGCGCCTTGGCCCAGCGCAACCACGGGAGAGTCGGAAAATAGGCGCTTAACTCCTGCTGCACGCTGACCAGGGCGCGTGAGCGTTGTGGGAACGTGGCGTCGGCATAGGCGACTGCACGACCCGGGCTGGCGGCAAAACTGGTGACGGACGGGTCCAGGTGGGGCTCACTACCCAGAGCAGATGAGCCAGCAACCACTTCTGCCTCCTCGAACAAGGCCGGAGGGAGGGCTGTTTGCGGCACCATGGCCTCGCTTGCTGCTTTGTCCGGGGACGGCCCAGGAGTAGCTGGGCGGGCACGCTGCTTGCGCGGTTTAGGGGCCGCGGGTGGGTGGGTGCTCTGGCGTTGCTGGCCGACCTGGTGAAAGACGTCGGCTACGAGTTGGCCGGGGGCTACGCCCATGCGGTTGGCCAACCCAAACAAGCTCGCCAGCGAAAGGCAATCAGGCTGAATTCGGGCCACCTTGAGCTTTTCAGTGCCGATGTGCAGGGCGGCGGTGAGCTCGCGTACGGGTAGTCCTGGTTCACCATCAGGGCGTATATGACTGGCGATTATCGCCTGTAGCGTGCGGCCCGTAGGCTTAGGCAGGCAGTGCAAAGGGACCTTTTTGCCCTCATTCTCATCGTTGTCTGGAGTCGAATTTGAACGCATATTCAAGTGTAGAATCAGGGCTCGTGGCCACGTTTTAGAGATTGTTTCTTCTAAAGAGTGGATGCTTAGGCAAGGGGATTTACAATCTTAAGGCTAAGATAATGACAAATATGTAATTGACAAGCAGACACAAGCCCCTGACCTTGCGAAAAGCATGGAGGAGGCCTCAAGTGACAGTGTTATTCGCACCTTAGTGCAACGCTTACAGCAATTAAGGTTGTCTCGTCACCTATCCCAACAAGAGGTTTACGATGCCACCGGAATACACATTGGTCGATTAGAAGCAAAGCCAGTAAACCTAACCATGCGGACACTCATCATTTTGTGCCGTTATTACGACGTACCATTGGCTCCATTATTTGCAGGTTTATAGTTCCTGCGTCAGATAGTTGGCTTTTTTAACATCCAACTGTCTGATACAAGTTTGTAGCTGTGTGTAGCCCCTTACTGTCATTTAATTTCTTCATAGAGAGGAAAAGCGCGGAATAATGTATGTACATGATTCCGCGCCTTAGTGCCAACTATACCAGAACGAGCAGTTTGGTAGCATCCAAGCTGAACTTGACACTCATTTGATCTTTACGGCTTGGATGTCCGATACTTGTCAAGGATACTCTTTGTCTTGCTGATACACTTGATAGCAATCTTTAAAAAAACTCAATTCTAAAAAAATGAATCCTATTCAATTATTAAACAATTGATCTATTAACAATTAAGGACGATTTAACTATTTGACTTTCAATAATTTACAAGCTCGAAACAGGCACGAAGTACCTTTGAGATAGGCACGAAGTACCTTTGAGATAATAATAAAAAATATCTCACATACTATCTCAAAATATCATACATTAGCGTCTGCTAAAACAGCTTGCTATGTCTGACAAACAGCTACCTGGTACTACCTTTGATAAGCGGCGTGGTAAATGGAAGGGACAGTACCGAAAGAACGGTAAGACCAAGAGCCTCGGGTACTTTGAGTCACAGCTTGATGCCTATGAGGCCGTGCGTAAGGCGAAAGCAGAGTCACAGATATCTAGTGAGGATAGTGAGATACTTTTAGAGGTACTTCCCTCCTATCTCAATAAACCTGCATCCTTGCGTCATGCTACTGATACTATTGCCCAAAGCAATGTGCTCATAGATAGCCCATGGGCAATGACACTGATGGAGGCCCGTCTCTTCGTGCTCATGTTGCGTGGACTACGGCGCGATGATCCTGGTACCAACCGTATCGTAGTACCGCTGGCCGATCTTGTTGGAGAACAACCCATCGGTGGCCGGGGCTACAAACTGCTGCATGCGGCTTTGGATGGGTTAGATGCCATTCGTATCGATTTGCCCATGCCTAACCGCCAGCAGGATTATCACAAGGTGCCGTTGGCGCATTCTTTACAGTTGGATAGTGGTGCCGGTACAGTATCGGGATACTTCTCGGCCGATGTAATGCCTTACCTGACCAGCTTGGTGGATAACTTCACACTAGGCCAGGTCGCCGACTTACTCAGTATCCGTAGTGTGAATACGCATCGCTATTACTGGCTTATGCAGATGTGGAAGTTCAAGAGTCCACATACGGTAGCAGTGGAAGAGTTGCGTCGGCTGACAACAGGTGGTTCCGCTTACCCGCAATACTCAGAGTACCGTAAAAATGTACTCAAACCTTCGTTGGCCGAACTTAACGAGCTGAACTTCGAAATATCCGTCGTGGAGAATAAGGTCGGTCGTAGCGTTGACTCTGTGGAGTTTCATATTAGCTACGTGGCTGCTAAGCTACAGTCGCGTCAGCTACAGTTGCCACTTGGTGAGCCTGCCCAGCAGTGTGAGCAACCTTCAATTACTCCGCAACACGAGCGTGTAGCCCAGCGCCTACGCAAGCTTAAGCTTACCGAGGCCCAGATCAAGCAAGTTATTCAAGTGTTGCCTACAGAAGCTGAACATCATAAGCTGTTGAAAGCCACTCACCCTTTGTTGGTGGAGTACGAAACTAAAAGTAAACCCTTCGATAATATTGGCGCTACAGCTGTTAATTTACTAAAAACGGTATTCCCCGAATATTATAAAGCAGTAAAATAGATTGTTTTCAAGAACCAGACTTCTTAGCGTAGTATATGGGGTAGCGCAAGAGTAAGAACAGAAATTCCCGTTAGGGCCGCCGGGTCGGATTCTGGCGAGTTGGGGGTGTCTCGAAAAACGGGCGTTTTTTCGGCCCAGTGACCTCGCTAGTTTGAAAGGCTCCTGAGGCTAGCAATAAATGTCTCATATGCTGTTCTCACGAATCAACGGCTCGCTATCTTTGCCCCCGTTGACTTCCTGAGAATACCGCCTATGATTTTCGGCTATGCCCGCGTCAGTACCTCTGACCAGCAGCTGCACCTGCAGACCGATGCTTTGCAGGCCTACGGGTGCGCCGAGGTGGCCCAGGAAAAAGTGTCGTCCGTGAAAGAGCGGCCAGCGCTTCAACACCTGTTGACCCGCCTGCGGCCGGGCGACACATTGGTGGTCTGGAAGCTGGACCGGTTGGGCCGCTCGCTCAAAGACTTGGTCACGTTGGTGACCGGTTTTCAGGACAAGGGCATCCACTTCGTCAGCTTGCAGGACCACCTGGACACGACCACGGCCCAGGGCCGGCTCATGTTTAATCTGTTTGCCTCGCTGGCTGAGTTTGAGCGCGACATCATCCGCGAACGGACGCGAGCAGGACTGACGGCCGCCCGCGCCCGCGGCCGGCAGGGGGGGCGGCCGAAGGGACTTTCCAAAGAGGCCTTGTCGAAAGCGCAGGCCGCGAAGACCCTTTATCTGCAGCAGGACAAGACGGTGGCCGAAATTGGGCAGCTGCTCGGCGTGGGCCGGGCCACCATTTACCGCTACCTCGCCTACCTGGGCGTCCCGACGGGCGGCAGTCCGGCCCGCCAGTAAGCGCCGCGTATGCCCGTCGAATTTCTCAGTGACGAACAAGCCGCCCGGTACAGTCAGTACCACGCCGACCCCAGCCCGGAGCAACTCACCCGGTTTTTCTACCTGAGTGCGGCCGATAAGCAGTTTCTGGCGGCGCGGCGTTTGCCGCACACCCGCCTGGGCTGCGCCGTGCAGCTGGGGACGCTGCGCTTTTTGGGCACCTTTCTGGTGGACCCGCTGCAGGTGCCCCCCGTGGTGGTGCAGACCCTGGCCAGCCAGCTCGGCCTGGCTCCCGAGCAGCTGCGGCCGTATCGGGACCGGTCCAACACCAGCTACGAGCACCAGCCGCTGATTCAGGCGTACCTGCAGTACCACTCGTTTGACGGCCGGCAGGCCTTTCGGCTTACCCGTTGGCTTTATGCCCAGGTGGCCACCAGCACCGTGCGGCCGAGCGTGCTCTTTGATTTGGCGACCGCGCACCTGGTGGCCCAGCGCGTGGTGCTGCCCGGCGTCACGGTGCTGGCCCGCCTGATTGCCCGGGTCCGCGAACGCACGGGCCGTCACCTTTACCGTCAATTGCGCGCCCGCCTGAGCCCGGTGCAGCAAGCGGCCCTCGAAGCGCTGCTGCAGGTGGGGCCGGGGGAGCGCCTCACCCAGCTGGAGGTGCTGCGCACGGGCCCCACCCGGGTGTCGGCCCCCGCGTTGGTGGCTGCCCTGCGCCGCCTGGACCAGATTCGAGCCCTGGGGGTGAGTGAAGTGCCCGTGCAGGATTTGCCCGAAGCCCGGCTGGCGCGCCTGGCCCGGCATGCCCAGTCCGCCTGGGCCCAGACCCTTTTGCGCATGAGCGAGGAGCGCCGCCAAGCCACACTGCTCGTGTTCGCGCAAACGCTCGAACGCACGGCCACCGATGACATCCTGGACCTGTTTGACGGGCTGATGGCCACGCTAGCCCTGAGCGGGGAAACGACCCGCCGTCGCGAGCGCCTGCGCTCGCTCAAGGACTTGGATCAAGCGGCCCTGGTGCTGGAACAAGCGGTGCGCCTGCTCCTCGACGAGGCCGTACCGGACGCCGAACTCCGCCAGCACGTGCTGGACCGTCTCAGCGCAGAAACGCTCCGCCAGGCGGCGGACGCCGTGCAGGAATTGGCTCGTAGCGCGGAGGACCCGTTGGTACAGGCCCTGAGCACGCGCTACGCCACGGTCCGTCGCTTTCTGCCGGCGCTGCTGCGCGGGGTGGTGTTTGAGGGCACGCCCGCGGCCAAGTCCCTGCTCGACGCCTGGCGCTTTTTGCAGGTGCAGGAAGCCGGCGGCCGGGGCTGCCCGAAGTGGACTGCTGCCCCGCGCACGGTCGTGCCGCCCCGGTGGGCGCGGCGGGTATTTCCGGCCAAAGGCCAAGTCCACCCGCCCGCCTACACGCTCTGCGTAGTCGAGCGCCTGCACCAGGCGCTGCGCCGCCGCGACGTATTCGTGCGCCGCAGCGAGCGCTACGGCGACCCGCGGGCCGAATTGCTGCGGGGCGAGGCCTGGGAGCAGGTCCGCGACTCGGTGGCCCGGGCCCTGGAGCGCTCCACCGACCCGCAGGTCGAGTTGGCCCGCTGGCAGCAGCAGCTGGCGGCGGCCTACACCGAAGTCCGCACGAACCTGCCCCGCAACACGGCCCTGCAGGTGCTTGAGCAAGACGGGCAGCCCTACGTAAGCGTCAGCGCGCTGGCGGCTCAAACCGAGTCGGAAGGCCTCCCTGCACTGCGGGCGCAGCTGGCCCAGCGCCTGCCCCAGGTGGAGCTGGCGGCCCTGCTGCTGGAAGTGGACGCCTTCACCGGCTTTGCCCGCGCTTTTACCCACGTCGCCGACGGCCAGACCAAAGCGGCCGATTTGCCCCTGAGTATCTGCGCCGTGCTGCTGGCCCAGGCTTGTAACATTGGCCTGAAGACCGTGGCCCGGGCCGACGTGCCGGCCCTGACGCTGCCGCACCTCTCGTGGGTGCAGCAAAACTACCTGCGGGTAGAAACGCTTACGGCCGCCAACGCCCGGCTGGTCGACGCCCAGGCGCAGCTGCCGCTGGCCCAGGCCTGGGGCGGTGGGGAAGTGGCCTCGGCCGACGGTATGCGCTTCGTCGTGCCCGTGCGGACGATTCACGCCGGCTGGAACCGCAAATACTTTGGCTCGGAACGCGGCGTGACCTACTACAACTTCACCAGCGACCAGTTCACCGGCTTTCACGGCATCGTCATTCCCGGCACCCTGCGCGATTCGCTCTTCATCCTGGCCGGGCTGTTGGAGCAGCAAACGAGCCTCGACCCCCGGGAAATCATGGCCGATACGCACGGCTACAGCGACGTGGTCTTTGGCCTGTTTTCGCTGCTGGGCTACCGCTTCAGTCCCCGGTTAGCCGACCTGCCGGACCAGCGTTTCTGGCGTCTCCAGAAAGAGGACGACTACGGCGAGCTCAACGAGTTGAGCCGCCACGTCATTAGTACCCGGCTCATCGCCGACCACTGGGACGACATGCTGCGGCTGGCCGGCTCGCTCAAACTGGGCAAGGTCAAGGCCACGGCCGTCATGCGCACGCTGCAACGGGCCGGCTCCCTCTCTGGGCTAGGGCGGGCCGTGGCCGAAGTCGGGCGGGTGGAGAAAACGCTCTACCTGCTGGCCTACGTGCAGGACGAGGCCTACCGCCGGCGCATCCTGGTCCAACTCAACCGGGGCGAGGGGCGGCACGCGGTGGCGCGGGCCGTCTTCCACGGCAAGAAAGGCGAATTGCGCCAGCGCTACCGCGAGGGCATGGAAGACCAGTTGGGCGCGCTGGGCCTGGTCCTCAACGCCCTGGTGCTGTGGAATACGCGCTATCTGCAACAAGCCTTGGAACAACACCAGGCCGTGGCCGAACCGCCGGAGCCGGGTGATGTGGCCCGGCTCTCGCCCTTGCTGCACGAACACATCAACATGTTAGGCCGCTACGACTTTACCTTGCCCGAGGGCATTGCCGCCGGGCAACTGCGCCCGCTACGCGACCCGACGAGCTTGGAAGAACAGCTCGCTCAACTGCCTTAACGGGAATTTCTGTTCCTACTCTTGCGCTACCCCATTTACTACAACGTCACGACCCGCACCGACAAGCAAACCGGTGAGGAAGAGAAAACGCCCTTTATCAAGTACTACACCGTCTTTTCCATCGATGACGTGGAAGGCGTGGACATCGTCCTGCCCGAGCAGCCCCGGGACCGCGCCCACGAGCCCCTGGCCGCCGCTGAAGCCCTGGTAGCCAACTGGGCCGGCTGCCCCCGCATCGAGCACGGCGGCGCCCAGGCCTACTACGCCCCCGGTCCCGACTTCGTGAGCGTACCCCGTCCGGAAACCTTCGTTAGCGGCGAAGCCTACTATTCGACCCTGTTTCACGAGCTGACCCACGCCACCGGCCACCCCAGCCGCCTGGACCGCCCCGACCTGGCCGAAGCCCTGCGCCCGAGCGGCCGCGCTAGCTACGCCCGCGAGGAGCTAACGGCCGAGATGGGTGCCGCCTTTCTGTGTGGTCACGCGGGGCTGGACCCCAGCGCGACGCTGGAAAATACCGCCGCCTACCTGCAGTTTTGGCTGGAGCAGCTGCGCGGGGATAAGAAGCTGGTGGTGCAGGCCGCCAGCCGCGCCCAGCGGGCCGCCGAGCTGATTCTCGGCAACGCAACCCCCGACGAAACCGAGCCCGACCCCATGCGCACGCCTCCCGCCGCCGCGGCGGAGGTCGTGGCCAGCGAGGAAGCGCAGCCAGCGCCCCGGGTGGAGGCTGGCGCCTTGTCGCCCCGCCCGGCGCTGCCCACGCTGCCGCCGGTGGTATTGGGGCAGGAAACCCTGCCTTCGCTGACCACGGTCGTCGTTGCCACGCAGCGCATTGAGCTGACCCGCCTGCTGGAACATCCCGCTTTTACCGAGGAGCAGCGCCGCACGGCCACGGGCCGGATTCTGGCCGAAACCGACCCCGCCCGCCTGGGCCGCTGGTTGACCAACATCATGCGGCAGATAACGGAGTGGGAGGAACGCACCTTGGCCGAGGAGGCGAAGCAGAACCCGCACTTCGCTGCCTTCGAGCAGGTGCCGGAGTAGCGCTTGACCTTGACCTTGACCTTGACCTTGTCGCCTCGTCCGGTTCCGGGCGGGGCCGGGGGCGGTGGGGTATCGTCCCGCAGCCCCCGACTTACTGCTTTACTCTCTTGCTGCCTATGCCTTCCCCTCCCCCACTGTCCCCCGATGACGCCACCAGGGCGCCGCGCCGCTTTACCGACTTGCTGCGCCACGGCCGCTTCACCTTCACCGAGCGCGAGCTGATGGAGCACCTGCGCATGACCTACCGCACCATTAAGCAGCGCGAGGCTGACCCCTCTACCCTCACCATTGCCGAGCTGCTGCGCGTGGCCGACCTGCTCGACGAGCCCGTGCACGACATTATCGCCGTGGTGCTGGCCGAAGTGCAAGGGGCCACTCAGCCACCCTCGAAAGGAACACCGGTCGGTTAAACGATGTCAAGTTTTTACATGTAAAAACTTGACATCGTTTCGTACTTCTGCCCCGCCACTTCCCGCGTTACCCATGTCCGAGTCCATTATGCAGCGCGTCCGCCAGCAGGTGCTGGCTTACCCGCCGGGCGAGCTGCTGACCTATGCCGACCTGGTGACAGAGCCGGCGCAGTTCGGTGCCGTCGCCGCGGCCCTGAGCCGGCTGAGCCGGGAAGGACTGCTGGCCCGCTACGCCAAAGGGCAGTACTACCGGCCGCAAACGGGACGCTTTGGCACGCTAAAGCCTTCTGAGGGCGCCGTGATGCGCACGCTGACGGCCCCGGCAGGCAAAGTGGCAGCCTATCCCACCGGCGTCGCGCTCTACAACCAACTGGGCCTAACCACCCAGGTGCCCGCTCAGCTCCAGGTTACCACTCCCAAGCCGCGCCGCACCAGGTCCCCGCGCATGGGGTTCGTGGTGCGCCCGGCCCCGGAGCAGGCCAGCGATGTGCCGCTGCTGCAGTGGCTGGAGGTGCTGCGCGACCTGCGCCGCATTCCTGACGCCCGGCCCGACGAGGTGCTCTCCCGGGTGCAGCGCTTTATCAAAGGCCTCTCCCCTGCCCGGCGCAGCCGCCTCGTGGAACTGGCCCTTGGCCAAGCCCCGCCCCGTGCCCGCGCCGTGCTGGGGGCCGTGCTGGAGCAACAGGCTGACCAAAAAGGCGCCGCCCGGCTGCGGGCCACGCTCAACCCCCTGACCACTTACCGGCTCGGCCTCAGCGCCGCCGCCCTGCCCAACTGCGCCGCATGGAACATCCGATAAATCCTGGCCGGCACTCAAGGGCATAGAAGGGGCCGACGCATGCCGGTGCCTGCAAACAGGCTTAAGAATTGAATACGCCTATGCTATTTTACCGTGCCAAACTGCCGTTAATCGAAAATAAAAGCCGAAATTGTCGCTTTAACAGTAAATAATTAACGCCATCAGCCTGCAGCGGCCTCTTAATGGAAAAAAATGTACAGTGGCCGTTGCTGGTGTTTGGCACGTCCGACCCGGCGCTAAACCGCCGGATTCGGCAGGCGCGCCAGCGGGAGGAGCTACGCGAAGTAGCGCCGCGTATCTACTCGCCGGATTTGACAACGCCCCCGGCCGTGTTAGTGCGCAAGAACTGGCTGCCCATTATCCAGCATCTTTTCCCAGGGGCCATTATCAGCCACCGCTCCCAGCTCGAAGGCCAGCCCACGGGCGATGGGCACTTGTTTCTGACGTACAAATACACGCGCAACGTTGAGTTGCCCGGCCTGACGGTGCACCTGCTCGAAGGGCCCGGGCCCCAGCCCGGCGATGCTCCCTTTGGGGGGGGCGACATCCTTTTCGCATCGGAGGCCCGGGGGCTGCTGGAAAACCTGCAGCCGGCCCGCGTCCGCAAGGGGGGCGTCAGCAAGGCCCTGCCCATCGAGACCGTGGAAGAGCGGCTGGAGATGGTGCTGCGCGTGCGGGGGGAAGCGGGCCTAAATGCCCTGCGCGACCAGGCCCGCGACGTGGCCACGGCCCTGAACTGGCCCGATGAGCTGGCCGCGCTGCAGCGCATTGTGGGCGCGCTGCTCACCACCCACTCGATTAAGGTGCTTTCCTCGCCGGTGGCGCGGGCCCGGGCCCTGGGACTGCCCTTTGATGCCGGCCGGGTGGCCTTGTTTACCACGCTCGCGGGGGCGCTGCGCACCACGGCCCTGCCGGAGCGCGTGGACCCGGCCCCCGTGGCCCCGGCGTATTACACGGTGGCGTTCTTCGAGGCATACTTCTCCAATTTCATCGAGGGCACGGTCTTCCAGGTCGACGAGGCGCACCGGATGGTGGAAACGGGCCAGGCGGTGGGCGGACGGCACGCTGATTCGCACGATGTGCTGAGCACGTATCAACTCTGCATCAACCCGGCCGAGATGCGCGTCGTGCCCCGCTCGGCGGAAGAGCTGCTGGCCCTGCTGCAGCGGCGCCACGGCCAGCTGATGCGGGCGCGGCCCGACAAGCGGCCCGGCCAGTGGAAAGAATACGCCAACCAGGCCGGCCTGACCAACTTCGTGGAGCCCGAGCTGGTGCGCGGCACTCTGCACGAAGGCTTTGCCCTGTGCCAGGGCCTGACGGACCCGCTGGCCCGGGCCATGTTCATGATGTTTTTAATCAGCGAGGTGCACCCCTTCGACGACGGCAACGGCCGCCTGGCCCGCCTGATGATGAACGCCGAGCTGGTCAGCGCCGGCCAGTGCCGGATTATCGTCACCACCCGGGCCCGGGAAGCCTACCTGGATGCGCTGCGCCGCCTGAGCCGGCAATCGGACCCGAGCCTGTACATCCGCATGCTAAGCGGTGCCCAGCAGTTTGTGGCCGCCCTGCGGGTAGGCACCTACGAAGAGGTAAAGCAGCAACTCGAAGCCCAGGACGCCTTTACTGAAGTGAACTCGCAGCTGCGCTGGTAGCGGGCCGCTTGCCGGTGCGCTCCCCCCCTCCCCTACCTGCCTTTGGCGGGCGGGCCGTGCTGCAAGTAATAGTTGACCGCCTCGTCGACCAGCTCTTTCAGGTACACCCGCCGGCTGTGGTGCATCAGCTCCTCGTGGATGTAAGCCAGGGCCGCCCGCTGGGTTTCTCCTTCCAAGCGAATCAGAGATGGCTGCAGCCCCGAGGAACTGCCTTCTACGGGAGCGGGGGCTTGCACTTTCGGGGGCCGGCCCCTCCCCTTCTTGGGCGCAGCGGCTACCGCGGCCGGCTGCGGTCTGGCGGGTGGCGCAGGCGCTAACACCGGTGCTGCAGCAGCTTCTGGAGCGGCTGCTACTGGCGGAGCAACTACCGTTGCTGGTTCCGGGGCCGCTACGGGCACCGGGGCGGCGGCCGCGGGCTCAGGCGCAGTTGGGGCGGCCGGCATGTGGCCGGGCTGCCCGCGCAGCATGGACATCTTTTCGTCCGTGGAGATTTTCAGGCGTTGAATCTTGGCCATTACGATATGAGTTCAGAGGTGAGTTGGGCGCGGGCAATCAGCTCATCGCACAGGGCGCGCACTTCGGCTTCCACGGAGGCATCGGCCCCCACCGCCCGCCGGTAGGCCGGGTTGAGGTAGCTGTAGCGGGTCGAGAGACGCTTGTAGCAGCCGAGCTGGCGCAGCGAAGCCTGCAGGCGCGGCAGGCCCAGCGCGTCGGTGAACTCGTCCATGTCCTTTTCCTCTTTCAGGTTGGTGCGGTGCGAGTGCACGCCGAAGAACTGGAAGTCCAGCCCCTGCTCCCGCGAAAGCCGGGAAATCTCCTGCAGCAGCTGCATAAAGGAAATCGTGGCCAGGCGCTCGGCATCGGAGGCCCCCACGGGCACGAGCACCACGTTGGCGCCGCTGAGCACGTCAATCATGGCCGTATCGTCCGAGCGGCCGGGCACGTCAATGAACACCACGTCGTAGTCGTCGCTAACTTCGTCGAGCCGGTCGTACACTTGGCCCATACCGACCGATTCCAGCGCGTAGGGAAAGGCCGGCTCGGCGAGCGTGCCGGCTTCGCGCTCCAGGTCCACGCTGGGCTGGTCGTTGGTGAGGCGCACCCCGGCCAGGGTTTGCTGGGAATCGGCATCGACCACGAGCACGCGGTAGCCATAGTCGGCCGAGAGGGCACCGGCCAGCACGGTGATGAGGGTACTCTTACCAATGCCGCCCTTCTGGTTGGCAACGCAGATGATTTTCATAAAGCAGGGAACTAACGGGTAAAGCCACGACGGGCGCAAGCAGCTTGCAAATAAAGCAGCTTGTTTCTCAATTTTCAAAGCTACTCGGAAACTTGTTTTTTTATTTCCTAGAAAATAAGCTTTCAAACTTACTTGTAAACAAGTCATTTTGTTTTCAAGATTACTTATTTCTGATTTTCTGAGAAATATCATTTACAATTTTCTCAGTAAACATTTAACAAAAGCTCTCAAGAAACTTATTTCTTAAAATACTAAGAAACAAAGCGTCATACGGGGCGTACTGTCGGGAGGATGCTAGGTTTTTAACCTTCCTGTTTTACTTGTTTCTCAGGAAATAAAAAATGGTTCACACTCCCATTGAATTGCCTTCTGAACGCATGGGGATGCGTTTTGC
Source organism: Hymenobacter sp. ISL-91 (assembly GCF_018613725.1). Taxonomy (GTDB): domain Bacteria; phylum Bacteroidota; class Bacteroidia; order Cytophagales; family Hymenobacteraceae; genus Hymenobacter. The sequence continues at coordinate 29,006 of NZ_JAGGPS010000042.1, forward strand.
TGGTCAGCAGTCTTTCATAAGGGAAGCAAAACCACATTCAAAAACACTTTTCCGATTACGATTTGCCCAGGCAGCTTACCGGGGATGGGAAAAGCCAGGCCTGGTATCACTTACGGCTCACCGGGCACGCGCTCAACATGCCCCTAATAGGGTAGTTAGCAAGAAGACTACCAATTGCCCGCGCTAACGCGCTGGCTAAATGGTAGTTGGATGTCAACAGCGTTGATATTGCTTAACCTAACCCGGTAACAGATTGACATAGAGTAAGTAAGAGTTAAAACCCGCATTATGCCGGACCAGAAACAGAAAATAGGCCCTCAGCCCACGAATGGCTCAGCCGTCAAGCACCTCACAGTTAGCGGGCCGGCGCACCGGCTGGTGGGCGCAGAGGCCGCCCGGCTGGGGCTGACCCGCACGGAGTACGCCGACGCGGCCATCCGCTACTTCGCCGAGCGGAGCCTGAACCCGGTGGAAGCCCAGGCCCGGGAAGGCCAGCTTATCATGGCCGAGGTGAAGCGGCTGGGAGACCGGGTGTTCTCGTACCTACAGGAGCAGGAGCGGGGCGTACTGCTGGAAATGCTGCGCTTTCAGCTTCAGCAGCAGGCCGTGCAGCAGCAAACGCTGCGGGTGGTAGAGAATTTATTGGCTCCGGAAGGCGGGGAGGCGCTGCACAAAATCCAGCAGAAAAACCAGGAGCGTATTGCCGAAGCAACGGCGGCCGGGCTGGCAGCTCTGGATATAAAGGCGCTAAATAAACCGCGCAAAAACGGTAATTGACGCGATGCACGCCAAGCTGATTAACCCAAAAGCCCACGGCAAAAAGGCCTATAATAATCAGGGTAGCGCCGCGCAGACCCTGAATTACCTGACCCAAGAGGCCCGAAAGAACGGCCTGGAGGCTCGCTTTTTTGACGGGCAGCAGGACGCGCTGGACCGGGATTCTGTGCTGGCAGCCCTGGACAACAACGTGAAAGGGCTGCGGGCTAATGAGGCCAAGTTCTACTCCCTGGTGCTGAGCCCCAGTCCGGAGGAGCTGGCCCACGTCGGGGGCGGCGAGGAAGAGAAGCTGCGCACGTTTACCCGGGAGGTAATGGCCGCCTATGCAGCGGGGTTTCGCCTCAAAGACGGAGGGGCTGTGGGGAAGGATGAGCTGGTGTGGGGCGCCATCATTCACCAGGAGCGCACCCACCGGGGCACCGACGCGGCCGTGAAAGAAGGGGAGGCCCAGGCCGGGCAGCCTCGGCCCGGCTTGCAGGCCCACATCCACGTGGTCGTATCGGCCCGGGACCGAAGCCAGCGCGTCACGCTCAACCCCGGCGGGCGCGTGAGCCGGTTCAGTTTGCGCGACTGGCAGGAGGAGGCCCGGCTCGTATTTGAGCGGCAGTTTCAGTACCAGGGCCCTGCGCCTAAACGAAAGGACGCCCCCGCCATTTCAGCACCGAACCCCAAGCGCAACGCGCGGATTGCCGAACGGGTCGGGCAGCTGAACCGGCAGGCCGCGCCCAGCCAGCGCCTGGATGCCGAGCGGGTGCAGCGCATTGCGCAGGGGCGGGGCTATGACCGCATTTTCTACGACCGGCTGCGACGGGTGGAAGACCGTGCCCGGCAGGGGCGGCCCCTCGACAATGCCAATCACTTGCTGGCCACGGGCCGCGAGGAACCCGCCCGACCCAATACCGGGCACCGGGTACGCCAGGCCCTGCACAGCCTGCAGCAGACCCTGCGAGCTACCAGCGGGCCGGAGCACGTCGCCACCCAGGACATTGGGGAGCAGCGCCGGCGCGGGCAGTGGGAGGCCGAATTGTAATACCAAGTACTGCACGCTTAAAATAACCCGACTATGAGCATGATGAGTGCCCCCCGGCAGCCGAGCAGCCACCGCCTGACTGGCCTGTACATCGCCCTGGGATTCCTGCTGGCGTTGCTGGCCGGCGGTGAGTATTACCTACTTTCTCACCCCTCCTTCCTGGCCGGGGCCGTAACCCCTGCTGCCCCGAATGCAGGCTTGGGGGCTTCCGTTACCACCCGCCTGCTGCTGGGCACGGCCACGTTTTACCAGCGCTTTGGCTTACTCATTCGCGCGGGGATTCTGGTAGCAGGGGGCCTGCTGGCCGTGCTGCTCAAAGCCCCGCCCGCGCGGCCCGGGCAGCGGCGCTGGCAGCCCACGCAGCTGCAGCTGCGGCGCGTACAGCTGGGCGCCGCCGGGGTGGGCCTACTCACCGGGGCGCTGCTGCTGGCCATGGCCACGTTTTCAGCCGGTGTGGTAGCCTGGCTATACCCCACCGCGGCCCTGCTGGCGTTGGGCGCGGGCTTGGCTGCCGGCATTGCGCGGGCCCTGCACAAGACCGAGCGGTTCGGGCTGCGCACCGAGCGCCGGCAGCAGCTCACCGAGTACGGGTTTAGTCTGGCCACGACGGACGGGGGCTGGATTAACATTCCCAACCCGTTTCGGGGCACGCTGGTGCTGGGCGGGGCGGGAGCGGGCAAGTCGTATTCGATTGGCGAGCCCCTGATTGAGCAGTTCACTGAGAAGGGGTTTGCGGGCCTTATCTATGACTTTAAGTTTCCGGTGCTGGCCGAAGCCGCGCAGAAGGCCTTTGTGCTGGCTGATGCCAAAGCCCGGGCGGCGGGGGAGGAGCCAGCTCATGTGCAGCTGCACATCATCAACTTTAAAGACCTGGAACGCAGCGAGCGGGTGAACCCGCTGCGGGCCGACAAGATGCCGGTGGTGGCCTACGCCAACGAGTACGCCCGCGCCATCATGGCCAACCTGAACCCGGAGAGCATCAAAAAGATGGACTTCTTCGACACCAGCGCCAACGCCTTTCTGACGGCCATCATCTGGTTTTACAAGAAGAACTTCCCCGCCTTCTGCACCCTGCCCCACGTGGTGAACACGGCCCTGCACCCGGACTTTACCCACGTGCTGAGCATGCTCGACACCGACCCCGAGTGCGGTGATATGGTGCGAAGTATCACGACGGCTGTCAAGCAGCGGGCCGAGAAGCAGGTGGCCGGCGTAATTGCCTCGCTGCAGATTGTGCTCACGCGCATCAACTCCCCGGAAATAGCCTGGGTGCTCACGCCCGACGAGGCGAGAGGGGAGGGGTTCAGCCTGGATTTAAATGATAAGCAAGCGCCCAAGGTCTTGGTGGTGGGCAACGACCCCACGCTGAAGGAAACCTTCTCCCCGGTTATCAGCTGCATCGTGGCCGTGGCCCTGAAGCTGATGAACCAGCAACACAAGCACCCGAGCTACGTGTTTCTCGACGAGGCCGCCACCATCTACGTGCCGAACCTGGAGGTGATACCAGCCACGGCCCGCAGCAACAAGGTGGCCATGATTTACATGACCCAGGATTTGAGCCAGATGATTGACGCCTACGGCCGCGACAAGATGCAGGTGATGGTCAGCAACCTCAACAACCAGTTTTTCGGCAAGGTCAACTCCCTGGAAACGGCCAAGTTCGTCTCGGAGCTGGTGGGCAAAGAGGACCGGGAGATGGTGTCGGCCAGTTTGGGCCGCAGCCAGAGCGGCGGCAGCCGGGGCGCCGGCAGCAGCACCAACCAGAGCGTGAGCTGGCAGGAGCGCAACCTGGTGCGCCTGCAGGATACCATTACCCTCGAAACCGGCGAGTTCATCGGCCAGACCGTGGAAACCGAGCAGCCCTTTTTCCAGGGCAAGGTGGAGCGCCAGGCGGCGCCCGGCACGTACCCGCTGCACCCGCTGGCCACCTTTGAGAGTGGTCCGGCCCCAGTGCTGGCCGAGGCACCGGCAGGGGAGGGGCGGGAGCAGGATTGGCTGAGCCAGCGACGGGCCGCCCGGCAGGCGGGGAGTCAGTCCCCCGCGGAGCCGGTCAGTGCGCTGCAGGCGGTTATTCAGGCCAACTTTGAGCTGATTCGGGAGGATGTGGCCAGCATTGTCGGGCAGTACGCCAACACCCTCAAGCCCGGTCAGATGCCGGACAATGAACCCATGCTATAAAGGGTGTTTGGGGCACCTTAGCCGCCGGAATGGTGTTTTATAAATGCCCGTCGTTTATCCCTTTTACGTAGTTTGCATGATGGAAACGCCTGCTTATCCTACCCCCCAGTTTGGCCCCCGCGAGCAAACCCGCGAGCAGCGGCAGTTCATCATCAGTCAGTCGGTGGGCATCACCCGCAGCCAGGGCCCGTACGAAGTACCGGACTGGCAGGCCAAGCTGCACGAACAGTACGTGGAGGGACTGGTCGACCTGGATTACGTGGGGGCCCGCCACGACGAGTACCGCGCCCAGCTCATTGCCAGCCAGCAGCCAGCTCCGGCGGTAGCCAAGTAGTTCGCTTTCGTGACACCCCAGCCCGGCTACCCGTGCCGCGCTGTTTTGCTCCGGCGTTTTTCGGTGACGAATCGCCGGGTACGCTAGGCCCATGACCGACCGCTTCACCAACCCCGACACCGGCGTTTTCTATAACCAGCTCGGCCTTACCGATGCCGAGGAGCTGGACCGGGAAACCAAGCGCCTGTCCCTGCGCCGGCTCACGGAACTGGCGGCGGGCCGCGGCCCGCAGGGTGAGCGCTTCGACGCCGCGCGGCTGCGGGCTACCCACCAGTACCTGTTTCAGGACGCATTTGAGTGGGCCGGCCAGACCCGCCGCGAAGGCAGTTTCCAGGGCGTCAAAGCCGCTGACCTGCCCGGTATCGAGCGGCCCATGCACTTCGCGTCCTACGAGCGCATTGACGAGCGCCTGAACGCGCTGGGCGAGCAGCTCAAGCTTGAGAATAACCTCAAGGGCCTTCCTACGCCCGAAGCCTTTGCCGAGCGGGCGGCCTACTACTTCGACCACTACAACCACGTGCACGCTTTCCGGGAAGGCAACGGCCGCACCCTGCAGGCCGCGTTCAGCGAGCTGGCCCAACAGGCGGGCTACCGGATGGACTTTGAACGGGAGCACGAAAAGCTAAATCCCGCCCGCGACCAGGGCATCGTGAGCCTGCACGGCGCGCCGCACAAAAAGCGGGACCTGCAGGCCCTGCGGGACTTATTTGCCCGCAACACCACGGCCCTGCCCGGAGCAGCAGCCGAAGCAGCCCGGCACCCCAGCCAGGCGCGTCCCCTGACGGATGGACCCACGCCCACCGTGCGGCAGATAGAGCAGCTACGAGACCTGGTTGCGGCAGCCCCGGCCATGCAGCAATTGGTAGCCGGCGTGGACTACCGGCGCACGCAACGAGCGGACGCGCTGCTTGCGCAAGTACTCGACATCGACCGCAACCCTCAGCAGGGCCTGCCTAAGCATGGTGCGGGCCTCCAGCAGCTGGTGCAGGAGGTGATGCAGGACAAACGCTTCCAGGACCCTGTTTCTCAGCGAGAGGCCGCCCGGTTTGGGGCCGCACTGGCCGTTCTGCAACCACCCGCACACGCGCGAGCCGTCGATGTAGTGCCGGCTGTAACGCCTCCCCCGTCCCACCCTTCTGCAACAACTGCGTTTGTGCAGGCGGCTAGGCAGCTGGTCGAAGGTTTAGAGGAGCAGGGCTACCCGGGCCCGGCGGATTCCTTGTCGCGGGCAGCAAAAGCCGTGGAGAAATCTGCTTACCTGGGCGGCGCGAACCTGCAGGCAGTCACGGAGGCCTTGTCGAGGGCCGAGAAGATACCGGCATTGGCCGACGATGCCGCCGCCCTGCGGGGGGCTGGGCGCAGTTTGCAGGAAGCGCAGCGCAACCTCGCGCCATCAAACCCGGCCCAGGAAAAGGAAGGCGTAGAACGGTAAGCACCCGGCATCTGCGCACGTAACGCCAAACCAGACCCATGAATTTATACATAGAAGCCGAGTACGAAGCGGCCAGCTGGGAGCTGGAGCAATTGCTGGACCAGTGGCCCCGGAACGCGGAGCGCACGCTCACGCTGCTGGCAGCAATCGAAGAATTCTTTCGGCAGGGCGCTTGCCACTGGCCCGCGCCAGTGCCCCCGCGCCTACCCGAAGGGCCAATTGAAGCAGCGCGTCGGGCCAGGGCATGGGCCCACCGCGAAAATCCCGCGCTGGCCCGGCAGTACCTTTTCAACGTAACCCAGGCCAAAGCGGCCTTAGCCGCCCGGGAAAACCAGGCGAAGAATGAGTGAGGCTCAATTGACCGCCGCTAACTGCTACCTTGCGACCCATGAAGGGCGATGAATTAGAATTCCTGCAGGAGCAGCTGGAGGCGACTGAGTTGCTGCCCTGTGCCACCTGCCGGCAGGAAACGCTACATGTCCACGTGGAGGTGCTGGAGCGCTATGCGCACGCCACGGAGCTGTTGATGGAATGCACCGCCTGTGGAACTCGCCGTACCTGGATGCAACTCGAAACGCCTAATTAGCAATCAGGCCGGCAGCAACGCCTGTCGCCCCATTCCACTCTTAACACCCGTGCTTTTTCAGATGGTACCCGGATAGTGTTAACCCCACTTCCAGCAAAGTCACTGTAAGTGTTGGGTTATTGTCCCAGTTACTATCTGGTCAATATTTCAATGAGCTGAGCCGGTCAATACAGGACAGGCATGTACTCATTGAGGGCCTGCTGGGGCTAGTGTATTTTAGCGTTTGCTTAAATAAGAAAACATTACCTTTGGGAAAATTTAAGATATGTCCTCTTCCTCTTGCATCCGGGTTTTCGCTGACACGGCCCACATTGAACAGAGCAAGCACCGCTTGGCCGCTGCCGAGCCGGAGCTGCAGTCACTGGCGGCCGTGTTGGCACTGGCCGGCAACGAGGTACGCCTGAAAATGCTGTTTCTGCTGCTGGACAAGCAGCAGTTATGCGTGTGCGACCTGGCCGACGTGCTGCAGATGAACGTGTCGGCCATCTCCCAGCACCTGCGCAAGCTCAAGGACGGCGGGTTGATACAGGCCCGCAAAGTCGGGCAAACGGTATTTTACTCGCTATCGTCGGCGCATTTGTCTGTGCTGCAGCCGCTGCTGACTCCGGCATCCACCTCTGCTTCCCTCACACTCGCCTAATGAATTCCACGCCCGCTACCCCCACCAAGTCCCTGGCCGGCACGGGCCTGCTGGCCGCCCTCGCCGCTTCGCTGTGCTGCATTACGCCTTTGCTGGCCATTGTCGGCGGGCTGGGGGGCGTGGCCAGCACGTTTGCCTGGCTGGAGCCGCTGCGTCCCTATCTGATAGCCTTGACCGTGGGCGTTCTGGGGTTTGCCTGGTACCAGCACCTGCGACCCGCGCCCGCGGCAGCCGATGACTGCGGCTGCCCCGTGCCATCCAAGCCGTCGCTGATGCAGTCGCGGGGCTTTCTGGCCACGGTCACCGTGCTGGCCGTGCTGCTGCTGGCCTTTCCCTACTACGGAGCGCGGTTCTACCCGGCAGCAGCTCCCAAGCCCGTGGTGGCCACCAGCACGGCCCCGGTGCTGCAAACCAGCTCCTACCGCATCGGCGGCATGACCTGCGAGGCCTGTGCCCGTCACGTCGAGCACGACGTGCAGCAGCTGCCGGGCGTGCAAAGCGTACAGGTGTCCTATGAAAAGGGCACGGCCCAGGTCCGCTTCAATGCCGCCATCACGCCCGTGGCCCAGGTAGAAGCCGCCATCAACGGCACCGGCTACTCGGTGCTGAACCCTTCCGCTACCCGTTAATTTCTCAGTTATGATTTCCCTCACGCCAGCTACCCCCACGCCGCCAGTAACGCTGACCTCGGTCCTTACCTGCCCGGTCTGCCAGCACGCGCAGGCCGAGCAGATGCCGACCGATGCCTGCCAGTGGTTTTACGAGTGCACCAGCTGCCACACCGTGCTCAAGCCCCTGGCCGGCGACTGCTGCGTGTACTGCTCGTACGGCACCGTGCCCTGCCCGCCCATCCAGGAGCAGGGTAAAGGTGCCTGTGGCTGCTGCTAGTTATTCTCTTGTTGCTTTTCACTTTTTGCTCCCCACCTCATGAAAAACCTCCTGCTTGCCCTGACCCTGCTGGCCACCATCGGCAGTGCTACCGCCAACGACGACAAACCCGGCAAAAAGAACAAAAAGGCGACCAAGGAAGCCGCCATGCAATGCTCCAAGGAAGAGAAGCCCGGCGCCAGCTGCTGCGCCAAGAAGCCAGCCACGGCTGCTGCGGTAACGCCGGCTACAACGGAGGCTGTCAAGAAATAAGCACTTTACCAAGTAACTAGCCAGCTGCTCGTCATGTTAAAAAGCGCCGGACTCTCGTAGTCCGGCGCTTTTTTCGTTGTATCAGGTTGCCACCAAGTCGGGATTGGTCTGGGCTGTGGGTACCGGCCAGGCCGGCGCCAGCGTCCACCCCGTATCCAGCAGCTTCACGCTGGCGCACGCTGGCCCGCCATCCCCAGCCCGGCCCAGGATGCGCGCCTGCAGCGTCAAGTCCGGCCGGGCCAGGGCCTGTTCTACCAGTTCCCGGGTCAGCGCCGGCAGGGGCACCTTGGCCCGGCGGGCCCAGCCGGAATCAGCTTGACCGGCATACGTGCCGGCGTTCACGTAGAGAAAGCGCCCCTGCACCGGGCCGTGGACGGCGGGCCCACCTAAGCGGGGCGCCGCTTCATCTTTGGGAAAGGCTACCGTTGCCTGAAGCTCAAAAAGCAACAGGCCCACGGAAGCAGCGACCGGTGGAACCAGCTCATGGGTGCCGCGTTGCAGCCTCAGCGCAACACCGGTCGGGGCATCGAGGACCTGCAGTTGCAGGCGCAGCAGCTGTTTCATAACGGAAAAATACGGGTCTGGCGCAACATCCACCGCCAGCCAGCGGTGCGCATTCAGTGGTTAGCCACCCTTGGCATCTGCCTCGGCAAGCAAGGCTTGCAGGTCCGCTGGAATGGGCATCGCCTGCTCAGGGGAGACGTTGGCCCCGCCAGTGTTGCCGGTGGGCACGCGGCCGAATAAGGACATGAAAAACCCAAACACGATGCGCGGCATCTGCCCCAGCACCTCGCGACCGTTTTGCATGCGCCAGCCGTGGCGCAGCATGAGCACGTGGGTGTGGGTATGGGGCAGGGCCCAGCGCTGGCCCAGGATGTGGGCCCGCTCCAAATGATGAAACGCACCGGCCTCATCCTGCCGGGCATAGGCCGCCCGGGCGGCGCCTAGCTCCTGGTAATAGTGGGACTGCAGGAAAGACGGAAGAAAGAGGGTCTTCATAGCTTAAAATTTCATGCGTTGGATGCGCACGGCGTTGAGAATGGCCAGCAAGGCCACACCCACGTCGGCAAACACGGCCTCCCACATGGTGGCCACGCCGCCCGCCCCCAGGGCCAGCACCACTGCTTTCACCCCGAAGGCCAGCCAGATGTTCTGCCACACCACCGAATGGGTGGCACGGGCAATGCGTCGCGCCGTGGCAATCTTGCTGGGGTGGTCGGTTTGAATCACCACGTCGGCCGTTTCAATTGTCGCGTCCGAGCCCAGCCCGCCCATGGCAATGCCCACGTCGGCCAGCGCTACCACGGGGGCGTCGTTCACCCCATCGCCCACGAAGGCCAGCTTGTGCCCCGCGTCCAGGTACTGCTGTACGTAGCGGGCCTTGTCCTCCGGCAGCAGCCCGCCGTGCGCTTCATCAATGCCCAACTCCTTCGCCACGCGCTGGGTGATGCTGTCCTTGTCGCCGGAGAGCATTACAATCTTGGTGATGCCATCGGCCCGCAGTTCGCGCACGGTCTGCTTGGCGTCGGCCTTGGGCGCGTCGGCTACGGTCAGGTAGCCGGCGTAATTCCCGTCCACGGCCGCTACCACGATGCTGTCCACCACCTGGTCCACCTCGGCCGGATAAGCCACCCCGTACTTGACGAGCAGCTTGGTGTTGCCGGCGAGTACCTCGCGGCCCTCGACCCGGCCCCGCAGGCCGTGTCCGGCAATTTCTTCCACGCTGTCCACCGCTACGCCGGCGCTGGCCGCGCCCGCGTGCTGCACTACGGCCTTGGCAATGGGGTGCGTGGACTTGGTTTCCAAGGCACCCAAGAGGCGCAGTAGGGCCGCCGGCTCGGTGCCGGGCACCACCACGACCTGCTGCACCGCAAACACGCCCTGGGTGAGCGTGCCGGTCTTGTCCATGACCACCGTGTCGATTTCGCGCAGCACGTCCAGGAAGTTGGAGCCCTTGAGCAGGATGCCTGCCCGGGAAGCCGCCCCGATGCCGCCGAAGTAACCCAGCGGAATGCTCACCACCAGCGCGCAGGGGCAGGAAATGACCAGGAACACCAGCGCCCGGTACAGCCAGGTGCGAAACACGTAGTCGTCGACCACGAAGTAGGGCACTACGATGAGCAGGGTGGCCAGCAGCACCACGATGGGCGTGTAGGTCTTGGCAAACTTGGTGATGAACAGCTGCGTTTTGGCCTTGCGGCCCACCGCGTCCTGCACCATGGCCAGGATTTTGGCCAGCTTGGTATCCTGGTAGGTGGCCGTGACCAGTACCCGCACCAGTGACTCCTGATTTATCATGCCGGCCAGTACCACCTCGCCGGTCTGTTTGGTTTGCGGGGCCGACTCGCCCGTGAGCGCGGCCGTGTTGAAAGAGGCCGGGCCTTGGGTCAAGGTGCCGTCCAGGGCCACTTTCTCGCCCGGCTTTACCTCAATCGTGTCACCGAGCTGCACCTGCTTGGGGTCAAGTACCATGGATTGCCCGGCGCGCACCACCGTGACTTCGGTGGCTTGAATCTCCAGCAAGGCCCGAATGCTGCGCTTGGCCCGGTTCACGGCCGCGTCTTGAAACAGCTCGCCCACGGTGTAAAACAGCATCACGGCCACGCCCTCCGGGTACTCGCCGATGGCAAACGCCCCGAGGGTGGCCAGGCTCATGAGCAGAAACTCATTAAACACGTTGCCCGAGGGGATGCTTTGCACCGCCGAACGAATGACTTTCCAGCCCACGAGCAGAAAGGCCACGCCGTACCAGGCCAGGCGCACGGGACCGGTGAAGAAGGCGACGCGGTAGTAATCAAGCGCCAGGCCGGCCAGCAGCAGGACCAAACTCACGACGGGCCAGCGATAGGGGCTCGACCCGGCCGATTCGTCGCCGTGGGTGTGGTCGGCAGTCGCGATGACGGGCTGGCCCACCAGGTTCACGACCGATTTGCCGGCCGGCCGGTGGGGCGCTCCGTGGTCGTGGCCGGGCACGTCGTGGCCCTCGGGCTCGGCAGCGGCTTCGGGCGTAAGTTGCTCGCGGGTCAGGGCGCCCACGTTTTCGAGCTTCACCTGCTTGGCGGTGTTGAGCTCTTCGTCGGTATTGGGGGAAGTTGGGTCGGGCATGGGAAGTAAAACAGGAGGGGAGGCCGACAGGCGGCGCTACCGATTGGGAGAGCAAACCACGGGTCTGCGGCAATGCAATGCTATTGCATTGTTTTAGGCCGCCCCGGCGCACCGTGGGCACAGGCCCTTCATCACCAGGCTGGTTTCCTGCACCTGATACGCGCCGGGCAAGGGAATGACGGGCACGGGCACTGCAGGCAAGCAACTGGTTTCACGACACTGCGTGCAGAAAAAGTGCACGTGCAGGTCGTGGTGCTGCGTGGGGGTGCAGGTCGGCTCGCACAAGGCGTACTTCACCGCGCCGCTGCCGTCCTCCACGCGGTGCACCAGGCCTTTATCGGTAAATGTTTTCAGGGTGCGGTGCACGGTGATGCGGTCGGCGTGCTTGAGCAGCGCTTCCACATCGGCCAGGCTCAGCGCCGCCGGGTGTTTAATGAGCACGTCGAGCACCAGCAGGCGCATGGCCGTGGGGGCAATTTGCTTGGCAATGAGCGTGTCTTCGAGGGGATGGGCCATGGTCGTAAGGAGCTGAATGGGTTGCGGCTACGCAGTAACTAGGACTTCAGCACCCGGCCTACAGGAACAATTTGATGCCGCCGTTGACCACCGCGCCCTCCAGCGGGGCCCACACCTCGCGGAACGACGGGCGCTCTGTCGGGGGCAGTACCACCGCCTGGTACCGGTCCTGCCGGATGTTGAGCAGGTTTTCAAAATTGACAAACAGGCTGAAGTGCTTCCAGCGCCGCTCGCCCATCAGACCCATGAGCCAGTAGGAGCGCGACTGCTCCCCAGTCGAGAGCGGCTTGCGCCCGATGTAGTAGGCCTCCACGCCCACCCGGCACTTGCCTTCCTGCTCGTACACGCCCACCAGGTTCACCCGGTGCTTGGCCGTGAGCGGGATTGGGCTGTTGAACGTCTCGCCCGTGTAACGGCGGCGCGTGTCCACTAAGCTGTAGCCAGCGTAGAGCTTGAAATCCTCGTAGCCCACCCGCACGTTGGTTTCCAGGCCCCGGCTGGCAATCGGCCCGTCGGCGTTGGCAAACCGGTACACGGCACCGAACGGGCCGGGCGTGATGATGGCCGGAATGTCCAGCACCAGCGCGTGCCGGAGCTGCGTGTAGAAAAACAGTTGGTTCACCGACACGTCCAGCACGTCAAACAGGGTCGTGCGGTAGTTCACGTCGAAGTTGGCGCCCACCGAGGTTTCGGCCCGGGCGTTGTCCTGGTCGATGGCCAGCACGTTGCGGAAGCCCAGGCTCTCGGCTTCCTCAGTGAAAATGGTCGGGGCCTTGTAGCCCAGGCCGCCGCTCAGCCGGGAGGTCAGTTTTTCCGACAAGCGCAGCAACGCCGACACCCGGGGCAGCACAAAGAGCCCGTAGCGGTTGTGGTAGTCCGTTCGCAGCCCAGTTTCCACCGTCAGCCAGTCAGCGGCCTTGTAGTTGTTCTGCAAAAAGGCCCCGGCGGTGACGTGCTCGTAGTTGCGGCCCAGCGCCGCGCCGTTTTCCGTGAACCGCTCCGTCCAGAGGTTGCCGCCGGCTATCCATTCGGCTCGCTCGCTGGTGTGGGTGTAGCTAACCTCGGTGAAGCTGGCCAGCTGCCGCCCGGCAAAGCGGTAGTCAGGCTGCGTGAGCACGCGGTTGAAGGTGCTGACGCTGTTTTTAAGGGTCAGTATCGAGCGGGCAAAGCGTTTATCGAACTGCAGCTGCGAGGCCAGCCGGTCCGAGCGGTTGCGCTCGAAGTAGCGGTGGTTATCGTCAGCCTTGCCGTCGAGCACCCGCATGTCGCCGCCAATGCGGGTTTCCCAGTTGCCCATGCCGCCCACCGAGAGCGTGGCCGTGGGCGTGAGGTAGAAGTAAAGCTTGGGGTTGACAGTGTACCGCTCATAGCGGGGCAGGGCCGAAAAGCGGGTGTCGCCGGGGTCGTATTCCTGCTGCGTGTTGCGGGCGGCAAACAGGGTGACGCCTACTTTCTCACTTTTCTGCCCCCAAAACCCGCTCAAATCCAGGCCCCGCGCCGAGGTGCCGTTGGCCATAAAGCTCAGCTCCGGCTCTTCGCCGGGCCGCTTGGTGATGAGGTTGACCAGACCCGCGATGGCCCCACCGCCGTAGAGCGTGGAGGCCGAGCCCTTGATGACTTCCACCTGCCGCAGGTTCAGCGGCGGAATCTGCAGGATGCTCAGGCCAGCCGCGAAGCCCGAGTACAGCGGAAAGCCGTCCTGCAGCAGTTGGGTGTAGCGCCCGTCCAGCCCCTGAATGCGAATGTTGGCGTTGGCCGACACCGGCGAGGTCTGCTGCACCTGGATGCCGGTGCTCTCATTGAGCTGCATCCGAATGTCGCCTGGCCGCATGTTGGCCTTCTCCTCCAGCTCCTCGCCGGTAATGGCTTCAATGCGGGTCGGAATGTCGTCGATGCTGCGGTTGCTGCGGGTCGAGGACACGACCACTTCTTCCAGCAATTCCCCCTCGACCGCGGCCAAGCGAATGGTGAGCGTGTCGCCCGGGGCGGGCAGCGTTAGACTGTCGGTTTGGCTTTGGTAGCCGATGTACGATGACGTGAGGGCGTAGCGGCCCGGGGCGGGAACGTCCAGCACCAACCGGCCGGCCGTGTCGGCGGCCGCGCCGGTGTTGCCCGGCAGCAGCCGAACCGTGGCCCCGATGAGCGGTTTGCCCGTGGCCGCGTCGCGCACGCTGACCTGCAGGCGCTGCTGGCCCCAGGCCGTGGGCACGGCAAAAAGTGTCACTCCCAGTGACAACAATAGAAATTTCATGAAGTAGGAAAGATTGGCGTAGTCAATAGCAGCCCAGGCGCTTATAGCGGCCGGACAGCAACCAGAAAGGGACTAGGCCAACCGGGGCGGCTGCCAGATGCGCGCCGCTACTTCGAGCGTGTGCGGCGTGCGGTACTGCGGCACACCAACTGCGGTAAGGGTTGGCACTGATGGCGCAGGGCACCAAACCGGCACGGGGGCCGGCAGCGTGAAGCCCGGGCACGCCGCGCAGATGCTCAATGGCGAACAGTTTTTGCAGTCATCCTGCTCAGCCGGTGTGCCGTTGTGCTGCGCTGCAGCGGTGGCAGGTTCGTCCTGGCACAAGGCTTCGCAGGGTACCCCGGAGAGCACCAGCACATACATCGCCAATAGCAGGACCCAGAACCGCATGGGGCAAAAGTACGAACATCGCCCTTCCCGTAGGTAATTCGGAGGTGCTGTACTAGCAGGCCTTGTACCAGGACGGTGCGGGACCTTTTCCTGTGAGGTCGCCCCGCTGGGGCCTGGCACAGCTGCATAACGTCATAAGCCTGGTTTAGGTCACGGTGATGCTGGCCAGATGGCTATAGTCCCGGGCAGTACCCTCTGGGCTCTGGGTCTGCACATGTACGTAGTATTCCAGCACCGTGCCGGGGGCAAACACGTCTTCGTCCAGGAAAGGGGAGGGGGCATTCACCGCCACCCGTTGCCACGGGGCTTTTTCCCCACCGACGCGGCGAAAGATGTGGGCGCGCGCTGTGCCATGGCTGCCGAAGCTCAGGCGCCGGGCCGCACGCAGCAGGGTAAGCTCACAAGGGGCAGCAGGCATGGGCAGAAGCATTCAGCGGTGAGAACGCACGGATTCTCCAAGGGGATAGGTGAAAGCAGCCACAGGAGCAAGCAGCCCCGAGGGGCGCAAGCGAAAAGAGCCAGGACAAGGTGCCCAACGCCGGCTCGCTAGCGCAGGCCCTGCATTTTCAAAAACAGGCCGCCCGGATTCTTGGTGGCCTTGATTTTATCGGTCTTCAGCTTGTAAATGAAGGCAAACAGCGCATCCACGTGCTTGGGCGACTGGAGAATGTCCTGCACCAGCTTGGGCTCGGCAATGCCCAGCGCTTCCAGGTGCTTGCGGGCCAGCTGCACCTTGGCATCATCGGCCTCCAGCTCGAAAGGAATGGGGAGCTGCTGCGGGACCTGGGTGTTGACGTAGAACTTGATGCTCTGGTAGGAGCGGCCTTTCTTGAGCAGCTCGTACTTGATGCGCAGGTCGGTGTGCTCGTTGATTTGATTGGTGGCCACGTCGAGCACGTACTTCTGCAGGGCCGAAATCTGGGAGTACTGCTCGGGTTCCTTGCCAGCCGGGTCCTTGAGCTTGAGCATACCCTTGAACTCGTCCAGGGAGTAGGTCTTGGTTTCCCCGATGTCCTTCCACTGCGAGGCCAGCTGGTAGATGCGCTTGGCGTATTTGCTCGACAAGCTAAAGGCGGCCTGCAGGCGGTAGGAGGTGAAGTTGCTCTTCAGGTCAATCAGGAAGGGCCGCATGCGCTCAGATATCTCCAGCTCAATCGTGCCCTCGCCCTTGCGGTACAGCGCCGAGGCCAGCAAACTCACCTGCAGCAGGGTTTTGCCGTTCTCGATGTGGTAGACACGGCTGTTGAGGTTCTCGGTGGATTCGAGCAGCTGCTTGTAGTTCCAGGTGCGGCCGGTCATCTCCATCAGCTCCTGCACCCGGATTTCGTAGATGGTGCCGGCCTTGTCCTGCTTGGTAAGCTTGGAGAGCAGCGAGAAGAAGATGTCCATCTCGCAGGCGCTCATCTCGTAGCGGGCCGTCGTCAGCGCGTTGTGCTGCCGGATTTCAATCGGGACGGTGGATTCGGGCGCGGCCATACGCAGCTACTGGGGTGATACAAAGCAAACATACGGCTTAAATCGGAAACTAATAGAGCCAAATCCTGAATCTATGAGCAAGGAACAGGCGCGGGACCGAGGCGGCTTATAAAAGCTATTAGTTAGACTTATGAAACCTATTAGTTAGCGCGGCGCGAGCTTTCCGCGAGACTTATAAAAGCTATTAGTTCAGCGCCGTCAGGGTAGGGCTGCTACCGAGTCCACACCCGGAGTGACTTATAAAATCTATTAGTTGGGCCCAGGCATCGAATTAATAGCCTATGAGAGGATGTTCTATTAATCAGCTTATGAAAGCTATTAGCTGGGCTTATAAAACCTATTAGTCCGCTTATAAAACCTATTACTTGGCTTATAAAACCTATTAGCTCGCTTATAAAACCTATTACTGAAGCGGCTTAAGTTGCTGTAGTACAAAAAGTTGTGGCCCCTGCAAATACCTTAAATACTTAAAATACTCACAAGCTTGTTGAAGCTGGAGTACAAAAGCTTTTAAAGTGGTGGTTTAGGCCGATACCCGAACGAAAACAACAAAAAAGTGAGTCTAAATAAGCACAAAATGGGATTGCACTTTTTAAAGATTTTTTTACCTTTTTCTACTATTTAGAACATTCCTATTAACTCCAAAGGTACTTGAAAACTACGCTGAAAGCTCACCAAGGCCTCATTAATAGATTTTATAAGTCTCGCAGGTTTGCTTCGCCAGCATCTTCAGCGGCTGCTGCAGCAGGCCAGTAGGGAGCCCCTAACCATGAAAATGGTGCCCACAAGAACCCCAGGGCTTATAAAATCTATTTTTTAGCAGACCTACCAGCCTACAGTCGAGCTAAGCGTTTTCGTGAACTAATAGGTTTTATAAGCCGGAAAGCGAAGTAGTAGCACCTGATGGGCGGTTATTGAACGCTATGCAAGGCCTTACGGAGGAGTTAACCCGCCGGCCCTAACCATAGCAGGTGTAGTGGTAAGGGCTAAAAAAGGGCTCCTGCATACCCGAAAAGGGCATTAGGCCGTAGGTAGCATCGATTTGACCTGTTTCCTTTGCCTTAGAATTACCCTCTGTCCCCGTCCTGGCCAGTTGCTTACGCGCCTTTTACTGCGGATGCCCGGGGCCGGCTATCAAATCGAAGCTTCCTTTCTGCCGCATGCTCATCGACCTTGACGCCCTGTACACCCTGCCCGATGTCATTCATGCCCTGCCGTTTTACCTCTACGATGATGTAAAGCGCCAGCCGGCCCGCTGCGAGCTGGTGGTACACCCGGCCCACGGCTGGACCGTGGCCACGGAGCTGGAGCTGGGAGCCGTCGGCAGCCTGATGCAATGCCCGGTCACGCTCGCGGCCAAGGTGTGCCAGCAGTATGGCATTGCGCCCGGCGCGCTCTCGCTCTTTACCCGCTACGCCTATTCCTCGAATTACGAAAACGTGTACGCCGTGCGCTTTGGCCACGGCGAGCGGGACTTGTTCAACGACGTGAGCTTCCTGGCCCCGCGGCGGGACATGCTCAGCCCCGAGGACGTCGCGGCCCTGGTGCAGGCCCTGCAGCAAGGCAAGGCACCGGCCCCTAACTGGCGGGCACTGGCCACACCAGCTTCGTAGAGCAGCCCCGTATTACTCAGTAGCCTTAAAATCATCCACGCCAGACGAGGATTAACCTGGCTCAGCACCTTTACAATGGCTCCTGAACTCAGCAGGGCAGGGCCATAACCAACACCTACCACCCATGAATGAAAAAGAAGAAGTAACGAGCCTGGTCGAAGCAGCTCCGCTGCCCTTTCCGGACCTGAGTTTGACCGTTTCCTACGCCGATGCACTGCTGTATGCACAGGGCAGGCTGAAAATGCTGGGCAGCGGGGAATTGAAGCCGTTTTGTGAGACGCACCAGCTTACCTACACCAACATTGTCAACCTGAAAAACGGCAAGCTTAAGCGCGAGGAGCCCCGCCTCGTGCAGCGCGTGCTCGTTAGCCTGGGCATACCTGCGCAGCAGTTGCGCTTTCCCCTGACAAGTAAGACCACGTGGTTTGTGTTGCCGGATGCTGAGGCGCTGGCCTCCTTTCAGGCGCAGCTCCATTTTCTCACGGCATCGAAGGCTTAAGGAACCGCGGGTGGTTGGTGAGAGGAACACACTGCAACTAACACCACAGCACATGAACCACGTATTAAACCGCCGGGCTACGGCAACTCAACTGGTCCAGGTTGCCGTAACACCCATACATCGTGCGTGACAGCCACTATGGCTTCACCTCGTTGCGTCATGCCTGCCATCGCCAGTAAATAGCCGAACCGATTATGACCTTCGATTAACTGGTGAGGCACTACCAACTCTTTATCCGGTGGCAACGGGCCTATCGAGGTTACATCCAGCACTACGGGTGGGGTGCGCCATGTGCCATGTTCCTTCCAGTGGACTAGGTCCCGGTTAGTGCAGCAAAACTCCTCGAAGTCTTGGCACCGCTCTCGGGTCTGGACACAATCTCGATATTCTTCCACTACGTACAAGCTCAGCAGAGCCTGCGTCGGCCACTGCTCCAAGCTAAAGAGTAAGTGGTCGAAATCCAGCCAAGCATAGTTTCGTAGCGTAACGTATTCGCCCTGCAGCCCATGAATCCACTGCTTTAGCACCGCTCTGGGTACGTTGGGCACCAAGGGATGAACACGCTGATAGTATGCGTCAAACTCCCACATCGTCCGTTCATCCGGCAAAGCAGTCAAGCGTTTCCAGGAAGGGGAGAAATCAGCTGGTTGTTTCATCTAGGCTTTCTACAGATTACGAAGGAAGTCTACTTCAGATAGAATTTCCAACCCAGCGCCTTTCTCGATGAGCTTAACGGCTTTCTCCTGTTTGCTACTCATGCCGTCATCACCGACAATGCGGTAATCCTGCTGCCCAACCACCAGAAAGCAGGTGTCCTTAGTGACGCCGTTACTGTTAATTCCACCAATGTTGGCAATGAGCTGCTGCGCACTGGCACGCTGCATGGAAGAGAGGGTACCGGTGAATACCACACTGCGGCCGTAGAACAGGTTGTCAGGTTTATGCTTGGCTGGGTCCCCCTTAATCAGGCTCGGATCTTTAGACAGGTAAATACGCCGCGTTATGCAGGGGTTGTAGCCATCTGGACGCAGCTGACCTATGTTAGTTAGCAGCCTTTCAGCAAAGTCGTCCTGACACGTGACGCCAGCATGGGCAAAGGTTTTCAACGCCAACTGCGCGCAAGCTTGCGCATCACTAGCCGCGCGGTGGTGCTGCAGCGGGATGCCGTGAAATTTGCAGAGAGTATGCAAATCGTAGGCGGGAAGCCCAGTCCATACTTTCTTCGAGAAAATATAACTGCAGACGTACTGCAAAGAAGGGAAAGGCAACTCATACGCTTCTAACGTCCGGCGCAACACGCTGAAATCGAAGCCAGCATTGTGAGCTACTAATAACTGACCTTCCAGCAGTGGCTGCAATTCTGGCCACAGTTCGGCCCAGGTAGGCTGGTCAGCTACGTCGGAGGGATAAATGCCGTGAATGGAGATGTTAAACGGGTCGAAGTAAGGATAGGAAGGGGGCTTTACCAACCAGGATTTGGTGCCGGTAATCTGACCGTCTTCCACGAAAGCCAAGCCTATTTCGCAGGCACTGTCGCGGTCGGCCGTAGCAGTTTCAAAATCAATAGCAATAAACTTCATAAGCAGCCGAGAATAGTAAGGTTAAAGTGTGGAAGTGAAGCAAATACAAGGTAAATATGCGGGGTTAACCGTTGCTTCCACAAGCAAGATGATTGCAAATTCACCAATTCCACACGGCTAGGATGCCCTCGATGTTTTGGACAATCTAGTGAGATGCTGCTTTTCCCATACAGGCCCTATTGCTTGACTTCTTTCAAGGCCGAATAACTCAATGGCAGCCGGTTCAACTGCTGCCCATGGAAGCGACGGGTCCACAATGCCATGGCGCGCAAGCAACAGTATTTCCCCGCGATTCAGAGTCGGTACCTTCAGCAAGGGGAGCGCCGAGGCTGGTAAGCCAACCTCCAGACGAGTGGTTAACAAATTCAGAGCCTCATCTTCCAAGAGCAACATAGGGTGCAAAGCTTGGACAATGGGAACAACTGAGCGGAAAT
Source organism: Hymenobacter sp. ISL-91 (assembly GCF_018613725.1). Taxonomy (GTDB): domain Bacteria; phylum Bacteroidota; class Bacteroidia; order Cytophagales; family Hymenobacteraceae; genus Hymenobacter. The sequence continues at coordinate 48,987 of NZ_JAGGPS010000042.1, forward strand.
GATAGCGTGTTGCATCTGCAATACGACGCACATCCCCGTAGCTTACCGGCACGAATGAGGAATTGGTGTACGCCTGCTCCAGACTTTCCAAAGAATCGCCCTCAAGCCAAGCTTCTACCAAGAGGGCCCGTTTAGCTCGGCGTAAATAGGCTAGCTGGTCGGGAAGGGAACGTTGGTAGAGTTGCACCAGGTCGTTGCCGACTTTTTGAGCCGCGTGATATGGCCACGTCTTCTCCTTGTTGCCGTTTTTAAAGAGTGGCGTGTAGGTCTCATCCAGCTCCGGCAGCGCCTGCGTCAGAGCCATCAGCCGCTCAAGTGTAATGGTGGTTGGGTTCAACAATTTCAGAAAGTGCAGTAGGCGCAGGATAGATTCAAAAGACAGCGAAGAATTGGCGCAGGCAAACCCTATCAAGGTCAACTGGAGCATGGAGCCCTCCTGCTCGGCGATGCCAGCCCGAATCAATGATAGGGGTAGCGCAAGAGTTGGAACAGAAATTCCCGTTAAGCCCATTTGCTTACCAAAAAAAGGCTGATTTGTCTCAATAAGTCAACTATCCAAGCTGCAAGGAGCCTTTGATAGGTGAGATGACCAAAAGCTACAAGCCAGCCTAGCCGGAACGGGTTGTTCTCAAAAATAGCCTCGGTAGCGCTAAAACGCCCGTATTCTGAGACGCCCGGCCCCCGCCAAAATTCGACCAACCGGCCTTAGCGTTGTTTTCCGTTCCTACTCTAGTGCGACCCCTTAGTGTACAGCTTTTCCTCCGCTCTTTTCCCGTCACAGCATGTGGCCTGCGCTGAAACCAGCACCAATGATGAGTAGGGGCTCGGAATTGTGATGCCAGGGGCACTGGCCAGCAGTTGTACCTTGCCAGTCTATGAACTGCGAAGGCTCAACCAGCGACAAGCCCGACAACTCACCCAATGCGGCATGGCCCTGGTCAAAAAAGCGTAGCCACCACCCGGGAATGAATAATCCTTCGCCTGACAAGGCATTCTCAGGGCGCTAAGACCTGCCCTGCGCGGCGGTTGCTCTGAGGGCATCGGCCAGACAAACCACGCCTACCCCTTGCTACGAAATGGACTGCCTGCTGAAGTTCTTCTTCCAGTCAATCCGCTCTTCCGTCCTCATTACTCGACTACCTCAAGGCCCAGTAGCTTCCGCACCCCGTTGTACAAGCGACGAATACGGGAGTTCCGGTAGCACTCCTGGCAGTGGCTGAAGTTCCACAAGCAGTCCACCGTATCCGTGAACATGTGGAAAAGCAAGCCCACAGCGACAATTTGCGTTGCCGGCCACAGGAGCAGCAGCGCATACACCGGTATGATATGAAAGGAGTGCAGCGGATGGTACCCCACGCTGCAGCGCAGCGGGTCGAAGATGGGTTTGGCCAGCAGGTGGTCCAGGTCAATGGCCATGGTGGCCAACATAACCAGGTAAGCGGTCTGCCACACCAAGGGAAAAAACACCAGCGCCAACACGAGCGGAAAAACAAAGTGCAGGCCATAATGGACCAGCGTTTGGGCGCTAAAGAGCTTGGGTGAGGCATACTGGCCGGGCCCGGGTGGGGCCATCGGCCGGATGGCGCTGCTGACGGTATCTGTGGGCGTTGCTTTAGCGTGCCTGCTGCCCGGCCTGACTGCCGGTTCCTTCTTCTTAGCCACGCGGTCGCGCGTGCCGGAGGACGTAGCGCGCTCTTCCGCCTTTACCCGTCCCTGCTGGGTAATGGGCTGCTCCCGGGCAGGGGTGACTGCCGCTGTATCACCGCGCTGGGCCTGTGGCGGGTGGTGGTACCCGGGGGCGGCCGAAAACGTAGGGACGACAGCCGATGACCGGCAACCGGCTAAGACCACACCGGTTGCCAAGACTAGAATGAGGCAGAAAGCAGGTAATGCGAGCATGGGGGTTGTTAGGGCCACGTAGCGGGCGACGGTGGCCACCTCGGCCGGTAGCGGACTCAGGCCGCCGGATAGTGCTCTTGGCCGCCCACCGTACCCTAAAAGCAAAAAGGCAGCTCCGCGAGAGCTGCCTTTTTTGTGGCTAAGCCAAGACCTAGCGGTTGCGCGTGAGCCAGTTCCGCAGCGTAGCAATCTCCTGACGCTGGTCGGCAATAATTGCCTGCGCCAGCTGGCGCATCGTGGCGTTGCGGCCGTGCTGGAGCAGCGCTTCCGAGTTGTCGATAGCCGCCTGGTGGTGGTCAATCATCATCTCGGCGTAGTCCACGTCCGTGCGCATGGTCATGGTACGCGCGTCGGTGGCGGCCATCATGCGGTCCATGTTGGTTTTCTGGATTTGGTTGAACTGCGGTACCAGCGGCTGCGTGGGCTGGTGGCTGCTCAGGAACGAGTTGAACTGCGTGATTTCGGCGCGTTGCTTGGTGATGACGTCCTGGGCGATGGTTTTCATCTCCTGGTTGCTGCCCGCGCGGAGTTCTTCCTCGCTCATCTTGATGGCCGCGTCGTGGTGCAGCACCATCTGGGCGGCAAAGTCGTGGTCCGGGTCCTGGGTCTTGGCCTGCGCGTCCATCTGCGTCATCATGTCCATCATGATTTTCATCAGCGGAGTGTCGTGCTTCATGTCGTCCATGTCGTGGCCTTTTTTACAGGCCGAAAACAGGGAAACCAGCACAAGCAGAGACAAAATAGGCAAACGGAATAAGCGGTTCATGTGCACGGTCGGTGGGGTCTGGTGGTGAACAATATAAACGCCCTGGCTACCCGCCCGGTTTTTACACCGTTGGCCTTTTTGCTTGCATAATTTCCGAGGCTACAGCAGCGAGTCCAGGCTGCGCCGGGCGTGGCTGGCGGGTCCGAGCCGTTGAAATTCCGAGGGCGTCAGGCCCGTCACCTGCCCAAACTGCCGCGAGAGGTGGGCCGGGGAGCTGTAGCCCAGCTGCCCCGCCACCTGGGCAATGGTCAGCTCGCCGTAGCCGATGAGCTCCTTGGCGCGCTCCACCTTCTGGCGGATGATGAACTTCTCAATGGTCAGGCCTTCCTCGGAGGAGAACAGGTGCGACAGGTAATGGTAGTCGCGCCCCAGGTGCTGGACCAGGTAATCCGAGTAGGTAAGCAGGCGGGGGCCCGGCTCGGGATAATGAATGAGCGTCACCAGCAGGGTCTTAATTTGCTCCATCAGTTGGGCCCGCGGGTCTTCGAGCAGGGCAAAGCCCGCCGCCAGCAGGGTGTTACGCACGGGCTCCAGGTCCGGCGCCTGGCCGTCGGCGGTGGTCACGTCGGCCTCGCCCAGCACCACCCGCTGCACCTGCAAACCCAGGGCCGTCAGGTCTTCCGTCACCACCCGGATGCATTGGGGGCAGACCATGTTCTTAATCAGCAGCCGGTGGGTGCCGGGGGCAGGCAGCGTGAAGCCGGAGCGGAGTTGGGAGTTCATGAGCGGCATCTATTTTACGACCAGGCTACCGCGCAGCATGCCCATGCCGCAGGTAAACGTAAAGGTACCGGCCTGCTGGGGCAGCAGCTCCACCAGCGTCGTCTTGAAAGCCGGCAGGTCGCGGCGGATGCTGAAGTCGGGCATGAGCAGCTCCTCCGAGCAGCTGTTCTCCTCGTCCCGGTAAAAGCTCAGCTGCACGGGCTTCCCGCGCTCCACTTCAATCACGTCGGGCGAGTAGCCGCCCTTGACGGTGATGTCCACTTCCTGCACCCCGCTGGAGGTAGAAACGGCTGCAGCCGTCTGGCGGGCGGAAAAGAAGAAGTACCAAATGACAAAAGCCGATAGGGCCAGGCCCGTCAGCGTCACGATGATTTCGGCGGTATCCATGGCTTAGTTCTTAGCGGGGGAGAAGCTGCGCAGGCGCAGCGAGTTGGTGAGCACCGACACCGAGCTCAGGGCCATGGCCCCGGCCGCGAGCATGGGCGAGAGCAAAATGCCGAAGAAGGGGTAGAGTAGCCCCGCCGCCACCGGAATGCCCAGCGTGTTGTAGATGAAGGCGAAGAACAGGTTCTGCTTAATGGTGCGGATGGTTTGGCGCGAGAGCTCAGTGGCCGTGACCACGCCCTGCAAATCCGAGCGCATGAGCGTGATGCCGGCCGCCTCCATGGCCACGTCGGTGCCGCCGCCCATGGCCAAACCGATGTCGGCCTGGGCCAGGGCCGGCGCGTCGTTGATGCCGTCGCCCACCATGGCCACGATGCGGCCCTCAGCCTGCAGCTCCTTGACTTTACCGGCCTTGCCACTAGGCAGCACCTCGGCGAAATAGCGCTTGATGCCCACCTGCGCGGCTACCTGAGCCGCCGTCTGGGGGTTGTCGCCAGTCATCATCACCACCTCGATGCCCATGGCCTGCAGGCGCTTGATGGCGGCGGCCGACGTCTCGCGCACGGTGTCGGCCACCCCGATGAGGCCCACGGCCTGCTGGTTAACGGCGACATACAGTACGGTCTTGGCCTGGGCCAGCAGCTCATCGGCTTGCCGGCGCACGGCGGGCGAGAGGCTGATGCCGGCCTCGTCGAGCAGGCGGAAGTTGCCGATGAGCACGGCCTGCCCGTTGACGGACGCCTGCGCGCCTTTGCCTTCGATGGCCTGAAAACCGGTGGCCGGAATGGCCGGGGCCTGCTGGGCATCGGCGTAACGCACCACGGCTTCGGCCAGCGGGTGCTCGCTCTGCCGCTCCACGGCGGCCACTACCTGCAGCAGTTGGGCCGCGTCCTGTCCCTCGGCGGGCACAAAGTCCGTCACGGCCGGTTCGCCGCGGGTGATGGTGCCGGTCTTGTCGAGCAGCACGGTATTTACCTGGTGGGCTTTTTCCAGGGCCTCGGCGTTGCGAATCAGCACGCCGTGCTCGGCGCCCTTGCCGGTGCTGACCATGATAGCCGTGGGCGTGGCCAAACCTAAAGCACAAGGACAAGCAATGATGAGCACTGCCACAAAGTTGACCAAGGCCAGCGGCAGGCGGGCTTCCACCGGGGCCAGGTCAAACCAGAGCACAAACGTGAGAATGGCAATGACCACCACCGTGGGCACGAAAATGGCGCTGACCTTATCGGCCAGGCGCTGGATGGGGGCACGGCTGCCCTGGGCGTCCTCCACCAGCTTCACAATCTGCGAGAGCATGGTATCAGCCCCCACCTTGGTCACCCGGAAGCGGAAAGAGCCCGTCTTGTTGAGCGTGGCGCCGAATACCGGGTCCCCGGTCTTCTTTTCCACCGGCAGGCTTTCGCCCGTGAGCATGGCCTCGTCCACGGCAGAAGTACCTTCTTCAATAACGCCGTCGGTGGCCACTTTTTCGCCGGGGCGCACCACGACAAGGTCGCCCAGCTGCACCTGCTCGATGGGCACGTCCACCTCCTGGCCGTCGGGCCGCACCACTCGGGCCGTTTTGGCCTGCAAGCCCATCAGCGCCTTGATAGCGGCCGAGGTTTGCGTCTTGGCCCGCAGCTCCAGCACCTTGCCCAGCAGAATCAGGGCAATGATGGTGGCCGTCGTATCATAGTACACCTCGGGCATAAGGCCCCGGCGCATAAACCAGCCCGGCACCACGGTGGCCGCCAGGCTGTACAGAAAGGCAGCCCCGGTGCCCACGGCAATCAGCGTGTCCATGTTGGCGGCGCGGTGCTTGAAGCCGTTCCAGGCCGAGGTAAAGAATTCGCGCCCGCTGTAGAACAGCACCGGCAGGGTGAGCACCAGGAGGCCGTAGTTCAGCCAGTGCATATTCACACGGGCCATCATCGCGGGCCAGAGCATAAGCATGCTCAGGGGCATGATGAGTATGGCCAGCACCGTGGCTACCCAGAAGCGGCGCTTGAGCTTGACGTAGGCGAGGGCCTTCTGTTGGTCGATTTCCGCTTGCCGGTCGGCGGCGCTGGTGTCTGGCGCGCGCTCGGTTACGCCGTAGCCGGCCTTGACCACGGCCTCTTTTAAGGTGGCCGGGGTGGCCTGGGCGGGCAGGTATTCAATCGTCGCTTTTTCGGTAGCGAAGTTGACCATGGCCCGCTGCACCCCGGGCGTGCGGGTCAGGGACTTCTCAACGAAGGACGCGCACGAGGCGCAGGTCATGCCTTCAATGTCGAGGGTTTCGGTCTTGGTCGTTGGTTCCATAGAAATAAGCAGCCGTAGTGCTGCATTGGGCCGGGAAACCCAAGGCTCCCTAGGCTAGAAAGTACAGTACAAAGGAACGGCGCCCCCGCGGCGGGGTTAGTACGGAATCTCACCCGAAACTTGCATAATTTGCACGTTGCAGGCGGGCAAGGGATTTACATAATCCGGCCGAAGGCTTGCATAATTTTGCGCTGCTTGCCGGGGGCTTTTTTCCCTGACTGCCGCCTAAAACAGCCTGGTGGCCATTTGCGGTCCTTTTTCGCGGGTTAAGCGGCCACCCACAGGAACGGCCCGGAAACTCTTTATTTAGAAATGGGGTAGATAAGCGGTACCGCCTTTTCGTGGAGAAGTCTACTTTTGCGGTTGCTTAGCGCCTGTCATGTTCCGTAGCCTGTCCCCTTTCCGCCGTTTGCTGGCGACGAGCTTCCTGCTCGTCTTCGTCAACGTGTTCGTGGGCCAGTGCTACTGCGCCACGCTTAACCCAGTGCAAGCGGCCCCGGTGGCCAAGGTCACCCCGCCGCAGAAGCCTTCACACCCTGGCTGCCACGGTCACGACAATGCCACGGCAAAGCAGCAACCCACCAAGACCAAGCAGGACAATGCCCAGCACAACTCCAAGCCCGCGGGCAAGGATGACTGCTGCCAGGACAACTCGGCTGCTATCCTTAAGTCGCTCACCACGCCGGCTGAAAAGCAGCTGATGACGCCCGCGCCGGCTTTGCTGCCGGCCAGCAGCGACTTCTTTTTCCGGCCCGCTGCCGGGCAGTGGGACCGCACCCACTCGGTCGTTCTGGTGCTCCGCGAGCACCTGCCCCCCAAAATACCCGACATCCGCATCTTTATTCAGTCCCTGACGGTCTGATTGATTTGACGCGCCCAAGGCTCGCCCTGGCATAGCTCTGCTATGTCCGGGGCGGGCCTTTGCATTGTCGTGTCCGCCCGGCGCTTAGCTGCCCCCTCCCTCCTTCATCTTCCTGGTTTTACCCTCGCCTGACAATGAAAAGTTGTTGCGAAGAAGCCGGCGCACCCGCCCCCCAAGGCCCGGTTCGCCGCCTGCTGTCCTACCTGCTCTACGCCGCGGTAGCTGCCGGGCTGGGCTTCGTGCTCTGGCAGCAGTGGCAGGCCTAGCCGCCCTGCAGCAGCGCCCCGGACTACTGGATATAGTCTCCCCATCTGTTCAACCCCATTCCCCTTTTATGCACCGCATACCGCTTTCCCTGCTGGCCCTGGCTGGCCTGCTCACCGCCAGCAGCTGCTCGTCCGAAACCGAGTCCAGCAAAACCACCGACACCGTGACCACGCCCACCAACGGCCCGGCCGAAGGCACCGCCGAGCATGGCGGGGGCCACACCTACGCCTGCCCCATGCACCCCGAGGTGACCAGCACCAAAGAGGGCGACAAGTGCCCCAAGTGCGGCATGAACCTGGAGCACAACGACAAGGTGGCCAACGGCAAAACCTACGAAATGAAGCTGGTGCCAACGCCCACGCAGGTCACGGCCGGGCAGCCCACCACGCTGGCTTTCACGCCCGTGGAAACGGGCAAAGGCTCGGCTCCCGTGCCCCTGGATGTGGTCCATGAGAAGAAGATTCACCTCATCATCGTCAGCAAGGACCTGGGCCAGTTCTACCACGAGCACCCCGAGTACACGGCTGCCGGTGACTACAAAGTGAAGTACACCTTCCCAAAGGGCGGCGATTACGTGCTGTTTCAGGACTATACGCCCACGGGCTCGGGCCACCAGCTCGGCCGCCAGCCCCTCACGGTGAAGGGCGCGGCGTATGCGCCGGTCAAGTTCAAGAACGACGATATGCAGTGGGAGAAGGACGGCTACCAGGCCACCCTCGCCTTCGACAAAGACCTGAAAGTGGGCCAGCTGCTGGGCATGAAAATCAACATCAGCAAGGACGGCCAGCCGGTGACGGACCTCGCCAATTACCTCGGCGCGCTGGGCCACGTGGTGGTCATCAGCGAGGATACCGAACAGTACCTGCACGTGCACCCCAACGACCAGGCCGACAAGGGCCCGAACATCGGCTTCAACACCAACTTCGAAAAGCCCGGACTGTACCGCGTGTTCCTGCAGTTCAACCACGCCGGTAAGATTCACACCGGTGACTTCACCATCAACGTGAAGGCCTAGCGTGGGGGCTGGGCCCCTTCCGGCTTGCCTCTCTCTTTCTTCCACTTTCCCCAACCACACCCATGAAAAAGTCCGCTTTTTTCCTCGCAGCCCTTTGCTCGGGCTCCCTGCTGGTTGCCAGCTGCAACAGCGACAAGGCCGCCGATTCGACGGCTACTACCACCGAAACGACCACCGCCGAGGGCACCGCCTCCGGTGACATGGCCGGCATGGACCACTCCGCCGGGGCTACGGGCAGCGCCGCGGCCGGCGACTCGCCGCAGCTGGTGGCCATGAACGAGATGATGCAGAAGATGCACGCCAGCAAGCCCAAGGGCAACACCGACCACGACTTCGCCCACCACATGCTGGAGCACCACAAGGGCGCGGTTGTCATGGCTGACATTCAGCTGCGCGACGGCAAAGACGCCACCATGCGCCAGATGGCCGAGAAAATCAAAGCCGACCAGCAAAAGGAAATCGCCGAGCTGGAAGCCGCGGCCACCCGCCTCGATAACGCCCCGACCAACTACAAGCCCAACGACCCCACGGACCCCTTCACCAGCAAGATGAAGGCCTCGATGGACGCCATGATGCCGATGCCAAAAAGCGTGGCAGACCCGGACATGAACTTCAACATGCTCATGACCATGCACCACCAGAGCGCCGTGGACATGGCCAAGGCGGAGTTGGCCCACGGCAAAGACACCAAGCTCAAGCAGATGGCCCAGCAGATAATAGATGCCCAGGAGAAGGAAATAGCGGCCTTCAAGGACTGGCACAATAAGAACGCCGACAAAATGTAGCCCGAAGGCTACTCCAACCCACTTTACTCCTAACCCCCTCTCATGAAGATTTCGCAAATTCTCGCCGCCGCCCTGTTGCTCGCCGCCCCGCTCACCGTTGCCGCTCAGCACAGCCACAAGCCCGGCACCGCTGCCCACGGCCACAAAGCCGCCGGCGAAACCCACGCCCACAAATCCCCCCACGGCGGAACGGTCCGCACGGCCGGCAAGTACCACCTCGAACTGGTGCAGCAAGCCGGGGAGGTGCACGTGTACCTGCTCGACGCCAACGAGAAAACCATGCCGCTGGACCGTTCCACCGGCACGGCCATGCTGCTGAGCACGGCGGGCAAAACCACCAGCGTGAAGCTGACGCCCACCGGCGACCATTTCGTGGCCGCCGTGCCCGCCGGCACTACCCTGCGCACGGCCATCGTGAGCCTGAAAGCCAACGGCAGCTCGCTCAGCGCCCGCTTTGAAAAGCTCGACGCGGCGGCCAAAGCCAGCAAGGCCACGGCCGCCGCCTACACCTGCCCCATGAACTGCGAAGGCTCGGCCAGCGACAAGCCCGGCAGCTGCCCGAAGTGCGGCATGGCCCTGGTGAAAAAGTCATAGACGTCGCCTGCTTTTCGGACGCCGGGCGTCCGGACCCGCTTCGTCTGGGTCGTCTGCCGCTGCAACGGTAGGCGGCCCGCTGGCTCGCTCTAACCTGATTATATGAAGTATCTGAAATTGAGAAGTGGCGTGCGTTTCCTGCTGGTTCTGGCCCTTTTGCTGGGATTCAGTTTCGAAGCTGCGCGCGCCCAAACCATCATCAGCCTGGACAGCGCCGAAGCCCAGACCCTGCGCCGGCACCCCCGGCTGCGGCAGTCAGCCCAGGAGATTGAGGAGCAGCGCGCCCTCAAGCGGGGCTCGTTTGCACCCGCCAACCCGGACTTTCTGTTTTCGGCCCCCACGGGCGAGATGTGGGCCCCGGGCGTGGTGCAGACCATTGACCTGCCCAACGTGTACCGGCGGCAGCGGCAGGTAGCGCAGGCCGGCATCACGCTGGCCGAGCGCAACCGCGACGTAAGCCGGGCCGCGGTACTGCGCGACACCCGCCTGGCCTACCTGAACCTGCAGTTTGCCGAGGCCCAGGTGCGGCAGCTCACCTACCAGGACAGCCTGTTTCGGGTGTTGCGCCTGGCGACCGAGCGCCTGTTCACGGCCGGCGAAGTCACCTCGCTGCAGCGCATCAGCACCGACGCCGAAGCCCGGCAGGTAACCGTTCTCTTGCAGCAGGCTACCGCCGACCGGCAGGCGGCCCAGCGCCGCCTGAGTTTGCTGCTGGGCCGCCCCGCCGAAGCCCTGGCCACCAGCACCGACCTGAGCCGCACCGGCGCGGAGCTGGCCCAGACGGGCACGGCCCTGCTCGGCGCCCTGCCCGCCGAAGACAGCGCCGCCCTGGTGCGCAGCCCCACGCTGGCCGCCGCCACCCAGAACGTGGCCCTGAGCCAGTCGGGCATCAGCCTGGTGCGGGCCCGGCGCACGCCGGCCCTCACGGTGGGCTATCAGAATCAGGCGTTTGAGAACTCCTCTCTAAAATCACGCTTCCAGTTCGGCGTATCGGTGCCCGTCTGGTTCTGGACCTACCGCTCGCAGCTGCAGGCCGCTACGGCCCGCTCGCAGGCCGCCGGCTACCAGCTGCAGGCCCAGCGCCTGGAACTGAGCAGCCTCTACGAGCAGGCCCTGGCCGACACGCGCAAGTTTTCCACCTCTTTGGCCTACTACGAGCAAACCGGCCTGCCGCAGTCGCGGGCCATCATCAGCCAGTCGCAGCGCCTGTTCCGGGCCGGCGAAGCCAGCTACCTGCAGCTCATTCTGAGCCTGAACCAGGCCTTTGCCATTCAGAATACCTACCTGACCACCATCCGCGACTACCGCCAGGCTTTGGTCGAGCTTAACTACCTGCGGGGCGAATAACCGTCAACCATCATGAAACAACTCCTGATTTTGCTGCTGGGTTTGCTGCTGACCAGCCTGGCCTACGCCCACGGGGGCGAAGACCACGGCGAAGGGCCAAAGGCGGGCACGGCAGCGGGCGCTACCTCGTTTTCAGTTGCGGCCCTTTCGGAACAATTCGAAGTGCTGCTACGCTACGAGCCGCTGGAAGGCGGCCAGCCAGCCGACCTGCGCCTGTTCCTATCCGACTACGCCACCAACGCCCCCATCAAAGGCGCGAAGCTTACGCTGACCAACCCGGAAGATGCCACCCTGAAATGGGCAGTGACCGAGCAGGAACCGGGCATCTACCTGGTTGAGGGGCAGTTTCCAGCCAATAAGGCCTACAGCTTTGCCCTCAACGTCGTGGCCGGCGAAACGGCCGACCTGCTGCTGCTCGAAGGCATCAAGGTCGGGCAGAAGCTGCCCGTGGCCGCTGTGGCCCCCGCCGTGGCCCCATCAATTTTCTCGTCCTGGAAAAGCATGCTGGCCCTGGTCGGGGCCTTTGCGCTGGGCATCGGCCTGACGGCCCTGCTGCTGCGCCGTCGCCGCCCGGCAGCCCCCGTTTCCACTTCAACTCCCGCCATCTATGAAAACCACGCATAAATTCCTGGCCGCCACGGCCGCGGCCGGCCTGGTATTGGCCGTGCTGCTGCCCCCGCCCACTCCGGTGCTGGCCCACGGCGGCGAAGACCACGGCGGCGAAGCCAAGGCCAGTACCGGCGTGGCCCTGACCGACGAGGTGCTGCTGCCCAAGGAAAGCCAGTTCCTGTTCGAGGTGCGCACCAACCTGGCCACCTACTCCACCACATATAGCCGGGCCACGCTCTACGGCACGGTATCGGCCGCAGCGGGAGGGGAAGGGCGGGTCGTCGTCCCCCAGACCGGGCGCATCGTCAGCCTGGCCGCCCAGGTGGGAAAAGCCGTCCAGGCCGGGCAGACGCTGGCCGTCATCGAGCAAACGCTCGACGCCACCCAGCAAATCGGCCTGAGCACCGAGCGGGCCAACGCCCAGGCGGAGCTGCGGGCCGCCCAGCAGGACTACGCCCGCCTGCAAAGCATTGCCGACATCGCCGCCCGCAAGGATGTGGTGGCCGCCGAGCTGCGCCTGCGCCAGGCCCGCCAGAACGCTGGCATCTACAATGGCCAGGCCAGCCAGCGGCGCGTCACCATCACCTCGCCCGTGAGCGGCACGGTAGACGTGTTTAATCTGGCCGTGGGCCAGCAGGTCAACCAGGGCGACGAGCTGCTGCGCGTCATCAACCCCGGCAAGCTGCGCGTCGAAGCCCAGGTGTTTGCCCAGGATTTGGCCAAGGTGACGCCCGGCGCCGTGTTCCGGGTGGAAGGCTTGCAGGGACAAGCCGGCGTACCAGCGCGGCTGGTGGTGTTCAGCAACGTGGTAAATCCCGTGAACCAGGCCCGCCAGCTGGTGCTCGAACTCGACGCCCCGGAAGGCAGCGCCTACCGCGCCGGCCAGGCCGTGAACGTGCAGGTGGTGGGCCAGACCGGGGGCGGCAAGCCCCAGTTGGTGGTGCCCACCTCGGCCATCACGGATTTGAATGGCAAGCCGGTGGTCTTCGTGCACACCGAGCCCGAGCGGTTTAAGATTTGCCTCGTGCAGCCGGGGGCCGTCAACGGCCAGCAGACCGTGCTCGTGCAGGGGCAAGTCAACGAAAACGACCGGGTGGTCACGGCCGGCACCTACCAGCTCAAATCCATCTACCTCAACCAGTAGCTTTTATGAGCTATTAGCTGATAGCTGTTAGCTGTTAGCTTTTTTGAACAAGAGCTAACGGCTAAGAGCTAGTAGCTAACAGCCTGCAAACCTATGCTTGACCAGATAATTCGCTTTGCCCTGCAAAACCGGTTGCTCATGCTGGCTTTCGCCGTGGGCCTCATCATCGCCGGCTCCTATACCGCGGGCCAGCTGCCCGTGGACGTGCTGCCCGACCTGGACCGCCCCCGCGTAACCGTGTTCCTGGAAGCCCCCGGCATGGCGCCAGAGGAAGTGGAAGCCCTGGTGACGCTGCCCGTGGAAACGGCCCTGAACGGCGCCACCGGCGTGTCGGCGGTGCGCTCCAACTCGGCCATCGGCCTGGGCATGGTGTTCGTGGAGTTCGACTACGGCACCGATATCTTCACGGCCCGCCAGATTGTGAGCGAAAAGCTGCAAACCACCGGCGAGCAGCTGCCGCAAGGCATTACGCCGGTGCTGGGGCCCATTTCTTCGGTTATGGGCCAGATTATGCTGGTGGGACTCTCGGGCGGCGAGGAAACCAACGCCGCCGATTTGCGCACGCTGGCTAACTATACCGTCCGCCAGCGCCTGCTCAGCATCCCCGGCATTGCCCAGGTGATTCCCATCGGCGGCGACAACCTGCAGTACCAGGTGCTGCTCGATATGCCCCGGCTGAATGCCACCAGCCTCACCGTAAATCAGGTGGAAGAAGCCCTGCGGCAGTCCAACCTGAACACCACCGGCAACTTCTTCGACCGCAACGGCTCGGAAGTGCTGATTCGCAACCTGGGCCGGCTGCGCTCGGTGCAGGACATCGAGAACATCATTGTGGGCTACCGCGAGCAGTCGCCCATCCGGGTAGCGGACGTTGCCAAAGTGGAGTTTGGCGCCCGCTTCAAGCGCGGCGACGGCAGCGTAAACGGTAAGCCGGCCGTGATTCTGAGCATCGAGAAGCAACCGGGAGCCGCGACCGTAGGCCTCACCGAAGCCGTGGAAAAAGCGCTGGTAGAACTGCAGCCCTCGCTGCCCCCGGACGTAAAGGTGAATACGCGCCTGTTCAAACAGTCGGAGTTTATTGAGTCCTCAATTACCAACGTGGAGGAAGCCCTGCGCGACGGGGCCATTTTGGTGGTCATCGTGCTGTTTGCCTTCCTGCTCAACGTGCGCACCACGTTTATTTCGCTGGTCGCCATTCCGCTGTCTTTGCTGGTTACGGCGCTGGTGTTCAAGGTGGCGGGCATCAGCATCAACACCATGACGCTGGGCGGCCTGGCCATCGCCATCGGCGAGCTGGTCGACGACGCCATTGTGGACGTGGAAAACGTGTACCGGCGCCTGCGCGAAAACAAGCAGCGGCCCGACCCGCAACCGGTGCTACGCGTCGTTTACGCGGCCTCGTCGGAGGTGCGCAACTCCATCGTGTACGCCACCATTATCGTGGTGCTGGTATTTCTGCCGCTGTTCGCGCTCGAAGGCATGGAGGGCCGCATTTTCGCGCCGCTGGGCGTGGCCTACATCACCAGCATCGTGGCTTCGCTCTTCGTTTCACTCACCGTTACGCCGGTGCTCTGCTACTACCTGCTGCCGAAGATGAAGCAGATGGACCACCCCGAAACCGACGGCGGCCTGGTGCGCTGGCTCAAGAAAAAGGACACGCGCCTGCTGGGCTGGGGACTGCAGCATCCCAGGCTGGTGCTCACGTCGACGGCCCTGCTCTTTACGGTGGCAGTGTCCATGATACCCTTCTTCGGCACCGAGTTTCTGCCGCCCTTCAATGAGGGTTCCCTGACGGTCAATTTCTCGGCCCCGGCCGGCACGTCGCTCACCGAGTCCAACCGCCTGGGCACGCTGGGCGAACAGCAGATGCTCAAGATTCCGGAAGTGGCCTACACCGCCCGCCGCACCGGCCGCGCCGAGCTGGATGAGCACGCCGAGTCCGTGAACAACTCGGAAATCGAAGTGGCGTTCAAAACCGAAGCGGAGCTGGAGAAGGAGGGCAAAACCATGCGCAGCCGCGATGAGATTCTGGCTGACATGCGCGACAAGCTCAGCCTGATTACCGGCGTCAATGTGAACATCGGCCAGCCCATTTCCCACCGCCTCGACCACTTGCTTTCGGGGGTACGGGCCCAGGTGGCCATCAAGGTCTTCGGCAACGACTTGCTGGAGCTGCGCCGCTACGCCAACGAAGTGCGCGCTGTTGCCAGCACTGTGCCTGGCGTGGTAGACCTGCAGGTGGAAAAGCAGGTGCAGATTCCGCAGCTGCTCATCCGGCCCAAAGATGACGCCCTGCGCGCCTACGGCATGGCGCGGGGGGAAGTGGTGCGCGACCTGGAGACGCTGTTTCAGGGAACCGTAGTGTCGCAGATGGTTGACGGGCAGAAACGCTTCGATTTGGTGGTGAAGCTGCCCGAAGCCCAGCGCAACGACATTGCCGCCATCAGCCAGACCCGCATCGAAACGCCCTCCGGCGCCATGATACCGGTCAGCCAGGTCGCCGACATCGTCTACGAGCCGGGCCCGAACACCGTCAACCACGAAAACACCCAGCGCCGCATCACGATTTCCCTGAACGTGGCCGAGCGCGATTTGGGCTCCACGGTAAAGGAAATTCAGGCCAAAGTGAATGCGCAGGTAAAGCTGCCGCCCGGCTACTACCTCACCTACGGCGGGCAGTTCGAGAGCCAGCAGTCGGCCTCGCAGAAAATTCTCTGGCTGAGCTTGTTTTCGCTGGCCGGCATCTTCCTGGTCTTGTTCTCGCACTTCAAGTCCTCGCTGATGGTAGGCCAGATTATGCTCAACATCCCGCTGGCGCTCATCGGCTCGGTGGTGGCGGTATTGCTCACCGGGGGCACGTTCAGCATTGCCTCGCTCGTGGGCTTTATCACGCTCACGGGCATTGCCTCGCGCAACGGCATCATGATGATTTCGCACTACATCCACCTCGTGGAGCACGAAGGCGAAAAGTTCGGCATCCCGATGATTATCCGCGGTTCGCTCGAACGCCTGGTGCCGGTGCTGATGACGGCCCTGGTAGCCGCCCTGGCCCTGGTGCCGCTCACGCTGGCCAAGGACGCGCCGGGCAAGGAAATTCTGTACCCGGTGGCCACCGTCATCCTCGGCGGTCTGCTCTCGTCTACCTTCCTCGACATCATCGTGACGCCCGTGGTATTCTGGCTGGTGGGCGAAAAAGCCCTGGCCCAGTACTTCGCCTCGCACCAGGAAACGGGCCTGGACGACCACCCGCAGGAACTTGACGCGCAGCCGCTCACCCCGCCTTCGGATTTGAATCCGGTGCTGCCCACCCGTTAAGCGATGCTGCACGCCTTTCTGCATATCACGGTGCCGGGGCTGTATGCCCTGGCCTTTCACCGCCCCCACTGGCGGCGGGTGTGGCTGGTGCTGGCCAGTGCCCTGCTGCTCGACCTGGACCACCTCTGGGCCACCCCCTTCTACGACCCGGGCCGCTGCAGCATCAACTTCCACACCTTTCACACCTACTGGGCCATCGGCGGCTACGTGCTACTGCTGCTACCCGCCCGCACGCGCATCTGGGCCGTGGGCTTCCTGCTGCACATGGTGCTGGACTACACCGAATGCTGGCAGCGCGGCATTTACCTGCCTTAACCTCGCTTGCTGATGCCTAATCGCTCCGCTTCTGCTTCGCCCACCACTGTGCTTTACATCAAGCACATGGTGTGCGCGCGCGGTATCCGGGTGGTTCGGCAGGAGCTGGAAGGGCTGGGCTTGCAGGTGCTCGACGTGCGCCTGGGGGCCGCCACGGTCGCCGGAGAGCCGGAAGACCTGGACTGGCCCCGCCTGCGGGCCACGCTGGAAGCAGCCCGGTTTGCGCTGCTCGAAACCTTTCACCAGACCCTGGTGGAACGGGTCAGCGTGGCCGTGAACCGCCTGTTGCGCGAGCCCGGCGAAAGCCTGCGGCACCGGGCATTCGGGGCGGCGGTGGCCCGTGAGCTGGACCTGACGTACGGGCAGCTGAGCGCGGCCTTTGCCCGCTTGGTGGGCGATAAGACGCTGGCGGCCTACATCCTGAGTCAGCGCCTGGCTTATGCGCAGGAGCTGCTGCTTTCTTCCTCCCTGAGCGTGGGCCTAATTGCCCGGCACCTGGGCTACACCAGCCTGGCGCACTTCTCCGGCCAATTCCGGCGCTTGGCCCGCTGTTCGCCTTCCGCATATCGTCGGCTGCTGCGGGCCGAAAGGGCTCCGGTGGTAGGGGAGGAGGCCCCAAATCATGCAAGGGAAGAAGACTAATATGTAAAACCTTGGGCCACAGAGAAGGTATACTTAGGCAGCGACCCGGTTGGGTTGCCTTGTTCGTTCACCTACACCCCTTTCCCATGCATACCCAAAACCAAAGCCTGCTCGACGCCCTCAATGCCTGTATCGCCGCCTGTGAGCATTGTGCTACGGCCTGCCTGCAGGAAGACAACGTGAAGATGATGGCCCGCTGCGTGCTGTTGGACCGCGACTGTGCCGACATCTGCGCCCTCACCGCCCGCTTCACTGCCCGCGGCTCGGAGCACGCCGCCCATCTGCTACGCGAGTGCGCTGAAATCTGCAAGGCCTGCGCCGACGAGTGCGAGAAGCACGGCGCTCACTCCGAGCACTGCCGCCAGTGCGCCGAGGCCTGCCGCCGCTGCGAGCAGGCCTGCCGCCAGGGCATTGCTGCTTAAATATCCTCGATACCATGGGAAGCCAGCTCGTCGCGTACGGGCTGGCTTTTTCGTGGGCCCCGGTGTGTTAATTATGCTGGTTCGCGGCCTAATTCTGTACGCCGGGCCTGGGCGACACCCCTACTTTTGCGGGGTCCTTCACCCGCCCCAACTGCCTCGCTGATGACAATGGCTCCCGCCCTGCGCAAGTTCATGCTCACCGCCCACATCACGTTCTCGGTGGGCTGGCTCGGCGCCGTGGCCGTGTTCCTGGCCCTGGCCATCACCGGCCTGACCAGTTCTGATGCGTTGCTGGTGCGCACGGCCTACCTGGCCATGGGGCTCAGCGGCTGGTTTGTTATTGTGCCCTCCAGCCTGGCCGCGCTGGCCACCGGCGTGGTGCAGGCGCTGGGCACGCCCTGGGGCTTGTTCAAGCATTACTGGGTGCTGGTCAAGCTGGTGCTCACGGTAGGGGCCACGCTGCTGTTGCTGCTACACATGCAGCCCGTCGCCTACCTGGCCGAGGTAGCCGCCAAAGCCGACCTCTCGGCAACTGACCTGCGCGGGCTGCGCCTGCAGCTGCTGGCCGATGCCGCGGCCGCGCTGGTCGTGCTGCTGGCAGCCACCGCCATTTCGGTGTACAAGCCCTGGGGCCGTATTGGTAAATGGCGGCTGCAAAAGCAGGCGCATGCCCAAGCGGTGGCCGCGGGCCACGCAACTGCTCTGCCAACTCCCTGGGGACGCTATTTGCTCATCGCCGGGCTGGTGCTGCTCCTACTCTTTGTCATCGGCAAACACTTGCTAAGCGGGGGCATGGGCCACCATTAAAGCAAGCGTGCGACGCGGCAGGCAGGCAAAGGGTGGATTAGCGGCTACAAATCATGCAAGCCTGAAGCCTAATTGTGTACCCCTTCCCGGGCACGTGCCGCTACTTTTGGGTGTTTTAATCCCGAACCCGCCCACCACGGGCGCCACGCATTTACTCCCATGAAAACGCTCCAATTCAACACCAACATCAACTGCGGCGGCTGCATCAAAGCCGTTACGCCCACCCTCAACGGCGAGAAGGCGATTGCCTCCTGGCAGGTCGACACGGCCAACCCCAACAAGGTGCTCACCGTGACCGGCGACGTGACCGAGGAGCAGGTGCTGGCGCTCGTAGAAGATGCTGGCTTCAAGGCTGAAAAGGCTTAGACATTGTAATGAGTGCCACCCACGAAGTACGGACCGTGGCTGTTTGAACTACCCCGCGGCCGTACCCGGCGGGCCCATCTTAACCACCAGAACCGATGAAACGCAAGATGATGATGTTCAGCGCCGCGGCGCTGCTCTCCGGCGGCGCCTTGTTTGGCTTCACCAGCCCAACCCCGACCACGGCGGATTGCCCACTGAAGGGCACCCCCGATTGCCCGCTGGTGCAAAACTGCGCCCAGGCCGGCACTCCGGCCTGCACGGCGGGAGCCCCTAGCTGCTGCGCGGCCAAGTAAGCTGCCCACGCTCGTGTAAAACGCCCGGCCCCAGTAGGTCGGGCGTTTTTTCGTTTTAGCGTTTCCTGGGACGGCCTGCAGTCAGGACCAGGTTGCTTGAAATTATGCAACCATGCGGCCCTTTGCGTGCAAACATTGTCGCGGTTTGACTACGTATGGTACCCAACAGGGAAAGCAACGACCGCTTGGCTAGGACCAGTGGTCAGCGCGGCCTCTCCATTACCCATTGGGATTTGCCCCGGCACTGCTGCTTGCGGTGAGCCGGGGTTTTTCCGTGTACCGGCCTTGGCTCATTCGGCTCTATGTTTTCAGATTTTCCCAATCTGCACCCCCTGGTGGTGCACTTGCCCATTGTCCTGATACTGCTGGCCGCGGCATTGCAAGCCCTGCTGGTATTCAAGGACTGGCCCCAGGTGCGCTGGATTGCCTTGGCCGTGATGGCTGGGGGCTTTGCCGGGGCGGTGGCGGCCAGCACCGTGTTTCATGCGGCGGCAATTGGCCTGTCACCCCGGGCGGCGGCGGTGTACGCGGCCCACGAGCAGTTCGCCGGCTACACCACCTGGCTCTCGGGCATCACACTGCTATTGGCCGGCATCGGGTTTTATTTTAAGGTTCAGCGCCGGGCCTACGAAGTGCTGGTGCTGGTGGCAGCCGTGGCGGCGGCCGGCGCGCTTTCCGTGGCCGGGCACCGAGGTGCGCAGCTGGTGTACGTCGAGGGCGTGGGTCCCAAGGGCAACCTGCTCGATAAGAGCCATGGCCACGGCGGGGAGGATGCCATGCCCGGCATGGACATGCCGGCTTCCGAAGCGGACGCCCACAACGAGGAGCTTGGCGCAAGCGACGGGACTCGCCCACCATCAGTGGCTACGCCAGGTACCTCCCCGGCCAGCATGGAAGGCATGAACATGGGCCCCGGCCCGCAGGCCACCCAGCCAGGCCAGCGCCGTCAACCCATGGAACAAATGGAAGGCATGAACATGCCCACCCAACGGCGCGGCGGCCAACCGCAGCCGGCGCCGGCAGGACGGGCCGCCCAGCCGGGAGCCATGGCCGATATGCCGGGGATGACCATGCCCGGGATGAGCATGCAACGTCCCTCCGGCCAAGGCAGCCCGCGCAAAGCGCCGCCCGCCCCGATGGACATGGGCAACATGCCTGGCATGGACATGGGTCCTGCTCCCTCGAAAAACACCTCCCCAAGCAAACCCGCCATGGGTACTATGAAAGGCATGGAAAACATGCCCGGCATGCAGCCCGCCGGCGGCCAAAAGCCTGCGACAACGCGCCAGCAGATGAACGATATGTCCGGAATGCCGGGCATGAAAAAGGGCGAGGCCATGCCGGGCATGCCGGGAATGGCCATGCCCAGCACCATGGATAAGTACCGGTTCGAGGACAACAACCCGGCCCGCAGCACCCCCAAACGCGACAAGTAACGACCGATGCGAATACTCTTTCTACTGGCTGCCCTGCTGGCCGCCATGCCCGCCTGGGCGCAGCACACGCCGGGCATGCGCATGGGCAAAAGTTCTGAGCCTCACCTGACCCAGTCCGCCCCCCCGGCTGCTCAGCTGCAGGGCAAGGTCGTCACGCCTCGCACGAGCTACGTGGGCAAGCGGGTGGAGTACGACCTGTACGTGGACGAGCGCCTGGTCAACTTCACGGGTCGCACCCGCCGGGCCATCGGCATCAACGGCCAGATTCCGGCCCCCACGCTCACCTTCAACGAAGGGGACACCGCCGTGATTCGGGTGCACAACCAGATGCACATGGAAACCAGCATCCACTGGCACGGCCTGCTGCTGCCCAACGAGCAGGACGGCGTACCCTACCTCAACACGGCCCCGGTCGAGCCGGGCGGCACCCACACGTTCGTGTTCCCCCTGATTCAGAGCGGCACCTACTGGTACCACTCCCACACCATGCTGCAGGAGCAGGACGGCGTGTACGGCTCCATCGTCATCCACCCCAAGCGCATTCCCTACGAGATGAAGGAGTACGTGCTGGTGCTCTCCGACTGGACCGACCACAAATCCAAGGAGGTGCTGCGCTACCTCAAGCGCACCGGCGAGTGGTTCGCCGTGCAGAAAGGGGCCACCCAGAGCTACGGCGAGGCCCTGGCCGCCGGCTACTTCAAGGACAAGCTCAAGCAGGAGTGGGGGCGCATGCCGGCCATGGACCTGACCGACATCTACTACAACAAATTCCTGACCAACGGGCAGGAAAAGGGCTATTTCAAGGACGCCAAGCCCGGGGAGGTGGTGCGCCTGCGCATCATCAACGGCAGCGCTTCCTCCTACTTTTACCTGCAGTACGCCGGCGGACCCATGCAGGTCATCGCCGCCGACGGCATCAACGTGGAGCCCTTCCCCGTCACCAAGCTCGAAATTGCCACGGCCGAAACCTACGACCTGCTGGTGACGGTGCCCGCTGTGGGCGCGGCCGAGTTTCGGGCCACGGCCAACGACATCACGGGCTACACCTCCACCTATATCGGGCAGGGCGAGCCGATGAAAGCGCCGGATCTGCCCCGCATCAACTACTTCCAGATGATGCGGGAGATGAACAGCATGGAAGGCATGAGCGGCATGGACATGGGCGGCGCCGGCATGACCAAAGAGCAGGGCAGTGGGGAGATGAAAGGCATGGACATGGCGGGCCACCAGGGCCCGAAGCCGGCCCCTCCGGCTAGTGGTTCGGCGATGCCGGGAATGAATATGGAGCACGGCGCCGCGCCCGCCACCACGGCCCCCTCACCGCAGAGCCGGCCCGCGAATGCCCAGGAAAAAGCCGGCAAAAGCATGGGCAGCATGCAGGACATGGGCGGTATGGCGGGCATGGACATGGGAGGAATGGCCGGGATGAGCGGCATGGGGGGCAGCGCCGGCGACTTCAACTACAACCTGTTGCGGGCCCTCAACCCCACCACGCTGGATTCGACCAAGCAGTGGCGGGAAATCAACCTGACCCTCACCGGCAACATGCTGCGCTACGTGTGGTCGTTTGACAACAAGACCCTCTCCCAGGCCGATAAGATTCCCATCCGTAGGGGCGAGAACGTGCGCATGACCTTTACCAACACCACCATGATGCGCCACCCGCTGCACCTGCACGGGCACTTTTTCCGGCTCGTGAATGCCCAGGGTGCTTATTCGCCGATGAAGCACACCTTCGACATTCAGTCCATGGGCAAGGTCACCATCGAATTCGACGCCAACGAGGAGCAGGACTGGTTTTTCCACTGCCACATCCTCTACCACATGATGGCCGGCATGGCCCGCATCGTGAGCTACGAGGGCACTCCGCAGAACCAGTACGCCCGCACCGACTACAAAGAGCTGAAAAAAGAAGACAACCAGCCTTACCTCTGGGCCGACCTGATGGCCCACTCGCAGGGCGCTTTTCTGGAAAGCACCCTGTCCAACAACCGCAACGCGCTCGAATTCGAGGGCCGCGTGAACTACCAAGGCAACTTCGAAACCGAAACCCACCTGCTGCGCTACCTCGACAACCGGCAGTTTATCGCCGCCTTTGTCGGCTTTGACTACCGTAACAACCGCACGCTGCTCGCGGAGGGCGAGCGCAACACCAAAAACAACCGGCGGGTGTTCGACGTGGGCGTGTATTACCTGCTGCCGCTGCTCGTGCGCTCGGAGCTGCGCCTGGACAGCAACGGCAAGGTGCGCCTGCAGCTGGAGCGCACCGACCTGCCGCTGAGCAACAACTTCTTCGCCGACCTGCTGGTGAACACGGACCGGGAATACAATGTCGCCTTCCGCTACATGGTCAGCAAGTACGTGTCATTGAGCACTAACTACGACAGTGACTACAAGTGGGGCGCCGGCCTGACGCTCCACTATTAATCGCCCAGAGGTTTAGCGTTAATTGCAGGCCTTCACCAGGGCGGTCACGCTGAGCGTGGCCGTGGCGTCGGTGGTGTAGTTGTCGTTGTTGACGCACACGAAGAAGCGGCGTGTCCCGGGGGGCAGCGACATTGGCCGGGTTTCCTGAGGCGTGTTGGTTTCCATGCGCAAGCACGAGTTGGGAATGGTTATCGAGCCTTTCGTAGCCAGGAATTGCTGCATGGCCGCCGGACTGGTGGTGATGTACCAGTGGCACTTGGTGGACGTCGTGGGCGGCTTGGTGTCCTGCTTCGACAAAGTGGAAGCGGCCATGGACAACAGGGCCACCGTACCGGTGGCCGGATTGCTCAGGGCCGCGGCCATGCTCAAGGCCGTGGACCAGGAAGCGGGCTGATGGCCGTCGCGGATGTCGAGCTTGTACACGATACCCACCGTGCCCTCGGGCACGTCGACTTCAAACACCTTTCGGCTTAGGTGCATGCAGTTGCTGCAGTGAATCTCCGCGCTGCTGAGCGGCAGGGCATCTTCCACTGCATACGAGCACTTGATTTCGCGCCCGTCCTCGTGCCAGCTGCGAAAATCAGCCTGCTGGGCGCCGTTGACGTAGGTACCCCGAAAGCTCAGCTTTCCGTTCTCGTGCCAGCCCGTGCACAGCCCTGAAGGCACGTCGGGGTGCTCTTTAACCATCTTGCCTTCCCACTGCTTTTGCCAGGAAGGGTAGAAATAGTCGCGCACGGTGCCCACGGTTTTACCAGCCGCGTCGTGGCGGGCTATACGGGCGTAGGCCACTTCTTCCAGCGTCTCGGTGCGCTCCCAGTCCCGGTCGAAGTAGACGGTATCGGCTGGAGGAAGCGATACCGCGGCCGGCTTGGGACGCTGGGCTAGCGCGGTAATAGTACTAATAAGGAGTAGGAACTGCAGAAAGTAGAGTTTTACCATACAGAGTAAGCCAGCGGAAAAGACAGAGTAGCGGTTGGTAAATGTACTGACAAGTCGCTTTCTGTCTAATCCTCACATGGGGCTACATGAATGAGTAGGCAGCAAGTTGAGACGTCATACTTGTTACCCGAGATGCCAAAATTGTCACATAACGCTCAGCCTACTCTTTTTTCGATAAGGTATGACAAGTCTTAGCTAACATACCTGAAAGGCCGCCCTTTCGAGCGGCCTTTTTCTTGAGGTAATAGGTATCGATTAGTAAGTTTTATCAGTACAGATACTTTTTAAATAAGTTATGATAAGGTTTACTTATCATAACTTATATTTGAACGACTAAATCGATGCCTTTTTGGTCGTTTTTAACTCCTATATATAAGGTGTGCACCAACGGACAGGCTAAGCACCCAAATCCAGTAGTCCCCACGGCCCCCTGCACGTACTCCATGCGCGAAGACCTTTCGATTATTCCGGCGTCCACTGTTCCCCCCACGGTCAGCACCCAGCTGGCCCGGGCCTCGGCCAAAGTCGCCGGCTTCCTGGAGGTCGGCCTGCAGGGCGCGGCCAACACGGAGCGCGCGTATACCTCGGATTTGAAAAGCTACGTCGGCTTCTGCGAGCGGCACGGACTGCGGGCGCTGCCGGCAGAGGTGGAGACGCTGACCGAGTACGTAGCGTACCTGGCGACGGAGAAACCAGTCCCGGAACCCGGCACCGGGGGCCGGGGGGAAAAGAAAAAGCGCAAGGGCCAGCAGCCCCTCACCCGGCCCCATTCGCTGGCTACCATCAAGCGGCACCTGGCCGCCATCCGCAAAGCCCACCAGCTCGCCGGCCACCGGCTGCCGGCCACGCTCGATGCGCTCAATGTGGTGATGGAAGGAATTGCCCGCACCCTGGGCAAGCGGCAGGACCAGGCGCAGGCGTTTACTGTGGAGGAGTTGAAGCAGGCCATTCGCCGCATTGACCTGGAAACATCAGCCGGGATACGGGACCGGGCGCTGCTACTACTCGGCTTTGCGGGAGCTTTCCGGCGCTCGGAACTGGTGGAGCTCAACATCGAACAGCTGGAATTTACGGAGCGGGCGCTGCTGGTGCACCTGGCCAAAAGTAAGACCAACCAGTACGGCGCGGTGGAAGACAAAGCCATTTTCTACGCCCCTACGATGGACTTCTGCCCCGTACGCTGCCTACGGGCCTGGCTCAATCTGCTGGACCGCACCACGGGGCCCCTATTTGTGAAGATTCCTCGGGCATCTTCTGAACACATGGCCGTTCCCTCGGATAAGCGGCTTTCCGACATTTCCATCAACAAGCTGGTGCAAAAGCGCCTTGGGCCGGGCTACTCAGCCCACTCACTGCGCGTGTCTTTCGTAACCGTGGCCGTGCTCAATGGACAATCTCACAAGGCCATTAAGAACCAGACGAAGCAGAAGACGGATGCCATGATTGAGCGCTACACACAGCTTAACAACGTGGTTTCCTACAATGCGGCTCAAGCGTTGGGACTGTAGTTTGCAGAATACCACTTCGTAAATCAACAGCTTCGTTATGAGGCGAATTTCCCAAAGGCGGCCGACTATTTCATAAACAAACGTTCTCACTATTGCGCTACCCTTATTACAACGACGAGCGACGCCACACCGCCCTCGGCTACTACTCGCCCAACCACTTCGAAACCCATCGGCAAACCACGTCCCAAAAGTGTCCAACCTAACGAGACCACCTCACTTTTATAATATGTAAAACCAGTTATCGTGAATCGGTAGTGGCGAATAGTAGAAGCTGTTTAGGAATAAGTAGTTCCTTCGCCTACCAGCAGCATTTATAAAACTCTTATTTGCACGGTGACTTCCGATTATACTGCTTTTAGTAGCTTCACCCCATGTTATAAAGTCTGCATGTCAAGAATTTCACGGTTTTTGCCGAAACTGACTTTGGGTTTAGTCATACCCTGTCATCAAGACCCAATAACGCAGTTCGCATCCTGTTGCTGAAACTGTATAGTACAAGTGGGTAGATTTGGCTAAGGAGTCAACAGTATCACCATTTATCATATCATCTCTTAATGGAACGCAACGAAGTTTTTTACGATTGGCTGCGCGCAAAATTCTTCGATACCGGGGACAACGACGACCGGGTGAAGCAGCTAAGCGCCGCCGTGACCGACTTGGTGGCGGTGCTGAAAGCCTCGCCGGCCGAGGTGCGCTGCTACACACTGGCGGCGCTCGATGCCAATATTCCGACGGATAACCCGCGCATTGTGGCCACTTACGAGTTGCTCAAAAAGCACTGGAGCAGTGTGGAAGGCAAGTACCCCGAAGCCCCGCGCGGTATTTTGCGCGGGATAATACTGAGCGCACTATACCAGTTGGGAATGGAAAGTGATAAGTTGTGCCGCATCATTTACTACACCGCCAGCGGGTATGCTCAATTCGTGCATTTTGGAAGCGAGCAGCCAATTATTGACCGGATTTTGCAGGAGTTCGGGCGAGATGTGGAGAATGAAGCTACCAAGGAGTGGGCATTGGCAAAAGCGCCTGCAGCGCCATCCTTTGCCCAATTCAAGTCAAAAAGCCTTGAGTTGGGCAGCATCGAGGTTGACCCAACTGAATTAGAGGCTACATTGAAAATAGCCATTGGGTTAAACGAGAACAATTACGCGAGCTACTCTCAAAACCAGCAACAAAATCTGATATGGGGCAGCCATTTCGCAAGTAAGGCAAGCGAAGGAATTGCAAGCTTAATCAAAGAATCTGCTCAGGAGCTTGGTGATTCTATTTCTGTAGAGTCTTTAGAAAACGAAATTAACAGTTTCTTCGAAGGCGTTAACAAGTCGCTTTCTGCTGCATTCAAAGAGTCGTTTCAGTCGCTTCTGGCAATTGAGCAGCGCAGCAAGCTGCTTTGGTGGAAGGAAACGCTGTACTCCACGACCCTGCGCAAGGGCTACCGCGAGATTGACGCGGCCGTACTACCGGTGGTGATGGCCATCGACCTGGCAAAACTGCTGCCCGAGGTGACGCCGGTCAGCGTCGATTACCTGTTGACCGATACCTACCGCGCCATCCAAAGTGCCGCACCGGCCAGCCAGACGCTACCCGAGCTGCTGGCTCCTTTCGAGGACGACGCGCACCAGCAACTGCTGGCTCCGCACCTGGCCACTATGACGGACTGCGGCACCCGGACTACCCTCACGGCATTCCTGGCGCAAGTAATTCAGGGCCAGAAGGCGTTGAAAAAGCTCACCGCGGCCACGGGGCTCCGGGCCGAGGTGCAGGCTTCGCCCGAGCAGCTGGCGGTGCTGGTGCTGCACGACCTGCTTACGGAACGCCTTATCCAAGAATCTAATGCCGCTTAGCTGTGCCAACCCCAACTGCCACCCGGAAGACAACGAGTGCCAGGACGGCTGCCGGCCGTTTGGCGCCTGCCTGAAACTAACGCGCGACCAGGACACGGCCGAAGCCGGCCGGGTCGAGCCCTCGGCTACCGAGCTGGACGGGCAGCGCGTGAGCTGGACCGGCAGCGCCATGGGCCAGAAAGACCTGGAACCGCTCATCGCCCGCTCGCGGGTGTTGCTGATTGGGCTGGCGGGCATGGAAAATGCGGGGAAAACGACGTTTCTGGCGCTGCTCTATTCCTTGCTGCGCCGCGGGCAGCCCATTCCCAACTACCGCTTCGCGGGTTCTTACACCCTGCCGGGGTGGGAGTTGCTGGCGGGTTTTCTAACGTTCAAAGACGGCTCGAACCTCGTGAGTTTTCCGCCGCACACCAGCCGCAACGCCGGCCGGGTGCCGGGCCTGCTGCACCTGGCGCTGAAGGACGAGGCGGGCGAACTGCTCGACATATTATTCGCCGATGCCCCGGGGGAGTGGTTCAACGAGTGGCGCATTAACGAACAGGCGAAAAATGCGGAGGGCGCCGCGTGGATACACCAGCACGGGGACGGATTCCTGCTATTTGCGGACTGTGAAGAGCTGGCCGGCGCGGAGGCCGGCGAAACCCGCGCCAACATTCAGATGGTGGCCAACCGGTTGGTTGTAAACCTGGGCGCGCGGCCGTTGGGTCTAGTGTGGGCAAAATCGGACGTGGAGAACACGCGGCCGGCAATGCGCGAGAAAATACGAGCCCACCTGCGCAGCAAAGCCCCGCAGCACCACCGCGAGTTTGCGGTGAGTGTGAACCACGACGAGGAACAGCAGTGGCACGGACAGGTGTTGCAAGCCGTGGGCTGGCTGCTGGACACCCTGCGGCACGCGCCCGGCCGCCCCCAGCCGCCGGTGCCGTTGGCCGATACCGATGATTTATTTTTGCTGCGTCGCAGCGTGTTAGCATGAGCCAGTCGCACCACTTGTTGATAATCGGCGGCCCGAACGCCGGAAAAACGCACTTCGTAGGCCAGCTCTACCACCGCCTCGATGCCGGCGAAAGCGCCTACAGCATGGTGACAGCCCCGGCCGACCTGACGGTGATAAAAGCCATCATTGACCGGCTGGTGCAAGGCCGCGCGGGTGGGCACACCGAAAGCGGGCTCAACAAAGAAATCAACTTTGTGGTATCTAACGCCCACACCCAAATCGCCCTTACCTTTCCGGACTACGGGGGCGAGCAGGTGCGGGGGCTGGTGAGCGACCGGCTGGTTTCGAGCCGGTGGCACGAGCTGATAACGCAGGCCGACGAGTGGCTGCTGCTAATTCGGCCCGATGAAATCCCGGAGTTGGAGGACATCACGACGCGCGGCTTCGCCAACCTGGAGGACCTGAAGGCACGTACCGCGCAAGCCCAGTCCAAAGCCGAACTAACGGAGCCGGGTTTCTATATCGAGCTGCTGCAGATGATGCTGTTTGTCAAAGGCCAGTCGCTGCTAACGCCCGTACGCACGCCCCGGCTCACGGTGGCGCTCTCGTGCTGGGATACGCTGGGGCTAGCAGATGAGGGCGTAGAACCGCTTGCAGAGCTCCGGCAGCGGCTGCCGTTTGTGGCGGCTTTTCTCGAGACGGTGTGGGCACCAAGCAGTTGGCGCGTCTGCGGGTTGTCGTCGCTGGGCCGAACGCTATACCCCGACAAGTCCGACGACGAGTTCATGACCAACGGGCCCGAAACCGCAGGGTACGTGGTGCTACCCTCCGGGGCACACGATGCCGACCTGACGCAGCTCATCACCTTCTGACCCTACCCCGCCCTTCCGTTTTGCAAATTCATCAAGCCTACTTTGGCGCGGTTGGGGGCACCTCGCACGGCCAGTTGGCCAGCAGCCTGGCCGATGGCAGCCTGCGTCCGTTCCTGTCGGCTTTCACCGACCGGCCGGGGGCTTTGCCGGCCGGCTTTGCCTTGCAGCCCTACCTGGCCGCTACGGCCCACGAAGACTACTACTTAATCTGCCGCACCTGGGCCGATACGGCGGTGGCCCGTTCGGGCATGGTGTTCACCCACGTGCTGCTGCTGCCGTTGCAGCATGTGCCGATGCTGGCCGACCTGGGGTCGGTGCTGCGCCTGCTGCTGGCGGAGCCCCCGCCCGTGGCCGAGCGGCCCACGCACCTTGCGCCGCTGGTCCTCCCGGAAACGGCGGGGCCGCCCACCCAGCCCGTCACCACCGTTCCGGAAGGCTGGCTGGCCGTTATTAATCAGCTGGTAGACCAGGCCGGCCCCGCGCCGGTTTTTGTAATGAGCGAGCCAAACCGCTTCCAAAAATTACTCGAAGCCCTCTGGCGGGGCCTGCCGGACCCGCTACGGGCCGGCCTGAGTTGGGGCATCCGGTTCAATCCCCCGGCTGCCGAAGATGCGTTGCCGCTGCTGGTGAACGTGCCCGATGAGCTGGCGGCCAAATGGCGGGGCACGCTGGTGCTCAAGCTGGAAGCCGAACCGACGAAAGCCCCCGCAACGCCAATTGAGCAACTCTTGCTGGATGGCAGTCAGCGCGGTGATTTTCGGGGATTTATGGAAAGGCTTGAGGTAATTCCGGACTCGTTCAGGAGCCTGAAGCTTTGCCAGCGCGCTTACGCCCAGGCCGAGAGCTTGCCGGGCACCGACGCCGACAAGCTGCTGGCTCTGCTGCGAACCATCCGGCAGTTGCAGCCGGCCCCCGACAAAGCGCTGGACTTCAAGCGGCAAGTAGTGCAGGCATTGGCCAGCGCACTGGCAGTGGGCGGGGAACAGCAGGCCCTGGGTCTGCGGAACGTGCCCATCGGGCCATTTCTCGCCCAGGCGGAACAGTTAGCGCAAGCGGTTGGGCAAGTGGTGGCCAGGGTAGTCACGGCCGTTTCACCGGATGCCGACATGCAGGAGAACTTGCTAGTTTACCTAGCAGATGAAAATCCGGCTAACCTGGAATCCTGGTGGCGAGAGGCCGCGCTGTCCGCATTCGCCCAAACCGTGGCGGTCGGCTCCCCGCAGGTTGCCCACGTGGTTTGGCTCGGCATCGGGCAGGCCGCCGCAACCCGGGAATACTTGCTGGGCCACGTGCCAGCCACGCCCGAATGGGAGGGGCTGCTAAGCAAAACGGTGCCGGCATCGCTAACGGCCACTGTCGCGGATGCAGTGGCCGGTTTCAGCGCGGGGCGCAGCTGGTGGGATTTGTTTGCGGCGGCGGTTGCCGCGGCCTACCAGCCTGCAGAGGCATTACGCAAACAAGTGAAAGCCGAGCGGCACCTCATGACCTCGGCATCGCCCCGCGTAAGCCGGCTGGCCGCAAAAGTTGCGGACGAAGAGCTGGTGGCGCTGGCAGTTGAACTGCCGAGCCAGCAATTGCTGCAACTGGCGGGAGAGGCTTGTGGAAGCATCCCAGCCCTATTGGCCCCAATGGATGTGCGCCAGCAGCCCTGGCGCGCCATCTGGGCGGGGTCGTTGCGGCAGACACGGTTAATTGCCGCCGGCTTGCGCGAACCGGCGGAAACCATTGGGGTCTTTCTCGGGGCCGTGGCCACCGGGCAAGCCAACGAGGAGCTCCCGCTGGAATTGATTGCGGCCTCCACCTATGCCAACGTGCTGCATTTGCCCGAGCGGACGGCCTTGTGGAACAAGCTGCCCGCGGCGCTTCAGCCCAAATTTGTCGCGGCCACGCTTGATGCCCTCGTTGGGGAAATTCTGGCGGGCCGCTGGCAAGGCGCTGCCGACCCCGTGTTGGTGAAGCAGGCCCGGACTATCGAATTCATCACCACTTTTTTGGCGCAGCGACGCAACGATTTAGCGGCCGTGCTAAGCGTGAATGCCGTATTGAGTAACCTAACGGACCATCATTTAAAAGACTACATTCGTAATCTTGGTGCCGTTAGCGGGGTGGTGGCGGCGCAGCTCGGGCAGTTTGTCGCGCTGCAACGATGGAAGCTGTCCGCCGATGCCATCCTGGACAAGGCTAGGTACAACGACGATTTTCGACCAGCGCTACGCGAATGTGCGGGCCTGTTTGGCCGGCTGGAAAAGTTTTTCAACCACAAGCTGTTTGAGCACCAGGTTGGCAAAGACGACGCTTGGAATGCGCTGGAAGTGTTGATGAACAAGCTGTACGGGGGAGGACCGGACCAAGACAACATCTGGAAGCGGGCCGGCGGCAACGTAACCAAGCTCACCAACGCCCAAAGCCGCGGCGAACAATGGGCCGCTGCCATCCGACTGTTGCGGCACGGCGGCGGCGGGAAAGATATCTCGGCGGCCAGCCTGCTTCGTGCGGCCCGTGTAGATTTCAAAAACAATCCGGAATTATACTCCCTGGAGCGCCTACTCCATCTTTTTTAACCCGAAATGGAAACCGACATACTCATTATTACCGCGCTGGCCCTGGAATTTAACGCTGTAGCGCGGCTCCTTTCGGACACCGAGTCCGTCAGGCATGCAACGGGAGCGATATACAAGCGTGGCACGTTTGCGGCGGGGACCCGCAATTTTTCGGTAGCCGTGGTAGAGGCGGGTGCCGGAAACGTGAATGCCGCGCAGGAAACGGAAAGAGCACTGACTTTCTTCCAGTCCGGATACATTTTCTTCGTGGGCGTAGCGGGAGGGCTAAAGGACGTCGCTATCGGCGATGTCGTTATTTCCTCGGAAGTGATTCATTACGAGGGTGGCAAAGCCGGTAATGTTTACAAGCCTCGTCTAAGCACTTATCCCGCTAACTACGAGCTGACGGCTTTGGCGAAGTCGATAGCGCGTGAGGCTTCCTGGCAGCATCGAATAGACGATGGGCTCGGCACTTTTAAGGCCGAAGTCAAGCCCATTGCAGCGGGAGAAAAAGTAGTGGCCTCCGAACGCTCGGCCACATATGAGCTAATCAATCAGTCCGTAAGCCAGGCCTTAGCGGTTGAGATGGAAGGCTTCGGCTTTTTGGCGCCGATACACGCCCATCATAAAAAAGGCATTGTCATTCGGGGCATTTCTGATTTGCTGGAGAACAAAGCCGCCGCCGATGCCGGCGGCAGTCAACCATTGGCGGCCCGCAATGCGGCAGCGTTTCTAGCGGAAATGCTGGTTGAGCTTGCCAAGACGCTACCTGAATCTAATCATGGAAATGGCCCAGCAGTTGACAGACCTGCTGTTTCTACAGTGGCCGCTGCGAGTGCTGCTACCCATTTGCTCGATAACGCTGAGTGGCGACATCAAGTGGCAAAGGTTTTGGGCGGGTTATATGAGGCAGGCCCAACCGAGAGTGGCGGGGCTTGGAAGCGGGCGGGCGGCAAAGTTGGCTTTTTGAGCAATAACAGTTCTATAGAGAGCCAGTGGTTTGCGGCACTGGAGCGTTTGGCTCAGGGTGGAGCTGGAGATATCACAATCGACTCCCTATTAAAAACGGTTCAAGAGGATTTCAGTACTAATCTAAAAGTCCAGCAATTCTGCCAAGACATCAGTTTGTTCTAAATAATAATAGTATGCTGATTCCATTCGAGAAACTACTGTTTCTCGAATGGAATCAGCATAAGCCTCTTCCGCCCCGAGAAGGGTGTTTTTGCGGCCGGTTTTGGAGAGGGTTTTTCGAACGCATTTTTCACGCCTCGTTCCAAGTGATTTTCAAGCTGATTTCGACGACTTACTTGAAGCCTCTTTTGGAGTATTAGATACACTATATGCTCTTAACGGGAATTTCTGTTCCTACTATTGTGCTACCCCGATATCGCTGCAGGTTACAACCTGCCATATGCCAGACTACCCCACCATCGCTTGCACGACCCTTCACAATTACTCGTCGTCCTCTCCTTTATGCGCTCCGTTCTGCTAGTCACCTTTGATCAGATTTATCAAGAACCCATTCTACCCAAGGAGGAATATTTGGTCGGAATAGACCGCGAGACTTTGCTCCGAATCGCCAGCTATTTATTGAATCTACACGCCGCTGAGGACTTTCGTGTAACCTTCCCGCGCATCTTCGGTTCGCATAGCCGGGACGAGGCCACACGTATTTTTCGCCGCTTGGAACAGCTGGAGCGCACGTCTCATTCGATGATCAGTATCATCGCGCCGGAATCAGCCCTGAAGCTATTTCAACTGATTTTCCCGCGACCTGATGAACCGTGTACGCAGAGTGAGGCCGAAATGGAAGGCAATATTTTCCGGCTCTTTTTTGCTGTTAACTCCGAGGTAGTTGCCGCCGAAAATACCTCACTGGATAATGCCCCGGAATTACCGGGTGTCGATCCGATAGCACGATTGGCGCTACTGAACAGCCATGCCCGGTTTGACATTACCCATGAGGGCGTTGAACGGCTCATGATTAGCCAGATGGCAAAATCCATTCAGCTGTTCACGTTTATGGAAGAACGGGAGAAATATCACCTTCTGTTGGCAGCTTTTTTAGAAGCCTTCCGGTGCGGAACCTGGCAGGAGTACAGCCAGCGCATTTTCAGCCTAATTAAGCTTATCTGGGATCAGATCAGTAGCAATTCCACCGGAACAATCATCGTAAAGGAGGAGGACGACCGCATATTTCTGGACAATTTCATCTTGGCCGAAGGCGCACACGTCATTACGGATGACTATTTCTCGGTTCGCGAACGTCCGTTGTTTAAAGTGGCGAATGACGAATACGTGGTAGTATATCCGCGATTCGTCGTTGAAATGCTCCACAAAGGCCTGTATTGGCGCTTTCAGAAACTAAATGAAGACTCTAGTCGGACGCTGCTGGGAGGGCAAGACTGGGCGGGGTTGTATAAAAAGGAATTCTCCGAAGAATACCTGCTCAACCCTATACTCGACAGCATCCTGACTAAACAGGGCACCGCCATCAGTGGGAAAGAACTGGAAGACAGCGGTGTGTTGGCTGCTGATGGGCATGTGGAACCTGACTATTATTTCAAAGCGACGAAACGCGTCATTTTGTTGGAATCCAAAGACGTCAATATCAACAAGCTGTTCAAGAACGGGGACGATTTCAACGGCTTTGTCGAGGAACTGCGCGATAAGTTCTACCGCCGCAGCAGTGCCCCGGTCACGAACAAGCTCAAAAAGACGGCTGTCTTACAGCTGCTGCGCAATATCCAGCGCCTGTTGTCGGGTGTGCCGAAATTCGACAAACCCATTGCCCAGCCAGCGCAGCTCATTATCTACCCCATTCTGCTTGTGCACGACTCGTTTTACAACATGCCAGGCCTGAATGCCGTGGTGGATTCCTGGCTTCAGCAGGAATTAATCAGGCTACGGCACGAAGGGATTATCGCCGTACATGGACGCATCCGCCCGCTGACCATCATCGATATCGACACGCTGATTACATACCAAGACCCGTTTGCTGAGAACAAACTGTAGGCTTCCCCGAGAAGTAGGCCAGTGAAAAGTAGAGGTCAGGCGGCTTGACGAAACTCGGTCGGGGTCATAAAGTGCAGCGCCTGGTGCGGGCGCAGGTGGTTGTAATCGTATTGCCACAAGCGACAGTGCTCGCGCACTTGCTGCAAGGTAGCGAAGAGGTAGCCGTTGAGCAGTTCGCGGCGAAATGAGCCGTTGAAGCGTTCCACATAGGCGTTTTGCGTGGGGCTGGCGGGTTGAATCCAGTGCAGGATAATGCCCTGGGAGCCACACCAGTTCTGTAGTGCCTGGCTGATAAATTCCGGGCCATTATCGACGCGCAGCCGCTCGGGCGGGCCGTGGCGTTCGACCAAGGTCTGTAGCAAACGCACGACGCGGGCGGCCGGCAGCGAGAAATCCACCTCGATACCCAGCACTTCGCGATTCCAGTCCTCGACCACGTTGAGCGTCCGAAAGCGCCGCCCGTCGGTCAAGGCGTCGCTCATAAAGTCCATCGACCAGCACTGGTTCGCTGACTCGGGCACAGCCAGCGGCTGGCGGACGCGCTCAGGCAAGCGGCGTTTCTTGCGCCGCTTGCTCAGTTGCAGGCGCTGGGCCTGATAGAGCCGCCACATCCGCTTGTGGTTGAGCAGCAGGCCGTCTTTGCGCAGCCGGTGGTAATATTTCCAAAAGCCCCAGCCCGCGTGACGTTTGACCAACGCCAGCAGCGCGTCCATGACGAGCGCGTCGGCCGCCTGCCGTTGGGCTTGGTCGCCCCGGCCGGGCGGCGTAGCGTAGCTGTCGCGGGCCAGTCCCACCAGGGCACAGGCCCGCCGCCGGCTCAGCCCCCGCGCCACGGCGTGCTGGGCCACGGCCCGCCGCTCGGCCGGGGCGACTACTTTTTTCGCAGCACCTCCTTGACTACCTGGTTTTCCAGGCTCAGGTCAGCCACTAGCTGCTTGAGTCGGCGGTTTTCTTCTTCCAGATGCTTGAGGCGTTGCAGCTCGGTCAGCTCCAGGCCACCGTACTTGCTCTTCCACTGATAAAACGTGGGCTCACTAATGCTGTGCTCGCGGCAGATCTGGACCACGGTTTGGCCCTGGCCTTGCTGGCGCAGGATGCCGATGATTTGGGCTTCACTAAAGCGACTCTTTTTCATGGGTAGGAGGAAAAGGATGGGAAAAGATACCCCCTTCCTCTACTTTTCACTGGCCTACTTCTCGGGGAAGCGTACAAAACGACTACGGCTGCTAGACACTTTGGAAGCCTATGCGGTGTACGGCAAGGCCCGTGTTACCAACAAGCCCCTCCGAAGCCAGGCCGCCCTCAACCACTACCTGTCCCAGAGCACAAAACCCTTCTCGACCTTTCTGCTGGAATACGCGCGGGAACGCAATATTTCGCCGGTTTCCGATACACAGTTAAGCATAATCAAGGACTTTCTGAGCAACGCGCAACGCCCGTAGCACCCTCTCTCGCGTCGTCGTAGGTACAGGAAATTTTTACATCAAATTTGTTCAATGACCTAAACAATTCACTCACAAGCAATAATTGAGGAAGGACGAGTGTAATGAGGAGAGTGCAGATTGCACAAAGTAGAGCCAAAGAAGTTGTCTAGTGTTCCAACCTCTGAGTTACTGACCATCTTGCAAACCGAGCTATCACAGCTTATTCTAGAGTTTGCATAAATTTTAAAATGATTCTACGAAAAGATAGGCGCTC
This sequence comes from Hymenobacter sp. ISL-91, assembly GCF_018613725.1. Classification (GTDB taxonomy): domain Bacteria; phylum Bacteroidota; class Bacteroidia; order Cytophagales; family Hymenobacteraceae; genus Hymenobacter. Next base: position 85,038 of record NZ_JAGGPS010000042.1, read on the forward strand.
AGCCCGCCTTTTTTTATTGATCTAAGGTATTTTCAATACCCTTTTCACCAACAAAAACTCAGATTTTGCGACTACCATAGGTATTTCGCGCTCTTGTAACATCAGCGCAAGACTCAGCCTATGCCTGCCGTCAACTACATCAAATACATCATCAAACAGATGTCGATAATGGGGCGGCACTAATTCTTGTCCAGCATTCCATTCGCTCAATATTTTATAACACTGCGTTTCCTGGAACAGATGCTCTTCTTCAAGATATGCCTCTCTATTTTCCTCATCTAATGAATCCAATATATTCTGGATTGGAACAATCAGCGTAGTATGCCCTTGTGCAATGAAAGTCTCTTGTGAAGCGCCCACATTGGGCATGTTATACCAACTAAAACCCTGTTCCTTGAAGTCATCTACAGTAGGGTTAAGCTTCCATAGGGGTTTGACCATTATAACACTGTGTGAGGCTGCTTCACGAATCCGCTTGAACTCGTTGATTTGCGCGGCGCGCTCTGCAATCATTGAATGATAACTATTAAGATCGGCCCCTACCTCTTTGTGTTCGGGCAGTTTTTTCTTTAATTCTTTCCCTTGGTCCATATGATAGCATCTTTAAATACAGCAAAGGCTGTGTGTTGTAATACTTGCATTTAAGCCTCTCAGTTAGCATCAAGATGATCAGAGTTTTTATTAACCACTTATACCGGTGGCCCGCAACAGACTCGCTAGTTGCGGCCTTAGTTAATTTGGTACAATGGTTAATCAAGCCACTACGGATTGGTGGGATTCAGAAAGGTACACCTTCCAGGCCCCCATCAATCAGTAGCGGCTCGTCCTGGAAATGAGGGGTCAGAAAGTGGGGCCAGCCAGGTATCTTCGTGGCCCCACCTTATTGACCCATCTGCCATGAATTTCGGTTACGCCCGCGTCTCAGCCAAAGACCAGCACCTCGATACCCAACTCGCCCAACTCCAGGCCGCCGGCGTTGACCGGGTGTTTGAGGAAAAGATCAGCGGCGCCACCATCCAACGGCCGATGCTCACCGAAATGCTCTCCAGGCTGCGGACCGGCGATACGGTGACCGTGGCACGCTTGAACCGCTTGGGCCGTAACAGTGCCCACATCATGCAACTGGTGGCCGAGCTGCACGAGCGCCAGGTGCGCTTCGTCGCCTTGGACCTGGGCATCGATACGGCCACGCCGGCCGGCCGGCTGGTGCTGGGCATCTTCGCCGCGCTGGCCGAGTACGACCGCGAGAGCATCCGCGAGCGGGCGACAGCCGGCATTGCCCTGGCCAAAGCACAGGGCAAGCATCTGGGCCGTCGTCCGGGCGTGGACGCGGGTAAGCTGGCCAAGGTGCAGGCTTGCCTGACCGCCGGCATGTCGGTGCACCAGACCGTGGCTGCCACGGGTGTGAGCGAGTCCAGCGTCAAGCGCTACCGCCGCCAGGTAGAATTGCGCAGCTCAGACGCGCAATAAGGCAAGACAATTCCGCTTGTCGGGTTTCGCGCTCGATACCGACCTATTCTGTCCAGCTGAATTAGACCACCTCACCCCTAGCGCTTCCGTGTCATTCAGCAGGACGCTCCCTTATCTTCCAGCGACTTTTGCCCCCTTGGATTTATTACCTTAAGGTACCCCGATTACCATGCGCCATAAGCTACTTACCGGAATACTGTATTTCTCCTCCCTGTTCATAGTTGTTCGCGCGCAACACTTCGCACCCGTAATCACTTACTCGGTAGGCACTCCCGCCAGTAACCCTCGAGGTATTGCGACAGGCGACTTGGACCGGGATGGTTATGCCGATATCGTTACCGCTAATTACGCGTCAAGGCAGGTCGGAGTATTGCTTAATCAACGTAATGGCACCTTTGCACCGGTTGTACACTATGCTTTAGGAACTGATAATAGTCCCTATGACATCACGATCGGGGACTTCAATCAGGATGGCTATCCAGACGTGGCGACAGCTAACTACACTAGCCAAACGGTGAGCGTGTTGCTCAACAAGCAAGATGGTACGCTTGCCCCTCCCGTTATGTACGCAATTGCGGGCGACAATTACCCCCAGAGCCTTGTGGCTGCCGACGTGAACCGGGATGGTTATCCAGACCTAGTCGCTGCTAATCTGGGTAACACGACGATCAGCGTGTTTATAAACCGTAGAGACGGCACGTTTGCCTTTCCTAATTCCTATCCGATAGCACCTAGTAGCCTCAGCCTTAGTTTGGCGGTGGGCGACTTAAATCAAGATGGCTACATCGATATTATCACAGCTTGTTATTGCCCTACCGATAACAGTGTGGGCGTACTGCTCAACCAGCGGGACGGCACGTTCGCCGCCCTCGTGCGCTACCCGCTGGCTGTCAATAGCCAGCCATATGGCATAACCGTGGGCGACGTGAATGGGGATTCTTACGTGGATGTCGTTACCGCCAACTTAGGCAACAATACGGTGGGCGTGCTTTTGAACCAACAGAATGGGACGCTTGGCCCCGCGCTTTCGTATGCAACCGGCAGCGGTAGTCAGCCCTCTAGTGTTGCCCTGGCTGACGTGGATGGTAATAACCAACCCGATATGGTGGGCAGTAATATTGGTACAAGTACCGTTGGCCTGTTAATTCAACGTCCAGATGGACAGTTCTCTGCCACGACAACCTATTCTACGGGGGAGCGAAGTGAACCAGGCCGCATGGCAGTAGTCGATGTAAATAAGGACGGTAGAGTCGATATTCTTACGGCCAATAGCGCTACGGGAACAGTTGGCGTATTACTCAGCCAGTTACCGTTGACCAGCCTGCCTTCCCGTTTTGTCAGGCCCGTCACCGTAAGTTTTTATCCTAACCCTACCACCAGTGGCAGACCGTTCGTGATTGCTATGACAAAGCTGCCCCAAGCAGCACGGTTTCTAGAAATTACCTTCAGCAATAGTCTTGGGCAACTGGTTGCCCGCTCTACCGTGGCAGTAAATGACCCAGGACAAGTGCAGTTGCCTACCCCCGTATTGGCAAGTGGCTTGTACTTGGTTCGCATCGTCAATCGGGCAGCAGATTACACTATCGTTGGTGTAACGTCGGCGCGATGGTTGAGCGTCCAGTAGCGACGTAAAGCAGTGTAAGAAAAGGGTTGCAGCGGTCTAGATGGGCTAAATGACATGAAAAATCGGTGATTTTAAACACCCTCCGTCTTCCAAATAGGGGCTGATAAGGGCCCGTTATCGGAGCCTAGCCGGTGACTGCCCTTTCGACCGTTTTCTTGGATGCTGCGCCTGAGCTTATGCTATGAAAAAGGATGGGGTTATAGCCGATAGGTCAGCCCCAGCCGGAATGCTTGCAAATAAGCCTCACCAACCACCCCTGCCTGATTTTTCCGATAGTTGGTTAATCCGTGCGAATAGCCCAGCGCCAGCCCGATGTGCTTGTAGTACGTCGTCAAATTGACGCGAGCCCGCAAATCCAGGTCGGGATGGCCATGGTTGAGGCTGGTAGAATAGGTGCTGAAGTCGGATTTCGCCTTCCCTTCTTCGTGGCTGCGAAGCAGAAAGCTTACTTCCGGACCGGCGGTCAGGTCTACCTGCGTGCTTTTGACGGCAAAACGGTGGCCAAAGAATGGATGCGTAGTAATGCCGTGGTTAACTAAAGAAGTATACCCGGTGGAGCTAGTGCCGAAATCGTGCTGGTCGAAGACATTATGAATCCGAGTTCGACTGCTGAGCACTTCGTAGCCGGTTTGCAGCCCCCAGACGCTGCCTTTGGCCGTAACCCGCTGCACCTGCGCCGCCAGCCCGTAGGATAATCCCAACGTGGTGCCGTACGGGTTCTCCGTATAAGGTTCTTCCCGGTCGGAAATAAGGAATTCATCAAGCGGGTCCGGCACCAAAATCACGGAACCGTCCCCAGCGGCACCACTGCCCCGATAAGCCGCGAATCCCGAGGTAAGGTGAAGAGAATATTCGGTGCTCTGCCCGTAGCCAAGGCGAGCAGTTAAAAGACTGAATACAAGAAGGGTAAAAAGCTTCATAACGTTAAAACGGGGGTTAGGTGGAGCCAGAATTCTGGTTCTACTCGCTTGAGTGGTTTGGGGAGGCAATAGTTGCGTCGTTGATGTAATAAAAACAGCTCCTTTCCGTGAACCGCTAAACTAAACGCCCCGCAAGTTGCACCAAAGATTGGAACGGCCCTTTGGTGTCTATGCCGAGTTTAAGAAACTCGTCTACCAATCAAAGTTTACGAAATGCCGTTAGCAGATGAGTTTCGTAAACTCCCCTGTATGAAGATTGGCTACGCCCGCGTTTCAACCCGCGACCAGAATTTAGAACTCCAGCTCGACGCCTTGACCCAAGCCGGCTGCGAGCTTATCTACCAGGAGAAAGCCTCCGGCGCCCTGGCCGCGCGGGTGGAACTCGACAAGCTCTTGGTGCAGGTGCGCCCGGGCGACACAGTATACATCTACAAGCTCGACCGGTTGGGCCGCTCGCTCAAGCACCTGCTCGACCTAGTGGCCGAGTTGCAGCGCCGCAACATTGGCTTGATTTCCCTGACCGACGCCATCAATACCCACTCGGCTCAGGGCCGGTTGGTGCTCAACCTGTTTGCTTCGCTGGCCGAGTTCGAGCGCGAGCTGATTCGCGAGCGCACCCTGGCCGGGCTGGCTGCGGCCCGTGCCCGGGGCCGCGTCGGCGGACGCAAGCCGGGCCTTTCAGTAGAAGCCCAGCGCACGGCCCGCGCGGCCGAACTGCTCTACAAAGCCCGGGAGTTGAGCGTCGACGACATGGCCCGCAGCCTGCGCATCTGCAAGGCCACCTTCTACAAGTACCTGCACCACCGCGGCGTGGCCCTGCACGCCCAGCCCTTGCCCAGTCCCGTGACCGCACCGGCAGCGTAAGCCCCTAGGCTACCAGCGGTGCGGCGATTAGGCGCGCTATTCTCCGCACAATATGCGGCGAATAGTAATGGGCGGCGGCGGTGCTATGCGTCGCTTATACCGTTGGTCCTCTGCCTGCGCCGTGCCCTGCGCAATGAAACTCCACGACCGTTACCGCTCGTTGCAGGCCCCCGCCGTGGTCAAGCCATGGTTGCGCGGCCGGTGTACGCCTGCATGGCGCTGGAGGACCGGACTGCTGGCGCGGCTGGAGGCCCTCTACGAGCAAACAGACCCGGCGCCCCCAACGGATGCACCCAAGTCTTGTTCCACGGCGGGGAGGGGTGGGCCAAGCGCAATCGCTCCATCGGCCGTATCTTCGTAAGCGTTTTTCACCTATCCAGATGCTTCCTACGTCCTTTTCACGGCCCGTAACTGTTTTTCACGGCCGCACGGCGCCCGAGCCGGGCGTGCTTGTAGGCTATGGGGCCGTGATTGAAGCCCTTCAGCTGCCGGTGCCGCTGCCCCGTGAACTGGCCCTGATCAGCGCCAAGCGCCGGCAGTACCATGTGGCAGGATGGCGCGTCTTCACCCCGCGGCACGCCCCCACAGACACGCTCTGGGCGCACCTGGTTTTTGCCCTCAAATACGAAGGACTGGACCTGCTCTTTTTCAACCAGTTGTTCACGCAGTTGCCGGCGTCTACCGTCGAGCAATGGGTGCGGCACGCCCCACAGAGCCGCTACGCCCGGACGGTGTGGTTTCTCTACGAATGGCTGCTGGCCTGCCGCCTGGACTTGCCCGACCTACTGCAGGGCAACTACGTGCCGGTGGTTGATGAGCAGCTGCAGTACGCTGCGGCAACGGGTGTGTCCGTGCCCCGGCAGCGCCTGCGCAACAACCTGCCGGGGGTAGCGGGCTTCTGCCCGTTGGTGCACAAATCAGCGAAGATAGAGCAGTATCTGGCCCGCGACCTGGCCGGCCGCGCAGCGCATGTGCTGCGCGGTCTGCACGCCGACGTGTTGGTCCGGACCTCCGCTTTTCTGCTGCTGAAGGATTCCAAGGCTTCTTTCACCATCGAAGGGGAACAGCCGGCGCCTACCCGGGCCCTGCGTTGGGGACGGGCCATCGGCCAGGCCGGGCAGCACCCGCTCAGCCACGAGGAACTGCTGCGCCTGCAGCAGCTCGTCATCGAAAACAGCCGCTTTGTGCGCCTGGGCTACCGGACCGAAGGCGGCTTTGTCGGCGAACACGACCGGCAGACGGGCGAGCCAATTCCGGACCACGTCTCGGCTCGCTGGCAGGACCTGGAAAGTCTGATGGGCGGGTTGCTCGCCGCGGCGGCCCACCTGGAAACGGCAGGCTATCCGCCGGTGTTGACGGCCGCCGCCCTCGCCTTTGGCTTTGTCTTCGTCCACCCCTTCGTCGACGGCAACGGGCGGGTGCACCGCTACCTGATTCACCACCTGCTGGCCCGGCAGGGGTTCACGCCCCCCGGCATCATCTTCCCGGTTTCCGCCGCCATTCTCGCGCACCTGCCCGCGTACCGGCAGGTACTGGAGGGGTATTCGCACGCCGTGCTGGAGTTCATTCCCTGGCAGAAGACGGCAGACCACAACGTGGAGGTACTCGCCGATACGAGCGCGTACTACCGCTACTTTGACGCCACCGCGCAGGCCGAGTTCCTCTTCGATTGCGTGGCCTACACCCTGGAGAAGACCATTCCCCAGGAAGTGGCCTATCTACAGCGCTACGATGCGCTCAAGGCCTGGCTGGACGAGCGATTCCAGATGCCCGACAAGCTGGTGGCCGTGCTGATCCGTTTCCTGGAGCAGAATCAGGGGCTTCTCTCGAAACGGGCCCGCGAAAAGGAGTTTGCGCTGCTGACGCCCGAAGAGGCCGAGCAAATCCAGCAGCAGTACGCGCTACATTTCCTTGAGTAAGCACCCGTTCATTGAAAGGAGCCGTACACTCGCTCACGTTTTAGCAGCCGACTCCCATGGACATTCGCACCCCCGCCGATTACCAGCAGGCCCTGGACCAGTTCACGGCCTGGATGGACCACGAACCCGCCGACCTGACGCCCATGCTCGCGCTGCGCGACGCCATCAGCGCCTACGAGAAGGGCCAGGGCTACGAACTGCCCGCCCCCCAGACCCTGGTGGGGCGCTTGGAACTGGAGATGTACCGGCGCAAGCTCAACAAGAAAAACCTGGCCGCCCTGCTCGACATCCCGGCCTCGCGCCTGAGCGACGTGTTGCAGGGCCGACGCATCAACCTAGACCTGGCCAAGCGCCTCTACAAGCGCCTGGGTATTCCCGCCGACTTCATTTTAAGTAGTGTTGCATAAGTAAACGGGTGGTACGTATGGGCGTATCTTTGGGCCATGATTTTAGCCCCTCTGCCGCTGACAGCCCTCGAAATAACCACCCTGGAAGCGGCTTGTGCCCGGGGGCCGCACCCGCGCATGCGCCGCCGGGCGCAGGCCGTGCTGGGCCACCATCGCGGGGCCAGCATCAGTTCCTT
>NZ_JAGGPS010000043.1:0-24544 GCF_018613725.1 Hymenobacter sp. ISL-91
TTACTTATGCAACACTACTTACTTTTACAACGAAGCGAGCGAGATGCTTCGCTTCGCTCTGCATGACGTGCTTTTCCATTCAAGATTCCTCCATGCCCACCCCTACTCTCCGCCGACTAACTGCCGCTGCCCTGCTGCTGGGCGCGGCTACTGCCACGCAGGCCCAAACTACGCCGCCCACAACTCCCAACCGTTTTCTCACCGACAGTCTCGACAGCTATGTGCAGCGCGGCATGCGGCTCTGGAACATTCCGGGGCTGGCCGTGGTGGTAGTGAAGGACGGGCAGACGCTGGTGCAAAAAGGCTACGGGGTGCGCGAGGTGGGCAAACCGGCCCTCGTGGATGACCAGACGCTGTTCATGATTGCCTCCAACACCAAGCTGTTCACCGGCACGGCCCTGGCCAAGCTCGATGGGGAGAAGAAAATCAGCCTCGACGACCGCGTAACCAAATACCTGCCCGATTTTCGGCTCTACGATTCCACCAGCACCCGCCTCGTAACGGTGCGCGACCTGCTGAGCCACCACCTGGGCTTCAAGACGTTTCAGGGTGACTTCACTTTCTTCAAATCCAACCTGGAGCGGGCCGACATTGTGCGCCGGATGCGGCTGATGAAGCCCACGCGTGAGTTCCGTAAGGATTACGGCTACTGCAACTCGGGCTTCGTGGCGGCCGGCGAGGTGATTCCGGCCGTGACCGGGGGCACGAGTTGGGAGGAGTACGTGCGCCAGAACCTGCTGCAACCGCTGGGCATGAAAAACACCTTCGTCTCGTCGCTCGAATTCGCCAGGCAGCCCAACATTGCCACGGCCTACTCCAACACGTTCGGGCCACTAGCCAAGGTGCAGTTCGACAACTGGGACAATATGGGCCCCTGCGCCAGCATGGCGTCCAACGTGAGCGACCTCACCCATTGGCTGCGTTTCCAGCTCGATAGTGGCCGCTACGAGGGCCGGCAGGTGCTGCCCTGGGCCACGCTGCGCAAAACCCGCGACGCCAACACCATCATCAGCAGCCGCAAGTCGCCGCTGTTCCCGACCCATTTCGTGACCTACGCGCTGGGCGTCGAGTCGGCCGACTACAATGGGCGGCAGGTATACTGGCACACGGGCGGGGCGTCGGGGCAGGTGAGCAACGTGTGCTTCGTGCCCGAGGCCGGCCTGGGCCTGGCCGTGCTCACCAACAACGACAACCAAAGCTTCTTCGAGGCCCTGCGTTACCAGCTACTCGACGCCTACTTGGGCGTGTCTTATATTGATAGAAGCGCCCAGCTGCTAGCCCGCCGCCGCGCCGGCGAGCTAGCAGCCGGCCCCGACCCCACGCTGGCCCTGGCTGCCCGCGTAGCCAAAAAAGCCAAGGCCCCGCTGCCCCTCAAAGCCTACGTGGGCGAATTCGACAACCCGCTGTTCGGCCGCATCCAGGTAACTCAGAAAGGCAAGCAGCTGCTCGTCACGCTGCCCACCCACCCCGGCCTCACCGCCACGCTCGACTACATGGACGGCCAGGAGTTCCGCGCCACCTACTCCGACCTCGTGTTCGGCGTGCTACCGGCTAAGTTCGAAGTAGAAAACGGCCAGGTAAAATCCCTAGAAATGCGCGCCAACGACTACGTGGAAGCCGATTCCTACGTGTTCGGGAAGCTGTAGGGAGCTGCAAGCGGTCAGCCCCAAGCTGCAAGCTGACTGCCACTTAGTACAATAAAGAAAGGACCTTATTCCATCAAAACGAGCCGTTATTACGGTCGTCCATGTGGAATAAGGTCCTCATATTATCAGGCAGTCAGCTTGCAGCTTGAAGCTGACCGCTTGCAGCGCAGAATCTACCCTTTCAGGCTCTCCATGTCAATCACGAAGCGGTACTTCACGTCGGACTTCATCATGCGCTCATAGGCTTCGTTGATGTAGTCGATGTTGATAACTTCCACATCGCTCATTACGTTGTGCTCGGCGCAGAAATCCAGCATTTCCTGGGTTTCCTGGATGCCCCCGATAAGCGAGCCGGCAATGCGGCGGCGCTTACTGATGAGATTGAACGCGTGCAGCTGGGCCGGCTCGGGCGGTACGCCGAGCAGTACCATGGTACCGTCGAGGCGCAGGCTGGCCACATAGGGCATCAGGTCGATGGGGGCCGACACGGTGTTGATAATCAGGTCGAAGTAGTTGCTGATGTCTTTCATCGCGCCTTGATTCTTGGTCACCACAAATTTGTGGGCGCCGAGAGCTTTGGCGTCAGCCTCCTTGTCGGGCGAAGTGCTAAGCACCGTTACTTCGCAGCCCATGGCGGCAGCAAACTTCACGGCCATGTGGCCCAGGCCACCGAGGCCGATGACGGCTACCCGGTCGCCCTTTTTGGCGTTCCACTGGCGCAGCGGCGACCAAGTGGTAATACCAGCGCAAAGCAGCGGCGCCACGCGCGACAAATCGAGCTTCTCGGACACGCGGAGCACGAATTTCTCGGTTACCACGATGTTGTTGGAGTAGCCGCCCTGGGTGATGGAGCCGTCCTTATCCTTGGCGCTGTAGGTACCCACGAAACCATTGTCGCAGTACTGCTCCAGGCCTTCATTGCACTCGGCGCAGTGCTGGCACGAATCGACCATGCAGCCAACGCCGGCCAGGTCGCCTACTTTAAAGTTCTTTACATGGGCCCCGACTTCGGTTACGCGGCCCACGATTTCGTGGCCGGGCACCATCGGAAACATCGAGCTGCCCCACTCGTTGCGGGCCTGGTGAATATCGGAGTGGCAGACGCCGCAGAACAGAATGTCCATGCGCACATCGTGGGGGCCCACGTCGCGGCGCTCGAAGCTGAAGGGGGCGAGGGGTTGGTCGGCGGCGGGGGCAGCGTAGCCTTGGGCTGAGGTCATAGCAAAAGAAATAAGCGGCCGGGACAGTGGGTCCCGGGCGTGGGTAGCATAACTGTAGTCGGCTGTTAATTGTTACGCAGCGGCCTATTCTTGGTTATAGGCACCACAAATCTGCCGGCCCTGGCGTACCTTCCCCAGCCAAGAGTTTTCTTCTTTTTTCTGCCCGTGTTATGGCCGCTATTCAGCCTTTCTCCTCCTCTTCTACAGTTGCTGTTTCCAGGCATAACTCGCTGGGCCTGCGCATCTGGCATTGGTCCAACTCGGGCTTGGTGTTGTTTCAGCTGATGACGATTCTGTTCCTGTTCATCGTTTTGAAAGTGAAGACGCTGGCACCCGAGTTCAGCCAGGTGCTGGCCGAAAAGGGCGTGAACCTACCGGCCACGGAGTTGCGCGGCCTTACCCGCATTGTATCCCACCGCATTTGGGACTGGCACATTTGGGTAGGCATTGCCATTTCCTGCCTGCTGGCGTTCCGGGTAATTGTGAGCTTCCGGCAGCGCGGCAGCCAGCGCACGGCAGCCAAACTGGCAGCCATCAGGGCCCGCGAGGCGCGGGGCGAGGCCGGGGCTACCAAAGCGCGCTGGGTACGCTACAGCTACCGCGCGTTCTACATTATTCTGGCCGTGATGGTGATTACGGGCTTGGTCCTAGTATTCGAAGATTACCTGGAGCCCATCAAGGAAGTATCCGAAACCATTCACGAGTACACCATGTACGCCGTTATTGCCTTTGTAGTGGCACATATTCTGGGCGTCTTCCGGTCTGAGGTAACCGACGAGCCCGGCGTGGTTTCAGCCATGATTAACGGCGGCAAGCCAGCGGAAGAGGCCTAATCACAAAACCTGTCATCCTGAGCAACGCGAAGGACCTGTAGAGAAGCCACACTTATTGGTTGGTTCTCTACAGGTCCTTCGTGTTGCTCAGGATGACGGTTGGTTTTTGTCCAACTGCTCCTGCGCGTCTTCGTCGGCCGAAATGCGCTGCACTGTTGGGCCAGCCGTTGCTGGCACCTGCCATCCTTCCTGCAGCATCTGCTCTACCTGCGCCTTTAGCCGCTGCAGCGACTGCCGGGAGAAGCGCACCTGCAACGGCCTGCCAAACAACCGAAAACCTATCCAATAGAAAGGATTACGGATGCGGCCGGTTTGCGACACGGCGTGGATGTGGCACCATACGTGGCCGGTACGCAGGTTTTTGTGCACCATGAACTCAATCTGCCCCCGCTCGAAATGGCCTTCGAGGGTGCGGTAGTTGTAGCCCCACACCTGCTCCTGCCCCCCGTCCGGCAACTGCCGCACTTCGTCGGTTACTCCCCCAATGCGTACCCCGAACCAGAACGAGAAGCCCAGAAACCGGGCTTGCAGCACCATTACGCGCTGCGCCAGGGGCTGGTCGGGCAGAAAGATGCCGCTGATGAGGCCGGGCGGCGGAAACGAGTAGCGGCGCAGCACCTCGCGGGCAGCAGCCCAGGAACCATGCGCGGCCGGCGGGCCGGGCGCTTCGGGTGGCAGTTCGGTTTCGTAGTCATCCACGCGCCAACCCGTGGCGGCGGTGTAATCAGCCAGGCGCTCGGGGTCGAAATTATAGCCCGTATCGGTGTACGCTGCCAGACGGGCCTGCTGGCGGGCAGTGAGGGCAGTGCGAGTGGTCATGAGGCTTTACTATGAGCGATGTAGAAGAACTGGCGGAAGGTGTAAAACGGATTATGCTGGGCGGAAAGCAGCCGAAGCATGGCCCATTTTCCTTGCACTCAGTCCACTTGCCCCTCCCCTTCTTTTATCGTTTCCACTTGCACCGGCCCCAGCAGAAGACCACCACTGAAATCGGCTACCCGTTGGCAGAACACCTCCCAGGTTTGCTGCTGTACCCGCCGGCCCAAGCCCAGCGTGTCGTAGGTGAAGGCCACCAGCCCGTCGCGCGAGCGGGCCCAGGAGTGAATCTCGAAGCGCACCGTATTGGGTAACGTAGCGTGGGGCCGCAACGAGAAGCGGATGCGGCCGGCCTCGGGGTGGTTTTCCAGCGTAGCCAGCTCGAAAAAGTCTGCGCCTACCGCCGTTACGCGCACTTCGCCGTTCCAGGGCCCCAGAATCTTAATCCGGTATTCGTCGCCTACTGCCAGGCACTCTTCTGTACCTCTCGATTTCTCAAAGTCGGCCAACAAATCGGACGAGAAATCGGGCAGATGGCACTCTATATGGCGGAGCAGTGCGTCGGCGGGCTGGCGCGGGTGTTGCACATCTACCCAGTAGCGCCGCTCGAAAAGCGGGCCGCTACCAGTATAAGCGGGTTGCTCGGATTTAGGCATAGCAATCAGAGGGCTGTTTTCATCCTGCATAAACGGACCACGTCGGCGCAGGTTTTCGGGCTGCGGCCTGACTCCGGCTGCGCCCACAACCCCGCGCCCGCCCTGGCAGTACACCGGGTTCATCCCGACTCTTTCCTGCTATGGCCTACTTCCGCCCGCCCGGCCCCGCCCCCGACCCGCAACTAGTGCGCGAATTCACCCAGTTACAAGACCAGCTGCGCAACCGGGTGCGCTCGGAGCCGCCCACCGGCGAGCTGCGCTACATTGCCGGCTGCGACTCCTCGTTTCCGACGCCCGATACGGTGCTGTCGGTGTTTGTGGTGCTGGAGCTGCCGTCGTTGGGTTTCATTGAAAAAGTGTACCACGTCGGGCCTGTACCGCTGCCCTACATTCCCGGCCTGCTCTCGTTCCGCGAGGCACCCAACCTGCTGCGAGCCTACGAGAAGCTGCGCCGCCAGCCCGATATCATCATGGTGGATGGCCACGGCATTGCGCACCCGCGCCGCATGGGTATTGCGGCCCACCTGGGCGTCGAGCTGGATGTACCCACATTTGGAGTAGCCAAGCAGCGCCTCACGGGCGTTTACGAGGAGCCGGCCCTCACCAAAGGCAGTATTACGCCCCTCACCGACAAAAACGGCGAGCTGCTGGGCCAGGTCATCCGTAGCAAAGACAAGGTGAAGCCGCTGTTCGTGAGCCCCGGCCACCGTTGCGACCAGACCACCGCCACCCGCCTCACGCTGGCCTGCCTGCGCGGCTACAAGCTGCCCGAGCCCACCCGCCTCGCCGACCTCTGGGCCGAGGAGTTCAAAAAGGAGCTGAGGTAAATCACCTTCTACAGATTTCTTGATTAATCAGCTACCTACCCTCCCTTAAAATCATGGATGGGTGGCTTACTATGGGCTAATATATTAAATATATAAATCATCTATATTTTAACCACAAAGCACTTTTTGAAATAAATACATATTTTTTCATGTGTATATAGAAATATAGATAGCATATTGCCTCATTCTTTGGTGAAATAGAAATACATCCAAAGCCATCTTTCCACCACTTTGCTGCTTTCGCATGAAAAGAACTTTACTGCTTTCAACTGTGGCTGTATTGTCTCTGTCGGGGACTATAGCACAAGCCCAGAACCGCACTATTACAGGCCGGGTTACTGACCGCTCCAGCGGTGAAGGGCTACCAGGCGTAACGGTCCTGGTAAAAGGCACTTCAACCGGTGCTTCGACCGGCGCAGATGGCTCCTATACGTTGTCGGTACCGGCAGGCGGTGGCACCTTGGTTTTCTCTTCCATCGGCTATGGCAGCATCGAGCAGTCTATCGGCAATAGCGGCGTTGTTAGTACAACGCTGGCCGCTGACTCCAAGGCGCTGAATGAAGTAGTGGTGGTAGGCTACGGCACCCAGTCGCGGCGCGATCTGACGGGTTCAGTTGCAACTATAGGTGCCGCTAAAATTGCTAACAAGCCCGTACAGAGCTTCGAGCAGGCGTTGCAGGGACAAGCAGCAGGCGTGAACATCACTACGCCCAACGGTGTACTTAATGCGCCGCCCGTTGTGCGTATCCGGGGCGTGAACTCCATCAGCCTGAGCTCAGCCCCGCTATACGTTATCGATGGTATTCCGGCGTTCAGCGGCAACAGTTCGGCTGTAGGTAGTGTGCCCAACAACCCGCTCAGCAACATCAACCCCAACGACATCGAGAGCGTGGAAGTGCTCAAAGATGCTTCGGCAACGGCCATTTATGGCTCGCGCGCGGCCGGCGGCGTGGTACTGGTAACGACTAAAAAAGGTCGGCGTGGACAAAGCAAAATCTCCCTCGATTCGTGGGCAGGCCTTACGACCCCGGTACGCCTCATCGACGTGATGAACACTGCGGAGTACATAGACACTAAAAACGAGTCTGTGCGCAACCTGAATGCCAACCGTGTAGCCCTGGGGCTGGCTCCCACGGCTATTGAAGGATTCCGGCCCACTCTCGACGACAGTGGGAACCCGGTTGATACACGCTGGTACGACTATATCTATCGCACGGGCTTCTCTACTTCCAACAACATCAATTTCAGCGGGGGCACCGAGAAAACTACTTACTACACCTCGGTTGGGTACACCGACCAGAAGGGTATGCTAAAGAACAACACGTTCAAGCGCGGCTCGGCTCGCCTGAACATCGACCACAAGGTATTCTCGCGCCTCACAGTGGGTTCGCGCGTAGGCTATACCAACTCGCGCACGGCCTCGCCCAACTCGGGGTCGGTTGGCGACGGGGCTTTCGGAACTGCCGGCCTGGGACGCCTGCCTCTGGTGCTGCCCCCCAACATAGCCCCCTTCAACCCCGACGGCACGCCGAATACAAATGGGGCCGGAATCGGGGCGGGCAACAACATCAACCCTACCTCATTTTCGACAGCTACGCCCAATGGCTCGCCGCTGCTGCCAGGCTACTACAACCCGGTGGTCGACTTGGCCAACAATTACTTCGAGTCGGAGGGCAACGAGATTCAGGGAAGCGTGTATGCCAATCTAGAGCCGGTTAAAGGCCTGAATCTGCGTACTTCTTATGGCATTTACAACATTGCCTTCGAAGACAAGTCGTACTCCACTTCGCTGGCTGGCGACGGCTTCAGCGTGGCTGGCCAGGCCATCAACTACTACCGCACCAACAAGCGCTGGAACTGGCAGAATACGGCTCAGTACGATGTGTCGCTGGCCGAGAAGCACAACCTCTCGGCACTGCTTGGCACTGAGCATCAGCGCACCAATATCGACCGCTGGGGCGCCAACCGCACCGGCGTGGCCGATCCGTTCTTCACCACGTTCCAGGGTGGCTACCTGAACATCGCAGCGGCCGGCAATTTCCAGGGCGAGAACTTTCTGATATCCTACTTCGGTCGTCTCAACTACAACTACAACCGTAAATACCTGGCCACCTTCAACGCCCGCCGCGACGGCTACTCGGCCTGGGGCAACGAAAAGTGGGGCAACTTCTACGGAGCGTCGCTGGGCTATGTGCTGTCGGAGGAAGACTTCTGGAAGAACTCACCTTTCCTGAACAACAACGTGAGCCTGTTTAAGGTAACGGGCAGCTACGGTGAAGTGGGCAACAATCAGGGCATCGGCGACTTCGTGGCGCGCAACCTGTACAGTTCCAGCCTCTACGGCCCGAACGCCACCTTCTTCTATAGCAACGCCGGCAACGCCAACCTGACCTGGGAAACGAGTAAAAAGACTGATGTAGCCCTGTTTGTCAATCTGTTTAACGACCGGGTGCAGACAGATGTGACCTACTACCGCAACGATGTGGATGGCCTGATTCTGGAACTGCCGCAGGCACCTTCGCGTGGTATTCCAGGCGACGCCATCTCCGACAACGTGGGCTCCATGCGCAACACCGGCGTCGAGTTGAACCTGCGCGTGGGCATTATCGAAAAGGCCGATTTCTCGTGGTCGGTTAATGCCAACCTGACTACCCTTAAAAATCGCGTACTAGCTCTTTCGAGCGAGGTACCTCGGATTGCCACGGCTACTTCCGGTCTGGAAACAGTCAACTTCACGGTAGTCGGGCGTTCAGTGGGCGAAATTCTGGCAGTTCCCTCACTGGGGGTAAATCCCGAAAACGGCCGCCGTATGGTTCGCCGCAGCGACGGGTCGGTGGTGCAATATAACCACTTGGGAGGTGGTTGGACTACCCTGGATGGGCAGCCGGTTACCACGGCGCCGTCGCAGCTGGCCGATGGACAGTTCTACGGGCCTACGCTCCCCACTTGGTATGGCGGCTTTGACAACACGTTCCGCTACAAAAATTTCGACCTGGGCGTGTTCATTCAATTCTCGGGGGGCAATTACATCTACAACGGCACGAAAGCCGGTTTGCACGACCAGCGCTTCTGGAACAACGCATCCGATATTAAAGACCGTTGGTCGGAAAATAACCGCAACGCCGAATGGCCCCGCGTAGTGTACGGCGACAACGTCTCGAACGGCTCGGCGCTGGTAATGTCGAGCAATGTGGAGAAGGGCGACTTTGCCCGGTTGCGCAACGTGGCCTTGGGCTACAACGTGGGTTCAGGTCTGGTAGAAAAGCTAGGCTTAGGCAGTGCTCGGTTCTATATTCAAGTGCAGAACGCGGCGTTGCTGACCAACTACTCGGGCATTGATCCGGAAATTTCTACTAACGGCAGCGCTAACACTGGTGCTGGGGTAGACCGTAACTCGGTTGGCCAGGCGCGCACGTACACCGCCGGTTTCAATATTGGCTTCTAACTCCTTTCGTCCTTATGAAGACTTTCAAACATATCCTTACGCTGGGAGCCTTTTCTGCTACGCTGGGCCTCGGACTGCTGACATCCTGCAGCCATGATAACCTCGAAGTAAAACCCAGAACTGCGCTGGCCAGTGAAGTAGCCTTCGACACGCCCTCGCGCGTGTTGTTGCAGGTGAACAACATGTATGATTACATGAAGGCCGGGGCCTTTCTGGGTGGGCGCTACCAAATTTACGGCGACATCCGGGCCGATGACTTCATCAACCGGACTTCCAATGGAGTAACTGGCGTAGCCGTGTGGCAGCACACGCTCACTGAGGCGTCGCAGAATGATGTCATCAACCTGTGGGGAGCTGCTTATCAGGCCATCAATCAGATAAACGTGCTGCTGGCAGGCCTAGAGGCCAATGCATCCAAGTTCGTGGCAGCTCCTTTCCCGGCCGATTTTGCGGCTACAGCGGCCGGCTACAAAGCCGAAGGGCAGTTTCTGCGGGCGCTGGCCTACTATTCGCTGCTACAATACTATGCACGCCCCTACGCCGACGGCAACGGCTCCAAGCCAGGCCTACCGCTACGCCTCATGGCCGAAACGGACTTAGGCAACAACAACTTGGCCCGCAGCACAGTAGCCGAAGTGTATGACCAGATTTTGAAAGACCTTAATGCGGCGGAGGAGAGCTTACCCGTTATCACCACCAACACGGTTACGCGGGCGCACCGGAACACGGCTATTGCTTTCAAAACCCGAGTATACCTGAGTATGGGCCGCTACGCCGATGTAATTCGGGAGGCTACTAAAATCGTTTCGGCTACGGCTCCTTTCCGGGCTAGCAGCGGGGTAGCACACACCCTGAATTCTTCTATTGCGGCGGTATTCACTTCGGAACAGAACGGCGCAGAAAGCATTTTGTCGTTTCCGTTCACGGCCCAGGACCAGCCCGGCACGCAAAATCAGCTGGCCTTCTATTACCTGCCCCCCACGCAGGGAGGCAACGGCGAGTACAACCTCAATACGGCCGGCGTTATTGCCAACACTCGTTTTAAAGCCACGGATACTCGCCTAACAAGCTTTACCACCCGGGTAGGTACTACCACCTACCTCACCAAGTATCGCAACGGCGGCACCTCGGCCGCTCCCTACACCGATAATGCGCCGGTTATCCGCTACTCGGAGGTGTTGCTGAATTTGGCAGAAGCTTTAGCCCGTACCGAAGGCCTTGCTAGCGTACGGGCCCTGGAGTTGCTGAACGCCGTGCACACACGGGCCGGCTCCGACGCCTATACGGCGGCCACCTTTACCAGCTCTTTCTCGCTGATTGACGCCATTCTGCTGGAGCGACGGCTAGAATTCCTGGGCGAAGGCCTGCGCAACAATGATATTATGCGTCTGTTGCAGCCTATTCCGGCCAAGAGCGTAGTACCAGCCGTACTGCCATCGGCGGTAGCTTATATCTGGCCTATCCCCAGTTCGGAGTTGGGCAGCAATCCACTCATGACTCGCAACTAAACGCTTAGTCGCACAAGCTTTTTTGCAGTTCCGGTGGCTCACAAGAAGAAGGCCTTTCTTAATTGGAAAGGCCTTCTTCTTGTGAGCATAGCTGGCAGCCTAAAGCAACTCATACGTTGGCAGGGCCACCTGCAACGCCGCCAACGATTCGCCCGCTTCCGGCGGCAGCCCCAGCAGCCCAGCTACGGCGCGGTACACTACCCGGGGCGCCGCACCTTCCGCCGCAATACCGCGCTGCTGGCTGGTTTGGGTTGATTTGGAAAGCTTGTGGCCGGCCTCGTCGAGGAGCAGGTCGTGGTGCAGAAACCGGGTTTGAGCAAAATCCGCCTGCCCTGGCAGCACTTCGGCCAGCCACAGTTGGGCCGCTGTGCTGGTACGCAAATCCTGGCCCCGCACGATGAAGTTCACATCCAGCCGCTGGTCATCGAGCACCGAAGCCACCTGGTAGGCAGCCGCGCCGTCCTTTTTGCGCACCACGAAGTCGCCCAGCTCCTGAGTTAGCGCCACGGTTTGCGGGCCCTGCGCCAGGTCGGGCCACGTTGCGGCGGCGCCGGGCGGCACGCGGGCCCGCCAGGCCAGGCCGGGCCCATCAAAGGGCAGCGCCAGCGCCGCGCAGGTGCCGGGGTAGCAGCCGTCGGGCGCGGCGGCGCGAGCCAGCTGGGCACGCGAGCAGCGGCAGGCGTAGAACAGGCGGGGATGGGCGGCGCGGGCCGCTTGCAATGTCGCCTCATATTCGGGCCGGCGGTGCTGCTGCGAGTAGTAGCGCTCGAACTCGTCGGGGCCGCTGGGGCCGTGGTCGTAGTCGAGGCCCAGCCAGTCCAGCGTTTGGAAGATATTATCGAGGTAGGCGGGCCGGAAACGGGCGCGGTCCAGATCGTCGATGCGCAGGTGCAGCGTACCGCCCGCCCGCCGCGTGAGCAGCCAGGTGAGCGTGAAGTTGACGGCGTTGCCCAGGTGCAGAAACCCGCTGGGCGTGGGCGCCAGCCGCGAAACCACGGGCGCAGACGGAAACTGAAGCATCTGGAAAACGAGTCGGGCCCGGCAAAGTACGCAAACCGGCCGTTGGCGCGTTCTGCCCCTGGCCGGTTCGCGGGCTTTCACCTCCTGCAAAAAAGAACTACGTTTGGCTTCATGACGACCCTTTCTGTTGCCGCCGGCTTGCTAGTAGCTGCCGCGCTGCTGGCCGGCTGCTGCGGCAGCCAGAACTGTGACACCTGCGACCCGCTGGGCACCGACGACGTGCGGGTGGCCTTCGCGGCCGATACGCTGAGCGGTGGTGGCTTCTACCGCAACGAGCTGCGCGACGCCTACCTGGTGCGCTACGCCCGCCGCGACCTGACGGGCACCACCGACACGATTCGGCAGGGCAAACAGGCGGGCGGCCGCCCACCGCTGATTTTCTACGGTAGCGGCTACGGTAATGGCTTTGGCTTCCGGCAGTTGCCCCCGCCGCCGGCCCTGCTGCCTACCAGCGGCGCGACCAGTTACAGCTTCACCGATTTCAGCTACCGCATCGTGGTGCCGGCCACCGGGCAGCAATTCTCATTCAGCGAGCTGGAAACGGCCTCTGACCCCGGCCGAGGCTGTTGCGCCTGCCCCCGCAACACCCGCCGCCGCTTCGTGCTCGACGGGCAGTACACCGTGGCCGATGGCAGCGCAGGCACAACAACGTATCTGCGGCGCTGACGATTGTGGGGCGCTGCTGAGGCAGACTGTGGACGTACTGGCGGGCTGACCGGCAGCGCAGGGTGGGCGATGGAAACTATTTTTGGGATAATTGATGTATGTACATATATTTGCATCATCAACCTTTCCAGCTTTCGTCTTATGAAAACCGTTCTGCATCTGGCCGACTCGCGGGGCCACGCCAACCATGGTTGGCTAAACTCCTACCACAGCTTCAGCTTTGGTGGCTACCACAATCCCCAACGAATGAATTTTGGGGCTTTGCGCGTGCTGAACGATGATACCGTGGCCGGCGGTATGGGCTTCGGCACTCACCCCCACGATAACATGGAAATCATCAGCATCCCGCTCAGCGGCACGCTGGAGCACCGCGACAATGCGGGCAACCATGGCATTATCCGGAGCGGCGACGTGCAGATGATGAGTGCCGGCACGGGCATTGCCCACAGCGAGAAAAACCACAGTCACTCCGAGGAAGTGAAATTCCTGCAGATCTGGGTTATTCCGAACCGGCGTAACGTAACGCCGCGCTACGACCAGCAAAGTTTCCGGATCGAGGAGCGTCAAAACCAGTTTCAGCAGGTAGTTTCGCCCTCGCCCGACGACGCGGGCATCTGGATTCAGCAGGACGCCTGGTTTCACCTGGCCGATTTCGACGCCGACCATGTGGCCGACTACCAGTTGAAAAAGGCGGGCAACGGTCTGTACGTATTCGTGCTCGAAGGCACCGCTACCGTAGCCGGCCAGCCCCTGCAGCGCCGCGACGGGCTGGGGCTGTGGGAAACCGAATCGGTGTCCATTAAGGCCGACTCGGCCGCTCAGCTGCTGCTGCTGGAGGTGCCGATGCAGTAAGCGCCGATACGCGCTGATGTCCTGCCTGCCGTGTTGCCATACATGGTTCGTAAAGTTGCTGCATTACCTGTTATTACGCTATTTTGTCGGAATTCCGACGTTGGCATTAGCGAGCCTGCAAGTCTGTAGCAATGCTGCGGCAGCGAAATCAGGCACACTCTCTTTTACAATTTCATGAGCAACCAAACTGCGGTAAGCCGGCTGGCCACCACCAACACCCCCGTTCTCGATGTTATCCGGCAGCGCTGGAGCCCCCGTGCCTTTGCCAGCCAGCCAGTACCCGAACAGGCGCTCCAGCAGCTATTCGAAGCAGCGGCCTGGGCCCCCAGCGCCATGAACGAGCAGCCCTGGCGCTACATTTATGCCCACCGCACCGATGAAGCGGCCTTCCGGCAGCTGTTCGACTGCCTGATGCCTGGCAACCAGCCCTGGGCCCGCCACGCGCCGGTACTTGTGCTGGCTCTCACCAAAACCACCTACGCCAACGGCTCGCCCAACGCGGCCGCCCTCCACGATTTGGGCATGGCCAACAGCCACCTGATTCTGGAAGCTACGGCCCTGGGCCTGCATGGTCACTTTATGGGTGGTTTCGAGGCCGACAAAGCCCGGGCGGCGTTTGGCCTGCCCGACGACCTGCAACCTGTAGTAATGCTGGCCCTGGGCTACCTGGGCCAGGCCGAGCAGCTGGACGAGCCATTCCTGAGTCGGGAGCAGGCTCCGCGGCAGCGGCGGCCGGTTGCCTCGTTTGCCTTCCAGGGCCAGCTGCCTAACTGATTGTCTGCCCTTTTCGCAAATCAACGAAATACCAGATAAATCCTACTTACTGACTCATGCCTAAAAGCCCCGTCATTCTGACGGGGCTTTTTGCTTTTGACAAAAGCGTTTTTAATATTTTATAATGATATGATAGATAGCTATTTATTAGATGCGTTAGCAAATCTGGTGAAATGTGCCGTTTTTTGCAGCTATATCCTGGTGAGTGGCATTTTCGATGAGAGTACATATTTTAATGCTGGCGCTGAGCGCCCTGACGGTAGGCCATAGCTCGGCCCAGACACTGCCTTATCAGCTGCCGCCGCGCCCCCTGGCTGCGCTGGCCGATGCGCCGCCCATGCCCAGGGTCAGCTTCTCGCCCAATGGCCAGTGGTTGCTGCAGCTCGATATGCAGGAGCGCCCCACCGTGTTCGATCAAAGCCAGCCGGAACTACGCCTTGCCGGGCTGCGCATCAATACGGCCATTAGTGCCCGTAGCCGCATGGCCCATGTGCGGGCCCTGCGGCTGCGGCAGCTCCCCAAAGGCCTGGAGTTGTTGGTGCAGGGGTTGCCGGCCAACGCCCGCATCACCAACCTGCAATGGTCGCCCGACAACACGAAGATAGCCTTCACCCACAGCACCCGCGACCACCTGGAACTCTGGGTGGTTGATGTCGTTTCGGCTTCGGCGCGACTGGTACCCAATATCTTTCTGAACGGAACATTAGGAACGCCTTTCGAGTGGGTTTCCGACAGCAAAACCCTGGTTGTGCGGGCCGTAATAGGCGGGCGGGGAGCCGCCCCGGTAGCGGCTCCAACTGAGGCAGGGCGCCGCTACGAGTACCCCGTTGCCACCCCGCTCGACGAGCAGATGCTGGGCTATTACGCCCTCAGCCAGGTGGTGCGGGTGGGCCTCGATGGGCGCATGGCTCCGCTGGGCCAGCCGGGCCTGATTGCCCAGGCCTCCCCCTCGCCCGATGGCCGCTTTGTGCTGGTACGCAGCTACCGGCGCCCCTACCCCACTACCTTGCCACTCAACCGTTTCCCGCAGCGGGTGCAGGTGTTGGCCATGGATGGACTGCTGGATAAGCAACTGGCCGATTTACCCGCCGTCGACTCGCTGCCGGAGGGACTGGGGGCCGTACCAACCGGCCCGCGCGAGTTCAGCTGGCGCGAAGATGCTCCGAATACGCTGTTCTGGGTGGAAGCCCGCGACGGTGGCAACCCCGCCCAGGCCGCCCCGGTCCGCGACCAGCTCCTGACGCTGGCAGCCCCTTTTGAGGAGCCGGCCCGCGAGCTGGTCGCGCTTCCGGCCCGCTTCCGGCGCATATACTGGGGCAGCGAGCAGCTGGTGCTGGTAGAAGGCACCCGCCTGAAAGACCGCAGGCAGTTTGTATGGCCGCTGGATATCCTAACCAAAACCCTGCAGAAGCCCCTGCTGGAATATCCGGAACACAATGCCTATGCCCACCCGGGCACGCCAGTGCTGCAGCCTAACGCGCAGGGCCGGCGCGTGCTGCTCACCGACCGTAGCGGCACAGGAGTGTACTTATTCGGGGCCGGAGCATCGTCGGAGGGCGACCGGCCTTTTATCGACGAGTTGAGTGTGCGCACCCGCGCCAGCCAGCGCTGGTGGCGCTCCGAAGCGCCCTATTTCGAGCAGCCTGTTCTCATTACTGACCCGGTGAAGCGAAGTTTCATCACGAAGCGCGAATCGGACCAGCAGCCCCCCAACTACCACCTGCGGACCGGCCCGAAACTGGTAGCCATCACCCAGTTTGCCGACCCCTATGCGGGCCTGGGAAGCCTGCCGCGCGTACAGCCGCTGCGCTATCAGCGGCCCGACGGGCGGGTAACGACGGCTACACTGTACCTGCCAGCCGGCTACCAGGCCGCCGACGGGCCGCTGCCAACGCTTATGGAAGTAGCGCCTGCCATGTTTTACGACAGCACTGGCACCAGCCAGGTGCGGGGTTCTCAGCATACGTTCGCCCGCTACAACTGGGGTTCTCCCCTATTCTGGACGGCCCAGGGATACGCCGTGTTGCAGGGCGTACCGGTTCCGTCGGCCGGCAACGCAGCTACTCCGGCTGCTTACAACCAGAAACTACTGCAGGCAGCCAGTTCGGCGCTGGCCGAGGGTCGCCGAATGGGCTTCATTGATACCGCCCGGATAGTGGTGCTGGGCCAGGGCCCGGGAGCCTCCCTGGCTACCAGTCTGCTGGCCGAATCGCGCCTGTTCAAAGCTGGTATTGCGTTACCTGGCCTACACAATCAGTCGGCGCCGGCACAGCTGCTAGGCGAGGAGCAAAAGGGCAGTCCGACCGAATTCGCACTGGATTACGCAGGGACTCCGCTGGCTCCTTTTGCCCTGCCCGATACATTGCGCCGGCCGCTACTGGTACTGCCCGCCGGTTTCGATGGCCTGCCGGCCGGCCTCGCTACCCGCACCGAACAGCTGTATACTGAGTTGCAGCGGTTGGGAGGCACCAGCGTGAACTACGCTACGCTACCCGGCGAAACGCACGGTTACACGGCCCGCGAATCGTTGATGCAGCTGCTGTCGCAGGTAAATACCTGGCTCGACGCCTATATCAAGCCTACTGTCGTCGCGCAGCCAGCCACCCCACCTCCTACCTCCTCCAACTAGCAGCCACGCCCCGGCCGGTGCAACCCCACAGCCGTTACGGGTAGTATAGGAGCCTATGCTTCTGTTTGTGTATTCTGATTACTCGGCTGCCGCCCGCGCCGAGCTTACCCAACGGCTACCCGCCGGTTTCGACGTTCATTTCGCCACCGACCGGCACAATTCCCAGCCACCGGCCGCGCTGCTAAGGGCCGAGCTGCTGCTGGGCAACCCGCCCGCTGCCTGGCTCACGCCGCTGCCGCCCCGGCTTCGGTTCTGGCAGATAGACTCGGCCGGTATTGATCAGTACCAGCAGCTGCGGCCCGGGTTTGCGGTGGCCAACATGGGCGACCTGTTTGCCTGGCCCTGCGCCGAAACTATGGTGGCCGGGCTACTGGCGCTGCTGCGCGGCCTGCCCCAACTGGCCGTGTGGCAAAGCCGGCGGCACTGGGAGGGCGGCACGTTTCGGCACCGGCTGGGGCTGCTGCGGGGCCGACGGGTGCTGGTACTGGGCCGCGGCAGCATCGGGCTGGCGGTGGCCGAGCAGCTGGGCGGCTTCGGCTGCCAGGTGCAGTTTCTGGCCCGCACCGACCCGCAGGCCCAGCTGCACGCTTTTGCCGAAGTGCTGGCGGCCCTACCCGAAACCGACATTGTAATGAACTGCCTGCCGGGCAGCGCTACGGGCTACGTATCGGCCGATTTTTTGGCGGCCTTGCCCCCGCACGCCCTCTATGCCAGCGTAGGCCGGGGCTCGACCACCGATGAGCCAGCGCTGATTAGTGCGCTGCAGGCCGGCCGGCTGGCCGGGGCCGTGCTCGATGTAACGGCCCAGGAGCCGCTGCCCACCGATAATCCGCTCTGGAGCCTGCCGCAGGTGCTGCTTACCCAGCACAGCGGCGGAGGCTACCCCGAAGAAGAGGCCGACCGGCTCCTGGTGTTTCTGCGCAACCTGGGCCACTGGCAGCGGGGCGAGCCGCTGGAAAATGAAGTGGCACTGGGTCGCGGCTATTAGGGCCTCTTCCCGCTGATGCGTGCAGCTCTGCGAATAGCCGCAACCCACGCTTGCAACCTTTGCGGCCCTGGCTGTACTCCTGCGCATACCACTTCACCTCTCCGAAGCTATGCGCCAACGCTACTCTTTATTGCTGGGCATCAGCCTGCTGATGGGCCTGACGGCCTGCCCCATGGTAAACCCCGGCGAGCCGGTGGTGCTGCCCAGCTACCGCCCGCAGCTGATGGCGCGCAGCCAGCTGGAGCAGGCCGTGGCCGTGCTGCCGCCCCGCGAGCTGCACAACACCGGCAAAATCTACCTCCGCGACCCGTATCTGCTCATCAACGAGCGGTACGAGGGCGTACACATCATCGACAACCAGGACCCAGCCAAGCCCCGGCCGGTGGCTTTTCTGCGCATTCCGGGCAACGTGGATGTGGCTATGCAGGGCTCGTTGCTTTACGCCGACAGCGGCTCCGACCTGCTGACGTTTGACATGCACGACATGCAGCAGCCAAACCTGGTGCACCGGCTGCGAGAGGCAGTGCCAGAGCTACCCATGCCCGAAACCGGCACCGTGCCCGAGCAGTACCAGGCCGCCAACCGCCCCGCCGATGCCGTGGTAATCGGCTGGCAGAAACTTTAATTTCCGGGTCCGATGAAACACGTTTCCTCTTTTTTCGGGCTGGCCGCGGGGCTGCTGAGCCTGCTGCTGTCGGCCTGTAGCACCAGCAACGACGCCAGCCCCAACCTGGCCGCCGACAACGGCAAGGGCGGCTCACTGGCCCGATTCACGGTGCTCAACAACACGCTTTTTGTGGTCGATAACCAGAGCCTGCGCCTGTTCAGCCTGGCCAACCCGGCGGCTCCGGCCCGTGGGCAGGTAGTGCCGCTGGGCCTGGGCATCGAAACGATTTATCCGCGGGCTCCTTACCTGTTTCTGGGCACCCAGCGCGGCATGTTCATCTTCGATGCCAGCGTGCCCGCCCAGCCCAAACAGGTGGCCTACTACGAGCACGTAGCCAGCTGCGACCCCGTGGTGGTGGATGAGCGCTACGCCTACGTAACGCTGCGCGACGGCCGCAGCTGCGGCGGCGGCACCAACCAGCTGCAGGTAGTGGACCTAACCAACCTGGCCGCCCCGCGCCTGGCCCAGATTTACCCCATGACGCACCCCATGGGCCTGGGCGTTGACAGTACGCTGCTGTTTGTGTGCGACCGAAACGAGCTCAAGGTGTTCGATACCAGCAAAGCCCCTATGCTGTCGACCCCCAAGGTTTTCCCGGTGAACGTGTCCGATGTGATACCGCACCGCGGGCTGTTGCTGGCCATCGGGCCCGATGGGCTGTACCAATACCGCTACCGCAACGGCCAGCTTACGCCCCTGAGCATGCTCGCCGTCAGTCCGACCAGCAAATGAAACGACTGCTCGGGGTGGGGCTGCTGAGCCTGGGATTGTTGGCGCAGGCGCGAGGCCAAGCGGGAACGGCCGAGCAGCCGGACCTGCCGATTGCTGATGCCCCGCGGCGCACCTGGGGGCTGTCGGTCGATTGGCTGCCGCTGCTGGCCAGCGGGTACCACTTCAGCCTGGAAAGAAGCCTGGGCGGGCCCGGCGGCCGGCAAACGGTGGTGCTCACGCCGCAAGTTTACCGGGGGCCGGTGGGCGAGCTGACGTCGGACCGCCACGAGGGCAGTGCCGACCGGGTGCGGGGTTTCGGGCTGGCGGCGCAACACCGCTTCTACCTGGGTTCCAGCCCTATCCCGCTGGCGGGCACTTACCTGGCCTACGGATTGGCTTACCAGCATTTTCGCCTTGATTTTCAGGCCCCGAGCTGGCAACCGGAGCTGGCGGCGGATGGCCTTACCTACTACCAGTACAGCTTCCGCAACCAAACCGAAACTATTGACCGGTACGGGGCTACCCTGGTACTTGGCCACCAGGTAGAAACGCCGGGCTCCCCTTTCTTTCTGGACGTTTTTCTGGGCCTGGGGCTGCGGCAGGCTACCTCCCGGACCACCGTGCCCACTTCGCAGTTTGCCAACACGAGCAGCGACTATGGCCACGCGGGCGCTTACCTGCCGATGGGCTTTCGGCTGGGCCTGCACTTGTAGCCAGCGACCGGCCATAACCCTTGCGCCGGCTCCGGAGTAGGAAGCACAGGTCTTTATTCTTCTCTGCCTGACTTCTGCCCTATGGAAACCGTTCGCACATTTACCGCCGACTCCGAGCCCGCCCTTTGGGCGCAGGTAGCGGCCGATATGGCCCGCCAGCCCGATTTGTTCGACTACCGCGCCGACCTTTGCCAGCCACCCTACCGTGTGCGGCTGGAGCTGGATATTGATTTGGGCGGCGGCTTCGAGGGCGGCTACGAATTGACCACGTTTCAGGCCGTAGTCCCCAGCCGGCCGGCCCTGCGCTTCGCCCTGCACGAGCAGGACTGGGTACACGAAATCGGGAAGCTGCTGGGGCTGGAAGACGTGGAGCTGGGCTACGCCGAACTGGACCAGACGTTCATCATCAGCACCAACGACCCTAACACCCTGCGCCGGCTACTGGCCGACCCGGCAGTGCATCAGACGCTGTTACGCCACCCGGCGGCCCGTTTCACGCTGGCCCCCGATTCGGACGCGGCCGATGCGCCAGTGCTACTCATCTTCCAGCTGGAGCGCGCCGTGGTAGAGCCCGAGCAGCTGCGGGAGCTGTACGGGCTGTTGCTCCGCATGCTCCAGCAGTTGGCCCCGCAAACTTCGGCCTAGCTAACTCAAGTTGTTAAGTAGGCTACTGGCACGGTGTAGGGGCGGGGCTTAGCTGCGCTGTCCTACGGTTGTCCCCGCCCGCCGTTCGCATCGTTTCAACGATAATCGTTCAACGGCGGGCGGGGGCTTGCCCCCGCCCCTGCAACCGTGCCGACAGCCTTATCCCGCAACTTGAGTTAGCTATACCACGCATTTATCCTCAACATGCCCCGTCCCCGCCGTTATCCATAGCAGATAGCAGCGGGGCTAGCGCATTTTTGAGAGCGGACATCAACCTACTAGCTGTTCGTAGAGTTGCGCCAGCGTGGCAGCCGGGTCGAGGCAGAGGCCGGGGTGGACGGGCGAGGTTTGCACCACGGTACTGCGCGTAGCCGTGAGCCAGCGGAAGCGGGAAGCCACGGCAAACTGCCCGATGGGCCCGCCCTCGCGGCGGCCGGCACAAATCCGCTCGAACGCGCGCAAACGGGCCCGCAGGTCGTCGAAATCGAGCTCCTGAGTTGGGCCGGCAAAGGCCTGCAGCCGGGCTTCGGGCAGCTGGCAGCGGGTTTCGAGGAAGCCCTGCGACGCGCAGTACAGAATCACGCCCACGTTCAGAAATTCTTCGCGCTCGACGCGGGGCACCACCCGCAGCACGGCATACTCAAACAAGTGCATGGCGGGCGGCTTCAGCTTCGGCAACGAAGGTGGCAGAATCGGCCAGGCGGGCCGTAATAAACTGTACGTATTGGGCGCGTTGCTCCCCGGGGCTCAGGTCGGGCTCCTGCAGCCAGTCGTCGGGCACGAGGGCTACAATGGCCCCGATAACGGCGGGCGTGAGGCGGGCGCGGCCTTCGGCATCGGCCCAGGGCAACTCGGTGGCCTGGGGCAGCAGCACATGGTCTTTCACCTGCGGAAACGGCCGGGGCTTGGGGGCCGCCCAGCCGGCGCCGGCGTGGTGCACGTACAGGGCCGCGCCGTGGTCGATGAGCCACAGCTCGCGGTGCCACATAAGCAGGTTGGTGTTGCGGGCCGTGCGGTCTACGTTCAGCGTCAGGCAGTCGAGCCACACGATGAGCGAGGCCAGCCGGGGCTCGATATCGAGCAGCAGCGGATCGAAAGTGCCGGCGCCGGCCAGGAAATGCAGGCCCAGGTTGAGGCCGGTGCTGAAGCGCAGCAGATCTTGGATTTCCTCATCGGGCTCGGTGCGGCCAAAGGCTTCATTGAGGTTGATAAATACCAGCTCGGGCATGCGCAAGCCCAGCTGCCGGGCCAACTCGCCCACTACTAACTCGGCAATCAGGGCCTTCAGCCCCTGCCCCGCGCCCCGGAATTTGAGTACGTACAGGAAATTATCGTCGGCTTCTACCAGCGCGGGCAGCGAGCCGCCTTCGCGTAGCGGAATCACATAGCGCGTCACCTCCACGGTACGCAAAGCAAGCTCGGGCATAGGTTGAGTTTATGGGTGCAAGAACGTCATTCGGCGCCACCTGCTCCGAATGACGTTCAGTTTTACTCTGCCGTTTTCAGCAGTTGCCGGTACAGAGTGCGGCCCTTTACCTCGGCGCGCAGCCAGTAGCTGCCGGCGGCCCAGCCGGCCGTGGAAAGCAGCAGGCTACCATCGGGGCCGCGGCGGAAAGTGGCGGATACGGTGCGCCCCGCCGCGTCGGAAACGCGCATCTTACCAACCTCCAGCGGCCCCAGCGTCGAGCGGACGCTTACCTGGCTGCGCGCCGGGTTGGGGGCCAGCAAAAGTTCGGCTGAGTAGGACCGGGCCGCCGCCGCTGTCGTGGACGTTACCAGCCCATTGAGCTGGTAGCGGCGCAAAAACTGCCAGACCACTTTGCTGGCATCAATATCCCGGTTGGTTACGCCGATATTGACAGGGGCTCCCGGCCAGGTGTGGCCGCCCCCAATAATGCGGTAGTGCTCGACCACGCTGCCGTTGCGGCCGCCCGCAAATACCTGCCGCTCGGCCGTGCTGCCGTCGGTGGTGTTGGTGTCGGGCACCTGGGTGATGACGGGCGTAGGGTTGCAGCCGTTGCGCTGGGCCCAGGCAGCCACCAACTCCGGAATGGGCACGAACACGGCGTTGCCCTCGTAGGGCACGGTGCCGTCGGCGGTGCCGTGGATTTCCAGCACCGGCACGGCCCGCACGGGGGCGCAGGCATCGAGATGGCTGGCCACCATGCTGCCCGTTACCGAGGCAATGGCGGCAATGCGGCCGTTGAGCCGGCAGGCCAGCTCGTAGCTCATAAAGCCGCCGTTGCTCATACCGGTGCTGTACAGCCGCTGCTGATTAACGCGGTATCTGGCGCTGATGGAATCGATAAGGGCGCTCAGAAAGCCTACGTCGTCGGGGCCGCCGGCGGCGTAGGGCAGGAAGGTGTTCCAGAAGCGCTGGCTGTTGGGGCCGACGGTGCCGTTGGGATGCAGCACCAGGAAATTGGCCGTATCGGCAATGGCCCGAAAGTCGCCGTACTGCTCCTGCTCCACGTTGTTGGAGCCGAAGCCGTGCAGATTGAGCAGCAGCGGCACAGGCTTGGTACCATCGTAGGCCCGGGGCACGTACAGGCGGTAGTCGCGCACCACACCGTCGAAGCGAATGGAGCCGGTAATGGTTTGCTGGGCCTGGGCCCGGGGCGCGAGAGTCAGCAGCAGGCCCGTCAGCAATAGTAGTAAACGCATCATCAGGATAGAAAGGTAAAAGGGACGGTACCGCCGCCGCTCGGGGGGCGGCCAACGTGGTGACTCTATGCTAGACGGGAAAACCCGTGCTATGTTTAGCCGTTGGTACGAGTTACGCATTTCAGGCACGACGTAGGGGCGGGGCTTGTCCCCGCCCGCCGTTAAACGATTACCGTTCAAGCTGCGCGAGCGGCGGGCGGGGGCAAGCCCCGCCCCTACGTCGTGCTTTATTTTCTTTCACTCCTTCGCTTATGCCCCGCATCGTCACGCTCACGCTCAACCCCACGGTTGACAAAAGCACTACTGCTGACCACATCATCCCCGACCACAAGCTGCGGTGCGAAGCGCCCAAATTCGAGCCCGGCGGCGGCGGCATCAACGTGAGCCGGGCGCTGCGGCGGCTGGGCTCCGATTCGGTGGCCGTATTTCCGGTGGGTGGCCCCAGCGGCCAGTTGCTGCGCCAGCTGCTGCACGACGAGCACATCGAGCAGCGGCCTATTGAGGTAGAGAACTGGACCCGCGAGAACTTCATTGTGGTCGATGCCTCCACCAGCCAGCAGTACCGTTTCGGGATGCCCGGTACCCCGCTGCTGCCCGAGGAGCAGCAGCAGGTGCTGCAGACGCTGCAGGAGTTGCCCGAGCAGCCTGAGTTTCTGGTCATCAGCGGCAGTCTGCCGCCCGGCGTCGAGCCCGAGCTACTGGCCCGCATTGCCCGCGCCGCCCGCGAGCTGGGCGTAAAAGTGGTGGCCGACACCTCGGGCCCGGCGTTGCTGGCCCTGCTCGAAGCGGGCGTGTACCTGGCCAAGCCCAATGTGGGCGAGCTAAGCAAAATGCAGGGCGTGGAGGAGCTCGACAGCCAGGCCGTGGCCGAAGCCGCCCGCCAGCTGGTAACCGAAGGCAAATGCGAAATCGTGGTGGTATCCATGGGCCCCCAGGGCGCCTGTGTGGTGTCGGCCGAAGGTGTCGACTACGTGTCGGCCCCATCGGTGAAAAAGCGCAGCACCGTGGGTGCCGGCGACAGCATGGTGGCCGGCCTCGTGCACGGCCTGAGCGAGGGCCGCAGCCTGCGCGAAACTGCCCGCCTGGGCGTGGCCTGCGGCACGGCCGCCACCATGAACCCCGGCACCGAACTGTTCCGCAAAACCGACGTGGACCGGCTCTACCAATGGCTGCTGCAAACCATGCCGGCGACGGTGGTGGTGTAAGTCAGAAAGGCCGTCATGCTGACAAGCAGCAACTTCTATTGCACGCTGTAGGGGCGGGG
>NZ_JAGGPS010000043.1:24549-39413 GCF_018613725.1 Hymenobacter sp. ISL-91
CCCCGCCCCTACCGCCTGCAACAACCACGTAACATCAGTTCCCCATCCCTCCTATCATGTCCTATCCTCCCAAAAAACCCGAACTGCCTGCCTGGGTGTTTCTGGCGCTGCGCTTCGGCTCGGTGGCGCTGGTGGCCGTGGTGGCGTACTTTGTGGTGCGTTGCCAATAACCCGCTGCCATGCCGCTGATTGACAAGATTGCCTGGCTCCACCTGCACGAGGGCCGCGTACTGAGCACCCGCAGCCGGGGCAAAGACCGCTACTACCTGCCCGGCGGCAAGCGCGAGCCCGGCGAAACCGACACCCAGACGCTGCTGCGTGAAATCCGTGAGGAGCTGACCGTGGCCCTGCACCCGGCCAGCCTGCAGCCGCGCGGCGTGTTCACGGCCCCCGCCCACGGCCACGCCCCCGAGGTGCTGGTGCAGATGACGCTCTACGCCGCCACCTACACCGGCACGTTGCAGCCCGCCGCCGAAATCGAGGAGGTAGTCTGGCTCAGCTACCGCCACCGCCCCCAGGTATCAGCCGTCGACCAGCTGATATTCGACTGGCTGCACGAGCGGGGCGAGTTGGTGGAGTAGCCGCTTGGCAAGCGGAAGTATTACGGCGTGTACTGGACACCTCCCGCCCGCTGCCTCCGCCGACTGGCGAAACGGGCACTTATGCGTAACTTGAGTTGTAGAGGCAGCACTGTGTTACTTCACAATTTAGCATTTGTCAATTATGACGACTACTCTCGTTCTAGAGCCTACCAACGATTCTGACTTGCACTTACTGCTAAGTCTGGCGCAGCGGCTGGGCGTAAAAGCTACTGCCTCACCGGCAGCAAAGCTGTCGTTGGAGGAACGAGAGCGTCGGTTTATGGCTCTGTTTGGCGCGTGGAAATCGGAGGAAACAGGGGAGGAACTCAATAAGATGCTACGAGAATCCCGCCAGAGCAACCGCCCCGACATCGAGCTATGAGCGCCGGCTATCTGCTCGACACGAATATCTGCGTCCACTTCTTGCGGGGAGAACACCGACTCAACGAGAAGTTCGCCGCAATCGGTTTAGCACAATGCTTCGTGTCGGAAATCACCGTGGCGGAACTGCTGTTCGGGGCGGCTAACAGCGCCCCGGTTTGGCAGGCGCGCCAATGGCAGCAAGTAGCGGAGTTTCGGGAGTTGTTTGCGGAGCAGGTACTACCCATTGGACCCACGCTAGAAATAGGCAGCGTTGCGACGAAGCGGCCGGCCGATAGATGATTTCGATATTCTCATCGGCAGCACGGCGGTAGCCCACGGCCTTACACTCGTCACGCGCAATACCTGCCACTTCGCCGACCTCGTTAATCTGCCGCTGGAAAACTGGATTGATACTCCGTAGCCGCCGCCCCGCCCGCTGCCCCCGCCGCTGCCCACGCCGCTGAAGAAACGGGCGCTTCTTAAGTAGCTGCGAGCAGACGTGAGGAACCAAGTCGATTCTTCGTAGTTTTGGATAGTATGAAAATCACGCTGGAAGTCCCTGATAATAAAGCAGCCTTCATGATGGAACTGCTGCAAAGCCTGCCCTTCGTAAAAGCCATGACGGCCCATACGAAAGCCAAGCCGCAGGACGAAACGGAGTACCTGCTGAGTAATCCAGCCAATGCCAAAGCCCTGACGGATGCCATTCAACGCCTAGAAAGCGGCAAGGGTACCCAACACGACCTCATCGACGCATGAGGCTTATCTGGGACGAGGCCGCCTGGGAGCAGTACCTCTACTGGCAGCAAACTGACCGCGCCCTTCTCCGCAAAATCAATACGCTGCTGAAGGAGTGCCAGCGCACCCCTTTCGCTGGCACCGGCAAGCCCGAAGCGCTGAAAGGCGATTTGCGCAGCTATTGGTCGCGGCGCATCAACCACGAGCACCGCTTAGTGTACCATATGTAAGGTTAAACACTGTTCATTGCCGCCTGCCGCTACTATTATGGGAGGTAGCCCCCTCCCCCACCGTCCGCCGCTTTTTGGAGTTAAGCAGCCAATGGGTGAAAGCTTAATAGAACTCATGACATCCCTGCCACGTTAAGTGGCTGACAGTATTTGCTGTTTGCAGACAATTAAGTAGCTTTGTTATAATGAAAACGCCAACTCCCACTTCTGTTTGTGTAGTTAAGCCAGCTTCTCAGTCCAATGCCTCTAAGGTAACGGCTTCAGCTGTAGCAACGACCTTTCGTCCGGTGCGTCCAGAGGATTTGGCCTCTAAACGCCGGAAGGCCTATCCCTATCTGTTTTGATACCCTCAGATTTTCCGGGTAATGCTTACCCCTTTCGCTTTGTTCGTGAAGAGCCGCCCCATTCTCCGGGCGGCTTTTTGCTTGAGCGTTTTATCTGCCCCTTTAAAACGAAGAAAGGCCGTCATTATATTATTCAGGTTGAGCAGTACCAGCACCATATCTACGTGCTCAAGTTCTATCTCAAAGCGCACCGCTACCAACAGGACCCGGAACCCAAGTACTATTTCCAGACCAATGATGGACCGGCTGAGGCTATCCGTATTCTCAATACATGCCTCTCGGTGATGCTATATCTGTTAAAACGCGACCCATTGGCTTCAGGTGGATTTATTGGCACACCCAAGCCTGAAGAAGGCGAAAATGCTAGCAACGGGCAACGCTTTCGCATCTATTCTCAGTTGGCCCGCGACTTTTTCCCGCCCGAACGCTGGGACCATCAGCATAGCCCTGAAACCAATGCGTATCTTTTGCTTAACAAAACTGCGTTGGACTCCTATCCTGACTTACTCCAACAGGCTCAGCAGATGTTCCAAGCGCTGTATCCTGATTTCTCGGATGCCCTCAGTAATACATTACGCCCGATAATACCACCTGCCCGTATTGGTTAACCCGGGGTAATATTTCATTTAGTGAATATTTCAAAATGTCTTTCTCTACTTTTTTTGATGGAAATGAGCAAAATTAAGCTAATGACAAGAGAGGATAAGTTATCTAAGCTAGATGACGTGTTTAGTCCAACTGCTCCCATTGAGAAGAGAGACCTTTTCTATGGAAGAATTCAGCAATTCAATGATTTATACAGTGCTCTTAATCAGAGGGGAGCTCATGCAGTGCTGTATGGTGATAGAGGTGTAGGCAAGACCTCTTTAGCAAATATGGCTGTTACAATATTCCCAGATGTTGTTGCCTCAAAGGTTACCTGCAATAGGACAGAGGATTTTAAGGCATTGTGGGAGAAGGCCTTGAAGAAAATAAGGTTTTTCTCAAATAAAAGAGGATTAGGATTTACTGCCGAAGCCAAGCAAGAAGCGGTACAATTAGATTTCTTTCTACCAGAGAAAGATGATCTAGATTCTACTGATATCGAACATATTTTCGAAAACTTAGATAGTTCACTGTTAATTATTTTTGATGAATTTGATAGTATAACAAAGGAGGAGACTAAAACCAGAATGGCTGATACTATTAAAGCCCTATCTGACAATGTTCCTAACGTTACTATTCTGATAGTGGGGATTGGAGATAGTGTAATTAATCTATTAGGAGAACATCCATCATTAGAACGTTGCTTAATTCAGATTCAAATGCCAAGAATGTCTGATGGAGAACTTGAAGAAATAATTGATAATGGACTAAAGAAATTAGAGTTAGAAATAATAAAGAATGTAAAGGATAAAATAATAGAATACTCTTCTGGATTTCCGCATTACACACACGCAATATGCAAATCAGCAGCTCAATATGCCATAAACAGCAACTCCAACACTATATCCTTAGAGCACTTCACATATGCAGTAAAAAGGAGTATCCAGACAACGGCCCAATCACTACGAAGCTCATATCAAAAAGCCATAATTACATCTAAGGGTCCTTCTCACTTTGAGGAAGTACTAGCTGCTTGTGCCCTTTCTGACTTAGATGATTATGACTGCTTTACTAATGGAGGCACATTACTTCATTTCAAGGGCAAAAAGAAATCAAAAACAGATATGACGACTAAAGATTTGAGGTATTATTTAGATGCTTTATGCAAGGAGGAGAAGGGAAATATCTTAGAAAAGATAGGACAGGGAAGCAACATACGCTACAAGTTCATGAATCCAATTATGCGTGCTTTTATAAGATTGAAAATTTACGATAAGCGAATAGAAGCAAACAAAGTTTTTCCTTTATTAGAAGAGTAGTACTGACTTTTTGTCTATACTAAATAATCTAAAGTCGAGTTCAGTAGCCAAAACGTCAGCCCCGCGCCTCTCGCACCCCGTTTGCTAGTCCCCCCGTAGACCTTCCTATATCCTGAAGTTCTTACCTAACGACGACTAGCCATGAACTTTAATAACTATACCATTAAGGCCCAGGAGGCCGTGCAGAAGGCCACCGAGTTGGCCGGCGGCAATCAGCAGCAGGCTATTGAAACCGGCCACCTGCTCAAGGGCCTGTTCCAGAGCGACGAGAACGTGCTGTCGTTTCTGGCCAAGAAGCTGGGCGTGAACCTCAATGTCCTCACGCCCCGGCTCGATGACATCGTGGCGGCCTACCCCAAAGTAAGCGGCGGCTCGCCCTACCTGGCCAACGACGCCAATTCGGCGTTGCAGCGCGCTACGGGCTACCTCAAGGAGTTCGGCGACGAGTACGTGTCGGTGGAGCACCTGCTGCTGGGGCTGCTCGGCGGCAAAGACAGCACCGCCACGCTGATGAAGGACGCCGGCTTCAACGAGAAGGACCTGAAAGCCGCCATCCAGGAGCTGCGCGGGGGCCGCAAGGTTACGAGCCAGTCGGCCGAAGACCAATACCAGAGCCTCAACCGCTACGCCATCAACCTCAACGAGCGGGTGCGCACCGGCAACATGGACCCCGTAATTGGCCGCGACGAGGAAATCCGGCGGGTGCTCCAGATTCTGAGCCGCCGCACCAAGAACAACCCCGTGCTGCTGGGCGAGCCCGGCGTGGGCAAAACGGCCATCGTGGAGGGCCTGGCCCAGCGCATCGTGGCCGGCGACGTACCCGAAAACCTGACCGACAAGCTCGTAATGTCGCTCGATCTGGGTTTGCTGATTGCGGGCGCCAAGTACAAGGGCGAGTTCGAGGAGCGCCTCAAGGCTGTTATCAAGGAGGTAACCGACGCCGAGGGGCAGATTATCCTGTTCATCGACGAGATTCATACCCTGATTGGGGCCGGCGCGGGCGGCGAGTCGGCCATGGATGCGGCCAACCTGCTCAAGCCCGCCCTGGCGCGGGGCGAGCTGCACGCCATCGGGGCCACCACGCTCAAGGAATACCAGAAGTACATCGAGAAGGACAAGGCCCTGGAGCGCCGGTTCCAGGCCGTGATGGTAGACGAGCCGAGCGTGCCCGACGCCATCAGCATCATGCGCGGCATCAAGGAAAAGTACGAGCTGCACCACGGCGTGCGCATCACCGACGACGCCATTATTGCGACCGTGGAGCTGAGCAACCGCTACATCACCGACCGTTTCCTGCCCGACAAGGCCATTGATTTGATGGACGAGGCGGCGGCCAAGCTGCGCATCGAGCTGAACTCGATGCCGGTGGAGCTCGACGAGGTGCAGCGCCGCATGATGCAGCTCGAAATTGAGCGCGAGGCCATCCGGCGCGAGGAAAACCACGACCGCGAAGCCGTGCTCAACCGCGAGCTGGCCGACCTGAGCGAGCAGCGCGACTCGCTGAAGGCCCGCTGGGAGTCGGAGAAATCGGTGCTGACCAACATCCAGACCGAGAAGGAGAACATCGAGCGGTTCAAGCTGGAAGCCGACCAGGCCGAGCGCCAGGGCGACTACGGCCGGGTGGCCGAGCTGCGCTACGGCAAGATTCAGGAAGCCGAGGCCAAGCTGAAAACCCTGCAGGACGAGGCCGCGGCCAACAAAAACGGCGGCACGATGCTGCAGGAAGTGGTAACGAGCGAGGATATTGCCGAGGTAGTGGCCAAGTGGACTGGCATTCCGGTGAGCAAGATGCTGCAGTCGGACCGCGAGAAGCTGCTGAATCTGGAAGGCGAGCTGGGCAAGCGCGTGGCGGGCCAGACCGAGGCGATTGCCGCCATTTCGGATGCCGTGCGCCGCTCCCGCGCCGGCCTCCAGGACCCCAAGCGGCCAATAGGATCCTTCATTTTCCTGGGCACGACCGGCGTGGGTAAAACCGAGCTGGCCAAAGCCCTGGCCGAGTACCTGTTCAACGACGATAACGCCCTGGTGCGCATCGACATGAGCGAGTACCAGGAGCGCCATGCCGTGTCGCGCCTCATTGGGGCACCTCCCGGCTACGTGGGCTACGACGAGGGCGGCCAGCTGACGGAGGCCGTGCGCCGCAAGCCCTACTCGGTTATCCTGCTCGATGAAATCGAGAAGGCCCACCCCGACGTGTTCAACATCCTGCTGCAGGTGCTCGACGACGGCCGCCTCACCGACAACAAGGGCCGGGTGGCCAACTTCAAGAACACCATCATTATCATGACCTCGAACACCGGGGCCGACATCATCCAGCGCAACTTCAAGAACCTGGACGAGCAGGACCCCGAGGAAGTGGAGGCCATCATCGACCGCACCCGCGACGCGGTAGTGGAGCGCCTGCGCGAGCACATGCGCCCCGAGTTCCTCAACCGCATCGACGAAATCGTGATGTTCCAGCCCCTGAGCCGCCGCGAAATCCGCCAGATCGTGAACATCCAGTTCAAGCAGATTCAGCAGCGCCTCGAAGAAGCAGGCATCCGCCTAGAAGCCACCAACGAGGTGCTCGACTACCTGGGCGAAGCCGGGTTCGACCCGCAATTCGGCGCCCGCCCGCTCAAGCGCGTGCTGCAACGGCAGGTGCTCAACGAGCTGAGCAAGGAAATCCTGAGCGGCCACGTCAGCAAGGATGCCGTAGTAGAAGCCGTGCTGGAAGACGGCGGGGGCATCCGGTTCAATAACGTGGAGCTGCCGGCCGTGGAGTAGGTTGATTAGTTTAGAATTAGGGAGCCCCGCTGGCGTTGTGCCGGCGGGGCTTTTGTTATTTTAAAATATGATTACCGGAAGAGACTTAGAAAATCCTGCAAGCTAACGACTGCCACCCGTGGAAATTCCAGTTGCTTGAGAATCTCGAAATGTCGGTCGTTGGTGACTAGGTAATCGGCTCCGGCGGCAAGCGCAACATCCACGAATTTATTGTCGTCCGGGTCAGCTTCTATGAGTTGCCACTTATAGTAAGCTTCCTGAAAGTGCGTGTTGGGAGCTGACAGCAGGATTTCATGCACTTGCTGTGCGGTGCTGGCCGAATAGCGGCGCGTAACTTGTTCCTCGTATTCGGTCAGAATTTCATTGCTAATTACCCATTCAAAAGCATTGGCGACGAACAACTCATAAAGTTGAAAGTAGGCGCCGCGTGGGTTGATAGAAGCCAGCAAACAGTTGGTGTCTACTACCAGGCGTAGCATCAGGACGGGTCGTTGAGCATATCGTCTACATCGGCTGCCGTGTAGCCCCGTTCCTCATTCGCACGCTCCACTTCGGCTAGCATCTTCTGCGACAGGTGCGCCACAATAACGCGCTGTAGTTCAACCGTGTCTTCCTCACTCATACCGCGCTCGAACAAACGAAGCAGACTGATTTGCACACTGTTTAATTTGGTCGGCTGGTTGTCATGAGGAGTCATAGCGGTACGGGAGCTGATACGGTAACAAGATAACAAGGTCCTCTTGAAAATTGGTATCCCGCTGCAAATTGTGCACATCCAGTTTCGCCAGATTCAGCAGCGCCTCAACGAAGCTAATAGCCGGCTAGAAGCCACCAACGACGCCCTCGCTAAAAAGCCTGCAGCGCCTCGTAGAAAATCCAGGCATTCACCAGCATAAACAGGAACGACGGCAACGAGACCCAAAAGCCGTCTTTGATTTTTAGCCGGACGCCAAAGCCCAGCAGCATCAGCAGCGTGAGTCCCCCGGAGGCTACCAGTAGGATCAGCGGGACTTTGAGGCCCACCAGCAACCCCAGGGCCCCCAGGATTTCCAGCGCCCCCGTCAGTGGGCCGAATTTGGCCAGGCCAAAGCGCTTGAACTCCTCCTGCAGCTTAGGCGACACGAAATTCCCTACGCCGTAGCCCAGAAAGGCGAGGCTCGACAACCAGATGAGCACCGTTGTAAACGTGCTCATGCGCCGATGAGCCCGGCATGCGCGGCAGCTACGAACAGCGACAATAGCAGCAGCAGAAACGAAGGCACATACTTGGAGAGTGGGTTGCGCACCTTGATGTGGGCCAGCTGCGCGCAGACCATCAGAAAGGCCATCAGCAGGGCCGGCACCAGCACCAGCTTCGGGTACCAGATGCCCGCTACCAGCAGCGTGGCCAGGGCTATTTTGCTGGCCCCCAGCATATTACGAACCAGGTCAGGCAGGCCATACTGCTTGAATTCGACCACGATGTTATCGAAGCGGAAAACCCATACGATAACGATGGAGACGGCAATGATGAGTTGCGCGAGGGTAACCAATGTGTGCATGGGAGTAGCGTATGTGGTGCCGAAATAGTAAAGCCCGGTACACAGGCAACTCCGCAGCAACCAATTAGTTATCCCAGGCCCTGCGGGTGGCCGGAAAAACGGTTTGGGCCGGCAGCCGGCCCGGGGCCATCCCCAATGCCAGGTCGTCTTGGTTACCGCGTGGGCGGCATCAGCTGCTCGCGCTCCATTTGCTGCCGCAACGCTTCGCGGATATAGGCGGCCTCGGCAAAGTGGTTGCTGTTCAGCTGGCTGCGGTACTTAGCCGGAATAGGCTGGCCGGCGGCGTACGCCTTATCGACGGCCATCAGATGGCCCTTGTTGAACTTGGTGGCATGAACGATGAAGCCGACCACCGTACCGGCCAGCACGGCCACGCCCAGCGGCGGCGAAATAGCCTCGTCGGCCACGATAGTTTGGCCGTAGCGGTCGGTGGAGGAAAGCGGAAAAGTGAGCGACAGGCCCGCAATAAGGGGCACAGCGTACAGCCAGCCGGCATAGCGGCGCTTCCGGAAAAGGCTCAGCAGCGCGCCGGTGCTGTCGGCCACGCCGGCGCGGGGCTCGTAGCGCGGCAGGTACCAGCCATTGAACAGCAGCACCGCACCCGAGTCGGGCGAGGCGGTTAAGGCAGCGGCTGGCGCCGGGGCCGGGGCAGCGGGGGCAGTTTGCGCATAGCTCGCCGTAGCGGCCCAAAACAGCAGCGCAAGTAATAGTAGAAAGCGCATGGGTTATTTGGCCGGAACGACTGGAATCGGCTTGTACTGAATAATTGGCTGGCTGAAAAAGCGCGGCTTAAGTCGGCGGCGTACCGCGGCCGGCAGCGGCTGGCCGGCTGCATAGCTGGTCAGTGTTTGCTCCAGGTTGCTGTTGCTGAAGCGTACCAGTTTACTTACGCCGTAGCCCATAAACGGCAGGGCTACCAGCAGCGCCTCACCCACGCCGGGCCCTTCCTGCTGCACGGCATAGGGGCCGCTGCCTACAGTCGAGCCGCCGGCCGTGGCGATGCGCAGGGCCGCCAGCGCGCTGCTGGCTATCCAGCTTGCGCCCCCACCCTGCCGCCGGCCATACAGGTTGATAAGTGCCTGAGCCGTGTCGTTTTGCAGGTACTGGCTGCGCAGTTTCTGCTTGAGCGTGGCGTCGGCGAGGCTACTCTGCGACAAGTCGTCCTGGGCGTGGGCGGCCAAACTGATCAGGCTCAGCAGAAGGCCTGAAATTAGTGAGCGAGCGAACATGAATAGAAACCAAAGAGCTAAAAAACCGCTGCAATATAGAACATATCCCCGGTGCCTGCACCCTCAAAATATCCTATTACAACGCTCCTCAGCAACCTGCCAGGCAACGGATAGCCAGTACAGGATAGCACTGCCTTGTCGCCCTACCGCCCATACACCGGATTTGGAGAGTAAAGTCCAGGCGAACCCGCACAGTAACGGTTGGCAAGCATCCGTAAAGACCCGTAGCGGAGCAGGTAGCACAGTTTAGGCGTCCGGCACAGGCATCCTCAGGAGGGCCAGAGCGGCAGTAATGGCAGTATTTTTAGTAAGAATTGAAAAAATGCACTTAAAACAGTATAAACATCATTGACAAGTACAGTATATGTCGGATATTGAGCAGAAATACACTGCTGTCTGCTGCTCCTGATTGACTTAGTACAATTCCTGCGCATCTGTTCCGGAGCTGTGCTGCAGGGCCGGTTGTAGTTCACCGGCCAGATGGCATCCGGTGTTGCTTTTTCTCAGTTCTCTTATTATCTACATGAAAAAAACACTACTTTCTTCGAAAACCGCTATGCCCCGGCAACTGCTGGCAGGCTGGCGGCCGGCACTACTCCTGACGCTAGGCCTGCTGCCGGTACTACCTGCTGCCGCCCAGCAGCGCCCCCTGCTAAAGCCCGTCGATGTAGCTACCCGCCTGACGCTGCCCGTACTGGCAGCCGCCCCGGTGGCAGCAGCCCCGGCCGCTCCACGCACTGCGAGGCGCGGCCCGCTGGCTGCTATTGCCTCTACGGCCACGGGCGGTAACTGGAGCGACCCCACCTCGTGGGTTGGTGGCGTGGTGCCAACCGCCACCGACGATGTAACCATTGTGGACGGCGCAACCGTAACGCTCGACGTGGCGGCTACCGTGGCCTCGCTCACGGTGGCCGGCGGCTCGCTTCTTAGCTCGGCCGCTACAGGCTACAGCCTGGCAGTGGCAGGAAGCGTCACCAACAACGGTACCCTCGACTTGAGTGCCACCCCGGCCATCGGCTCCGATTTGCGCTTCACCGGCGCGGGCAACGCAACCTTTGGCGGCACCGGCACGACCGATCTGCAGACCATCACGCTGGCCAAAGCCGCACGGGCCGATGTAGTGGAAATGAACCTGCCGACGCTATCGGTGAAAGGCAGTACCACCAGTGGCGATGGTTTCCTGCTGACGCGCACCACAGGAGCCACGCCGGCCGACGATATGACCGGCACCCTGAAACTATCGGGTACAGCTACCATCAGCAGCAAAGTATTTGGCAACGCGGCCTCGTACAGCATTCCGGCTACCGGAGGCTTCTGGCTGAACAACCCCAACTTCACAGTAGTTGCCCAAAACGGCACGGCTACCGTTAATGGCCTGGCCCGCCTGTCGGCCGGCTCCTACAACGTGGGCACGGCGGCCGGCAACTCCCTGTTTCTGGGTAGCGGCTCGGCCCTGACGGTGGAGGGCGGTACGCTGACTGCGGCCGGACGCGTTACCTCGTTTACCTCGGCTACAGCGGCGGCGGCCACTACGTTCACGCTCAGCGGTGGTAGTATCAATGTGTCGAATGTGGGTAATACTTCGGGCGCGCCTTCTTTTGGCATCAATGGAACTACCACCATCTCGGGAGGCTCGATCAACCTGGTGCAGCGCAGCACCGCCACCACACCACTCGACTACTATGTGGCGGGCACATACAATTTCAGTGGCGGCACATTGAATGTGGGCACGGCTGCCACCGCCACCAATTTCGACTTCCGCATCCGGGGCGGCGCACCAAATCTGGTGCTCGACAACACCACCAGTCCTAAAAGCGCCTTGCTACAGGGCCAGACCAACGTGTTTGGCACGGCCCTGATTACTGCTGGTAGCAACCTGAATCTGAACGGCCAGTTGCTGCTGCAACTCGGCCCGGGCATCACCAACAACGGCACCCTAACCGGCACCACCACGAACAGCACGCTTTACTTTGGCGGCAGCACGCCCCAGACGCTTGGCGGCAGCGGTACGTTTACCACCCTTCGGACCCTGAGCCTCGATAACATTGGCGGCGGGCTGACGCTGAACGCTCCCCTGACGACGCTGCGCGTGAACATGTTTACAGGCGACCTGAACGGGGCCGGCAACCTGACTGTTGGCGACGGCACGCCCGCTATTTTCGCC
This sequence comes from Hymenobacter sp. ISL-91, assembly GCF_018613725.1. GTDB lineage: Bacteria > Bacteroidota > Bacteroidia > Cytophagales > Hymenobacteraceae > Hymenobacter. Next base: position 36,410 of record NZ_JAGGPS010000043.1, read on the forward strand.
ATACAAACCGGCGTGACGGGTAATACGGGTACAAGCGGCTCCCTTACATCCGCCCCAGTGTTCAACGTGGGCAACGGCGCCCTCCAGCTTGTGTATGCGGCGGAAACAGCCAACCGAACTACTGGCTTTGAAGTGCCGGCAACCCGTATCGTCGACATTATAACGGTACTGAATCCGGCGGGTGTAACGCTGGCGGGCGGCCAGCTTACCGTTAATACCAGCGGCGTATCGAACGGCACGCTGACCCTGGCCAACGGCGTATTTACTACATCGGCGGCCAATCCTCTGGTACTCGGCACCGGTGCTCCTACTTTTCCTACGGGTTCGGGCGCGAGCTATGTAAACGGTCCGCTGGGCATCATCGTGAACAGCGCTACGCCCGTGAGCCGCACGTTTGCCGTGGGCGACGCCACTGGCTGGCGGCCGGTTGTGGTAACCGGCATCACGGCCGCCACCGACCAACTGTTCACGGCTACCGTTGTGAAGGCGGCTACCGGCGGGACGCTTTCGGGTGGGCTTTCGAACCTGAACGCCACCCGCTACGTGCGGCTTGAAAACTCGGTGGCCCTGCCGGCTACGGCCCGCGTGCAGCTGAGCTACGGCGCCGACGATGAGCTCGGCGACCCCGCTACGGCAATAGTCGCCCAGTCGGCTACGGCGGGTGGCAGCTACGCCAACCTTGGTGGTGCTACCGTTGCCACTCCAACTACCGGCATCATCTCCACCCAAGACCTGACGCCCGGCAACGATTTCTTCGTTCTGGCCAACACTGAGGGCGGCACGCTGGCTACCTCGGTGGCTACTGTATGCGCTGGCACCAACACCGGCACGCTCACGCTGAGCGGCACTACCGGCACCGTAACGGGCTACGAGGCCAACTCGGGCAGCGGCTTTGTGGCCGTAGCCGGCACCAACACCGGCGCTACCTACACCTTCAGCAACCTGACGGCCACTACTACTTTTAGGGCCGTACTCACGACGGCCGATGGCCGCACGGTGTACTCGGCTCCGGTAACGGTTGTGGTGACTCCGGCTACCACGGCCACGTTCTCGTATGCCACCGCTTCCTTCTGCCAAAGCGGCACCAACCCCACACCCACCATCACGGGCACGGCTGGCGGCACGTTCAGCAGCACGGCCGGCCTCAGCCTCGATGCCGCTACCGGTGCCATCAACCTGAGCGCCAGCACGGCGGGCACGTATGTGGTAACGTATACCGTAGCGGGCACCTGCGGGTCTTCGGCCACGTTCAGCGTTACCATCACGACTCCGGCCACGGCCGGTTTCAGCTACGCAACGGCCAGCTTCTGCACTTCGGCTACCGGCACCGTAACGCCTACCCTGGCCAGCGGCGCTACGGCCGGCACGTTCAGCAGCACCACGGGCTTAACCATTGATGCTGCTACCGGCGCCATTACGCCCGCCACCAGCACGCCCGGCACCTATGTGATAACCAACTCAGTAGCCGCCTCGGGGGCCTGTGCAGCCGTTACGGCTACGTTCAGCGTTACTATTACAGCGCCGGCTACGGCGGGCTTCAGCTATGCTAGTGCCAACTACTGCGTGGGCGCCACCAACCCCAGCCCGGTACTGGCTACCGGCGCTTCGGCTGGTACGTTCAGCAGCACAGCGGGCCTGGTTATCAGCGCTACCGGCGTTATCAACCTGAGCACCAGCACACCCGGTGTTTATGTAGTAACCAACTCGGTGGCTGCTTCGGGCGCCTGCGCGGCCGTTACGGCTACGTTCAGCGTCACCATCAACGCCCGTCCGGCCCAGCCAACGGTATCGGTGCAGTACAGCGGTCCGGTTACCACGCTCACGAGCAGTGCGGCCACCGGCAACCAGTGGCTGCTGAACGGTGCTGCCATTGCCGGTGCCACCAACCCAACATACGTAGTGAACTCGGCAGCGCAGCTGGGCTCCTACACTGTAACGACGACCAACGCAGCCGGCTGCACCTCGTTGCCCTCGGCCCCGCTCGTCATCACAACCAGCAACCAGCCGCTGGCCGGCTCTTCGCTGCAGCTCTACCCCAACCCCACCACCGACGGCCGCCTGACGGTGAAGCTGGGTGGCTACACCAAGGCCGTGGAGCTGACCGTGTACAATGCCGTGGGCCAGCTGGTGCGCACCCTTACGGTGCCCGCCGGCCGCCTGGAGCAGCTGCTCGACCTGAGCCAGCTGCCCAGCGGCGTATATGCACTGAAAGCCCGCACCGAAGGCGGCCTCGATGTACGCCGCATTGTGAAGGAATAGCCTGAGCGGTTTTCCGGCCTGTGTAAGGAGCCTGCCGACATCTGTCGGCAGGCTCCTTTTTTTGAGGCTAGGCGATGTCGTCGGGTTTCGGATATTTGCCCGCTCATTGCTTTTGATACCCGCATGTCTGTTTTTACCACCTACCTCCAGCTCGGTTTCTTTCACATCTTCAACCTGCAGGCCTACGACCACCTGGTGTTTCTGCTGGCCCTGTGCGCGCCCTACGTGCTGCGCGACTGGCGGCGGGTGGTGCTGCTGGTAACCAGCTTCACGGTGGGCCACTCGCTCACGCTGGCCCTGGCTACCCTCGATCTGGTGAACTATTCGCCCCAGCTGATTGAAACCCTGATTCCGGTTACCATCATCCTCACCGCCCTGCTGAACCTGGCCCGCGCCGGCCGTGCCGCCCTGCGCCGCACCGAGCCGGCCGCTACTACCGGCGGGCCGCTGGTGCTGGCGCTGCCCAACCTGCTGGCCGTGGGCTTCGGTCTGATTCATGGGTTGGGCTTTTCGAGCTACCTGCGCGAGCTACTGGGCCAGCAGCGCCGGCCAGTGCTGGAGCTATTCAGCTTCAATGTGGGCGTCGAGCTGGGTCAGCTGCTGATTGTGGGCCTTATTCTGGCCCTGGGCTACGGCCTGATCCGGGGGGTGGGCGTAGACCGGCGCGACTGGCTGCTGGTGAGTAGCGGAGCGGCCCTGGGTATTGCGCTGGTGTTGCTGGTGGGTTAACGAAGTAGGGGCGGGG
>NZ_JAGGPS010000043.1:39454-47907 GCF_018613725.1 Hymenobacter sp. ISL-91
CCCCGCCCCTACATCGTTGTAAAAACCCTTTACCATTCAACTAATCCAAAAAACGCCTAACTTTCTAACGTAAAACCCCCACCTGCCTTCTATGCTGAAAAATACGCTACTGGCCACCGGGCTGGCGGTGCTGCTGGCCCTACCCTCGGCCGCGCAGAACACCAACTCCGGCACCGATAAATTCGCCCAGCTCGAAACCCTGCTGCCCACGCCCAACTCCTACCGCACGGCTTCGGGTGCGCCCGGCAACGACTACTGGCAGCAGCGCGCCGACTACAACATCCGGGTGCGGCTCGACGACGAGAAGCAGTCCATCACCGGCGACGAGGACATTACCTACACCAACCTCTCGCCCGACGTGCTCACCTACCTCTGGGTGCAGCTCGACCAGAACATCCTCGACAAGAACTCCATTACCACCGCTACACAGGTTGGCGAAATCCAGCCCCGGATGCCCTTCCAGGCGATGGACTACATGCAGCGCGACGGGTTTGATGGCGGCTTCAAGATTGGCGAGGTGAAGCTGAAAGGCGGGAAGGCGCTGCCCTACACCATCAACAACACCATGATGCGGATTGATTTGCCTACGCCCCTGCGGCCTAAGCAAGCCGTTACATTCAGCATCAGCTGGCGCTACAACATCAACGACCAACTCAAAATCAATCAGCGTAGCGGCTACGAGTTCTTCCCCGAGGATAAAAATTACCTCTACGAAATCGCGCAGTTTTACCCCCGCATGGCGGTATACTCCGATAACCAGGGCTGGCAGCACAAGCAGTTTCTGGGCAACGGCGAGTTTGCGCTGCCCTTCGGCGACTACCGCGTAAGCATTACGGCCCCCGCCGACCACGTAGTGGGTGCTACCGGCGTACTGCAGAACCCCAACGAGGTGCTGACCAGCGCCCAGCGCCAGCGCCTGCAGCAGGCCCAGGGAGCCAAAAGTCCGGTCCTGATTGTGTCGCCGCAGGAGGCCGAGCGGGCCGAGCAGACCCGCGCCAAAGGCACCAAAACCTGGACCTACGCCGCCAAAGACGTCCGCGACTTCGCCTGGGCTTCGTCGCGCAAGTTTATCTGGGATGCCATGGGCATCAAGCAGGACGGCAAGAACGTGATGTGCATGAGCTACTACCCCAAGGAGGGAAACCCCCTCTGGGGTAAGTACTCGACCGAGGTAATTGCGCACACCATCAAGGTGTATTCCAAGTATACCATCCCTTACGAGTATCCGGTGGCCATTTCGGTGCACGGGCCGGTGGGTGGCATGGAGTACCCGATGCTGAGCTTCAATGGTGGCCGCCCCGAGAAGGACGGCACCTACTCGGCCGACCGGAAATACGGGATGATTTCGGTGATTATCCACGAAGTGGGCCACAACTTCTTCCCGATGATTGTGAACTCGGATGAGCGGCAGTGGACCTGGATGGATGAGGGCCTGAACTCGTTTGTGCAGTACCTGGCCGAGCAGGAATGGGAGCGTGACTACCCTTCGCGCCGCGGCGACGCCGCCCAGATTGTGCCCTACATGCGCACCGATAAGAGCCTGCAGACCCCGATTATGACCAATTCGGAGTCGGTGCTGCAGTTTGGCAACAACGCCTACGGCAAGCCCGCCATCGGCCTCAACATTCTGCGCGAGACCATTATGGGCCGCGAGCTGTTCGACTACGCCTTCAAGGAGTATTCGCGCCGCTGGGCCTACAAGCACCCCACGCCCGCCGACTTCTTCCGCACGATGGAAGACGCCTCGGCCGTAGACCTGGACTGGTTCTGGCGCGGCTGGTTTTATACCACCGAGCACACCGACCTGGCCATTGCCGGCGTAAAACAGTACAATGTCAACTCGCAAAACCCGACTGTGGAGAAGGCCCGCCAGCGCGAGCTAAAGGAGCAGGCACCCCGCACTATCTCGCAGCAGCGCAACCAAACGGCTATTCCGCGCACGCTGGTTGATGACAAACCCGAGCTAAAGGACTTCTACAACCAGTACGACCCGCTGGTGGCCACGCCCGCCGACCAGCAGCGCTACCAGCAGCTGCTGAAAACCCTTACGCCCGAGCAGCAGCAGCGCCTAGGCAGCGGCCTGAACGTGTATGAAGTGAGCCTCAAAAACCTAGGCGGCCTCACGATGCCCGTTATCATGCAGCTCACGTACGCCGACGGCCAGAAGGAAATCCAGCAGATTCCGGCCGAAATCTGGCGCAAAAACAACGCCGAGGTCAGCAAGGTGTTCGTGACGGAGAAGCCGGTGGCCAGCTTCGTCATTGACCCCTACCAGCAGACCGCCGACACCGACCTGAGCAACAACGCCTGGCCCCAGCAGGCCGCGCCGTCGCGCTTCGAGCTGTACGAATTCCAGCAGCGGGCAGCCCCAAACCCCATGCAGCAGCAGTCGGCGCTGCAGCAGAAGGAGCAGAAGCCGCTGACGACACCGGCTTCGACAGGCGGTTCGAACTAAAGAACCAGCCTTCTCGGTCTCTATTCAAAAGACCAACCACCTAAACGTAAAGAGCCGGTCTATCTTTAGGCCGGCTCTTTACGTTTAGCAGCCTTTCCCTTCTCCCGAACCTAATCCGCTTTCACATGGGACTTCTCGACGGCCTGCTGGGCAACGCTTCCGAAACTGACACCGGCGCCATTCAGCTGGAGCTGAGCCAACTGCTGGCACCGGGCGAGCAGGTGTGTAAATCCTACATTGTCATCCGCGACCTGCTGGTGTTCACCAACAAGCGCCTGCTACTGATTGACAAGCAGGGCGTAACGGGCAAAAAACGTGAATACCTGAGCGTGCCCTACCGCAGCATCGAGCGGTACAGCACCGAAACCACCGGCCACTTCGAGCTCGATGCCGACCTGAAAATCTGGGTGCGCGGCATGGCCGAGCCCATCACCAAAAGCTTCCGCGGCGACCAGACGATTTACGAAGTGAGCCGCACGCTAAGCGAGTACGCCCTTTAGCAGCACTATGGCAGGTGCTGAGCTGGCGAAACTGACAGAGGCAGGCGCTTGATTGCGCCATTTACGTCGTTCGCACGTAAACCCGCCTGTTTATCATTTCATCCGCTTATGGCTTCGTTTTCTTCGGCCCACATGCTGGCCCAGGCCCGGCAGCACCCGCTGCTGCCGGTTTTCTACCACGCTTCTGAAGAGTATGCCCGCACCGTGCTGGCGGCCGGCTATGCGGCGGGGGTGCGGCTGTTCGAGTTCACCAACCGGGGCCACGAAGCGCCGGTCATTTTTGCCCGGCTTCAGCGCTTCGTGGAGGCCGAATACCCCGATTTGCTCCTGGGGGCCGGCACCATCTACACGCCCGAAGAGGCTGGCCGCTTTATTGAAGCCGGCGCCGACTTTATCATTCAGCCCATTACCAGCCCCGAGGTAGCCGCCATCTGCCGCAGCCACGACCTGGCCTGGCTGCCCGGCGCCCAGACGCTGAACGAAGTCTATGCTGCCCACCAGTTGGGGGCCACGCTGGTCAAGCTCTACCCCTCGGCCTACCTCACGCCCGCCTACTTGGCTATTCTGCGCGGCCCGTTGCCCCACGTACCGCTCATGGCTACCGGCGGCATTCAGCCAACCGTGGCCGCAATGGCCGAGTGGCAGGCGGCCGGCGCTACCTGCGTGGGTCTCGATGCCCGCCTGCTTGCTACCACCGAACTCGCCAAGCTTACGGTACAGTTTGCGGAGCTGCTGGCGGCGTTGCGGCCGACACCAGCACAATAACCTGGTTTTCCAGTAAAGCAAAGGCCCCTATCCGGTTGAATAGGGGCCTTTGCTTTGCTGGAAAACCAGGTTTATCAGCCGCCCACTACCGGGGCCTCGGGCGACGGAACGGGCGGAATGTAGCTAGCGGTGGCGGCTTTGTGCTCGGCCGCTTTTACGCCGGTTACTTCATCGAAATCGTGGCGCTTGAAGGGGCGGATGATGAGGCGCAGGGCCTTGTCGGAGCTGAAGTAGCTGATGGCCCAGCCGACCAGCGTTACGGCCTTGTTGCGGAAGCCCACCAGCGTCATCAGATGCACAAACAGCCAGGTAAGCCAGCCCAGAAAGCCGCCGAAGTGCAGGTCGCCGGGCAAATCGACGACGGCCCGGTTGCGGCCCACAATGGCCATGCTACCCTTATTGGTGTACTTAAACGGCTGCAGTTCCTCGCCCCGGAGCAGCCGCCCCAGGTTGGCGGCCAGCTGCTCGGCCTGCTGAATGGCCACCGGCGCCAGCATAGGGTAGCCGCGGGGCATTTCGGGGGTTTCCATGTTGGCCACGTCGCCGATGGCGTACACGTTGCGTAGGCCCAGCACCCGGTTCTGGGTATCGACGCCCACACGCTTGTTGCGGGCCACCACGTTTTCGGGCAGGCCATCAAGCGCAGAGCCGTTCACGCCAGCCGCCCAAATCAGGTTCTGGGTACGGATGAATTCGGTATCGGAATAATAGATGCGGCCGTTCTCGTAGCGCTGGGCGTGGGTGTTGAGGCGCAGATGAATGCCCATCTCTTCGAGGTAGTGCTTGGCCTGCACCTGCGACTCCTTGCTCATCGGCCCCAGCACTTCAGCTCCCGCCTCAATGAGGTAGATTTCCATTTGTTTGAGGTCGAGCTCGGGGTAGTCTTTAGGCAGCACATCCTTGCGCATCTCAGCCAGCGAGCCACATATTTCGACGCCCGTGGGGCCGCCGCCCACCACTACCACGTTCATCAGGGCCTGGCGCTGGGCCGGGTCTTCGGTGAGGATGGCCTTCTCGAAGTTCTGAAACAGGTAGCTGCGCAGATTCAGGGCGTTGGGCACGCTCTTGATCTGCATGGCATTCTGCTCGATGCTGTCGAGCCCGAAGAAGTTGGTCAGCGAGCCGGTCGCCAGCACCAGGTGGTCGTAGCGAATTTCCCCGATGTTGGTTTCCAGCACGTTGCGGTTCGTATCAACCCGCTCCACATCAGCCATCCGGAAGAAAAAATTGGCCTGGCCGGCAAAAATCTTCCGAATCGGATAGGCGATGCTGTCGGCTTCGAGGGCACCGGTAGCCACCTGGTACAGCAGGGGCTGGAAGTTGTGGTAGTTGTTGCGGTCGATGACGACGACCTGCACCGGCAGCTCCGCCAGGTCTTTGGCCAGCCGGAGCCCGGCAAAGCCACACCCAACGATAACGATGCGGGGCTGGGTGGTCTGCGGCAGATTGGTATCCATAAACGAGAGAATACGTGAGGTCAAACACTTCCTTTACCCGGAAACCCCTGGCAGGGTTTACCTGGAATGATGTTGCCTGTGTCTTCGCGCCTAGTAATCTATGCCTTCCTTCTTCTTGAACTCGCCGGATTTCACCTGCTTGATGAGTTGCAACCAGCTGAACGGGTTGAGCAGCGGGTTGTTGGTGGCCGGCGTCTGGCCGAAACCCATGCGGCGCTGCTGGTCCTGCTGCTGGGCCTGCATAGTTTGGCGGTAGTTGCCCATACTGGTAACCGGCAGCGTATTAAACATGCGGCGCATGGTTTGCTCGTTGAGCTTTTCGGCAGCCGAACGGTCGTTTTCCGAAGGCACCTTCATGGCCAGAAACGCTTCTTTAAAGGCCCGCTCGGTGGCGTAAGGAAAGATGCGGACTTCGGGCAGAATGGTAGCGTCTTCCTGCAGCTGCACGATAACGGAGTAACTCTGGCGGGGGTAGGTTTCGGGCACAATAACATACTGGTTTCGGTAGCCCAGGCTGCGGATTACGATACTGTCGCCGGCCAGCACGGGCAGCGAAAAATAGCCGTATTCGTTGCTGGATGTGCCGCGCCCGGCCTTGGGCACGAAGATGGCCGCGCCGGGCACGCCGAGCAGCGAGTCGCCGGAAGCCACAATGCCGGTGAACTGCACGACCGGTCGCTGGCCCTGGGCCAGCGCCGCACCGGGCGCCAGCAGCAGGCCCAGGGCCAGCAGCAACGCCGTGAGCAGAAAGGAAACTCGAACCGAACTCAAAATGGGCAGATAAGTCATTAGGAATACCAAAGATACGGCACTTTCGGGGGCTGCTGGCGGGTTTGGCTTAAATTCGGGCCGGCACCGGGGTTCGGTTGCCGCCCTTGTGTCCCGCTTTCGCCTAAAGATGCGCCTCAAACACTTTACCGTTGCATTTGGTCAGCAAGTATTCAAGGCCCTGGCCGACGAGAGCCGGGTGCGTATTCTGCATTTGCTGTGGCGCAACCAGGAAATGTGCATTTCTGATCTGGAACAGGTACTCGACTTCTCCCAGACCAAAACCTCGCGCCAGCTGGCTCACTTACGTAGCGCCGGCCTTGTCAGCTCCCGCCGCCTCGATAACTGGGTGTTCTACTTCATCAAAGAGGAAGCCCTGGATTTATTGCGCCAGCTGCTCGGTTACATGGAGCGCGACGCCCAGCTGATGCAGGACCAGAAAATTTACCAAACGCTGTGGTCGAACCGCGAGCTGGCCGCGTACAAGCTCCAGAGCCGCCGCTGGCAGGGTTCATAGTATGGAGTAGTTGGTATGGAGTAGTAAGATGAGTTACTACAATTAGATGCCATAACCTGCTACTCACTACCCAATACCAACTACTCAATACCAGTTAAACGTGAAATCAGTTGACAAGGTGGCCCGGGTGTTTGTGTGCGCGGCCCAGAAAGATGAAATCGGCCGCGACGTGGCCAAGGCTCTTAAACAGGAACTGAAAAGCCAGGGGCTCAAGATTCGGCTGCTGGACGGCGAAAAGCGTAAGGTGCGGGTACAGACCTGCAACTGCCTCGATTTGTGTAAGCAGTGCAAAAAGGGTGCCGGCGCGGCCCTCATCATCTACCCCGAAGGCGTAGCCTACGGCGACGTGCGCCCCCGCGACGTCGCCGAAATCGTGCGCGAACATCTGGGCGAAGGCCGGGTTGTAAAACGACTACAGCTTGATTGATTGGCTATTATGCACCCGGCCGCATTGGCTCCTTATTCTTACTCACCTTTTCGCCTCAGCGCTCACCCAGTGAAATACCGCCACCTCTTCTTCGACCTCGACCACACGCTGTGGGACTTTGAAACTAATGCCGACCAGACCCTGCGCCACCTGTACGAGGAGCACCAGCTGAGCCGCTACGGCACGTTCACGGTCGAGGAGTTCATCCGGGTGTATTCGGATATCAACCACGGGCTGTGGCGGCTGTATCAGAACGGTAAAATCGGGCAGAAGCAGCTGCGGGCCACCCGCTTCCCGCGCACGTTCAGCAAACTGGGCCTCGCGGAGGCCGATTCGCCGGCCGATATGTCGGACCAGTTCACCGATATTCTGCCCCTCAAATCGGCCGTATTTCCCTACACCCACGAGGTGCTGGATTACCTGCGCGACAAGGGCTACGAACTACACCTCATCACCAACGGCTTCCGCGACGTGCAGCACGTGAAGCTGCAGTCGTCTAACCTGACCAGCTACTTCCGGGAAATCGTAACGTCGGAGTGCTGCGGCCATCTCAAGCCCGACACGCGCATTTTCGCACATGCGCTGGAGCGTAGCGGGGCCACCGCGGCCGAGAGCCTGATGGTGGGCGACAACCTGGAGTGCGACGTGCTGGGGGCTTACAATGCCGGCCTCGACCAAGTGTATTTCAACCCCGATAAGCGCCGCCACTTCAACCAGGTAACCTACGAAATCAGCTGCCTGAGCGAGTTGAAGAGCTTTCTGTAAGCGAAGAAGCAGTGTGGAAAGCCGAAAGGCCGTCATGCTGAGCGGAGCCGAAGCATCTCTANNGCTCAGCATGACGTTCTATTTAATAGCGCTGAGCTACTGGATAGCTTTAAATAGTGAGCGGAAAGGGATACTGAACAGGCCGCTCCAGCTATCCGCAGTGTCCGTTCGGCAGGTACAGTTCTTCGCCCCTGCTACCTTTACCCGATGATCAAGCTAATCGGTTTTTCGGGTCGGCGGGGCAGTGGCAAGGACACAGTTGCCCGGCTCATGCAGCAGCTGCAGCCCGAGCGCAAGTGGCATATCCGCTCGGTGGGCGAGCCCATAAAGGAAGTGTGCGCGGCGCTGGCCGGCGAAGGCACAGCGCCCTACTTTTCGCAGCCCGGCAAGGCCGAAAAGCTGCCCGCGTTCGGCCGCACCCGGGGCGAAATGCTGCAGCAGGTGGGCTTGGCGCTACGCCTCTGGGAGCCCGATATCTGGGTGCAGGCGTTCTTCTCCAAGCTCCCCACCGAGCAGTGCACGCTCATCCCCGATGTGCGCTTCCCCAATGAGGCCGACCTCATCCGCAGCCGCGGCGGCCTGATGCTGCGCGTGGAGGGCGACCCGCTGCACCAGCGCGGCGACGGCACCCGCGACGACGCCCATCCCAGCGAAACCGCCCTCGACGACTACCCGCACTTCGACGCCGTGCTTCAGAATACCGGCTCCAAAACCGACCTGGAACGGCAGGTTCGGGAACTGCTGGCGCGGGTGTAAACTCTAGTGGCCGAACTAAGTTGGGAGGTCGGTGTAGGGGCGG
>NZ_JAGGPS010000043.1:47945-48767 GCF_018613725.1 Hymenobacter sp. ISL-91
CCCGCCCCTACACCGACCTCCATGACTCACTTTGAATAACGTCCTGCTCAGCACCCGATAACGCCCCTTCCCTCCAGCACGTAAAACCAACCCTCACTTCATCCTTTCGATTATGTGCGGACGTTACTCCCTGATTTCCCCACCTGGTTTGCTGAAAGAACGATTCGGGGCCAACCTCGCTACCGACTTCGCCCCGACCTACAACGCCGCGCCTTCGCAGCACCTGCCCGTGATAACCAACGCCGCGCCCGAGCAGGTGCGGCTGATGCAGTGGGGCCTGGTGCCGGCCTGGGTGAAAGACCGCACCAGCGGCCCCCAGCCCATCAACGCCCGCGCCGAAACGCTGGCCGAAAAGCCCTCGTTCCGGCAGCTGCTCCAGCGCCGCCGCTGTCTGGTGCTGGCCGACAGCTTTTATGAGTGGCAGCAGAAGGAAGCCCACGGCCTGCCGCCCAAAACGCCCCACCGCATCCTGCTCACCTCCGGGCAGCCCTACGCTTTCGCCGGCCTCTGGGATGAATGGCTGGACCGCGCCACCGGCGAGGTGCTGCCCACGTTCACCATCGTCACCACCGAGCCCAACGCCCTGATGCAGCCCCTGCACCACCGGATGCCGGTAATTTTGGAAGGCGCCAAAGCCGAACAGGCCTGGCTCAGCGACGCCGTGCCGGCCGCCGGCCATCAGGCCCTGCTGCGCCCCTATCCCGCCGAGTTGATGCGCGAGTACGTCATCAGCAAGCTGGTAAACTCGCCCGCTCACAACGAGCCGGCCGTGCTGGAGCCGGCAAGTTGAGCTTGAAACAGTCTGTCATCCCGAGCGGAGCG
>NZ_JAGGPS010000044.1 GCF_018613725.1 Hymenobacter sp. ISL-91
ACCGCGCGGGGCCGGCAATGTGTTAGAGGAAAAATAAGGGTTTCCTCGACCGGTGGGGGGGGGGGGGGGGGGGGGGGGGGGGTCTTCCCGCCCCGCCGTTTAGACTATTGCTGTGGGGGGGGCGGGAGGGGGGGGGGGGACACCCCCCCGCCCCTACACCGCCCGCCGCAACCTGAGTTTGCAAGTTCAGTAAGAGGGCGCCTTAAGTAGCCCCAGTTTTCTGCAGCGCCGAAAATACAGCTCTACACTGCCAGTGCCAGCAGCGTCTCCCGGTCCAGCGTATGCGTACCGACAAAACGGATCAGCGTTGGCTCAACGCCCAGCCGGCGCAGAAAATCCTGCTGGTTCTGTAGATCATCGGTTTTGATGAACTCATCCTCGGTGCCGCATACCAGCGTAACGCGCAGGCCCTGCAGCAGGCGGGTAGCCACCGAGAAATCCATATCGGGGGGGAAGGCGCCGGCCCAGAGGATTAGCCGGGCCGGGCGGAATGGCGCGCGGGCCAGCCAGCGGCTAATGGTGGCTGCTCCCTGCGAGAAGCCCAGCACTGTAACGGCCGCATCGGGGGCCACCCGAGGCAGAATAGTGGCTGCCAGTTGATTGAGGTAAGCCACATAATCGTCGATTTCGGCCAGCCGATTCTCTTTGGTCATCCAGGTGGCCCCTACCCGGCCGCCAGTGCCGTTGAGGTAAAAGCGCGACAATCCTTCGGGCGCGATAATGACCAAGTGCGGGTCGGCGGCCACCAGGTGGGCGAAATGTCGTACGAAATAGGCCGCCAGCTGTCCGTAGCCGTGCGCTACAAACCACACCCGCCGCGTAGCCGCCGACAACTCGCCTAGTTGCTGATAGCGGGCCGTGCGTGCAACTGTAAGCAAGTGTTCCATAAAGCAATAAAGAGCGAAACGGCGAGCTAGCACCCAGACAACCGGATGATGCACCCGATAGCCTTCCGGGCCGCCGATACTGCTTTCAGAGCCTTTGCAATAAGTGTTTTACCTGAAAAATCAACCTGCCAATGCCCTATTTCAACTTCGGCAGGTCGTCGGCACTGAAACCGAAGGGAAGCAGGGCGGAGAGGGAGGAGAAGCGGTAGATAGCGCCATCGGGGCCGGGTAGCAGCAACGGAATGGGCTGCTGCTGGCGCTGCTCGTACTCGGCCATTACCTGGCGGCAGGCTCCGCAGGGGTTGGCCGGCCCAAAGTTGCCACCGGCGGGGCGGGCAGCTACTGCCATGCCCACAATGCGGCGCTGGGGCTGCGAAACGGCCAGCCCGAACAGGGCAGTGCGCTCGGCGCACAGGCCCGAAGGATAGGCCGCGTTTTCCTGATTGGACCCCCCGAATGTGGTGCCGTCATCGAGCAGTAGCGCCGCGCCTACCTGGAAGTGGGAGTAGGGAGAGTGGGAGGTGGCAGTGGCAGCCCGGGCAGCCTGCCAGGTGGCCGTTTCGGCAGGTGTCAGATCGGCTTCGGAGGCCAGTATGTCGGCCGTAATGGTCAGGGTGAGAGTGTGGGCCATGCAGGGCAAAGGAGCGGGTGCCGCAAGTGGACCCGGGAAAGTGAAAAGGGGCGACTAATGTACGGTTTTTTGCGAGAATAGTCGAAAAATACGGCACTGAGTGATTTCAAACGCACTCAGTGCCCGTTTCCCTATCTTGCCGCCCCACCCAATCACCCACTTATGGCGCGTATTCTGCTGCTGGGAGCCGGCCGTTCGGCTTCCTCGCTTATTAACTATCTGCTACACCACGCTCCCACTGAAGGCTGGCGGCTAACCATAGCCGACGTACAACCGGCTCATTTGGCGCCGGTGCTGGCCGCGCACTCGGAGTATGCCCGGGCTGTGCCATTTGATGTGCATGATGAGAGTCGGCTGGAGGAGCTTGTAGCCGACGCCGACGTGGTGGTGTCGATGCTGCCGGCGTTGTTTCATGCCCCGGTGGCGCGGGCCTGCGTGCGGCACGGGCGGCACCTGGCTACGGCCAGCTACGTAAGCGACGAAATTCGGGCAATGGGGCCGGCAGCCGAGGCGGCGGGCGTTACGCTGCTCATGGAGTGCGGCCTCGACCCCGGCCTCGACCACATGTCGGCCATGCGCGTGCTTGCCGACATCCGGGCGCAGGGCGGCCGGGTTACCTCGTTCAAATCGTATTGTGGGGGACTGTTGGCCCCCGAGGCCGAGGCGGGCAACCCCTGGCGCTATAAGTTTACCTGGAACCCGCGCAATGTGGTGCTGGCAGGGCAGGGCACGGCCAAATTCCTCGAGCAGGGCCGGCTGCGCTTCATTCCGTACCAGCAGCTTTTTACGCGCCTAGAAACGGTAATCGTACCCGGCTTCGGCGAGTTTGAGGGCTACGCCAACCGCGACTCGCTCAGCTACCGTGCCCCGTATGCGCTAGCCCATGTGCATACTATGCTACGCGGCACGCTACGCCGGCCGGGCTACTGCACCGCCTGGCACCAACTGGTACGCCTGGGCCTCACCGACGACAACGTGCAACTGGGCAACCCCGCCAGCCTTACCTGGGCCGAACTGGTAGCCGCCTACCTGCCGTTGCCCACTACTGCTGGCCAGTTGCTGCCAGCCCGCGTGGCAGCGCACCTAAACCTGATGCCCGACTCAGCGGAGATGCAGCAACTCGGCTGGCTGGGGCTGTTTGATGAGGTGCCGGTAGGCCAGGCCAATGCCACACCGGCCCAGCTGCTCGAAAAGCGGCTGACCGAAAAGTGGGCGCTGGCCCCCACCGACCATGACATGATTGTGATGCAGCACCAATTTGAGTATGAGCTGAACGGGCAGCTACACGGCCGCAACTCGTCGGTGGTGGTGCTGGGCGATGACGCGATGCACACAGCCATGGCCAAAACCGTGGGCCTGCCGCTGGGCATGGCCGTGCGGCGGCTGGCCACCGGGAAGCTGCTGCAGCGGGGGGGGGTTATCCCAACGTTGCCGGAACTCTACGAGCCAATCCTAGACGAGCTGGCCGCAGAGTATGGTATTGCTTTCGTGGAGGAAGAAGTGCGTGTTCCGGGCGCGCCACAATAAGCGCCCAGCGTCCGAGTTATAGCATCCGGACAAGCCAACTCGCTATGCACTATTACCTACGCCTGCGGGCCCGGCTGCTGGGCCGGCAGCTACGCGAACTAGGCTGGTGGCGGCTGCTGATGTTGGGGGCGCTACTGGGACTGGCGGCGGCCCGGGCGCTTTTCACGGCTGCCGCTCATCCTACACTGGCTTGGGTGGTGCCGCTGGTAGTGGTCCTGTTCGTGCTTAGCCTGCACCGCCGCCGCGCCGACTTACCCTTTTTGCACCTTAGCGCGCCCGGGTTCCGGGTCTGGCTGGCGGCGGAATGCGCCCTGGGAAGCTTGCCGGTGGCGCTGGTGCTACTGGGTTGGGGCCGCGTTGGCCCGGCTTTGCTGACGGTAACTGGAGCAGCAATGGTTGCACTGGTACCGGCCGCGGCTCTGTCCGCCAGCCGGCAATGGCGGCCAACTTGGTATCGGAGCGTGGCCTTTGAGTGGGTGAGTGTGGGCCGCCGGCCGGTTCTGGGGCTGGCGTGGCTGGTGCTGCTGGCGGTAGCCATCGTCACCCGCGCCAGTAGCACCGGCCCTGCGCTGGCCGTGTTGGCCTGGCTGCTGCTCACGCTTGATACCTATGGCCCGGCCGAGCCCTGGAGTTGGTTGCTGCCCGCTATGCGCACACCGGGCGCCTGGTTGCGGCAGCGGCTAGGCTGGGGGCTGCTGTATTTCGGCCTTACAGTGGCTCCGCTAGCAGCCGTACTGGCCAACGGTCCGGCCGGGGTAGCCGGTACGGGGCTGGCGTTGGGCTGGTGCGCCGCCGTGCTAACGATGGTTGTGCTGGCCAAATACGCCTTTTATCCGCACGCCACGCTGGGCCGCCTCACGCAGGTCGGGGCTGTGGTGGTGGGGATGTCGGTGCTGGGCAGCAACCCGGCCTATCTGGCGCTGCTGCTGGCCTGCTTTCTGGGCCTGCTGCTGAAAAGCCGGAGCCGATTGGAGCAGTACCGACAGGAATAAGATTGTCAGAAGAAGGGTTCCTCTGGCAACTCACAACCGGCAATAGACAATTCAGTACAAAATATGATAGCAATCGAAGGACTGGGTAAGGCGTTCGGCACGCATACCGTGTTGCACCACATCGACCTAGAACTGCGGCCGGGCACGCTGCACGGGCTGGTGGGGGCCAACGGGGCGGGCAAAACCACGCTGTTACACTGCCTCTACGGCCTACACGCCGACTACCGCGGAGCGGTGCGCGAAACCGGCGGTCGGCCCATCCGCCAATGCACCGGCCTGCTGCCCTATGAGCCCTATTTCTACCCGCGCATCACTGGCCGCGAGTACGTGGAGTTCTGCCTGCAGGCCCGCGGCTGGCCGGTGCCCAGCCTCGCGGCCTGGAACGAGTTGCTGGAGTTACCCCTCGATCAGTACGCAGAAGACTACTCGGCTGGCATGAAGAAGAAGCTCGCTTTGCTGGCGTTGCTGGTCCAGGATTTCCGCTACCTCGTGCTCGACGAACCCTTCAACGGACTCGACCTGAGCGCCAACCTGCTGCTCATGGAAGTGCTGCGCCGCCTACGCCAGCAGGGCACCGGTATCCTGCTGACCTCGCACCTGCTAGGCTCCCTCACCGAACTGTGCGACGAAATTACGGTGCTGGCCGAGGGCCGGGTGCTGCGCCATTATCCTGCCACCGACTTCGCCCGCCTGCCCACCGACTTGCTGGGCCAGTTGCATCAGCAGAAGCTGGCAGCACTAACGTCCCTGCTGCCACTCATCTAAGCCAGCAGGGACGTTAGGGCGTCGAGTCTAACGCTCCTATAATCCTATAGCGCCAAATAAAACGGACCCAGCCGCCCCCGAAGCCAGGACATATAGGCTTCGGAGTCCGGCTCGTGCAGCGGTAAATCCTGCTCCTGCACCGCCGTAGGCTGTCGGCTGAATTCCATGATATGGCGCAGCGGCTTGCTGGTGGCGCGGTGTCGAAGCACCAGCCGGGTTGTCGGAAACAGGCCTGTAGCGGCGGCCTCGCGCTCAAATTCCTGCATTTCGGGCGGCGGCAGCAGCACTGTAAGGCGACCGGTGGGTGTCAGGAAGTCGGCGGCGAAGCGGGTCAGCTCGGCGAAGCTCAGCGTGTCGGTGGCGGCGTGGCGGGCGGTGGTGCGCCGGGCGTCGGGCGAGCGGAGGGCGCGGCGAAAAAAGGGCGGGTTGCAGATGATGTGGTCGAAGGGCCGGGGGCGGGCGGTGGCCAGTTGGGCCAGCGGCTGCGCGTGCAGGTGCAGCCGCGCCGCCCAAGGGCTGGCCGCGAAGTTGGCGGCGGCCTGTGCTGCTGCTGCTTCATCCAGCTCCACGGCTTCGATGGTAGCCGTGGGGTTGCGCTGGGCGGCCATCAGGGCCAGCAGGCCGGTACCGGTGCCAATGTCGAGTATCCGCGCTGCCCCTTCCACAGCAGCCACGGCGCCCAGCACGCAGGCGTCGGTGCAGACCTTCATGGCGCAGGCTGCCTGCTCGATGCGGAACTGTTTGAACTGGAAGTAGGAGTTAGCCATTTTGGGGTTGCCAGTTATGACTTGCCAGAGAAATTGTCATTCTGAGCGCAGCGGAGCGAAGTCGCAGAATGACGTTCTTATCCTAATCCCTACCCAAGCGCCTCGTAGCCCGCGTCAATCAGCAGAGGGCCGCGGGTGGCGCTGCGCACGGCCAGCTGGTCGCACCGCTCGTTTTCGGGGTGGCCGTTGTGGCCCCGCACCCAGCGGAACTGTACCGTGCGCTGCTTGTATATTTTGATGAAGCGCCGCCACAGGTCTTCGTTAGCTTTCTTACCAAAATCGGCTTTGTTGGCCCAGCCGAACACCCACTTTTTCTCCACCGCATCTACCACGTAACGCGAATCCGTAACGACCATAATAGGCAGTTCGGGCCGGTTAATGGCTTCCAGGCCCACAATCACGGCCAGCAGCTCCATGCGGTTGTTGGTCGTCAGGCGGAAGCCCTCGGTAAGCTCCTTCTCGTGGGTGCCAAAGCGCAGAATGGCGCCGTAGCCGCCCGGCCCGGGGTTGCCCCGCGAGGAGCCATCGGTGAACAGGTAAATCAAGAGTAATGTGCGAAATGTGAGAAATGGGGCTTGAATGTGCAGAACGTGCCGCACAGGCGCGAAGAAAGGGCCCGCAAATTACAGTAAGATGACGCGCCAAGTTTCAACACTTCTCATTTTCTGCACTCCAGCCACATTTTAGCCATATGTCCGTCACATTCCTTGCTCTCCGCTGTCTTTCAGCAGCTGGCGGCGGTAGTTGGCCAGGATGGTGGATTTGAGCAGGAACCCCAGGTATCGGTCGTCGGCGTCGAGCACGGGTAGGGCCCAGGCATCGAGCTGCTCCATGCAGCGCAGCGTGTCGAGCAGCGTATCATCGGGGCGAACAATGGCCAGCGGCTCGTCCATCAGGTCGCGTACGCGGGTAGTGGTGTAGTGGGCGTCGTCGAAGAGGGCGTGGCGAACGGCATCGAGACTAACCACCCCCAGCAGCCGGCCTCCGTCGTCATAATCGACCACCGGAAACAGGTTGCGCGACGTGTTGCGGAAAGTCTGTACCAGTTCGCCCAGCGTGTCGTCGGGCCGTACGGGTTGGAAATCGGTTTGCAGCAGGCTTGTCACGTCGAGTAGGGCCAGCAGGCCCCGGTCGCGGTCATGGTTCACGTACACGCCCTTTTGCACCAGCTTGCGGGTGTACACCGAGTACGGCTCGAAGTAGCGCGTAATCAGGTAGGAGCCCGAGGTAACGAGCATCAGCGGCACAAACAGGGCATAGCCGCCGGTTATTTCGGCAATCAGGAAGATGGCCGTGAGGGGGGCGTGCACCACCCCGGCCAGGGTGCCAGCCATGCCCAGCACAATAAAGTGTACTTCTGAAATCGGGTACAGACCGCTTAAATTGATGAGGCGCGCGAAAATGAAGCCGCACAGCGCCCCGGCAAACAGCGACGAGCCAAACATGCCGCCATTGCCGCCCGAACCAATGGTAATGGTGGTGGCCACCACCTTCAGCAGCATACTGCCCGCGGCCACCAGCAGCACCAGCCAGGCACTCTGGTCTTTGAACACATCGAAGAGCGAGCCATTTACGAGCTGCTCGGAGTGGCCTCCCAGCAACTGCTGCACGCTGTTGTAGCCTTCGCCATAAAGCGGTGGAAACAGGAAAACCAGCCCGCCCAGCGCCAGCCCGCCGAACACCACCTTCCAGAAAACGCCGGGGTAGTGGGCAAACTGCCGGTCGGCCCAGAAATACACCCGGATCATATACACCGAAAGCAGGGCCGTAAACAAGGCCAGCATCAGGTACAGCGGCACGGCATCGACGGGCCAGCTGGTGGTGATGAGCACGAAGGGCTGGCCCGCGTACAGGGCCTTCGACACCACGGTGGCCGTGGCCGAGGAGATGAGCAGCGGCACGAAATACGCCGCCGACAGCTCGGAGAGCAACACCTCAACGGCGAACAGTACCCCCGCAATGGGCGAGTTGAAGATGGCCGCAATGCCGCCCGCCGCGCCACAGGCCGTGAGCAGGCGCCGCTGCCTCCGCCCGATGCGCAGCACCCGCGAGGCGTTGGAGCCAATGGCCGCGCCGGTAACCGAAATGGGTGCCTCCAAACCCGCCGACCCACCGAATGAAACCGTGAGGAACGACGACACAAGCTGCGAGTACAGCTTGCTGCGCGGCACGATGCTGCCCTGGCGGGCCACGTTGTATATCACCGGCCCGATGCCCCGGCCCAGGTCGCCGCCCAGGAAATAGCGCGTAAACAGCACCGTAAGGGCAATGCCGATAATAGGGTACAAGGAGCTGCTGAACACCTGATACTGCGGGGCAACCCAGGCATTGAGCAGCCCCTGCGTGTCGTGTACCAGGGTTTTGAGCACTACCGCCGCCAGCCCCGCCAGCACGCCAATCAGAATGCTCACCAGAATCAGGTAGGCCCGGTCGCTGATGTGGCGTACGCGCCACAGGAGCAGCGGCAGCAACAGCCGATGAATGGAGTTCTGGGACATAGGCAGCGAGGGCCGCAAAAAAGGCCCGGCAGGCAGGATTCTGCAACCTAACGAAAAGCGCGCTCGGTTCGCCTATTTTGCCCCAAGTATGTTAGCCTGTCAGCGCCGGCACGCTCAGGCCGGCTCCTACCAGCTCCTGCTTTACCTGCTGCATCAGGCGGCTTTTAAGCTGCAGCACGCCCCGGCGGTAGTCGTTCGAGTCGCCCCAGAAATACACCCGCAGGTCGACGGTCGTAGCAGATGCCTTTTCCAGGTTCACGTAGGGTGATTTGGCGCCGGTCTGTACCTCGGGCACGGTTTGCAGGTAGTCGAGGATAATGCCCGTGGCCACGGCCGGCGTATCGGTAGGCGCCAGCTCCACGGTCAGCAAAAAGTCCATGCGCAGGTCGCCGTCGCGGGTGTAGTTGGTAAGGGGCTCCTTGAGGACCATGGAGTTGGGCAGGAAAATGTGCTTGCCATCGAAGGTGCGAACCAGCGTGGTGCGCAGGTTGAGGGCCACCACATGGCCCACCAAATCCTTTATCTGTACCGTATCATCAATATGAAACGGCCGGTTGAAAGCCAGAATGACGCCGGCCAGGAAGTTCTCGGCAATATCTTTGAACGCGAAGCCCACAATGAAGGCCGACACGCCCGCCGCGCCCAGCAGACTACCCACCACGCCCGTGAAACCGAGTACATTCAGGGCTACCAGCAGCGCAATCAGGCCCAGCACCCACTTGCTTATCTGGGTCAGGAAATCGGCCAGCAGCGGGTCGGCGGAGCGGCGGTGCAGGCGGCGGCTGAGCAGCGCGCTAAGCCGGCCGGCCACGAACAGGCCCACCGCCAGCAGTACCAGCGCAATCAGCAACTTGGGTAGTACAAACAGAAACTGCTCCCAATAGGCAAGCAGGATGTGGTGGAAGTCGGTGGTCATAACGATAAGAAGCTGTGAACCGGAAGCCCAAAACAGACATAAGCCGGCAGTGGCCGAAGGCAACGGAAGGCCCCGTTGGCGAGGTGCCAGCGGGGCCTGAATACGCTCTATACGGGCAAGCGGGCCGGCGGGGTGCGGGGTTAGGCAAGCGGGGCCGCCGGCCGGTTCAGCCAGCAACCAAATACCAGCCCGCCCAACGCGTAAGCCAGCACGTCGCGCCAATCGGCGGTGGCGCGGGCATCCAGGTAGGGCAGCAACCCCTCAAACCACAGGCTGAATACCAGCCAGGTGCTGAACACCCAGGACGTAGGCAGCACAAAGGCCGGCCGACGGAAGTAGTAGCGGCGTAGCAGCCACAGCTCCAGCGTAAGTAGCAGCGGCAGGGCCAGCGCGTCGGCGAGGTGGGCGCGCAGCAGGGCCGGGGGGCGGGGCCACCCGGCCACCAGTGGGCTGCCGGTTTTGTACAGGATGAGTGCCAGGTAAATGGCCACGCCGGCCACAAACAGCGGGTGGCGCAACTCGGCCGGTAGCCGGCGACGACCACTCATCCGGCCGCCACTCATCCGGCCGCCACCGTCACCAGCCACACGAAAAAGGCCATGAGGGCCCCAAAAGCCAGTTGCCCGCCCCGGATGATGTACTTGAAAAACTTGATGACCGGGTTGTCGTCGGGCTTGATTTCGATGAGCATCAGGCGGTCGGAGAGGGGCGCGTCGGCCTGCTGCTGGCGGTGCTCATCGGCGGCGGCGCGGTGCGGCTCCAGCTCCTGGCCGCAGTGCTGGCAACGGTCGGTGGGGCGCTGCTGCCACTCGGTCCAGCGGCCGCAGTGCGGGCATTTTTTGGTGGCGGCGAATGGAGTGGTAGAGTCGGGCGTGGCCATGCTATGGTATGCTTGCTGTGCTAATATAGAGCGGGCAGGAGGGTCTGCCAGATGCTACTTACGCACGTTTGAGCGTTCCGTCACATTCTGCCCCGTTTCCCCGCCCCGATTTCTACAGCTCCATGATGTCCTCGTTCCAAAGCTCGGGCTCCTCCTCGATGAAGCGCTCCATCATGCGTACGCACTCGTAGAGGTCGAGAATTTCCACCTCTACACCGTGGCTTTCGAGGAAAGCTTTCGACTCGCCAAAGGTGCGCGACTCGCCCACGATTACTTTCGGAATTTTGAACTGCACAATGGTGCCGGCGCACATAAAGCAGGGCATCAGGGTGGTGTAGAGTACCGTGTCGCGGTAGGTGCGCTGGCGGCCGGCGTTCATCAGGGCGTCCATTTCGCCGTGCTTGATGGCGTTGCCCTCCTGCACGCGCTTGTTGCGCCCGCGGCTCACTAGCTGGCCGTTACGCACGAGTACCGAGCCAATCGGAATACCGCCTTCCTGGCGGCCTTGGCGCGCCTCATCAATGGCAGCCTGCATAAATTCGTCCATGGTGATTGGGGTCGTAAGTGAGCCGCAAAGGTATCTTCGCCAGTTGGCAAAGTTGATTGGATATGAAAAATCAGTTTGACTTACGGCTGCTAAACATTGGCTGGCTGGAAAATATGGAGGAAGAGCAGGACCTGTGCGCACACGGCCAGGTGCTGGCCCGAATCGGAAATACCGTTGTTTCGGACGCCAGTGGCTCAAGCTGGACAGTAAGCGCAACGGCCCTGTTTCTGTTGCGTACGCTCACCCTCAACCACACGCCCGCCGCCCCCGTCGGCGACCAACTGCTGCCCTGCTGTGGCTTCGCCATGTGGCCCAACCCCGATGATATTTCCGGCGACGTACTGGTATTTGGCTGCCCGAATGGTGTCGACTGGTCGGTAGAGAATACCGCGGGAGGAGTAATATTGACTCCTCCCGAAGGCGCCCAAGTCGTTATAACCAGCCAGGAATACCAGCATACTGTGCTGCAATTTGTGGATGAAGTTCATGCCTTCTATCAAACCAGCAAGCCTAAAGAGCTGCCAACCGACCCAGAAGATGCTGCCGGGTACGCGGCGTTCTGGCGCGAGTGGCACCGGCGTTATCAGCAGGTTGGGGCGTAAAAGCTACCGAGCGCAAATGCCGCGGTAGGCGCAGTACTGGCACTTATCAAGGTCGTCGGTTTTGCGGATGGGCTCTTCGGGGTCGAGCATGCGGCGCACCAGCTGGCTCAGCAGCTCCTCGCTGTGGCGGTTGAAATCCTGGCCCTCAGCCGTCAGGAAGCCCATATCGGCCGACATAGGGCCGGCGGCCAGGTTGCGCAGCGAGATGATGGCCGCGTCGGCGGCGGGGCGGCCCTGCTGGGCCAGCATGAAGCGGTAGAGCCAGAGCTGACGCACCTTATCGGCGGCCGGGGTAGCCTCGGTGAGCAGACGCTCAACGGCCGCGGCTGGCGCTTCGTTGCGCTTGAGCAGCTGCAGGTGCGACTTCTCGACGAGGCCGGTCTTATAATCCACTACCCGCAGGTCGCCGTTAGGCAGCTGGTCTACGCGGTCGGCCTTGCCTAGCAGGCGTACGGCCAGCTTTTCGCCCTCCACAAGCGTCACGAACACAGTCGCATGCAGTTCCTCCTCCAGCCCCTGAATATGCAAGGGTAGGGCGTCGGGCGCTTCGAGCAGGCTTTCGAGGTAGCGCCGCACCAGCTGCTTGGCCACCTGACCCAGCACGTGGTTGAGGCCCTCATCGGCGCGGGCATGGCGGCCGGTTTCTTCCTTGCGCAGGGCTTTGGCCACCATGATGGGGGCCAGCGCCAACAAGCCCGGCACATCGGCGGCTGTAAGGGGCGGGGCCGCCGTAGCCGCCGATTTGCGGCGGATAATCTGCGCGAACGGCGTTAGCAGCTCCTCCAATGCATCGTGCACGGCCGTCCCGAATTCGGCCGAGTCCAGCACCTCTTCTACTTCCTGGTTTTCCTTGAACTTGGCAATCCGCTGGAAATAGAATTGCAGCGAGCAGCCCAGGTACTGGTTGAGGGCCGTAGGCGAGAGGCCTTTCGTAAGCAGCTCCCGCAGCGCCAGCAGCATTCCGGCGTCTTTCTCCAGCACCAAATCAGTTGTCTGTTGCTGGTTGTCAGTTGTCAGGCCCACTTTGTCTGTACCTGCCGGGAAACCACCGTCAGTAACTGACAACTGACAACTATCAACTGACAACTCATCAGCCGTTACGGTCAAATCCAGCAGCTCCAGCTGCGGGTTCTGCAGGGCCAAATCGTTTTCGAGCTGCAGCAGGAAGCGGCTTCGCTCGCCGGTGCGGGTGCCCTCGGCGCCGGGCAGAATGTGCAGCAAATCGACCTGACTGGCGCGCTGCAGCAGGCGCCAGAACTGGTGGGCGGTGGCGGCCTCGTGGTCGGCGTAGGTGGGCAGGCCAAAGGTGGTCAGCACATCGTACGGAAACAGGGAGCTGTGGCGCTTGGGGGCCGGCAGTACGTTCTCGTTGCAGCTCAGGATGATAACGTGGTCGAAGTCGAGGGCGCGGGTTTCAAGCAGGCCCATCACCTGCACATCGGCAATCGGCTCGCCGCTGAACGGCAGGCGGGTGTTGCGCATCTGCTCGTACAAAAACCGCCGGAACGAGCGCACCGACAGCCGCTGCTCCCGGCAGTCGAACACCGAGTGCAGCCGCTTGATGAGCGTATAGAACAGATACAGATACTCGGCCTCGATGGCCGAATGCTGGTCCTGGTAGGCCTTTTTGAGCAGGTCGATGAGCGTCTGGCAGGCGGCTACAATATCGTCGCAGTTGTTCCAGGTGGCAAACAGGGCCGTGAGCAGCGGGTGGCCCTGACCCAGCTCGACCAGCTCCTCGGCCGGTAGCAGCACCGCGTGACGCTGCACAATGGCGCGGCACACCTTATCGAGCAGGCCCTGCTGGGTTTCGGGCGTATCGGGCTGCTTGTCGAGCCAGGTCTGGTAACGCCGCAGAAACGGGTGTTGCAGCAGCTTGCTCACGGCCAGGTGGTGGTAGCGGGGCACGCCGTAGCCGGTTTCCTGCGAGCCCTCGCGCACACCGGTCAGGTGCACTTCAAACAGCAGATCCACGAGGTTGAACAGGGGCGTGCTCTGGAAATTGAGGCCCATCGTGACGTTGTACTCGGGCACCTCGCGCGGGGGCAGGCCGTGCAGCACGGGCAGCAGCAGCGTTTCGTCGGGCAGCACCACGGCTACTTTGGCGGTGGGGTTGGCCTGGCGGGCGGCGGCCAGCAGCTGGCCGGCCAGCTTGCCCTGCATCGAGGAGTTGGCCACGCCCACCAGCCGCACCGTGCGCGGCAGCTGACGCAGCAGCTCGGCCGGACCACCGAAGTTTTCCCAGGGCAAATCGAGCCGTTCCTGGTACTGGCGCAGGTGCTGGCCGGCGCGGTTGGGCGAGCCGGGCTCGAGGTAGAACGCGTCGCCGTCGAAAAACACCTCGGCCCGCCGGGCCTTGCGCAGGTGGCGGATAAGCCGCTCTTCCGCCTTCGACAAAAAGCCCAGGCCCACGAACACGTGCCGGGGTAGGGTTTCGCCCGCCTCCAGCTGCTCGCGTACCCGGCGCTGGGCCAGCCGGTAGGCCAGGCCGGGGTAGGCCAGCCGGTCGCGGCGCATGCGCTTTTTCAGGCGCAGGTACACCTTGTCGAGGTCGTCCCAGAAGCGGAAGTAGGCTGTGGTGCTGGCCTGGGGCTGATACTCGGCGCCCAAATCCCAGCGCTCCAGCGCCTTGGCTTGGCTCAGGTACTCGAATACCTTGCGGGGCGAAGCCAGGTTCTGGTCGAGGCTCGAAAAGTCCTGCAGCAGCAGCGCCGACCAGCCCACGAACTGGTCGAAATCCAGCTGCGGGTCGATGTCCTGCAGAATCTCGAACAGCAGCAGCTGCAGGGCAATCGGCTCCTCGACGCGTACGCCGGCCAGCTCCACCATGTAGTCTTCCATCGAAGCCACCCGCGGGCTCCACACGGCCTGCCCGGCTTCGGCGGCCAGGCTCAGCTCGTTCTGCAGATACACCACCGCCCGCCGTGTAGGTACCACCACCACCAGCTCCGACAGCTCGCCGCCGGGCCCGCCGTACTGGGCCACCAGCTCGCGCGCCACCCGGGTCAGGAAAGGCGTAGCATCGGGGCCGGGAGGGGTGGCAGGGATAGAAGCGGGGGCAGTAAACAGGGGCAGGTCGGGGAGCAGCGCGGCAGATTCGGTTTTCATGTTCAGTAAAGATACCGTGCTGCCCGCTACAACCCTAGCGGCCCGCCGCCCCAGGCGGCACCCGGGCTGTAGCTCGGAGTCTACCGAAACTCGGTTCCTACCTGATGCGTAGGCGAAATTATTGCCAATGTTGGCCTATGGCCCCTGTACGGCCTGTTCCTATACGTTTTTCACCAAATTTTGCCCCTATGAACCCTACCCAACTCAGCCACGAACTCCGCCTGGGCCAGAGCCCCGATATGAGCCGCCGCCGCTGGATAATCGGCCTCTCGCTGGTGGGCGTAGCCGCTGGCCAAATAGTGAGCCTCTACCAGACCGGCCTCATCCACCACCTGCCCGACCCGCCCGTAGGCCCCTTCAACTCCGACAAAGTAGATGCCTCCGACTACGCTTACAAGCGCCTCGATACGCCCGACGCGCTGCCTATGATTGTCACCTACGGCCTCACGGCCGCGCTGGCCGGGGCCGGCGGCCTCACCCGCGCCACCGACAAGCCCCTGCTGCCCGTGGCAATGGGTGCTAAAGTGCTCTTCGACGTGCTCAACACCGTGAAGCTGGGCCGGGAGGAATGGCAGGAAAACAAGGCCCTGTGCTTCTACTGTCAGGTAGCCACGGTGGCCTCCGTGGCCTCGCTGGCCCTGGCCGTACCCGAGGCTTTAGAGGGTCTGAAAAAGCTGTTGGGAAAGAAGTGACTAACTCTTCCGCACAACCGGGGCCCGGCCTAAAGTTTGGGGCCCAGTTGCGCGCAGGGGTCAGGTGTTGGCTGATTCGCTGGTTGCCGGCGCGACGTAGGTCGCCAGTGAGCGGGCGGCCAGCGCCACGCTGATGAGGGTAAGCACAGCCGCCAGAATGAAGGGCGCGCCGGGGAAATACACCGGGGCCGCGGGGCGGGTGAAGTAGGAGAACAGGCTTGTCATGAGCACCGGGCCTACGATGGAGGTGAGACTCATCAGGCTGGTGAGGGCCCCTTGCAGCTCGCCCTGCTCGTTGGCCGGCACCTGGCCCGAGATAATGCCCTGCAAAGCCGGGCCGGCAATGCCGCCCAGGCAGTAAGGCACCAGAAAGGCGAACATCATCCAGCCCTTACTGGCAAATGCGAACAGCACGAAGCCCAGCGCATACAGCAGCAACCCCCAGTACACCGACCGTTGGGGCCCCAGCACCGGGTTGATGCGTCGGATGAGCCCACCCTGCACAACGGCCACCAGCAGCCCAATGGTGGCCAGCGAGTAGCCCACCCACTTCTCGCTCCAGCTGAATTTCTCCATTACGTAGTACGTCCAGGTGCTTTGGGTGGAGTGGGCAGCTACGTAAAGGAAGAGCAGCGAAGCCACCAGCCCCAGAATAACGGGGTAGCGCCCCAGCATCCGGAGGCTGCCGATAGGGTTGGCCCGCTTCCAGGCAAACGCCCGCCGCCGCGTCAGGGGCAACGATTCGGGCAGCACGAAGTAGCCGTATACCACGTTGAGCAGCGTGAGACCCGCAGCGGCCAGAAACGGCAGCTGGTGGCTGTATTCGCCCAGCACCCCGCCCATCAGCGGCCCCAGAATGAAGCCCAGCCCAAACGCGGCGCCAATCAGGCCGAAGTTCTGGGCCCGGTTTTCGGGCGTCGATACGTCGGCAATGTAGGCCGAGGCCGTCGTGACGCTGGCCCCGGTGATGCCCGCAATGGCCCGGCCCACAAACAGCCAGGCCAGGGTGGGCGCGAAGGCCAGAAACAGGTAATCGATGCCGAAGCCGAGCAGCGAGAACAACAGCACCGGCCGCCGCCCAAATTGGTCGGAGAGGTTGCCCAGCACCGGTGAAAACAGGAACTGCATCACGGCGTAGGCAAACACCAGCCAGCCGCCCACCTGCGCCGCCTCACTCACGGAGCCACCAGTCAGGTGCTGAATCAGCTTCGGGATGACGGGAATAATGATGCCGATGCCCGTCACATCCAGCAACAGCGTAATAAAGATGAAAGTCAGGGCCGAGCGGGGCGCAGGCGCAGCAGTGGGTTCCATGAAAGCGGCAAAACGAGCGGGCCGTAAAGGTAGGCGGTGGCGGGGCGGCGAATGAGTGAATGGGTGAATGAGTGAGTGGGTGAAAAGAACTGTCATCCTGAGCGGAGCGAAGGACCTTATCACGCCTGAATAGCCAAGCCTGCTTGTTTTATGCGATAAGGTCCTTCGCTCCGCTCAGGATGACAGAACAATTCGCTCCTTCACCCATTCACCGCCCCGCCTCACGCCTCCCACTCCACCACTTCTTGGGTATCGAAATAATACAGCACGCAGCGCACCTGCTCGAAGCCCAGCTGCCGGAACAGGGCGGCGTACTGCTGCAGGGGCACGCGGTGCCGGTATTCGGCGGGCGGCAGCTTGAAATCGAGCAGCGTTACGCGGCGGCCCGAGCCGTCGGGGGTGGTTTCGAACACGATGCGGTCGGGCTTGTAGTCCTGCTTGCGGGTGCCGCCCACCAGAATTTCACGCTCGGCCTCGGCCGCCACCTGGGGGCCAAAGTAGTGCGCAAGCCGCGCATCGTTGGTTACCTCGCGCAGCTTGGCCAGCAGCGCGGGGCGCTCTTGGAGGCTGATAAGGCCCTCGGCCGCGAGCTGGGCCGCCACGCGCTCTACATCGGTGGCCTGCCGTACGCGGCGCAGGGCGTAGTGCAGGCGGCGGTTCCACTCGCGCTGCTCCTGCTGCTCATCGAAATCGAATACGGTATTGGCATGCCGCCGCAGCCGCAGCCGCTGCTCCCAAGGCGTGCTGGTGAGGTTGGTGAGCAGGAGCTGGTTGCTGGTTGTCAGTTGTTGGTTGTCAGTTGTTGGTTTTTGGCTCGTTTGCTTGTTGGCCGAAGAACTACCCGCTAACAGCTCTAAGCTATCAGTTGAAGAAGATAACGTGTAGGCCATCTGCTCATCGTTCCAGTGGCCGGTGCTTACCAGGTAGCGGTGCAGCAGCTCGGCCACTGTGCCGGCCGTTTTTTCGGAGGCGTTTTCGCCGTCGGCCTTGCTGTTGGCTTTGGTGGGCTTGGGCTTTTTGCTGATGACGTAGAGGCGGTGCTTTGGGCGGGTAAAGGCCACGTAGAGCATGTTGAGGCCCTCCAGAAAGGTTTTTTCCAGTTCCTCGGTGTACTGGGCGGCCAGGGGCGTGAGCAGCAGGTCCTGCTTCTGGTTGAGCACGGCCACGCCGGGCATCTCGGCCACCGGGCGGTCGGCTACCTCGGGCAGCCGGCCCCAGAGTAGCGTGCCCGCAAACGGCTGCAGCGACCAATCGGCAAACGGCACAATCACCACGCCGTAAGCGAGGCCCTTGGCCTTATGCACCGTGGTAATAGTCAGCGCGTCGCGGCCGGCCGGGGCATTGATGCTCAGGCTACTCTTCTTCTGGTCCCAGTAGGCCAGGAAGTTGTTGAGGTTGTTGCCGTAGCGCAGGCTGTACTCCAGCGTCAGGTCCAGAAACCGGAACAGGTACTCGCGCTCCGCCGCCCTGTCGAGCAGCCCAAACAGGCCCAGCAGCCGCTCGGTCAGCTCATACAGGCCCAGATTGCCGGTTTCTTTCTCCCGAAGGTCGTAACCCAGGGCGCGCAGCTCCTCAAAAAACGGCTCGGCCGACGCATCGTTGGCCAGTTCGGCCCAACGCCGGGCCCGGTTGGGGGTGGGGGCGTGGCCGCGCACCACGCGGTCAACCAGCAGCAGGGCTTCGGCACGGGCCAGCGTATCGGCGGGCCGGTTGAGCACCCGGAACACGGCCACCAGCAGGTTCACCACCTCGGCAAACTCCAACGACAGCGAATCGGCCGAAATGATGTTGTAGCCCCGCTCTTTCAGGAATTTGGCGGTGCGGCGGCTGTTGCCGCGGGTGCGGCAGAGCACGGCAATATCCTGCAGCCGGTAGCCGTCGGCCAGCGCCTGCTGCACCAATTGCAGTGTCAGGTAGAGCGTGCTTTCGGCGTAGTCCAGGGTCTGGCCGGGCAGGTAGCCGGGCAGCGGTTCGGGCATGAAGGTGCCCTGGTCCGCATCGTAGCGGGTGGCGGGCGCGTCGTTGTCGGTAAACAGCAGCTCCACGTGGGCCCGCGCCGCCGCGCTGCCGACCGGACTCTGCTGGGTGAAGTCCGCATCAAACAGGCTCTGCACCAGCGGCAGCGCGGCGTGGGTGGCGCTTACGTGGCCGAAAAAGGCGTTGTTGAACTCAATGATGTCGCGGCCCGAGCGGTAGTTCACGTTCAGGTTGCGGGCCTCCAGGGCGGGGGTGATAGTCTGGTAGCGGTCGGCCAGGCGCTGGCGGGTTTCGGGGGCGGGCACCCGGTCGTAGAGGTGGCTGGTTTCCTTTTTGTACAGGCGCAGAATCTGCTCCATCTCGCCGCCCCGCCAGCGGTAAATGGCCTGCTTGGCGTCGCCTACGGCCAGGTTCAGGTGGCCACTGCCCAGCGCGTTTTCCACCAGCGGCAGCAGGTTGTTCCACTGCAGCACCGAGGTGTCCTGAAACTCGTCAATCAGCAGGTGCTGGTACCGGTCGCCCATGCGCTCATACAGGAACGGTACCGGCTCGTGCAGCACAATCTGGGCAATACGGCGGTTGAATTCGGCAATCAGCACCACGTTCCGGTCGCGGCTGA
The DNA here is from genome assembly GCF_018613725.1 of Hymenobacter sp. ISL-91. Classification (GTDB taxonomy): domain Bacteria; phylum Bacteroidota; class Bacteroidia; order Cytophagales; family Hymenobacteraceae; genus Hymenobacter. Next base: position 18,723 of record NZ_JAGGPS010000044.1, read on the forward strand.
GCTGCTCCACGGCCTTGCTCAGCTCGCTCAGCAAGCTCACCTGAAACACGTAGGGGAGCATGCCGGCCGCCAGCAGGTAGCTGGGCAGCAGCCGCGCCCGAATCTCCTGGAGGCGCTCGAAAACGTCCGTCAGGACCGGCGCGGTTGCGTCGACGGCCGCCCGCAGCGGCCCGGTTTTGGCCTTGCCGCTGTACCAGACGTTGGTTTCCACGGTTTTGAGGGCAGTAGCCGTCGGGAAGCTGGCGTCCTTGGCCGGAGCCTCCAGCCAGCGGCGCCAGTTCTGGAAGTGGCCGAAGACGCCGCCCGTGCCGCTGGCCAGGTGCTCGGCCTGCAGCCCGGCGTCGGCCAGCGCGTCGAGAGCCAGGGCGGCCGTTTGCTGCACCAGCGCCTCAATTTCGCGCTGTCGGGCCCGCAGACCCTCATGCAGCCGCCGGTAATCGGCCAGGCTCAGTACCTGCAACTGCTGCATGGCCTCGTGCACCGGCTCGCTCAGCAAAAACTGCCCAAACTCGACCAACTCTTCGGGCAGGTTGTTCCAGCTCTTACCTTCTTCCGCTTTATTAAGCGCAAAATCGGAAATGGTGCGCGACAGCAGCTCGGCGTTCGGGTCACGGTTCACGCGATCGAGCACCAGGGCCACCGCGCCCTGCAGTACCAGGGAGCTGTCCAGCTCCACCTCAAACGTGGCCGGCAGCCCCAACTCGCGGGTAAAGGCCGTGACAATTCGCTGTACAAACGAGTCGATGGTGCTTACCGCAAAGTCGGCGTAGTGGTAGAGCGCCAGCCGGAATGTGGCCGCCGCCCGCTCGCGCAGCACCCGCTCGCGCTCTTCGGCCGCTTCCAGGTGGGCCAGCGGCCCCTCGGCGGCTAGCTCCTGAGCAATATCGGCCAGCAGTGGGTCGTGCTGGCCCTCGGGCAGGCGCGCAAACTGCCGCAACGCCCCCAGTATCCGCTGCTTCATCTCGCCCGCTGCGTCGTTGGTGAACGTGATGGCCAGAATGCTTTTGAAGTAGCCCGCCTCCTCTGAGCCCAGCGCCAGCTTCAGGTATTCCTTGGTCAGCTGGTAGGTTTTGCCCGAGCCAGCCGAGGAGGAGTAAATGCGGAAGGTGGGCTTTGAGGGCATGGAGGGAACGAGTAAATACCAAAGGTATAAAGGGCCCTACTTCTCCTCAGCAGATTGAGCCGGAGCGGAGGGTGGGGCCTCAACGGCTACCTTAGCGGCACCGGCGCGCGCCACCATCACCTGCCGGCCTATATCAGCTAGGTTGCGGCTTTCGTAAATTTTCATGGCCGTTGATACGTCGATGGCCTGACGGGTCTGATCGTCCAAATCGAACGTAAGCGTAATAAAATTCAGGTGTACGCCTAGGGGCTCCAGCACCTTATTGGATTGCAGCAACAAGTCGTTCTCGATGTCAGCCTGGTCCAGCTCCACAATGTCCTCGTTCAGAAAAAGGGCCTTGCTCACATCCCGGATGCGCTTATCAATAACTACGTTCTCCGCTCCTTCGAAGGCCCGTGGGTTTAGGGCATCTTCGCTGTCGGCATCGGCATTGGCCTTGCCCAGAAACTTAGCCTGCCGGATAAATACCAGCGGGTCGATAATAGAGTAATCGTAATCGATGTGGACGGCGGCCCGCACCCGGTCTTTCAGGTTAGTGATAAAGCGGCTGTCGCCCTGCATAGGGAAGTTGGGGATGACGACCTTCATAAAGCAGGGGTTCATAGTGCCTTTGGGTACGGCATTGCCAGCGGCTATCAGCTCCCATTTTTTGCCGCAGTCGTCCGATACAACTACCTGCTGGTTGGATTTGGCGTAGTTGCAGCCATTCAGCAGCAGCGTGGTAGCTGCCGAGCTTATGAGGGTAAATACAGAAATACGCATGGTGCTTGGAAAGCAGGAAGGAAGGGCGAAGCCCGCGCAAGATAGTTATTATAGGGGCTGCTGTACCGGCCCCCACAAGTAGTCCCGCATCCCGGCCTCAATGCGCAGAGGCCGCTTGCTGATGGGGTCCAGCAGCACCCATTGCGTCTCGGCTTCGCAGAGCAGCTTGCCGTCGGCGGCGCGCTCGATGCGCACGAAGCGCTGGCACTGGGCGCCGCGTACCTCGCCAATCCAGGTAGTGCAGCGTAACTCGTCGTGTAGCAGGGCCGGGTGGCGGTACTGGATGCGGTGCTCGCGCACCACCCATATATAAGAGTGGCCGGGCGTGCCGGGCGGGTAGGCGGCCTGCCAGTGCGCGGCGGCCGTGTCCTGCACCCAGCGCACATACTGCACGTTGTTGGCGTGGTCGAGGTCGTCGATGTCGGCGGGCTGCACCGTGAGGGTATGGGCGAAGCGGAAGGCGGGGGTGGCGGGCGTATCCATAGCGGCCAAAGGTACGGCAGGTGGGCTGTAGCTTCGCGCCGTTATTTGCCCGCCGGGCAGCCAGAGGCAACGGCCTCTGACACACTAAAATTTAACACTTGACGTTGCGCCGGAGGCTTACTTCTAAAATATACCTGTATATTTGATGCAAGTTAAGAATAAGCGGTTTCGTTGCCCGGTTGTGTTTCTGTCAAAAGATGCGCCAATCAAGCTCAGACAGCTTTTCTTGCTACAAAACATCCATCATCATCAAGAGTACCCATGCAGACAGGAACTGTAAAATTCTTCAACGAGACCAAAGGTTTTGGTTTCATCAAAGTGGACGAGACCGGCGAAGACGTTTTCGTACACGTAACCGAGTGCATCGACGAAATCCGCGACCAGGACAAAGTTGAGTTCGAAATCGCCCAGGGCCGCAAAGGTCCTAACGCTGTTAAAGTAAAGCTCGCCTAAGCGACCTTCTTTTTAGATAGCATAGAAAGCAGGCTCCCTATTAGGGAGCCTGCTTTTTTGGTTGGGGTTGAGACTGGGACTAATTTGGATAAAAGCGTCTGTCATCATTGATTGCCAATCATTATTCGCTTTTCCCGTTAAAAAACCCTACCTTTGCACCCGCATTTGAGAACGGCCACGTTCCGCGCAGCTTCGAGCTGCCTATAGAAACTTGTTGGGCCGGCTTTGTCTTCCGTCCGTTGTTCCGTCACTCGTCGTTGTGGAGAGAGTGGGAGAAGAGCGTCGCTGAATCCGCTGTTTTCAGAGCTTATCTCTCTCACTCCATTAACACTGATATGGAACAGGAAACCCAAAAAACCAAGTTCAGCGAGCTGACGCTTTCTGAAGAAATGCAGCGTGCCATTACCGAAGTAGGCTACGAAGAAGCCTCGCCTATCCAGGCCGGCGCTATTCCAGCCCTGCTCGGTGGCCGCGACGTTATCGGCCAGGCCCAGACGGGCACCGGCAAAACGGCCGCCTTCTCTATCCCCGCCATCGAGCTGGTCGACACCGACTCGCGCGAAGTGCAGTGCCTCGTGCTCTGCCCTACCCGCGAACTGGCGGTGCAGGTATCGGGCGAAATCCAGAAACTCGGCAAGTACAAGCGCGGCCTGGCCGTGGTGCCGATTTACGGCGGCTCCAGCTACGACCGTCAGTTCCGGGCTTTGGAGCGCGGCGTGCAAATTGTTATCGGCACACCCGGCCGCGTGATGGACCACATCGAGCGTGGCACGCTTAAGCTGGAGCACTGCAAAATGATTATCCTCGATGAGGCCGACGAGATGCTCGACATGGGCTTCCGCGACGACATCGAGACGGTGCTCAAAAAGATGCCTGAGCAGCGCCAGACGGTATTTTTCTCCGCCACGATGAGCAAGCCCATCATGGAGATGACCAAGCGCTACCAGAAGGAGCCGCAAATCGTGAAGGTGAACCATCAGGAAATGACGGTTACCAACATCGAGCAGAGCTACTTCGAGGTGCGCGGTCCGCAGAAAAAGGACGTGCTGACCCGCCTCATTGATATGTACAATATCAAGTCGGGCATTGTATTCGCCAACACCAAGCGCATGGTCGACGACATCGTGGGCGACCTGCAGGCCAAGGGCTACTTCGCCGAGGGCCTGCACGGCGACATGGGCCAGCAGCAGCGCCAGAACACGCTCGACAAGTTCCGTAAGGGCACGCTCGAAATTCTGGTAGCCACCGACGTAGCTGCCCGCGGCATCGACGTAGAGAACGTGGAAGTAGTGGTAAACTACGACCTGCCCGCCGACGAAGAGTACTATGTACACCGCATCGGCCGCACCGGCCGCGCCGGCAAGCAGGGCAAAGCCTTCACCTTCGTGAGCGGCCGCGACATCTACAAGCTGCGCGACATCATGCGCTTCACCAAGGCCACCATCAAGCAGGAGCGCGTGCCGTCGTTTGAGGATGTGTCGGAAGTGAAAACTACGCTCATGCTCGCTTCTATTAAGGAGGTAATCGAGAAGGGCAACCTCGACAAGTACGTGAGTCGCGTACAGCGCCTGATCGACCAGAGCATCGACGAAAGCATTACTTCCCTCGACATTGCAGCCGCGCTGCTGAAGATGACGATGAAGGAAGACAAGCGGGCCCAGGAAAGCCTCGACGCCAGCCGCGGCCAGGCTGCGCCCCGCGCCGGCTTCACCCGCCTGTTTGTAACGATGGGTAAGAAAGACCGCCTGCACCCCCGCGACATTGTGGACCTGATTGCCGAAAATACCAGCCTCTCGGCTGCTAAAGTGGGTGACATTGCCCTCTACGACAAGTTTAGCTTCGTGGAGGTGCCCAACGATTTCGTGCAGGAAATCATCGAACAGCTTGGTCGTAGCTCCATCCAGGGCCGTCCGGTAGCATTCAATATTGCTACTCCCGTTCAGGAGGGAGATGCGCAGCAGGAAGGTGGCAACCGCGGTGGCGGCGACCGTCCGCGCCGGGGCCCCGGTGGTTTCGGTGGCGGCGAGCGGCGCGAAGGCGGTGGCTCGTACGGCGGCGGCAACCGCGGCGGCAGCTACGGCGACCGGCGTGAGGGCGGCAGCTCGTACGGCGGTGGCAACCGCGGCGGCTCGTATGGCAATAGTGGTGGCAACCGCTATGGAAGCAGCCGCGAAGGTGGTAACTCGTACGGCGGCAACCGCGGTGGCAGCAGCTTCGGCGGCGGCTACAAAGGCAAGCGTCGCGACGACTAACATTGCTCCAGCAGCTGTAAGAACTGCCGTTGCTTAACAGCACAGCTTTTCAAAAGAGGGCGTTTCTACCGAAACGTCCTCTTTTACGTTTGTGGTCAGTTGGTAGAATTTAAACCAAGGATATTGCTGATCAAAACCCACTTAGATACAAACTGGCCGCCAGATACGACACGCTACAGGAGCAGGGCTAACCCCTGCATTGCGCTGGAAGAACTCCCACTGCAACGTGGGCTGACAACAAGTTTCTGAACGGCTTTTATACTGCAAAACGCCCCCACCTTGTTCAGATGGGGGCGTTTTGCAGTTTGGTTTCAGGCCGAAACCAAACCTGGCAGCTTCTTTGGGTGCTGCACTTAAAACCTACTTCGAGGCGTCGCGCAGATTGCGGATTTCGTCGTGGGCCTGCTTGATGCCCGCCGCCTGCTTGTCGATAACCGTTTTGAGCGTAGCTGGAATATCCTGCATTTTCATGGCCTTCTCGTAAGCCGCCTTGGCGTAATCTTCACCCCGCTCGCACTCGGCTAGAATGGCATGGCGGTCTTTGCCGGTTATCATACCCTTCAGGTTGATGAAGGCGCGGTGTACGGCGCTGGTGATGGACGACTCCTCGTCGGGCTTCAGGTCGAGCTTGAACATCTGGTCTTCCAGCTCGGTGATGTAGCTGGAACGCTGAGCCGCGTATTTTTTGAAGAGGTCTTTCAGGTCGGCGCCCTCTACGTCGGTCATTGCCTCGGCGTAGCCTTTCTGGCCGTCCTTCAGGGTTTCAATCAGTTCGTTGAGGCCGGCTTGCAATACTTTGGAATCCATAGGAAAAGGAAGTTAAGGTAAGAAATGGGAGAATCGGTAATGCCTCTCTTTACTCCTAAAACAGACGTGGGGTTGCCTTATCTGTCCAGCCTGGGTTGAGGCGCCAAGTGAGTGGCATGGTAGCAGAACAGTAGGCTTCGACAAGCTATTCGTAATGCTTGAGCTTGGTAAAATACTGTTGTTGATTCCTGTTTAAAAAATGAAAACCGACTGCTCCAAACAGGCAGTAAGTAGCTAAGTGGATTTGAAAAGTGCAAATAACCAAGAACTTACACTCAGCTTATCTAAACGGTATAAGGGGACAGGCGTATTATTTACCAGTCTGTTATTCATCATTCTACCATCAGTAACCCCACCCTGCCATGGAAAATGAACAAAAAAAGACATCCGCTTCCTCAACCAATTCCTCCTCTTCAAGCCTGCCTTCAGGTAGCCAAGCAGGAAACAATCCGGGTTCCGGCAGCCCGATGAGTTCGAGCAGCAGTAATGCTGATAGCACGACAAGCAAGGAGCTGGTTTCGGCCGAAATGAGCGCCGGGAAAGGCGGCTTGGGTGAAGCCAGGGAACAGCCCAACAAAGAAGTCAAGCCTTCGGCGCTCAAGACCGATGCGAAAAAGTCGGGTTCGACGAGCACCAACAAAACGTCGGGCACGGCAAGCAAGTCAGACAAGAAAAGCAATGCCGCTAAGAAAAGTAGTGAAGGCGCTTCCGCTCAACATTCGGACAGCTCCCATGCGGCCACTACAGCTAACAATCAATCCTCTAACTCCCAAAATGCTATGAACAATTCAGAGAATCAGAACCGCGACAACCAGTATGGCAACTCAATGAATGCTGGTTATCAGGACCGTAGCTCCAGCAGCCAGCAAAACTACGGGCGCAACAGTGGCTCCGACCGCCAGAACGACAGCCGCAACGATTACTCATCGTCTTCCTCAGATAATTACGGCCGCTCGTCGTATCAGGACCGCGACAATGAACGCTACAACTCAAACAGCAATTACGGCCGGCAGGACGACAACAACCGCAACTGGATGAACTCCGGTGGTTCGTCGGGGCAGCAGGGAAGCTATGGCCGCCAGGGCGACGATATGGGCATGGGCAGCAACAGCAACATGCGCAGCAACAGCTACAACGATAATGACAACGACCAGCGTGGCCGTAGCAGCTATGGTAGCTATAGCAGCGGACGCGATAATGACTACCGAAACAACTCGGAGCGAAACTACGGTGGTGGCAATTCGTACGGCCGCAGCTCTTCATCGGGCTACGACGACGACCACCGCTCATCGGACCGTAACCAAGACAACTATTATAGCAGCGGCAACGACCGGAACCGCTCGTATGGTAATGATTCGTATGGCAATAGGTCTTACGGCAACCGCGACAACGACTATTCTTCGTCGGGCAACCGTAATATGAGCAGCGGTATGAACAGCGGTGGCGGCTACAGCAGCCGTGACAACGACCGTAATGACCGCAACGAGTATGGCCGTAACAACGCCCGTCGCGACGACGACAGCTATGGCAGCAGCAACCGTGGCTACAACCAGAATAGCTACAACCAGGATGATTATGACCAGCGCAACCGCTCAACGTCGAACCAGGGTGGCCGCAACATGAATAGTGGCTACGACGATTACTCGTCGAACCGCTCTATGAACAATGGTGGCTACGGCAACCAGCGGGGCAACTACGGTTCGCAGTCGTACAACGATGACTCGTCGATGCATCGTGGGGGCTCGATGAATAGCGGCTATGGCAACCAGGGCCGCGAAAACCAAGACCGCGACAACGACCGGAACTACAGCCAGAACCGCCGCAACCAAGACGGCCGCAACAGCTATTCGGACGACAACTCGTCGCGTCGTGGCAACCGCCGCGACGATGATTACGATAACCGCTACTAGTGCCCGACCTGGGCAGCGCAGATAGTCACATCTGATCTGCCTGAATCAGCCAGCAAAAAAAGGGGCTCCAGCTTAATTGGCTGGAGCCCCTTTTTTTGGCGGTTTCATATCCGCAAGCGGATATCAGGAGGCAAGTGGTTGGCTCATGGCACGGCCAGCCAGAAAGCCGGTAGTCCAGGCGGCCTGAAAGTTGAAGCCACCGGTAATGCCATCAATATCGAGCACCTCGCCCGCAAAGTACAGGCCCGGGACGAGGCGGCTTTCCATTGTTTGCATGTTGATTTCGGCCAGTGAAATACCGCCGCAGGTTACAAATTCCTCTTTGTAAGTGGTTTTGCCGGCTACGGGTAAGGCCGTGCGCAGCAACGCCTCAATCAGACGGTTCTGGAGCTTAGCCGGCAGCTCGTTCCAGCGGATTTCGGGACCGATGCCCGCCTGCTCGGCCAGTGTGCGCCACAGGCGCTGCGGCAGGCCCAGCAGCGGGTTGGATAGTACCAGCTTGCGGCCGTGGGGGCCGCGGTGCTCCTGCAAATGGCTGCGCAAACTGTCTTCAGTGAAATCGGGCAGCCAGCTCACCAGCGCAATACTCTTGTAACTCAACTCGTTCAGCCGGCGCGCGCCCCAGGCCGAGAGCTTGAGCACGGCCGGGCCACTCAGGCCCCAGTGCGTAATCAGGACCGGGCCCTCGTAATCAAGCTTTTCGCCAGCTACCCGCACGCGGGCACGCGGCACGCTCACGCCCGGCAGCTCGCGCAGTGGCGAGTTGGGTACGTTGAAGGTGAACAGGCTCGGTACCGGCTCCTGCACCGCATGGCCCAGCTGCCGCAGCCAGTTGTACTGCTCCGATTTGGGCGCGCCGCCGGTGGCCACCAGCAGCCGCGCCACGCGCAGTACCGGCAGCGCACCCGAACCGCTCAGCGTCAGCTCGAACCCGCCCTCGGGCAGCGCCCGAATGCTGTCGGCCGCCGTGTGGGTCAGGATTTCGACGCCGGCCCGGCGGGCGGCGTCGAGCAGGCACTGGGCCACCGTTTCCGACGAGTCGGTGATGGGGAACATACGGCCGTCGGGCTCGGTTTTGAGTTGCACGCCGCGGTTGGCAAACCAGCGTACCGTGTCGGGCGCGCCGAACGTGTGGAAGGGCTGCTTGAGCTGCGCGCCGCCGCGCGGGTAATGCTGCACGAGCTGGGCGGGCGTATCGGCGGCGTGCGTAACGTTGCAGCGGCCGCCGCCCGAAATCCGCACTTTGCTCAGCAGCTTACCGGTTTTTTCGAGCAGCAGCACCCGTAGTGCCGGATTGGCCTCGGCGCAGGCAATGGCCCCAAAAAAGCCGGCTGCGCCGCCACCTAGTACGGCTACTATCTTCAGTTCATCCTTCACTCGGCAAAATTAACCACCGCCGAGCACTTGTTGCGGATTAGCAGAACGACAAGGCCGCTACCACGTCGTCGTGCCGGAATCGGTACTGGGTGAGGTGACGGATGGCCGTCGAATCAATCTGTTTGCCGCCGCTGGCACCCTCGGCGAAGGTGGGTGGAGTGAGGCCCAGCTGGCTGGCGGCGGCGGTGAAAAACGTGCGGCGGCTGGGGTGGGTGGCGGCACAGCCGTTCAGCGTATACCCCCACAGGCCCAGTTCCAGCACTTTCAGCAGCAGCCCGATGCAGTCGTGCAGATGCACCATGTTGACCGGAGCCTCGCCGTGGGCCACGCCCGTGCGTCCGGCAAGGAAACGGCCGGGCTGTCGGCCGGGGCCCATCAGGCCGGCCATGCGCACCACTGTATTGTCGGGCCCCTGGAAAAGGGCTTCGCCCCGTAGCAGGTGCGATTCGGCATCGGGTGAGGCCTGCGCGTCGTCTTCGTGCATGATGCGGGCCTGATCGGGATATACGCCGGTCGAGCTGACCAGCAGCACGTGGGCCACGCCGGCCGCGGCAGCTGCTTTAGCCACCTGGCCGAGCAGGATGGGGTAGGCTTCGGGCTGTCCGGGGCCGCGGCCCGGCGGTACATTCAGGAGTAGCACCTCTACGCCCTGCAGCAATACGGTCAGCGTGTCGGCGTCGGTGAGGGAGAGGGTAGGAGTGAGGCGAAGCAGAAAGGGCTGAATGCCGGCGTCGTGCAGCGTCAGGAGCTGGCTGGGCGTGGTGGTGGTGCCGCGCACGGGGTAGCCGGCGGCCACCAGGGCCCGGGCCAGCGGCAGGCCCAGCCAGCCGCAGCCCAGCACGGCCACGGTAGGAAGGGCGGCAGTGGCGTTGGAAAGGATGGCAGGAGTAGCAGGTTGAGTCATGGGGCTAAAGGTGGCAAAAAACCGGCGTAGGCAAACCATTCGGGTAGCCGGCTGCCGCTGAAAGCGCGCCTCCAGCCCAAGAAACGCGAGAAATGGCTTTCTTGTGAAAAACCGGCCGACCTTGCGGCTGGTTCTACTTCATTTCCACCTTCCCTTACCCGCTTTTTCTGCCTATGGCCTCTGCCCATCCCTACGCCCAGCCCATGCTCCGCGACAATGCCCTGCAGGGCAAAACCATCGTCGTGACGGGCGGCGGCACCGGCCTCGGCCGCGCCATGACCACCTACTTTCTGCAGCTCGGGGCCAATGTGGTTATCAGCTCCCGCAAACTCGACGTGCTCGAAAAAACGGCTGCCGAACTGCGCGAACAGACCGGTAACGCCAACATCCTGGCCGTGCAGTGCGACGTGCGCAAGTACGACGAGGTAGAGGCCCTGCTCGACAAAACCATCAGCACCTTTGGCGGGGTTGATGTGCTGCTCAACAACGCGGCCGGCAACTTCATCAGCCCCACCGAGCGCCTGAGCCACAAGGCGTTCGACGTGATTGTAGACATTGTGCTCAAAGGCTCTTATAACTGCACCCTGGCTTTCGGCAAGCGTTGGATTGCCGATAAAAAGCCCGGCACCATCCTGAGCATCGTGACAACTTATGCCTCCGTTGGCTCGGCCTACGTAGTGCCCTCGGCGGCGGCCAAAGCCGGCGTACTGGCTATGACGCGCTCTTTGGCCGTGGAGTGGGCCAAATACGGCATCCGCTCCAACGCCATTGCGCCCGGCCCATTCCCGACCGAAGGGGCCTGGAGCCGCCTGTTCCCCGAGCCACTGGCCTCCAAGCTCGACCCGGCCGCCAACGTGCCCCTCAAGCGCGTGGGCGAGCATCAGGAGCTGGCCAACCTGGCCGCCTACATGGTGTCAGACTTTTCGGCCTATATGAACGGCGAAGTCGTGACGCTCGACGGCGGCGAGTGGCTCAACGGGGCCGGCGAGTTCAACAAGCTCGAACTGCTTACGCCCGATATGTGGGACCACATCGAGAAAACCATGCGCCGCTAAATCACAGATTTTGCAGATGAAGCCGCAGATAGCGCAGATTCGTTCTAGCGTTGGATTCATTCTGTTATCAAAACGAATCATGCATCAGAACGAATCTGCGCCATCTGCGGCTTCATCTGCAAAATCTGTGATTAAAGTCTATACCCCTTGAAGCCCTTGGCGAACTCGGGAGCGGGGATGGGCTGGTTGGCCACTACGTCGGAAAATTCGAACTTCTCGAATAGGCCTTTGTCGTCGTTTACCTGCACTACGAGGGGTAGGTACAGTTTCTGGTCGATGCAGATGGTGATGCGGCTGCCATAGGCGTTGGGCACCTGAATCGTTTTGCCGGCCGCTACAGTGGCTCCGGGGCTCAGGCCGTTGCGCTCCAGAATGCGGTATTCGCCGCAGCCGAACTTATTGGCAATGGCTTTGGTGGTTTCGGCCTTGGTGGGCTTGTAGCTCACGTAGCGAAACTGCGGATATCTGGAACGTAGCACGTAGGCCGGGCGGCCCACCACGGTCGTGTCGCCGGTGTAGCGAAAGGTTTTCTCGAAGCCGGGATTTATCCGCTCACCCGAGCTGTCGAGCAAGTCGGAAATAGTACCGTAGCCGGCTTCCAATACGCTGTGGTGCTGCCCTTTGCGCATAATGGAGCCCTGCGGGTCGAGGCTAAGCGTTACGTACGGAAAGCTGTTGGGGTACACCCAGGCGTCGCCGCTGTTCTGGCCCGTTACGTAAAGCACCTCAATGCCCTGGTCGTTGCGCAGGTACACTTTGTAGGGGCTGAAGTTCATCTTCATGGCGGTGCGCGCCTGCTGGTATTTACCCGCTAACCGCTCCTGGGCCCGCACGTTGCAACGCAGGGTTTTCAGGTTGTCGATGGCGTTGGTGAGGCGGCTGATGAGCGTTTCGGTGGTAATAGCCGGCGCCGCAGCGGGCGTGGCGCTACTGCTCAGCAGGCCGGCCAGTGCCAGTATCGGCAGGTAAAGAGAACGTCGAACCATAGAATCGGAAGGGGTAAGCAGGGGGTGGGAACTGGGCTACAGGCACAAATCGCGCCATTTGCGGTACCGCCCGGCCGGGGCTGCCTGGTGCCGAAGTGCCCGCCCGGCTAACGGCTGGGGTGGCGCAAAAGTTGAGCGTCGGGCCGAGGCGCAACTTTTTCCGTGGTTTGCCGGAATAGAAGCCATGCACTTCTCTGTAATTACCCCTACCCACAACCGCCACGCCTATTTGCCCGAGGCCGTGGAAAGCGTCCGGGCCAGCGTATCGGCCCCGCTTGATTTCTCGTTTGAGCACCTGATCTGCGAAAACGCCTGCTCCGACAACACGGCCAGCTACCTGCAAGAAGCTGCCCGCCAGTCCGGCCCGCCGCTGCGGGTGCGCCCCCAACCCGAGCTGCTGCGAGCCGGCCCCGCCCGCAACCTGCTCATCGGGCACGATGCGCCCGCCGACGCCTGGATTGTCCCGCTCGACGACGATGACCTGCTGCTCCAGCGTACCCTGTTTCATTACGCCAGCCAAATTCAGCAGCACCCCAACCGGCCCTGGCTGGTGGCCGATTTTCTGCGCATCGACCAGAACCGTTGCTACCTGCCGAACGATGATTACTACGCTTGGCAGTTCGACTCGCCCCAGGACATGCTGCGGGCCATCTTCCGGGCTGAGCACTTCATCCAGGGCAACGTCTGCTACAGTCGCGAGCTGTTCGAGCAGGTGGGCGGCTATGACGAAGAAATCGAAATGGCCGAAGACCTCGACCTCTACGTGCGCTTCCTGCTGGCTGGCCACCTGCCCGTCATCTGCCCCCACATTAGTCACCTGCACCGCTTCCACGACAGCAACGTCAGCATCGGCGTCGATGCCGACAAGCACGCCCAAGATTTGCGAGTGATTTACGACAAGTACGCCGCACAGTTGGGGGAAATGGGAATAGAACGACCGTAACCAAAACTGTCATTCAGAGCGCAGCGAAGAATCTCGCGTGCCGAGGCTGTCATGCTAATCCAACGTCAGCACGCGAGATTCTTCGCTGCGCTCTGAATGACAGTTCTACTGCTCCATTACCACCCCGCCCTTTACCACCAGCTTCACCTGCCGCAACGCGCTGATATCCTGGGTGGGGTCGCCGGAAACGGCTACCATGTCGGCGAGGAGGCCGGGTTTTAGCTGGCCGCGGTCGGGGAGTTGGAAGAGGCGGGCGTTGGTGCTGGTGAGGCCGCGGAGGACCTGCAGGCTCTTTAGGCCGTATTCACGCACCAGCAGTTCGGCTTCGCGCAGGTTATCGCCGTGGGCAAATACGCCCGCGTCGCCGCCAATGGCCAGTTCCACGCCGCTTTGCAGGGCGGCTTTCATGCTGAGGCGTTTCTGCTGAATCCGCTCGGGCTCGGGACTGGTGCCTTTCTGCCAGCCGCGGTACTGGGCCACGGCGTCGCCGGCGGCTACGGTGGGGCACAGGGCCACGCCACGCTGCTTCATCAGCTTGAAAATTTCCAGCGTGCCGCCGTCGCCGTGCTCGATGGTTTGCACGCCGGCCAGCGTGGCGCGGCGCATGCCTTCGGGCGTACTGGCGTGGGCCACCACGGGCCGGCCGGCGCTGCGGGCGGTCTGGACTATCAGGTTCAGCTCGTCCTGCGAAAACGTGGGCCGGCTGGGCTCGTTGGGACCCCAGCGGTAGTCGGCGTACACTTTGATGATGTCGGCGCCTTTGCCGATTTGCTCGCGCACGGCCCGGATGAGGTTGTCGGTGCCGTCGGCCTCCTGGGCTCCCTGGGGTACATCTACATCAACCGAAAGCTTGGGGCCATAGGAGCCAGTGGCCACTAAAGCGCGGGTGGCTACCAGCAGGCGTGGCCCCGGAATTAAGCCCCGGTCAATCGCCTGCTTGAGGCCTACATCGGCGTAACCGGCTCCCTCGCTGCCCAGGTCGCGGGCGGTGGTAAAGCCAGCGGCCAGCGTGGCGCGGGCGTGCGCCGTGGCCCGGGCTACGCGCAGGGCCTGAGATTCGAGCAGTACCTGGTCGTTCCAGCTTGTTTCATTGTAGGGGTGCAGCAGCAGGTGGCTGTGGCCCTCGATGAGGCCGGGCAGCAGCGTGAGGCCCGGTAGCTCCAGGGTGCGCGTGCCGGCCGGAGCCGCCAGCTGCGCCGCCGGCCCCACCGCCTTTATTTTGTCGCCCTCCGTCAGCACGGCCCAACCGGGATGCAGGGTCTGGCCATCGAACACGGCGGCGGGCCGCAGCAACAACGACGTGGGTGGGGCGGGGGTGGTTGGCTGGGCCAACAGCGGGCCAACAGTCAGCAGGGCAAAGGCAGCAAGCAGGAATGGGCGCACGGGCAGCGGGAGTAGTTGGGGTGGTGCCTAAAGCTACAATAGCCGCCGGAGTTTGTGATGTGGCCGGCGCTACTTGGCAGCCCCAGCGGGGCGACAAATCGGAGCTGGTAAATCAGCCCTGCACAGCAAAGCCCCGGCGGGGCGACACAACCGGTTCAACGATTGATGTCGCCCCACCGGGGCTTTGGTATTCTGATAGCTGCTTCACTACCGATATATCGCACAGCTGGAGCTGAAATGTCGGTAAATGGGGAAGACTGGCCTTCTCAATTTGGTAGGTTATTCTTCTGAGAGAAAAAATAGCCTGCCAAATTGAGAACGACTGTTACGCCTTTTTACGCTTCACTTTTACCTTCTTCAACTGTTTCTCCGACTTGGTTCCGGCATCCGAATCGGATGCGCCAACCAGGGTCATTTCCTTCACCAGGTGGCCGGCACCGGCATATTTGTCTACCACGAACAGCATGTAGCGCACATCGAGAGTGATATTTCGCACGCGGTCGGGGTCGAACATGATGTCGGACATGGTGCCTTCCCAGTTACGGTCGAAGTTGATACCAATCAGCTCGCCGTTGCCGTTGATGACGGGCGAGCCGGAGTTGCCGCCGGTGGTGTGGTTGGTGGCAATGAAGGCTACCGGTACCGAGCCTTTATAGGCATAGGGGCCGTAATCCTTGGTTTGGTACAATTCCGCGAGGCGGGCCGGTACTTCAAACTCGGGGTTGGTAGGGTCAGCCTTCTCCATTATACCGTCGAGGGTGGTGTAGAAGTCGTACTTCACGCCGTCGGCGGGCTCGTAGCCGGCTACCTGGCCGTAGGCGAGGCGCAGGGTGGAGTTGGCATCGGGGTAGAACTTGCGCTCGGGCTGTTGCAGGCGCAGGCCGGCCACGTAGGTGCGCTGAAGCAGGGCAATCTGGTCGGTGGCCACGTTGTAGGTGGGCAAAATGGCCGTGCGGTAGTTGTTCACAATGGCCGCTGCGAGCTTGAGGGCAGGGTCCTGGCGCAGGCCGTCGGTCTTGCCGGCCGCCACCTCATCGAGCACAGCCAGGGCGCTGGCTTCCGAACTCAGGCGCGACTTGCTGTAGAGCTGCGCGACGTAGGCAGCCCAGCCGGTGGTGGCATATTGCTTCTGTAGCTCCTTCACGTAGGTGGGCAGCAGGGCCACCGGGGTGCCGTTGGCGTAAAGCGGGAGCAGCTGGGTGGCTACTTTCTGGTCGGTAGGGGTGCTGTAATTTCGGAAGAAACTGCTGGTGCCTTTTTTGGCTTTTTCTACGGCCGAAGCCAACTCGGCAGCGGGGGCTTTGCCGCCGGCCAACTCCAGCAGCGGCTGCAGGCTATTGGCGTAGGCTACCAGCTCCACGCCCAGGGCCGCCTCGCTCACGTAGTCGCGGGCCAGGGTGTAGTCGCGCAAGGTGGCGTACTGCTGCTGCAGGGCGGGCAGTAGCCCGGTAAAGGTGGCACGGCGAGCCGCATCGCCCCCTTCGGCCCAGCGCTGGAACTCGGCTTCGCGCTGCTGCTTTACGCGCACAGCGTCGAGCTTGCGCAGGCCCCGATTTTCGCCAATCCACTTTTTCCAGTAGTTGGCCAGGCTGGCGTACTTGGCGGCGTACTGAATCCGCACCTTGTCCGACGCCTTCATATCGGTATCGAGGGCTTTGAGTTTGGCGTCGCGCACGGCAATTTTAGCGGGGTTCGAGAGCGAGAATACCTCATCGACGCCCCAGCTGGTGAGGTACTCGTTGGTGCGGCCGGGGAAGCCGAACACCATCGTAAAGTCGCCGGGCTGCACGCCGGCCAGCGAAATGGGTAGGTGGTAGCGGGGCTTAAACGGCTTGTTGTCGGGCGAGTAGGGGGCGGGCTTGTTGTCGGGGCCGGCATAGATGCGGAACAAACTGAAGTCGCCGGTGTGGCGGGGCCAGGCCCAGTTGTCGGTGTCGCCACCAAACTTGCCGATGCTACTCGGCGGCGCGCCCACCAGCCGGATATCCTGGAACACCTCGGTTACAAACAGATAGTACTCGTTGCCATTGAACATGGGCCGCACAAAGGCCTGGTAGCCGGTGCCCTGCACGGCGGCCTGGGCCACCCGCTGGCTGTTTTGCTGCACCAGTTGCTCGCGCTGGGCCTCGGCAATACCGGTAGCCGGAATGCCGGCCAGCACCTGGCCCGTCACGTCCTCCATGCGCACGATGAAGGTGGCCGTGAGGCCCGGGTTGGGCAGCTCCTGGCCGGGCGTCATGGCCCAGTAGCCCTTGGTCAGGTAGTCGTTTTCGACCGACGAGTGGCTCTGGATCTGGCCGTAGCCGCAGTGGTGGTTGGTGAGCAGCAGGCCCTGGTCGGAAATAATTTCGCCGGTGCAGCCGCCACCAAACTGCACAATGGCATCTTTGAGGCTGCCCTGGTTGATGGAGTAGATCTGCTCGGCCGTCAGTTTGAGGCCTTTTTTCTGCATATCGGCCTCGTTGAGCTGCTTGAGCAGCAACGGCAGCCACATGCCTTCGTCGGCGCGGGCCGAGAGGGTAGTGAGGAAAGTGAGGGCCAGCAGCGCCAGCCGGGAGCGTAAGGTCATGAAAACGGAAATGGATGGAAAGATCAGGACGCTAATTTACGGCTTTGGCTGCTTCCGAATCGGGGGAAGGGCTTTTCCGCAGAGGTGTGTGGCGGTTTCGCAGCGAAGCGCAGAGGCAAGAAAAAACGCCCACCCGAAACCGGGCAGGCGTAAATCCTTCAACCAAACAGAAGGAAACAACCAGTAGAACGAATCTGTGTTATCCCCTTATCTGCAACATCTGTGATTCTAGGAATGCCCCAGCTCGGCTACGGCGGGCAGTTGTTCGGCCTTGGTGTACGAATCGGTGGGCTTCTGAGCGGCAGCCGGCAGGTCGTTGGTTTCGGCGGCGTGCGTTTCTTCCCACTCGCGGAACTTGTTCAACTCGCCCTGGAACTTGCCCACAAACCAGCTGATCAGGGCCAGATCATCGAGAAAACCCACTACCGGAATGAAATCGGGCACTACATCGATGGGGCTGAGCACGTACAGCAACACGCCCAGGCCCGAAACGATGGTGCTGGTTTCCACCTGCCGGTAGTCGCCGCTCACGTAGTTGCGCACGAGCCGGATAAGCGTGTAGGCCACCGAGAACAACTGCTTGAACTTGTTGTCGCCGCTTTCCTTGCTGGCGAGCTTGTTGGCCGCTTCGTTGAGGACCAGTACCACCTTAAACGGGCGGCCCAGCAGCTTGCCGGCTCTGTTTATGAAGACGCTGAAGAGCGCGTTTTTGGAAATGGAGAGGCCTTTTTCGGCGAGAGAAGACATATAAGAGGTATGAAATGAAGATGACCCGGTGTACGCGCCGGTGCGGGCCCGCGTTGCCGCCAGTGTCCCGGCAGCGGGCATTTGCGGCAATGGCTTACCTTCGATGCATGAATCCTTTCCTGACCCCGCCCACCGCCACCGAGTACGCCCCGTTCTATGCCAACTACGTGCGCCTGGCTGGCTCCGACCCATTACAGGCCCTGCGCGCCCAGCCTCCGGTACTGTACCAACTGCTGGCGGGCCTCAGCAACGAGCAGGCCCTGTTCCGGTACGCGCCCGGTAAATGGAGTATCAAGGAGAAACTGGTGCACATGCTGGATACGGAGCGCATTTTCGCCTACCGCGCCCTGCGCATAGCCCGCGGCGACACCACGCCGCTGCCCGGCTACGAGCAGGACGACTACGTGCCCCTCTCAGAGGCCGATGCCCGTTCGCTGGCCAATATTCTGGCCGAGTACGACGCCGTGCGGGCCGCTTCGCTCTGCCTGTTCGAGTCGTTTGGGGCGGCGGCGGCCGAGCGCATTGGCACGGCCAGCGACCGGCCGGTGAGTGTGCGTGCTCTGGCCTACATGCTGGCCGGCCACGAGGCACACCATCTGCAGCTTTTGCAGGAGCGGTACCTGCCTGGTTTGGCGTAGCCGCCCAGTATGCCTGGCCAGGCGGGCGCGCCAATGCAACACGTTTCCCAGCCAAGCGTTATCTTGGACGAATTCATCCCTAAAACCTACCATTATGGCTAAAGCCCAGGACGCCCGCAAAGAGAAAAAGAAGGAGCCCGCTAAAACCACCAAGGAGAAAAAAGCGGCCAAAGACGAGAAGAAGGCCCTTAAATCCCGCCAGCAGGATTAGTATGCTGCTACCAACAGGACATAGATAAGGCGCTGCAACCCCGGTTGCAGCGCCTTGCTGGTTTTGAGGAGGGCCTTAGAAGGTATAATACACCTCCTTCTGCTTGTCGTGGTGCTTAATGTAGCCGTGCAGCGTGAGCTTGATGAGCGTGCGGTGGGCGCGACGCTGACCGATGTTGAGCAGCTTCTGATACTGGGCCAGCGTGATGCGCGGATGCTGGCGCAGATACTCCAGCACGGCCAGCTCTTCGCGGTTGAGCGGAATCTGCTCGAAGCGGCCGGTTTCGGGGGCGGTTTCGCGCTCCAGCACTTTTTCGGTGAGCTGGCTGGTTTGCACGCTCCGGTCGCGTACCCGCACGTAGGCCCGCCAGTCGCCGTCGGCTACCTGGGCCCGGTGGGGTTTGGCGGTGCTTTCGGGTACGGTTACCACCAGCACCGTCCGGCCCTCGTGGTCTTCCACGGCCCGAAACTGCAGCTGCTCCTCCAGCGGTGGGTCTATGTAGTGGCGGGCAGCCTCGCGCAGTTGGTAGAGTTCTTCCTCCACATCGCGCACACCCGTTATCCGGCCCTTATCGTCAACGCCCACCAGCACCCGGCCGCCGCGCGTGTTGGCCAGTGAGGCCAGCGTGCGGGCAATGCGCGTGGGGTGGGTGGTGCGCTGCTTGAATTCTAGCCGTTCGCCCTCGCCCTGCCGGATAAGTTCGAGTAAATCCATAACGAGCAAACAGCCGAGCGGTGTGAAATGTCCTGAAACTGCCTGCTACCCATATTTTTTTTGTCGCTAGGCCTGTAGTGGGTTACTCGATGCCGGTTTCCTCGGCCGAAATCCGCCACAGGCGGCTGGCTTCAGTGCTGCTGCTGGCCCGGTCGGAGCAGCGGGCTATGCGCCGGCCGGTGAGGTACTGCCCGTTGAGGCGGGCCGCTTCAGGGGCAGCGGCCAGAAACAGGGTGGTTTCAGCGCCTTTTTCGGGTGCTATCATCAGGGGCCGGGCCATCCACCACATGGCTTTCATTACGGCCGAGGTGTCGGCACGCATCAGGGCCGTATCCACCATGCCAGGGTGCAGGCAGTTGGCCGTAATGGAAGTCAGGTCGAGGCGATGGGCCAGCTCTTTAGTAAACAGAATGTTGGCCAGCTTGGAATCGGCGTAGGCTGTCAGCCAACTGTATTTTTCGGGCGAGTTGCGTACTTCCTGCTCCGGCTCAATCTCGCCCACCCAGTGCGCCACCGACGACACGGTAACTACCCGGGCTCGTTGGGCGGCATCGAGCAGCGGCAGCAGCAGGTTGGTGAGGGCGTAAGGAGCCAAGTGGTTAGTAGCCCAGCTCAGTTCGTGGCCTTCGTCGGTGAGGGTGAAGCGGCCGGGCATAATGCCGGCATTGTTCACCAGAATGTCCAATTGGCTAAACTCCTGCTGCATCTGCTCGGCCAGCGTCCGCACATTGCGCAGCAACGACAAGTCGAAACACTTCACATGTACCGCGGCTTCGGGCCCGGCAGCCTGCTGAATGGCCTCCTGGGCACGGGCAGCCTTCTCGGTGTCGCGGCCAACCAGCACTACGCGAGCTCCCTGGCGGGCCAGCTCGCGGGCCGTTACCAAGCCAATACCGCTGGTTGCGCCGGTCACCAGGGCCGTCTGGCCCGCCAGTGGCCGCAAGGAATCTGAACTCATATGAAAATTGTACTAAGGCGCCCGATAGGCAGATAAGCTGATGAAGGAGCTAAATTGACACGCTGGCCGGGCCTTGCCAAACCAAAGTAGCGCGAAGCAAATGCCTGCCCCGGCCGCCGGCCATCAACAACTGCGCCAACGCGGATAGAACGTAAAAAACCTGTTCCGGGGTTTTAGTCCGCCAGCTGCCGTTGCATGTTGGCCAGCCGCTGGCTTACCTCGGCCAGCAAAGGCCGCGCCGCTACCCGGGGCTGCTGGCAGCGGGCCTGCCAGTCGCGCAGCTCGGCCACGGCGGCGGCAGTTGCGGGCTGGGCTGGGCAACGGTCGAGCAACTCTTCCAGCAGATTGCCAAAGGCCCGGCTTTCGAGGCGGGGCAGCAGGTCGGTGGCTTCGGGGCTGGCCGGTGGCATAAAGCCGGCCGCCCCGAAGTCGCCCAGTAAAGCCGACCCGGCGTCGGTGGCCAGAATGTTGTGGGCGTACAGGTCGCCGTGCGTAATGCCGCGGCTGTGCAGGTGGGCCGCCGCCGCCGCAATGCCACCAGCCAGCCGCAGCAGCGCGGGCAGCCCGAACTGGGTGGTAGGTGCGTACTCGTCGCGGGTGCAGCTATCCAAGGTAGGCGGGCCGGCTAGGTTGGTGAAATTGGGCTCAATCAGTTCCAGTACCAACCCCTCCGTGCCGGCTGGGTGGCCCACTAGCCGGCCTTCCACGGCAATCAGATTGGGGTGAAGGCCGGCGCCGAGGCAGGCCAGCATTTCGGAGTGCGGCAGTCCGTCGCTCGTTACGGCTCCCTTAAACAGCTTCAGGGCCACCGGGCGCGGGGCCGCCGAACCAGCCTGCCACTCGGCGCGGTAAATCACGCCCGACGCGCCTTCGCCCAGCACCTGCCGGAGCTGCAACTCGGTCCAGGCAATGGTGGGGCGAGTGGCGTAGCTTTCGGCGGTGGCCTCGGCGCCGGCCGTTAGCGGGTTGCCACCGAAAGCCAGCCAGCTCAGCCGCGGCATTGTCAGCAGCCAGGTGGGTAGTTCGTGCAGCTCGTTGGCGGCCAGGCGCAGCAGCTCCAGGTTGGTGCACCGGGCCAGCTCGGGCGGCAGCGTGCGCAGGCGGTTGCCGGCCAGCATTAGCTTCTGCAGGCGCGGGCAGCTTCCTATTTCCGGAGGCAGCGCCTCCAGGGCATTATCGGTGAGGATGAGCCAGCGCAGCTGCGGCGGTAGCGCCGCGCCCGGCAACTCCCGAATTCGGTTGGCCTTGAAGCCCACCATCTCCAGGTTTGGGCACTGGCCCAGCACTCCGGGTACGCGCTCAAACTGATTGTCGGAGGCAAACAGCACCCGCAGCCGGTGCAGGCGGGGCAAGTCGGCGGGCAGCTCGCGCAGGGCATTGCCCGAGAGGTTGAGCACTTCGAGCGTATCGGCCAGCGTAAAAATCTCCGGCGGAAACTCGGTCAGGCCCTCGGCCAGATCCAGGCGAGTGGTGCCGGCCAGCTCGCCGGCCCGGAGTTGCGTAAGCGTGTGCATGGGTATAGTGAGTAGGAGGGAAGGCCGGATTCAGGCGGCATCAAGTAGCTGCAAAAGCAACGGCAGCCAAAAGCCCGTCATGCGGAGCTTGCCGAAGCATCTCTACCGCTTCGTTGCAATCAGTAAGAATACCATTACAGTGGAGATGCTTCGGCAAGCCCCGCATGGCGGGCTGAATGAAACTTGTTATTCCTGCATGGCTACTTAATCGCACGGCACGAAAAAGCCGCTGCCAGTTGCGGCAGCGGCTTTTGTTTTTTGAGAAGCTGAGAGTCAGAATAGGGAGAGTAGATAGATACTGACTTCTCGCTCCCGACTCCTGACTTCTCAGAAACTAGAACGGCAGGTCGTTGTCGTCGTCCGAGGCAATCGGGGCGGCCGAAGCGCGCAGGTTGGGGTTCTGGTTCTGGGCCGGAGCAGCGGCAGCACGGGGCGCGGCCTGCTGGTAACCACCCTGCTGCGGAGCAGCAGCACCGCCGCCAGCCGAGTTTTCAATGCGCCAGGCTTCGAGGTTGGTAAAGTAGAGCATCTGGCCGTTTTTGTTGAAACCGCGGCCGCGCAGGTTGAACGATACCTTCACTTCGTCGCCCACTTTGTATGGGTCGATCAGGGCAGTTTTGTCCTGCACCGTCTGGAACTTGATATGCTCGGGGTACTGGCCATCTATAACCTCCAGCACGAATTCGCGCTTGCGGAATTTTTCGCTCACCTGCTGTTCGTCGAAAATTTCGTGCAGGCGGCCGGTAGCTTCGTAAGCCATAGTAGTAAGTCTAGGGGAGTGTTGGGGATGTGGAAACAGTAAACCAAACCTACGAAAAAAAACGCGGTTAGTTCGGGCCTGTTTGGGGATCCGGCCCGGCTGCCGGCCCCATCGGGCTGCCTACCTTTGCCTTGCGCTTTCCTCCGTCCACCCAAATTAATTTCACCCCCATGACTCCATCTTTCTCCCTCGCCCTGCACGGTGGGGCCGGCACTATTTCGCCCGCCCTGATGACGCCCGAAAAAGAGCAGGCCTACCAGGCCGCCCTGCACGAGGCGCTGCGCAGCGGCTACGCCGTGCTGGCCGGCGGCGGCTCGGCCCTCGATGCCGTCGAGCAAGCCGTGCTCCGCCTCGAAGACTGCCCGCTCTTTAATGCTGGCCGGGGAGCCGTTTTCACCCACGACGGCCACCACGAAATGGACGCCGCCATTATGGACGGCCGCAACCGGGCGGCCGGGGCCGTGGCCGGGGCGCGGCAGGTGCAAAACCCCATCCGCGCGGCCCGCCTGGTAATGGAGCAGACCGAGCACGTGCTGCTGGCCTGGCCCGGCGCCGACGAGTTGGCCCGCGAGCATGGCCTGGCCCTGCAGCCGGCCGAGTACTTTTTCACCCAGCACCGCTACGACCAGTTGCAGGAGGCCCTGCAGGAAGGCCGCATGCGCCTCGACCACTCGCAGGCCCAGACCAGCGGGAGTGGGAGCGAAGACCCCAAAAAGAAAATGGGCACGGTAGGGGCGGTGGCCCGCGACCAGCATGGCAATCTGGCCGCCGCCACCAGTACCGGCGGCATGACCAACAAGCGCTACTCCCGCATCGGCGACTCGCCCGTTATCGGCAGCGGCACCTTTGCCGACAACCGCACCTGCGCCATCAGCTGCACCGGGCACGGCGAGTTTTTCCTGCGGGCCATGGTCGCCCACGATATCAGCTGCCTGATGGAGTACCGGAGCCTGAGCCTGGACGAGGCCTGCCGGATTGTGGTGCACGACAAGCTGGCACCTATCGGGGGAGAAGGTGGGCTGGTGGCCGTAGATGCGGCCGGCAACGTGGCACTGCCTTTCAACTCTGAAGGCATGTATCGCGCCAGCCAGACCTCACACGATGCGGCACCTTTCGTCGCCATTTACAAAAACTGAGAAGAGGATGTTTTACGTGCTATATATATAAGGAGTGGTTGCGCGTTCCTCCACCTGATATTAAGGGCCTTGCCCAGCGCATAGCTGGTTTCTCGTCGAACAAACAAATGGATAATAAAAAAAGGCTGTATCTATTTCGGATACAGCCTTTTTATGTATTTGGGTAATATGGTTATTGAATTGGCATTGGCTCGTTTGCAGGCTGGTTGGCCGTGATGCGGGCCGATTCGGCCGCTTGCTGACGCAGCTTCAGGTTAGGGTAGAAGCGCCGCTCATCCACATCGTAGAGGTTGCCCTGCACCAGCACATGGAGCAGCATGTTCTCCACCGAAATAGCCTCGCCCTTCTGGGCGGCTGCGGCGTTGCTGTGTTCCAACTGGTGCCCGTCCATAATCACGACCATGTTCGAGCCGATGGTTTCGAGCTGGTTGCCCCCGGTAATGAGCATGCCCGTATCCTCGCCCAGGCCGATGCCGATGAGCTTGGGATGCAGGGCCACGGCTTCGATGAGCCGGCCGAAGCGTCCGCGCTTCACAAAGTGCGAGTCGATGATGACATTATCAATCAGGCCCAGCCCGCTGCCCATCTTCACGGCCCCCTTCATCAGGGCGTCGGGTACGCTGCCGCCTTTAATCATGGTTTTCGACATGCCCATGGCCCCGGCTGAAGTACCGGCCACCACAAAGTTGGGCGTGGTCTGGTAGCGGTGGCGCAGGGCGGCCAAAAATTCGGTACCCCCAAAAATGGTGGTGAGGCGCGACTGGTTGCCCCCCGACATCAGCACGATGTCGGCCTGGCGGATGCGCTCTACGTAGTCGGGGCGCACGGCATCTTCGCGGGTGCGGATGTCGAGTACGCTCACATTGTTGCAGTTAAGCATCGTGAACGAGGAAATATACACGCGGGCTACCTCCTCCGGAATCATGGAGGCCGTCGTGATAACCTCAATGCGCGGGTCTTCATGACCCGATTCGAGGACTATACGCTTGAGGATGCCTAGCTCAAAGAAGTTGAGGTAGTATTTCTTCTTGGTGCGAGGATTAGGGTAGGTGCCCTTATCCTCGTTGCCACCAATGGCAATGAGCTTGCCGAGCGGTCTGGAGTTTTTCAAAACAGAAAGCAACTTTAAACAACGGAAAAATACTGCATCTGAGGCCCAAACCTCAGCAAGGTTCGGGCCACGGGTGCTTCTTCCGGAAAACAAAAAAAACAACCCCTCGCCCAGGCAGACAGAACTAATGGCGTCCTCCGAGGAAAGCGGCGAAGAAGTAATAAACAAAAAAGCGCCGAAAAGGGCCCGCTTCTTCCTTAAAAAATGAATTACGCATTGGTTGGGCGGCCCAGTAGGGCATCGAGGGTGCTGGTGGCCACGGCGTGGTAGTTGGGCCGGGCCTCGGCGTACAGCCGGCGGGCCCGGGCAGGGCCGTTGGCGGGGGCGGCCAGCAGGGCTTTGTAGAGGGGAGTGAGAAACTTGCGCCGGCCCACCCGGGTCAGAAAGCGGTGCAGGGCCTGCTCGGCCGGGGCGTAGCCCGCCGCAATGGTGCGCGGCAGCCAGGCCGCTAGTATCTCGGAGTTACCCGAGTTGGTGAAGCCGAAGGCGGCGTCCAGCTCGCCGAGCTGCGCCGCGCCTGCATCGGCGGGCAGTTGGTTCAGAAAACGCACCCACTCGTGGCTGCTCCAGTTGGCCGTGGGCAGCTGGCTGGCCGGGGTGCCCTGCTGCCAGCGCTGGCCGGCCGCGTCCACGGCCGCAAACCTCTCCGAGCCAACCGGCGGCGCATTATCCGGAATGCCGGGGCCGTAAATCCAGGCTTCGGGCCGGAGCCGGGCCTCTAAGCTGGGGTGTTGGTCGAGCAACTCTCGGCGCAGGTAGCCCAGAAACGAGGCCGTATCCATGCTCTGGAAAGCGTGGCGGCCGAAGTACTCCTTTATAAAGGAGTCGAGAGCGGGCCGGCCCACCAGCTGCTCCAGCGTCAGCAGAAAGTAGTTGCCCTTTTCGTAGGCAATATCGGTCAGGCCCTCGTCGGGGTCGCGGCCGGCCAGGCGCAGGTGTAGGTGGGTGTCGGGGCTGCCGGGGCCGAGGTCGGTCAGGGTGTGCAGCAGCTCGGCGTGGCCCAAGGCCTGCAGCATCTCGGCGTAGGGCCGGCCGTAAAGCCGCTCCATAATGCGCCGCTCGAAGTACACGGTAAAGCCCTCGTTAAGCCAGAAGTCGTTCCAGGTGGCGTTGGTAACGAGGTTGCCGCTCCAGGAATGGGCCAGCTCATGAGCCACGAGGCTGGTCAGGCTTCGGTCGCCGGCCAGAATGGTGGGCGTCACGAAGGTGAGGCGCGGGTTTTCCATACCCCCAAACGGGAAGGAGGGAGGCAGCACCAGCAAATCGTACCGCTCCCAGCGGTACGGCCCGTACAGCTCCTCGGCGGCGGCCACCATCTGCTCCAGGTCGGCAAACTCATCTACGGCCCCCGGTAGCGTGGCCGGCTCGGCGTACACACCCGTGCGCGCACTCAGGGGCTCAAACTGCAAATCGCCCACGGCCAGCGCCATCAGGTAAGCCGGAATGGGCTGCTCCATCCGGAAATGGTAGCGTCCGTCGGGGCGGAGCTGCTGCGGATTGCTGGCGCTCATCAGGGCCAGCAGCTGGGCTGGCACCGTAATCTGAGCTTCATAAGTGAAGCGCACGCCCGGCGAATCCTGGCAGGGCAGCCAGGTGCGGGCCAGAATAGCCTGCGACTGCGTGAACAGAAACGGCTGAGGGCCGGCTGTCTGCTCGGGCCGTAGCCACTGCAGCGCCGCCGCCCCCGGTGCCGTGCGGTAGCGCACGGTTACGGCCGTGGTGTCGGGGTGCAGGGCAATGCGCAGGACCTGGCCCAGCACCGGGTCGGTGCGGCTTAACTCGAAATCGGTCGGCGTGCCGGCATCAGCTTCGCCGAGCAGCACCTCTTCAATGAGCAAATCGCGCGAGTCGAGCAGCAGCTCGGTGGCCGCCGCATCGGAGCGGGTAAGCTGCCAGGTGGCGTGGCCCGCCAAGGTTTGGGTGGCGAAGTCCACGGTCAGGTGCAGCGCCAGGTGCCGGACGCTGACTTCGGCGGGGCGGGCGTAGCTGTGCGGGTCGGTGGGGGCGGAGGGCAGCGGGCCGGAAGAAGCAGACATATGGTCGGAAAGTCGGAATAGAAAGTGGGAGACGTGCGGCCCAGCGCGCCTACAGCAGGAGCCAGGCCGTTGGGAACTGATACGCCCACCACCGCCGAATTGATGCCGCGGGCTGCAGACGCCTGGTTGGCCACGGCGCGGATCAGGCGAATTCTATTAACTTGCGACACTGGGAAAGATGCGCCTCAGCGGCAACTCCGCTGTTCGAAACGCAGTAGAAAGCCCGAATCCCGTCCGCTGGCTTACTTGGCACGGAAGTGGTTCTCGCTTTGCTGTTTCTTTCCCGATTTCCTTGCTCATGAATCCATCTCCTCATTCTTTTTTTCGTACCTCTTTCGGCATCTGGCTGCTCGCCTTGTTCGTGCTGACGGCCACTACCTCGTGTAGTCAGGACCAGCAGGCCCGCGTAAAGGAGGGCATGCAGGCCGCTTTGCCCGATGCCCTGACCAGAGCCGCCGGCCCCCAGCCTACGCTCGATAGCGTCTATATCGTCCGGTATATGAACACCGAGCCTCGCTTTAAAACCCAGATCGACTGGGCCAAGAAGTTTTATAAGGCCCGTGACTTCCGACTGGGTTGGTTCCGTAACCACGAGCTGGTGCCACAGGCCGAAACCATGCTCGGTGTCATCGCCAAAGCGGCCGATGAAGGTCTGAAACCAAAAGATTACCAAATAGTTAACTTCGAGCCCCTGCTTAAAGAACTGGAGGCCGCCCGCAACGATACGGCCCGCCGCAGCGAGCTGGAAAAGAAGATTGATGTGGCTCTGTCGGCCACCTACTTCAACTATGCTTCCGATTTTTATCGGGGTACCGTCGACCCGCGCGCCGTTAAGTCCATCGATTGGGATGTGAAGCGCAATAAAGTGAAGCTGCACAAGGCGCTGATGACCATCCTGAAAGAGCGGGAAAGCACCTATGGCTACTACGATTTCGAGCCCCTGCACCCCGAGTACGACCGCCTGAAAGAAGCTCTGGCCAATTACCGGGAACTGGAGCGTAAAGGCGGCTGGCCGACCATCCCGGCTGGCACCAGCCTCAAGCCCGGTGCCACCTCGCCGGCTGTGGCTGCCCTGCGCGCCCGTCTGCTGGGCCCCGAGGCTACTGCGCCGGCTTCGGCCGAGGTGCCCGCCGTAGCCGTGGCCAATAAACCCGGTCAGCCGGCTGCTCCGGTTGCCCAGAAATACGATGCGGAGTTGTTTGCTGCCGTTAAAGAGTTCCAGCGCCTTAACGGCCTCAAGCCTGATGGGGTAGTAGGGGGCGAAACCCTGCGCGAGCTGAATGTATCGGTGGGGCAGCGCATCCAGCAGATTATGATGAATATGGAGCGCTGGCGCTGGATTCCGAAGAAATTCGAACCCGACTACCTGCTGGTAAACATTCCGGAGTATAAGCTGCACGTAATGGAGGACGGCAAAGAAGCGTTCAACATGCCTGTTATCGTGGGCAAGCGTCTCAATGCCACGCCTATCTTCTCCGACAAAGTGGAGTTTGTCGTAATGGCTCCTTACTGGAATGTGCCTTGGAGCATCATCGACAAAGAGCTGCGTCCTAAGCTGGCCGCCAACCCCCAGGGCACCCTCGACCGCCTCGATATGGAAGTAGTGAAAGGCTGGGGAGCCAAGGCTACCCCCGTTGATGCCAGCAGCATCGACTGGGCCAACCTGCAGCAAAAGGACTGGAAGTACACGCTCCGCCGCCGCCCCGGACCCAAAAACGACCTGGGCAATGTGAAGTTCATCTTCCCCAACTCCAACGATATCTACCTGCACGACACGCCCAACGACGAGCTGTTTAGCCAGACCAAGCGGGGCTTCAGCCACGGCTGCGTGCGGGTAGCCGAGCCCATACGGCTGGCCGAGTACCTGCTACGCAACAAAGCAGGGTGGGACGAGCAGGCCATCAACGATGCCATTGCTGCCCGCCAGGAGAAGTACGTGACGCTGCCCGAGAAGCTGCCTGTGTACCTGGTCTACTTCACTACCTGGGTAGATGATGCCGGCAAGGTTCACTTCCGCGACGATATCTACGGCCACGATAAAGCTCTTGCCAAAGAGTACTTCAACTAGACGGAAAACGGCTACCGGTTTTCTTCTAGGATAACCCAAGCCCTCCCAAAGCCCCCACCTCCCGCGACAAGCGTAAGGTGGGGGCTTTTTATGTGCTGCTACCTGCCGCCATTAGTACCATCAATGCAAAGAAGCCGCGAGGTCGAGGATACTAAATGCTAGACTACGGACGGCCACTAGTCAAGCTTAGTCAAACGACCATATCTACCTCGTCAGATATCCAATGTATGGCAACCACATGTTCAAGGCATAAAGGAGAAGGTAATAGCCATTGTTAACAGTTGTTAGTTGATGAATGCATTGATTTAACATTGTTTACGGACATAAAGCGACTTGCACAGGTGTTAACAGTTGGTTGATGCCCGTTGATGTGCCTGCTGATTTACAGGCTATTCGTACATTTGTAAATTACCTGAATAGCTTATGCTCGACCGGATCCAGGAGTTATTGCGCGTACGAGAACTCAGTTCCTCGCAGTTTGCCGATGCTATCGGTGTATCCAGGCCCGTGGTGAGCCATATACTGAGCGGGCGTAATAAACCCAGTCTGGAGGTAGTGCAGAAGGTTATAGCGGCTTTCCCCGACCTCTCGCTTAGCTGGCTGCTGAATGGAACCGGGCCAATGTTGGAACGCGTAGCAACCGCAGGAGCAACAAAAGAGAGCGTCACCCTTACTGCTCCTGTGCCTCGCGCCCAACCAGACACCGCGCCAGCTTCAGTAGCAGCGCCAGTGCCTACCACAGCGCCCACACCTGCTACCCACGTCCCTCCCGTGGCTGCCGAGCCCGTAGAGGCGCCCAAACAGGCTCCTCAGCCACGTCCGGCCGCTCCTGTGGTATCGGTGGAGCCCACTGCGTCAGCGGCCACGCCTGCTGGAGCCGATTTAGCTTATGCGCTGGCGGAACCAGGCAAGCGCATCCGCCGGATCGTGCTCTTCTATCAGGATGGCACGTTTACAGACTTTAGGCCTGAAGCCGGGGTTTAATGTATTCTAACAGCTGTAGGCAGGTGAACTGTGTGCTGACACGCGCTTGAGCGGATGCGTGTGAGTGACAAAACCCGTCAGCGTAACTGTTTGTTAAGCAGGTAATTGTTATCCGCACGGTTAGTTGGTAATCATGCCCCCTATTGATTGACACTCAGGAAAGAGGCAGCTGGCTATCGGCCTTATCCAACAGCATGAGCCGTTCGACCAGAAGGGTGTTGTTAGAAGCCAAGTGCAATTTGTCAGTATGCACTTGCCTTGATTCTTGGCGAAACTTGTCAAGCGGTGTTTAACCCTCTGTACCTAGCTTATTGGGCGCTGCCGGATATTGAAAATACACTAAACTGTTTTCTGCTAACAACGTTGTTAGCTGTTGTTTTTGGTAGTTTGCAACACACTGTTATTCAGGCTGTAATTTAAGTATGTATAAACTGATGATAAAGGTATTAAGCTTTGGCAAACGATACCGATAGTATGATTATTGATATATATTTCAAAGGATAAATATATCGTATAAAATTCGTTGCTGGGACATCCGTCTTTGCTAAGAAAGTTGTCGATAGCAGGAGCGTGTAAAGTGCTACTTGTTATTACTCTGGCACCGCTAATGAAGTTAGCGAATCCGAGTATACCACGGTTAAGTGCAGTAAGGGAGGTCGCCGGCCGGAATGCTCCTACGCCCAGCCTTGTTTCAGTTACAGATACTGTCCCGACGAGGTAGTGAATAGCTTTCGTGCCTATTAATAGTTGTAAATACTCTAGCCAATAAGGTGCGCAATTGCTGGGTCGGATAGTGGGTTTACATTCGTTATATCTCCTCGGCAACGCACCCAAAGCAAGTGCCGAAAGGCAGCAATGATGGATTTGCCCGATTTAGGTCTGGTGCGTACCTTTGGGCTATGAAAAATCTTCGTCTGCTCGTTTTCCTCGCCGCTGGCGCTTCGCTGATTCTGTCGTCCTGCACCCAGGCTCCCGACCCGGAGAAGGACCCCAACGCCGATGCTGCCTATAAGCGTAGCCACCGCTCACAGGAGTACCGCGAGGCCCAGCGGAGCAACGTCAATTATTAATACTCCTTCCACTACGGAAACCAGTTTAAATGAAAAGCCCCGCCGGCAGCTGCCGGCGGGGCTTTTGTGCTTATGCTAGTTAACTCTGCCCGACCTACACCTACACCTGCACAGTTACCAGAGTTGCAGTTGGCACCAGGCTGGGCAGCTCAATGGTAGCCAGTAGTTCGGCTTCCAATAGTCCGGCCCAGGTACGCAGATAAAGCACTACATCATCGCGCTGGTTGTGGCGCAGGGCGTTGCGGCGCTCAAACGGAATAGCGGCCCGGATAGCAGGGTCGGAGAGGCGCTCCAGGTGCGTGAGGTCGGTCCGGCTGAAGCCCAGGGCCAGCATCTCATCAATAGTTTCATCTATGGGCAGGCCACTGGTAGGGCAATAGTCGAGCAGTTGCCGTTCCC
This sequence comes from Hymenobacter sp. ISL-91, assembly GCF_018613725.1. Classification (GTDB taxonomy): domain Bacteria; phylum Bacteroidota; class Bacteroidia; order Cytophagales; family Hymenobacteraceae; genus Hymenobacter. Next base: position 50,076 of record NZ_JAGGPS010000044.1, read on the forward strand.
AGTCGCCGTAGCGCTGCATGGCTCGCGTATGAATTTCGGCTTTGGTGAGCCGGGTAACAGTCTGGGCCAGGTGGCCACAGTTGCAGCTGCCCATGTGCCCCCATTGGTAGGGGGCCTGGGTGGCAAGGCGCTGAGCCGTATCGCGCAGTGCCTGAATAACGGGAAGGGTGCGTTGAGCCATAACGATGAATAAAGAGCTGTTCCGGAGCGGGAGTGGGTACAGAAACTGTTTGGCAGGCTAAAAGCACATCAAGCCTCGGCTGGCTGCCGCGCAACCAAAGCATACGCTACTTATGGCTTGCCAAACAGCTTCCGTATAGTTAAGCAACATGCTGCCTTTTTGTTTGCCGGCCTGGCTAAATCTGCTCAGTTGTGTCGGGCAGTTTCTACGAATTAAGCCCCATCGCCACCCACTAAAAGGGCAACGATGGGGCTTGATGCTAGGGAGCGATACCGAACCAAAAACTATCCGGTAGCAGCCAACAGACCAATGTAGCGCCTACCGGCTGCCACCCCGGCCCCGACCACCGCCACCACCTCGCGACGAGCCGCCGCCGGCTGGGCTGCGCTGGCTTTCTCCACGGCCGGCCTGGCTGCTGGTTTGGCTGCGCGGGCTGCTCTCGCGGCCTCCGCCGCTGGCAGGGCGTTGGCCCTCCCAGCCACGGCCACCACCGCCCTGCTGGCCACCTTCGCGGCCCGGACGCGCCGGACGACCAGCCGGACCCTTAGGGCGCTTGATGGGTGGTCCGCCGGTTAGCGGTACTGGCTGCACGGCCGATGTGGCGTAAGGATGGCTCTGCACTACCGGTACCTGCCGCCGGATGAGTTTCTGAATGTCCTGCAGGTAAGCGCGCTCCTCATCTTCGCAGAAGGAGAGGGCCGTCCCATCGGCACCGGCGCGGCCGGTACGACCGATGCGGTGCACGTAGGTTTCGGGTTCGTTCGGAATCTCGTAGTTGATGACGTGGGTTAGCTCATCTACGTCGATGCCGCGGGCGGCAATGTCGGTGGCAACCAGCACGCGGGTCGAACCGGCCTTGAAGTTAGACAAGGCCCGCTGGCGGTGGTTTTGGCTCTTATTGCCATGAATAGCTTCGGCCGGAATGCTGGCCTTGGCCAGTGTTTTTACCACCTTATCGGCTCCGTGCTTGGTGCGCGTGAACACCAGCACGCGGCGGATATTCTTGTCCTGCAGCACGTGCTCCAGCAAGTCGGCCTTATCGTTCTTATCGACCATATAAACGGCCTGCGTTACGGTTTCGGCAGTGCTCGATACGGGCGTTACAGCCACCTTCACCGGGTTGGGCCGCAGAATGCTGCCGGCCAACTCCTGAATCTGGCCAGGCATAGTGGCCGAGAAAAACAGGGTCTGGCGGCTGGCGGGCAGCTTGGGCAGGATGCGCTTGATGTCGTGAATGAAGCCCATGTCGAGCATGCGGTCGGCTTCATCGAGCACGAACACCTCAATCTGGCGCAGGTCAATAAAGCCCTGGTTCATCAGGTCGAGCAAGCGGCCGGGGGTGGCAATAAGTACCTCGACGCCCCGCTTAAGAATTTGTACCTGCGGGTGCTGGCCCACGCCACCAAAAATAACGGTGGAGCGCAGCTTGGGCAGATGGCGACCGTAGGATTTAAAGCTCTCCCCGATCTGGATAGCCAGCTCGCGGGTAGGCGTGAGCACCAGGCACCGGATGCGACCAGGGGCATGGCGCTCTACCTGGGCCGTCTGATGCAGAATCTGAAGAATGGGAACGGTGAAAGCGGCCGTTTTGCCGGTGCCGGTCTGGGCAATACCCAGCAGATCGTGGCCTTCCAGTACCTGCGGAATGGCTTGCTGCTGAATAGGAGTAGGGGTGGTGTAACCTTCCTCGTGCAGGGCACGGAGGATAGGCTCAATCAGGTTGAGTTCGTCGAACGACATCTAAGGGGAAAAAGCAACCGCCGGAAGGCGGCAAAAATGACACGGGAATATATCCGCCGGCAAAGATCGGGCTTTTTAGTTTTATAGCGCCGATAAAGACGTATACTAGGCCTCTGTTGGGCAAGCCGGCGCGGCACAGACCGTCCGGCCGCTGCCCCGGCTTGCCGCAAATAGCCGGCCACCTTTCAACAACCCGCTGATTCAACGCAACGCATGCGCATTATCGACCGCAAAACGGCTTATGATGGCCACTACAAACTCAGCCAGCTACAGGTTCAGGATGGTGATAAGACACTTAAGCGCGAGCGGTTCGAGCCGGGCACGGCCGTAGCGGCGCTGGTACGCCATAGTGGCAGCGGGCAATACATCCTGGCCCGGCAGTACCGCATCGGGCCCGAAAAAGAGTTGATAGAGCTGGCCGCTGGTATGGTTGATAAAGGCGAGGAGCCGGCCACGGCCATCTGCCGCGAGCTTCAGGAGGAGTTGGGCTACGACGTGGACCAACTGGAACAGATTGCCCGCGTGTTCCCCTCGCCCGGCACCAGCGCCGAAATTATCACCGTCTTCTACGCCGAAGTCAGCCGGCAGTCAGGCCCCGGTGGGGGGCTGGCTTCGGAGAACGAACGAATTGAAGCGGTAGAATTCTCGGCCGACGAATTATTTGCTGCCGAATTTGAGGATGCCAAAACCATCATTGCCGTGCAGTGGGCCCGGCTGCATAAGCAATAGCACAAGCGTAAACCAAATGTATAAAGCCCGTATCCAGGACAGGATACGGGCTTTATACATTTGGTTTACGCTTGTGCTATTGCGCTTTAATGATGTACTCGAAATTCTGCTTGGTCTTAGCGTCGTTGATGGTCAGAGACACATCCTGTTCGCCAGCTACTTTAACAAATGGGATAACTCGCTTACTCATATATAGGTCGCGGTTCCAGAAGCGGCCTTGGCCAGCGGGCAACTCGGGCAGGTTGAGCAACTCTTCGCCCGCCTTGTTTTTTGCCAGCAGGCTCAGGTAGCTGGGGTCGGCATTCTTGGAACCTCGCCGGTACATAGTTACGGTAAGCTGCCCCCCGGCCGGGAGCTGCGTCAGGCGGCGCTGGTAGGTGGTATCAGCCCAGCTATTGATGCGCTTAAGCTCGTTGATCTGAGCCAAGAGGTCGACGTAGGGAAGGTAGGCTACCCGGGTTACGCAGGCATCGACTTCCGCTTCCTCATCGGTGTTCTTCGTTACGTTGAGCACGTAGGTGCTTTCTTCATCCTTCTTAGGGAAAGCATATTTCTTACGGGGCTTGCCAGCCATCGATTGTGCCGAAGCCGCCAGGGTGCCCGACAGGATCAGTGTAATGAGGAGAAGTTTTTTCATATGGGTAAATAGGAAGGCGGCAATGGGTTCGCCAATATGGGGGCAAAGATACGCAATAAACGAGCTGCCTTTGCAGCCTGCCCCCGCTGGCCGGCGCGGGTTCACCGGTTTTCTGCAGTGTCTTTGGCCGCACCTTTCTCGGGTTGGCGCAGCCCGCCGGGCCCAAGCCAGTAACATCCAATCCTGCTGCCTATTTTTGAGTCAATGAGGTGGTTCGAATACATGCTCTGGGGAAAAATCTGGCTCTTACTACTAGTACTGGCCACGCCCGGCCCGGGGTGGGCCCAGGGCAACGCCGCCGGCCAGACCTACACCGATGCCCGCGGCGGCTACCAACTCGGCTACCCCACGGGCTGGCAGGTAATGCCTGGCGAAAACCACCGCACCACGTTTTATGTGGGCCCCGACTGGGAGACTACGCCCGCCGCGGCTTCCATCAGTCTGCACCCGCTACCCGACAACCGGAAAAGCCTCAACCTGCTGCAAGCCGGTCAGCTCGACTCGGTTTGGCGCTATGTAACCAGCCTGCCCCGGGCGCGGGTGTACCGGCTGGAGGAGCACGACGAAAACCGTTTCCAGGAGCTGCGCTACGACTATGCCTACGACGACGCTACGGCTCGCCCGGCCGGCGGGCCACGGAGGACGCGGGTACTGGGCCGCCGGCTCTGGCGCGAGGGCTACGAGTACCGGCTGGAGTACCGCAGCCCCGACAGGCCCGACCCGCACCGCGCAGCGGCCCGGCAGCTGCTGGCCTCGTTGCGCCTCGTGAACCCCGGCCCCCCCAGCCGCCGCCCCCCACCGCCGCCGCCCCAGGGCTGCGACGATAAGTTCTATGGCATTGCGGCCCTGCGCATCAACAACGACATCTGGGAAGACGACTGCCGCACGATACATGAGTTTTCCAGCCTTGACCCGGCCCAGCCGCCCGTCATTCATCGGCGGGTACTGCCCTTTCAGTCATATGCCCTGGCCAAAGGCTTCGATAACTGCCTGTATGCCGTAACCAAAGCGCCTACCAACGCCCCCGAGCGGGTGTACCGCTACAACCCCGCCACCCGCCAGGGCGAGTACACCAGCTGGCAGCTGCCGGCCCAGGGTTCCGGCGGCGTCTGGATTTCGGGCGGCACCGACGACCGGGGCGACCTGTACTTCAGCACCGCCGACGGCAACCTGCTGGTGCGCGTGAATCCGGCCAGCGGCACAGTCAGCACCGTTTGGAGCACCGATCCGCTGCGCAAAGCCCGCTACTTCGGGGCGCTGGGCTTTGCGGGGGCCGGCACCCACGCCAACTTCTGCTTCGATGCCCGCCGCACGCTCTACCAGGTTTACAGCACCGACGGCTCGCTGCTGCGCGTCAACATAGACAGCCGCCAGCCCGCCCCCGACATTCTGCCCCTCGACGGACTGCCCGAGCGGGGCGGTTACAGTGGTATTCTGCTGCAGAATGATGAGTTCGGCAACCGTCGGCTGTTTCTGGCCGGCCCCAAGGCCATTTATCAGATTGATATGGAAACCAAAGAGGTGGCCCGGATTCGGCGGGGCGTGTACACCGACCTGGCGGGCTGCAACCTGTTCCGCAAGGCCGCCACCGACGAGCCGTCGGCCCCCGTACTGGTGCGGGCACCATGGCGGGGCCGGGTGCTCGATGCCATAACGATGCAGCCACTACCCCGTGCTGGCCTGCGCCTGCGCCCTATTACGGTGTCGGCCCGCGCCGATACGGCCCTGGCCCTCACGGCCGGTGGCGTGTTTAGCTTCCCGGCCCGGCCCGGCAACCTCTACGCCACCCAGCTGCGCCTGCCCGGCTACGTACCGCTCGATACCACCTTTGCCGCCGCCACCGGCCCTTACGCCCAGGACGTGCTGCTACGTCCGCTCGGCGTGGGCTCGACGCTGGAATTGGAAAACGTGCAGTTTTCACGCGGCCAGGGCGAGCTGCTCACCACCTCATTCCCAGCCCTCGATACGCTGGCCACGCTGCTTACAGCCTCACCCGGCCTTACCATCGAGCTACGCGGCCACACCGATAATGTGGGCGACCCGCAGAAAAACGTGGAGTTAAGCCAGCGCCGGGTAGCCGCCGTGAAGGCCTACCTGGTAAAGCGCGGCGTAGCCCCGGAGCGCATCAGCGGCGTGGGCCTGGGTGGCAGCGAGCCGCGGGCCAGCAACACCCAGGAAAATACCCGCCGCCTCAACCGCCGCGTCGAGTTTCGGGTGACGGGGCTGCAGTAAGCAGGGAGGGGAATATTGATAGCTATTTATGGCTGATCGACGAATCTGTTTATGAAGAGAATTGTGTCGCTGGAGGGCCTGCTGGGGTTGGTGATTTTGCTGGCCGCCGCCCTATATGCCTATAATTCCTCGCCGGGTATTACGGTGCGCAACCGCTTTTACACACCGCCGACAGCGCTGCAGAAGTTGCTGAAGCGCTTTCAACGGCTTCAGCTGCAGTCGGAGGAAATACCGCCTGCCCTGCCGTTTGTCTATCGAGACGAGAACCCTCGTGATTTTTCCATCGCGCTGGCCAACCAGCCGCTGGGGCTGCGCAAAAGTCAGGTGTTGCTGGGCAACCCCTTCGCGGCAGCTCCTTTTCCGCTCTCCTACTCCATGATTTATCGGGGCAATCTGGTGGTCCTGTTCGAGCCGGGCTACTTCGCGTGCTACCAGCTTCCGGCCCTGACCCGAAACCGAAAACTGGAACAGCAGCTCAACACCCGAAAATTCGCTTACCATTGGGTGCTTAGCCAGGAATTAGTGGCCTTGGCCGACGGCCGCCCGGTGGCCTTCACCGAAAAAAACGGCTGGCAGCCCTACACCCAGCCGCTGCCACTCAGCCAGCAGCCCAAGCTATTTGAAGATGCACGCTACGTGGTCTGCATGAGGTGCAACGGCGAGTTCGGCGGCGAGGTATACTTCTACGATAAACAGCAGCACTGCTACTATATAGCCCGGGCTACCTGCCCGGTGGCGGTTACCAAGCGAGGCGGCAAGTATTTTGTGCTCTCTGCTCTGGCCCATATGATGGGCTCCGCAGAATTGCAGCAAATCGATAACCCGGCCGAGCTAACGCGCTGGGTTGGTGAAAACAGGCCCCAGGACCGGGATTTCGCCCGCAGTTACGACGCGAAGCTGAGCCAGGGTAAAAAACTGTTCGACTACTCGGGCCTGTTGCTGCTGTCGGGCTTTACTCTGAATGGGCAAACGCTGTACCTGGTAAGCTGGCGCAACACCACGTTTCTGGCTACCTGGCAGGCGGGCACGTTCCGGGCAGTTGACCCCCTCTTTTACAACGACATCTACGCTAATGACCCGGTAACGGTCGACTACGGCCCGGCGGGTGTGCTGATGAATATTGATTCTTCTGAAGGGGTAGAAACGTCATGCCTGCTGTTTGCCGGCAATCAGGCTATCAAAATTAACTGGAGCAAAAGCAGCGTTATTGAGGAGTATGCTACTGACCCCATGGCCCCCATTGATAGTGCATACCAATGGCAGATAACTGATTCCGTGGATGTTCAGCTCGTAAGATAGCGCTACCACCGAAATACTGGTGTCGACGGAAAGCCACTCAAGATGCCTAGGTTTCGGGGTAGTCGTCGGCGCTTTCGTCTCCGCTATAGTCGAAGCCCACCTAAAAAAAAGCAGCCTTCCCGCGCTGGTGCGGGAAGGCTGCTTTGTAGATGATAATCGGGCGTCCAGGGCTAGTTGCTGGCGCCGATAGTGGTGTTGCGGGAACGACGCGGGGCGCGCTGCTCGGTTTTCTTACGCTTGCGCCAGAACTGGAACCAGCGCTGCCGGTACCGAACGGTGCGTTTCATGCGGGCTTTGCGGCCTCCACCTTTATAGGTGCGGTAGTTAGGCCGGTGTACGTACACTTTGCCGCGCATTTTAGCGCGGGCGGCTGGGCCGGGAGGGGCGGCAAGCGCGGGGCTGATGTCGGCCAGGCCCATCACCAGTAGCATGAAGAAGAGAAAAAAACGGGTCATAGCAAAATGGTAAAGCCGCAAAAGCCACACGAAGGTAAGCACGCTGTTGGCAAGTATTCAGCCAAAAACGGAAACCTGCAGTAAAAGATTGAAATTTTAGTTCCCAGGCCCCGCCCTAGCGTCTGTACTATACAGAAAGCTGCTGATAGCGGCGGGCTGCAGTACGGGGGAGGAGGCCGATTGTTGCGTTTGCGGGAATAAGAGCCTAATCAGCGCTTTAAAAACATCGGATGCTCGTGCGTTGCTTTCATGAACAGGCGACTGTGGGAACCGGAAGCAGGACAAAAAACCGGTTGAGCGCAGGGCCACGGCAAGCCATAATGCCGTTGTGCAGAGCGGGATTCTGGCAGCCTATTACCTATTTTGCCGTTCCACTATTCCTTCGCTATGCCATTGCCAACCGCTACTGAAACGCAACTCCGCGCGGCCCTGCTGGGGCTAGCCGTGGCTGACGCGCTGGGCGTACCCGTTGAGTTCCAGAGCCGTGCCGCCCGCCGTCTCGACCCCGTGGTAACCATGCGTGAATACGGCACCCATAATCAGCCCGCTGGTACATGGTCCGATGATGCTTCGCTCACATTTTGCCTGGCCCAGACACTGGCCAATGGCTTCACGCTCGGCAAAGTAGCCGAATATAGCCGCCGCTGGTACTATGAGCAGCTCTGGACACCCCACGGCTCTGTGTTCGATATCGGCGTCACCACCCGTGAGGCCTTGAACCGTCTGCAGGCAGACGGCGACCTGATTCTAGCCGGCGGCACCGACGAGTACAGCAACGGCAATGGCGCGCTGATGAGGATTCTGCCGCTGGCTTTCTATCAGGTAGATGCGCCCCTGAAAGAGCGTTTCCAACTCATCCACAACGTGTCGGCCATTACCCACGGCCATATCCGCTCGGCGGTAGCATGCTTTCTGTACCTGGAAATGGCCCGCTACCTGCGCACTGGCCAGTCGCCGGCCTGGGCCTATGCCGAAATGTGTCGACAGGCCCCGGCCCAGCTGTATGAGTTAAAGGTTCCAGCGCATGAAGCCGATAAGTTTGAGCGCATCCTTAGCGGCCGCCTACCCGACATTTCTGCAACGGCCATCAATAGTGGCGGCTACGTTATGCACACGCTGGAAGCCGCGCTTTGGTGCCTGCTACGCCATGAAACCTATGCCGAAACGGTGCTTGCGGCCGTCAACCTCGGTGATGATACCGACACCACCGGTGCCGTAACCGGCGGGCTGGCCGGGCTATGGTATGGGGAGGCTGCAATTCCGGCCGAGTGGCTCCAGGTGCTGGCCCGCCGCGCCGATATTGAGGCATTGGCGGCAGCTGCGACGCAAGGACCGAGCGTAACCTAAAAAAGCAAAAGGCCCTTCAGCGGGGTGCTGAAGGGCCTTTGCGGTCCGGACGGGACTCGAACCCGCGACCTCCGCCGTGACAGGGCGGCATTCTAACCAACTGAACTACCGAACCAGGTAACCATCCGGGGCGGGCCGTGCGCCTTTCCCTTTTGATGATGCAAATATAGAAGGTCAGGTCGAGTGTACAAACAAAAAACTGCCTTAGCAGGGCATAGCAAGCATTTTTGAATGGGTATTACTCTGTCAGTAAAGCTAATAGGAACGAAAAAAAATCTGAAATATTTTTGAAGTAGACTTGTAGTGCCTCAACTGTACTATTTCTTGAGCACCAGATAGCCGTAAGCTGGCAGCGCCAGCGTAGTGCCCAGCGTGAGCGAGCCACCAGTCAACGCATCGGTCCAGGTGGTGTTGGCGAGGGTAGCCGGCAGAAAGTAGGTTTGGGCTGAATTGCGCACGTTGGCCACCACGAAGGCCTGCTCGGAGCCGGCTGTTTTGGTGAAGGCGCATACGTTGGCGGTGCTGTATGCAGTGGGTGTGCCTATCCGCAGGGCCGCGCTGCCGGCGCGAGCAGCCAGTAGCTGCTTATAGGCCCGCTTCACGTCGGGGTTCTGGCCCCAGCGCACCTTTACGCCGGTAAACGGAAACGGAATAGCCTGGCTCATGCCGGCTTCCTGGCCGTTATAAATCATGGGCACTCCTTTATATAGGGCCGTAAGTACGAAGGCCGACATGGCCCCCGCTTTCCCGCCGAACAACGCTACCGGGGTGCCATCGGAGCCGTTTACGTCGTGGTTGGTGATGTAGCGCACTACCTGCTGGGCGCCTGTGGCACCGTTATATTCGCTGGTATTCAGGGCATCGAAGGTGGTGGCGGGGTTGCCGTTGCGGTACACTTGGTAGATGCCGCCGTACCAGTTGAAGCCGAAGTTGTAGTCGAAGCCGGAGCTGAAGTTGGCGGCGCGCGTGCCCTCAGCCAGCAGCAGCAGCTTATGCGACCTAAGTAGTCATGCAAAAGTAATCGTGTATTGTTTGCCGACGTTGGTTAAGACGTCTTCGAGTCGTTGGAGCAGTGTTTGGTCGGTGGCATAGTCTTGTGGCCTTATCCAGTAATGCTTGCAGCGGTGCCAGAGCAATTCGATGTGGTTGAGTTCGGGACTGTAAGGGGGCA
>NZ_JAGGPS010000045.1 GCF_018613725.1 Hymenobacter sp. ISL-91
TAAGTGCGTAAGTCCTAATAAAGTAACCACTGGGGTTCTGCTCCAACTCTTCCTCAGCACTTATTTGCTTCTGCATCAAGTTCTTTACGCAGTCCGCATTCAGGCTATTGGCGCCCGCTTGGGCCGGCACGAGCCGGGGGGATTTCAGGTACACCACGGTGCGGTTGAGGTAGGGCAGCAGGCCGACGAGCAGTAGCGTACCCACCAGCAGCCAAGCTATTAGCTCGTAGTAGTCCATGGCGTATCGGATTTGGCTTTGCAAATTGAGGTTGACGGTATAGCCTTCCTATTGCAGGCAGTTCAATATTTGGGAAACGGTGGTCATGTTTGCCATACAAATGGGGAATGAGGGGAAAGGTGAGTTGCCGCAGTAGCTGCCGCAACGTGTTGGTAGCTAAAGCTGAGCCAAACTTTTAGCAGTGCCGTTAGCCACCAAAAACCCGCGTTTACCAGCCAATCAAAGTTTACTAACCAGCCAACAGGAGTGAGTTTCGTAAACGCCCAAGCGCTTTGCTCCCGACAAAGCACCACGCCGGCCGCAGCCCAGGAAGGCCAAACCTACCACTATTCTGAGGGTGGTCTGAGAAGGCATACGACGTTGGATAAAGATTTGATTATCATCACCGTATACCTAAACACGCTAGTTAGCTTGACTCCTCGCCGTTTCTGGGTAGTGTTGCTCCTATGGGCGGAGGAAAGGTGAACTGCGCGGCAGCGGCTACTAGCGCGGCTGGGTCTGTGCGGTACTGGTCGAGGCGTGTGCGCAGCGCCGTAGTCCAGCCGGCAGGCTGGGTGGCTTGCGCCAGCAGCGCGGCCAGGGCCAGGCGCCGCAGATGGGGCTGAGAGCTGTCGGCTAAAGTTCGCTCAAAGGTGGCCAGAGAATCATCCATCAACTGCCGGCCAGCGCGCTGACCACTCTTTGCAATGGCTTTCGCAGCCGTCAGGAGCGATTCGGCATCCAGCGCGCCGGTGGTAGCAAGCTCGATTAGGTAAGCGGCTAACTCGGCCCACGGCAGGCCCGCCACAGCCAGTTTCATTTGCAGTCGCATCGTCAGCGGGTCGGGCCGCAGGGCGGCCAAAATGCCCCGCACCACGGGCTGCAAGCGGGTTCGGTCGCCGGGCAGGGCGGCGCGCAGCGCGTCGAGCGTAGCCTGAAGCACGCGCCGATCGGAACATATCAGGGCCACAGTTTCGGCGATAATGGCGGGGTGCGGCACGGCGTAGGTGGCAAACAGCGCGCGGGCGGCGGCGCGATATTCATCGGGCAGCGGCGAGTGCAGGCCGGCCAGCAGCGGCGGCAGCAGCACTTGGTTGGGGTCGGCGAGCGGCAATGCAGTGCACCGGCCCAGCACCTGCACCCGCAGCGGGGCATCGGGGTGGCGCAGCAGCATAGCCAGCAGCGCCAGCACCCGCTGCTGGACCGGGGGCGAAAGGCGGTCAGCCGGAACCCAGGCCACGCCGGCAGCTACGGCCGGGTCGGGGTCGGCCGCCGCCGCGAGCAGGATGGGCCACGTTTCGGGGCGTTCCAGATGGTCCCACAGGGCCCGGAGCAGGGCCACGCGCACGTCGCGGTGTACTGGGCGGGCGGCCATTTTCAGTAGCAGCGGGTAGGCGGCCGGCGTGTCCAGCTCGCCCAGCAGGCGCACTACTTCCTTGGCCACCGTTACTTTTTCGGTGGGGACGGCTTGCAGCAGGGCCAGCGCCCGCAGGGCGGGCATTTTCAGCAGCATCGAGCGCAGGGCGTAGATGGCAATACGGGCCCGCGCGTCGGTCAGGGCCTCTATCAGCACCGGTACGCCCTGCCCGCCATCGAGCCGGGCCAGGGCCCGCAGAGCGGTATCGCGCACGGCCAGCCGTTTTTCCTGGACCGCCGCCAGCTCAACCAGGCGCGTCGGCACCACGGCCGGCAGGGCCGCCAGCTGGTTGATGGCCTGGAACACAGCGTATGTATCGCGCTTTCCATCCCGTGTGACTTGCGTCAGCGTGTCGGCAAACAAGCGCTGCTGGGTTGCGGTCCAGCGGTAGAAGTGGGTAAACAGGGGTAGCACGAAGCGCGTGTTGCCCGTCGAAAACCGGCCTTTGTAGGCGCGCTGTCCCAGAAATGGCGTGAGCAAGTCCTGCTGCTGGCGGTGCAGGTAGGTGTAAACGGCGTGGAGCGTAATCACGCTGGGGTCGGTTTGCAGCAGGGGCGGCACCAGGGCCATGAAGCGGTCCGGTTGGTATTTGGCCAGCAGGTTAAGAATCTGCGAGGCCACGTGGGTTTGCCGCGTAGTGGTGAGCACCCCCGTTAGCAAGTCGGCCAGCTCGGGGAAAGCGCGCAGCCGTCGGCCCAGACTGTAAGCCACCTGCACCAGGAAGGATTCCCGCTCGCGGGTAGCCCAGGCCCGCAGCACGGGCAGCAGAGCGGGGGCGATGCGGTGCACATCAGCATCCGTCAGCCGGTCGGCTAAATCGGGCAGATACAGCGTGCCCCGTGACTGGGCCAGCTCGCCCAGCCACTTTGCCGCCCATTCGGGCTGAAACGGCACCAGCGCCACCACCAGCTGCTCGGCATAGCGGGCAGTGCCCGCCGATAGGTCGGCGGCAGCCAGGGCGTCGCGGATAATCTGGCCTAAATCTTCCAGGTAAGCAGATTGCCAGCGGGCCGGGGGCAGACCGGCCAATGCCGCCAGCATGGCCTGGCGCACGGGGTCCTGCTCGTTGGCGCGGGCGCGTACCAGGGCCAGGGCGGCGGGCAACTGGGCCCGGTGGTAGCGGGCTACCTCAATCTGGGTGGCCAGGGCCAGGGTGCGCAGATCGGCATCGGGGTTGCGCACGTAGGAGTCGAGCACGGCGCGGGCTTCCTCCCAGGGCAAAAAGGCGGCATAGGGCAGCCGCTGGGCCGGCCGCGCCGCCAGCGCGGGCAGGGCCAGGTGGCGGCGGGCTTCGGCGGGGCGCAGCTCGCCGGGCAGCCGCGCCACCACATCAGTCGGCAACACCCCTTCGGCATTGCGCCATCCGTTGCCGGCCACAGCAAACGCCGCCTGGCGCTGCGCCGGTGGCACGCGGCCCAGCCAGGCCTGGCGGTCGGCGACCAGGGCCGGGCGGTACCGGAGCACGGCCAGCAGCCGGGCTTCGGTGAGGCGGGGTACGAGCCGGCTGAGGTCGAGCCGCGTTGCCGTGCTTTCTTCGTGCTCAAGCAGCAGATCCACCACCTCGTTGGGCCGGCGCTGGGCCAGCGGGTGCAGGGCAATGCGGGCGGGAGGCTCGTGGCGCAGCAGTTCGCGCACCAGCGTCAGCGCCTGGTTGGGTTGGTGCTCGGCCAGGGGCAGCAGCACCGCATTTACGTGGTAGAGCAGCCGGGCATCAGGGGCCGTAAGGGCCCGCACCTGGCTGTGCAGCTGCGCGAAGGCAATAGTTGGGTGGTACTTCGCCAGCCGTTCCCAATCGATACTGCCCCAGCCCGGCATCACCGCCGCTATGTGCTTCTCCACCAAGGCGGCAGTTCCGAAATACAGCAGTTGCGCCAGTTGCGCATCAGCACTGGCGGCCAGCTCTGCCAGTAACATATCAATAATGGCTTGCCGCCCCTGCTGCCGCAGCATTCGCAGAAGCTTGAGTTGCCCCTGCCGGGGCAGGACGGTAAACGCCGCCTTTACCTGTGCATCGGTGCAGGCGTGGGCTACCAGGTTGAGGGCCAGTCCGCGTAGCAGGCGCGATGGGTCGCCCAGCGCGGTTACTACCTGCGTCCCATTGCTGCTGCCGTAGCAGGCTAGCAATGCGAGCTGACGCTCGTAGAAGCCTTCCGTAGTGGACAGGGTCTGCAGTAGGGCTGCCACCGCCGCGTCGGTGCGCGCCTGCTGTCCGAGCGCCACCATGCGCTTTACCCGGTGGTCGTAGGGGGCAGTTTCCAGTTCAGCCAGTAGCGTAGTGATAGTCATCAAATGGTCGGTAAGCAGTTAGCCATCCGCTTTAGGCGGTAAGCCACAAGCTACTGTTTAATTGCGTAATTAGAGCCCCGTTATTTGGAGTAGAAAACAGACCTTTCCCCGGCCCGCCTTATGCTGCTCCATGCCCTTGATTTCATCGGAACGTTCGCCTTTGCCATCAGCGGCATCCGCCTGGCTTCCGGCAAGCGCGTTGACTGGTTTGGGGCCTATATCGTCGGACTGGTAACGGCCGTTGGCGGGGGCACCCTGCGCGACATGCTGCTGAACGTGGCGCCGTTCTGGATGCTGGACGGGAAGTACTTTCTGGTAACCGGCCTGGCGCTGCTGGCGGCCCTGGTGCTCAAAGACAGGCTGTTCCGACTAGGAAAAGCCTTGTTTCTGTTTGATACCATCGGGCTTGGCCTATTCACCGTCGTGGGCATCAGCAAGAGCCTGGCCGCGAACCTGCCGTTTTGGGTGTGCATCGTGATGGGCGCCATTACCGGGTCGGTGGGGGGATTGGTGCGGGACGTACTGCTGAATGAGCTGCCGCTGCTGCTGCGCCGCGATATCTACGCGCTGGCCTGCATCATTGGCGGGCTGGTTTATTTCGGCTGTAGGCAGCTTCAGCTGTCACCCGGCGCAACGGAGCTTATTGCCGCCTCGGTAGTTATTGCCGCCCGGGTGCTGGCAGTGAAATTTCATATCAATCTGCCGGTGTTGAATTCAGTGGAAGATAAGCACGATGAGCAAAGCTGATCAGAAAGGCTTACCGGCCATAAGCGACGGACTAGTTCCGGGAGGCAGCAGGAGTGGTTTTGTAACCGGTATAGGTATGTATGAGTTGGGCTGACCAAGCCGGAAATAATAGGATGCTTTTAATAAGCAGCGGACCCCTCATAACACCTTACAAACCGCATTTACGTGAATTTAGCGACGTTTGTATCCTTTGTGTTTGCTATGTCCCTTCGTCGTCAAATTCGCTATTGAGTCCGTGTCGCTCGGCCCTGGCTCCTGTTGGTTATCGGGCTGGTATTTGCGTTATTTTGGATTGGAAATCTCTAAGCAACAAGCTCTTATTCTTATGCGGCTACTGCTAAAGCGGTGGGCACTTGGTCGCGTTGCTTTACTTTTAGCAGCGCAAAGGCGCTGATAACCGACAAGCTCAGAAACAACAGATCAATAAACAGAATATCAAACTGCCCCCGGGCGAAGGTGGTCCAGAACCAGTTGTGGCGTACCACACCATCCAGCACCGGTAGCAGCAGGCACAGCAGCGTAGAGAGCACCAGCGTTTGCCGGTTGACGAGGGCAATATCGCGGCGCGTGATAAAATAGACGCTCAGCGCCAGCCAGGAGTAAAAATACCAGTGATAAATGCCCGACTGGCCCGGGTCTTTCACAAACAGCAGCACAATCAGGGTGAAGGCCGTGACGGGCAGCATACTCAGGCAAATACCCAGAAAGATGTTGGCCGTCCAGAAGTTGAAGCGTCGTTCCCGCGGGGGCGTGCTGGCCTTGTCGCGCGCTACCAGCCAGATCAGAATGCCCGAAATGATGACTACGCAGCCCAGGAGGCCCAGCACGAAGTACATCACGCGCATCGGCCGGCCCCCAAAGTCGCCGAAATGCAGATGGTACACTAGGCCCCGCACCTTGTCGACGTAGCTGGACGGGGCCGTTGGGGCGGTTTCGGCCAGCATGCGCTGGTCGCGCACGCGGTACACCAGCTTGCCCATGCCCGAAAAGCTGGCGCTGGCGGCCGGGGCGGCCAACACGATAACGTGCATATTGGCATCCTGATAGTTACGCACGAACACGCGCGTCAGCTGGCTGCCGGCCCACTGCTTCTGCACTTGTCCCAGAAAGCCGTTCAGGTCGAACGGTGTGGCCAGCGGCGTGTAGGTGTACTCATACACGGTGGCCTCGGTGTGGTACAAGTCGCTCTGCACCTGCTCTTTGTTGCCCTGGTAGGCAAGCTTGGTGAAGGGTTCCAGCAGCACGGAGTTTACAATCAGCACAATGCCCGTAACAGCGAACAGGAGTTGAAACGGAAACTGCAACACGCCCAGCGCGGTGTGCAGGTCGGTCCAGATGGTTTTCCACTTGCTCCAGGGCCGGAAAGTGAAGAAGTTGGACGCAATTTTGTTCCAGTGCAGCAGCAGGCCGGTGATGAGCGCAAACAGGAAAATAAACGACACTACGCCCGCCAGCAGGTAGCCAAACGGCGCGCCCAGCGAAATGGGCAGCCGAATGGCATTGAGCGGGGCCAGAAAATGCAGGCGGTACAGAAACTCGCCCATATCATAACTCTGCTCGTAATCTACTGCCTGCCGGTGGGTGAAATTGTAGGAGAAGTACGCGGCATCGTCGTTGCCACCGCGGCCTTTGCCCCTACCCCGGCCGCCCCTGGGCTTGTCGCCGGCGGGGTTGTTTTGGGCTTTGGCCAGCGCCAGCGCTTTGGCTTGCTGCTGCACCAATGTGTCGTTGGAGGGCAGCATGGATACGTAGCCGGTCACGCCGTTTTTGCTCAGAAAGAACTCGAAGTTGCGGCCCTTCAGCGCGTGGTGCCCGGCCAGCGAGTCGAGCAGGCCGTTGAAGTCGCGCTGCGTGGTTTTCTGATTGGCGACGAATGAGCTGTTTTTCTGCCAGGCCGTGATGTCCTCCTTGAAAAAAGAGAAGGAGCCGGCAAAGAAAATCACGTACAGCAGCACGCAAACAATAATCCCGCTGACCGTGTGGGTATGAAAGTAGATGTTGTATTTGCGCTTATCCATCGTTTAGGCCGGCTGCATCAGAAGGTAAGGAACGGCAAACAGCAACGTCAGCCCCAAGTAGGTGAGCCACACGTGCCACACGTTTCTGGCCACGAAGGCCCACAGCAGCAGGAACGCCCACAGAATATAGCCCGTAAAAAACGCGGTGGCCAGCACGTTCTCGCGCGGGAAAACAGTGGTCAGCAGCAGGTGCAGGCTCAGCATCACGGCGTAGCCGCCGGCGGCCCCGGCCATAATTTTGGAGAAGCGCAGCCAGGGCGAAGTCGTCAGGTATTTTTTGTTGGCGGGCATGGTTACAGGGCTACTTCCATTATCAGAAAGCCAACGTACAGAGCTAGTACTGTTGGCAGGCGCAGGTAGCGAAAAGGGGCCAGCGCCACGACCAGGCTGCCTACGCCCATCAGCCCCACCAGCCAGGCACACAAACCGGTCATCAACCCCAGTTTCAGCACAAACAGCAAGGACGCCAGCACTACTAACGCCGAGCCGGCCATGCGAGAGTACTGCGGGTTTTTAAGAATGAATTCCTGGTAGCCGGCCGGCGGCATCTTGACCTGGGGCGAGGCCCAATACCAAAGCTGAAAGCCAAGCAGCAGCAGGAAGAAGTAGGTGGTAAACATCAGCAATGACGAAATCGGGAAGGAGTGCGTGCGTGAGCCAGCGCCGGGCCGAAGGGGCTAGTTGACTACGATATGGGTGGTAGCGCCCTGCCAGAAGTGGGTGTGGTTTTGCTGATTCCACTCACCAGTTTGCGCCTGGTAGTCGGAGGCTTCGAGCACGTAGCTGCCCTTGAGCTGAGGCGTAAACACGAGCTTACCGTTCGCGTCGGTTTTCATGGTTTTCACCCAGCCCTCCGGCGACATCAACTCCACCTTACCATCCTGGAAGGGCTGGCCGTCTTTGCGCACCTGCACCTCCACCGGAGTATTGACCCGATGGCTTTTCGGCGCCGTCACGATAGAGAGCGGCACCTGGGGTGCGGCCGCGGCGGTGGTGGTGGTGGTAGTAGCACTGCCGGCCAGAACCGGGGCCACCGACGAGAATTCGTATTTGGTGGTGCCCCCCAACTCCTTGGTGACGTGGACAGTCGTGAGGTGGTAGAGCCCGTCCTCGGTAGGGGTAAACGAGGCCGTCAGGTGGGTGGCCGCATCGGTGAGGGGCAGCTGGGTCTTTTTCCCACTGGGGCTCACCACCCACACTTCCAGCGTCTTCAAATCAGAATACCACTTCTGCGTCGGCTCAATTACTCCTTCGGGATAGTCGCCGTAATATATTTTAACGCCGTGCGCCTTGTTTTTGGTGGCTTTGGTGATGCTCTCAATCCAGACGGCGTGGGCGCTGGCAGCGGATAAGCCAGGCAGTAAATACGTAGCAGCCAGGAGCAGAAATGCGAATAGCGTCTTCATCGGTCAGTAGTTAAATGGTGGCCCTCATTGCAAGGGTATTGGTGGGGTTGATACTGCCCCCGGCAGCTCGTCGCCGAAGCCTGTAGCCAGGCGCCAGGCTACCGGGGGTAGTAGTTATCCGGACTTACTCGCCGGCCAGGAATTGCACGGCCGTGATGGCCCCGCCTTCCACTTGCAGGCCGCGGGTGGCCGTCAGGGTGCCGGCATCTACCTTGTACACGTAGCTGCTGCCGTCCTTCAGGTTCACGCCGAGGTAGGTTGTTTTGCCATCTTTGGGCGTGAAGTTGTTGTAGGAAATGCTCACAAGCTCTGCCTTATCCGGCAGGCCGGTCACGGGCTTGTAGGTGCCGTCGGCCACGTTCAGGATGCCCAGATTCAGACCGTCGGTGTAAGCGCCTTTCTCGGCCTTGGTGGTGGCCCGCGTCAGGTAAGTGTTGTTGCCCAGATACTGCCAGTTGGTAATGTTCATGCCGCCGCTGAGCGTTTCGAAGTTCAGGAAGAACGACTTATCGAACTCGGTAGCGCCCGACTTGATGCGCACGATGGCCGAGGGCTTAGTGGTGCTGAGCGTACCGTTGGTGGTGGCCGTAGCCGACGAGAAGCCGTAAACGTCGCCGTTTTCCTGCACCGACAGGCCATTTCTGAAGTACCGGCCGAGGGAGCTGGTCCGGTTGTCGCGGATAACCTTTTCCAGCTTCATGTCGGCATAGTTAAATACGGCCACCCACGAACTGTCGGGGTAGGCCGTATTGAAGCCGGCGCCGGGGCCGCCCACGCAGAAGTACGGCGCGTATACCTTATCCCCTACCTGTTGCAGCCAGCTAAAGAACGCCAGCTCCTTGTTGCGGGCCAGGTCGAGCGTATTGGTGGTGCCTTCGGAGGTAATCAGCAGGTTGTCGGTGCTCACCTTGTACCAGCTGGAGGTAGGGGTAGCGAGGTTGCGCGAAATTTTGAACAGCAGCAGGTCCTTGTCTACTGGCGCAAATGCCTGCACGGTTTCGGTCTGGAAGTTGGTGAGCTTGTTGAGCTTGCCGCCCTGAATGTCGTAGGCCGTCACGGCGCCGGGGTTGCCCTGGCCGTAAAGCATGCTGAAGAACTTGTTGTTGGTCGTCACATAGTAACGGTAGGTACCGTCCTGCTCCACGCCGTTGTTTTTGGTGGTAATGCGGCCCGACTCCAGGTCGCCGGCGGTCAGGATGTAGTCGGCCACGCCCGTGGAGGCGGCCGGGGTCACGGTCAGAATATAATTGCCGGGGTTGTCGGGAGCAGAGTTGTCGTCGTTGTCGGAGCAGGCGGTGGTGAAAGCAGTGGCGGCCAGCAGGGCGGCCAGTTTGGTAGTCAGCTTCATGAGATGGTAAGTAGGATATTAGTTGTTGTTGGGTTTGCTGAAGAAGTAGCGCAGGTTCACGTAGAAAGCGCGCCCCGGCTTTTGCAGGCTGAAGTTGTCGTAGAGCAGGGCGTTTGCCAGGTTTTTGCCTTCTAGCCCAATGTTGTAGCGGCCATTTTTCAGGCTGTACACCACATTCATGTCGTGGCTGAACTGCTGGGGCACGGTGAGCTTGTCGCCGCCGCGGCTGGGCCAGTAGAGGTAGAATTCGTGCACGTAGAGCAGGTTGTAGCCCAGGCTCAGGTTGTTGCCCGCCCCGCCCACGTTGGGCAGCTGCCACGACACGTCGGCGTTGCCGAACAGGTAGGGAATGTTGGGCATCTGGTCCTGGTAAAGCGGGCTGATACCCGTGTAGCCCGGCTCGTATTTCTGCTGATTTTGCAGGTACTGGTAGGTGGCCGAGGCCCCGGCCGAGAAGTAACGCTTGTGCGAGTACCGGATTTCGCCGTCCACACCCAGCGTGCGCACCCCGTCGCGGTTGTCGGCCACCAGCTTCGACTGGTTGTTGTTCAGCCGGTTGTAGATGAAGTTGTCGGAGTTGCGGTACACGCCGTTGGCATTCACCAGAAACCGGTCGTGCTCATTGAGGGCAAAGTTGAAGCTCGCGCCCACGTTCACGTTGCGGCTGCGCTCGGGCTTCAGGTTGGGGTTGCCCTCCTGGTTTTCCACGTCGCCGAATATCTCCTGGGCCTCCGGCATGCGGTTGGCCAGCTCGTAGGAAGCTTTCAGCTGGAGGGTGGGCAGCAGAAAGTAGGTGGCCGCCGCGCCGTAGCCCAGCTTGTTGGTTGAGGCCTGGGCGTCGTTTGCCGAAAGCACGTTGCGCTGCATAATGTGCTTGCCAAACACCGACGTACTCCACTTATCGTCCACGCTGTACGTGTAGCCCACGCCCAGCACGTTCTTGTGCGTTTGCTTCGGCTGATCCACCACGGCCGGGTTCAGCGGGTCGGCGCCCCGGCGGTCGAAGGTGTTGAACACGTCGCTCAGGGCCAGGGTCTGGTGCTCAGACAAGCGGTAACTAACTGTGCCCGTGGCCAGGCCGTTGTTGTTTTTATACTTGTAGAGGCTGCGCGACCGTTCGCCATTCGAGCCATTGGGCTTGCTGTTGCCAAACCAGTCGTAGCGCACGCTCATCGTGTCGATGTTTTGCTCGGTGCCCAAGTTGTAGTTGGCATTCAGCGTCACGTCGAGGCCCGGCAGCAGGTCCACCTTTTTATATTTGAGGCTCGGCATCAGAATCGTGCCGCGGCGGTGCCAGCCCCCAAACACTGAGACCATGCGCGCCCCGGTCTGGATTTCCTTGTAGTTCTTGCCTACCGTCACGCCCAGCAGCAGCTTGTCGGCGTAGCGCTTGTCTACCACGCCCACATTGGCAATCAGCGTTTCGTTGTGGTAAGTGTCGTGGAAGCGCGGTACCCGCACGCCCGGCGAGTACCGGCCGGTGTAGATGTCGGCCGCGTCCACGGTCACCTTGTAGTTGTTGTCGGAGTAGTTCTGAAACGCGCTTATCTGCGCCGTCAGGCCACTTTTGGAGGTCAGGGCCGCGTTTATTACGCTGCGGTGGGTGTTGAACGAGCCGTACGAGTAGGACGCGTCGATGTAGTTGCGCTGCCGGTTGCCGGTGATGATGTTGATGGCCCCGCCCAGCGCATCCGAGCCCAGCCAGATGGGCACCACGCCCTTGTACACCTCAATGCGCTCGGCCGCGTTTATGGGAATGTTGTTGATTTGAAACGACGAGCCGAAGCCTTCCATCGGAATGCCATCGATGAAGTAGCGCACGTGGTTGCCCGAAAAGCCATTGAGCGACAGGTTGAAGCTGGAGCCCACTCCGCCCGACTCGCGCACCCGCACCCCCGCCACGCGGTCCAGCGCTCCGGCCAGGTCCAGGGTCGTGTTGTAGAGCGCCTTGGCATCCAGGGCTGTCACGTTATACGCCTGCCGGTTGGCCTCCTGCACCGCCGAGCGGCCCACTACCATCACCTCGTCCATGCCCACGGAGGTTTCCTCAACGGTCAGCGCAACGGTGGCGGCCTGGCCTGCCACAACCGAAACCCGGTAGTGCAGCGGCTTGTAGCCAATGCCGGTAACGGCCAGCGTATAGGCCCCCGGGGCTACATTGTTGATGAGAAACGCACCCGCATCATCTGAAACAGCCCCCAGCGCAGTCTGCTCAATCCTGACGGTGAGCGCCACAGCGGGCTGCTCGGAGCCGCTGCTGATAGTTCCCCGGATGGACCCGGTAACCTGCGCAATCGAAAAACGGCTGCCGACGCACAAGAGTACCAACAGAACTAATCTTGCAACTTGTATCGCTCTCATCATATGCAGATAGAAAAGCCGTTTACCAGCGCTTTTAGAGCGGCTGTGTTGGGCTCATTACCCTGCAAATGTATAGTTGTTTAGAAGGATTACAAATAACAAAATGAGTTTATATAGAATCTATCTTAATAACATCACCCCTTACAGCTAAGCCGCATCAGGCTGCTACGCCCAGTAAACACCCCCTATATAGCGACTTAGCTACCAGAGAATACTGGAGAAAACAAGCCGGAAAAATCTTTAGCCTGTAGCTCAAGCCCACCCAGGCCAACCGTGTCTGGTCCAGCCGGGGCATACCTAGTTTACCCCTGGCCAACGGCGACTGGGCTTATCTGTCTGCTTTTCAGGACATGGCCAGCAAGCAGGTGAAGGGCTAGCAGGTTGAGGCGACGATGTACCAGGCCACACGCTTGTACTGCGGCGGCGTCCGTACCCTGCCAAACCGGTTTTACAGCAGGGTAATGCGCTTTACTAACCGCCCCGCCGGCGTTTCAATGACCGCCAGATAAAGGCCGGCCCGACAATGAGCCAGAGATATGGTCAGCTCATCAGCCGTAGCCGAGGGCGCCGTTTGGGTAGCTATCAGACTGCCGATGGCATCGTAAATACGTACCTGCCGAACCACGAAGTCGGCCTGGCGCCAGCTGATGATGACCTTGTCATGCGTGGGGTTGGGCGACACGTTAACTGCTTCATTCAGCGGCAGGGCACTCACGTGGAACAGCTCCCCCGATTGGCCCTGGCCGCCGGCCCCGGCCACCGTAACGGCACCTGTGCCGGCCCCGCGGGGCACCAGCACTTCGGCACTCGTGGCCGTGGCGCGCAAAACCCGCGCGGCAAGCCCGTCAAACAGGATGGTGTCGTTGAGCCCTTCCTCGCCGAAGTTGCGTCCCGTGATGGTCACTGCGGTGCCGACGGGCCCTTGCGCCGGGCTGAAGCTGGTGATAACCGGGGCCGGAATCACGCCCAGGCTCGCGTCCGTTGTGGCCTGCCCGCCGGGGGTCTGCACCCGAACCGGGCCGGATTGCGCGCCCGGCGGCACCCGGACCACCAGACTGGTAGCCGAAGCCTGCAGCACCTGGCCGGCCTGCCCACCTGCAAAAGTTACCACGTTGCGCGACGTTGCTTCGGCGAAGTGAGCACCCATCAGCGCCACGGTGGCGCCGGTGCGCACCCGGCCCGGCTGGGCAATGCTGATGGCCGGTGGGTACCAGACCATAAAGGGCGCACTGCTGACTACCTGCCCGCCCAGCGTCCGAATGCTTATGCGGCCGAGGGTGGCGCCTGCTGGCACTTCTACGCGCAGGCTGCTGGGGCTCGCCTGGAGCACCCGGGCGGCTACGCCGTTAAAGGCCACGGTATCCTGCGCCGTGAAAGCCGAAAAGTGCGTGCCGGTCAAGGTTACTTGGGTACCCGGCTGCCCTTCGCCCGGCGCTACGCCGGTAAGCGTTGGGGCCTGGAATACGGTAAAGCTCGGGCTGCGGGTCCCGCCGTCGGCCGTCGTCAGCGTCAGCACGCCGGTAGTGGCGCCGGCCGGTACCCGCACCGTGAGGCGGGTGCTGCTGGCGCTTTCCACCGGGGCCACCACGCCATTGAAAGCGACGTAGTTGCGGGCCGCAACGGGAGAGAACCGGGTTCCGGTGAGCGTTACCAGCGTGCCCTGGCGGCCCTGGGCCGGTGCCAGAGCCGTAATGCCGGGCGAGGCCAGCACCTCCGGGTACTGCAAAGCAACGGCGGCCACTACGCTCGGCGGCATATCGTAGATGCGGTTGGTGGTCGTGTCAGTCCGAACGGCTTCGTTGTAGTCGAAGAAGATATCGGCGAAGTTGTCGATGCGGGTGCGGGCCGGCAAGGCGGCTTTGGGCCGGATGCTGAACTGCACAAAGCCATGGCTGCCCGCTTCATTGCTGGTGCTGTCGGGCAGCATGATGCGGTCGAAGGTGAACGTGAGCACCGGGCGCTTCCGGCCGGAAACGCTCAGCCGGTACGGGTGCGATACGGCCCCCACCAGCAGCGTGCTCAGGTCCAGGTCGGCCGAGAGCGTATCGACTACCGCCACCTGGTAGGCCACGTCGTTGCCCGTGTTCTGGAACCGGATCTGATACCGCAAAGCCTCGCCGGTGGGCGTATAGCGCTGCGCCGTGCGCCCAGTCGGCACCACCTGCTTGTCGTTGGGGTCGTAGGAATCCAGGATGGGCTGGCAATTCTCCACGAATCCGGGCTGCGCCCCCCCAGGCGACATGGCCAGCATGGCCGGGTCGGGCAAGGCACTAGTGCGCAACGCGGGCACTTCCACGGTGGCGCTGGCCAGCTGGCCAAACGGGTGGCTGGCCGGCTGATCCACTTCTACCCGCACCACCGGGCTGGTAGCGGCCCAGCGCAGCACCAGGCTGTCGCCGGCCGCCAGGGCGATAGGGCGCACCAGCGAGAGCTGCGCATCCTGGAAAATACGCAGCCCCAGGCTGTCGGTGGTAGCGGCAGCGCCCCGGTTGTGCACCACGAAGCGCACCTGGCTGCCACCCGCTACCTGGCCGGCCACTGCCAACGAGGCCCGGTTCCAGCTTGCTGGCGGAACGTACCCGTTCGCCGGACTGATCCAGGCGCGGGTACACACGGTCAGCCCGCGGATGGTCGGGTCGTCGCAGCGCACCGAGTCCAGAATAGTGATGGTGCCACGCTGGTTGGGCTGCAGCGCCCCCACCGCAAATACGTAGTTACCCGTCGCATCCACAGTATGCGGCACATCGGCCCGCACGAAAATAACTTCCGGGGGCAGCGCAACCGTCACCGTGGCGTTGGGCGCGGCCGCAAAGCCCGTGTTGGCGTAGCTGACGGCGGTGGTGTTGCGAAAGCAGCGCCGGCGCCGGTCCGAGGCCACACTCACGCTCAGGTGCGGCGCGGTGCTGACCTCATTGCCAAAGTCGGGACCATTGACCGCGTTGCCGTACGAGCTGAGCGAAACGGTGGGCGGCCCCGAACACCGCTGCCGCACCGTGCGGCCCGGCTGCAGGGCGGGCAGAATCTGCTGCACGAAATAGGTGCCCGTATCCACGGATAAGGTGTAGTTGCCGTTGGCATCGGTCAGCCCGTAAATATCGCCCGGTTCGGCCATCACCACCATGTCGGGCAGCGCCGGCTCGTTGGGCTGCTGCACGCAGTCCCCGTTTAAATCCTGGAATATCTTGCCACTGATCAGGTTCTCGGGCCGGCTGGTTGTGGGCACAAAAAACCGCAGCACATCATGCCCCCAGCGGGCCGTCGTGAGCCGCGTGCCCCGCTGATTAACGGTGATAACCGGCGGGTTGCTGCCTACTACCAGCTTCGTCTGGCGGTTGCTGCCCGCCTCATACAGGGTGATGAAATTATCCTTGCCCACGCTGGCGTACACGTTGCCGGCCCCGTCCACGGCCAGGCCCGCGTCGTTGGCCGACAAGGAGGGGGAGCCCTGAAACGAGGGAGGGAATTGGGAAATAAACTCGCGCAGCAGCTGGCCGCTGGAACTAAACCGCTGGATTCGGGCGCCGGCCCCATCCGATACGTACACATCCCCACGATAATCCAGCACTATCCCGCGGGGAGCGTAAAACTGTCCCGGGCCGGGTCCGCTGCCACTGCCTCCCTCCCCAATCAGGTGCAGCAGCTGGCCCTGCGCATTGTACTTGCGCACCCCGCTGTAGTAGTCGAGCACGTACAGGTTGCCGCCCACATCCACGGCCAGGTCCGAAGGATAGTAGCCGTTGGAGTTGGTGCCGGGATTGGGAAGGTCGACTTTGCCAATAAACTGGCCCTGCGGGTTGAATTTCTGAACCCGCGGGGGGAAGGTGAAGCCTTCCAGCCCGTACACGTTGCCAAACAGGTCGAGGGCAAAACTGGTGAGCAGGGAGAACTGTCCATCGCCTCTGCCAGGCGTTCCGATGGTTGCTATTTGCTGGCCGGCAGGGTTGATTTTGACGATGCGCGTCTGTTTGAAGTCCATGTAATAGATGTTGCCGGCTTCATCCTGCCGCATCCGGTGGCCAAACGTCATGTCGTTGCCCCATTTGGCCAACTGCTTCCCATTAGGGCTCAGCTTGCGAATGGAGCTCACGCTTTGCTCCCGGTCGTAGGCATCGGCGAGGTACACGTTGCCGGCCCCGTCCATGGCCAGGGCCGCGTGCGCCCCATTAAGCGAGATGCTGTCGGCGCCAAAATTCCCCTGATGCACGCCCTGGGCGCTGTATTGCTGAATGGCCCGCTGCCGCGAGCTCACGACGTAGAGCTTGTTGGCGCTATCAATTGCCAGTCCCCACGTTTTGTCAAACATGTCCTGCCCCGGGAAACGCAACGAGAGCGAAGCAAGCAGTTGCCCCGCGGCGTTGAGCCGGACGGCCGTGTAGTTGCTGTTGAGCACGTACACGCTGCCGTCGGGGGCGAGCTTGACATCGATTGGCTGTACCAGGGCCGGCGCACCAGCGGGGGCGTACACCCACTGCACCTGCCCGTTGGCCCCAATTTTCTGCAGGCGGTTGTTGCCGGTGTCCGCCACGTACAGGTTACCGGCCGCATCCACGGCCACGCCTCCCGGCTGCTGAAATTGCCCCGTAGCCGCGCCCGCGCCGCCAATCTGCGTGAGGGAGTCTCCGTTTGGGCTGTACTTGCGCACAAACGACTGCGCCTGATTCACCACGAAAATATTGTTCTGCCCATCCAGGGCGATGGCGCGGTAATCCGGCGTCCGCGTGGCCGACCGGAGTGGAATGGTTTGCAGGTAGCGGCCCGCGGCATCGAGCTGCACCAGCCCCGCACGGTCAAGGACGTGCACGACGCCGGTCGAGCTCACCTTAACGTCCTGGGGAAAGTCGAGCGGCGTGCCCAGCACTCGGTCAAGCCGAAAATCGCGCACCTGGGCCGAAGCCGACGTAATTATTGCCAGTAAGCAGAATAGCAGTAGAGGTTTTTTCATGCGCAACTTAGGATAGCGGATAGCAGAAATGGAGGTGGGCCAAGCAGTGTAAAGGCGAGCAGTACAAGGCCAACTCTGCTGGCTCTGGCCTGCGAATGGGCTGACAAATGTAGCGCAATAGCCTGACCGGGCAAGCCCACCAAATTGCTGATCGACTGGAATGTAGACGCCTGCTACCGCATCGGACGCCAGGCGCAGCAAAGTCCCGGTTGTGGCTGGCTACCATGGCACTGGGGCAGTTGCGGCAGCCGTCAACAGATATACTGAGCAAGCAAAGGGAAGGACTGACCCGCTGCTGCCAGCTGCGTGGCGTTAGCCCAGGTATGCCAGCATGGTGGTGCTGAACTTAGCTGGCATAGACCCGCTGCGTAATAGATATTGCGGTCCTGATCATCGTAGCTAAACGAAGCCCTTGCACGAGCCGTGGCTTGACGGTGACAGCGTGCTTCTTCGCACAGGCAGTTTACCCATTTGGCTCTCCACCCAGCTTGGCGATTATCGAAGCTGTGTAGGAAGTCTGAGAATTCAAGATTGGACGTCATGCTGAGCTTGTCGAAGCATCTCTCCCGCTTCGTCAGGTTCGTTCAATAAAGCGGTAGAGATGCTTCGACAAGCTCAGCATGACCGCCTGACGACTTCCTAAACAGCTTCATCACGATGCCGGTAACTAAGCAAGTAGCTAACCTGGTAGCGAATGAAGATATCAGGCTCGTATTCAAAAAGTAACAATGTCCTGACAGAAGGGCAAAAATATGGCTGCTGTATTGCTGATGCCGGATTCTAAACAACCGGATATCGCCCAGCAAAGCATCTTTATCCCTGGAGGTTGTTATTTTCTGTTCTTTAGCCTGGCCTGAATGCACCGGCCTTTGTAAGCGCTCTGTTGCGCGCTGTCTGTGGCTGGTTGTGAAGTCAACTACAGCGCTGGGCTTAGCAGAAAGGGCGCAGGGGTTAATAACGCGCCGGCGTCCAGTGGATGAGCTGCCCGTCGAAGAAAGGGCCGTAGTGGTCCTGAAACCAGTCCAGCAACATGTGCGCGTCTGCGAATCCATCGTGGTAGGCCAGCTGCGCTAACTCGGCTCCGAAGATGGAGCGCTCGTCGATGAACAGGTGCTGGCCGCCGAGAATGCGCAGGTGCTGGGTGCTGCTTACCGTCGCGTCGGGGCGAAACGTTCGGCCGGTGGCCTGGTCTGCGTTGAGGCAGAAGTGGATGAGCTGGCCGGCCTTCCAGCGGTGGCCCCGGCGGATAGTATGAATCTTGGTGCCAGCCTGAATGGGAGCCGCAAATGCGGGGTCGAAACCAAGGATCATAGGCGTCTTATACGTACTTGGCCGCGGTAGCATTCGTCCCGCCCAGGCTAAATTACTAGTATCTTACTAAGCAGGGACAGTTATTGATAGGGGCAAGGCGACTAGAGGCTGTTACGGACTGGTAGCGCGAAAAACGCCTTTTGCCAGCAAGAGTGTAGCGAAGGCCAGGAAGTGGAACTGCTGTATGGTCAGGGCCAGGCGTTCGTAGTCGCGGGCCAGACGGCGGAAGCGGGCGGCCCAGCCGAAGCTGCGCTCGACGACCTAGCGGCGGGGCAGCAGCACAAAGCCGGTCTGGCCTTCGGGCTTGACAACGACCTGCAAATCAATGTCGTGCACGACAGCGGCGTACGCGGCGTCCTCGCCCGTGTAGCCCTGATCTACATAGGCCACCTGTACCTTTTGGCCCGTAACCTGCTGCACCCGCTCACAGAGTGCCTCCACCTGCCCGCGGTCCGGCGCATTAGCTGGCGTGACGACGGCGGCCAGCAGGTGGCCCAGCGTGTCGACGGCCACATGCACCTTGCTACCCTTGCGTCGCTTGGCGCCGTCGTAACCGGCGCGGGCGCCGCTTTCGGGCGTGCTCTGCACCGTGCGTGAGTCCAAAATAATGACCGTGGGCTCGGCCTCGCGGCCAGCCAACACCCGCGCCAGTTCGCGTAAATCGGCCATCATGTGTTCAAAACGACGGTTATCCCGCCAGCGGGCCCATTGTTGATACACGGCGGCCCAGGGCGGCAGCTCATGGGGTAGATACCGCCAGCCGCAGCCGGTTTTGACCAGGTAGCGCAGGGCGTTGAACATGTCGCGCAGCGCATGCGCGCGTTACGGCGCATCTTCCCGAACCAGGGCTAAATAGGGCGCCACAAACGTCCATTCTGCATCCGTTACGTCGTTGGGGTATCCGCTTTGCTGTGCCATACCCCAAATTACACTACCAGACCATAACAGCCTCTAGACCACTTCATGCAGCGCTTGTCGGATTTCGGCGTGTCTTTCATAACGAAGGAAAGACACTCCACCAAACTGTCCAGATTTGGTCGACCATCTCACCTTGCCCTGCAGTAGCCCTGGTTTGATTCAGCTGATTGGCTCGAACGCACATGGTTGCCCCATGCCCTGCAACTGGGGCTGCGCTATGTTGCGCATATCGTGCAGGAAAATACGCACCCCGACTTGCTGATGCTTACCTTTCCACAGACAATGCGGGACCAGTTGGAGCTACAGGTTTTCTCCACCGTGAACGAGGCGGAAGAGTGGCAGCACAGCTACCAGTCACGCGGCTGATTGACCGGCGGGTAGCGGACCGAATAGGCGCGAACCCATCATTGTCATCAAATCAAACAGATTCGGCTGTTCGGGCTACTGCACTGGCAGGCAGGATCTAGAGAGCAATTCGAGCGTCACTGCGGATTTTCAGCAAATGAGCGCAGGTTTGTTCAAAGTACTTTAGCTTCAAAAGAGTAGTTTACATAAGCAGGACGATGACTCCTTCAAGTTTGACCAATTACTGGGACACGCTGTATGCTCAGCAACGGGTCCAGCAGGCCAGTTGGTTTGAGCCGCAGGCTTCGGCCAGCCTGCGGCTGTTTGCCCATACGGATTTGCCCTTCGACGCGCCCATACTGGACGTGGGCTCCGGCCTCTCACCGTTCCTCAACGAGCTGCTCAACCAAGGGTATCTCAACCTGATTGCCACGGACCTGAGCGCCACCGCGCTCGACCAGCACCGGCGCCACCTGTCGCCCGAACAGGCCAGCCGGGTGCTGTGGGTGGTGGATGACGTGACGGCCCCCCAGCACCTGCCCTTACTTAACCCGGTGTTGCTATGGCACGACCGGGCTTTGCTGCATGGACTGACGAGTGCCGCCCACACACAGACATATATTCGTCTGCTCAATCACATGGTCGAGGCCCATGGGTGGGTTATTCTGGGCGTGCGCTCCCCGCAGCCCGCCCCCCCCTTAACCGATGCCGGGTTGCTGGTGCAGGCCTATGATGTGGCCGGGTTGGTGGCCCTGCTGGGCGCCAATTACCAGCTCAGGCACACCTTCGACGAAGCGCACGAAACGCCCCAGGGGCAGCAGCAGGGCTATACGTATGCCCTCTTTCAACGCAATGCAACCTCCAGAAACGGTTTGTGGGACTAGGCAACAGGGAGGGCAAGCGCGCGCTGGCGCAAAACCCTCCCCGTTGAAACCCTCCCCGTTGTGGCCGGCCAACTTGGCTAGGAGCCTTTGTGGGGTGAGCCAGCATGGGGGTGCCAGTTACCGGAGTGCCAACCTGGTGCCCCGGCGCGTGCTCGTCGGCCGCGGCAACGAACATGCGCTGGCCAACGAAGAACAGAATTGAATGAGCCGCTTAAGCTAGGGCACCCAAGCAAAAGGCCCCGCACCGACCAATGTCAGTACGGGGACCTGCTCTGTTATGATTTTACGTTTTCTTAGGCTGGCATAGCCTTCAGTTCCCGGTCCCAGAAGCGGTGCTGAGCCATGGCCGCCATGAACTTTTTGGCTAGTTCTCCTACTTGCGCATCGTCACTGGTCACCACGCCTTCCGCGTCCAGAATATCTGTGGCTCCCGGATAGGCCGCTGCTTTTAGTAGCTCGATGCCGGCAGCGGAAGCGGCAATTGGCTTGCAGTGGCGGTAAGCCTCGTTTACAAAGCGCACGGCATCGGCATCTTGCTTCAGCTTTGCCACGCTGGCCGCGCCACCGGCCACGTACACGGCATCATAAAGCACGGAAGCAGTGGATTGGAATGTGCCGTTTACGAGCATCTGCTGCCCGTTTTCACCTTTGATGGACCCCAGGTGCGTGGCCACGATGGCCGTTTGCGCCCCCTGGTCCATCAGGGCTTTCATCAGGTCGGCAATGGCCTCCAAGTCAGCCCCATCGGTGGCCAGAATAGCTACGTGGCGGGTTTTGATGCTTTCTTTGCCCGCATTGGCCTTTGCCGTAACCGCCATGCTCAGGGCCGAGTCGCGGCCCGTATCAGCTTTGGCCGGGCCCGACTGGTATGGGGCCGGGTCCGTATCGGCCCCCACGTTCAGGTTGATTTGCACGCCTTCGGCCGACGGCACGGCCAGGCCCAGCCCTTCGGCCACGCGAGCGGCCAGGTCTTCCGACACCTGCGACAACAGGATGAGCATGCGGCTGCGGATGGATTCCTGCAATACATGGCCTATCTCGAAGCGCAGGGCCTTTACCATGTGCATCTGCTCCACCTCCGTCTGGCTGTTCCAGAACAGGCGGGCCTGGCTGTAGTGGTCGACGAAGCTTTTGCTGCGGGCCCGGACCTTATGGGCCTCTATCCGCTCGGGGTGCGAGACGAAGCCGCCTTCGGCCTGCTTGGCTTGCTTGGGAAAGTTGTCGTTGAGCAGGTTGGGGCTGTAGCTGGTCTGGCCCTTGTTGATGGCCTGGCGCATGTGGCCGTCGCGCTGCCCGTTGTGCATAGGGCACAGCGAGCGGTTGATGGGGATTTCATGAAAGTTGGGCCCGCCCAGGCGCTTAAGCTGCGTGTCGGTATAGGAGAAAAGGCGGCCCTGCAGCAGCGGGTCGTTGCTGAAATCGATGCCCGGCACCACGTGGCCCGGATGGAACGCCACCTGCTCGGTTTCGGCGAAATAATTGTCCACGTTGCGGTTGAGTACCATCTTGCCCAGGGGCTGCACGGGCACCAAGTCCTCGGGAATCAGCTTGGTGGGGTCGAGCAGGTCGAAGTCAAACTTGAACTCGTCCTCCTCTTCCACCACCTGCACGCCCAGTTCCCACTCGGGGTAGGCGCCCATCTCGATACTGTTCCACAGGTCGCGGCGGTGGAAATCAGGGTCTTTGCCCGAAACCTGCTGCGCCTCTTCCCAGGCCACGCCGTGCACGCCCAGCAGCGGCTTCCAGTGAAACTTTACGAACCGGCTTTTGCCGGCAGCGTCAATCAGGCGAAAGGTGTGCACCCCAAAGCCCTCCATCATGCGCAAACTGCGCGGCAGCGCCCGGTCCGACATCAGCCACATAATTATGTGCATAGCCTCGGGCGTCACAGAAATAAAATCCCAAAACGTGTCGTGCGCGGCGGTGGCCTGCGGAATTTCGTTGTGCGGCTCGGGCTTCACGGCGTGCACCAGGTCCGGGAACTTGGCCGCATCCTGAATATGGAACACGGGCATGTTGTTGCCCACCAGGTCGTACACTCCCTCCTCCGTGTAGAATTTCACGGAGAAACCGCGCGTGTCGCGCGCCAAATCCGTGGAGCCGCGCGAACCGGCCACGGTGGAGAACCGGGCAAACACGGGGGTTTTCACGCCGGGCTGCAGGAAGGCCGCGCGGGTCAGCGACGCGTTGTTGTCGTAGGCCTCAAAATAGCCGTGGGCGGCCACGCCGCGGGCATGCACAATCCGCTCAGGAATCCGCTCGTGGTCGAAGTGGGTCATCTTCTCGCGGAAGATAAAATCCTCCAGCAGCGTGGGCCCTCTTTCGCCGGCTTTAAGCGAATTATGGTCGTCGTTGATGCGCACGCCCTGATTGGTAGTCAGGAACTGGCCGTGGCTGTCTTCGCGGTTCTGGTCCAGCTCTTCCAGCTTGGCATTGCTCACCGCCTCCCGGGGCGTTGGCGTGGCGGGGGGCGGGGTTGGTTTCGATTTGCTCATAGAAAAAAAGGAAAGGGTAGAAAGTTAACAGTACGGTTTATAAGCGCGTTTGCGCACCGGCTGCGCCACCAGCAGGCTCAGTACCCTGCGTCTACGACCCGCTCTTTCACTCACAGACTTACTGGGGCTGAGGGCACTGCCACTCCCCCCCGGCGTCGGCTACGGCCGTGGTGTTTTCGTGCAGCGGCGCGAAGGCGGGCGGCGTGAGTGCCGTAGCAAAACAACTCGAAACAGTAGTCCCCGAGGTGCGGGCAGCGTCAACAGCAGGGGCCATACGGGTCGGATTGTAACCGTTAAAAAAAGCAGGATATATCTGGTCGCCAGCCAACCTCGTTCCCACCCCAGTTGCCTTAAAAACTAGAAGCCGGGGTGTCCGCGTAAATTGGTTGCTACTGCCCGTCCTACGCGCCTGCTTGATGGAAGGTTGGGCCACTTTTCGAGCCGCACAGGCTAAGCACAACTGTATGGGGGGCTATTGAGCAGTGGTTATAGCGGCCTCGCGAACAGTTTCCGCTGCCGTAGCGCAACTCGTCGTTTGAGGTGTCTCGTCCTGAGACAAGTTGCCGTTTTCTCCCTCTTAAAAGGGTGATTTAAACAGCTTCCGTCTTCGAGATTTAAGATGCGGTATGAGCCTGTAATCGTCCCTGGAGCGAAATCCAGGTTTGGGTACAGGTTATATCGTGCATTGAGCTCGTGAAAGTTTATTTCACCGATTTGCGTGAACGTGTAGCGCCCGCTTGCCAGCAAGCTGACCGCACGATTGGTGAAGTGACCGCGCAGTTTAGCGTGTCGGATTGGTTTGTGCGCAGGCTGCGCCGACGCCAGCAGCAAAGCGGGCCCGTAGCTGTTTTGCCGCAACGCAGCGGCCCTGTGCCCTTACTCAGCGCGGCGCCCCCCCGTGCCAGACGGCCTGACCAGACGGCGAGGGCGATTCTGCTTTGCTGGCCCGGCTGTATACCGTGCAACAAAGGCCTGCGTAGTCCTAGCACGCCAAAGGCTCCTTTAGGATCAACCTATTGTCCCAGGCCGACAATAGCGCAAGGATTACACTATTTACCATCATATATATTCACAATTATATATACTTATATCCCCCTCCCCCCCCCCCGCATTTTCCCCTCAGCCCATTTAGAAAGCGACCCGTATCCCCAGCGTCGTCCACCGATGCCAGCGGGCCCCACTGAATTCCGGCGAAATGCCCGTAAGCGACCCTTCCAGACGAAAGCCGGCGTAGCCCAGCCCCAGCGTAGCCGTGCTGCGGGCCACTGTCCGCCGGACCGCCGCGGCCGAAAGCACGTACGGGTTGTTGCGGTTGAACAACCCGCCCTGCAGCGTGGCGTTGTAGCCTACCACCCGGCCTTCCACCTGCGCCTCCCCGTAGGCCTGCACCTGGCGCTGCCCCATCCGGTTGGTCCGGTTAGCTACGCCCAGCGTCGCCAAAGCGGGCTGTAGCAGCCCCAGCCGCAGCGTTGCGCCCACACCGGCATAGGTTTGCAGGGTACTCAGCGAGGCACTGGCCGCACCGTTCACCTCCAGGCCGCGGCCAACGGCCAGCAACTGCTTTTCCAGCCGAGCTTCGTAGCCCAGCACCACATCGGTCTGCACCTGATAGTCCCACCCGCGCGGCGTGGGGGACCCCAGTAGCGCGTGAATCTTGGTTTGAAAGCCTTTGGCCCCGGCCGCTGGCCCCATAATGCCCACATTGAAGGCCGTGGTTACGCGCAGGCGCCGGTTGGGGTGGCTGGCCACGCGCAGCAGGTCAGCATAGATGTAGGAGGCATAAGGTCGGTCACCGACCCGAATAAAGGGGTCCTGAATGCGCAGGGGCGTGAAGCCATCGTAGTGCAGTTGGATGCCATGGTGCAGGACACTGCCCGCGGGTACCAGTCCAGGGAGAATCCGGTTAACCGGCGAATGCTGCAGCGCGGGGCTCACCAGCAGCAGCGTCATGCCCTGCGTGAAGTAGTAATCCGTGCGCAGAAAGGCATCGTTGGCAAAGGTGTAGGCAATCAGGTGGTCACTACTCACCCGGGTGCTGTCCGATTGTGCGTGAACAAGGAGAGGCAACCACCCCAGAAATAAGACAACAGTAAACCGAAAGCGCATGAACAGAAACAACAAAGACATTGCACCTACGCAGTTACTTCTGTAAGTGGGTTGCCGCCAGGGCTGGTGCCGCCGTTTCCGGTGGTGCGTAAAGTGGGCGCATACCACCTGGCCGAGCCACATACGCCCCGCCACTTCCGCCTACCTTCCCGCCGGCGCCTGTACTACCGCGCCGAGCTGCCCGCGGCCCGCGCCGCCACTAGCCGCCAAAATCTGAGGGCACCCTTCGTCCGCCTCGAACGTGCCTACACCCTGGGCCAGCGCCAGGCCCTACCGCACATCCACACGCACCTGCTGCTACGCCACAGCCTGCCGACCCGCGACGAGCGCGAAATCCTGGACCAGCCCGTGCGTAGCATCGGTGGCTTTCCTCTCTCTTGTTTTGGCCATCATCCACACCGGGCCGGCGTATTTGGCCTTCAACGTCAGGCCGGAACTGCTTGCCGCGCCCACCATAAGTGCTCGTGAGCGGTGACCGGATAACCGATTTCAGGGACCAGCTAAGACGATAGGCGCGCAATAAAGCAAGAGTGAGGGTTGCGAAGACGGCACTGGCGGGACTGGGCCAGGGCTGTTACAGGAAAGCCCCATCTACTCGTGTAGATGGGGCTTTTTTTGCGGCGAAAGCCAGCGGGAACTAGGGGTTCACGTGCTTGAGCTTACGGCGGCGACGCTCCTGGGCCTGCTTTACGCGGCGGTGGATGGTTTCGCGGGTGAGGTTGGTCTGCTCAGGCGTAGCAGCTGGGGTGGTTTCGGCTTTCGTGGTCTTGGTCGTCATACAAAAAAAGTTAAGTTTTGCCCAAAGATACCCGCCTCCGGTACATGGTGGCCTACCCACCCGCTACAAACTTTCTCCTGCCCCGGCGAATAGGTCTTCCTGGTGTACTTTACTACGTTCACAAAGCGCAGGTTAGGCAGATGCACA
This sequence comes from Hymenobacter sp. ISL-91, assembly GCF_018613725.1. GTDB lineage: Bacteria > Bacteroidota > Bacteroidia > Cytophagales > Hymenobacteraceae > Hymenobacter. Next base: position 25,727 of record NZ_JAGGPS010000045.1, read on the forward strand.
TCAGGGTGGCCGCGCCGAGCGTCCGCTTCACCCCGGCTCAGCCGTTCAGGGCCAGTCCGGCAATTTCCTTGCCCCTAATGCAGAAAGGGGCTTCGATGGTAGCAGGCGAAGTTATTGCCGCATTGGTCGAACAATCGGGTAGCAATGGCGCTCGGCTTGTCCGGAAGCAGGTTGAAATTCCTCGTTTGAACCGGTGATTTTACTAAGCTGCGCACCCCTTAGTACACTTTCCAAACGGTGGTTCAATAAGCGTTATGCGAGCTATACCGGTACCACTACCACCTTCTTCGTCTCGAAAAACTCCTCTGCGAAAATCCCACTCAGCTCCACTACCTGCGCTTTTAACCCTGATTCGGCAATTTCTTCGGTCAGGTCGCCGCCTTTGAGGTAGTAGAGGCCACTGTGGGGGGCAGCTTCGGCACGGGGCTTATAGCGGTGGGCAATCCAGGTGTGGAAGGTGGCCAAGCGGGCCACGGCGCGGCTCACGATGTAATCGTATTTGGCTGTGAGTTGCTCGGCGCGGGTTTGCTCAGCCGTTACGTTGGTCAGGTGCAGGGTTTCGGCCATGTCCTGCACCGCTTTTATCTTCTTGCCGATGCTGTCGACCAGGTGAAACTTCACTTCGGGGAACAGGATGGCCAGCGGCAGCCCCGGCAAGCCCCCGCCGGTGCCCACATCGAGCACCGACGAGCCGGGTGCGAATTCCACCACCTTGGCAATGCCGAGCGAGTGCAGGATGTGACGCTCGGTGAGGTTGTCGACATCGGTGCGGGCTACCAGGTTGAGGCGCTCGTTCCAGCTGCGGAATTCGGTTTCGAGCTGGGCAAACTGTCGGCGCTGCTGGTCGGTGAGGTGCGGGAAGTAGTGTTCGAGCAGGTTCATCGGGAAGTGAAAATGGGGATAAAATAGAACGTCATTCGGAGCATGTTGCTCTAAGCGCAACATGCTCCGAATGACGTTCTGAGGAGCGTAATTCCTCCCTAGATGATTTCCTTTTTGCCTTTCACCATGTCGTAGAGCAACTCGCGGGCGCGGTGGAGCTGGGCTTTTACGGTGCCGAGGGGGGCTTTCAGCTCAGTGGCAATTTCCTCGTAGCTCAGCTCATCGAAGTAACGCAGCGTAACAAGGCGCTGGTATTTATCGGGCAGCCGCGACACCACATGCTGCATGATTTCGATTTTCTGGTTTTTGATGGTCGTCTCCTGCGGGTTCAGGTTCTGGTCGCGGAAGTCAATGGTGATTTCGTCGCCGTTGTCAATCTTGATAGCCGAGTCAATCGACATCGTTTTGATTTTATTCTTGCGGATAAAATCGATGCAGTTGTTGGTGGCGATGCGGAACAGCCAGGTGCTGAAGGCAAACTCAGGATTGAATTTGTGCAGGTTCTTGAATGCCTTAGCGAAGGCCTCAATGGTCAGGTCGTCGGCGTCGTCGGTGTTGCGCACCATTTTTAGCACCACATGGTACACCGGCTTCTTGTAAATCTGCATCAGCTCGGCGTAGGCCTTTTCGTCGTTGTTCTCAACGGCGGCCCGTATTAGCTTGAAGTCGTGCTTGGCTTTGGCGGAGAACTGTTTTTCCTGATTTACTTCCATCGGAGCGAGCGGTTAAGGAATAGGGAGATTCCCAGAGCTAGATAAGTTACAAAATAGATGGCATCGAGCAGCGGCAGCAGTGCGGCCGGCAGCTGTCCTTCGAGCCGACGGTTGAGCTGCTGATAAATGGCTCCAACGAGCACAGTTCGTAGCAGACACGCAGTAGCCAAAGGTACCCAATTGGCGGGAGAAAACAGCAGGCCGACCGCCACGAAGTAGAACACAAGATTGGCTCCCACGAATGTCCCGAGCCGCATCCGGTCGGCCAGGCGGTACTGCCGGCCGGCCGAAAGATGCCGGCGTTTCTGCCGCCACCATGCCCCCCAGGTAGCGGCTGCTTCGCTGAGCGTGTGGGCGCCCGGCTGAGCGACTACGGCCGCCCGGGCCCCGGCGGCTACCGCATCCTGCACCAGCAAATCGTCGTCGCCGCTGAGCGTGCGGATATGCGAGGCGAAGCCTTTGGTAGCGCGGAATACGGCCCGGGTATAGCCCAGGTTGCGGCCCACGCCCATGTAGGGGCGGCCGCGCCAGGCGAATGACAGATACTGTGCCCCCGTCAACAGGGTTTCAAACCGAATCAACTTATTTAAAAGCCCCGGTTCGGGGGCGTAGGCTGAGTAACCGAGCACCAACCCGCCCCCCTTGGCAAAGCCGCGCTGCATGTACCTGATCCACTGGTTGGTGGCCGGAATGCAGTCGGCATCGGTGAAGAGCAGCCGCTCGTGGCGGGCCGTTTTGATACCCAGTGTGAGGGCGTATTTTTTAGGAGCCATACCCGCCGGCGTGTGCCGAACGGTGACGAGGCGCACGCCCGGGAACTGCGCGGCCAGCGCACCAGAGCCATCAGTCGAGCGGTCGTCGATAAGAATGATTTCGAGCAGCTCGGCGGGGTAATCCTGACTAAGCAGCAACGGCAGCAGGCGCTCCAGGTTGGCGTACTCGTTGTGGGCGCACACCAGCACCGAAACCGGCTCATCGGCCGCGACAGGTGTTTCCGGTTCGGGCCGGTGCCTGGCAAAGGCCCGGAAGTAGTAGAGCGCGAAGTAGAGCTGTACCAGCACGGCCGCCAGCAGCAGCCAAACGGCCGGAGAGTAAGAGAGCAGCATAAAGATTTTCAGGCTGCAAAAGTAGGCATTCACTGTACCTTTGTGGCGTATAGAGTTGCAAGCCACAAGCTGCAAGCTGCAAGCCTTCGCCTTGTGGCCCTTTGCTTGTAGCTTGTGGCTTGCCGCTTGTAGCTTCCACAATGACCTTCGACCTTCTCACGACTGACCCGCACTCCAAGGCCCGCGCCGGGGTAGTCCACACCGACCACGGGACCATTGAAACGCCCATATTTATGCCTGTGGGCACGGCTGGCACCGTGAAAGCTGTACAACAGCGCGACCTCAAGGACGACATCAACGCCCAGATCATCCTCGGCAACACCTACCACCTGTATCTGCGCCCCGGCCTCGACATCATCCGGCAGGCCGGCGGGCTGCACAAGTTCAACGGCTGGGACCGGCCCATCCTCACCGATTCGGGCGGCTACCAGGTGTACTCGCTCAGTAACACGCGTAAAATCAAGGAGGAAGGCGTCAAGTTTCGCTCGCACGTAGATGGCTCGCAGCACCTGTTTACGCCTGAGGGCGTGATGGACATTCAGCGCACCATCGGGGCCGATATTATGATGGCCTTCGACGAGTGCACGCCCTGGCCCTGCGAGTACGCCTACGCCGCCCGCTCGCTCGACATGACCCACCGCTGGCTCAAGCGCTGCATTGCCCGCTTCGACAGTACTGAGGGCCACTATGGCTACCGCCAGACGCTGTTCCCGATTGTGCAGGGCTCCACGTTCAAGGATTTGCGCGTGAAATCGGCCGAGTTTGTGGCCGAGCAGGGCCGTGAGGGCAACGCCATCGGGGGCCTGAGCGTGGGCGAGCCGGCCGACATGATGTACGAGATGACCGAATTGGTCTGCGACATTCTGCCCAAAGACAAGCCCCGCTACCTGATGGGCGTGGGCACGCCGGCCAATATTCTGGAAAACATTGCGTTGGGCGTGGATATGTTCGACTGCGTAATGCCCACCCGCAACGCCCGCAACGGCCTCGTGTACACCACCCAGGGCATCATGAACCTGGCGGCCCGCAAGTGGGCCGAAGACTTTGAGCCGATTGATGCGGAGCTGGGTGGTTACGTGAGCACGTTTTACTCGCGCAGCTACGTGCGCCACCTGTTCCACAGCAAGGAAATGCTCGGCCCCCAGATTGCCTCCATCCACAACCTCACCTTCTACCTCTGGCTCGTGAAGCAGGCCCGGCTGCAAATCCTGGCCGGCACGTTCCGGGAGTGGAAAGACGTGATGGTAAAGAAGCTGATGACGCGGCTGTAATAGGTTGTCAGTTGCTGGTTGTCAGTTGTTAGTGTGGACGTTGTTCAGACTGACAACTGACAACCAGCAACTGACAACTAAAACTGACAACTCAATTGAAGATTCTCGATAAATACATCATCACGAAGTTTCTCACCGCGTTTTTCTTCACGGTGGTGCTGCTCGTGTCGGTTATCTGCGTGATTGACTTCACGGAGAAAAACGACGATTTTCTGCAGCACGACCTGGGAGGATGGCAGATTCTGACGGAGTATTACCTGAACCTGTTTCCGTACTTCGCCAACTTGCTCTCGCCCATCACGGTGTTTATTGCGGTGGTGTTCGTAACGGCCCAGCTGGCCTCGCGCACCGAAGTGGTGGCCATGCTGGCCTCGGGCATCAGCTTCAAGCGGTTTCTGCTCCCCTACATCATGGGCAGCGTCATTCTGGGTATGCTCACGATGGCCATGACGGGCTGGCTGATTCCGATTGCCAACAAAACGCGGGTCGAGTTCGAGAAGAAGTACATTAAGAACCCTTACCGGTTCAGCGGGCGCAACGTGCATTTCAAAATCGGCCCCCAGGACTACGCGTTCATGGAGAGCTACGACAACGTGAACAACGTGGGCTACAAATTTGCGCTCGAAACCATTGACGGACAAATACTTAAACGCCGGCTCACGGCCGAGGCCATCAGTTGGGACTCCACCAAACAAGCCTGGCACCTGACGCCCCAGCTGCTCCGCACCTTCAACGGCGAGCAGGAAAGCCTTAAAACCCTGCCCGCCCGCGACACCACGCTCAACCTGTTCCCGAAGGACTTTGCCAGCACCTACCGCCTGGCCGAAACCCTGACACTACCCGAGCTCAACCGCTACATCAACACCAAAATAGCCCGCGGCGCCGACGACACGCAGGTGTACCTGAGCGAGAAGTACGAACGGTTCGCCTATCCCTACGCCATGTTCATCCTCACGGTAATCGGGGTGATTATGAGCGCCCGCAAGAGCCGCGCCGGCGTGGGCGGGCAGATTGCACTGGGCTTTGTGCTGGCGTTCGTGTTCATCATCTTCGTAATTCTGAGCCGTAACCTGGCCGCCGTCGGCACCCTCTCGCCCCTGCTGGCCGCCTGGGTTCCGAGCATCGTGTTCACCCTCATTGGGGCCGTACTCTACCGGGTGATACCACAATAGGCGATTTGGTGAGGTGAAATACGAACGTCATTCAGAGCGCAGCGAAGAATCTTGCGGGCTACTGTTGAACGACAACCGTTATAACGACTCCAAGCGAGATTCTTCGCTGCGCTCTGAATGACGTTCTTTTCATCTTTCACTTTCCCCACCCGCGCCAGCAGGTAATCCGAACGTCAAACTCACCAAATCACCACCTCACCAAATCACCTTGTGAAAGACTACCTGCGCCTGCATTTTATCGTGTTGCTCTGGGGCTTCACGGCTATTTTGGGTAAGCTGATTACGGTGCCGCCGGTCGAGCTGGTGTTCTGGCGCACGGGGCTGGCGAGCCTGGGCCTGCTGGGGCTGCTGCTGATTCGGCGCCGCCCCTGGCGCCTGCCGGCCGCCGATGCGGCACGGCTGCTAGGCGTGGGCGCCCTGGTAGCGGCCCACTGGATTACGTTCTTCCTCTCGGCCCGGCTGGCCTCGGTGAGCGTGAGCCTGGCCGGCATGGCCACGCTGGCCCTCTGGACTTCCTTGCTGGAGCCACTGATTCTTTGGCGCAAGGTGCGCGGTTACGAGGTGGGGCTGGGTTTGCTGACGATGGTGGGCCTTTACATTGTGTCGCAGGCCGAGCTGGGGCAGCTGCTGGGGCTGGGCGTGGCCATTATTTCGGCCGGGCTGTCGGCGCTGTTCAGCGTCATCAACTCCAGGTTGGTAAAGCAACATCCGCCTCTCAAGCTTACGCTGTATGAGATGGTAGGCGCCTGCCTCAGCATTGCGCTGTTTCTGCCGCTCTACAGCCACTATTTCACTAACGGCAAAGGTTTACAGCTGGCCCTGCACGGCTACGACTGGCTGTGGTTGGCGCTGCTGGCCGGCGTATGTACGGTGTATGCCTTCTCGGCCTCAGTCGAGCTGATGAAGCGCATTTCGGCCTTCGTAGTCAACCTCACCATCAACCTGGAGCCCGTGTACGGCATCATCATGGCCGTGCTCCTGTACTCGTGGGGCGTGGCCGGTTTCGAGGAAGAAAAACTCTCGCCCGGCTTCTATGTGGGCACTGTTATCATCCTCGTCAGCGTGCTCATCCATCCGCTACTCGACCGTTGGGACAAGCGCCGGCTGCTCAAGCGCAACCCGGTACTTACCTGAGCAAGAAGCGTCACGCAAGGCTGTAGCGCGAAGCTTCGGCTTCGCGTGGCGCTGCTGATGTCCCAACGACATCGTTCAACGACACGCGAAGCCGGAGCTTCGCGCTACAAGCCAGTGTCCTGCTCTCGTGTAAGCCTTGCCAGACGCACAACGGGCCCTTACAACTTCCCGCTCCAGACGGTGTAGCCAGTCGGCCATACCAGTTCTGGGGCCTGCAGCAGCTCCGGAAACAGCCCGTACACGGCCGAGCCCGAGCCCGAGAGGCTGGCATAGGTGGCACCCGCGGCATAAAGTTGCGCCTTCACCTCGGCCAGCACCGGATACATCGGGGTCAGGGCCTCCTCGAAGTCGTTGCTGACGGTGTTGCGCCAGGTTTGCATAGGCTGGGCGAGGCTCTGGCGCAGGTCGTGGCGCGGGGTGCGGGGCACCACGCGGGCGTAGGCCTCGGCCGTGCTGATATGCAAGCCAGGATACACCACTAGGGCCGGCGTGCCGCGCAAATCGAGGGCGAAATCGTCGAATATGTCGCCGCGGGAGTGGGCAAATACCGGCTCGTTGCGGATGAAAAAGGCGCAGTCGGAGCCGAGGCGGCGGGCGTAGCTTTCGAGCTTCTCGGGCGGCAGCTCCAGCGCAAACGCACTATTTATGGCTTTGAGGGCAAAAGCCGCATCGGCCGAGCCGCCGCCCAAGCCGGCCCCGATGGGCACGTCCTTGTGCAGATGCAGCTGCACCGGCGGCAGCCGGAAATCGGCGGCCAGCAGCTCGTAGGCCCGCCGGCACAGGTTGGTTTCGGGCGCGCCCGGGATAGGCAGGCCGCTGAAGCGGAGGCTGGTTTCGGCCCCGGCGGGCGCGGGCAACACCTCAAAGGCATCGCACCAGGGCAGCGGCACAAACACCGATTCGAGGTTGCGAAAACCATCGGGCCGCAGGCTGGTAACGTAGAGCCCCAGGTTGAGCTTGGCGTTGGGAAAGACGAGCATAGTTTGTTACAGCTTCAAGCCGCAAGCTACAAGCTGCAGGTTTATGGATGAACCTCCGCCCACCGTCTGAACTTGCATGGATTACCGCGCAAGTAAACCCAAGCTTGTAGCTTGCGACTTGAAGCCTGCAGCTCAATCTAAATGCCTTCCTCCGCTTCTTCTTGGTATGCCCGCCGCGGCAAGCGCCTGCTCGATGTGGCGCTGGCAGCCCCCGCCCTGCTGCTGGCCGTACCGCTGCTGGTGCCAGTAGCGCTGGCGCTGGCCATCCAGAATGGCGGGGCCTGGCTGTTTCGGCAGCCCCGGCCGGGCCGTGGGGGTCGGATATTCAGCTTCTACAAGCTCCAGACGATGCCCGACCGGCGCGATGAGGCTGGCCAGCCGCTGCCCGACGCCGAGCGCCTGCCACCGCTGGGCCGCTGGGTGCGGGCCACCTCGCTCGACGAGTTGCCTCAGCTGTGGAATGTGCTGCGCGGCGAGCTGAGCTTGGTGGGTCCGCGGCCGCTGCTGGTGCAGTACCTGCCGCTGTACTCGCCCGAGCAGGCCCGCCGCCATGCCGTGCGGCCCGGCATTACGGGCTGGGCCCAGGTAAATGGCCGCAACGCCATCAGCTGGGAGCAGAAGTTCGCCTTCGATGTCTGGTACGTCGACCACCTTTCGTTTGGGCTGGATTTACGAATTTTGGGGCGCACCGTGGCCCGGGTACTCGGGGCGCGGGGCATTTCGGCTCCCGGCCAGGCTACGGCCACGGCCTTCACCGGCACACCCGCTGCTCCCACTTCCTCTCCTCCTCCCGCTTCCCCTTCGAACCGCTAACTGTGCCACTTTCCCGCAGCTCCGCCACACCCACGCCTTCGGCCACGCCCCAACCCGAAGCGCCGCGCCGGCTCGCCATTTTTGGGGCTGGCGGACTGGGGCGCGAGGTGCTGGTACTGCTGCGCCAGCTGAATGCCGTTGCTCCGACCTGGGACCTGGTGGGTTTCTACGACGACCAGCTGCCTGCCACCGACCTTATCCATGGCCTGCGCTACCTCGGCACCGCCGCCGACCTGAACGCCACGCCCGAGCCGCTGGCCGTGGCCGTAGCCGTGGGCAGCAGCGCCAGCCGGGCCGCCGTTGTGTCCCGCCTCAACTCGCCGCAGCTCCACTTTCCTACCCTCATCCATCCCGGCGTCAGCACCGAATCGTTCCAGCACCTGCAGTTCGGGGCCGGCTGCATCATCACCCAGGGCTGCATCCTCACCACCGACATTCGCCTGGGCCGCCATGTGCTCCTGAACCTGGGCTGCACCGTGGGCCATGATGCCGTGCTAAACGATTTCTGCTCCCTGATGCCCCACGCCAACGTGGGTGGCGGGGCCCACCTGGAAGCCGGCGTGTACCTGGGCACCAACGCCACCGTGCTCCAGCAAGTCCGTATCGGGGCCCGCACCGTACTTGGAGCCGGCGCTGTGGCCATCCGCGACCTGCCCACTGATTGCACTGCCGTGGGCGTGCCGGCCCGGGTGGTAGCGCGCGAAAGGTAGCGCGAAGCTCCAAGTACGGTGCGGGTCGTTGCTGACTTTACTTAACTGCCCCACAACGTTGTTCAACTATACCCGAAGCTGGAGCTTTGCGCTACAAGCAAACAGCCCCACTCGGCCCGAACCTTTCTACTACTCCCGCCTCTCCTCGAGAAAACGTTAGATCTATTTATGCACAGCCAGGATTACGACCGTCTTTACCTCTCCCCTCCTCACCTCGGCCGCCACGAGCTCAACTACCTGCACAAGGCCATCGAGGATAACTGGGTAGCCCCGGTCGGTCCCAATCTTGATGGGTTTGAGCAGGATGTGTGCGCTTTTACCGGTGTAAAGCACGCGCTGGCGCTTAATTCGGGCACGGCGGCCATTCATCTGGGGCTGCGGCTGCTGGGCGTAGGGCCCGGTGATGAAGTGCTGTGTCCTTCGTTCACCTTTGTGGCCACGGCCAACCCCATCACCTACCTCGGGGCCACGCCGATATTTATCGACAGCGAGGCCGAAACCTGGAACATGTGCCCCGAGCGGCTGCGTGAGGTGCTGGAGGACCGCCGCCGCCAGAACCGCCAGCCCCGCGCCCTCATCGTGGTGCACCTGTATGGCATGCCGTGTAAGCTGCGCGAAATCATGGCGCTGGCCGAAGAGTTTGACGTGCCCGTTCTCGAAGATGCGGCCGAAGCCCTGGGCGCTACTTACGCGGGCAAACCGCTGGGCTCGTTCGGGGCCGCGGGCGTGTTTTCCTTCAACGGCAACAAAATCCTGACGACCAGCGGCGGCGGTATGCTCACGACCAACAACGCCGCCTGGGCCGCCAAAGCCCGCGCCTGGGCCACCCAGGCCCGCGACGATGCGCCCCACTACCAGCATTCGGAGGTAGGCTACAATTACCGCCTCAGCAACCTGCTGGCCGGCATCGGTCGGGGCCAGATGGGGCTGCTGGATGACCGCGTGAAGAAGCGCCGCGAAATCTACGCCTGGTACCAGGAGAAGCTGCAGGATCTGCCCGGCCTGTCGCTCGGCCCCACCGAGCCCGCCGGGGGCCGCTCGAACCGCTGGCTTACCTGCCTGCTCCTCGACCCGGCCGAAACCGCCGTAACGCCCGAGCAGCTGCGCCTGCATCTCGAAACCCGCAACATCGAAAGCCGCCCGCTGTGGAAGCCGCTGCACCTGCAACCGCTTTTTGCCGGCGTGCCCATGCACGGCGGCGCAGTCTGTACCGACTTATTTACCCGCGGCCTCTGCCTGCCCTCCGGCTCAGCCCTGACGGAAACCGACATGCGCCGCGTGACTGACGCCATCCGGACGCTATGGCCTACCTGAAATCAGTACAACCCGTGCGTGACTAGTACATAAGGTTCCATCGGAGGTTTCTGCAGCACAAAAGCCCAAGCACTTAGTATATCAAGCAGCCAACGGGTATATAAGCCAGTCGTTCTAATCGTCCAGGGCCTGCTGCAAATCGGCCAGCAGCTCGTCGGCCGGTTCGATGCCCACGCTCAGGCGTACCAGCCCGGCCGTAATGCCCAATTCCTGCCGCTGCTCTTCGGTAAGGGCGCGGTGCGAGGTACCAGCCGGATACGAAAGCGACGAATCGACGCCCGCCAAGGAGGGTGCGAACGGGAACCGTTGGCAGGCGCGCATAAAGCGGCTCACGGCCTCCGTCGTGTCGTCGGCGAGCCGGAACGACACCATACCACCGAAACGGCCGCCGCCTTGGCTGGCCGCCAACTGATGCTGCGGATGCACCGAAAGCCCCGGATAAAACACCTCCCCAACAGCCGGATGGCCCACCAGCAGCTCGGCTACGGCCTGCGCGTTGCGGCAGTGCGCTTCCATGCGCAGGCGCAGGGTTTTCAGGCCCCGTACGGCCAGCCAGCTTTCCATGGGGCTCAGCGTCAGGCCAAATAGCGTCCCGATTTGCCGGAGCCGGGCCGCATCTTCGGGCGTGCGGGCCACCACGGCACCGGCCGTTACATCGGAGTGGCCGGCCAGGTATTTCGTTACGCTGTGCATCACTAGGTCGGCTCCGTGCTCCAATGGCCGGGTGAGTATGGGCGAGGCAAATGTGTTATCCACCACCAGCTTCAGCCCCAGCGCGTGGGTGGCTTCGGCGGCAGCCTGCAAATCGACGACGCGCAACAGTGGGTTGCTGATAGTTTCGCACAGCAGCAACCGGGTGCGCGGCTGCGCGTGGGCGGCCAAGTTGGCAGTCAGGTCGGCAAAGGGCACGTAGCTCACCGTAATACCCAGCCGGCTCAGCTCCTGGCTCAGCAGCGCCGAGGAGCCCCCATAGATGTCAGCCGCGCACAGCACATGGTCGCCGGCCTCGCAATAGGCCATAACGGCCGCAAAGATGGCCGCCATGCCCGAGCCGGTAGCTACCGCCCCCGCTCCACCCTCCAGTTGCGTTACGGCCGCGGCCAGCTCGTCGGAGTTGGGGTTGCCGTTGCGCGAGTATAGGTAGCGGCTGCCGGGCTCCCCAAAATACAGCTCCAGCTCGTTGAGGTCTTCAAACTTGAAAACCGAAGTCTGGTAAATCGGGGTGATTTTGGGGTGGATTTCCATGAACCGCTGATTGGGGGTAACAAAGCAGAAAAGCCTTTCCCGCAAAGGAAAGGCTTTTCAGTAGAAGCTGGAACCGAGGGTTACGCCGAAGCGCCCTCGGCCAGTACGATAACGTTGTTGCGCAGCACTTCCACCACGCCACCTTCCACCTGGAAGCGGGTGGCCCCGCCATTCAGGACGATTTCGCCGGCTTTCAGGGCCGAAATGAGTGGGGCGTGGTCGTTGAGGACTTCGAAAAAGCCATCGGCTCCCGGAAACCGGGCCGATGTAACCTCGCCTTCAAACACCTTGCGGTCGGGCGTGATGATTTCCAGATGCATCTTTTGGGGAATTATGAATTTTGAATTATGGATTATGAATTGAGCAGAAGCGCGTGCTAAAGGCCCAATTCATAATTCATAATCCATAATTCAAAATTAATAATCTACTTGGCTTCGGCAATCAGACGCTCGCCTTTGGCTACGGCGTCCTCAATGTTGCCAACGAGGTTGAACGACGCTTCGGGCAGGTGGTCGTGCTTGCCGTCGATGATTTCGTTGAAGCCTTTGATGGTGTCCTTGATGTCAACCAGAACGCCTTTGAGGCCGGTGAACTGCTCGGCTACGAAGAAGGGCTGCGACAGGAAACGCTGCACCCGACGGGCGCGGTTTACTACCTGCTTGTCCTCCTCGCTCAGCTCATCCATGCCCAGAATGGCAATGATGTCCTGCAGTTCCTTGTAGCGCTGGAGCAACTCTTTCACGCGCTGGGCAGTGTTGTAGTGCTCGTCGCCCAGAATATCGGCCGACAGGATGCGCGAGGTGGAGTCAAGTGGGTCAACAGCCGGATAGATACCCAGTTCGGCAATTTTGCGGCTCAGTACCGTGGTGGCATCCAGGTGGGCAAAAGTGTTAGCCGGAGCCGGGTCAGTCAAGTCATCGGCAGGCACATATACGGCCTGCACCGACGTAATGGAACCGCGCTTGGTAGAGGTAATCCGCTCCTGCATGGCGCCCATTTCGGTGGCCAGCGTGGGCTGGTAACCTACAGCCGATGGCATACGGCCCAACAGGGCCGATACTTCGGAGCCGGCCTGCGTGAAGCGGAAGATGTTGTCGATGAAGAACAGGATGTCGCGGCCGGCACCGGTGCCATCGCCGTCGCGGAAGCTTTCGGCAATGGTGAGACCCGACAGGGCTACGCGGGCACGGGCTCCGGGGGGCTCGTTCATCTGGCCGAACACCAGCGTGGCCTGCGACTTCTCCATCTCGGCCATGTCCACCTTGCTCAGGTCCCAGCCACCTTCTTCCATCGAGTGCTTGAACGCATCACCATAACGGATGATGTTGGCCTCGATGAATTCGCGCAGCAAGTCGTTGCCCTCGCGGGTACGCTCGCCTACGCCGGCAAACACCGACAGGCCTTCGTAGGCCTTGGCTACGTTGTTGATGAGCTCCTGGATAAGTACGGTTTTGCCTACGCCGGCACCGCCGAACAGACCAATTTTACCGCCCTTCACATACGGAGCCAGCAGGTCGATTACCTTGATGCCGGTGAAGAATACTTCCGACGATGTGGCCAGTTCTTCGAAGGCCGGAGCCGAACGGTGAATGGACAGCGCGCCGTCGCTCTTGGGCTGCGGAATGCCGTCGATGGCTTCGCCGATTACATTGAACAGGCGGCCTTTTACGCCTTCGCCCGTAGGCATGGAGATGGGCGCGCCCAAGTCGCGTACGCCGGCACCACGGGTCAGACCCTCGGTCGAGTCCATGGCGATGGTCCGAACGCGGTCTTCGCCCAGGTGCTGCTGCACCTCCAGCACGATGGTCTGGCCGTTGCCTTTGGTTACTTCGAGCGCGTCGAGAATATTGGGAAGCTTGGAGTTTTCACCCGCGAAGCTCACGTCCACGACGGGACCGATAACCTGGGTGATTTTGCCGGTATTCGCCATTGCTATGTATAGGTTGGGTTGGGTGCCACGATTCAGGCCGCAAAACTACGGCTTAATCGTGGCATTGCCAAAGCGGATGAGGACGGGGTTCGTTCAACTTTTTTTTTGGCTTATGAAACCCTGATTTTCAGCTCTGAAAGACCTTTCGACACCCATTGCAGCTATAATCAGGGCAAATTTTTTTCGTTGGAAATTTGCCTGTAATAAAAGCCCCCGTACATTTGCACAACCAAACGGCACCGCTTACCCGGAAAGCCGCCCGGAAATTGTCCGATGGTGTAACTGGCAACACGCTTGATTTTGATTCAAGAAAGTCCAGGTTCGAGCCCTGGTCGGACAACTGACACAGCCAACGCGAAAGGCGCTGATTCTTCCTCCCCCGGAAGAGTCGGCGCCTTTCGCGCTTTAAATCACTCTCAATTCTCCCCTCGCGCCGTTGTTTTTGGCCGGCGGGAGAATTTTCATTTCCACCCCTACCTTCTTAACACCTCTTTCTCATGGCTCAGCAAGTCAAGATTTTCGCCGGTAACGCCTCCCACGAGCTAGGCGAAAAAATTGCCGAGGCGTATGGTCAGCCGCTCGGCGACCTGAGTATCCAGCGCTTCGCCGATACGGAACTCGGCCCCAGCTTCAATGAGAGCATCCGGGGTTGCGCGGTATTTCTGATTCAGAGCACCAACCCGCCGGCCGAAAACCTGATGGAGCTCATGTTGATGGTAGACGCTGCCAAGCGCGCCTCGGCCGCCTCGGTTACTGTGGTGATGCCCTACTACGGCTACGCCCGCCAGGACCGCAAGGACAAACCCCGCGTGAGCATCGGGGCCAAAGTGGTGGCCGATTTTGTGCAGAGCGTGGGCACCGACCGCCTGATGACCTGCGACCTGCACGCCGGCCAGATTCAGGGCTTCTTCGATATTCCCGTTGACCACCTCGACGGCGCTACGGTGATGGCGCCCTACATTCAGTCGCTGGGCCTCGACAACCTGATTTTCGCTTCGCCCGATGTGGGCGGCGTGGTGCGCACCCGGGGCTTTGCCAAAAAGTTCGGGGCCGAAATTGTGGTGTGCGACAAGATGCGCCTGCGGGCCAATGAAATTGCCTCTATGCAGGTGATTGGTGATGTAACGGGCATGAATGTGGTGCTCGTGGATGATATTGTAGACACGGCCGGCACGATTTGCAAAGCTGCCGAGCTGCTGATGGAACGCGGTGCCAAATCGGTACGGGCCGTAATTACCCACGGCGTGCTTTCGGGCCCGGCCCACGAGCGGATCCGCAACTCGATGCTGGAGGAATTGGTCATTACCGACACGATTCCGCTGCAGCAGGAAAATTCTAAAATCCGGGTTATTACGCTGGCTCCGCTATTTGCCCAGGCCATCCGCAACGTGGTTACCCATGAGTCTATCAGCTCGCTGTTTATCTAAGCCGGTAGCCAAAGCAGTTCCAACTAAGGTATAGAAGAATCCTCTGGAAAGGGGAAGAAGTGAATTTTGGCACGGTCTTGATAATAAAAAGGAGGGGAAGGGAACTTTTCCCTCCTTTTTATTTCTGCCGCTATGAAAACTCCGCTACTCCGCTTTGCTTCTGTTGGTTTATTGGCCCTGGGTCTGTTAGCTGGCTGCACCACTACCGTCCACATGCAGTCGTTGGCTCCGGCGGCCGTAACCATGCCCAGCAACATGGAGCGCATTGCCACGGCCAGCCGGGTGTTGCCGGAAAATGGCCGTGACAAGCTTTTCGATGTACTAGAGGGGGTATTTACCGGTGAGGGCCTGCTGGTTGACCGGGCCGGCACCGAAACCTGCGCCCTGAGTGTGGGCGAGGCCTTGATGCGCAACAGTCCGCGTTTCCGGGTAACACCGGCCAACCTGCAACTCGTAGGCCGCACCCGCGAGTTTTTTCTGCCTCCCCTGGCACCTGGCTACGTGCGGCAGGTGTGCGCCGAAACCCAGGTTGACGGCTTGGTAGTGCTGGAAGCATTCGACTCGGATATGCAGGTAACGCAGCGGCAGGAAGAACGCGTCATCAAGGAGAAAGATAAGCCCGACCGCAAGGTGGCGTTAACGGTGGCGGTGATGGAAATGCGCCTCGTAACGGGTTTTCGGACCTACGGACCCGATGGAACAGTGGTCGACCAGGCCAAGCAAGAGGACGGGATGCACTGGACCAGCGAAGGCCCTACTTATCAGGATGCCTTGCGCCAGCTGCCTCCGCCCGCCGACTGCATCCGGGAGCTGGCCGCCCGTATTGGCGACCAGTACGCCCGCCGAATTGCGCCTTCATATGTGAACCTGGCGCGTGAGGTGTACACGGCCACCCGCAAGGATGCCTACATGCAGCAGGCCAAACAAATAGTAAACGCCACCGACTGGGTGCAGGCGGCAGGGGCGTGGCAAAAAGCGGCCCAAAGCCCCGACTCCAAGGTGGCAGGCCGGGCCAACTACAACCTTGCCGTGTTTGAGGAGCTAAACAACCGCCTGCCCGAGGCCATAGCCTACGCCCGTAAGGCCGCATACACGCACCAGCTCAGGGCTGCCAGCGGCTATTTGCGCGAGCTGCAGCAGCGCCAGCAGGCCGAGCTGGTGGTATCGGAGCAGTTGCCGGGCGCCGCGGCCGACTAACGGTTTCACGGTTTGCTGGGGCGCTGCTGAGGTTTCGCAGCAGGAGGCTGATGCCGGGGTTTCAATTGCCAATCCATCTGCCTATCTTTGCGGCCCGTTTGCCTGCTGTGGGTGAGCGAATTTTCCTCCAAAGCACACTTTTATGAAAAGCCTCGAGATTGTAGGGTTTAAAAGAGCGAATCTCGGTAAGAAGGACGCCAAAGCGGTCCGCCTCGATTCGTACGTACCATGCGTACTGTACGGCGGCGCCGAGCAGGTTCACTTCTCCGTTCCGGCCATCCTGTTCCGCGAGTTGCTGTACACCCCCGAGGTGCACATCGTCGACCTCAACATTGAGGGTACCATGTACCGCGCCATCGTGCAGGACTCGCAGTTCCACCCCGTGAACGAAATGCTGCTGCACGTTGACTTCCTGGAGCTGCAGGAAGGCAAGGAAGTGAAAATGGAGGTTCCCGTGAAGTACGTAGGCGTATCGCCGGGCGTACTGGCCGGTGGCAAGCTGGTAAGCAAGCTCCGCAAAATCAAAGTAAAAGCTACGCCCGAAAACCTGCCCGACTCGGTGGAGGTGAACATTTCGGACCTGGCGCTGGGCAAGTCGATCAAAGTGAGTGCCGTAGAAGCCAAAGGCTATACCATCCTTAGCAGCCCCCAGGCTCCTATTGCTACTGTGGCCATCCCACGTGCCCTCAAAGGCACGCTGAACGCCGACAAATAAGGATCACGGATTAGCACGGATTTTAGCGGATTGCACGGATTTTGTAGTCGATTCGCTGGAATTGTTCCTATTTCGATTTTCATTAAAAGAGCCGCTCCACTATTGGAGCGGCTCTTTTGCTTTTTAGGTAACGGCTGCTTTGCGCAATGCCGCCTACTTTTGCGATGGGGAGCTTCCACGGATTCCCCGCACGGAGTCATCTACAAAATCCGTGCAATCCGTTAAAATCCGTGCTAATCCGTGATCCTGAGTTCGTGGTCTTTTTGATTTTATGCCTGGGCAACATCGGGCCCGAATACGCCGACACGCGGCATAACGTAGGCTTTATGGTGGCCGACTGGCTGGCCCGCAAGCACGAGGCCGCGCCCTGGCAGCTGGGTCGCCACGCCTTTACTACCGAGTTCAAGCACAAGGGCCGCCGGTTTGTGCTCGTGAAGCCCACCACCTACATGAACCTGAGCGGCAAGGCCGCCGCGCACTGGCTCAGCGCCCTCAAGCTCGAAAAGGCGCAGCTGCTGGTGGTAACCGACGACCTGGCCCTACCCTTCGGCAAGCTGCGGCTGAAAGCCAAAGGCTCGGCCGGCGGCCAGAACGGCCTTAAGCACATCCAGGAAACGCTGGGCACCGACGAGTACGCCCGCCTGCGCTTTGGCATCGACTCCAGCTTCGGCCGCGGCCGGCAGGTCGATTACGTGCTCAGCCCGTTCTCAGAGGATGAGCGAATTGATCTGGAAGGCCGCCTGGAAAAAGCCGGTGAGGCCGTGCTGGCTTTCGGGATGCAGGGCGTGGAGCGCGCCATGAACGTGGTGAATGTGAAGGCTGACGCCTAGAAGTACGATATTAGAAGTGAGAGGTGAGACTTTCGTGCTGATTGCCCAGCGGAACTAGGCAATCAGCACGAAAGTCTCACCTCTCACTTCTAATATCGTACTTCTAAAATTACGCTACGCCACCGAACTACCCGGCCGCACGGGGCTGCTGGGCTGCATGAGGCTAAGCACGCCGTCGGCGTTTTCGGCCATTAGCAGCATGCCTTGGCTCTGAATGCCCTTGATTTCGCGGGGTGCGAGATTGAGCAGTACCTGCACCTGCTGGCCCACTAGGGCCTCGGGCAGGAAGTGCTCGGCAATGCCCGATACAATGGTGTGGGGCTCGTCGAAACCTAAGTCCACGCTGAGTTTGAGCAGCTTTTTGGTTTTGGCGACCTTCTCGGCGGCTACGATGGTACCGATGCGTAAGTCCATCGTCTGGAACTGCTCGAAGCTGATGTCCTCCTTGGCGGGCGCGGCTACGGCGGCGGCCAGTTCGTTGGCTTTCTTGGTATCGAGCAACTTCTGAATCTGGGCTTCCACGGTGGCGTCTTCGATTTTGGTGAACAGCAGCGCGGCTTCGGCCAAGTGGTGGCCAGCGGGCAGGGCATCGGGGCGGCCGGCTTTGGGCCAGGTGCCTTTCTCGGCATTCAGCATGCGGCCGAGGCGGGCGGCGGCTTCGGGCAGGAAGGGTTCGAGCAGCGTTACGAAAGCGGCGGTAAGCTGCAGCGAAACGTGCAGCACGGTGCCGGTGCGGGCCTCGTCGGTTTTGATGAGCTTCCAGGGCTCCTGGTCGGCCAGGTACTTGTTGCCCAGGCGCGAGAGGTTCATCAGCTCATTCAGGGCGTCGCGGAAGCGGTAGTTGTCGATCAGCTCACCAATACGGGCCGGGAACTCCTGCAGCTGGCGCAGTACCTCTTCATCCTCGGGCGTGAAGCCGGCGCTGGCCGGTACCTGGCCACCGAAGAACTTGTGGGTGAGCACCACGGCCCGGTTCACGAAGTTGCCCAGGTTGGCCACCAGTTCGTTGTTGTTGCGGGCTTGAAAGTCCTTCCAGGTGAAGTCGTTGTCCTTGTTTTCAGGGGCGTTGGCGCAGAGCATGTAGCGTAGCACGTCGGCCTGGCCGGGGAAATCCTGCAGGTACTCGTGCAGCCACACGGCCCAGTTGCGGCTGGTGCTGATTTTGTCGCCTTCTAGGTTCAGGAACTCGTTAGCGGGCACATTATCGGGCAGGATATAGTCGCCGTGGGCCTTGAGCATCGTGGGGAAGATGATGCAGTGGAACACGATGTTGTCTTTGCCGATGAAGTGCACCAGCTTCGTGCCGCTGTCTTTCCAGTAGGTTTCCCAGGTGTCGGGCAGCAGCTCTTTGGTGGCCGAAATGTAGCCGATGGGCGCATCGAACCAGACGTACAGTACTTTGCCCTCGCCACCGGACACCGGCACGGGCACGCCCCAGTCGAGGTCGCGCGTCACGGCGCGGGGCAGCAGGCCCTGGTCGATCCAAGACTTACACTGGCCATACACGTTGGCTTTCCAGTCGTGCTTGTGGCCCTCCACAATCCACTCGCGCAGCCAGGGCTCGTACTGGTCGAGGGGCAGGTACCAGTGTTTGGTTTCGCGCAGCACGGGGTGGTTGCCGCTCAGCATGGAGCGCGGGTTGATGAGTTCGGTGGGCGAAAGCGAGGTGCCGCACTTCTCGCACTGGTCGCCGTAGGCGTTGTCGTTGCCACAGTTGGGGCAGGTGCCCACGATGTAGCGGTCGGCCAGAAACTGGTCGGCCTGCTCATCATAATACTGCTCCGATACCTGCTCGATAAACTTGTCTTCGGCGTGCAGCTTCTTGAAAAAGTCGCTGGCCGTTTCGGCGTGCACGCTGGAGGACGTACGCGAATAGATATCGAACGACACGCCAAAGTCGCGGAACGAGTCGCCGATGAGGGCGTGGTACTTATCCACGACCTGCTGCGGGGTGACGCCTTCCTTCTGGGCCCGGATGGTGATGGGCACGCCGTGCTCGTCGGAGCCGCAAATGAACTTGACGTCGCGCTGCTGGGCGCGCAGGTAGCGCACGTAAATGTCGGCGGGCAGGTACACGCCGGCTAGGTGGCCGATGTGCACGGGGCCGTTGGCGTAAGGCAACGCGGCCGTTACAGTGTAGCGTTGGGGCAAGTCAGGCATAAGCAGAAGGGAAAGTCGGCGGGTAGAAAGCGGCCACAGGAAGCCAGCTGGCCGCGGGGGTGCAAAGGAACGAGTAAAACAGGCAACCCCACAGGCCCCAGGCCCAGCACAGGGCCCTGCTTGGCAAGTTAGGGCAGGAAGAAGGAGGGCAAATCCAACCGGTAGCGCAACAGGCCGTATCTACTCATACTCTTTTCTTTTTCAACATTTTCTGATTCCACTATGAGCAAGTCCTCCAAAGAAAAGTCGGCTAAAAAAGACAAGCCGAAAAAAGAAAAGACCGGCAAAAAAGACAAAGCGCCTAAAGTGCTAAAAGACCCTGCCGAGAAAGCACAGGCCAAGGCTGCCAAAGCACAGCTGAAAGCAGATAAAGCGGCTTCGAAAAGCTTGAAAACTCAGCAGGCAGGCAAAAATAATGGCCAGAAAAAGGCACTGCAAAAAGCCGCCAAACAATTGCAGAAGGAGCTGGATGCCCGCATAAACGAGGTGGTAAAACGCATTCGTAAGGATACCAAAACCAAGCTGCGGGAAGTGGTGAAAGATGCTACCCGCCGCCTCGACACCGATATGGAGCACCTCTTCGAGCAGGCTCTGCATACCATTGTACGCGGCCAGGAGTCGGGTACGCAGGCTGGGGCCGACAGCATTGCGGCCACAGCCGACCCGGGCACGCTGCCCGAGGCTGAAGCCGTTGCGAAGACGCCGGCCACCACGCGCCGCAGCTCTACCAGTTCGGCCGGTAGCTCGGGTACCAAGCCCGCAGCCAAAACCAGCCGCGCTACTACTACCAGGGCAACCGCAGCCAAAACCGGCACTACAGCCAGCCGCTCGCGTGCCGCCAAAAACCCCACAGCAGCTACCGACCCAGATTCGCCCACAACAGGCACAGATTCGTAGGCCTGCCCATAATGGTGAGAGGCCCAACGGCCCGCTGCAACAAGACAGCGGGCCGTTGGGCCTCTCACCATTATGAGCAAAGGGGTGCTTACACGCTACGGAAGCCGCAGTGTATCGGCGGGAGCTCCTTTCACACGGCGCAGGCGGGTTTCGGGCGTAGCGGTGTTGTTGTTATCGTCATTGAGGCTCTCAGGGTTCTTCTGCGAGTTGATGCCACTGGCTTGCTCGCCGAGCCTAACCCGACCGGGCGTGGCATCGGGTGTAGCGCCGCCGTACCCGGCATTGCTGTTGTAGGCGGCCTGCCGGTCGGCATCGGTTACGATGCGGCCGGGCACGCGCCGTACGCTGGCCTCCTCGCTACGGGTTTCCTGCGAGGTGGTACACCCGGCAAGCAGCAGGGCGGCGGGCAGTAAAAGGCGAAACACAACGGCGGCGGTATGCATGAGAGCAGGAAAAAGGAGCTGGCCCGGAGTGGGGCAGCTCTTTTGCTAACGACCAGAGGCAGGTGAGGTTGGCTTGGCTAGCACCTTTTTGCAGCCCTGCCCTGATTCCATCCCATACGGCCACCCGGACGCTCATACCGCTCATGGCAGTTGTTTCCGCTTCAGCCCAGCGCCGGGGCAAGTCGTTGCACAGGTTGCGCAGAAGTAGAAAGGCATCCGTTGCGTCCTGCCAGGGCACCAGAAGGCTATACAAAACGGCCCACCGGCACAGATTGCCGGCGGGCCGTTTTAAGCAACGTGGTTTCGTTATCAGATGTACACCGATAACCGGGCGCTTATTCGGCCTTTTTGAAGGTCATGCCGTACGAATCCATGCAATAGCGCAGGCCGGTGGGCTTGGGCCCATCGTTGAAGACATGGCCCAGGTGGCCGCCGCACTTAGCGCATACCAGCCCATCGCGGCTCATGCCGTAGCTATTGTCGGTTACAATTTTGAGGCTGCTGTTGGCGGCCGGCGCCCAGAAGCTGGGCCAGCCAGTACCCGACTCAAACTTGGTTTCCGAAGAGAATAGCAGGTTGCCATCGGCGGCGCAGTAATAGTTGCCCTTCTCGTGGTTGTCGTTATAAGGGTTATCAAACGGCTTTTCGGTGCCGTGCTCGCGCAGGATGAAATACTGCTCGGCAGTGAGCTGCTTTTTCCACTCGGCGTCCGTTTTCTGAATCGGGAATTCGCCGGGTTTACCCGTCATGGGCTGCGGCTTCGGATACTCCTTGCCTGCCGCAGAAGCTGTTGTGGTCGGGCGGGCCGAATCGACGGCATCCATCTTGGTGTCGCGGGAGCTGGTCTGCGAGCAGGCGGTGTTGAAGGTGGCCGCCGAGAGCAGCAAAATCAGGAGAGAAGAGCGCATGTGATGAGTATTTTTCTGAAAAAGAAAGCCGTTCGTTTTAGGCGGCAGACAGATAACATACGCAGGCCGCAGACGGTTCGGTTGGGGGCTGGCCGGGCCTGCAGGGCCATTATATTTAACTGCCTGTCGGCCCACCAGTTGGCCACTGCTGCTGGCTTACTCCCTGATAATTAACCAGCCGCCTGAACTTACGCTCAATAATGCGTACATTTGCACCCGCAAAAACCCCTGTATGCAGAACATTCGGAATATCGCCATCATTGCGCACGTTGACCACGGCAAGACCACGCTCGTGGACAAGATTATCCACGCCTCGAAGCTGTTCGACGAACATCAGCAGTTCGACGACCTCATCCTCGACAACAACGACCTGGAGCGTGAGCGGGGCATTACCATCGTCTCGAAAAACGTATCGGTTCGGTACAAAGACGTTAAAATCAACATCATCGACACGCCTGGTCACGCCGACTTCGGTGGCGAGGTGGAGCGCGTACTGAAAATGGCCGACGGCGTACTGCTGCTCGTCGATGCCTTCGAAGGTGCCATGCCCCAGACCCGCTTCGTGCTGGGCAAAGCCATCGACCTGGGCCTGAAGCCCATCGTGGTGGTGAACAAAGTAGACAAAGAGAACTGCCGGCCCGACGAGGTGCACGAGCAGGTATTCGACCTTATGTTCAACCTCGGTGCCAGCGAAGACCAGCTGGACTTCGTAACGCTGTACGGCTCTTCGAAGCAGGGCTGGATGAGCACCGACTGGAAAGTAAAAACCGACAGCATCATTCCGCTGCTCGACGCCGTAGTGGCATCTATTCCGGCTGCTCCTACCCTGGAGGGCACGCCCCAGATGCAGATTACCTCGCTCGACTACTCGTCGTTCGTGGGCCGCATCGGCATCGGCCGCGTACACCGCGGTACGCTGAAGGAAGGCGCCAACATGAGCCTCGTGAAGCGCGACGGCACCATCAAGAAGGTAAAAATCAAGGAGCTGCAGGTGTTCGAAGGTTTGGGCCGCACGAAAGTAGCCGAGGTTAGCTCGGGCGAAATCTGCGCCGTAACGGGCATCGAAGGCTTCGACATCGGCGACACGCTGGCCGACGCCGAAAACCCCGAGGGCCTGTCGGTTATCAGCATCGACGAGCCGACGATGAACATGCTGTTCACCATCAACAACTCGCCCTTCTTCGGTAAGGAAGGCAAGTTCGTGACCTCGCGCCACCTGCGCGACCGTTTGTTCAAGGAGACCGAGAAAAACCTGGCTCTGCGCGTGAAGGAAACCGACCGTGAGGACAGCTTCCTGGTGTACGGCCGGGGCATTCTGCACTTGTCGGTACTCATCGAGACCATGCGTCGCGAAGGGTTCGAGCTGCAGGTTGGCCAGCCGCAGGTATTGTTCCAGGAAGACGAGAAAGGCAACCGTTTGGAGCCGATTGAGCACTTGGTAGTGGACGTGCCCGAGACGACGGCCGGCAAGGTAATCGAGCTGGTAACGATGCGCAAAGGTGAGCTGACCATCATGGAGCCTAAGGGCGACCTGCAGCACCTGGAGTTCAACATCCCGGCCCGGGGCCTGATCGGCCTGCGGAACAACGTGCTGACCGCCACCGCTGGTGAGGCCATCATGAACCACCGCTTCTCGGCTTACGAGCCGCACAAGGGCGTGATTCCGGGCCGTATTGCCGGTTCGCTGATTTCGATGGATACGGGCGTTGGTACGGCCTACACCATCGACAAGATGCAGGACCGTGGTGAGTTCTTCGTTGATCCGGGAGAAGAGGTGTACGCCGGCCAGGTTATCGGCGAGCACACCCGCCCGAACGATTTGACCATCAACATCCAGAAGGGCAAGAAGCTCACGAACATGCGGGCGTCGGGTACCGACGATAACGCCAAGATTGTTCCGAAGCGTCAGTTCTCGCTGGAAGAAGCCATGGAATACATCCAGAAGGATGAGTACCTGGAGGTAACGCCCAAGTCGATCCGGATGCGTAAGATCCTGCTCGACGAAAACGAGCGTCTTCGTTCGGCCAAGAAAGTTGACTAGTTGTTAGTCAATTGATTTAAAAAAAGGAGGGCAGCCAGTGGCTGCCCTCCTTTTTTGTGTCTGTCTGAGCTTACCTACTTTTATAAAAAAGCTATTCACAAAGTACCTGAAATCAGAACGTCATGCTGAGCATAGCCGAAGCATCCCTACCGCTTCGTTGCAATGGTAATCCAACGAAGCGGTAGAGATGCTTCGGCAAGCTCAGCATGACGTTCTGTTGACTTTCCAAGCAGCTTCAACAACCGCTTCTCTTTCCAACCACTTCCACCCACCAGCATGCATCCTGAACTCCTGGCTTTTATAAACATCTTCACTCTGGGTGACACTGCGCCAACTCAGCGGCTGGCCGGCCGGCTGGACCTGGTGCTGACCGATACAGCGGGCTATGCGGCACAGTTTGCGGAGGAGCTGGCCGAACGCGGCATAGAAGAGGAACTACCGCCCCAGGAATTGCGCGACATTGCCCTGCTTGATGCGCTGCTGGCCGAAGATCTGGCCGTGGAATGTGACTGGACAGAAACTGCCGGCGAGATACTGAGCAACCTGAACCACGTGCTGGCCCGGCAAGGGCGTGCCCCAGTACCGGAAACGCCGGGTATAGGCGCCGATGAAGACCTCGGACCAGAGCAACTGGACCTCGTGCAGGATACCCTGGAGCCACTCGGATTGGCCTTAGTAATGTTCGACCTCGACGGCGACTCATATCCGCTGAGCGTGGTAGCGCAGGAGCAGGCCGAAGAGTTGGCTACACAGGCGCAACAGCTGGGCTTTAAGCTGCACCAGTGGTAGCCTGGCCAACCGCAGGCTTAGCCTAACCGGGGGCACACAGAACCACGCAGCAGGATGCCCGGAGCGCGAAGGCCCGCTGGCTGCCTGAGCGTTAGGCCGATGTTGGCACTGCGTTATAACCGTTCGGTGCTGCTACGGTTTCTTCGTTCCAGACTTCCCGCTTCGTTCTCGCCCCGTGCCCTCCACCCCTCCTACTTCCCGCCGCCTGCCGCTGATGCGGCAGCGCTGGAGCAACCTGCTGTTTGCCCACTGGCCGGTGCCGCCCGACTTGCTACGGCCTTACCTGCCGGCCCGCCTGGAGCTGGATTTGTTTGAGGGCCAGGCCTGGCTGGGCGTGGTACCCTTCACGATGAGCCATATCCGGCCGCTGGGGCTGCCGGCCGTGCCGGGCCTGAGCGCGCTGCACGAGCTGAACGTGCGCACCTACGCCCGCCTCGATGGAGTGCCGGGTGTCTGGTTTATTTCGCTCGATGCCACCCAGCCGCTGGGGGTGTGGGCGGCCCGTACGCTGTTTCACCTGCCCTACCTGCACGCCCGCATGACGCTCACCGAAACCAACGGCCAGCTAAGAACCGTAGCCGAGCGCACGCACCGGGGAGCAGCACCCGCCAGCTTCGCCGCCGCCTGGACGCCTGGCGCGGCCTTGCCCATAGCCCGGCCGGGCACGCTGGCCCACTTCCTTACCGAACGCTACCTGCTGTATACGGCTGGCCCCGACGTGCGCGCCGGCCACCACGGGCCGCAACTGTGGCGTGGGCAGCTCTGGCACGAGCCCTGGCAGCTGCACGAGGCCACACTGCAGGAATGGAACTCAACACTGCTCGAAAGCCACGGCCTTCCCACGCCTGCCGGCCCGCCCCTGCTGTACGCCGCTGCCCCACTCGACGTGACGGTGCAGAGCCTGCGCCGCGTGTAACCCGGGCTGGCTAATGGCGCACCTCGAACTGCGCGTAGCCCTGGACCTCACCGGCTGTTACCTCCACCTTGTCTACGCGGGCTGTGGGCGGACCACCCTGTCGGCACCAGCTTTCCAGCGCGTCCAGCGCCTCAGTCGGACCTTCGGCCTCAATGGTTACGGTACCGTTGGGGTTGTTGCGGGCGTAACCGGTCAGGCCCAGCTGGCGCGCCTGTTGCCGGGTGCTCTGGCGGAAAAATACGCCCTGCACGCGGCCCTGTACTAGAAATGTGCGGTGTTCAGTCGTCATGTATTTCTAGAGGAACACTGCCGGCCGGTAGCACGTCGGCAGCTCGGTTGAAGGGGCCAAACAGCCCGTTTGGCCGCCGCTAGTTATCGGACGTGGAATTTGTAGCCGGAGTTGCGAAGCCTTCGGTAGTTTAGCGCATGCACCCTTCGTATTTCTACCTAGCGACGATACTTCTACCCTTTCTGGCAACAGTAGTGGCCCTGCTTGCAGGAGGCCGGCTGCGGCTGGCCTGCGTGTGGGGCAGCCGCCTGCTGCTGGGCGCGCTCATGCTCGGCGGCGGCCTCTACAAGCTCTCCGACAACCACCTGCCTGGCCTGATGGGCCCGCCTATGGACCACGCTTTTCTGGCCCGGCATCAGTTGGAACTGTTTGCCCGGTTTATTGGCATGGCGCAACTGTTGATTGGCTTACTGCTTCTGACGGGCCGGTTTGCGCTGCTGGGGGCCCTGCTGCTGGTGCCCATGTGGCTCAACATCATCTTCCTCACCTGGTCGCAAAACTGGCTGGGCACGCCCCTGCTCACTACCGGCTTCCTGGTCCTGACGGTTGGGCTGCTGCTCCACGACTATCAACGGCTCAAGCTCCTGTTTTACCCGCCCCAACAGACCGAGGAATTGCGCGCATTGCCGTTGCGTACGGCCGGCCTGGGCCCCGAAATTTTCTGGTGGCTGGCGCTGGGCATAACGCTGGGCGGCGCGTTGCTCTACCCCATTTCGCTGGGTGTTATGGTGGGCGTAATGGCCCTTGGAGGTGTGCTGCTGCTTGTGGGCACCTGGTGGAGTTGGCGGCGCAGCCGGCCATAGGCGGCTACATGCGTTGGCGCACGGCCTCAAACGTGAGGATGGCGGTGGCGGTGCTCACGTTGAGCGAATCGATGTAGCCCTGCATCGGGATGATAATGGTTTGGTCGCAGGCCTGCATGAGTTCGGGGGTGAGGCCGTCGGCTTCGGTGCCCATTACCAGGGCCGTGGGGCCGCGAAAGTCGCAGCTGGTGTAAGGCACGGCCCGCTCGGTGAGGGCGGCGGCATAGGTACGGATACCGTAGGCGGCGCACCAGGCCAGCAGCTCGGGGCGCGAGGTAGCCACGGTAGGCACTGTAAACGAGCAGCCGATGCTGCTGCGGATGGCGTTGGGGTTAAACAGGTCGGTGCGCGGGTCGCAGACGATGACGGCCGTGGCCCGGGCCGCGTCGGCAGTGCGCAGAATGGCCCCTAGGTTGCCGGGCTTCTCTACGGCTTCGAGCACCAATAGCAGCGGGTTTTGGGGCAACACGAGGCTTTCGAGGGTGTGGTGGGGCGGGCGGGCCAGGGCCAGTACACCGTCGGAGCCTTCGCGGTAGGCTACTTTCCCGAATACGGCCTTCGACACAGACACCCACTCGGTGTCGGAGCCGGCAAACAGGGCCTGTAGTTCGGCTTCGTGGGCGGGGCCGGCTAGCTCGGCGCACACAAACACGGTGGGCACCGCTACCCCATTGGCCCGGGCAATGGTCAGCTCGCGCAGCCCCTCAATGATGGTGAGGCCCTGGCTGCGGCGCTCAGCCGATTTTTGCTGGAGCCGCAGCAAATTTTTGATGCGCGGGTTCTGGGGCGAAGTGATGGCGTCGGAAGCAAACATAAGCAGGCAAAGCAGCCGGCAGAATGCGCCGGGCGGTGCCAAAGATAGGCAGACCGCCCGTCGGAGGCAGCTCCAGACATTCAGCGGGCTCCGCACCCCGGGCAACCCGGCATGAATATAGCGGGGCTACTGCCCGCGGGGCTGGTACCTGACCGGCGGCTCTGCCGGGAGGATAGAACAGGGCTCTATCCATATTTTCGGGCTTTCTACGTTATTTGCTTTTATGCTGCTTCGATTTCTTCCTCTGATGGCGCTGAGCGCCCTTGCACAACCGGCGCTGGCCCAGCAAACACCCCGCGAGCTGAGCACAGTACCCGCCCCCACCCCACCCGATACCACCCGTCCGGCAGCCCCGCCCGTGCTGGCCCCGGCCCCCACGGCGCCGGCCCCCGACCCACGCCAGGCACCACTGCCGCCCGCCAACACCACCAGCTACAGCGTGGGCCTGAAATCGGGCCAGGTACTGCGCGGCTACGACGTGGAAGTTCGTAGTCCGGTGTTCGGGCGTACTTTTCTGCTCATTGATGGCCAGCAAAAGCTCGACCTTAACGATGTGCGCTACTACGAAGACCAGAGCGGGTTTTACGTGCGCACTACCCTGCCCGGCCGCAGCAAGCGCGAAAGCACCCTGCGCCGCGACCGGGTGGGCCGCATCAGCCTGTACTCCATCACGCAACAGCAGTACAGCAACAACGGCTTCGGGCCCGGCGGCTACAGCCCGTATGGGTACAACCCCTACGGCTACGGCGGTTTTGGCGGTTACCGCACGGTGCGCAACGAGTATTTCAGCAAAGACAACGGCCCGATTGAGGACCTGAGCATCCGCAACCTGCAGCTGGCTACCACCGACAACGCCGGTGCTCAGCAGCTGCTGGCCAGTGCGCGCCGCTACCAAACCTTCACCACGCTCAGCTACGTGGGCGCGGGCGGGCTGCTGCTGGCGGGCGTGCTCTCCAGCTTTGGCGGCAGCAACGGCTTCTCGGTGTCGCCGCTGATGTATGCGGCCATTCCGCTGGCCATTGTTCCGCTGGCCATCGGAGGCAAGTCGCAGAACAACGTTAAGCAGGCCGTGCTTCTGTACAACACCGGCCGGTAGGAATTATTTAGGGAATGAACGTCCTGCTGAGCGCAATCGAAGCATCTTTACCGCAGTGGTAAACCCACTATAGAATACTATTGCGGGAGAGATGCTTCGACTGCGCTCAGCAGGACAATTACCAACTCAGGTCCGCACAACTGCCAACGCAAGCCTACGTAGGAAAGCGGGTGAAAAATTCCGCTACTGCTGCTACTGAATCTGCGCTGGCCGAACGCCAGGAACTGGCCTCGTGGGCCCACGCCAGGCTTTGCGCCGAATATGGCTGTCCGGTGGCGTTTTTTGCGACCAAAGACCCGCTCAGCGAGCTAATAAGCTCTTTGCTTTCCCACCGCACCCGCAACCAGGATTCGCACCGGGCCTACCAGCAGCTCCGGGCCCGCTTTCCGAGCTGGGATGAGGTGCGCGATGCGCCAACGGCCGAGGTCGAAGCCGCCATCAGCCCCTGTACCTGGCCCGAGCAAAAGGCGCCACGGCTCCAACAGATTCTGCGCGAAGTAGGCCAGCGCTGCGCCGGCGGCCCCTGCGACCTGGCGTTTCTGGCCGATTTGCCCATTCCGGAGGCGCGGGCCTGGCTGGAGCAGCTGCCTGGCGTGGGGCCCAAAACCAGCGCCGCCGTGCTCCTGTTCAGCACCCTGCGCCGCCCAGCCATGCCCGTCGATAGCCACCACCACCGCGTGGCGCAACGCCTGGGTCTGATAGGCCCCAAGGTGGGCGAGGCGGCGGCCCACAAGCAGTTGGCGGCCCTGCTGCCCGCCAACTGGGACGCCCAGCAGGTGTACGACCACCACGAAGTGTTCATGTTTCATGGCCAGAAATGCTGCTACTTCCACACGCCCGCCTGCGGCCGCTGCACGCTACTGGAGCGCTGCCCCTTCGGGCAGGCCCGGGTGCAGGGCTAAAGCAGCACGTTAGCAGCCAGCCGGCTCGTTGTCGCGTTCAGCAGCTGAGGTTGATTCATGCTACCTTGCTACCTTACCGCATTGCTATTGGGGTAGCGCAAGAGTTGGAACAGAAATTCCCGTTAAGCCCATTTGCTTACCAAAAAAAGGCTGATTTGTCTCAATAAGTCAACTATCCAAGCTGCAAGGAGCCTTTGATTGGTGAGATGACCAAAAGCTACAAGCCAGCGTAGCCGGAACGGGTGTTCTCAAAAATAGCCTCGGTAGCGCAAAAACGCCCGTTTCCTGAGACACCCCGACCTGCGTCCGAATCCGCCGCAGCTCTAACGGGAATTTCTGTTCTTACTCTTGCGCTATCCCCTATTCTACTTCCCCACCGTTTACCCATCACCTTAAATGCAACAAACGTACGGCCTGCCCGCCCTGGTTTCCATCTTCGTGCCCGGTTTGGGCCAGCTCATCAAGGGTCAGTTTCTGAAGGCCTTTCTGATCTGGGCTGTCGGCGGTACCGTTGGCTTTCTGCTGTCCTGGACGCTTATCGTCCCCTTTCTCATCTGGGCCTGGAATGTGTACGACGCCTATAACTCGCCCGCCTAAGTTTTGCCCGTTCTGCATCTGAAAGCCAGGCCCAACGCCCGCCAAAACCAGCTGGCCGTTGCCCCCGACGGCACCGTTACCGTCCGGCTGCATGCCCCGGCCCAGGATGGCAAAGCCAACGCCTGCCTGCTGGTATATCTGGCAGAAGTGTTTGGCGTGAGCAAATCCAGCCTTACACTGCTCAGCGGCCACACGGCACCCTTCAAAAAGGTGGAAATCGGGGGTCTTTCAGAGGCGGATTTTCGGGCAGTGCTGGGTAGGTTTGGCACTTAGCCGGCCAGGAAATCAGACAGCGGCCTGGTGGAGTTTTCCCGGCTGAGCTGCTGAAGCTGTTTAGAAAGTCAAGAGGACGTCATGCTGAGCGAAGTCGAGGCATCCTTACCCCTTCGTTTTGGTCGTTTAACGAAGCGGTAGAGATGCTTCGACTTCGCTCAGCATGACGTCCAAATTGATTTCTGGCACTTCCTAAGTAGTCATGCAAAAGTA
>NZ_JAGGPS010000046.1 GCF_018613725.1 Hymenobacter sp. ISL-91
TTAATTGAGAACAGTTCCTAGAATTTAGAAACTAGTACCCCCTCTCCTTTTTCGGAGAGGGGGCTAGGGGGTGAGGCGCCACCAAGGCGCGACGCCAAGGCTCTACCTCACCACCTGTTCGGCCAGCGCGGCCAGGTCCAGCCCGTCGAAGGTGCCCGACGACATCATCAGCAGGTTGGCGTTGGCCCAGTTCTGCTCGTGCAGGAACGTTGCCAGCTCCGCGCTGTCGGTAAACACGCGCAAATCGGGGCGCCGGAACGCGGCCTGCACCGCCTCGGGCGGCAGGGGCGGCAGGCGCTTGTGGCTTAGCACCTGCGGGTTGAAGTACACCACGGCCACATCGGGCGCATCGAAGGTGTGGGCGTACTGGGGCAGAAACTCGGGGTTGAGCGAGCTGAAGGTGTGCAGCTCCAGGCAGGCCACCAGTCGCCGCTGCGGGAACTGCTTTTTAAAGGCCGTGGCCGTGGCCTTCAGCTTGCTGGGGGCGTGGGCAAAGTCCTTGTACACCACCGAGCCTGCGCCCTCGCGCACCAGTTCCAGCCGCCGCGCCGCGCCCCTAAACGAGCCCAGCGCCTCATAAAACTCCTTGCCCTTAATGCCCAGCTGCTTGCACACTTCCTTGGCCGCCGAAATGTTGCGCAGGTTGTGCTCCCCGAATATCTTCACCGGCACCTGCTCGTCCTTTTTCGTCACCAGAAACGTCTGGCCGTCGCGTACCACATTCTCGTGGGGGCCGTAGCCGATGTACTTCACGTCGGGGCTGGTAGGCACGGTTACCAGCTGGGTCTGCTCGTCGTCGCGGTCATAAATAAGTACGCCGGCCTTGGGCGTCATCTCCGCGAAAATCTTGAACTGCTCGCGGTAGATTTCCTCGGTGGCAAACACGTTGATGTGGTCCCAGCTGATGCCCGAAATCACGCCGATGTGGTGCTGATACAGGTGAAACTTGGGCCGCCGGTCGATGGGGGAGGCCAGGTACTCATCCCCCTCGATGATGATGATGGGCGCATCGTCGGTGAGCTGCACCATCAGTTCGAACCCCTCCAGCTGAGCGCCCACGGCATAGTCGAATTGGCGGCCGTGGTAGCGCAGCACATGCAGAATAAGCGAGGTAATGCTGGTTTTGCCGTGCGAGCCCCCAATCACGATGCGCTGCTTATCCTTCGAGGCCTCGTAGATAAACTCCGGAAACGAGTACACCCGCAGGCCCAGCTCCTGGGCCCGCAGCAGCTCGGGGTTATCGGCCCGGGCGTGCATGCCCACAATCACGGCATCGAGGTCGGCCGTAATTTTGTCTGCAAACCAGCCTTCAGTTTCGGGCAGCAGCCCGGCCGCCGCCAGCCGGCCTTTGGCAGGCTCAAAAATTTCGTCGTCGGAGCCCGTTACGTGGGCCCCGCGCCGGTGCAGGGCCAGCGCCAGGTTGTGCATAATGCTGCCGCCGGTGGCAATCAGGTGCAGGCGGTGCAGCGAAGAGGGAGCAGCAGAAGTCATAAGGCAGTAGGAGTGAGGGCGGCAAAGGTAGCGGTTTGGGGTTGTTGAGGGGCCGCAGAACTTCGCAGAACGTCATTCAGAGCGCAGCGAAGAATCTCGCGTGGTGTCCCTGTCCGGTTGTCGTTCAACGAACCCGAGCGAGATTCTTCGCTGCGCTCTGAATGACGTTCTGCGAAGTTCTGCAGTCCCCAAAAGAAACCTTTGGCCCCGTTCCCGGATTGTAAGGCCCAGCCGTTAGCTTTGTAGCCCTTTGGCCGAACAGCGGCGCGGCGCCGGGAAACCGGCCGCGAAAATACCCGTCGCGAAACTCGTCCGGTGTGCTTACCTTGTAGTGTATTTTTTTAAATGAACGACCGGATGGATGACCGCCTCAAGCAAGCAGGTTCGAGGGCTAAAGCTGCCTGGAACAGCCGCCCGGCCCACTTGCCCGTAGGCGGGCCGGCGGGCAAGCTGCCGCCCCAGGCGCTGGAGCTGGAGGCCGCCGTGCTGGGCGCACTCATGCTCGAAAAGGACGCCCTGACCACGGTTATCGACATCCTTAAGCCCCAGAGCTTTTACAAGGACGGCCACCAGCGCATCTTCAAGGCCATCCTGAATTTGTTTGACAAGTCGGAGCCGATTGACATTCTCACCGTCACGCACGAGCTGCGCGAAATGGGCGAGCTGGAGGCAGCCGGCGGCACGCACTACGTGGCCCAGCTCACGTTCAAGGTCAACTCGGCGGCCAACATTGAGTACCACTCCCGCATCATCACCGAAAACGCCATCAAGCGGGAGCTCATCAACATTGCCAGCACCATTCAGCGCGACGCCTTCGAGGATACCACCGACGTCTTCAACCTGCTCGACTCCACCGAGCAGGCCCTGTTCGAGGTGTCGGAGTCGAACATCCGCAAGAACTTCGACGACATGCGCAGCCTGATGGGCAAGGCCATCAAGGAGCTCGAAGAAAAAAAGGACCAGAAGGATGGCCTCACCGGCGTACCCTCCGGCTTCTCGGCCCTCGACCGCGTAACCAGCGGCTGGCAACCATCTGACCTGGTGATTATTGCGGCGCGGCCGGGCATGGGCAAGTGTCTGGGCAAAGGCACCAAAGTGCTCATGTTCGACGGCACACTGCGCAACGTAGAGGACGTGCGGGAAGGCGAGCTGCTGATGGGCGACGACTCGACCCCGCGCCGGGTGCTGAATATTGCCCGGGGCCGCGAGAATATGTACTGGGTGCGCCAGAACAAGGGCGAAGCCTACCGCGTCAACGAAAGCCACATCCTCTCGCTCAAGCGCAGCCGCAACGAGGGCCCCCACCGCCACGGCGACGTGCTCAATATTGAGGTGCGCGACTGGTTGCAGAAAAGCCCCAAGTTCCGCTCGAACTACAAGGGCTACAAGGTGCCCGTCGAGTACGCGGCGCAGGAGCTGCCCCTGGCCCCGTACTTCCTGGGCCTGTGGCTGGGCGACGGTGCCTCCGGCAACTGCCGCATCACGGGCCAGGACCCGGAGATTATCAGCTACCTGCACGAGTACGCTGCCACGCTTGACATGCAGGTGACGGTAGGCGAAGTGGCGGACCGCTGCAACAGCTACGGCATCACCCGCGGCCGGCAGGGCGGCAGCCTCGCCCAATATTCGGTGCAGGATGAGCTGCGACAGCTGGATCTGCTCGGCAACAAGCACATTCCACAGGCCTATCTAAGCAACAGTCGTGAAAACCGCCTGCAGCTGCTGGCCGGTCTCATCGACTCCGACGGCCACCTCGACCCACTAAGCAACGGCTACGAAATCACCCAGAAAAACCAGCGCCTGGCCCGGCAAATCAAGTTTCTGGCCGACTCGTTGGGCTTCCGTACCTCACTGAAAAAAAAGCGCGCCACTATCAGCCGCATCGGCTACGAGAGTGAGGTGTACCGCGTCCGCATCTACGGCGACATTACGTGCGTACCGGTGCGCGTGGCCCGCAAAAAGGCCCAGCCCTGGGCCTCGGTAGTCGATTGGCGCATGACGGGCATTTCGGTCGAGTTCGATAAGGAAGACGATTACTACGGCTTCAGCATCGACGGCAACCGGCTGTTTCTGCTGGCCGACTGCACCGTGACCCACAACACGGCCTTCGTGGTGTCGGCCATGCGCAATGCGGCCGTCGAGTTCAAGAAGCCGGTGGCCATCTTCTCGCTCGAAATGTCGTCGCTGCAGCTCGTGAATCGTCTGATTTCGGCCGAGGCAGAGCTGGATTCTGAGAAAATCAAGAAGGGCAACCTCGCCGACCACGAGTGGGCCCAGCTCAACCATAAGATTTCCAACCTCTCGTCGGCCCCCATTTACATCGACGATACGCCCGGCCTCAGCATCCGGGAGCTGCGCACCAAATGCCGCCGCCTGAAAGCCCACCACGATATTTCGATGATTATCATCGACTATCTGCAGCTGATGACCGGTAACACCGACGGCAAGGGCGGGGGCAACCGGGAGCAGGAAATTGCCTCCATCTCGCGGGCCCTGAAAGGTATTGCCAAGGAGCTGAACGTGCCCGTGCTGGCCCTTTCGCAGCTTTCGCGCTCGGTGGAAACCCGCGGCGGCGACAAGAAGCCCCAGCTTAGCGACCTGCGCGAATCGGGCTCCATCGAGCAGGACGCCGACATGGTGATTTTCCTGTACCGCCCCGAGTACTACAAAATCACGGAGGACGAGATGGGCAACCCCACCCAGGGCACGGGCGAGGTGATTATTGCCAAGCACCGGAATGGCTCACTGGAAACCGTGCAGCTTAAGTTCATCGGTAAGTTCACCAAATTCGCCGACCTCGACGGCGGCGGCGGCTTCGACGATGGCGGCTTCAACCCCAGCGCCTTCCCCAGCAGCACCTTCGACGACGACCAGTCCGGCGGATTCGCGCCCAACACCATCCGGCTGGGCTCGCGCATCAACAACGACTCGCCGCCACCGGCCCAGCCCTTCCCGCGCAGCAACTTCGACGACGGCCCGCCGCCGTTTTAAAAGAAGACATCGAACTGCTCTGGTGCTTCCGGACATCTTATTACAATTCCTGCCAAAACCCCACACGCCCGCTGCTACAGTGGGCGTGTGCATTTTAGCGGGGTAGAGCCGGCACACAGCAAGGCCAGACGATGGCAGAAGCAGCCGGTAATCAGCTGATGATTTCGTGCAAATAAAACTATATTGAAGCCCAGTCTGGCATACGCTATTTGCCAGGCAAGCGGCCCGATCCGGAAATTGCCCCTTCTGAAAACGTCACTTTATTCCACCTTTTTTTCTTGCTATATGAAAACAGTTGTACAAATCGTTGCCGGTTTATTGCTGACTACTGCCACTGCACAAGCCCAGTGGGTAACCCAGCCGTTCAACTTCGCGCAGCCCCAGGCCGCTGCCGCCTACACCGACGCTGTGGATGCCAATACGGCCTGGGCTATGTCGAGCGGGCTGTTGGCAGAGGATGTGCGCACCAACCAGGTTGCCCTCACTACCAATGGGGGGCAAAACTGGGTAATAAAGCAGGTGACGGGCATCGGTAGCTCCGAAACGCTTACCAGTATATCGGCTATTAGCGCCACCACTGCGTGGGTTACTACTTTCCGCACCTCTTCCGGCGGCGGCCGGGTGTTTAAGACCACCGACGGCGGCGCTACCTGGGTAGTGCAGTCCACGGCTGCCATGTTCAGTGAGGCCGACAGCTACCCCAATTCGGTGTACTTCTTCGATGCCAGCAATGGCATGGTAATGGGCGACGTAGATGGGCGCAACGGCGGGGGTCTGGAAATTTATTACACCTCTAACGGCGGCGCCACCTGGGCGCGCTCGGCCAACGTGCCTACCGGTACCGACGGCGAATTTGGCACCTACTTCCCCGTTGCGGCGGTTGGCAATTCCCTCTGGTTTCCCAACAACGAAGGCGACATCTTTCGCTCGAAAGACCGGGGCGTAACCTGGCAGGTGGCCAAGCAGGTAGGCGACGAAGATAACCCGGTGGGTAGCATTGCCTTCCGTGATGAGCTGAACGGACTGGCAGTGGTGCCCTCCTTTGACGATACAGAACACGAACTCTTCAGCAGTGCCGATGGTGGCGCTACCTGGACGCGCCTGACCTACACCGGCCCGCTACACAGTTTTGGCCTGGTTCGGGTACCGGGCAACGGCAACTACCTGTCGGTGGGCCTCGACCTGGGCAACGGCGACCAGGGCTCGTCGTACAGCCAGGACAACGGCAAAACCTGGATCCGGCTGGAAAGCACGATTGACCACCTGTTTGTAGATGCCGCCAGCCCAACCGCTGTCTGGAGCGGGCACATCTCGGCCAACGGAACGGGGGTAAATAAGCTCACCAGCGCGGTGCTGAGCAACCGGGGCGCTACGCTGGTGCTTGGTGCCAGCCTCAGCCCCAACCCCAGCACCAACGGGCAGTTCCGGGTGCAGTGGCCCGCCGCAGCCCATACTGGGTCGGCTACACTCACGGTATTCGATGTGCTGGGCCGGCAGGTGCAGCGTCGGACCCTCGATGTTACGCGCGGAACCAGTACTACGCTCGATCTGAGCGGCGAAAAATCCGGGGTGTATCAGGTACGGCTGGAGTCGGGCAGTGGCGTAAGTCAGCTGCGGGCGCAGGTGCAGTAGCACGAGTGCCGAGTCAATAAAAAAAGCCTGGTTCCCGGCCTCGGGAGCCAGGCTTTTTTGGGCCCTCTGCTACCGCACGAAACCGGCCCGTAAGCTGGCAAAAACCGGATTTTTTCGGTATCTTTGCCTACTTACGCACTTCGCGCTGAACCCCCTCTGACACATGAGCGAAACAACTGAAAAAGTAGCCCCTGCCGAGTATTCGGCCAATAGCATTCAGGTACTCGAAGGGCTCGAAGCCGTGCGCAAACGCCCGTCGATGTACATCGGCGACACCGGCATCAAGGGCCTGCACCATCTGGTGTGGGAAGTGGTCGATAATTCCATCGACGAAGCCCTGGCCGGCCACTGCGACACGATCCACGTTACCATCAACGAAAACAACTCTATCACTGTCCGCGACAACGGCCGCGGCATCCCCGTCGATTTCCACGAGAAAGAAGGCCGCTCGGCCCTTGAGGTGGTAATGACGGTGCTGCACGCCGGTGGCAAGTTCGATAAGGACTCCTACAAAGTATCGGGTGGCCTGCATGGCGTGGGCGTGAGCTGCGTGAATGCCCTCAGCCAGGACTTGAAAGTAACCGTGCGCCGCAACGGTAAAATGTACGAGCAGGAGTATAAAATCGGCATTCCACAGTATCCGGTAAAGGAAATCGGAACAACCGATGAGCACGGTACTCAGGTGGAGTTTCTGCCCGATGCCAGCATCTTCTCCGAGCACGTGTACAAGTACGCCACTATTGCCGGCCGCCTGCGCGAGCTTTCGTACCTGAACAGCGGTATCCGCATTACGCTTACCGACCGCCGTGAGCCCGGCGAAAACGGCGCCGAGTTCCGGGGCGAGGAGTTTTTCTCGACGGGCGGCCTGGCCGAGTTCGTGCAGTACCTCGACGGCACGGAGCGCCACGCCCTGATGCCGGCCCCAATCCACGTCATCAGCGAGAAAGGCAGTACGCCGGTAGAAGTGGCGCTGCAGTACAACGATTCGTACCAGGAGAACATCTTCTCCTACGTCAACAACATCAACACCCACGAGGGTGGCACGCACGTAGCCGGCTTCCGCTCGGCCCTCACGCGCACGCTCAAAGCCTACGCCGACAAGTCGGGCAAGCTGGAGAAGGCCAAGGTGGAAATTTCGGGCGAGGACTTCCGCGAAGGCCTGACAGCCGTTATTTCGGTGAAGGTGCAGGAGCCTCAGTTTGAGGGCCAGACTAAAACCAAGCTGGGCAACAACGAGGTAAACGGCGCGGTAAACACCGTAGTGGGCGAAATTCTGGCGCAGTACCTGGAGGAGAATCCCAAGGAAGCCGGCATCATCGTCGAGAAGGTGATACTGGCGGCCAAGGCTCGTATTGCCGCCCGCAAGGCCCGCGAAATGGTACAGCGCAAGTCGGTGCTCGGCTCCACGTCGCTGCCCGGCAAGCTGGCCGACTGCTCCGAGTCGGACCCCGAAATCTGCGAAATCTATCTGGTAGAAGGCGACTCGGCTGGCGGTACTGCCAAGCAGGGCCGTAACCGCGCCTTCCAGGCCATTCTGCCGTTGCGGGGTAAAATCCTCAACGTGGAGAAGGCCCAGGAGCACCGCATTCTGGAAAACGAAGAAATCCGGAACATGATTACGGCGCTGGGCGTGAGCTTCGGCGTGGCCGCCGACCCGGAAAACGGCATTGAGGCCGATTCCAAGGCGCTCAACATTAAAAAGCTGCGCTACCACAAGGTCATCATCATGACCGACGCCGACATCGACGGCTCGCATATCCGGACGCTGATCCTGACGTTCTTCTTCCGCTATATGCGCGAGCTAGTTGATTTGGGCTACATCTATATCGCGCTGCCGCCGCTTTACCTCGTGAAGAAGGGCAAGGAAGAGCGCTACTGCTGGACCGAAGAGGAGCGCATGGCTGCCCAGGAAGAAATGGGCCGCGGCAAGCCCGAATCGGTGAATGTGCAGCGCTACAAGGGTCTGGGTGAGATGAATGCCGAGCAGCTCTGGAGCACTACCATGCAGCCCTCCACCCGTTCGCTCAAGCAGGTAACCGTCGATTCGGCGGCCGAAGCCGACCACCTGTTTTCGATGCTGATGGGCGATGAGGTAGCGCCGCGCCGCGACTTCATCGAAAAGAACGCCAAGTATGCCAAGATTGACGTGTAGTTTTTAGCTGTTAGCTGAGAGCTGTCAGCTTTCGTTCTGGAAGTTTATAGCAAAGAGCGCCAACCCACAATGGGTTGGCGCTCTTTGTTAAGGTGTTGTATAGTAGAACGAGTAGGGGCGGGGCTTGTCCCCGCCCGCCGTCCGCACCCTAGTAACGATTCCGTTTAACGGCGGGCGGGGACAAGCCCCGCACCCTGCTCGTTCTATTTCCGGTTGTCTTCGGCTTGCTGCATGCTTACGTAGCTGTCGTAGCGGGGGAGGGCAATGCGGCCCTGGTCGACGGCTTCGCGCACGGCGCAGCCGGGCTCGTGCAGGTGCTGGCAGTTGTGGTAGCGGCACTGGCCCAGCAGGGCGCGCATTTCGGGGAAGTAGTGGGCCAACTCGCCGGCTTTCATATCCACGAGGCCCAACTCCTTGATGCCGGGCGTGTCGATGAGGTAAGTGCCGGGGCGCACTTCGAGCATTTCGGCGTAGGTGGTGGTGTGCACGCCCTTATCGGAGAACTGGCTGATTTCGGCCGTTTTTAGGTCGAGGTCGGGTACGAGGGCATTAATAAGCGTGCTTTTGCCTACGCCCGAATGGCCCGAAAGCAACGACACTTTCCCATCAAGCAGGGCATCAACATCGGCCACGCCTTCGCCGGTGTGGGCCGAGCAGCGCAGGCCCGGGTAGCCCAGGCGCTCATACAACTGCTGAATCTGGCCCTGGTAGTCGTTCATGTCGTCGTCGTAGAGGTCGGTTTTGTTGAAGATCAGCGTAGTGGAAATGTGGTAGGCCTCGGCCGTCACCAGAAACCGGTCGATGAAGCCGAACGAAGTGGCCGGCGAGGCCAGCGTGACTACCAGCAGCGCCTGGTCGAGGTTGGCGGCCACAATGTGGGCATGCTCGGTTTTGTGCACCGAGCGGCGGATGATGTAGTTGCGGCGCGGCGCAATATGCTGAATGACGCCGGCTCCTTCGGCTTGCTCTTCTACTGTAAACTCCACCTCGTCGCCCACGGCCAGCGGGTTGCTCACCTTCAGGCCCTGGTTCTTAAACTTGCCGCGTAGCCGACAGTGGTGAAACAGCCCGGTGCTGATTTCGCGCACCACGTACCACGAGCCGGTTGATCTGACAATGATTCCGGTCATGGCCGGAGCGTTATTGAGGTGGTCATACAGATGTATTTAACGAGTGCCGGTTGTGGTAGTGTACAGTAAGCTGCTGATGCCGCCAGCCCCCAGACAGAGCCAGAACGCAAAGACAGGTCAGGTTGGATTGCCTGCGCCCACGGGTTTGCTGTACGCGTTGGGCGTACGGTTGTGGCCGGAGTCACTGCCTTTATTTCATACGCTCAGCCTGCACCCAAGCCATGATTTTGCTGGTGGCACCGCTGTGGTCGTGTACGTAATCGAGGCTTAGATCCTGAACCTGCAGGCGGGCTTCTTCGCGGTAGTACAGCAGCCCAAACGCTTTAAGCAGTTCATCGGAGGAGCTTATGGGGAAAGCGCAGCCCAGTTCTACTAAGTCCTGCGCTTCCTGAAACTTATGATAGGTGGGGCCAAACAGCAGCGGTAGGCCGAACGCAGCAGCTTCGAGCGTGTTGTGCAAGCCTTTGCCAAACGCCCCGCCCACATAGGCGAAATGGCCAAACCGGTACAGGGAACTCAGCATTCCTACATTGTCGATGAGCAGCAGCCGGGCATCGGCTACGGTAGCTGCTTGGGCCTGGGAGTAGCGCACTACCTGGCCGGGCAGCGCGGCCTCCACCCGGCGCAGGGTGGTTTCGTTTACCTCATGGGGAGCCACAATAAAGCGCAGCTCCTGCTGGTACTGCTGCAGCAGGGGCGTAAGCACGGCTATGTCTTCGGCCCAGCTGCTGCCCACAATCAGCACCGGGCACCAGTCGTCGGTGAAGGCTTCAACCAGAGGCAGGTGGCGGGGCGGGGCCGAGGCCCTACGCACTACGGTATCGAAGCGGGTGTCGCCGGCCACGCTCACTCTCGTCAGGCCGGCACCGCGCAACAGCTCGGCCGAGGCTTGGTTCTGGGTGAAGATGTGCGTGAATAAGCCCAGAATACGGCGGAAAAAACCACCCCAGGGCTGAAAAAACACCTGTTCGGGCCGGAAAATGGCCGACACGCAGATGGTCGGAATAGCCCGGCGCTGCAGCTCACGCAGAAAGTAGTACCAGAACTCGTACTTCACGAATACGGCCAGCCGGGGCTGCACCGCATCCAGAAAAGCCCGGGCATTGGCGCTCGTATCGAGCGGCAGGTAAAACACGTAATCGGCCCCGGGCCAGTTGTGGCGCACTTCGTAGCCCGAGGGCGAAAAGAAGGTGAGCACCAGCTTATGGTCAGGATATTCGATCCGGTAGGCTTCCATGAGCGGGCGACCCTGCTCAAACTCGCCCAGCGAAGCACAATGAAACCACACCAATGGCGCCTTTTCCTGGCGCAACTGCCCTTGTATGCGGCCCAGCAGCCCATGCCGCCCGGCCGTCCAGGCGGCGGCCTTGGGCACAAAGGGGCTCAGCAGCCGCAGCAGCAGCGCATACAAACGCAGACCAAAAGAATATAACAGCCGCAAGACGAAGCGAAAGGAAGCGAAGGCAAATAGGCCGGCACGAAGCCGCCCGCCACAAAAGTACGCCCTTCGCCTCATTATAAAGCAAAAAGCCCCCACCCAACCGGATGAAGGCTTTTTGCGCACAAGCGAACAACGTCCGCTTTCTGATTTACTAGTGGGCGGCCTGCTTGCCGAGGTAGCTGGCTACGCCCTCGCGGGTGGCCTGCATGCCCTCTTTGCCTTCCTCCCAGTTGGCGGGGCAAACTTCCCCCTTTTCCTCGAAGTACTGCAGGGCATCTACCATGCGCATGGCTTCGTCGATGCTGCGGCCCAGCGGGCCATCGTTTACTACCTGGTGGCGCACGATGCCGTCCTTATCAATCAGGAACAGGCCGCGGTAGGCCATGGGCGAGCCGATGAAGGTCATTTCACCGGCTTCGTTGTAATCGTAGTGGCCGCCCAGCACGTCGTAGTTGGAGGCAATGGTTTTGGTGGCGTCGGCTACCAGCGGGTAGGTTACGCCCTCGATGCCGCCGTTGTCGCGGGGTGTTTGCAACCAGGCAAAGTGCGAGAAGTGCGTATCGGTCGAGCAGCCTACAATGGCTACGCCCTTGGCCTCAAAATCGGCCAGCCGCTCTTCGAAAGCAATGATTTCGGTGGGACAAACGAAAGTGAAGTCGGCGGGGTAGAAATAGAAAATGACATGCTTCTTACCCAAATACCGGTCGAGAGAGAAATCCTCCTCGAATTCGCCATCAATAACGGCGGTGGCTTTGAAAGAAGGAGCGCGTTTACCAACAAGAACTGCCATGTGTTTTAAAACTTAAAATTAATTGTGAAACATCAACAAACCGGACCGGTAGGCCCGTAAACTGACCACCACCCGAAGCCGGGCGGCGGATCAGAAAAAATATCGTTTAAAAATTCCTGCGCTGGTGCCAGCCGTTCGTCAGGAAGGAGGCTGGTTGGACGGACCGGCCGCGGGCAAATCGGCTACGCGGTTGCCCGTTACGTGCAGAGAGAAGGAGTGAGGCTGAAAGCCGGGCAATCCTTTGTCAGCAAAAAAGCCCCGAATGAGCTCGTCCAGCTGTGGGTCGCAGTAATCGATGATTTCCTGCGTATCGGCGCAAACCAAGTGATGATGCTCGGTACAATCGGCGTCGTAGCGGCGGCGCGAACCCTCGGCGGAAGCCACCCGGCGCGTAAGGCCCGCCAACACGAATGAGTCGAGTGCCTTGTACACCGTCCCCAGCGACACCGACGACAGCTGCTCGGTTACCCGTTGGTGCACCTGCTCGGCAGTAGGGTGGCCCGGCAACACCAGCAGACTTTCCAGAATCAGTAGCCGCTGGCGAGTGGCCCGCAGGCCAGCATCGGCCAGCTGCTGCTGCAGCTGCTCAGGTGAGGGAGCAATATGGTGGGAATGATGCGTGTGCACAGGTAAGAATGATTCTCCGCAAAGATAAGGCTATAAGCGTTGCGAAAGAAAAAATGTTTCATTTGGAGCGTTGTGGGGAGGAATAACAGCATATTCCTCCCCACAGCCTGCCAGTTAGCGTCCTTTAAATTCGGCCGGGCGCTTCTCTACGAAGGCAGCCATGCCCTCTTTCTGGTCTTCGGAGGCGAAGGTCATGTAAAAGTTCTTGCGCTCGAAATGCAGGCCCTCATCCAGGTGGGTTTCAAAGGCGCGATTTACTGACTCCTTGGCCAGCCGGGCCGCTACCGGCGACATGTTGGCGATGCAGGCCGCCAGCCGGAAGGCTTCTTCCAGGTATTGGCCCACGGGCACTACCCGGTTCACGAGGCCGTGGCGGGCAGCCTCCTCAGCCCCCATCGGCTCGCCGGTAAGTACCATCTCCATGGCCCGGGCCTTGCCAATGGCGCGGGTGAGGCGCTGGGTGCCGCCCGCACCCGGCATGGTGCCAATGCGAATTTCGGGCTGCCCGAATTTGGCCGTTTCCGAAGCCACAATCATGTCGCAGGTCATGGCCAGCTCGCAGCCGCCACCCAGCGCAAACCCCGACACGGCCGCTAGCAGCGGCTTGGTGGTGCGCCGAATCTGGTCCCAGATGCTGAACTGGTCAATCAGCAGCATATCGATGGCTGTGCGGCCGGCCATCTGTTTGATGTCGGCGCCGGCGGCAAACGCCCGCTCGTTGCCCGCCAGCACAATCACGCGCACCTCGGGGTCTTGGTCGAGCTCTTTAAGGGCGGCGGCCACTTCCTGCATAAGCTGCAGGTTAAGGGCATTCAGCTCCTTGGGCCGGTTGAGTTGGATGAGGGCCACCCGGGGCCGCGCCTGGGGCGTTACGAGAATGAATTCGGGAGTCATAGGAAGTAGAAAACGTGGGGGAGAAATAAAGATACTGTGATGCTGAGTGAAGCGAAGCACCTATTCGGCAGCTAATGGCAGGCACCAGCTGCCGAATAGGTGCTTC
This sequence comes from Hymenobacter sp. ISL-91, assembly GCF_018613725.1. GTDB lineage: Bacteria > Bacteroidota > Bacteroidia > Cytophagales > Hymenobacteraceae > Hymenobacter. The sequence goes on from NZ_JAGGPS010000046.1 coordinate 13,255, forward strand.
GCTTCACTCAGCATGACGAGTGGTTTCGCTGTTAGCCCGAACCTCGCTCCGGCACACAAACTGAAACGTTTGGCGGGTGCGCTGCTCCAGCAGCAGCTCGCGGCCGGCCGTGAGGCGCTGCAGGCTGGGAGTATCGTAGTTTTTAATGGTGTACAGCTCTAAGCCGGTGTTGTAATGGATGGTGAACTGGTCGCGCAGCCGGGCCAGCAGTTGTTCGAGGCGGGCAGGCAGAAAATCGGTACACACCGAGAAGCTGATGGCCGAGTTCTGCATGAGCCTGATTTTGAGCCGCACCTGCGCCAGCACCCCGAAAATCACCTCCAGATTTTCCTCCGAAATAAAATCCAGCTCCTTCGATTCAAAGGAAATCAGGCACTGGTCGGCTTTGCGGATAAAGGCCGGCACCAGCAGCCCGTGGCGGCAGTCGTGGATGCGGGTGCCCTCGGCCGTGGGGTCGAGAAACGACTTCACCAGCAGCGGAATGCCGCGCACGGCCAGTGGTTTGATGGTTTTGGGGTGAATGACCGAAGCTCCGTAGTAGGCCATTTCAATGGTTTCCTGGTAGCTGATTTCGGGGTAACGCACCGTATTGGCGAAAATTTTCGGGTCGGCATTCAGCAAGCCAGCTACGTCTTTCCAGATGGTAACCGACCCGGCTCCCAGACAGTAGGCCAGAATAGCGGCCGTAAAATCGGACCCCTCGCGGCCCAGCGTGGTGGTAAGGCCGCCGGTTGTGCCGCCTACAAAGCCCTGGGTTACTACCGGCGGGCCCTGCACCAGCGCTGCCAGGGGCAGGGCGGCCCGCAGCGCGGCTTCGGTGGCGGCCCAGTCGAGGCGGCCCTCACGCCAGGTTTCGTCGGTACGGATATGGGGGCGACAGTCGAGCCAGCGCGCGCCCAGAAACGCGGCCACAATGCGCGTGGAAAGCAATTCGCCGTAACTAACGACCTGGTCGTAATGGCGGTCGAAGTCGGCGGTAGCTACCGAAGCGGCGGCGGACAGGTGCGTTGCAAGCGTAGTAAATAGCTCCTGCAACAGCTCATCGGCGGGTAGTTGCAGCTCGGTGGCCACACCCATATGGAAGTCGCGCAGGGCGGCTAGTTGGGTGGCATAGGGCTGGCCCGTGTGCGCCAGCTGCAGCAGCGCCTCCAGGGCGTTGGTGGTTTTGCCCATGGCCGATACCACTATTACCAGCGGGCCCGGCCGGCCGTGTTCAGCCACAATGTGGCCCAGGTTGCGCAGGGCGGCGGCATCCTTCACCGAGGCCCCGCCAAATTTGTAAACTTTCAGCTGACTCAACTCGTGCATGGCCCAAATGTAGGGCCGGCGCGCGGCTTCGTCCCGACCCGGCCCACCAATGCTGCCTCGAAAACCGGAGCGAAGATTCGCTTTGGCCGGCCCGAATTGGTTACTTTTGAGCTTTCCCCCTCGAAACTAATCTTCCCACATCTTCTAATGGACAATCACGACAAGCTCGCGCTGCCCGTCGGCACCACCCTCGACCGCTTCATCATGCGCAAGCAGGAAGATTTCCCCTACGCTACCGGCGAGCTGAGCCAGCTACTGCGCGATATTGCGTTGGCGGCCAAAATCGTCAACCGCGAAATCAACCGCTCCGGCCTTATCGATATTGCCGGCGCTTACGGCAACCGCAACGTGCAGGGCGAAGACCAGCAGAAGCTCGACGTTATTGCCAACATCCGCTTCATCCGGGCCCTGCGCAACGGGGGCGAAGTCTGTACCATCATTTCGGAAGAGGATGAGGACATGATCCAGACCGGCAATGTGCAGGGCAAGTACGTGGTGGCCATCGACCCACTCGACGGCTCCAGCAACATCGATGTAAACGTAAGCATCGGTACTATATTCAGCATCTACCGTCGCGTATCGCCCACCGGCAGCGAGGGCACGGCCCAAGACTGCCTGCAGACCGGCACCCACCAGGCCGCGGCCGGCTACGTTATTTACGGCTCCAGCACCATGCTGGTGTACACCACCGGCAACGGCGTGAACGGCTTCACCTACGAGCCCAGCCTGGGCGAGTTCTTCCTGTCGCACCCCAACATCCAGACGCCCACTACGGGCAAGGTGTACTCGGTAAACGAGGGCTCGTCGGAGTACTTCTCGGAAGGCATGAAAAACTATGTGTCCTACTGCAAAGAGGAAGGATACTCGGCGCGCTACATTGGCTCGTTGGTTGCCGATTTTCACCGCAACCTGCTCAAGGGCGGTATCTATATGTACCCGGGCACGAGCAAGGTGCCCAACGGTAAGCTGCGGCTTATGTACGAGTGCAACCCGCTGGCTTTCATCGTCGAGCAGGCCGGTGGTAAGTCGAGCAACGGCCGCCGCCGCACTCTGGAACTGGAGCCCACCGAAACGCACGCACGGTGCCCGGTATTCATTGGCTCAACCGAAATGGTGGACAAGGTAGAGGAGTTCCTGGCCGCCGAGGTTTTGCAGGACGAGGCAAAATAAACGAATCATACCCCACAAAAAAGCGCCGGCAACCCATTGGGCTGCCGGCGCTTTTTTGTGGTGCCAAGTGGCTTACTCGTCCTTCTTCTTGGCAGCCGCTTTTTTGGCGGGCTTGGCTACCGCGGCCTCGGGGTTGCCGGGAGCCGTGTCGGACTCGGGGGCGGCAATAATACCAGCCGTGCTCATGGCCTCACCGGCAGCGGGCTCCGCCAGTTTCTTGGTCGCCGCTTTCTTTTTAGGCTTCGGGGCCTCATCCGTAGTGGCAGCCGCTGGCGCCGCCTCTTCCGAGACTTCGTCCTCGGTGGCCGGGGCCTGGTACTCAAGGCGCTGGCTGACGATGTTATACCACTGCACCAGCTTTTTGATGTCGGACAGGTACACCCGCTCACGGTCGTAATCCGGAATGATGCCTTCCATGAACGACACCAGTTCCTGGTCGTTCGACTTATTGCTCAGGCCCAGATCGGCGCCGTGCTGCTGATGAATCCGGTCGAATACCTCCGTCAGGGGCACCGTCTGGTCGTAATCCTGGGTATAAATGGAAATCTCCTGGAGCAGCGACACCTTGTTCTGGGCGGCGGCTACCGAGCGGCTACCCTTGTCGTTGAGGGCTTCGATGATAACGCCGGCGCGGGTAGGGCGAACAAGGCGGTACAGACCGGGCATCCCGCTGATGGCAGCAATTTCCTTCAGGTCGTAGGGCATAGCAAAAAAAGCAGTGGTTGAAGAGGCGAAGGTACGCAACGCCTGCGAACGAGGCTTTACCGCTGGTTACAGCTTGAACGTGATGGGCAGACTAGTCAGAACAGCGTAGTCAGGCTTATTGAACTTAAGCAGCCGCACCAGCCGTAGCGCCTCATCACCGCAACCGCCGCCAATCTGCTTCACCAGCTTGATGCCCGAAAGCGTGCCATCGGTATTGAGCGTGAAGCTGACAATGCATTGGCCCTGAATACGGTTGCGCCGGGCCATCACCGGGTACTTGAGTTCTTGCTTGATAAAGGCATACATAGCCTCCTGGCCACCTTCATAATACTCCGCCACCGGAATGGTTTTGCCCGACGGAGCCGCTTCGGTAGCAGGAGCAGGGCTGGCCGTCTGGGCCATAGCAGGGGCGGCCGGAAGGGCCAGCAGGCACCCAAGCCCAAGGAGATAAAAAGCGTTATTCATCTTCAAATGAAACGTGATGAGATTGAAAAAGAAAGAGTTGTCGCGAACTTGGACGGTTAGTATACTACAAGAACGAGGCCAGCTTAGGCGTCAGCTCCTGCCTGGGCCGCTAGTTGCTGGTTGGTGTCGGCAATAAAGCCCAACAATTCTTCCCGGCCCATCTTGTCCTCGGCCGAGGTAACAAAGTATGGCGGCAGCTCGTCCCAGGTTTCCTGCATTTTTTCCAGGTACTGCACCACGTTCTGGCTGGTGCGCGACGACGACTGCTTATCGGCTTTGGTGAACACCATTACAAAGGGTACGCCTTCGGTGCCGAGCTGCTCCATGAACTCCAGGTCGACGGCCTGCGGGGTGTGGCGCGAGTCGAGCAACACCATTACGCAGGTCAGATTGGGCCGGTGGCGCAGGTAGAAGTTGATCATGCGGGCCCACTTGGCCCGGGCATCCTTGCTGATACGGGCATAGCCATAGCCCGGCAAATCGACCAGGTACCACGCCTCATTGATCAAAAAGTGGTTGATAAGCTGGGTTTTACCGGGCTGCGACGAGGTTTTGGCCAACCCTTTCTGGTTGGTAAGCATATTGATGAGCGACGACTTGCCCACGTTCGAGCGGCCAATAAAGGCGTACTCGGGCATTGTGGGAGCAGGGCAGTCTTCGGCCCGCGAATTGCTTGTTAAAAATCTGGCGTCCTGAATAAGCATCTGGGGCAATTAATTGGAAAGGCAAAGGTAAATATTCCAGATGGGCTGGAAAGGATCATCATTTTTTGAAGAAAAACCTTGCAGTCTACAAGGCTGCTCTATATTTGCACATTCGTCGGCTTCTGAAACCGGGATAAAAGTTCCCCGTTAGAAGCGGTATATAAGCCTGAATTGCCCGATTCCGGTGGAATAGGATAGCACCAAGGCTGTATAATAAAATATCTATCTTTGCCCGCTTAACAGGCTTCCTGTTGGTTGGCAGAGTGAAACAAAACGACAAAAGGCAGTTTCCAGCCCCTGGGTTTCGTTTTTTTTGCCTGCTTTGCCAACTCTGTAATTAAATTTCAGTAATAGGAGGCAACCCCTAAATTACCTCTGCGTAATTGGCGGTCGATACTCTCTCGCTTGCAACCCCTCGTTTCCCTAACCCCTCCTCAATGGACAACTTAGTCAGAAGGTTATTAAAAGCCTCGTGTGCTGTCATGCTCACGACCGCAATGGCCCAGCCTGCCCTGGCTCAAAGCACCCGTCAGCAACTGAAAACGGCCAATAAGTTTTTCGGCCAGGAAAACTACCGCGCTTCGCTGCCTTACTATGAGCAGGTGCTGGCCAAAGACCCCAACAACGCCCAGGCGCTGTTCCGGGCGGGTATTGCCTACATGTCCTTTGATAAGGAGAAAGCCAGTGACTATATCTACAAGGCGCAGCGTTTGAAGAAGAACGTAGCCAAGGACGTAGAGTACTGGCTGGGTCGGGTTGACCACCTGAACTACAACTTCGACGAAGCCATAGCGCACTTCCAGGCGTACAACGCGACGCTCAAGACCAAAGACACCCGTAAGCGCGAGTTGGCACAGCTGATTCAGCACAGCAAGAACGCCAAGGTGCAGTTCAACAGCCCCAGAGACATCTTCGTGAAGAACCTGGGTCCGACTATCAACACGCAGTGGTCGGAGCACAGCCCCGTAATCTCGGCCGATGATAAAGTGCTGCTCTTCACCTCGCGCTCCGATAACATGAGCGGCGCCCCGGTGGTGAATGCCGACGGCAAATCGACGGATAGCAAGAAGCTGGCCGCCGACGGACAGTACTACGAGAACATCTATGAGGCCCGCCGCATCGATGATGAGAACTGGGACAAGCCCCGCTCGCTGAGCGGCGTACTCAACGGCAAGGGCCACGATGCCTCGATCCAGGTGTTCGATAACGACACCAAGCTGCTCATGTACCGCAACGATGAGAATGGCGACATTCTGTACGCGGAGAAAAGCGGTGCTGACTGGACTGAGCCCAAGCGCCTGAACAAGAACATCAACACGTCGGCTTTCGAGTCGGACGCATATATCACGCCCGACGGCCTGACGATTTATTTCTCGACGGCCAAGTATTCGGAAGATGGTACGCTCGATATATACTTCTCGACGCGCGTACCCGGTGGTGACTGGGGCCCGGCTAAGACGATTGGTAACGCCATCAATACGCCTTACGACGACGACAGCCCGTACCTGAGCCGCGACGGCAAGACGATGTACTTCTCCTCGCGGGGCCACAATACCATGGGCGGCTACGACATCTTCAAGTCGGAGTACGACTCCATCGGCCGCAAGTGGGGCCGGCCCGAAAACATGGGCTACCCCATCAACACGCCCGATGATGATACCTACTACCGTCTGAGCCCCGATGGCTCGTACGCCTACCTGTCGTCGTACCGGATTGGCGGTTACGGAGAGAAGGACATCTACACCATCAACTACATTAAGAACGCGACCATCCGGGGCCGCGTGCTGGCCATGCAGGACAGCAGCGCTATTCCGGGTGCCGAACTGGTGTTCAGCGGAACTCAGGCTGACAAAACGGCCCTGAGCTACCGCGACATCAGCAAGCCGCTGACCGGCGAGTACCAGGTGAGCGTGCTTTCGGGCCGGACCTACCAGGTGGCCGTGAGCAAGGATGGCAAGAACATCGAAACGCAGGAGTTTGCCGTTCCGATTTCAACCAACGACTCGACCGTAGTTGAAAAGGACTTCTATGTTAACTACATCGATACGACGGTGACCAATATGGCCAACATCAACCCGATCTACTTCGACACCGACAAGTACACGCTGCGTCCTGAGTCGATTGTGGAGCTGAACAAGGTGAGCGCGTTGCTGGCCGCCAACCCCGGCATCAACATCTCGATTGAAGGCAACACCGACTCGCGTAACACCGATGAGTACAACATTGTGCTCGGCCAGAACCGTGCGAACGTAGCCTACAACTACCTCAAAAAAGCCGGTATTGCTGAAACCCGCATGGTAACCGTGAGCTACGGTGAGCGTCGTCCGGTAGCCCCCAACGATTCGCCGGAGAACATGCAGCTTAACCGCCGCACCGACTTCCGTGTGATTGTGAAAGAAGGCGAAGGCATGCCGAACATGAACCGTCCGGCTCCGGCTCCTGCTCCTTCGGGCGGCACCGGTACCGGCAACAACATGGGCATGGGCACTACGCCAACCGTACCACTGCAGCCCGGCAAAAGCAAGGTGAAGCTGGAAGACGGTACCAAGGTGAAAACCAAGGTAGACGAGGACAGCGACAAGGTGAAGGTGAAAACCAAGGGTCCTGACGACGAGAAGAGCAAAACCGTAACCAAGGAAGGTACCATTGATGCCAAGGCCAAAGACGCCGAAGGCAACAAGGTTAAAGTGAAGACCGACAACGACTAACCGACGGCTTCACGAATGAAACGGGCGGGCCGGGCATATAGCCCGGCCCGCTTTTTTTTAACATAATGGGGTAAAAGCCGTTGTAATGAGGCAATTTTGCCCGCCCTTCTGCCGTTCCTTGCTCCAAGAGCCATGTCTGTAGTACCGTATAAAGATGACGCCGCCGACAAAAAGTCGCAGGTTGCCCAGATGTTCAACAGCATTGCCGGCAAATACGACTTCCTCAACCACTTTCTGAGTGCGGGCACCGATATTTATTGGCGCCGCAAAGCCGTAAATGAGTTGCGGCAGTTGCGGCCGGCCCGCATCCTCGATATTGCCACCGGTACAGCCGATTTCGCCATCGAAACGCTGCGCGCCGCCACTCCCGATGCGCAGATAACGGGCGTGGATATTTCGGAAGGAATGCTGGATGTTGGTCGCCGCAAGCTGGCCTCCAAGGGCCTGGGCCACCGCATCCGGCTGGAACTGGGCGACTCGGAGAACCTGCCCTATGAAGACAATTCGTTTGATGCGGTAACGGCCTCGTTTGGGGTGCGCAACTTCGCCAACCTGGAGCGCGGCCTGACCGAAATGCGCCGGGTACTGCGGCCGGGCGGAAAACTGGTGGTACTGGAGTTTTCCAAGCCCACGGCTTTCCCCATGAAGCAGGCCTACAACTTCTATTTCAAGAACATTCTACCGGTTTTCGGTAAGCTCATCTCCAAAGACCGCGCCGCCTACACCTACCTGCCCGAGTCAGTGCAGGCTTTCCCGGATGGCCCGGATTTTTTGGCAATCCTTCGCAAAGTTGGCTTCAACTCTCCCGTATGGCAACCCCTTACCTTCGGCATCAGCTCCATCTACACGGCGCAAAAGTAGTGCGCTACACATTGCTGGCGGCGGCTGTGCTGGCTTTGCCGCTAAGTGTAGCGGCTCAGAAAACGAGCCGTAGCCGGGCCAGTATCGGCCGGAACGGCCAGGTAAAATCGGTTACGACCGACAACCTGCTGGGCTACGACGACCGGTCGTTGCACCTGGGCCTGTACGTGGCCCCCAACTTCTCGCGCTACCTGATCGAGCATTCTCCGGGCGACCCTAGCAAAGGTATACAGGCCTATCCTAAAGAAGGCGCATCGGCCAATTCGATAATCAGTCCGGGCTTTTCGGTGGGCTTTCTGGGCGAGTTGCGGCTGGGCGAATACGGCGCCCTCACCTTCGCGCCCGGTGTAAGCTTTCTGACCCGCCGCGTCGAGTTTAAAAACCAGAGCTACGCGCAGGACGCCACGCGCTACCCCAACGACCCCAAGGAAATAGAAGATCAGGAAATCGGGAGTACACAGCTTGACTTCCCGCTGCTGTTCAAGCTCAAGTCGCAGCGGCGGCGCAATGCCCGCGTGTATTTGATTGCGGGTGTGAAGCCGAGCCTGAACATGGGCGGACGTCGCAAAGACCCCGAGGTGAACCTGTTGCAGGCAGCTGATTCGGACTTTGCCATCGAGTACGGCGTAGGCCTCGACCTGTTTTACCCATTCTTCAAGTTCTCGCCCGAGCTACGCTTCTCCAATGGCCTGAAAAACCTGTACGTGCCCAGCACCAACGATGTATACAGCCGCAGCCTTCAGAGCATGAAAAGCAATACGGTTACGCTGTACCTCAATATCTGGTCGGGGCGTTAGGACATTGATACAAACAAGAACGTCATGCTGAGCTTGCCGAAGCATCTCTACCGCTTCGCCTGTACAGGTCAACGAAATGGTAAAGATGCTTCGGCAAGCTCAGCATGACGTTCTTATTCGAGTTATACCTGGATTATACTTCTTGCTTCCGAATCCTTCCACTGCTACCTCCAAGCTTCCTTCAGAATGAAAACGGCATTTATTACCGGCGCTTCGTCGGGTATTGGGCGGGCAACAGCAGTGGCGCTGGGTCGCGCTGGCTTCAAGCTGGTGCTGACGGGCCGGCGACTGGAACGGCTGCAGGAGCTGGCCCACGAGCTGGCCGATGTACCCACCCACCTGCTCACGTTCGATGTGCGCGACCGGGTCGCCGTGGAAGCCGCTGTAGCCGGTTTGCCCGCCGAATTTGCCGACGTGGACGTGCTCATCAACAATGCCGGCAATGCCCATGGGCTGGCCCCCATTCAGCAAGGCGACCCCGCCGACTGGGATGCCATGCTTGACGGCAACGTGAAGGGGCTGCTGTATGTGAGCCGGGCCGTGCTACCGGCCATGACGCGCCGCAACACCGGCTATATCATCAACATCGGGTCCATTGCGGGGCACGAAACCTACGCCAACGGCAATGTGTACTGTGCTTCTAAAGCAGCCGTAGCGGCCCTTACCAAAGGTATGCGCCTCGATTTGTTGCCCCATCATATTCGGGTAGCCGAGGTAAACCCGGGGGCCGTGGAAACCGAGTTTTCGGAGGTGCGCTTTAAAGGCGACACCCAGCGTGCCGCCGGTGTATACCAGGGCTACGAGGCGCTGCGGGCCGAAGACGTGGCCGATCTGCTGGCCTTTATGGTGACGCGCCCGGCCCACGTTAATATTGCAGAAGTCCTGATTCTGCCCGCTGCCCAGGGCGCTGCCACGGTTATCCGGAAGCAATAGAGTTTTCGCTAACCTGTGCTGCGGCGGGCGGTGTAGGGGCGAGGCTTGTCTCCGCCCGCCGTTGAACGATTACCGTTGATGCGGCGCGAATGGCGGGCGGGGGGAAGCCCCGCCCCTACAGCGTGCTGATACCGGTTCTGGGCCCCACGCTATGCGCCGTAACGGTTTTGGTATATTTGCGGCTGTTCTACCCACTTCCCTGCCTCGCCCAATACAAACCGTTATTTTCGTTATGGACGGCGTTCTCGTCGATACCGAGCCCGTCCACCGCGAT
>NZ_JAGGPS010000047.1 GCF_018613725.1 Hymenobacter sp. ISL-91
ACACGGCGTCCTCTGCGGGAAACCGGCATCCGAACGATAAACCGTAACTTCGCCCAAACATATTTCCCACCCTTACCAACCTTTATGCGCACCAATAACTGGGCGAAAGCCCTGCTACTGACGCTGCTGCTCCCCTTCACGGCCCGCGCCGATGAGGGCATGTGGCTCCCGATGTTCATCAAGCGCCTCAACCAGGCCGACATGCAGAAGAAGGGCCTCAAGCTGACGGCCGAAGAAATTTACGACGTTAACAATGCCTCGCTGAAAGATGCGGTGGTGCAGCTCGGCGGTTTCTGCACCGGCGAATTCGTGAGTTCCCAGGGCCTGCTGCTCACCAACCACCACTGCGGTTACGACGCCATCCAGAGCAACAGCACGCCCCAGGACAACATCCTGCAAAACGGTTTCTACGCCGCCACCAAGGCCGACGAGAAGAAGAACCCCGGCCTGTTCGTGGATATTCTGGTGCGCATGGAAGACGTGTCGGCCAAGATGCTGGAAGGCATTACGGCCGCCACGCCCGAGCAGGAGCGCATGGCCACCATCCAGCAGCGCCAGCGCGAAACCGCCGAGGCAGCCAAGGAAAACGGCCAGTACGTAGCCTACGTGCGCGACATGTTCGGCGGCAACGAGTACTACCTGTTCGTGTACCAGCGCTTCGGTGATGTGCGCCTGGTGGGTGCCCCGCCCGAAGCGGTAGGTAAGTTCGGCGGCGACACCGACAACTGGATGTGGCCCCGCCACACCGGCGACTTCTCGATGTTCCGGGTGTACGCCGACAAAAACAACAAGCCCACTGCCGGTGCGCAGGAAGGCAACGTGCCTTACGTACCTAAAAAACACCTGCCCGTAGCCATGCAGGGCATTCAGGAAGGCGACTTCGCTATGGTGTTCGGCTTTCCTGGCCGCACCCAGCGCTTTCTGCCCGCCGCCGGCCTGCAGCTCACGCTCGACGAAAGCAACCCCGCCCGCATCAAGCTCCGCGATACGCGCCTGAAAATCTGGAAGGCCGACATGGACAAGAACCCTGATCTGCGCCTGCAGTACGCCAGCAAGTATGCCAACATTGCCAACTACTGGAAGTACTTCATCGGCCAGAACGAGGGCATGAAGCGCCTGAAGACTGTTGATACCAAAAAGGCCGAAGAAGCCGCCCTGGCCCAGTGGATTGCCCAGGACCCCGCCCGCCAGCAGCAGTACGGCGAGGCACTGGGTACTATTGAGGAGGCCTACAAAGTGCAGCGCCAGTACAACCTGAGCAGCCAGTACGTTAACGAAGGCGCGTTCGGCACTGAAATCGTGACGCTGGCCGCCCGCATGATGCCGCTGGCCAACGCCCTGAAAAGCGGCGACAAAGGTGCCATCAGCAAGGCCACTGAGGCCCTGCGCGAGTCGGCGAAGGACTACTTCAAGGACTACAGTGCCTCCACCGACCAGAAGGTGTTTGCGGCCCTGATGAACCTGTACATGCAGGACGTGCCCGCTGCCCAGCAGCCCGACGTGTTTGCCACGGTGAAAAAGCAGTACGGCGGCTCGATGAGCAAGTACGCCGACTATGTGTTCAGCAACTCTTTCCTGACCTCGGAAGCCAAGGTAAACGCCTTCCTGGCCAACCCTTCGCTGGCCAAGCTGGAAGCCGACCCGGCCTACAAAACCTACCAGTCGGTGTACACGAACTACGTGCAGAACATTGCCCCCAAGCTGCAGGCCTCGCAGGCCGGTTTGGGCCGGGCCAACCGCCTGTACGTAGCCGCCCTGCGCGAAAAGAACGCCCAGAAGGTGTACTCGCCCGATGCTAACTCGACCATCCGCCTTAGCTACGGCACCGTGCGCCCCTACAACGGCCGCGACGCCGTGCAGTACGACTACAAAACCACGGCCCAGGGCATTCTGGAAAAGGAAGATGCCAGCAACCCCGAGTTTGTGGTGCCTAAAAAGGAGCTCGAGCTGCTGAAGATGAAGGACTACGGCCGCTACGCCGACAAAGACGGCAACCTGCCCGTAGCCTTCATTACCGACAACGACATTACCGGCGGCAACTCCGGCTCGCCCGTCATCAACGGCCGCGGCGAGCTGATTGGTCTGGCCTTCGATGGCAACTGGGAAGCCATGACCGGCGACCTGGCCTACGACCCCGAGCTCAAGCGCTGCATCAACGTGGATATTCGCTACGTGCTCTGGTGCGTGGAGAAGCTGGGCGGTGCCAAGCACCTCGTAGACGAGATGACGCTGCAAAACAACGGCCCCAACCCCGGCGTGGGCGCTGCCTCGGCCATGAACGGCGGCATGAGCACCGACATGAGCGACGTGGAAAAGATGAAGGTAAAAACCGACAACGGCGGTAAAACCAAAATCAAGCGCAAAAACAAGAAAGAGACGGCGCAAATGTAAGGTATGGCTGCCGTAGGGGCGGGGCTTGTCCCCGCCCGCCATTCAACGGTTATCGTTGAAACGAAATGAAAGGCGGGCAGAAACAAGCCCCGCTGCAAAAAGCCCCCGTTGCCACATGGCAGCGGGGGCTTTTTGCGTCGTTTTGCTGCCCGAAGCCGTATGCCAAGGGCTTGCCACCACTCTTGTTTTACTATGCAAACCCGCCCGCAATACGTTATCGGCCTCGATTTTGGCACCAGCTCGGTGCGCGCTTTATTGGTGGAGGTAGCCACCGGCCGCGAGGTGGCCGACGCCGTGCGCGCCTTCCCGCGCTGGGACGCCGGCCAGTTCTGCAACCCCGACCTCAACCAGTTCCGCCAGCACCCGCTCGACCACCTCGAAGGCCTCACCGCAGTGGTGCGCGAAGTGGTAGCCCTGGTTGATGATCCGGCGCAAATCGTGGCCCTGGCCGTGGATGCTACGGCCTCGACGCCCGGCCCGGTAAACGCGCAGGGCCGCGCCCTGGGGCTGCTGCCCGAATTTGCCGAGGAGCCCGACGCGCTGTTCATCCTCTGGAAAGACCACACGGCCGTGGCTGAGGCCGAGGAAATCAACCAGCTGGCCCGCTCCTGGGGCGGCCCCGACTATACCAAATATTCGGGTGGCGTGTACTCATCGGAGTGGTTCTGGTCGAAAATCACGCGCATCAGCCGCCACAACGAGCGGGTGGCCCAAGCGGCGCACTCGTGGCTGGAGCACTGCGACTGGCTGACGCTGGAACTCACGGGCCAACCACTAGCCGACCTAAAGCGCAGCCGCTGCGCCGCCGGCCACAAAGCCATGTGGCACCCCGAGTGGGATGGCCTGCCTGCCGAAGAATTCCTGGCCCAACTCGAACCCAAGCTGGCGGGCCTGCGCGCCCGCCTTTACGGGCCAACGTACCCCGCCGACGAGGCGGCCGGCACCTTATGCCCCGAGTGGGCCGCAACGCTGGGCCTGCGCCCCGAAACCGTAGTAGCGGTGGGTACCATAGATGCCCACGCCGGCGGCGTGGGGGCCGGCATCACGCCCTACGCCATGGTAAAAGTGATGGGCACCAGTACCTGCGACATTGTGGTGGTGCCGCCCGCCGACCTGGCCACCCGCCCGCCCGTAGCGGGTATCTGTGGGCAGGTGGAGGGCTCGGTGGTGCCGGGGCTTGTGGGCTTGGAAGCCGGCCAATCGGCCTTCGGCGACCTGCTGGCTTGGTTTGAGGAACTGCTGCGCTGGCCGCTGGCCGCGGTGCTGGCCCGCACCGCCAACCTCACCGACCGGCAGCGCGAAGAGCTACGACAGGAAGCCGAAGACAGCCTGCTGGAGCTGCTCACCGAAGCGGCCCAGGCCCTGCCGTTTGCCCAGAGCCCCGTACTGGCCCTCGATTGGGTGAATGGCCGCCGCACGCCCGATGCCAACCACCAGCTGCAGGGCGCGCTCCGCAACTTAACCATGGGCAGCAGCGCCCCCGAAATTTTCCGGGCCCTGGTGGAGGCATTGTGCTACGGCTCGCGCCACATTCTGGAGCGGTTCGAGCACGAGGGCATAGCCGTCCGGCAGCTTATTGCCATTGGCGGGGTGGCCAAAAAGTCGGGCTACCTGATGCAGACGCTGGCCGATGTGCTTGGCCGGCGCATAGTAGTGGCCGCTTCGGAGCAGGCACCGGCCCTGGGCGCGGCCATGTACGCGGCCGTGGCTGCCGGCTGCTACCCCAGCGTAGAAGCAGCCCAGCAGGCCATGGGTAGCGGCTTTTCGGAGCAGTACGAGCCCAACCCGGCGCGGGCCGCGACCTACCACGCCCGCTACGCCGAATATCGGGCCCTGGGGGAGTTTATAGCCAACACTACGCCCGGCCCCGAAAACAAGCTCATCAGATAATTTGGGAACAAGCTCGACTTTACCGGTTGATAGTGCGTACTGCTGAGCAGGGTGCCGAATTCTGCTTGCTATTTTATACTTCACTTTCCGCCAACATGCCCAAATCTTTCCTGACAGCTATAAAAAAACGCTTCGGCACCGGTAATTACGAGGGCGACGAATTCGGGGGAGCCGGCGGCACTTCGGGCCGGGGACTGCCCACGGGCACACCGGGCAACTTCATGTTTGCCACCGGTATTGAGTGTTCATATCCCACCATCGAGCACGGCAAGGTGCGGCGCGACCTGCTGGAGGAGTGCGGCCACTACACGCACTGGAAAAAAGACCTGCAACTGGTGCAGGAGATGGGCCTGAAAGTGCTGCGCTATGGATTACCCTACTACAGCATTCATAAGGGGCCGGGCGAGTACGACTGGGATTTTTCGGACCAGGTGATGGGGGAGATGATGCGGCTGGGCATCACCCCGATTCTGGACCTGATGCACTTTGGGGTGCCCGACTGGCTGGGGAATTTCCAGAACCCTGAGCTGCCGGTGCATTTTGCCGATTACTGCGGGGCCGTGGCCGAGCGCTACCCTTGGGTGCGCTACTACACGCCCATCAACGAGATTTACGTAACGGCCAAGCTCAGCGCCAAAGATGGTATCTGGAACGAGCAGCTGCAGTCGGATGAGGCTTTCGTAACGGCTATCAAGCACCTGGTGGCGGCCAGCATCATGGGCAACCAGCAGATTGCCAAACGCCGCCCCGATTGCGTGATTGTGCAGAGCGAATCGGCCGAGTACACCCACGAGCTACGCACCGAGCGCACCCCCCATATTCAGCTGGAAAACAAGCTGCGCTTTCTGGCCCTCGATCTGCTCTACGCCCACCATCCCGACGGCGAAGTGTACCAATACCTGCACGATAACGGGTTGACGCGCCAGGAATACGACTGGTTTATGGCCGGTGAGCCTCCGGGATACCAGATCATGGGCAACGACTACTACGGCCGCAACGAGAAGATGATTCTGCCCGATGGGGAAGTGTTGGTGGCGTCCGATGTGATGGGCTGGTTCAACATCACCCACGATTATTACCTGCGCTACCGCAAGCCGGTAATGCATACCGAAACCAACATATTCAACCCCGACGAAGCTCCGGCCTGGCTCTGGAAACAGTGGGTGAACATTCTGCAGATGCGCAAAACCGGGGTGCCGGTGCTTGGTTTCACCTGGTATTCGCTTATTGATCAGGTTGATTGGAACCGGGGCCTGGAGGTAAAGGAAGGTACCGTAAATGCCTGTGGCCTCTATGATCTGGACCGCAACCCCCGGCCCGTTGCTGCCGCCTACCGCAAGCTGCTGCAGGAATACGGCCAGATTACCATCATCCCGCACGGCGAGCTATTCGAGCAGACCACCCGCCCCGCCACGCTGAAAGTGGAGATATAGGCGGAGGAGCTAGAAGCTAGCAGAACGTTGTACTGAGCTACCCAAAGGGCCTTGTCCTGCTGAAACGCGCTACCCTCGTGGCCGTTCCGGCAGGGCAAGGTCCTTTTTTTTTGTTGAGCCAAGTTGCATGATGACTACATGGGCAGCCCAGGTTGTGGAGGTCGGTGTAGGGGCGGGGCTTGTCCCCGCCCGCCGTTGAACGATTCCCGTTGCAGCGGCGTGAACGGCGGGCGGGGGCAAGCCCCGCCCCTACAGCGTGGTGATAAAGTGGGAGCCGCAGATTATAGGTATACAAGCACTAATGAATAAATTTTTAAGGGAATAAGCCTATCAGACTTGCAGTAACCGAATAGAGTATCTACTTTCCAGCAACTCAACTGCTTATCGGCTGCTCTATGGCGAAACTCTACTTTCTGGTAGTTCTGTTGGCCGGACTGCCGCTAATGGCCCGTGGCCAGGGTTTATGGGGTGCCCGCTCGGCCGCGTTGGGCCAGGTTGGCTCGGTGCTGGAAGCCGATGCTTGGGCCGGAGCCGGCAACCCCGCCGCGTTGGGGCAACTGAGCCGGCCCACGGTGGGCGTAGGGGCCGAAAACCGCTACCTGCTGCCCTCACTCAACACGGTATCGTTGGTGGTAGCCGTGCCCGTTGGCTACCGCCGCCCCGATGCCGTGGCCGCGCCGGTGCCGGGCGTGGCGGCCGCCATAGCCGGGGCCGATGCACCGCGCTATGGCACAGTGGGCGTTACGGCGCAGCGGTTTGGGGGTACGCTGTACTCCGAGCAGCGGCTGGGGCTGGGCTACGGCTACCAGCTGGGCACTGTGCGGGTTGGGGCGCGGGTAGAGGTGCTGCAAACCAGCATTCAGGGCCTCGGCAGCCACCGGGCCGTAGCTGCCTCACTGGGCGGCCAGGTCGATATTATTCCGCGCAAGCTCACGTTTGGGGCCACGCTCTACAACCTCAACCAAGCCCGACTGGCCGAATACCAGGACGAGCGGGTGCCCACCGTGCTGCGCGCCGGCCTGGCCTGGCGGCCCGCCGAAAAAGTGCTGCTGCTGCTGGAAACCGAGAAAGACGTGGAGCAGGATGCCGACTTCAAGGCCGGCCTCGAATACCAGCCCCTGCCGGCCCTGGCGTTGCGGGCCGGTCTGAGCACGCTCACCAGCCAGCTCACGGGCGGCCTGGGCCTGCGCACCGGCGCCTTCCGGATTGATTACGCCGCCGGCTGGCACGAGGCCCTGGGCCTGAGCCAGCAGCTAAGCGCCGCCTACGTGTGGGAAAAGCCCGGCAAGCCATGAGGCCGCGCCTGCCGCTGCCCCACCTGCTGCTCATGGCCGGGCTGCTGCTCGGGGCCACTGCTGCCCGCGCCCAGGAGTACCCACGCCCGCCCGTGCCCGACCTCGACCGGCTGACGCAGGAGCTGTTTGCCGAAATCCAGAGCGACGAGAGCAGCGTGGCCTACGAGGACCTCTACGAAACGCTGCTGCTCTACTACCAGACGCCCGTCAGCCTGAACACCGCCACCCGCGACGAGCTGCGGAGCCTCTTGCTGCTCTCCGAAACCCAGATAACGAACCTGCTGGAGCACCGCCAGCGTACCGGCCCGTTGCTGAGTTTGTACGAGCTGCAAAGCATCGAGGGCTTCGATTTACGCACCATTTACCGCATTGCGCCCTTTGTAGCCGTGCTGACGACCGACCCCAACGCGGCGCGCGGCAACCTTTGGCAGCGCATCGCCCGCGAAGAAAACAACGCCCTGTTTTTGCGCTACGAGCGCACCGTGCAGGGCCGCCCCGGCTACGGCCCCGCCGACACCACCAGCACCGGCCGCCCCGCCACCCGCTACCTGGGCTCGCCCGATAAGCTGCTGCTGCGCTACCGCGTGAGCCGGAGCCGCGACTTCAGTTTGGGCTTCACGGCCGAAAAGGATGCTGGTGAGCAACTCATCTGGAGCCCCAAAACCCAGCGCTACGGGGCCGATTTCTATTCGGCTCACTTCGTAGTGCAGGAGCGGGGGCGGCTGAAAACGCTGGCTTTGGGCGACTACCAGCTGCAATTCGGGCAGGGGCTGCTGCTGTCGTCGGGGTTTGTGGTGGGCAAGGGCGCCGAAACTATTACCACTGTGCGCCGCAGCTCGGTGGGCGTGCGGCCCTACGCGTCGGTGCTCGAAAACTCGTTTTTTCGGGGCGCAGCGGCCACGGTGGCCGTTACGCCCACGGTGCGGGCCACGGTGTTCGGCTCGCGCAAGCGGGTCGATGCCTCGCTGCAGCAGGCCCAGGATTCGCTGGCTGAGTTTCGGGAGTTTACGTCGGGGTTGCAGCTGAGCGGCTTCCACCGCACGCCCACCGAACTGGCTAACCGCAACGCCCTGCAGGAAACAGTGCTCGGCGGCCACGCCCAGTACACCAGCCTGAGTGGCGACCTGCAGATAGGCGCCACGGCCGTGAACACGCAGTTCGACAAACCCCTGCAGCGCCGCGACGAGCTGTACAACCAGTACGAGCTGCGCGGCGACCGGAACCTAGCCCTGGGCGTGCACTACAGCTATGTGTGGCGCAACCTGCTGCTGTTCGGCGAAACGGCGCGCAGCTCGAGCGGCGGCCTGGGCACCGTAAACGGCCTACTGGCCAGCCTCTCGCCCAGCGTGGATATATCGGTATTGCAGCGCCATTATGCCCGCAACTTCCACACGCTCTATGGCAATGCGTTTGGCGAGAACTCGCGCAACATCAACGAAAACGGGCTGTATGTGGGCCTTAAAGTGCGCCCCGCACCCCGTTGGGAGGCCTCGGCCTACTACGACCGGTTCAGCTTCCCGTGGCTGCGCTACCAAGCCAGTGCCCCCAGTACCGGCCACGACTGGCTGCTGCGTCTTACCTTCAGCCCCAGCAAAACCAGCCTGCTTTACGTGCAAATCAGGCAGCGCACAAAATCCTTCGACGCCGACACGCTGCGCGCCGTGCCGCTGCCCGTGCCCACCCAGCGCCGCAGCTTGCTGCTCTATTATGATACCAACCCACTACCCGGCCTCAGCCTGCGCACCCGCGTGCAGGGCAGCCGCTACCGCGACGACGGTGGCCCCAGCAGCCACGGCTACGTGCTGGCCCAAGACGTAACCGTGCAGCCGCTGCGCCGCCTGCGCCTCTCGGCCCGCTACGCCCTCTTCGACACCGACGACTACGACACCCGCCAGTACGTGTTCGAGCAGGATGTGCTCTACGCCTTCTCTATCCCGGTGCTGGCCGGCCAAGGCACCCGCACCTACGTACTGGCCCAGTTCGACGTCAACCGCCACCTCACGCTCTGGCTGCGCTACGCCGACACCCACTACCGCCACCAGGACACCGTGGGCTCGGGCCTCGACGAAATCCAGGGCAACCGCCGCTCCGACATAAAAGCCCAGCTGCGGTACCGGTTTTAGGGAAGAAGCTGACCGGCTCGGGCGCTGCGCCGGTAGTTGGCCCGGCCGCGGCATTTTGTAGCGTAAAAGTCTGCGGAATAGAGACAGAAAGTGCCTTCTACACCTGTCTGAATGCGTTTTTTGCTGATTTATAAAGTCTGATAACCAGTGCTTTTGGTTTCGTTCAGTTTGGGTGAGCGGGTATATTTGAAATGTCCCTGTCAACTCACGCTCATGCGCCAGTTTATTTTCTTTTCCTTTAGTACCGCGCTGCTGCTGAGCGGCTGCGCGAAGGATGGCCCGACGCTGGTCGCGGGCCTAGTGGTAGACAAAGACACAGGCCAGCCCGTGCCCCAGGCCGAAGTGCAGGTGCATGCCTTTTCCTCGGGCTCCAGCGGGGGCGGCGGGGGCTACGGCCCGGCGCTGGGCGGGCCCTATCTGGCCGACGCGCAGGGGCAGTTTTCGTTCAGCTTCGAGGCCAGCAAGGGCAAGAGCTACCGGCTGGACGCCTACGGTCCGCTGGGCCACTTCTCGGTTGACCAGGGGGTGGAGGTGGATAACGGGCAGGCCAACCGCAACCTGCGCATCCCCGTGCAGGCCCCCGGCTGGGTGCGCGTGCGTATCATCGACGAGCCGCCCACTATCGGTGAAGGAGTACTAATAGTGGCAGGCTATGCAAATTCGGATACTTATAGCCTTCCGCTAGGGCGTGATGAAACTTATGTGCGCTACATGGGAGCTCATATTCCCTCTAGAGTATTTTGGACAATAAAGGATTACGTTCAAAAAACGGTGGTCGAGGGCCATCAAGACTTGAGTATTCCTAGTCTTGACACGGTAGATGTGGTTATTCGATTTTAACGGGTCCTTCAAGCACGAAATAGTAGTGTGCCGTTCGGAGCTTTTCGCAACTTCTTGAGCAGTTGGCGGAAGATGATAACTAGCCCGTTCCACTCGTCTTTTCATCTTCACTACTATGCCTCATTGCAAGTTCCTTTCGATTAGTGCAGCGCTACTGGTGTTAAGCAGCTGCGCGAAGGATTCGGGCCCGACCTTGGTAGCCGGGCAGGTGGTGGACCAGGTGACAGGCCAGCCCGTGGCCGGCACCACGGTGCAGGTGGAGCAACGCAAACGCGGTAGCAGCGGGGGCGGCTACTCGGCTATCGGCCCTGTCTACCCCACCGATGGGCAGGGACGGTTTTCGTTTCGCTTTGAGGCTGAGAGCGAGCCCAACTACATCGTGCGGGCTTCATCCGCGCTGGGCTACTTCACCGACTGGAGCCGGGCCCCGGACCTGAAGCCGGGCCGCAAAAACGAGCAGGTGCGCGTGCCCGTGCTGGCCCCGGCCTGGGTGCGCATCCAACTCGTCGACGAACCGCCCAAAAGCCGGATCCAACTGTCCATTACGGGCTATTCGGGTTCTGGTGAACAGCTTAGATATACCCGTGACACCACCTTCATCCGAACTATATCAGCGCAGTATACTAAAGTAATATCCTGGGGTATTATAAATGAGCAAGGAATTATCACCCAATCTCGTCAGAATATCAATGCCGCCTCGCTTGACACGGTTAACGTGCGCATTGTCTTCTAGCCCTTCACTAATTTCCGTGCTCATGCGTTATCTGCTCTCCGTTACAACCAGTGCGCTGCTGCTCCTAAGCGGCTGCGCGAAGGATTCGGGCTCGACCTTGGTAACCGGGCAGGTGGTCGACCAGGTAACGGGCCAGCCCGTGGCCGGCACCACGGTGCAGGTCGAGCAGCGGCAGCGGGGCAGCAGCGGGGGCGGCTACTCGGCCGTGGGGCCTGTCTGGCCGTGGGGCCTGTCTACCCCACCGATGGGCAGGGGCGGTTCTCGTTTCGCTTCGAGGCCGCGAGCGAGCCGGCCTACGTCGTGCGGGCCTCATCCGATTTGGGTTACTTTACTGACTGGAGCTGGGCCCCGGACCTGAAGCCGGGCCGCAAGAACGAGCAGGTGCGCGTGCCCGTGCTGGCCCCGGCCTGGGTGCGCATTCAGCTCGTTGATGAACTCCCTAAAAGCCGGATACAGCTGTCTATCACCGGCTATTCCGGTTCTGGTGAACAGCTTAGATATCCCCGTGACACCACCTTCATCCGAACTATATCAGCTCAGTACTCTAGGAACTGTTCTCAATTAAGTGGCTGTTCATCGTCTATGAATGCAGACCGCACGCTACTGACGGATAAGATGTGGACCGAATTATCCCCCTTGTTGCCGGGGCAAGCGGGCAGTTGTGGGGTCACCGCGGCCGACACCCGCGGTTTTGTCGAAGCGGTG
>NZ_JAGGPS010000048.1 GCF_018613725.1 Hymenobacter sp. ISL-91
AAAAAAAAACACCCACTAAATGGGGGTTTTTTTTTTTCGAAGGGAGAGGGAGGGCGGGGGGGTTTTATAAAAAAGGTAGAAGAGGGGGGGGGGGGGGGGGGTCTTCCCCCCCCCCCGCGTTGCGCGCCGCAGCATGTTAACCCGTTCACCGGTAATCGTTGTAACGGGGGGCGGGGACAAGCCCCGCCCCTACAGCGTGCTGATAGAACTACTTCGCACGCTAGTCTCGCTTGCATCGGCGCTACGCTGTGGTCCAGATTTTACCGGGGTTCATGATGCCGTGCGGGTCGAATACCTGCTTGATGCCGCGCATCAACTCCAGATTGGCTTGTTGAAGCGCAATACCGATGTAGCCTTTCTGCACCAGCCCAATGCCATGCTCGCCGGAAATAGTGCCCCCGAGCTGCACACAGAGCTCGAATATCTCGGTGATGGGCTGGCGTAGGCCCACGTTCCACATCTCGTCGCTCAGGTCGCCGCGGATGATGTTGACGTGCAGGTTACCGTCGCCGGCGTGGCCGTAGCAGACGCTTTTGAAGCCGTAGCGGCGGCCAATCTCCTTTACGCCTTTTAGCAGCGTGGGCAGTTCGGCGCGGGGCACTACGGTATCTTCCTCCTTGTACACCGAATTGTAGCGCACGGCATTGCCAATGTTGCGGCGGATTTTCCAGAGTTCGTCTTTCTGGGTGGCGTTGTCGGCCAGCAGAATCTCGCCCACATCGTAGCGCTCCAGCACCTCGTACACCTGCTCGGCCTCTTTGTACAGCTGGTCGATATCCTGACCATCAAGCTCGATGAGCAGGTGGGCGGTAATATCTTCGGGCAGCGTGAGCGGAATCTGGAGGTAGTCGCTGGACCAGGCAATGGCCTCGCGTTCCATAAACTCCATCCCCGACGGGATAATGCCGGCCCGAAACACGGCTGCCACGGCTTCGGCCGCCTGGGCCTCGTGCCGGAAGGGCACCAGCATCAGGATGTTGTGCTTCGGATAGGGCAGCAGGCGGAATACAGCCTTGGTAATAATGCCCAGCGTGCCCTCGGAGCCCACCATGAGTTGGGTGAGGTTGTAGCCGGTGGAGTTTTTGAGCGTGTTGGCGGCCGTCCAGATAATGTCGCCGGTGGGTAGCACCACCTCTAGGTTGAGCACGTAGTCGCGGGTGGTGCCGTACTTCACGGCTTTGGGGCCACCACTGCTGTGGGCGAGGTTGCCGCCTAAAAAGCAGCTGCCCTTGCTGGCCGGGTCGGGCGGATAGAACAGGCCCACCTCTTTCACTGCGTTCTGGAACACCTCATTGATAACACCGGGCTCAACGGTGGCCTGCAGGTTGCGCTCATCTATTTCGATGATTTTATTCAGCCGTTCGGTACTCAATACCAACCCCTGATGCAGCGGCAGCGCCCCGCCGCTCAGGCCCGTGCCCGCCCCCCGGGCCGTTACCGGAATGTGGTGCTCGTGGCAGAGGCGCACAATTTGGCTTACCTCGGTGGCGTTAGCGGGCTTTACCACCACATCGGGGGCGTAGTGCAGGTCTTCGGTATGGTCGCGGCCGTAGCCGGCGTACTCGGCAGCTTCGGTGCGCTGGGCCGTAAGCACGTAAGCCAAGCCGACAATTTCTTCAAAATGAGTCACTAAGGCCGGAGTCAGCAGCTGGAAATCCATGAGCAAGCGAGGGAAAGTGAAGAGGGTGCGTATCTTTGCGCTAATGCAGGAATACAGTACGAAGATAAGTTATTCAGCCTGGTGGCGGCAATGGGCGCTTCCGGTTTTAGTGCTACTGGCGCTGAGCGCGCTGCCGGGCTGCAACGCCGGAAAGGTAAACTACAGCAACGGCCGTTACCACTCGGCGCGCGATATGGCCCGCATCAAGGCGGCCGAGCGGGCCCGCGGCCGGGGCCGGGCTCCGGTTACTGTAAAAACCAAGTCGAAAACCGCGGCCGGCCGCACTAAAATAGTGTCGCGCCGGCCCGGGGCCGCGCCTATTGCCGCCAACGTTTCCAGGCCCATTGCCGAGGTAATCCAGACTGCGCGCTCGTATCAGGGCGTGCCGTATAAGTACGGCGGCACTACCCGCCTGGGCATGGATTGCTCGGGGCTGCTGCACGAGTCATTTGCGGCTATCAACGTCAACATCCCGCGCTCCAGCAACGAGCAGGCAGTGTGGGGCACCCCCGTGAAACCTCAGGAGTTACAGCCCGGCGACCTAGTATTTTTTGGTGCCTCGCCGGGCAGCAACACGATTACGCACGTTGGCATGGTAACCGTGGCGACGCCTGAGAGTGTGCAGTTTATCCATTCTTCCAGCTCGCTGGGCGTTATCGAGAATGCGCTGGAAACGGATTACTACCTGAGCCGATTTATTAAGGCCGTAAGGCCCAGGTTATGAAATCAACCAGTTACCTTTGCGGCCATTAAGCCTTTTGGAGCTTAGGCTTCGTGTTTTGGCTATCGGTTTGAACAAGGCAAACATCATACTCCCGTAACATGTACCGGCCTTCGGGGCCTTACCTTTGCGGAAGCTTTTTACTTTTTTTCAAAAGCCCCTTTTTCACCCATTTCCCTCTTCTATGAGACGCCACCTTTACGCTTCAGTAGCCTTGGTGCCCATGGCCCTTATGTCGGCGCACTTGAGCTGGGCCCAAGCTACCACTTCGGCCATGAGCGGTGTTGTTACCGATAAAGCCGGCGAAGGGTTGCCCGGCGCCACGGTAATTGCCGTCCACACGCCTACCAACACCCAGTACGTGGCTCCCACCAATTCGGAAGGCCGCTTTAACATTCAGGGCATGCGTGTGGGCGGACCCTATACGGTTCGCGTTACATTCGTAGGTTATAGGGAGTCAGTGCGGGAGAACATCTTTCTCACCCTAGGTCAAAACCTACGCCTCGACGTGAACCTAAATGAGTCGGAGCAGACGCTCGGCGAGGTGTTGGTAACGGGCACCCAAGACCGTAATATCAATGCCGGTCGTACTGGTGCTGCTACTACGGTATCGCGCGAGCAAATCCAGCGCCTACCCACCTTGGGGCGGAGCGTCACTGATTTTGTTCGTCTTTCGCCTCAGTCCAACGGCGGCGGCAGTTCGTCGATTGGTGGTGCCAACAACCGCTACAATAACATTACGATTGACGGCGCAGTAAACAACGACGTATTTGGTCTATCGGGCTCAGGTACGCCCGGCGGCCAGACGGGTACCTCGCCCATCTCGCTCGATGCTATCCAAGAGCTTCAGGTGGTTGTGGCTCCGTACGACGTAACCTTGGGCAACTTCACGGGTGGCGGCGTAAATGCCGTAACCCGCTCGGGCACCAACGACCTGTCGGCCTCCGTGTACGCCTTTGGCCGCAACGAGAAGCTGGTAGGCAAGAGCGTAACCGAGCCCCGTACTAAGGCAACCGATTTCTATCGCTACCAGACGGGTGCCCGCGTAGGTGGCGCTATTGTAAGAGACAAAGTGTTCTTCTTCGTGAATGCCGAGATTGACCGCCGCAGCTCACCGCTGGGCTTCGACCTTGGCACCGCGGCTTCGCAAATCGATCCGGTAGTGGCTAAAACCATTGCCGACCGTGCGTTGTCGAAATACGGCTATGATGTAGGTAACTACGGCAGCGAAACGCTTCGCACCGAGAGCACTAAAATATTTGGTCGTCTCGACTTCAACCTCAATCAGAACAACCAGCTCACAATTCGCCATAACTACATCGATGCCTTCGATGACGCTATCGGCCGCTCCAACACGTCATTGCAGTATGGCGGCAACGCCTACCGCATTAGCAGCAAAACCAACAGTTCGGTACTGGAACTTAACAGCCGTTTGGGCAAAATATCGAACAAACTGTTGCTCAGCTACCAAACGGTTCGCGACTCACGCGATACGCCCGGCAACCTGTTCCCAACCTTTGAAATCAACCAAGCCGGTAACCGATATACTTTGGGTACTCAGCGCAGTTCAGGTTTCAATTCCTTGAACCAGGATATTTTCGAGCTTACTGATAACGTAACGCGCGCCTTCGGTAAGCACACCATTACCTTAGGTACGCACAACGAGTTCTTCAAGTTCGATAACCTGTTCATCAACAACGGGGTCGGCTATTACCAGTTCAACACACTGCAAGATTTCCTCGACGAGAAGCCTAACCGCCTGCAGGCGGCCTATGCCACTCGCGATGGAGGAGCAGCTCAGTTCAGCGCCATGCAGTTCGGCGCGTACATTCAGGATGAATTCTCGCCTATCGAGAACCTGCGCCTGACCGCTGGTTTGCGCGTAGATGCGCCTTTCTTCTTCGACAAGCCTGGTTTCAACCAAGGGGTTACCACCACATTTCCAGGCATCCGTACCGACGAACTGCCCAACGGTCAGCTGCTGTTCGCGCCGCGGATTGGTTTTAACTGGGACGTAAATAATGATGCCAGCCTGCAACTCCGCGGTGGTACAGGTATCTTTAGCGGCCGGGTGCCATTCGTGTTCCTGTCTAATAACTTTACCAATAGCGGCCTGATTCAGGGTGCGGTAGATGCCCGGGCAACATCCACAACTAACCCACCCATCGTAACCGATCCGTCACAAATCCCAACTGTCTTCGCGGGCTCGGTTTCGCCTAGGTCAGAAATCAACGTAGTTGAGAAAGACTTCAAGCTGCCCCAGGTATGGCGTACCAACTTAGCCGTCGACTTCCGTCTGCCCGGTGATGTGATTGCCACGTTGGAAGGCATCTACTCGAAGACGCTTAACGACATCTACTACCGCAATATCAACTTGGTTGCCCCAACCGGCCGCTTGGCTGGTCCCGACCAGCGCCCTTACTATCCGAGCGCTCGTCAGGTTAACAGTAAAGATTACACCAACGTGCTGTTGCTCGACAACACGAGCAAGGGTTACCGCTACAACGTAACGGGCCAGTTGCAAAAGAACTTCGCCAGCGGTATCAACACGTCGGCGTCGTACACCTACGGCGTTGCCAAGGAAATCAACAGCGGAGCAAGCAGCACGGCTCTCTCGAACTGGCAGTTCAACCAAGTTCAATCCGACCCTAACAACCCAGAGTTGGGATTCTCGCGCAACGACCAGCGCCACCGCATACTACTGACGGGAGGCTACACCTTTAACTATGCCGGCGACAAGCTCTCCACCAACATTTCGGTTATCTACGAAGGTTTGGCCGGTGCTCCGGTTGCTTACGTCTACGGTCAGGGTGGCCGCGACATCAACAACGATGGTGCCTTCACCAATGACCTCATCTACATCCCACGTGATGTAAACGATGCCCGTGAGATTATTTTGGTAAAAAGCGGCTCGTCGGACCCCCGTTCGCTCGATGAAATTAAGGCTCAGTTGAACGCCTTTATCGAGAACGACCCTTACCTGCGCAGCCACCGCGGTCAGTACGCCGAGCGTTTCGCCGGCCGCACACCCTGGACGCATCAGGTAGATGTTCGTATCGCCCAGAATATTAATTTCTTAGCTGGCGGCAAAAAGAATTCCTTCCAGATTACCCTCGATGTACAGAACGTAGGCAACCTACTTAACAAAGAGTGGGGCCGCCAGTACACAGTTGCCAACAATGCCGTAGAACTATTACGTGCTGAATCGGCTGCTGCGGGTGCACAACCGACTTTCTCGTTCCCTGCCACCTTTGCCGCCAACGGCAACCGCGGTTACAGCGACTCTTTCTTCGGTTCACGCTGGCAGGGCCAGTTGGGCCTACGCTACTCGTTCAACTAAGTCAGTCAGCTAGTTGAATATTCTAAAACGGGCTGGCAGCGTTGCCAGCCCGTTTTTTTTGCGCGCTGCCTTGCAGAATCAAAAAGAGCGCGTACTTTTGCCTCACCAAAACGCATCCGGCGGCTTGGCACAGTACCACGAGGGGGATTAGCTCAGCTGGCTAGAGCGCTTGCATGGCATGCAAGAGGTCATCGGTTCGACTCCGATATTCTCCACTCCCGTTTTGTAATTGGCAAAACGTGTACTACCCCGGGGGATTAGCTCAGCTGGCTAGAGCGCTTGCATGGCATGCAAGAGGTCATCGGTTCGACTCCGATATTCTCCACGGAGTAAATAGTAGCGAATTTCTTATACTTCGCTCCTTCTTTGAATAAAAGCAAAAAGGCCACCTCAACTGAGGTGGCCTTTTTGCTTTTAGACTGAGCCCGTTCGCTCCAAGCCGATTACGAGAACAGGCCTTCTACCGACAGGTACCGCTCGCCGGTGTCGTAGCAGAAGGTAAGCACACGGCTGTTCTGGGGCATATCGGCCAGTTTTTGGGCCACGGCAGCCAGCGAGGCACCCGAGGAGATGCCGACGAAAATGCCCTCCTCGCGGGCGGCACGGCGGGCCATGTCGGCGGCGGCCTGCTGGCTCACCAGCACGGTGCCGTCGAGTAGGTCGGTGTGCAGGTTTTCGGGGATGAAGCCGGCGCCTACCCCCTGAATGGGGTGCGGGCCCGGCGCGCCGCCACTGATAACGGGCGAAAGTTCGGGCTCGACGGCAAACACCTGTAGCTTAGGAAACTTTGGCTTCAATACCTGCGCTACGCCCGTCAGGTGGCCGCCGGTGCCTACCCCGGTGATGTAATAATCAAAGCCTTCGGGCGCATCGGTCAGAATTTCGCGGGCCGTGTGCTCCACGTGGGCTTTGATATTGGCCGGGTTATCGAACTGGCCCGGCATCCAGGCATTCGGGTCGGCCTGCACCAGCTCCTGGGCCCGCGCAATGGCACCTTTCATGCCTTTTTCACGAGGCGTCAATTCAAGCGAGGCCCCGTAGGCAGCCATCAGGCGGCGGCGCTCAATGCTCATGCTCTCGGGCATGACAAGCGTTACCTGATAACCCTTCACGGCGCCCACCATGGCCAGGCCCACGCCGGTGTTGCCCGAGGTTGGCTCGATGATGACGCTGCCAGGCTTCAGGAGGCCGCTCTTTTCGGCTTCCTCAATCATGCTCAGGGCAATGCGGTCTTTGATGCTGCCGCCGGGGTTGGAACGCTCCAGCTTCATCCACACCTTCACATCGGGCCGGTCGGCAAACAGGCGGTGGAGGCGTAGCAGCGGCGTGTTGCCGATAGTGTCGAGAATGGTGTTGGCTTTCATTTTTGAGGAGTTAAGCTGTAGCGCGAAGTTCCAGCTTCGCAGGTCGTTGAACGATATTGAACGATTCGGGAGTCAGCACCGATACGCGAAGCTGGAGCTTCGCGTATCGGTGCTGACTCAAATGGAGAACATGATGTCTCCGGCCGGGTCTTCGGCGCGGGTAACGTGGATTTGGGCTTTGTGGTACACACGCGAGTGCGAGGGTACGCTTTCGGTAAGCCAGACGTTGCCCCCAATCAGGCTGTGGCGCCCAATTGTGGTGCTCCCCCCCAGGATGGTAGCGCCGGCATAAATCACGACGTCGTCTTCGATGGTGGGGTGGCGCTTGATGCCTTCGAGGTGCTTGCCTACGCTCAGGGCACCCAGCGTAACGCCCTGAAAAATCTTCACCCGGGCTCCGATACTACAGGTTTCGCCAATAACCAGGCCCGTGCCGTGGTCGATGCAGAAAGAAGGACCGATGCTGGCGCCGGGGTGGATGTCGATGCCGGTACGCTGGTGGGCATACTCGCTGAGCAGGCGTGGCACCCGCGGCACTCCCCGCCGGTGCAGGCCGTGGGCAAAGCGGTGCAGCGCCGTGGCATAAAACCCCGGATAGGTAGTGATGACTTCGGCCAGATCCTGGGCGGCCGGGTCGGCGGCCACAATGGCCTCCGCATCAAGCAGCAGAGTCTGGCGCAGAGCCGGCAGTGCGTTCATGGAGGCCAGGGCATATTGGGCAGCTTCGGCGGGTGTGGCAACGGCCTGCAACAGTTCGGCTAAATCGTTCTGGAGCAGGCACAGCGTGGCGGCCAGCGTGTCGGGGCTGGGCAGCGGGCGCGGGGCGCGCTCCGGAAACAACAGCGCCAGCAGCCGGTCGGCCAGCTGGCAGAAGCCCGGGCCGGGCAAGGGGGCGGCCGTAGTCTGATGCGCGTGGGCCAGCAGGGCCAGGAAATCGGGGTCGTAGGGAGGGACCATGCAGGGAGTGAACAACTGACGGGTAGCCGCAGCTCGGCGGCAGTCCCAAGGAGAGAAGTAACCGTTGGCCGGAGCCGAAGGTTTGGCCCCGCACCCGATGCAGCAGGCAACAACCTCAGGGCTACGGGCTGCGTTAGCGGGGAAGTAATCTAAATTTCTTCACTTTTTATTTAATGTATAGCATGGCTGATACCACCATCACCAAAGTAGACTCGCAGCACTCGCCCAAAGGCTCCGATGGCGAAAAGTACCTGGCTTCGGGCGTTCACGTTTCTATGCGTATGTGGGAAAACGAGCAACCCGGTGAGCCGAAAGAGCCGTCGGCCAGTGCCTACGAAACGGTAGGCTACGTGCTGAAAGGCCGGGCCGAGTTGCATATAGAGGGCCAGATGGTTGTGCTGGAGCCCGGCAACTCCTGGGTAGTACCCAAAGGAGCCTCGCATACCTACAAGATTCTGGAGGAGTTTTCGGCTGTAGAAGCCACCACGCCCCCCGCCCAGGCCCACGGCCGCGACGACAAGTAGCTGGTAGCTGGTAGCTGTTAGCTGGTAGCTGGTAGCTGTTAGCTGGAAAAACGAAAACCCCACCCTGGCAATTGCTGGGGTGGGGTTTTTAGTGAGGCTGTTTAGGAAAAGCTTGGATAAATCAGACCGTCATGCTGAGCGCAGCCGAAGCATCTCTACCGTTTCGTTACAGTCGTTCAATGAAGCGGTAGAGATGCTTCGGCAAGCTCAGCATGACGGTCTTTTGGCTTTCTAGGTAGCTTCATTATGATGCATTTTGGCAAGCAAACAGCTTATTTCAGCAACTCCACTTTATCAATTCGGTCGCCAATTTCGAGGCGGCTTACTACGTCCATGCCCTCCACCACCTGGGCGAAGATGGTATAGCGGCCGTCGAGGTGGGGCGTGGGGGCGTGGGTGATGAACCACTGGCAACTTTCGGTGTCTTTACCGGCCGACGCCAGGCCCACAGCTCCTTCGCCGTAGTGCAGGTCGGCAAATTCGGAACGCAGGTTGTAGTCGGTGCTGCCCCAGCCGTCGCCACGCGGGCAGCCGCCCTGGGCCACGAAGTTGGGTACTACCCTATGGAAGTTTTTGCCATCATAAAAGCCCTGGCGCACGAGCTGCACGAAGCTGGCCACCGAGCCGGGAGCCTCGTTCACGAGCAGGCGCATTACTACGTTGCCCTTGCTGGTACGCACCACCGCCCGCGGCACGGCCGGCAGCGCCGTCACCACATCCCACGGAATGGGGTGGCTGGCGGCCTGGGCCACCGGTACGGGCGTTGGCTTCACGCCGCGCAGGTAGTCAACGGTTTGCTGCAACGACTGCAAGGCCTCCAGGTCGCGGGGCAGCACCAACTTGGCGCGGGCGTCCAGCAGAAAATCGGGGTTGGGCAGTAGGGGGCGCAGGTTCAATTTCGGGTCGCGGATGGCTTCGGCGGCCAGCCCCAGCTGAGCTACGTCGCCGCCGAGCACAGCCTGGCGGAGCGCCAGCGCAAATTCGGGCTGACGGGCGGCCGGAAAGTCGGGCAGCTGGCGCTGGGCTACCAGCGCCTCCATGCCGTAGGTGCCTACCACCAGCGAGCGGCCCGGCGCGAAAGTAGCCTCGCGCACAAAGTCGAAGGCGGCCGGGTCTTCGCCTAACGCCTTCAGCAGGTAGCCCTTCTCGTAGGCATCGGTAGCGGCCGTGTAGCGCTCCTGCACGGCCCGCCGGATGGCGGCGCGGCCGGCACCGGGCTGGCGCAGGGCAGCGGCCAGCAGCGTGGCCCGCACCCGCCACTGCGACAGGGCCTGGGCTTTTTCAAGCAGCGTCGGGCCGGGCTCGTTGGTGGCATGAGTCAGAAAGAATTCGGCCGCCGCAAGGGCCACCTGGGCATTTTCATCGGTCAGGGCCGCCCAGGCGGCCTCCTTCACGGGCGCATACATGGGTCCCGACATAGCCCGTAGCGCGCTCAGGCGTACGCGGTAATCGGGGTCGCGGCGGGCCAGGGCAGCCAGGGTAGCGGGCACGGCGGGGTCGGTGGCGGCTTTGGCCAGCGCCTGGGCCGCGGCGGCCCGTACGGCGTAGTGCCGATCTTGGCGGGCGGCGGCAGTAAGGGCCGTGGCATAAGGAGCCAGGTTGAGGCCCCGGGTGCGCGCCAGCGCGCTGGCAGCCGCCAGCCGGGCGCTGGTGGGGTTAGGAGCCGCCAGCAGCTGCATCAGCCGGGCAACAGCAGCTTCTGAGGTAAGGCCCCGCAGCCCGGCACGGTACAGGCCCCAGGCCTGTCCGCTAAGGGCGGCCGTATCGGGAACCAGGGCCGGCGGCAGCTTGGTGAGGGAAGCCAGCCCGGCCCGACTGGTACAGCGGCCCAGGGCCTCCAGCACGTAGCGGCGGGCCGTAGCGTCGGGTTCGTGGGGCAGTTGCTGGTAAAGGCCGGTTTCGGCCGTCGAGTCGGCGGTTTGGCCCAGCGCGTAGGCGGCCAGCTGGCGCACTCGGGGCTCGGCGTCTTCCTGCAGTAACAGCAGCAGGCCGGGCGTTGCGGCTTTATCCTGCACCGAAGCCAGGGCCTCGGCTGCCGCTTGGCGGTAACGGGCTTCGGTGTGCCCTAGGTAAGGCAGCAGAGCAGCCGTACGACGCTCATCCTGCAGGGTGGCAATGCGGCGCAGCGCGCTATCGAGGGCAAACTGATTGGCCGGGGCGCCGGGGGCAGCGGCAGAAGCAACGGGGCGGGGGGCGCAGGCGGGTAGCAGGCCGGCGGCTATTGCTACAGCGGCCGTGGCCCGGCAAAGAGCAGAGTAGGTCATGGTTGCCCAAGATAGATACTTCGGCTCCTAAGGCAACCCTGGCCGGCCCGAAATACATCTGACAGGGCGGAGTACTTCTGCAAGTAGCCCCAGCCAGCCCGTTTCCGGCAGGCCAAGGCTGCCCGAGAGGCCAGCTGCCCGACTTTACTAGGACAGAGACGAGAAATCCATTTATCGTCGCATCTTTACCACCATTCCGCTGCTAATCCGCTATGCCCGTTGTTCGCGTGCTTCTGGTAGTATTTTCCGGACTGTTGCTCGCCGCACCCACCGTGCAGGCACAGCAAACGGCCGGCGCTGGTTCGACTGAAAGCAAGCCGGCAGCTGCCCCTCCGGCCCGGCGCGAACGGGTACTTACGCTCCATCTGCCGCTGCCGCCGCTGGTAGCCCGTCTGGGCGAGGCGGCCGGTTTACTCGAAGGTCCGGCCAAAAAGAATCGTCGTAATGCCGCCGCAACGCCTGCGCCTGCCAACCCCGTGCTGGTACTCACGCTGCCCCTGCCGAAAATGTTCAGCACGCAGGTAGCCGATGCCCCGACCCCGGCCGCTCTCTGACTTCGCCCTTCAACCCGCTTCCGATGGCCCAGTCCATGCCCGATACCATCCGCATCCGTAGCAAGTTCTACAGTAACGACATCGTGGTTACCCGGCAGGATAGCGCCAACGCCACAGTTTCGCTTACGCCCAGCAAACCGGATGAGGACTCGACCTACAAGCTGAAGCAGGATGTGGAGGAGGGAGTCGCTAACGCGGGCATGAACGTCCTGTTTCTGGTGGCTATCAGTATCCCGCTGGTGCGGAGTGTGGGCCGGTTCATCAACAGCAAAGAGCGTCTGCCCTATTGGGATAAGTTGTATTCCCGGTTCTGGATACTGGGCATAGGGTATTACCTGGGAATGATAATTCTGGGCCTGCAACGCACAAAGGCCGACGATTTTTATGTGCTGCTGGTGCTGGGCCTGCTGATAGCCGTGCTGGCATTGGTGCGCGACTATCGTCCGGCCCGGACGCTGCTGCTGGGGTTGGTGCCCCTGGCCGTAACCAAGGGGAGCGAGCTGCTACTACACGCTATTTCGCCTGCCACGCTGGACTTCTACCACGAAGGATTCAGTTCGGCCCAGGGGTTCAGCGTGCTCTGGCTGATTGTTTTTGCCTTTGTGGCGCGCAGCCACAAGCGCCAGGCCGAGGCCGAGCGGCTGGAACGCGAGGCCGCCGCCCTCGAAAAACGGCGTATTGAAGCGCAGAACGCTATTCTGGAGCAGATGGTAACCGAGCGCACCACCTCGCTCACCCGCCAGACGGAGGAACTACGCGAAACACTGGAGGAGCTGCGCATCACGCAGGATCAGCTCATCCAGAGCGAGAAAATGGCCAGCCTGGGCGAACTGACGGCCGGCATTGCCCACGAAATCCAGAACCCGCTCAACTTCGTCACCAACTTTGCCGACGTAAGCGGCGAGCTGCTGGATGAGCTGGAGGAAGAGCAGCAGCGCCCCACGCGCGACCTGGCCCTGGAAACCGAGCTGCTGCACAACCTGCGCCAGAACCTGACCAAGATTACCCACCACGGGCATCGGGCAGCCAGCATTGTGCGCGGCATGCTGGAACACAGCCGCGCCAGCACCGGCGAGCGGCTGCCCACCGACCTCAACCTGCTCGCCGACGAGTACCTGCGCCTGGCCTACCACGGCCTGCGGGCCAAAAACAAAAGCTTCAACGCCACGCTGCACACCGACTTCGCTCCCGACCTGCCCCTAGTGGAAGCCGTTGGGCCCGACGTGGGCCGGGTGCTGCTCAACCTGTTCACCAACGCTTTCTACGCCGTGCAGAAACGCCGCGAGCAGCTGCCCGCCCAGCCCGACTACGTGCCCACCGTGAGCGTACGCACCCGCGCCTTGCCCGAAGGCGGCGTAGAAATCCGGGTACACGACAACGGCACCGGCATTCCGGAGGCCGTGCGCCAGAAAATATTCCAGCCTTTTTTCACTACCAAGCCCGCCGGCGAAGGTACAGGCCTGGGCCTCTCGCTCAGCTACGACATCATCACTAAGGGCCACAACGGTACGCTCAGCCTCGAAACCGAGGAAGGGCAGGGCACGGAGTTCATAATTGAGCTGCCCAGCTAAATTTTTCAGTTGCTTGCGGGCTTTTAACCGTTCATAAAGAACAACAGCCGGAAGCCTGCCTATCAACTGCCAATTACTATACTTTCGCTTACATGAATATTCTGGTAGTAGATGATGAGTTGGACGTGCGGGCGCTGTTTGAGCAGCGTTTCCGGCGCGAGATTCGGGGCGGGCAGCTGCGGTTTGCGTTTGCCCACTCCGGCGAGGAGGCGCTCGACTACCTGCACCAGCATGCTTCGGAGCTGGTCCTGATTCTGTCCGACATTAATATGCCCGGCATGAGTGGGCTGGAGCTGCTGGGCCGCATCCGGCAGGAGTACCCGGCTCCGCCCCCGCCCGCCCCGCCCCGGGTGATGATGCTAACGGCCTACGCCGACGAAACCAGCCGCCAGCAGGCGCTGGAGCTGGGAGCCAGCGACTTCCTGACCAAACCGGTCGATTTCGCTGCCCTCAAGCAGAAATTGCTGCAACTTGCCGCCCAAGACGACAACGCTTATGAAAACGAAAATTCTGGTAGTTGATGATGAGGCCGACCTGGAGCTGCTCATCAAACAGAAGTTCCGGCGCAAAATCAGGGAAAACGTGTACGAGTTCGTGTTTGCCCACGACGGCCAGCAGGCGCTTGATACGCTGGGCGAGCAAACCGATTTCGACATCATCCTGTCCGACATAAATATGCCGGTGATGGACGGGCTGGCACTGCTTGGCCGTCTGCCGGAGGTTAATCCGGTCATCAAAACGGTGATGGTATCGGCTTACGGCGACATGCACAACATCCGCACGGCCATGAACCGCGGGGCCTTCGATTTCGTGACCAAGCCCGTCGATTTTCAGGACCTGGAGCTGACTATTGACAAAACGGCCCAGCACGTACAGCAAGTGCGCCAGACGCTGCGGGCCATCCAGGAAAACAACATCCTGCGCATGTACGTGGATGAAACCGTGCTCAATTTTGTGGGCCGACCCGAGTTCAAGAACACGCTCATGGCCTCCGAAACGGTGCAGGCCACGGTGGTTTTCATCGACATCTGCGGCTTCACCTCGCTTTCGGAAGTGCTGCCCCCTACCGACATCGTTACCATGCTCAACCGCTACTTCGACCAGATGGTGAAGGAGATTATTGCGCAGGGCGGCTACATCGATAAGTTTATGGGCGACGCCGTAATGGCCGTTTTCCGCAACGACTACCACCTCGACCGGGCCGTGGATGCCGCCCTGGCCGCCCGCGCCGCCGTGCAGGCTAACCACGACACGCTGCCTGACGGCAAGCCCTACCAGCCGCTGGTAAGCATCGGCATCAATACTGGCGAAATGGTATCGGGCAACATCGGTTCGGCCTCGCTCAAGCGCCTCGACTACACCGTTATCGGCGACAACGTGAACGTGAGCCAGCGCCTGCAGGCTGCCGCCCAGCCCGGCCAGATTGTCGTTACGCAGTCCACCTACGAGCACATCAAGGAGTCGTTTCAGTGCCGCCCGCTGCAGGAAGTGGCCCTCAAGAACAAGGCCGAGCCGGTAATGATTTACGAGGTAGTGGCGTAGCGAGGAAGTAAATGAAGAGCGTGTCATTGCTTCGCTCCGCTCGCAATGACACGCTCTTCATTTACTTCCCTCCCACTTCGTTCTGCCTTCGCAGGCGCTGGCAGAGCACGCGCAGAATGTTGCGCAGCACCTCGGGCCGCTCCTCCATCACGTCGTAGAAATCTTCCTGATCGAGACGAAAGGCCAGCGTGGGGGCCAGGGCGCGGGCCGTGGCCGAACGGGGCTCGGCATCGAGCAGGGCCAGCTCGCCGAAGAAGTCACCCGGGCCGAAAGCGGCCAGCTGGTGAGCCCCGGTGAAGATGCCCACCTGCCCCTCGTGCACGATAAACAGCGAATTGCCCAGGTCGCCCTGCGCGAAAAGCTGCTCGTCGGCCTGCAGCTCGACCTCCTGCATGATGGGAACGATGGCGCTGAGCACGTTGGGGGGCGTAGCGGCAAACAGGGCCGTGCGTTGCAACACGGCCACCCGGTCGGCGGCCGAAATGTGGGCGGTAGCGGCGTGGTGCATGAGTTGGTCGGCTAAATCGGGGGTTTCGGTGAGGGCGGCCTGGTAGGCGGCAGGTTGGGTGGTGGCCCAGTACTGCAGCGCAGCCAATGCCGCTTCGCGCACTAGTAGGCTGGCCGAAGCCAAGTGCGGCTGCAGCAGCGCCAAGTGCGTGCGCGCGGGCGGTAACTGCCGCAACGCCAGGCTCAGCGTCCAGTCGGTAAACAGGGTTTCGCCGTGTTCAGCTACGGCTTCCGGCAGCCGGGCAAACGCGGCCGGGGCCCCGGGCAGCAGCCGGTCGAACCGGGCGGCCTTGGCGGCGGGCGAGCCCACTTCCAGCAGCGTCTGTAGGGCCTGATAGGTTGGCCGGTCGATGAGGTTATCAAGAATTTCGAGGGCGTTGGCCTGCCGCTCGCGGGTGGCCTGGGCCACATGGCGCTGGGCGTCGCGGATGGGCTGGGGCGGGTACAGCTGTTGCAACAGCCCAAACAGCCGCTGTTCCAGCCGCTTCAGCTCGTAGCCAAGGGCGTGGTACAAGGGGCCGGTTCCGGCACTTGCCTGGCCGTGCAGCAGTTGCCGGGCCAGTCGCAGCTCCTGGCCCAGCAGCTCCCGAAACACGGGGGCATTGGTGGGGCTGTCGGGGTGGTAGCGCAGGGCGCGCAGGGCGGCTTCGCGGCAGGTAAGGGCCGGCTGACGGGCCAGCTGCACCAGCGCCCGGTGGCTGGCCGCGCCCGGCAGCTGCCCGCAGATATACGCCACGCGGCGCATAATCGGCTCCTCGGCTGCCCCTGACTCCAACAGCGGGCAGAGGGCGGGCAGGGCTGTTGTGCCCAACGCCAGCAGCTGGGTGGTAGCGGCAGCGCGGCTTGCTTTGTTGCCCAAGGCTGCTACCAGCGCGGCCACTTCGGCTTCGCTGGCAGCGGGGCGGTTTAGGGCGCCAGGGATACTGGCGGCCGTCAGCGGACCGGATTCGGGGAGGCTGGCTTCGCCAAACCGGCGGCCCACGGCGTGGCTCAACTCGGCCAGGTAATGGCCGTAAGTTCGATACAGCAGCAGGGCAGCTCCGGCAATCAGCACTAGCATCCAGCCAATCTGCCAGCCGAGGTTGGTGGGCAGCGCCAGTAGCAGCAGGGCACCCAGGCCCAGACCCAGCGGCTCGTATACGCCCTTGGCCAGCGTGTGGGCCTGCAGCCGCTCGGCGGCCGGCAGTGGCTGAAACAGCACCAGAAATACCGGATCAAAAAAGGCCCGCCGCAGCACTTCCTGCACCAGAAACAGCCCGCACAGGTACAGCAGCAACCCCGCCTGGCCCAGCTCGTTGCGCACCCCGAACAAGGCGAAACCGGCCAGCAGCACCAATGGCAGCGCCAGCAGCACCGGCCGCGGCCCCAGCCGGTCGAGGGCCCGGCCGGTTACCGCCAGCTTCAGCAGCATGGCCACCAGGTAGGTAAGCGCCAGCACCGTGCCCACGTAGCGCATTACCTGGGCCTGATCGTGAAACTGCTCTTTCACATTAACAAAGAAGATGTACTCGATGCCCGTGGTGACGGCCGCCAGCAGCAGCATACTCAGGCACATGGTACCCACCAGCCGGCTACTGCCCAGCCAGCGCCGCAAGGGGGTGGCTACGGCTTCGGGGCGGACGGCACGGGCAGCCGAGCGCACTTCTACCTGGTGGCTGCGGCCAGTGGCCTGCACGACCAGCAGCGCCCCTACATAGGCGCCAAACGCCAGCAGCAGCAGCCACAGCAGCTCGGCATGATGATGCACCAGCACGGCCAGCACAGCCCCCAGGGCCTTGGCCGGCATATCGCCCGAGCTGATGACGCCGAATAGCCGCCGCCCCTGCCGCACATCAAACACCACCGCCGACACGCCCCAGAACTCGAGGTTGGTAAGCAGGTAGATGACGCGGTAGCCGGCCATAATAGCCACTGCTGCCGCCACCGACTCGCCGAACGCCACCAACACGCCAATCACGGCCATCAGCACCACTACCGCCAGCAGCACCCGCACCGCTACTTTCTGCAGGCCCAGGTGGTGCTCGTAATGGGCGTACACCTGCCCGGCCCCCAGCATGGCCAGCGCCGAGGCCGCGTAGGCCAGTGGCAGGCTGGTTTCCGGGTGGTTTTCGAGCAGAATAACGTTGGCCGCCACGTACACCAGAATGGTACCGATGCCGAGCAGGAAGTTGTGCAGGAAGAACAGCCCCACCGAGCGGCCTTCCTCCGGCCGGATTCCCAATAGTTGTTGCCAGCGGGCGAGAAACGTCATGTTTGATGGAAGTGGTAGCGGACAGCTTGCAGCGGCTAACGGCAAATTACCGCTTGCCGGCTGCAAACTACAAGCCCGCCGCCTTTCGAAAGCCCGAACGGCTACTTTTTCACCTCAACCGCTTACCTTACTGTTCTTCAGCTGCCAGACATTTTTGGTAAGCTATCAGCTAACAGCTCTAAGCTAACAGCTTCGTAAAATGGATTGCCTTCGCGCCGAAACCTACGTGCTCAACCAGTTGCGCCGGAACCTCTCCCCGTCCCTGCTCTACCACGGCCTGCACCACACGCTCGACGTAGTGCTGCAAGCCAGGGCGTTGGCCCGGGCCGAAGAAATTACCGATACCGAAGAACTGGCCCTGCTGCGCACGGCGGCCTACTACCACGATGCCGGTTTCCTGACCACTTACCAGGGCCACGAGGAAGCCAGCTGTGCGCTGGCCCGGCAGGTGCTGCCCGGCTTCGGTTACACGGCACCGCAGATTGAGCTGATCTGCCAGCTGATTATGGCCACCCAGATGCCGCAGTGCCCCGGTAACTCGCACCTGGCCCGGATTCTGTGCGATGCCGACCTGGACTACCTGGGCCGCCCTGCCGACTTCTGGCCCGTCAGCCAGACGCTGTTCGGGGAGCTGGCGGCCCGGGGCCTCATAGCCGACGAAACTGCCTGGCTGGAGCTGCAGGTTCAGTTTCTGAGCACCCACCACTACTGGACGCCCACGGCTACCGCCCGCCGCGAAGCCGCCAAGCAGGAGCGCCTGGCGGAGGTAAAAGAGCGGTTGGAAAGTTTGGGAAACAGCCCGACGTAGGGGCGGGGCTTGTCCCCGCCCGCCGTTGAACGATGCGGAACCATGCCACCAGCCAACGGCACGCGACGGTCATCGTTCCAGCGGCGGGCGGGGGCAAGCCCCCCCCCCACCTCGGGCTGATACCCCCCAGCACTTCTTCCCATGCCGTAAATAACGCCCGGTTGCCGTGCTGCTCGTATGTTTGTAGGGCCGCTTCAAAACCCGATAAAACGTAGAGGAAGGCCCGAAGATTATTGGGGCTGATGGTGGAAAAGTGCGGCCGGACCGGGCTTCTCCCCCCGGT
>NZ_JAGGPS010000004.1 GCF_018613725.1 Hymenobacter sp. ISL-91
CAACAAGGGGGATAATTCGGTCCACATCTTATCCGTCAGTAGCGTGCGGTCTGCATTCATAGACGATGAACAGCCACTTAATTGAGAACAGTTCCTAGCCTTCACCAAACAAAGAGGAAGCCTGCGGGCTTCCTCTTTTGCGTTTCTCTCCTCTGCCGTATGCCGCTTTTCGTTGCCGATTTACCTGCCATCAACCACGCCCGCGAACTGATGGCCGAGCGCGGCATGGTGCTGCTCGGCGTATGGGCACTGCTCAATCTGGTTGTCAGCGGCTACTATGTGGCACGCACCGATGCGCGTACTGAGGCGCACCACTTTCACTTCATGAACGTGGCCTGGAACGTGGTGAATACGTTGCTGGCCGTGTGGGGCGTGTTGCAGGCCAACCCTTGGGGCGTAGCGGGCCTCTCGCGTACCGAAAGCCTGGCGGCCCAGGCCCGGTTCGAGAACCTGTTGCTACTCAACGCAGCCCTCGATGTAGGTTACCTGCTCATCGGCCTTTGGCTGCACCGCCGCGCCGACTCGGCCGAGCGCCCCGAACGCCTGCGCGGCTACGCTCGCTCGCTGTGGCTGCAGGGCGGCTTCCTGCTCTTGTTCGATTTGACTTTCTATTTCGTTTACCACCAATTCGCGGCGCAGCTGTTGCCTTAAGCAGTCAGTCTCCCCAACAGAGAAAGGGCCTTATCCCGCTGAAACCAACCGTTAGTACGGTGTTTTCAGCGGGATAAGGCCCTTCCTTCGTCAGAATAACATACGGTTAAAGGTATGCTACTTTTTCCCGGTCAGGGCTTCCTTGATCTTCTCGTTGAAGTTGGGGATGTCCTGGGGGTTGCGGCTGGTGATGAGGTTGCCATCAACTACCACGGTTTCGTCGGTCCAGTGGCCGCCGGCGTTTTTAATATCGGTCTGGAGGCTGGGCCAGCTGGTTACTTTTTTGCCGCGCACCACGTCGGCTTCAATCAGCACCCAAGGGCCGTGGCAGATGGCGGCTACGGGCTTGCCCGAGCGCACGAACTCGCCCACAAAGCTCACTACCTCCGGCTTCGTGCGTAGCACGTCGGGGTTCATCTGGCCGCCGGGCAGCACCAAGGCATCATAGTCGGCCACTTTCACGTCGCCGATTACCTTGTCCACATCTACTTTGTCGCCCCAGTCCTTCTCGTCCCAGCCCTTAATCGAGCCGCTTTTCAGCGAGATGACGTGTGCTTCGGCACCTTCTCCTTCGAGGTATTTTTTGGGCTTCTCCAGCTCCGACTGCTCGAAACCGTCGGTGGCGATAATGGCTATTTTTTTGCCTTTGAGGGCGTCGCTTCCAAGAATACTCATTGCGCATTGGGATTATGGTAGGAAAATAAAAAACCGAAGGCGCCGGGCGCCTTCGGTTCTTCTCTAACGGCTGCCGGGGCCGGAGGTTGAGTAGGATTTTGGCCTCAGGCCATTACGGCCGGTTGTCAGTCTTCGCCTTTGCGGGCGCTTTTGAAGTGCTTACGCAACTCCCGAACCCGCTCGTCGAATCCGTCGGGCTCGTAATCCACCTCGTTCACATCAAGCTGCTCGAGCAGCTCCATCAGGGCAGGCGAGTGTTCGGTGCGGGTGCCGCCGGGCAGGCGTACCAGGGTCATTTCCGACCATAGCAGGGCTTTCAGCTGCAGGCTGTCTTCGCGCAGCATCTGCATCTCTACCACCAGGTTCGAGTTATCGAAATGGATGAGCTGGGTACGAATGCGCACGGTTTCGGCGTGGCGGGCGGGCCGCAGGTAAGCAATGTGGTGCTTGGTAATCACCCAGCCGGCGGCCTGCTCCTGCGCCTGCTGGCCCAGGTTCAGGGCGTAGTGTTGCAGGGCGTGCTCTTCGCGGGCGTTCAGGAAGTAATCGAGGTAGCGGGCGTTGTTGAGGTGGCCGAGCATGTCGCAGTCCTGAAACCGGACGCGGTGAGTGGTTTCGGGCGTTTGAACGAGGGGGACAGACATAGAAAGCAGGCGGTGGAAAAGCGGGCCGGAAAAGGAGACTGATTGGGTTGAGGCGGCTACTTTTTACGGGCCCGCATCTGCTCCTGCACCTGCTTCTGCTTGGCTTTCAGCTGCTGGTATTGTTCGGGGCTGAGCACCTGCTGCAGCTCACGGTCGGAGGTAGCATTGATGCTTTTGAGTTCGGCCAGCAGCGCCGGGCGGTCGGTTTTAAGGCGTACCTGGGCCTGCTTAGCCTGCTCAAGGGTGCTGGTGAAAATCTTTCGCACGCTGCTGCGTTGCTCGTCGGTCAGGTTCAGCTGCTCGGTCAGCACGTCGGTCAGGTCGCGGGCGGCGGGCGGGGCGGCGGCTACGGCCTTGGCTTCGGCCCGCACCTCGCGGCCCGATTTGGCAGGGGCCGCGGTGGTGCTGGTAGCTACAGCCGCCGGCCGGCGCGCACAGGCGCTGCCCAGCAAACCAGCCGCCAGCACCATCGCCAAAGGAGTACGAAAAGTCATAAAGAAGAAATTCAGGGAGCAAAAATCCTACCTACGCGAAAAGCCGCGCCGGGTCTGATTTCAGTGAAAGTGCGAAACGGCACCTAATTCTGAGCGAAGGCATAACGGTAGTTGAAGAATGACGCGCTTAGCACTTTCGCATACGTCGGAATAAGTTTACCAACACGACGAAAGGGCGAAGTTTGCGAACAGTTGGTCAATGCCTTGTTCTAACGGCGGGCGGGGACACCCGCAGGACAGCGCAGCTAAGCCCCGCCCCTACACCGACCTCCCAGCCTATGGTTAATTATTCAACCTGCCTTAAGCTGCTGGGCCGTGTAGTGCGCAAGGGCCATAATGGTGAGCATGGGGTTGACACCGCTGCAGGCCGGGAAAGCCGAACCGTCGGCCACGAACAGGTTTCTCACTTCGTACAGTTCGCCGCTGGGGCTGGCCGGATGCGTGGCCCGGTCGCCCCCCATACGGCAGGTGCTCATCTGGTGGGCGCTATACAGGCCAAACTGGTTGGCTTTCCAGCTGAGGTTGGGCAGCCCGTCGAGCACTGCGGGGTTGAGGAGGTGGCCGTTTTCGGCATGCAGCAGCGGCAGCGTACCATGAGGCAGCAGCACCGTACGGGCCCCGGCGGCCACCTGTATTTCGGCCGCCGCGCGCACCCCGCGCAGCATGTTGTGGCGGTCAAAGTCGCTGAGGCTGTAATCGATGAGGGCCTGACCGTGCTTGTCGACGGAAACCCGGCCGCCGTCCCGGTCGCGGGTAAGTACAATGAACGAACCGATATGCGCGGCCTCGTGCATCAACTCCTTGTGCTGGCGGCCCGACAGCCAAGGCATCACCATGCTCATCAGGCCGGGATGGGCGGGCGGGGTTTCGATTTTAGCGCCGAAGTTGGTGCCGTCGAGCATGGTAAAACCGTCATTCACCACCGACATCATCGGCCCGTGCCAGGAGTTCATGCGCTGCGGATACACGCCCGAAACCACCACCGTAGGATGCAGGTGCAGGTGCTGACCCAGGTGCGGGTGGCGCAGGCCGCTGCGCAACAGCAGCGCCGGCGTCTGCACGGCCCCGCCGGCCACTACCACCCGCTTGGCCCGCACCGTTACGCGCACCGGCCGGCCGTCGGGGCCGGTGTAGGTGGCCTCGGCGCCGGTGGCGCGGCCCTGGGTTACGGTTACGCGCGCTACTTCTGTATCGCACAGCAACCGGGCACCGTGCTCGAAGGCGGTTTGCAGGTAGGTATTCAGCGTGCCCTGCTTTACGTTGTGCCGGTCGCCGAAACAGCTGTAGCCCATGCCGGCAAAGTGCTCCTCGCAGTCGGCCGACGGGTGACGCTCGTTGCGCGGAATCAGCTTCACCTCCTGCCCCAGCCGCCGCGAGCCATCGAGCAGGGCCTGGTTCTGGCCGTTGTGGCGCACGTAATCGATGTTCACGCCCAGCGTACGGCTCACGGCATCGAGGCTCTGCTTGAACTCCATCGACGTAAAATGCGGCACCTGATGCTCGCGGGCCCACTCCTGCAACACGTAATCGGGGGTGCGGAAGGCGCCGGCCCAGTTAACAGTGGTGCCCCCGCCCAGGCAGGAACCCGCCAGCAGCGCCACGCCGCCATCCTGGGTGCCCAGCGTACCGCGGGCATCATAAAGCTGGCCCAGCATGTCCACCTCCCGCTGTGTGAAGTCGTTGCCGTGGAAGTACGGGCCTTTTTCAAGCACCAGCACCTCGTGGCCGGCG
The DNA here is from genome assembly GCF_018613725.1 of Hymenobacter sp. ISL-91. Classification (GTDB taxonomy): domain Bacteria; phylum Bacteroidota; class Bacteroidia; order Cytophagales; family Hymenobacteraceae; genus Hymenobacter. Next base: position 4,196 of record NZ_JAGGPS010000004.1, read on the forward strand.
GCGGCCAGTTCGCCGGCCACTACGCCCCCCCCCGCCCCGCTGCCAATTACCAGCACGTCGCAGTCATAAGTAATATCCTGCGTGGGCTGCAGTGTCTGCAACGGCCGGGCGGCGGCCGGTTGGGGTACCACAGTTTCGGCTGGCACCTGGGGACCGTCGTAGCCGATGGCCTCCCACACTAAATGAGCGGTTTCGGGCTGCGAGCCGCCGTAATACAGAAACACGCACAGCTTGCGCAGCGCCTGAAACCCCTTCCGCAGCTGTCCTACCTGCGAGGAAGCCCAACTTTGCAGCAGCTTTTCGCGCTGCCCGGCATCAAGCCTTACAAACGATTTGAGAGGCCCGAACCACGTCAGGCCCAGAGCCGGCGAATCGAGCAGCCGCAGCAGCTGCTCGAACTCCTGCTGCGCCCCGGCCGGCTGCGCCGACAGCGCCTCAGCCATCTTATCCAGATCAATACCTTCGGAGCCTCGCCGAGCCCAGTAAGCAGCGTCTTCGGTCCCAGGGGGCGGAGCCAGCGCAGGAACGAACGTATCGGCGAGGGCGCGCAGGGTGGTGCGCTGGGCTTCGGTAAACTGCATGGTAAGCGGAAAATCGGGCAGTACTACCCACCGGAAAGCAGGCCCTAAAAGGTCGGCATTTTTCCTGAAAACTACTCGGCTTGCATACTAAAAGCGTTAAACAAGTGAGTTGCTGGATGCGGAAAATCGTTTGTCATCCTGAGCAGAGCGAAGGACCTATCACGCCTGACTTACCCTGCCAATGGCTAGTTTCCGCGCAAAAAATGTCCTTCGCTGCACTCAGGATGACAAACAAGCTTCCCAACTCGCCAACCCGCTTATTCACCGTTACAGCCAGCGCAGCAGCAGGCTTACCATTTTGCTTACTCCGTTGGTGTAGGGCGGGTACAGCGGCTTTAGGGCCGTGAAGCCTACCCGCTGCTTGAGCACCGATTTTTCGTTGCTGAAGGCCATGAAGCCAGCATGACCGTGGCAGCGGCCGATGCCGCTGTTACCGAAGCCGCCGAAGGGCAGCTCGGGGTGGGCCAGGTGCAGAATAGTTTCGTTGACGCAGGCGCCGCCGGCCGGAATGTTCTGGAGCAGGTAGCGCTGGTTTTCCTTGTCCTGCGTGAACACGTAGAGCGCCAGTGGTTTGGGATGGGCATTCACCATATCAACGGCCCGCGAGAGGCTGCTGAAGGTGCTTACCGGCAGCAGCGGCCCAAAGATTTCCTCCTGCATAATGCGGCTGTCGGCAGGCGCATCGAGCAGTACGGTGGGTTCGATGAAGCGCTGGGCGGCATCGGTTGTGCCCCCGAACACGACTTCGGCGCCCTGCTGGCGGGCGTCTTCGAGCAGGCCAGCCACGCGCCCGAAATGGTGGTCGTTTACGATGCGGGCAAAAGAACCGGACTCGCTGACGGGCCGGCCTTCGGGGGAGTAAAAGCGCTGAGTGGCGGCGCGCATTTCGGCCACCAGCTCATCGCGCACGGCCTCGTGTACCAGCACATAATCGGGGGCTACGCAGGTCTGGCCCGCGTTCAGGCCTTTGCCCCAGATTATTTTCTCGGCCGCGTCGCGCAGATCGGCCGTTTCGTCGACTACGGCCGGGCTTTTGCCGCCCAGCTCCAGCGTTACGCTGGTAAGGTGCTCGGCGGCGGCGCGCATCACGATCTTACCCACCTGCGGGCTGCCTGTGAAGAAAATATGGTCGAAGGGCAATTTCAGCAGTTCGGTGGCTACGTCCTTGTCACCCTGCACTACAGCTACCTCGGCCTCATCGAACAACTCGCGACACATACGGGCCAGTAGTTCGGCCACGGCGGGCGTCATCTCCGACGGCTTGATGATGGCCGCGTTGCCGGCGGCCAGGGCCGAAATTAAGGGGTCGATGGCCAGGTAAAAAGGATAGTTCCAGGGCGCAATAATCAGCGTAACGCCCTTGGGCTCGGCTTGTACCCAGCCATGGGTGCCCACCAGGGCCATGGGCGTGCCCACACGGCGCGGGGCCGCCCATTGTTCCAAGTGGCGCAGAGTATGGCGCAGTTCCGTCTGCGACGACCAGATTTCGGTGACGTCGGTTTCGACGGCGGGCTTGCGGAAATCAGTGTACAGAGCCTCACAAATGGCGTCGCGGTTATCGGTCAGCCAGGCATCGAGGCGGCGCAAACGGGCGGCGCGGCTGCTCACGGCCTCGCGGCGCAAGGCCTCGGCACGGCCCCGCTGCAGGGCAAACAGCGCCGGTATAGACAGTTGGGTAGCAGCGGGGGCAGTGGGAGCAGAAACCATAGGAAGGAGTATAAAATAGATGAAACGCGCCTGACCCAATACGGAAGGCGCTGGCTGTTCATACCTCCAAAGCCCGGCAATTGTTCAGCTGACCAGCAGTACCACTACGGTAGAGCGAAGGCGAAATCGTAGCTTGCGATGCATCAAATGCCTTTTTCCCTTCCTTTTTATGCTCAACCGCAACAGCTACTTCATTCGCGAACATGTGGGCGCCTTTAAGCTCAAAGACACCTACGACATCCTCGACCCTGAAACCCAGCAGCAGCTGGCTTACGCCGTGGAAACCACGCCTGGTTGGGTGCTGGCCCTGCGCCTGGTAGTGGGCAAGCAGATGCTGCCGGTAACCATTACGGTGCGCGAGCACGCCGAAGCACCGCCGCTGTTCCGTATCGAGCGGGGCTTCACGTTTATGCGCTCGAAAGTGCACGTGTACGATGCGCAGGACCAGCCCGTAGGCTATTTCAAGAGCAAGCTCTTCACGCTGGGCGGCGGTTTTAATGTGTACTCGCCGCAGGATGTGTTGGTAGCCGAAGTAAAGGGCAACTGGAAGGGCTGGGACTTTACGTTTGTCAGCGCCACGGGCCAGGAAATTGGCCTTGTTACGAAGAAATGGGCCGGTTTGGGCCGCGAGCTGTTCACTACGGCCGATAACTACCTGATTTCCATTCACGACATGGGCGCGCAGCAGGCGGCCTCCAACATACTGCTACTGGCCGCCGGCTTGGCCATCGACACCGTGTTCAAGGAGCAGTAGTTTGTAGTGGTCAGAGAAGAATGACGTGCTTCTCTGACCACTACAACCCTACCTTTTCTTCTTCTTGTTTTTCTGCAGGTAAGCCCCGGCCTCTTTCTGGGCCTCCGATTTGCGGTCGGCCTTCTTGAACACCTCCTGGTAGTAGCGGGTGGCGTCTTCGGGGTTGTTCTGCTTGACAGATATGCGGGCCAGGTTGAGCAGGGCGTAGAGGTAGAACCCCTGCTGGTTGTCGCCGGTGCTTTCGGAGAACACCACGCAGCGCTGGTAGTAGTCGCGGGCCTTGTCGAGGTCCTGGTAGCGGCTCTCCATCAGGCTGCCCAGAAAAAACGTAGCGTAGCGCCCGCTGATGCCTTCGTAGCCCGGCATGCCCCGGTTTATCTTGTCGAGAATGTCGCGGCTGACCCGCTCACACTCCCGCAGGTCACCCACCTGGTAGCTCATCAGGGCATAAAAGCGCTGAAAGTAGCCGTTGTCGGGGTAGGTAGTGGCCATCTGCTGGGCGATGGGCAGGGCTTCAGCCGGCTTGTTTTCCTGGTTCTGCAGAATTTTCATCAGGAACACCTTCGCCTCGGGGCCGGTATAAAAGCCATTGGCCGCCACGTTGCGCAGCTGTTGCAGGCCCAGCTGCTTGTTGCCCCTCGGGAAAAACAGCATCACCGGCCGTAGCAGCGGGTAGTTGTCGGCAATCCAGGGAGCATAATAGTTGATGAGGGCCTGGCCAAACAGGAACTCGGGGCTGAGGCCGTTGGCCTCGCGGCTCTTTTCGAGGTAGCTGAGGGCCCGCTTGCTCTCGACGGTGGCCTTGCGCCAGTTGCTGCGCTCGGCGTTCAGGCGGGCCGAAAAACCATAGGCCGCCGACAGGAAAAAGCTAGCCTCGTAGTTCTTATTGTCTTTCTTGTAAAGTGCCTCGCCCCGGGTAACAGCCGTGTCCATGTAGGCCAGAAACACCTTGTCGTACTGCTTATTGGTGATGTTGCTGGGCATTATTTTCCACCAGGTGCTGAGCCCGAGCAGAAAATACGGCATGGGGTGCTGGGGGTAGCGGCGGCGCAGGCTCCGGAACTGCCGCTCGGCCTTGTCGTACTTGAAATTGTAGAGGTTATACACCGCGCCCTCCAACTCTGTCTGAATATCCTTATCGAGCAGCAGCCACCCCGAAATATTGGCTGCAAGGGGGGCTACATCTACATTTTCGAGGCGGATACGGGTGGTGTCGGGCTGCTGAGCCCAGGCGGTGCTCGGCAGGCAGAGCAGCAGAAGGGCCGAGCACAGCAGGAATGAACGCATAGGGTACAGCTTGGGTGGCCCCAAAATACGAGCAAAAAGGTCGGGGGAGTTCCCTCTCATACGGAAGCGGGCAAAAAAAAGAGGCTGAAGCTCCCACAGCCTCAACCTCTTTTGCGTTTGCCGACCCTTAAAAAGGCCCGGTAAACGGCCAGCGACTAAAATTCCCACCCAAAGTCGCTGGATATCTGGTGCAAATGTACCACCCTCTCTACACTTGACATGCCCGCGGCCTTTATCCCTTAAGCCAGCCTAAGCGGCGGGGAATTTGCAGATTCCTCGCCCAGGACGCGGCCACAGGCCGGCAGTTGGTATGCTGTTGTAAAACCTGTGCTTACTGCACAGAAGCAGACCTTGCAAGCCTGCCTTTAGTACCGAAGCCGATTCTACTATACAAAGGTCACTAAGCTTCAGCTAGATAACCACTACCTTATTCGCCATTCATAGTGCTTGGTTGACCAATTGTATTAACTTCACGTTCCCATCCCGCCATTGAGGCACCACCCTGCGTCGTGAAGCTACAGTTTGAACCCATCCACCCTACCGCCGACAGCTCGTTTACGCTGTTGCACTACACGCAGGTAAGCAAGGCCGACCTGCTCTGGCACTATCACCCCGAGTATGAGCTGGTATATATCCCGCGGGGCCACGGCCGGCGGCATATCGGGCAGCATATTTCGCGGTTCGAAGATGGAGAACTGGTGCTTATCGGCCCCGACCTGCCCCACCTGACCTTCAGCTACGGCCAGCCGGTAGGTACGCCGTTCGAAGAAATTGTGGTGCAGCTGCGCGGCGACTTTCTGGGGCCTGATTTCTGGGAGCGTTCGGAGATGGTGGCTATCCGGCAACTGCTGGCCCGCTCGCACGAGGGGCTGTCGTTTGGGGCCGCTACCCGCCAGGCGGTGGGCCCGCTGTTGCGGCAGCTGCTGGTAGCGCCACCCTTCGCGCGGCTGCTGCTGCTGCTGCAGGCCCTGCAGCAGCTGGCCCAGGCCGCCCCCACCCCCGACTGCCAGCCGCTGCACGCCGGTGCCGGGGGGCAGGGCCTTACCGGTAAGGAGCAGCAGCGCCTGAGCCGGGTGTACCAGTTTGTGGAGCAGCACTACCAGCGCGCCACGCTCTCGGTGCAGGAAGTAGCCGATGTGGCTTACCTGTCGGTGCCGGCCTTCTGCCGCTACTTTAAAAAGATGACCCGCCACACGCTCACCGACTTCGTGCAGGAGTACCGTGTGGGCCAGGCCTGCCGGCTGCTGCTCGACGACGACCTGGCCATTACCCAGGTCTGCTACGCCTGCGGCTTCAACAACCTGTCGCACTTCAACAAAACGTTCCGCAAGTTCACCGGCCAAAGCCCCACCGAGTACCGTCGCCAGCGGTTGGGCGGGGGCTGAGCCGAAGCTAGGGGACAGCTCCTTTCAGCCCCCCCCCGCTTAGCCCATTCCTGTGTGCGCCGGAACAAGCAGCGGGCCGCGGGTGTCTGGCTGAGTGATGCCTACGCTGAACCCGTTTTTGCTGCTGTTGCACCTGCTGCGGCCCGCGCCCGAAGCGCCGCTGGTGCTACGGCCCGTTGCGCCCGGTTTCGGGCCGGTACTGTTCAGCATAGCTGCCGTGCGCGACGAGCGGCCGGGCCGGCCGGCCGTGGCGCTGCTGCTGCCCGCCGCCATGGCGGCTGGTACCGTACCGGTAGCCCGGCCGGTTGAATTGCGCGGGGGCACTGCGGCGGCGCTGCAACAGTTTGCTGCTGCCACGCTACCAGCTGCCGCTACCGGCCGCTACCCCATAACGCTGCGGGTGCAGGAGTTGCAGGTGCGCGAAACGCCCGGGCCAAATGGCGCCGCTGCGGGTACCATTGCCCTGCACCTGACGTTTGAGTGGCGCAATGCCGAAGGCCGACCAATTACGCTGACCGACTACCGCGGCACAGCCCGCTACGGCCGCGGCCGCGCCAACCGGGCCGTGGTAGAAACTGCGCTGGGCCAGGCCCTGCTGGGTGGCTTGCGCTATTTCAACGGTTGGCTGGCCTCGGCGGCGGGCCACGATATCCGGCTGGCCTCGGCTGTGCATCCCACCTTCCGCTACGACACCCGCCAGACCGAGCCCGACACACTGTTCTACGACCCGGCCCGCCCCCTGGTCTGGACCGATTTCACGGGTACGCCCCGGTCCAAAGGCAAGTATGCGGCGGCGGTGTTTCCGAGCTTCGGCTACCGGACCCGGCCGCGGGTGCGCCAGGGGGTAGTGGTGCTGGATATCGAGCTGCAGGTGTATGTGGTGCGCACCTCCTCGTGGGTGGCCGAGGGGCAACGCACGGCCTACAGCCTCAACCACGAGCAGCGCCACTTTGATATCGTGCGACTGGTGGCCGAGCGGTTTCGGCGCAAAGTAGGCCCCGACAGCCTCACCGTGGCCGATTATCAGAGCATTCTGGGTTGGCAGTACCTGGATTCCTTCCGTGAGATGAACCGCCTGCAGGACCAGTACGACCAGGAAACGGCGGGCGGCACCAACGCCGCCGCCCAGGCCCGCTGGAACCAGCGCATCGAGGCCGAGCTGCGTGGATTTGGGGTGATAAAGAAAGGTACCTGAGGCAGTTGACGGCCGGAATGAGAGTGGTGGTTGAAAATAATTCAACTTCTTCGATATAGCTGTTTCTTTTGATCCGTCTTCCACCTTATTCCCTTCGCTTTATGCTACGTAAACTAGCTCTGGTCCTGCCTGTCTGCTTTGGTGCCAGCTCCGCGCTGGCTCAGGGCAGCTTCAACCAGCCCCGGCTCGACAGCCTGCTTACCAGCCTGGAAACCCACCATCGGGCCATGGGCAGCCTCACGTTGTCGCAGGCTGGCAAAGTGGTGTACAACCGCGCTTTTGGGCAGCAGCAGCCGGGTGTGCCGGCTACCCCGGCCACTCGCTACCGCATTGGCTCCGTCAGCAAGCTGTTTACCGCAACCATGCTTATGCAGCTCGTGGAAGAAGGGAAGCTGAAGCTGGATGCGCCGCTGGCCACCTGGTTTCCGCAGCTGCCCAACGCCACCCGCATCACCGTCGACCAGCTGTTGCACCACCGCAGCGGCCTGCACAGCTTCACCAGCGACGCGGCTTACGCAACGTACATGAACCAGCCCCAAACCCAGGCCCAGATGCTGGCAATTATGAGCAAGCCGGCTCCGGATTTTGAGCCGGGGGCCAAGTTCGAATACAGCAACACCAACTACGTGCTGCTGGGCTACATTGTGGAGAAGGTGACGGGCCAGCCCTACAAACAGGCTCTGCAAAAACGCATTACCGGCAAGCTGGGCCTGAAGGACACCTATCATGGTGGCCCGATTGATCCCCGGCAGCAGGAAGCAGCCTCATTCATCTGGTCGGGCAGCACCTGGTTGGCTAATCCGGAAACAGACATGACCATCCCCGGTGGAGCCGGCGCGCTGGTATCTACCCCCACCGACCTCACGCGCTTTATCGAGGGCTTATTCGGGGGACGGCTCGTGAAACCGGCCACCCTACAGCAGATGATGGCGTTACAGGACGGCTACGGCGCGGCCCTGACGAGTATCCCATTCGGCACCAAAAAAGGCTACGGCCACGGCGGACTTATCGATGCCTTCCAGTCCAGCCTCATCTACTTCCCCACCGACAAGCTGGCGCTGGCCTACTGCCAGAACGGGAATAACTTCCCGCTCAACGATGTGCTCATCGGGGCGCTGGCCAGCTACTACGGCACGCCTTACCGCCTGCCCGACCTGCGCCCGGCCACCCCAATGGCCCTTACTGCCACCGACCTGGCCCCGCTCACTGGTACCTACGCCAGCACCCAGATGCCACTCAAGGTCACGGTTACGGCATCTGGCACCACCCTCATTGCCCAGGCAACCGGCCAGCCGGCCCTGCCGCTCACGGCCAAATCGAAAACCCAGTTCACCTTTGAGCCTGCAGGCATCATAATGGATTTCGATGCGGACCGGCACACGTTTACGCTGCAGCAGGGCGGCGGGCGCTACCTGTTCACGCGCGAGTAGCAGCCGGCCCAAACGCAAAACAAAGGCCCCGCCCGGATTCACCGGGCGGGGCCTTTTATGTTGGGACTAAAAGCGAGGTTAGTCTTTTACCTTCACCTTGCCGTCGTCGGCGTCGGTTTTCACCTTGGTACCGTCCGGATACTCCACTTTGGTGTCGCCATCCTTGTCTATTTTAATCACTTTACCATTCGAGTATGTGATTTTGGTGTCGCCACCAAAGCGCTTCTCACGCTTCACAATGGTAGGGCCGGCGGGCTTGGCAGGCGCAGCCACTCTGCGAGCCGGGGCGGGCGTGTAGGGCGTACCGGCGTAGTAAGTACCCCTGTTTTCGGTATAGACACCGTATTGATCTTCGGTTACCACTCCTTTCACCGTGTTGTCGGTTTCATCGTTCACGGCCCGCTGGGCGGCGTAGAAACCGGTCGTGTCGGTGCGGTACTGGTTGTTTACCTCCGCAAAGCGGCGGCCCCGGTCGTAGTATCCCCGGCCAATAGTCGACACGGTGGTGGTATCGTCGAGTTCGAGGTCATTGGCAATCTGGGTTACCGTGCGGTCAGCATCGGCCCGGTAATCCATGTCATCGTTCACCACCACGGCCGTATCGGCCGAGGGCGTGGTGGCCGCATCCACGGCGGCCTGTTTGTCCTGGTTACAGGAAGCCATGGTCAGGGTGGCGGCGGCGGAAATCAGAAGCAGAGACTTATTCATCGGAAAAAGGTCAGGTGAGACAAACTACGCGGCCGGATATAGGCCAGTAGCTATACTTGCGTTACTTGGGCCTGATACGGGAGCATGCGCACCGGGGTTGTAGGGGCCGTGGGCAACCGGGCCGGGTTGCCTACCTTTGCGGCCGTGCCCGAACACCGTCATTTTTTGCTGTACAAGCCCTTTGGCTACCTGAGCCAGTTCCGGAGCGAAGATGCCCGTGAAGCGCGTAAAAAGCGCTTTTTGGGCGAACTGCACGATTTTCCGGCCGGTACCATGGCTGTGGGCCGCCTCGATGAGCATAGCGAGGGCCTGCTGCTGCTCACTACCAACGGCCTCGTAAGTGAGCGAATCCGCCGCAAGGACGTGGAGAAGGAATATTACGCCCAGCTCGACGGGCTCATCACCGAAGAGGCGTTGGCCCGCCTGCGCACCGGCGTCGAAATCAGCGTGGAGCATCAGCCCTACCAAACCTTGCCCGGCGCGGCCCGACGCCTGCCCGAAACGCCCGACCTGCCCCCCCGACCCCGCAAAATCCGCGACGACCGGCACGGCCCTACCAGCTGGGTGAGTATTACGGTTACGGAAGGCAAAAACCGCCAGGTACGCAAAATGACGGCCGCCGTGGGCTTCCCCACGCTGCGGCTGGTACGTGTGGGCATTGGGGGTGTAACGCTGGCCGGCCTGGCTCCCGGCCAGGTACTCGAAGTGCCCGATATTGTGGCGTTGGTGCTCGCCTGAGAGGCCCCCGGCACCCGGAATACTACCGGCTGTTTCGCGCCCCGCCGGCACCGGCGTATTTCTTCGGCAACGACCCGGGCAGCGGGGCCGCGCCGCGTCTCGGGTTGCTCAGAATATAGCCACAGAGTGTTCTTTTTGCGGGAAATATGGCGTAACTTTACCCCTGCCGCTATTGCTTAGCCCCGGCCGCGCTGGTTCACTCCGCGCCCCGCAGCCTTCCTGCAACACGGCTCACTTGCTTCCTGGCACTGCTGCTATTGCCCCCCTTCGCCAGAGTTCAATATAGGAACTTTGCTAGATTCGGGGCTGTTTAGTCCGGTAAGCACCTTTTGTACCACCCCGCTCCTGTCTGGCAGAGGCGACTCCGACATCAATCAAACATAGTATATGGGTAGATCACAGGCCACCTTCGGCAAAAGAGAGAACGAAAAGAAACGACTGAAGAAGCGCCAGGAAAAGGCGGAGAAGAAGGAGGAGCGCTTGGCCAACTCCAGCAAGGGCCAGGGCCTCGATGAGATGCTGGCCTATGTTGACGAGAACGGTAACATCGTAGACACTCCCCCAGATCCGACCAAGAAAAAGAAGGAGATTCCGCTCGAAAGCATCCGAATTGGCGCTATTCGCCAAGAGGACATGGAGGAGGAAGATCCGGTACGCTCCGGCTCGGTTACGTTCTTCAACGATTCGAAAGGGTACGGTTTCATCAAGGACCTGGCTACGCAGCAGAGCGTATTTGTACACGCCAACAACTTGGGCAGCCTCACCATCAAGGAAAACGATAAAGTGACCTTTGAGGTAGAGATGGGCCAGAAAGGCCCGAGTGCCTTCAATGTGAAAATGGCAGCGGCGGGCTAAACCCTCAGCTTCCGGCAGTGCCAGCAGCGGCGACTACTTCGAAAGAAGTAGTCGCCGCTGCCGTTTGAGCCCAGCCGACCACGGGGTGCCTACCCACAGCCAACCGCAACCTAGTCAACTGAATATAATTATGGCATTCTGAGATAAAGCCAACTTCGCACTACGGGTAAAACAGCAGGTTGCGTAGGGGCTAAAATTAGGTTTTTTGAATAGCCAACGGCTAATCTACCTGTTGCATAGCGGGGCAATATATTCTGTATCAAAGCTGTATATGAAAATCACTTCTATTAGTAGTATCCTGATTAATAATACATTTGCCGGATAGCGTAATGGCTGACCCGGTTGCTACGCCAATTCGTTCTCTCTTTTCCACAACCAATCCTTCTTTTCTATGAACAAGCTTTATGCCTACGGGCTCGGTGCGGCCCTGCTGGCCTCCGCTGCTCCGGCCCTCGCTCAAAACAGGGCCGCCGGCCCTACCTACTCGCTGGGGAGCCCGCAAAGCCTGGTGCGGCAGCTCGAAACTGAGGTGGCCGCCGACGTGGCCCGCCGCCAGCCCAAACCCACCGTTTCGTTGCGCGTAGCTGCCAACCAGAATTTCACCGGTCAGGTGAACTACCGCGAAGACCTGGCCTCGACCGGCGAGTATCTGGTGGGTGAGCTAGTGGGCGTACCGAACTCGTCGTTTTTTGTGCGGGTAGAGGGTACGCAGGTAGAAGGACACATTGTGCTCCGCGACACCAAGCGGGCCTACCGTTACTCGACCGACGCGCAGGGCAACGCCCAGGTGCAGGAAGTCGACATCAACCAGGTTATCTGTATCGACTACGATAAGCCCGTGGGTTACCAGGCCCCCGAGCCGGCTCCGGCCAACCGCGCCGCCACCACGGCCGCCGCAGTTGTTTCGCTGCAGAGCCTGCCCGGTGCCAAGGGCTGCATCTATATCGACCTTGATGGGCAGTATGTATCGGGTACGCCCTGGAACAACGGCAACCCCATCGACGCCGCACCTTCGGGCATCCAGAATGATGCGGCCAAGGTGCAGGCATTCTGGGAGCTGGTAAGCGAAGACTTCCGGCCCTTCGACATGAACGTGACCACCGATGAGGCCGTGTTCAATGCCTACCCCCAGAACATGCGCATGCGCGTGATTGTGACGCCCACCAACACGGCGGCTCCCGGAGCTGGCGGGGTGGCCTACCTCACGTCGTTCCGCTACAACAACGACACGCCCTGCTGGGTGTTCATGAGCGACCCTAAAGCAGGGGGCGAGGCAACCTCGCACGAGGTGGGCCACACGCTGGGCTTGAGCCACGACGGCCGCACCAGCCCCAGTGAGGGCTATTACCAGGGCCAGGGCTCGTGGGCCCCAATTATGGGTGTCGGCTACTACAAGCCCATCAGCCAGTGGAGCAAGGGCGAATACGCCAACGCCAACCAGACCCAGGATGACCTGGCCATTATGAGCGGCACAACCTACAACGTGGGCTACCGTGCCGACGACCACGGCAATACCACCGGCACGGCCACGCCCCTGGCCCGCAGCGGCGACAACCTAACCGGCAACGGCCTGATTGAGCGCGCCGCCGACCAGGATAACTTCAGCTTTACCACCAGCGGCGGCGCGGTGAGCTTCAGTGTAAATACGGTAGCCCGGTACGGCAACCTCGATGTGGTAGTGCGGCTGCTGAACAGCACCGGCGGCCTGATAGGCACCTACGATACCAGCGGCAGCCTCAACGCAACAGTGAGCACCACGCTGGGCGCCGGCACTTATTTCTTGCAGGTAGATGGTACCGGCGCAGCCAACCCCCTGACCGATGGCTACTCCGACTACGGCTCGCTGGGCACGTTTACGGTAGCTGGCACCGCCCCGGCGGGTGGCACCCCGCCTCCACCGCCACCCACTCCTCCTACTACTCCCACTCCGCCAACCCCACCAGTGGCCGTTACCTACTGCGCAAGCAAAGGCAACAACGTTGGCTACGAGTGGATTGACCTGGTTCGTCTGGGCAGCATCAACCGCACGTCGGGTGCCGATGGTGGCTACTACAACGGCACGGCCCTGAACACGAACATTACCGCCGGTTCGGCGCAAACCATCAACATCTCGGCGGGTTTCCGCTCGACGGCCTACAACGAGAACTGGCGCGTATACATCGACTACAACCAGGATGGCGACTTTACCGATGCCGGCGAAACGGTAGTATCGGGCTCCTCATCGAGTGCCGGCACGCTATCGGCTACCTTCACGGTCCCTTCTTCGGCCCTGACCGGTAAGACCCGCATGCGGATAACCATGAGCGACAACGCCGCCACCACCAGCTGCAATAACTTCACGTATGGCGAAACCGAAGACTACTCGGTTACCATTGTGGGCGGCGCGGCCGGTACCGAGGTGTACGTAGCGGCCCAGGGCGCGACAGTAGGCGACAGTCGTTTTGAGAAGGCGCTGACGCTGTACCCCAACCCCACGGCCAGCGTGCTCAATATTGTGCTGGCTGGTAAAGCCCCGGTTGTATCGGCTTCGATTACCGATTTGCGCGGTGCGAAGGTGGCCAACGTTCGTTTCGAGAACGGCCAGCTGAACGTAGCTAATTTGGCTACTGGCATGTACCTGCTCACCGTCAGCGACGGGCAGAAAACCTACCACGAGCGGTTTATGAAGCAGTAGCCTTCCCCACTACCATCTTAGGTGCCCAAACGGCGGCAGTTTCTTCGGAAGCTGCCGCCGTTTAGGTGCCTGGGCAGGCAACGGCTGCACTGGTAAAAGCCGCTGGGGTAATGCCGGATGAGGCCGCCGCCGTACCTTTGGGCCGGGCTGCTTCTTTCAATGGCCCCCGCTGGTTGATGCTTATGAAACAGTTTTTTGCTTCCTCGTTGGGCCGTTTGCGGCTGGTTGGCCTTCTGGAAGGGCTTTCGTTTTTGCTGCTGCTGGGCATTGCCATGCCGCTGAAGTACTTTTTTGGCCAGCCGGCGGCCGTTCGGGTAGTTGGCATGGCCCACGGGGCGCTGTTTGTGCTGTATTGCGTGCTCGTGATTGGGGCGGCGGTACAGTACAGCTGGTCGTGGCGCAAAACGGCGCTGGCCCTGCTTGCCTCCGTGGTGCCCCTGGGCACTTTCTGGGCCGATGCCAAGCTGTTCCGCGAAGAGGAAGCGGCTGGCTAGGCAATGGACCGGAGTCGGCGGATGTACTTTCGCAGCCCAGCCAGTGCCCGGCGACTTGTCCTTGTTTTTTACGTTTTCTCCTGATGAAGCGTCTGCTCTTTTACCCACTGCTGGCCCTGGCGGCCACTGCCTGCGCCCCACGGGCTGTCATCAAGCCCGCTACGCTCAACTTGGCGGGCCCGGCAGTGCTTGCCACTCCTACGGCCGCAACGGCCGAGTTTCTGGTAATTACCGAGGACCAGGTCTTCGAGGGGCCGGCCGAAGAGCTGGGCGACATCGTTATCCGCGACTCGGGTTTTACCTTGAGCTGCGACTACGAAACGGTGGTGGCCCTGGCTTCTGACAAGGCGCGGGCGCTGGGGGCCAACGCGCTACGCATCTATGAGCACAAAGTGCCGTCGATGAGAAGCACCTGCCACCAGATTCGGGCCCGGGCCCTGCGCCTGACCGACTTGGCGGCCCATGAGCGCGAAATCGTGTGGCAGCCCAACCGCCGGCTGCGGGTGGCCGATTTCAAGGGGCCCGTTGCCAACCGGCCGTTTCAGGCGGCTACCAGCAGCAACATCCGGTACCGCTACGCCGGGCTGGGGCTGGGCAAGGTTCGGCTCACGGTCGAAACCTACTTCAGTTGCCCCGACTCCTACTTCAAGCCCTCGGCCACCGATTCGCTGGTGCTGGCGCACGAGCAGGTACACTTTGATATTACGGAACTGTATGCCCGACGCTTTGTGCGGCAATTGGGGCAACAGGCCACCAACACGCGCGAGCTGCAGCAAAAACACGAAATCCTGTTCCGACAGCTTCAATCCGAGAGCCAGCTGCTGCAGGATGCCTACGACAGTGAAACCTACGAAGACCCCGCGCTGGTAGCGGCATGGCAACAGCGTATTGCCCGCGAGCTGGCCGAGCTACAGGCATACGCCGACAAAACCCTGACTTTCAAAGTAGCCCTTTAGCGCCTACAGCACCGCTTGCAGAAGTGGCGCCTCTCGTCGAACATTAGCTCCAGATCATGATTTTTGTGCTGCTTCGCTGGCTGCGTCTGCGCTTCGACCTGACCCAGGACATGGGCACGCCCGACGACATCGTGCAGGATGTAGAGGAGGGCCTGGTGTTCCGGGGTACCAACCTGTGGGTGCTCATGTTCGCCATTCTGGTAGCCTCGGTGGGGCTCAACGTCAACTCGACGGCCGTGGTAATTGGGGCTATGCTGATTTCGCCGCTGATGGGCCCTATTGTGGGCATTGGGTTCGGGGCGGCAACCGTGCGGGTCGAGATTATTCAGCGCGGACTTTCCAACCTGCTTTTGGCCACGGTTATCAGCCTGCTGGTGTCGGCGGCTTACTTCCGGCTCACGCCCCTCACCGATGCCGGTACCGAGCTGCTGGGCCGCACCGCGCCCACTACCTGGGACGTGCTGATTGCCTTGTTCGGGGGTGCTGCCGGCGCCGTGGCCCTCACGCGCCGCGAGAAAAGCAATGTGCTGCCCGGCGTAGCCATTGCCACCGCCCTGATGCCGCCGCTGTGCACGGCGGGCTACGGCTTGGCCATGGGCGAGTGGCAGTACATGTTCGGGGCCCTCTATCTGTACTCCATCAATTGCGTGTTTATTGTACTGGCTACGCTGCTGGTGGTGCGGATACTGCCCATTCCGCGGGCCACGTTTACCGACAGCGCCCGTGCCCGCCGCGTGCAGCTTACGGTGTGGGGCCTGGCTTTGCTCACGGCCATACCCAGCGTCTATCTGGCCGCCCGCATTGTGCGCCGCACGGTGTTCACCCACAATGCCCAGCGTTTTATAGAGGAGCAGTTCAACCTGGCCAACTCCTATGTCGTTACCCGCCGGCTCAATCCCGAAACCAACACTATCAATGTGCTGCTGGCCGGCCAGACACTTTCGCCGGAGCAGCTTCGGGTCCTGAAGGCCCGCCTGCCCGCCTATAGCTTGCCCGAAGCCCGCTTGGTTGTGCGCCAGGGCTTGGGGCGCCTCGACTCGGCCGACTCCCGCTCGTTGCGCCTGAGCCTGCTGGAAGACGTGCGCAACCTGGGCGAGCAGACGCTGGCCAGCTATGATGACCGGATTGCCCGACGGTTGCGGCGTATGGTGGCGGCCACCATTGTCCCGACGGGACTGCCAACCGATTCGCTGCTGCTGCGCGAGGTGCAGATTGAGCACCCGCTGGTGCGGCAGCTGGGCATCAGCACCCTTATCCAACCGGCTACCGACTCGCTCAAGGCCGACACGGTGGTGGTGGTAGCCCTGCGCAGCCGAAGGCCGTTGCCCCTGCCCGAAGCCCAGCGGCTGCGCCAGTGGCTGGAGCTGCGCAGCGGCGGATTGCGCCGCGTACGGCTGCTGGAACAGCCCGAGGCCGCCCGTTAGCAGCAGTGTTATGCAAAGCGAGCCGCCACACAAAAACGCTATGCCCCCGTTGTTACCTGCCTGGGCAACAACGGGGGCATAGCGTTATAATAAACATCAGGATAGCGAATAAAACGGCGACACTTACCCCTGTTGTAAAGAGTAGAAGACGCTTTCTTCGCTGCCGGCTAATCAGGCATCCGTTTTGTGGCCCCGGTACACCGATTCGCCGCTGGGTTTCCAGCTATTGTCGTCGTGCGTATCGTCGGAAGCGGCGTAGGCACTGTTGCGCTTGTTGCTCGTGGAGCGTAGGGCCAGCCAGCTCAAGCCGCTAACCAACAGGGCGCCACCCACTACTTTCTGGGTTGGGCTGAGCCGGTTTACCTGTTCTACGGCCTTCGACCCCAGATCTTTTACTTGTTTGGAAAGCTGATTTACATCAACATTCTGCAGCCACTGCTGCTGGTTGAGCCAGTCTTTGGCTTTGGATTCGAGACCGGCTGTCTGGCCGCTGGCCTGCTGGCTGGAAGTGCCAGTTGGCTGGTTGCTAGTTGAATCGTGCTGGCTGCGCGCGTTGCTGCTGCCGACTTGGCTACCGGCCGAAGAAGTGTTGCTGGACTCGGGGTGGGCGGGCGTGAAGGCAACGTGCTTGCCAGCAGCGTCGCCGGGCTGGTTGGTTTTCGAAGTACTCATAGCAAAAGGAAGTTAAAGTGGATGAATTGCCAGCGGGCGAACCCGGGCCTATTGTATAGTATTCGTGAAATGACCTTCCAGAGTTGCCATTTAACCCAGGTGTTTTGGCCGGCACCGGCAACGTGGCACCAAACATCCGGCCCGACTTTCCGTTGGGACAGTATTCTTTTCACTGCCTTCCCTGCTCATGCCCTTCACCCCTATTGCTACCCCCGCCCGCCGTTTTCAGGATAAAGTCTGCTTTGTTACCGGTGCCACCTCGGGTATCGGGCGGGCTACGGCCGTACGCCTGGGCCGCGAAGGTGGCCGCGTGGTCATCATCGGCCGCAATAAAGAGGAAGGACCGGAGTCGGTGGCGCTGGTGGAGCAAGCCGGTGGGCAGGCACTGTTCATCCGCTGCGACGTGGGCAAAGACGCCGACCTGAAGCGGGCTGTGGAGCGAACCATTAAAGAGTGGGGCCGCATCGACGTGCTCATCAACAACGCCGCTATGATGACTTTCGACCCCATCGCCAAGCTCGACCCCAAAGACTGGGACCAGTTGATGAATGTCAATCTGCGTTCCTTGTTCCGGCTCACCCAACTGTGTCTGCCCCATATGCAGGGCGGGGCCATTGTGGCCATCAGCTCGGTCCATTCTTTCCAGACTACGCCCAACGTAGTGCCGTATGCCGCCAGCAAAGGGGCCATGGATGCCTTTGTGCGGGGCCTGAGCCAGGAAATTCCGCATACCCACGCCCGGGTTAATTCGGTAGCACCCGGGGCCGTGGATACGCCCATGCTCTGGAGCAACCCCAACGTGAAAAGCGGCAAGGAGAAAATTACCGGCCAGGTGGGCACACCCGAAGAAATAGCCGCCGCCGTCTGCTTTCTGGCCTCCTCCGAAGCCAGCTTCATCAACGGCACCACCCTGGCCGTTGACGGCGGCCGCCTGGCAGCGCTCTAGCCAGTGAGTAAGGGAGTAGCTGTGTAAATGATTGAATGAGCAAGCTCGTCATTCGCTTCGCTCTGAATGACGAGCTTGCTCATTTTTTACTGATTTGGTCCTACAGCGCCCTATTTTGCTTTTGGCGTAGCGTGGCGCTCGGCAACCGTAGGCAGCGGGCGGCCCTGGGCATAATGATGGGCATCGCGCTCGGCGGCTTCGCGGGCTTCTATCTCGAACGGGATGTGGTAGTAGCCGTAGCGGGCCCAGCCCCACAGGTAGCGTACCAGAAACCCCAGCCGCCCGTGCTGCTCAAACTGCCGGATGTGCTCCATTTCGTGCGCCACCCAGAACGGGTCGCGTAGAAACTCCTCGCGCGTAACCCCGCTCAAGTGGATGCTACGGCCCAGCACCATCGCCACGTTGGGCACTGCCAGTTTCAGGCGGGCCAACCGGGCAAAGGGCGAGTTTTCTACAATGCGCGCTACCTGCATAAGGCAATAGGAAGAAGAAAGAGAAGGGCGAGGTGTACGCAATATAGGTTGGCCAAGTTGAGCTGGTTGCAAGACTATTTGCCAAATAATTTGACCTATACCGGGAAAATTTGTTTTTAACTGTTTTTTTTCTTGGCTCTTTGGTTGTTTCAGACCTAGCTTTACTCCACGCCTCTGTCCGGCCAGTTCGGAAAAGCAGCGGGCCAGTGTCTTAATCTTTTCGCTTTTGCCATCCGGATTCCCGGTTGCCTATCGAGTAACGAACATCTTTTGGAGCAGTGCGGCGCTTTCCGCCCATACTGTCAGCACCTTCCCGACGAACAGTGAAAAACAGCATCCTCTATTGCCTCGCCGCGGCCGCCATGGTCCTCTCCTTTTTATTCGAGCAAGCCCCCGCCGCGTCTGGCAACCTAGTGGTTGCTTCTTCTCAACAAGCCTCCCTGCTGGGCGGCCTGCTGCCCGCCGATGAAGGTGACAACGCCCGTATCCTGACTAACGCCGACTCGGCGGCCTACGATAAAGTAGCCGAGCGGCTAGGCATCGAGACTGACTACAATGAGAACAAGTCGCTGCTGGCGACCGTGGCTTCCTGGCTGGGCACGCCCTACCGCTATGGCAGCAGCAGCAAAAGCGGCACCGACTGCTCCGGCTTTGTTACCCGCGTATTTAAGGAGGTATACGGCCTCACGCTGCAGCGCAGCTCACGCTCCATGTTCGGCACGGTGAAGCGCGTCGACAAGGATGAAATGCAGACCGGCGACCTGGTATTCTTCCGTCGGGGTCCGGGCCAGCCCATCTACCACGTAGGTATTTACCTCAAGGACAACAAGTTTGCCCACGCAGCTACCAACGGTGGTGTAATGGTTAGCTCGCTGCGGCAGGCCTACTACAGCCGCAACTTTTACGCCGCCGGCCGCGTCGACCGTTAGGCGTCCTCATCCGACTTCATATCCTGCTTACCGCCGCGCCCCGTTCTACCCGACGGGGCGCGGCTGTTACCGGCAATTGGTGCGGCAATTGGCCGGGGCAGCCTGTGCAGGAAGTGGCTAAAACCATTTTGGCCTGATAGAGTATAGCAAAACACCGGCACTTGGGCCGGTACCCTCCCTTTCTATTTTATTGCGCTTCCATGGATAAGCAAGACCCTCAAGGACAGGACGTAGCTTCTTCGCCTCTGTTCAAGAAATTTCTCGGCAAGGCCGAAGAATATGTTAAAAAGCCTACGCGCATGAAGCAGCTGCTGACTGATGCGTACGAGAAAGCCAGCAGCAAAAAGGACATGGGCTCTATTGCCCACGAGGCTTGGGAGACCATGCAGACCATGTTCAGGCTTATCAAACTATCGGCGTCGGGCGAGTATACCGGCCTGCCTACTACCACTGTAGTGGCCGCAGTAGCCGTTACCATCTACTTTCTGAGCCCCATTGACCTGATTCCGGACTTTATTCCGGTACTGGGTCTGCTCGATGATGTGGCCCTGGTTGCCTGGTTTAGCACAACTATCCAGGATGAGCTGGCAAAGTTTGCCGAGTGGGAAAGCACCCGCCCTACCTTGGTAAGAGATACCGACGAACAGCCCCGGACCAACTCCATGACGAAAACCGAAAGCTCGGTTTCGACCATGGGGCAGGTGGGCAATATGGGCTCCGAGGCCAACAAACCTACGGCTACCCAGGCTACTGGCACCACTTCTGCCACCCAGCCCGACGTAGCCGCCAATACCACCGACAGCAGCCGCGAGCCTAACTTCTCGACCCACGACCGGCCAGCCGGCGGAGACATGGGCGGTAACGTACGCTAGTTAGCTGTTAGCTGTTAGCTGTTAGCTGAAAAAAACGAAAAAGGCCCCGCACTCGATTGAGTGCGGGGCCTTTTTTTGACCGGAGCGGCAGGAAATTCCTAGCAGCTAGCAGCTAGCTGCTAATACACTACGCGGCCTGAGCTTCTGTGGGGGTGTGGCTGACAACGTAGTTTACGAAGTCGCCAACGGTTGTCAGCGGCACTTCATCGGGGATGACAATATGGAAGTTGCGCTCCAGCTCCAGGATAATATCGACTACATCAACAGTGTCGAAGCCTAACTCGCGGCTCAGGTTGCAGCCTATCCGCAGGCGACGCGCCTTGATGGCCTTGCGCTTGCTAATGATGCGCAGCACCTGCTGCTGAATGGTTTTGGGGGCGGTAGTGGTGGAGGCGTACATGAAACGAGCCAACAGAAGAAAAGAAAACGGAACGGAGCCGGCAGCAAAGCCTCCCGCGCCCGTTCGGGCGAAGGAGTCCGGAAGCAACGGCAATGGTTGCAAAGGCTCAGAAAAAAAAGCTCCGGAAAGACCTGAGTCTGTCCGGAGCTTGCCCTGCGTTAATACTTAGCCAGGATGGGCGGTGTGGCAGCGTCTGCCTCTTCCTCATCGGCCATCACCTCGGGCTCGCCCTTGATGCGGATTTTCAGGCTTTCGGTCATCAGGTACATCACCGGCACTACCACCAGCGTAATGAGCGTGGCGAACACCAGACCGAAGATGATGGTCCAGGCCAGCGGACCCCAGAACGTAACCGACTCGCCGCCGATGAAGAAGTTGGGGCTGCCCGAGTTGAAGAGCTCGTAGAAGTCGATGTTCAGGCCAATGGCCAGCGGAATCAGGCCCAGCGTGGCGGCCGTGGCCGTGAGGATAACCGGGTTGAGGCGGGTGCGGCCGGCCAGCACAATAGCCTCGCGCAGGGGCATGCCCTGGCTGCGCAGCATATCGGTGAACTCGACCAGCAGAATACCGTTTTTCACCACGATACCAGCCAGGGCGATAATACCCACACCCGTCATCACGATGCTGATATTCATACCCGTAATGGCCAGGCCCAGCAGCACCCCGATAACCGAGAAGATGATTTCGGCCAGGATGATAATTGGCTTGCTGACCGAGTTGAACTGCATTACCAGGATGAGGAAGATGAGGCCAATGGCGCCCACGGCGGCAATGCCGAGGAAGTCGGAGGTTTCCTTCTGGTCTTCCTGGGCGCCGCCCATTTTCACGGTGTAGCCGGGCGGTACCGGGAACGAGCGGAGCGAGGTTTCAATCTGGCGCACCACGTCGGGGCCGGTGAAGCCACCAAGCACGTTCGAGGAAATCGTAATCACGCGCTTCACGTCTTTGCGCTTGATGCCGCCGTAAGTGGTGCCGTACTTCACATCGGCCACCGAGGCAATGGGCACCTGGCGCACCTGGCCCGTCGCGTCGCGGAAGGTCAGGGGCGAGTTCAGGATGGCGTCGATGTCGGAGCGGTAGGGCTCGGCGTAGCGCACCTGAATCGGGTACTCGTCGTCGGCCGTCTTGAATTTGCTGGCCTCGGTGCCGTAGATGGCCGTGCGCACTTCCATGCCGATCTGGGCCGTGCTGATGCCCTCACGGTTGGCCCGAATGCGGTTGATGTCGACTGCAATTTCGGGGTTGCGGTCTTCGAGGTTCGAGCGCAGCTGCTCAATGCCGCCAATGTTGGCCGAATCGAGGTAGCTCGTCACGTCTTTCGACAGCTTGATAAGCGTCGGGTAGTCATCACCCGATACTTCGATGGCAATAGGCTTGCCAGTGGGCGGGCCGCTGCTTTCCTGGTCTACCGAAATTTCGGTACCCGGAATGCCTTTTACCACCTCTCGGATTTTGTCCATGTAGCCGGCTGTTGCCGGTCCGGTCCGGTCGCTCATCTCCTTGAACGCCACGGCCACTTTGGCCAGGTTCGACTGCGACGTACCGGCGGCCGATGCCTCGCCGGGGTCGGCGGCGCCAATGGCCACGTTGGTAATCACCGACTCCACATCGGGGTTGTCCTTACCGATAACGCCGTAGATGCGTTGTTCGAGGATGCGGGCCACCGAGTCGGTAACGGCTACGCGGGTACCCACCGGCATTTTCAGGTAGGTATAGATGAACTTGGGGTCGCCTTTGGGGAAGAAGTCGACCTTGGGGCTACGGGCCCCGATGGCCACAACCGACAGCACAAACAGCACCACCATGCTCAGCATAATGGCTTTCGGCCACGAGATGGCCCAGCCCACAAGCCGGGCGTACGAGTCCTGAAAGCGGGGCAGCACCTTGGTCTGGAAGCCGGCAATCAGATGCACGAACACGAAGCGGTTGAGAATCACGAGCACGGCCAGCGTCAGCATCAGGCTGCCCAGGAACGTCGAGCCGACCAGGAAGCCGATGATGGCAATCAGTACCATGATACCGATGGCAATGGACAGCGGCCGGTCCCACTTGGGCTTCTCGCCTAAGTGGTGGTCTTCGCGCTCCATGAAGCTCACGGCAAACACCGGGTTCATGATGAAGGCCACGATAAGCGACGACATGAGCGTAAGAATGAGCGTAACGGGCAGGTAGAACATGAACGAGCCCACAATACCGGGCCAGAACATGAGCGGCACGAACGGCGCAACGGTGGTGAGCGTACCGGCCAGTACCGGAATAAATACCTCGCCGGCCGCGTATTTGGCGGCCTGGGCCGTCGTCAGCTCGGGGTGCTCGTGCAGCAGGCGGTGGGTGTTCTCAATAACCACAATGGCGTCATCCACCACGATGCCTAGCGCCAGCAGGAAGGCGAAGAGTACAATCATGTTGAGCGAGAAGTCGAGCGTGGGCAGCAGCACGAAGGCCAGGAACATGCTCAGCGGCACCGACAGGCCCACGAACAGGGCGTTGGTGGTGCCCATGAAGAACATCAGGATCAGCGTTACCAGGATAAAGCCGATGATGATAGTGTTGATCAGGTCGTGGAGCGTAACGCGGGTGTCGTTGGAGGTGTCGCCCGTAACGGTAATAGTCAGCTCCTGGGGCAGCGTTTTCTCGGCTTCCGCCACAATCTCCTTGATTTTGTCGGAGGCATCGATCAGGTTTTCGCCCTGGCGCTTCACCACGTTCAGCGTTACGGCGGGCTTGCCATCGAGACGGGCAAACGATTCGCGGTCCTTGAAGCCGTCGGTGACGGTGGCAATGTCGCCGAGGCGCACGGCCGAGCCGTTCAGGTTCTTGAGTTGGATGTTGGCAATGTTGTCGGCCCGCACGTACTGGCCGGCCACGCGCACGGCGCGCTTCTGGTTGCCCACATCCACGGTACCGCCCGAAATGGTCACGTTTTCGCGGGCAATGGCGGCGCTGATGTCCGAAAAGCTCAGGCGCGACGCCCGCAGCCGGTTCAGGTCCACGTCCACGTTCACCTGCTGGTCGAGGGCCCCGATGATGTCGACGCGGGTGATTTCGGGCAGGGCCTCAATCTTGTCCTGGAAGTCGTCGGCGTACTTTTTCAGCTGGCTGATAGGCAGGTTGCCAGCCAGGTTGATGTTCATAATGGGCAGCTCCGACAGGTTGACTTCCTGCACGGTGGGCGGCGAGGGCAGGTCGTTGGGCAGCTCGGAGCTGGCCTTGTCCACGGCGTCCTTGATGAGCTGCTTGGCATACTGCACGTCGACGCCGGAGGTAAACTCCACGTCCACGATGGCGTAATCCTGGTTCGAAGTCGAAGAAATCTTCTTCACCCCATTTACGCTCTTGATTTCCTTTTCGATCTGGCGCGTGACCAGGTTCTCGATGTCGGTGGGCGAAGTGCCAGGGTAAATCGTGGCCACGATAATGCGCGGAATCACGATGTCGGGAAACTTCTCTTTGCCCAGCTTGATGTAGGCAAAAATGCCCATAATGGTGAGAATAAGCGTGACGATGTAAATCGTCGTCTTATTGTCGATGGACCAACTGGTGGGTCCGAATTCTTTTCCGGTGTCCTGCATGGTGGTTTTAAGCTATTAGCTGATAGCTGTTAGCTATTAGCTTGTCTTGGGGATACCTGACGACCGATGTGGCCGGCTGGTGAAGCTTAGGCTGATAGTCTTTCGTTCGTTGTGAGCCGGCTGATAAAGCCATGCAGCATTTTGATCTCCTCCTCCAACAAACCAGGTAACAAGCAGTCAGCAGGAAGAGTCAATAGTTGCGTTTGAATAGCTACGATGAGTTGCGTGTCCAATTCGAAGCAGGAGCCCAGCGCTATTTCCAGAAAGTGCCGGTACTCCTTTTCACTCGTTCTACTGCTGCCTTCGGCAATGTTGGAAGGAATAGAAACTGCCGCCCGAGTCATCTGGCTCCGCAGCCCGTAGGTCTCTTCCCGGGGCAACTGGCGAGCTAACTCGTAGGTTGCAGCCACTATTTCCAGTCCTCGCTGCCACACCTTCAGTTCTTTGTAGTTTTTCATAAGAATCTCAGAAACGGAGGTGTGAGAATGCGAAACCGGCCGCCTGAACGAAAGCTAACAGCTAACAGCTTTCAGCTATAAGCTAATACTCTGTCCTTCGTTCAGGCTCTGGTAGCCGGCCGAAATCACCTGGTCGCCGGTTTGCAGGCCCTCGGTTACCTCGACTTTGCCGTTGTAGGTGTTGCCTACTTTGATGATGCGCTTGGCGGCCACTTTCTTGCCGCCCTTGTCGTCTACTACCAGCACGTAGCTGTTCTGCTCGTCGCGCTGCACCAGGTCAACGGGCAGTACGGTGGCGTTCTGGCGGTTGTAGTTGAGAATGCGCACGTTGGTAACCATGTTGGGGCGCAGGCGGCCCGCTTTGCCGGGGTCGGCCAGGCGCAGCTCAATAGTGAAGGTCCGGCTGGTGGGGTTAATGGTGCTCGTTACCACGCGCACGGTGGCGTTCAGGTCGCTTTCGCCGAGGTCGGGAATGGTCACGAGGGCTTTGTCGCCTACCTTGATGCTGTTGGCGTAGGCTTCCGACACATCGACCACGATTTTGCCGCTGCCGCTGTTGCTGAGCAGCTTTACCACCGGCGCGCCGGGGGCCACCGTTTCGCCCAGCTTCGGCAGCACGTCGTCTACGGTTCCGCCGAAGGGCGCTACTACCCGGTACAGCTCGCGCTGCCGGTTAAGGGTGGCCAGGTTACTCTGGAGTGCCCGGTAGTTGTTGCGAGCCTGCAGGAACTGGATTTCGGTGCCAATCTGCTGGTCCCAGAGGCGCTTCTGCTTTTCGTACACCACCTTGGCCAGGTCCATGCGCACCTTCAGCTCGGCCACGCTGGCATCGAGCACCGCGGCATCCACAGTAGCCAGCGTCTGGCCCTTGCGCACTTGGTCGCCGCGCTTTACGCTGAGCGTGGTGAGCGTGCCGGCCGCGCGGGCCGATACGGTGGCGTTCTGGTCGAAATCGACCCGGCCCTGCACTTCGAGGTAGCTCTTAAAATCCTCGTTGGCCACCTTAATTACCGATACGGGCGTGGCCTGCACGGCAGCCTCGGCACCCGCAGTGCCGGTTTTAGCCTCCAGCTCCGAAATTTTGGCCTGGGTGCTGGCCTGCTCCTGCTTGAGCTTGACGAGCTCCGCCGCCGGGTCTTTGGTGCCGCAGGAGGCGAGGGAGCCGCAAGCTGCAAGCCACAAGCCACAAGCCGCAATGCGCGAGGGAGTAATTGAAACGAAAGACATATGCTTACTAGGAAGAGAGTTGAGAATTAGCGAGCAATCAAGCGCAAAAGACTTGCAGCTTGTGGCTTGCGGCTTGAAGCTTAATTAGAGGCTTTGCGGAATAGCTCGCCAGTGGCTTTGTCGCGGTCGACCTTGGCCACCAGCACGTCGTAGAGGGCGGCGTAGTAGTTGGTCTGGGCTTCGCGCAGGCTGGTTTCGGCCGAAATCACCTCCAGGTTGGCACCTACACCTTCCTGAAACTTGATGCGCGATACGCGCGACACTTCTTCGGCCAGGCTTAGGTTGGCGCGCTGGTTGTCGAGCACATCGAGGGCGTTGATGAGGCTGGTGCGGCTCTGGGCATCCTGCAAATCGATGCTCTGGCGCAGCGTTTCGAAGCCCCGCTCAATAGTTTGCTGCTGAATGCGTGACTGTTGCACCAGGTACTTGCGACGGAAGCCGTCGAACACCGGAATCTGCAAACTCAGCCCCACATTGCCAAAGCCAAACCAGTTCTGGTTGGGAAAGCCGTTGCCAGTGCGCGAGTCGGGCCCGCGGAAGGCGAACAGGTCGCCGGCGGTGAGGCCCGAGCCCGAGAAGCCGTAGGCCGCTGTGGCCAGCAGGCGCGGGTAAGCCCCGGCCCGGCGGTTGGCCAAATCGAGGCCAGCCAGGGCCTGCTGGGTTTCGAGCGTGCTGAACTCGATGCGGTTGTTGTAGTTGATGGCGCCGGCCAGCTGCCCGGTGCGGGCACCGCTCAGGGCCGTCTGCTGGTCCTGGGCGCGCTGGTCGGCACCGTTGGGCGAAGCTACGTCCGGCGCTGTCGGCACACTGCCGAGGCCGCTCACGCCGCCGCCGGTCTTGAAGTCAGCGGCGCCCAGGGTGCGGCGCAGCGAGCCGGCATCTACCAG
Source organism: Hymenobacter sp. ISL-91 (assembly GCF_018613725.1). Classification (GTDB taxonomy): domain Bacteria; phylum Bacteroidota; class Bacteroidia; order Cytophagales; family Hymenobacteraceae; genus Hymenobacter. Next base: position 30,820 of record NZ_JAGGPS010000004.1, read on the forward strand.
GGCCGTACTCAGCGAGTCGCTCAGGGCTACGGCCTGCTGTTGGGGCAGACCCATCTGAAACTTGAGTAGCGCCACGCTCAGGTCAGTGAGGCGGCTGGCTTTCTGCTGCTCCACCACCAAGTTGTTGCGCTGCACCTGCAGGCGCTGCACATCGAGCTTTTCGGCGAAGCCCGCCTTAAACGTTTCGTTGGTCTGGTAAAGCAGCGTGTCGAGGCGCTGCACGTTGCGCGACAGCAGCTGGAGCCGCTCGCGGGCCACCAACGTGCTATAGTACGCCTTGCTTACCTGCTCCACCACGTCGATTTCGGCCTGCTGGGTTTGCTTCTGGGCCAGCTCCTCGTACACTTTGGCCGCTTTCAGGCCAATGAGGTAAGCCCCATCAAACAGCAGCTGCGACACTGAGGCGCTGGTGTTGCCGGCCCACTGCAGCCCGAACGCGAAGGCCTGGGGCGGCATGGGCTCCGAGGGCAGCGTTACCGTGCCCAGGTTCACCGTCTGCCCGTTCTGGGCCGCGGCAATATCCTGGGGCGTGAGCGTAGTGGCCGAGGCGCCACCACCCAGCGCCCCGAAGTTTACCAGGCTCTTCTGCAGCTTGAAGTTGTCGGCCACGTTGGCCGCCACGTTCACCTGGGGCAGGCCCGCCGACCGGATTTCGCCTACTTTGGCCTTGGCCGTCTGCTCGCCCAGCCGGGTAGCCAGCAGCGTCGACTTGTTTTGTATGGCGTAATCGATGGCCTGCTTCAGGCTCAGCGGCAGCGTGCCCGAAGTGGCTTCCAGCGGGGTGCCCAGCGCGGGTTGGGCCGTTTGGGCCAGCGCGGCCCCGGCCGGGGCCAGCAGGCCCGGCCCGGCGGCCAGCAGCAAAAGGCGAAGGTTCTTTTTCATATAAAAGGTAAGCGGGAGTTGCGGTGTTAGTGCCTGGTTGGCAGTGCATAGCGCTGATTTATGCGCAGACTCTTGCCAAAAATGCAATGCGGTAAAACGCTATTCTTCTTCTGTTACGTGGCGGTACTCGTTGATGAGCTTGTGCCCCTTGAGCGTGACCAGACCCAGCAGAAAGTGCTCGTTGCAGGCCAGCTGCACCCGCGACTGCCCGAAGTGGGTGTGCGGAAATATGTCGGGGTCGAATAGGGTGTCAATCTGGGCCAGGCGCAGGCGGGCCAGCACCTCCACATCGAGGTTGGCGCGGTACAGCCCCTCTGCCATCCCCCGGTGCAGGTTGTCCTGAATCTGGGTGAGGATATACCGGCTTTTGTGGTCGTGGAACAGCTGCCAGGCCGCCGGGTAGTACTTGCGCAAATCGTGCACGGTGTTGGGGTTCACTTGCGAGAATTGCCGCTCAGCCCACTCCATCATGCGCACCATTTCGTCCACGGCATTGTCGGCCACGTTGGCAATGCCTTCGCACTCGCCCTGCACCCGGCAGAGGTGGCCGCCAATTACGCCCGATACCAGGTCGTCCTTCTTATCGAACCACTTGTAGAGCGTTTTTTTGGATATACCCAGGTCAGAGGCAATGTCATCCATCGACACGCTCTTTATCCCGTTGCGGGTAAAGAGCAGCAGGGCGGATTGCAGAATTCGGTCTTTGATTTCCATAGCAGGCCGCAAAGATACGCAGGAAACTTTAAATGAGTTATGGGTTTCCATTTATATTTCTGAATCCTTTCGGCAGCCGCTCTGCCCGTCGGTTCGGCAGCTACCGGCAAGTGGGCCCGGGGGCTCCGGCAGGCCCCAAATGGCCATTACCCCTTCTGCCTGCTGGCAGCTGTGGGCCGAAACCGTAACTTGCCTGCTCGCTAACATTTCTAGTCATGAAAATCCGCACCGGCTTCGGCTACGACGTTCATCAGCTCCAGGAAGGGCTGCCTTTCTGGCTCGGCGGCATCCTGGTGCCCCACACCCACGGCGGCCTCGGCCACTCCGACGCCGACGTGCTCATCCACGTTATCTGCGACGCGCTGCTGGGCGCGGCCAACCTGCGCGACATCGGCTTTCACTTCCCCGACACCGACCTGCAGTACAAAGGCATCGACTCGAAGCGTCTGTTGGCCGAAGTTGCGCGTCTGTTGCGCGAGAAAGGCTACAGCATCGGCAACATCGATTCCACTATCTGCCTGGAAGCCCCCAAAGTCAACCCCCACATTCCCGAAATGCAGCGCGTACTGGCCGAGGTACTAGGTATTGAATCCGACGACGTGAGCATAAAAGCCACAACCACCGAAAAGCTTGGCTTCGTGGGGCGGCGCGAAGGCGTGGCCGCTTATGCTTCGGTGCTGCTTATGAAAAACAGCTAAGGCACCGCTTTCTTTGATTCCAGCAACCAAATCCCTCTCCAAAACCATGTTTAAACCCTCCTATTTCGCTTATCTGCTGGCGGCAGGCTTCACGGCCGCTTCCTGCGCTACGCAGCAGCCACTAGGCTCGGCCGCTACGGCCGCTACGGCCACCGCCGCCACTCCGGCGGCTACTGCCGGCGCAACGGCCGCCACCGCCGACCTGGCCCGGACCTACGCCGAAACCATCACCCAGGCCGACCTGCGCCAGCACCTCACCATCCTGGCTTCGGATGAATACGAGGGCCGCGAAACCGGCGAGAAAGGCCAGAAAATGGCCGCCGACTACCTCGCCAAGCAGTTCGCCGACCTCGGCCTGCAGGGCCCAGTGAAAGGCTCCGACAACCCCTACATCCAGCACTTTACCATGGTGCGCGGCAGCTGGGCCGATGGCGCCACGCTTAAAATCGGGGCCGATACCTATAAGTGGCTCACCGATTTCTACGCCCTTGGCGGCCAGGGTTTTGCCACGCCTACTGCCGTGCAGCCCGTGTTTGCCGGCTACGGCATCGAGCAGGACGGCTACTCCGACTATGCCAGCCTGGGCGACGTGAAGGGTAAAGACCTGCTGATACTACTGGGCGAGCCCCAGACCACCAAAGGCACTGCGCTGCTGGGCAAAGATGGCCAGAACAGCAAATGGGGCCAGGATTACCGCGCCAAGCTGGCTATGGCTACCCAGAAGGGGGCCCGCTCGGTGTTCTTCGTTGATTTCGACCCCAACAGCAACTTCGCCAAGCTGGCCGCCCGCATGGCTCCCTACATAAGCCGGCCCAGCATTGCGTTCAAAGACGCCAAGCCCGGCACCACCCGGCCAACCGCCTACTTCGTGTCGCCGGCCGTGGGCTACAAGCTGCTGGGCACCAATGCCCAGACGGTGCCTAAATATGCTGCTTCCATCACTACGGCCGGTAAGCCAGTGATGAGCCCGTTCCGGCCCGCGAAGGCCACGGTGCTGGCTGCGCGCAAAAACGAGGATTTCGTGACGGAAAACGTGATGGGCTACCTCGAAGGCACTGACCGCAAGGACGAGCTGATGATTCTGTCGGCGCACTACGACCACATCGGCATCATCAACGGCGAGGTGCACAACGGCGCCGACGATGATGGCTCGGGTACAGTAACGGTGCTGGAAATGGCCCAGGCCTTCCAGAAAGCCAAAGCCGAGGGCAATGGCCCCCGCCGCAGCATCCTGTTTCTGGCCGTAACGGGCGAAGAGAAGGGCTTGCTCGGCTCGGAGTACTACACCGACCACCCGGTTTTCCCGCTCGAAAACACGGTGGTCGACCTGAATATCGACATGGTGGGCCGCACCGACAAGGACCACGAGGGCAAGCCGGAGTACGTGTACGTTATCGGTTCCGACAAGCTCAGCTCGGAGCTGCACACCATTCTGCAGGAGCAGAACAAGAAGTACACGAATATCGACCTCGACTTCCGCTTCAACGACCCCGAGGACCCCAACCGCTTCTACTACCGCTCCGACCACTACAACTTTGCCAAGCACGGCATTCCGGTGGCCTTCTTCTTCAACGGCGTGCACGACGACTACCATGCCGCGGGCGACGAGGTGGAGAAAATCGAGTTTCCGCAGATGGAAAAGCGCGCCCAGCTCGTTTTCTACACTGCCTGGGACCTCGCCAACCGCGACAAGCGCATTGTAGTCGACTCGAACAAGAAGTAGCCGACCTGTTAGCTTAGGAAAGAACGTCAGTCTCTTACCTACTTCTGAAACCCGCCGAACCGATTCTGGTCCGGCGGGTTTTTATCTTTGCCTGAACCCGTTGCTACCCGTGCTGCCATGAAACCCACTGCTGCCTCCGCCCCAACTAAAGCCGCCCAGTTTCTGGCCGATACCGACCGCAAGGCTTTCGACCTGGAGCACCGCCGCAAAATCCGCTTCAACATTGGCAAGTACAACGCGGCCGTAACCACCGGCATGGGCTTTTATCAGGACCACGAGCTGGCTCGCAGCCGGGCGTCGTACCTGAAAACGGAGGTTATCAACCACCTCGACGAGTACCTGCTGCAGTTCGAGGAAAACTTCACCAAGCGCGGCGGCAAGGTTATCTGGGCGCGCGATGCCGAGGAGGCGCTGGCCGAAGTAGGCCGGATTATGGAGCGCCGCCAGGCCCGCACCGTGGTGAAGGCCAAGAGCATGACCACCGAGGAAATCCACCTCAACCAGTACCTGGGCAAGCGCGGCATCGAGTCGGTAGAGACAGATTTGGGCGAGTTCATTGTGCAACTCAATGGCGAGCGGCCCTATCACATTGTCACGCCGGCCATGCACCTGAGCAAGGCCGATATTGCCGACATCTTCGTCAAGCACCTCGGCATTGCCCACACCGACGATGCCCAGCAACTCGTACTCACGGCCCGCCACCTGCTGCGCGACAAGTACACCACGGCCGAGGTGGGCATCACGGGCGGCAACTTCCTGGTAGCCGATACGGGCGCGGTGTGCGTGACCGAAAACGAGGGCAATGCCCGCCTCTCCGCCACGTTTCCGCACACCCATATTGCCATTGTAGGTATCGAAAAGGTGATACCCCGGCTGCGCGACCTGGACTTGTTCTGGCCCCTGCTCAGCACCAGCGGCACCGGCCAGCAGCTCACGGTGTACAACACCATCTACACCGGCCCGCGCCAGCCTTTAGAGAAGGATGGCCCCGAGGAAATGTTTGTGATTCTGCTCGACAACGGCCGCACCAACCTGCTGGCCCAGCCCGAGCAGCGCGAAGCCCTCAACTGCATTCGGTGTGGGGCCTGCCTGAACGTGTGTCCGGTGTACAAGAATATCGGCGGCCACAGCTACGAAGCAACCTACTCGGGCCCCATCGGCTCCGTTATTACGCCCCACCTTGCGGGTATGGAAGAAAACAAGCACCTGAGTTTTGCCAGCAGCCTATGCGGGGCCTGCACCTCGGTGTGCCCGGTGAAAATCCCGATTCATAACCTGCTGCTTAAAAACCGCCAGCAAAGCGTGCAGCAGGGCTACACCGACCCTGAGGAGCGCCGCGCCATCGCGCTCTGGCTGCACGGCATGAAGCGCCGCTGGGTGTGGGACCTGGCCCCGGCCGCGGCCAAGAACTGGGTGCTGGGCCGCCTGCTGGGCCAGGTGGGCTGGAGCAAGCGCCGCGACGCCGTACAGGTAGCTCCCAAAACGTTCCGCCAGTTGTGGAAGGCACGGAAGTAAGGCCGCTGCTTCGTTGGAGGTTTGCGCCTAGCTTAGGCACCTACAATGTAGAACAGCAGTTCGCCCTGCAGGTGAAGCTGTTTAGAAAGCACGCCGTATTAACGAGAACGTCATGCTGAGCCTGTCGAAGCATCTCTACCGCTTCGTCGAACAACTGCAACGAAGCGGTAGAGATGCTTCGACAGGCTCAGCATGACGTTCTTTTGGCTTGTCGAACAGCTTTGGCATATGCAGCCAATTTCAGCTTATTCGCCGTCCTCGTCGGGCAGAATCTGGACGTCCTGCACGAGCACCATCTTCTCGATTTCGCGGCCGCGGAGGGTGTTGGCGAGGCCGCCGAGGGCAGTTTCCTTATAACGGGTTTCCATGCTTTCGCCCACTTCGCCCAGCGCTGCCACGCACTGATCGACGGGAATAACGGGGTCGACGCCGGCAATGGCAATCTGAGCCGAGCTGAAAGCAATGGCGGCAGCCGAGGCGTTGCGCACCACGCAGGGCACTTCCACGAGGCCCGCCACCGGGTCGCAGACGAGGCCCAGCATGCACTGAATGGTGATGGCGACGGCCGCAAAAACCTCCGACACCGAGCCGCCCAGGCAGTACACAATGGCACCGGCGCCCATGGCCGCGGCCGAGCCGGTTTCGGCCTGGCAGCCGCCCACGGCCCCGGCCAGCGAGGCATTCTGCTCGATGATGAGCGCAATGCCCGCCGCCACCAGCAGCCCTTCCAGAATGGCGCGGTCTTCCAGTTTATGAATATCCTGAAGCGTAACCAGCACACCGGGCAGAATACCGGAGGCGCCGGCCGTAGGTGCAGCCACCACCCGGCCCATGCACGAATTCACTTCTTTGGCACCCAGCGCCCGCGTAACGAGGTTTTTGAACTCGGGCGACAGCACCGTAACGGGCGAGGCAGCAATTTTCTTGGCCCCGTTGTTTACCATGCCCGAGCGCGAGGTCATGTCCTGGGTGAGGCCCGTGTGCACGGCGTCGCGCATCACGTCGTAGGCCCGCTGCAGACCGTCCCAGATCTGCTCCTCGGTGCGGCCCTTCTGCTCCACCTCGTACATGAGCACGGGCTGGAAAAGCGGTTCGTTGGTGGACGAGCAGTGGGTCTGCCAGCTACGGAAATCGGTGAAGAGCAACGACATGGGCGGGGTGGGAAAGTGGAGCAAGGCGGGACTTTGCTCCGGGTGGCAGGCAAGGTAGTACGCGCATAACCAAGGCAGCGCGCTGGGGGTGCAAAAATCGGCAGAAATTACTCGTGTCCGGCTATGCGGCCCCGGCTACTCGGGCCGGGCCGTTGCGGCAGCGGCCCGCGCTGGCACAGCAAAGCCCTTCCGCAAGCAACGAAAGGGCTTTGCACAGCGTGTATGGGGCTGCCTGTGGCTTAGGCTTCCTGCTGCTGCCTTACCAGCTGCACGCTGGCCGAGTTGATGCAGAGCCGCACGCCGGAAGGCGGCGGGCCGTCGGGGAAGGCGTGGCCCTGGTGGGCGTCGCAGGTATTGCAGAGCACCTCGATGCGCGTCATGCCGTAGCTGGTGTCCTTCTTGTAGCGCAGGGCGTTTTCGGTGATGGGCTGGGTGAAGCTGGGCCAGCCGGTGCCCGAGTCGAACTTGGTGGTGGAGTCGTAGAGGGGCGTAGCGCAGCCGATACAGGCGTAGAGGCCCGCCTCGTGGGCCTCGCAATGCTCGCCGCTGAACGCCCGCTCGGTGCCGTGCTCACGGGTTACGTGGTACTGCTCGGGCGTAAGCTGGGCGCGCCACTCGGCGTCGGTTTTCTCCACACGCTTGTCGGGGGCCGGGCTGCCGTGGTTGGCCAGCCGGATAATATCGTTCCAGGTTTGCATAAAGGGGGTCGGGTTAGATGAAAGCGGGCCGCCAAGCGGCCCGGGTTACAAACGCGCCAGCCGGGCCGGAAGTTTCTGAGGGCTCTGTCCGGTATCTTTTCAGGGCCGGCGGCATCTTGCAGCGCCCGCCAGGGGTATACTACTGCTATGAAGCTCCTCTCCGCCGCCCAAACCCGCGCCCTCGACCAGGCCACAATTAAAGCCCAGCACATCACTTCTATCGACCTGATGGAGCGGGCCGCCAATGCCGTGACCAACTGGCTGCTCGATGAGCTGCTGCTCGACTATGGCACCGAAATCCATGTATGCTGTGGCCCCGGCAACAACGGCGGCGATGGGCTGGTGGTGGCCCGGCAACTGCACCATGCCGGCTACCCCGTACGCCTGTGGCTGCTGCCGGCTGACAAGTATTCGGCCGATTTCACTCACCAAATGCAGCAGCTTCCCCCCGGATTGGATAGCCAGCAAATCAACTCCGCCCAGCTTCCTGCAATTCCGGCCGGGGCAGTGGTTGTGGATGCCCTGTTCGGCACCGGCCTGAGCCGGCCGCTGGAGGGCATGGCCGCGGCACTGGTGCGGCATATCAACGATTCGGGCGCGACCATAGTGGCCGTAGATACGCCTTCGGGCCTTTATGCTGATGCGCCCCAACCGGCTGACAGCGCCACTGTACAGGCCACCTACACGCTCAGCTTCGAGCTGCCCAAGCTGGCCTTCCTGCTGCCCCAGAACGCCGGTTTTGTGGGCGACTGGCGGCTGCTACCTATTGGGCTCGACGTGCAGGCACTGCAGGATACCAACACCAACCTGTTCTTTATAACGGCCAACGAGCTACGCGGGCGCCTGCCGAAGCGGCCGAAGTTCAGCCATAAAGGCACTTTCGGGCACGCGTTGTTATTGGCAGGCAGCAAAGGTAAAATAGGGGCGGCGGTGCTGGCTACCCAGGCCTGCCTGCGGGCGGGCGTAGGGCTGATGACGACCCGGGTTCCAGCCGTGGGCTACGACATCCTCCAGCTTTCGGCTCCCGAGGCCATGTGCCTGGCCGACCCGGCCACCGACGTCATCACCAAGCTGCCCGGCCTCACACCCTACGCCGCCGTGGGCATCGGGCCAGGGCTGGGGCAGGAGGCTGAAACCCGCGAAGTGCTGCGGCAACTGCTGGAAACAGCGAAGGTGCCGCTAGTAATCGATGCCGATGCGCTGAATCTGCTGGGGGCCTACCACGAGCTGCAGGCGCTGCTACCGCCCGACTCGCTGCTCACACCTCACCCCAAAGAGTTCGAGCGGCTGGTAGGCGAGCCCGCCCGCGACGACTACCACCGCCTCGACCAGCTACGCAACTTTGCCACTACTACCGGTTGCTACTGCGTGCTCAAAGGAGCCTACACGGCCCTGGCCGCGCCCGACGGCACCATATACGTCAATAGCACCGGCAACCCCGGCATGGCCACCGGTGGCAGCGGCGACGTGCTTACCGGCCTGCTACTCGCGCTACTCGCCGACCAACGCCTTTCTGTACTCGACGCCGCCCTGCTGGGCCTGCACGCCCACGGGCGTGCCGGCGACCTGGCCCTGCCCCACACCGGCCACGCGGGTTTGCTCGCTTCGGATATCGTGCGCTTTATCGGGCCGGCGCTGGAGGAACTGATGAGAACCTGAGTTACGGAATGCCGCCGTCAGCACGCTGTAGGGGCAGGGCTTGCCCCCGCCCGCCGTTGAACGATTGTCGTTGAACAAAACCGTTGAAAAGGGCCAGACGGCGGGCGGGGGCAAGCCCCGCCCATACATCGTCCCTGACGACCTGGGCGGGCTGCTAGGGTTGAGCGAGATAACGGCAACCACCTACTACCCCACAGCCAGCCATACGGCCACAAACTGCACCACCATTACGCCGTCGGTGAGCAGGGCGAAGTAATAGTCGGGGCGCGCCTCTTCGGCGTACCAGATAACGGCGGCCGCCAGCCCCAGCGGGGCCACCAGCGCCACGGCGTGCCCGCCCGATAGGCCGGGCGGTACCAGCAGCGCGGCCCCCAGCAACGCCGCCAGCCCCAGCCACTTAGTGGCCCGGATGCCCAGCAGGCCCGGAAACGTGCGGGTGCCGGTCAGCAGGTCTTTGCTGTAGTCGCGGATGTCGAACACCAGCGCCAGCGCCAGAATGAGCAGGAAGCGGCGGGCGAAGAGCACCAGCACCACCGGCTCGGCCCAGGCCCGGCCCAGGTACAGGGCAGGTATCCAGACGGTTACTGCCGCCCAGACGTAGGCAATGAGAAACACCTTGAGCAGCGGCAAATCGCGCAGGGCCCACCAGCGACCCCGGCGGCGCCACAGCGGCATCGAATACAGCACCGAGATAAGCGCCAGATGGCCGCCAAACAGCGTTAGAGGCCGGAGCTGATTATCGGTGAGATACAGCCACCCCGCGGCCGAGCCGGCTGCTACGGCCAGGGCCAGCAGCTGGGGCCGGTGGGCCCGAATCCACTGCTTGCGGCGGGTGGTGCCGGGCAGCTGGCCGTGCTTGTAGGGCAGCACGCTGTCGAGGTTGTACAGAAACAGGGTGGCCGCGAATATCAGCCCACCCAGCCGCCCCGAGATATGGACGCCCCAAAACAGGAACGTGGCCCACATCAGCCCCAAGGCCGCCACCGAGAGCCACACGCTGCTATACAGCACCGCATCGAGCACCTGCCGCCACCCGGCCGGCGGCGGAATCGGAGCTGGAGAAGTTGGGCGGGCGGCTTGCATGGGGCAAATTAGGACGTGGCGGAGGGCGACGAAAGCGGCGGCAGGTGGTTGGTAGAACGACGTAGGGGCGGGGCTTGTCCCCGCCCGCCTCTGAACTACCCCATTGGCCGGTTAAGGGCCATCGGTAGGGTTATTCAACGGCGGGCGGGGGCAAGCCCCGCCCCTACGTCGTGCTGTTTGCGCTTCTACCCGTTCTGCTCTTCCTTGGCCAGTACCGTTTCGTGGTCGTTGCCGTTGGGGAAGGTTTCGTTGTAGAGGCGAATGCTCTCGTCGATGATGCGGTAGGCCTCCTCGCGGGGCAAAAAGCGCTGCACCGTTACCGACTTGTGCTCTAAGGCCTTATAGTCTTCGAAGAAGCGCTGCATCTCGCGCAGGGTGTGCGGCGGCAGGTCGTCGAGCTCGTTGTAGTGGTTTACGGAGATGTCGTGGGCAGCTACGGCAATAATTTTGTCGTCCTCCTCGTCACCGTCTACCATCTGCATCACGCCGATAACCTTAGCCTCCACGAGGCACATAGGCACGATTTCAACCGAACACAGCACCAGAATATCCAGCGGGTCGTTGTCGTCGCAGTAGGTTTTGGGGATAAAGCCGTAAGCGGCCGGATAATGCACGGCCGAGAAGAGTACGCGGTCCAGTTTCAGCATGCCGCTGTCTTTGTCCAGCTCGTACTTGGCCTTCGAGCCTTTCGGGATTTCAATGATGCCGGTAACGGTTTGGGGGACGTTGTCGCCGCGGCTTACGTCGTGCCAGGGGTTGAATTTGGCCATGTTGGGTTAAGCTGTTAGCGGAGAGCTAGTAGCTGTTAGCTTGAAAGTGAGTAAACAAAAGAAAGAGGCAGGCAGTGCCAGCCAATCCGCAAATGCGGGCTGCAAAGGTAAGCAGACAAAACCGGCCAACGAACGAAAGCTAATAGCTGTCAGCTAACAGTTCAAAGCCCCTACCAGCCCAGCACTTCGCGCAGCGGCTCGCCTGTATTGGCGCTCGGTTCCTGAATGTGGAGCCAGCGCGCCACCGTAGAAGCAATATCGGTGATCTTGGCCGGTGCCGACGACTTACCCGATTTCACGCCCCAGCCCCAGAATAGCAACGGCACATGGGTATCGTAGGCACTGCCCGAGCCGTGGGTGGTGCCCTTGTTGATGGGGTAGGCGTATGATTCGAGCCAGCCGGCAGCCATTACTACCAGTACGTCGCCGCTACGCTTGGGGTAATAACCGTTTTCCAGGTACATCAGCAGCCCACTTTCCCAGTGCGACTTCTGCACATCTTCGGCAGCCAGCGCCCGCGTTACCCCCGAAAAGCCCAGCATCAGTTCGGCCGTCAGGCGCTGCACTGTGTACAGGTCCAGCTTTTTCTGGGCGATGAGCGGACGGTTGAGGTATACCTGCTGGTTTTCGTAGCTCTGCACCCACTGGCCGGGGCCTAACTGGCGCACCAACTGGCGCTGGAGCGAGTCGCGCATGAGACGGGGGCCCACCGAGCCGGCCGGCAGCTTGTTGGCAAGCAGGAAATCGGGCGAGTGAGCGGCAGCGTGGTCGGAGCTTAGAAACACTAGTGCCTGCCGCTTGCCCACAGTCTTATCGAGGTAGTCGAAGAGACGGGCCAAGTCCTGGTCGAGGCGCAGGTACGTATCCTCCACCTCAATCGAGTTGGGTCCGAACTGGTGGCCGACGTAATCGGTGGAGCTAAAGGACAGGGCCAGAAAGTCGGTGGTGCCGCGCTGGCCCAGCTGCTCGGCCTGCATGGCGGCCAGCGCAAAGTCCAGCGTCAGCGAGTTGCCAAAGGGCGTCGAGCGTACCAGGTCGAGGTTGCGGACGGGAGCCGTTTTCTCGCCCGTGGCCTGCAGCGCGCCCTTCACGGCGGTGGGCAGCTGGGAGCTCAGGCGGGGCAAATCGTGCGGGAACACCGGGCGCTCCTCGCCCCGGAAGGCCGCCTCCCAGGGCACATCGTCGGTGGTGCTTTCGGTGTACTGCGCGATGGGCAGCAGCGTGTTCCAGGGCTGATCGAGATACTTGGCGGCCCGGCCTTCGGCGTTGAACGTAGTGGCCCAGGCAGGCAGCTGTTGCATGTAGTGGGTGCTGCTGATAAAGGCGCCGTTGGTGCCGTCGTACCAGTAGGCGGCGTTGGCGGCGTGGCCGGCGGGCAAAATCGAGCCCCGGTCTTTGATGCACACGCCAATTACCTTACTCTCGAAGTTAGTAGCCAGCCGCAGCTCATCGGTAATGGTGGTGGCCAGCATGTGGGCCGGCGACTGTTGGCCGGCTTCCATGGAGCCGCCTACGGGCTGCACTTTCTTGTCTTCGGTTACGTAGGTGCGCTGGCTGGTTTCGCGCACCAGCCAGTTGTTGCCGATGATGCCGTGGCCCGAGGGCGTAGTGCCGGTATAGATACTGGCGTGCCCCGGCCCGGTATAGGTGGGCACGTAGTTGTAATGGGTGTTCTCGTAGCTGAAACCTTCGCCCAGCAGCCGTTTAAAGCCGCCACTACCGTACTTGCTCCAGTAACGGTATAAGTAATCGTAGCGCATCTGGTCCACCACAATGCCCACCACCAACTTCGGGCGTTCTAGCGTGGCAGCACCAGGTTTCTTTTTTTGAGCGAAGGCCGGCAGCGCCAGGGTGGTAGCCAGCAGTAGGGTTAGGGGTGTTTTCAAGGCAAAGGTCGATAAGGCCGCTGCCCGAAGGCCGCGCAGGATTCAAAGGGCAAAGGTAACGGTAAGGGCCGGGACTGCCGTAGAAGCGGATACCACTGTCATCCTGAGCGCCGCGAAGGACCTTGCGACAACGGGCCCTTTGGTACCGCCACGGGCGTTACCGAAAGAAGGTCCTTCGCGGCGCTCAGGATGACAGGCGTTTTTCTTCTCCATGCCCCCCGCCCCCATGCCCGCTTCGCCCCTGCCTTACGCCCTCATCTTCGACATGGATGGCGTCATCATCGACAACACCGCTGCCCAGGCCCGCGCGTTTCAGTTGCTGTTCCGCGACCTGGGCCTGACCACCAACGCCCGCCGGCTGTTGCGCCGCCTCAACGGTATGCCCGCCGGCGACATCCTGCAACAGGTCTTCACCAACCCGGTGCCTAAAAAAAAGCTGGAGGAGTACGCCGCCCAGCGCGAGCTGCTGTACCGGGTGTTGTACTGGAATAAGCGCCGGGAGCTACCGGGCCTGCGCAGCTTTCTGCAGGCCGCCCGCACGGCCGGCTTCAAAATAGCCTTGGGCACCGGCTCGGGCGACGACACCATCGCCTATATCCTCGACCACCTCGACCTGCGCCGCTACTTCGATGTGGTGGTGGGTAAAAACGACGTGTCGAAAGGCAAGCCCCACCCCGATACCTACACCGTAACGGCCCGCCACCTGGGGCTGCCCCCCGAGCAGTGCGTGGTGTTCGAAGATGCCCTGCTGGGCGAGCAGGCGGCCTACCGCGCCGGTATGCGCTGCATAGCCGTGAGCACCACCCTCAAAGCCGCCGACTTCCAGGCCCCACTCACCGTCATTGCCGACTTCACCCACCTCACGCCCCGGCAGGTACTGGCGCTGTTGGAGCAGCACCCCCACGCTCCCGCGCCCAGCAAGAAATTAGCAAAGCGCCAGTACATGTAAGGGTGAGTTGAACGCAAAAACGACCCGCCTCCGTGCGGAAGCAGGTCGTTAAACGAAAGCTAGTAGCCGATATCTGTCAGCTAAACATTCAAAACAAACTACCGGCTCGCGGCCAGGGCTTCGGCACCACCCACGATTTCGAGAATCTCGGTGGTGATGGCCGCCTGACGGGTACGGTTGTAGGTTAGCTTAAGCTCCTTGAGCAGCTCACCGGCGTTGTCGGTGGCCTTGTCCATGGCCGTCATGCGGGCACCGTGCTCCGAGGCGTTGCTTTCCAGTACCGCCTTGTATAGCTGGATTTTGAGCGACTGCGGAATCAGGGTCAGCACAATCTCCTCCTTCGAAGGCGAGAAAATATAGTCGGCATTGCTGGTCGCAACAGCCTGTACCGGGGCCTCAACGGATACCAGCGGCAGCAGCTGCTCGGTCCGGATGATTTGGGTGGCCACATTACGGAACTCGTTGTACACCATCACTACCTCATCGTACTCGCCGGCCCGGAAGCCGTCCATGGCCTGCTCGGCCGCCTCGCGCACCGTATCGAAGGAGAGCTTGCCGAACACGTGCTGGTAGTCGCCGAGCAGGGGCCCGCGCTTCCCGAAGTAGTCGTGGGCTTTCTTGCCGATGGCCATAACCGTTACGCCACCGGCCGCAGCCTGCTCAGCGTAGCGGTTTTGCACCAGGGCGTTGGTGGCCTTGAACACGTTGGAGTTGAACGCACCCGCCAAGCCCCGGTCGGAGGTGATGGCGATGAGCAGCACGCGGCGCACGGGGCGCACCATGCCATACTCGCTCTGCACCTCGCTGTCGGCCTGGGCCGTGAGGTTGGTGAGGATGCCATTGAGGCGCTGGGCGTAGGGTCGCATGCGCAGAATGTTATCCTGGGCGCGCCGCAGCTTGGCCGCGGCCACCATCTTCATGGCCTTGGTAATCTGCTGGGTGCTCTGCACCGACACAATGCGGTTACGGACTTCTTTTAAGCTAGCCATTTCTTTGGAGCTGTTAGCTGTTAGCTATTAGCTGTTAGCGCACTCGCCGCCTTCTTCAATTGGGCGGCAGAAAGCAGGTACCGTTAGCTGTTAGCCGCGCCTCCCAACGGAAGCTAACAGCTAACAGCTAACGGCTAACAGCTTAAATTAAGCGGAGTACTGCGCCGACAGGTCCTTGGTTACCTGGCGGATGGCTCCGATAACGGTGTCATCGAGCTTACCGGCTTTCAGGGCCGCCAGCTCGGAAGCGTGGCGGGTCTGCATGGTGAGGGTGAACTCCTTCTCGAACTCGCGCACCTTGTTCACAGGCACCTGGTCGAGCAGGCCGTTGGTGGCAGCATAAATGATGGCCACCTGATCCTCCACGCGCTGGGGCGAGAACTGCGGCTGCTTCAGGATTTCGAGGTTGCGACGGCCGCGCTCAATGGTGAGGCGGGTCGAGGCGTCGAGGTCGGAGCCGAACTTGGCGAAGGCCTCCAGCTCGCGGAACTGCGCCTGATCCAGCTTCAACGTACCGGCCACCTTCTTCATCGACTTGATCTGGGCGTTACCACCCACGCGGCTCACGGAGATACCCACGTTGATAGCAGGACGCACGCCGGAGTTGAACAGGTTGGTTTCGAGGAAGATCTGTCCGTCGGTAATCGAAATTACGTTGGTCGGGATGTACGCCGAAACGTCGCCGGCCTGGGTTTCGATGATGGGCAAAGCCGTGAGCGAACCGCCGCCCTTCACGAGGTGCTTGATGCTCTCGGGCAGGTCGTTCATGTCGCGCGCGATGGTGTCCGAGGCATTGATTTTAGCGGCACGCTCCAACAGGCGGCTGTGCAGGTAGAATACGTCGCCGGGGTATGCCTCACGTCCGGGAGGACGACGCAGCAACAGCGACACCTCGCGGTAAGCCACAGCCTGCTTCGACAAGTCGTCGTACACCACCAGAGCCGGACGGCCCGTGTCGCGGAAGTACTCGCCGATGGCGGCACCCGTGAAGGGCGCGTAGAACTGCAGCGGTGCCGGATCGGAAGCCGAAGCGGATACCACCACGGTGTAGTCCATGGCACCGCCCTTAGTCAGGGCGTTTACCACTTGGGCTACGGTCGATGCTTTCTGGCCCACGGCTACGTAGATGCAGAAAACGGGCTCGCCGCGCTCGAAGAACTCGCGCTGGTTGAGGATGGTATCGATAGCCACGGCTGACTTACCCGTCTGCCGGTCGCCGATGATCAGCTCGCGCTGGCCACGGCCAATCGGAATCATCGCGTCAATCGACTTGATGCCGGTCTGCATGGGCTCGGTTACCGGCTGGCGGTAGATTACGCCGGGTGCCTTGCGCTCCAGCGGCATCTCGAAGGTCTCGCCCTGGATGGGGCCACGGCCGTCGATAGGCTGGCCCAGCGTGTTTACCACGCGGCCCACGATGCCCTCGCCCACCTTGATGGAGGCAATTTTATTGGTGCGGCGCACGGTAGCTCCCTCCCGGATTTCGGAGTAGTCGCCGAGCATTACGGCACCTACATTGTCCTCTTCCAGGTTGAGCACCAGGGCCTGCAGGCCATTTTCAAATTCGAGCAATTCCCCCGACTGGGCGTTGCCCAGGCCGTAGATGCGGGCTACACCGTCGCCAACCTGCAGCACCGTGCCCACCTCTTCGAGTTCGGCTTCGGTTTTGAAGTTGGAGAGTTGCTCCCGCAGAATGGCGGATACTTCATCCGGACGTACGTCTGCCATGGTGGGTTATAGTTGGGGTTGGTAGGGATTCTTCGAGAATTCGGTGCGCAGCTTGCGCAGCCGGAAGCTCACCGAGTCGTCGATGAGCTGGTCGCCGATGCGGAGCACAAAGCCCCCGATCAGCGAAGGGTCAATGCTTTCCTGGAGCGTTACGTCGGGCATGCCGGCCTGCTCGCGCACGAGCTGGCGCAGTTGCTCGCGCAGGCTAGGGTCTAGCACCGTGGCCGTAGTTACCTGGGCTACCTGCACGCCTTTCTTCAGGTTGTACTGCTTGCGGAACTCGTCGCCGATGAAAACGAGCGAGTCTTCGCGGTTGTGCTGGGTTACGAGCGTGAAGAACTTCTCCGTTAGGGCCGTAACCTTGCCACCGAAAATGGCCTGCAGAATGGCTAGCTTCTTATCGTGCTTCACAATGGGGTTGCGCAGCAGCATGCGCAGGTCGCGGTTCTCGCCCAGCGTCTTGCTGAACAGGTCCATGTCCTGCTTTACCTGCTCCAGCTCACCCCGCTCCAGGGCCAAATCAATCAGCGACTTGGCGTAACGGGAAGCAACTCGTAGTTCAGACATTGTTATAGTTGTCAGTTGTCAGTTGTTAGTTGTCAGTTGTCAGTTTTTAGCTGTTGATGCCGGGCTAAAAACGCCTGACAACTGACAACTGAAAACTGACAACCCCCAACGGACTAATTCAGCTTTACTTCTTTCAGGTACGAATCGACGAGCTGCTGCTGTGCGGGCTGATCGGTCAGCTCGCGGCGCAGGATGCGCTCGGCAATGTCGATGGAGAGTTGAGCAGCGGTGTTTTTCACCTCGGCCAGCGCGGCGTTTTTCTCGTTGCGGATGGCTTCGCGAGCCTGCTCAATCATGCGGGCACCCTCTTCGGTGGCCTTGGTTTTGGCCTGCTCGATGAACTGGTTCGACATGGTGGTGGCTTCCTTCAGAATCCGGTCGCGCTCCATGCGGGCTTCCGCCAACAGCTTCTCGTTGCCAGCCTGCAGCTGCTGCATTTCCAGCTTGGCCTGGTCGGCCATGCGCAGGGCACCTTCGATGGAGCTTTCACGCTCCTTGAGGGAGCTGAGAATGGGCTTCCAGGCATACGCGCGCAACAGGAGCACTACGATGAGGAAGATCACCACCTGCCAGAAGATCAGGCCAATTTCGGGCGTTACAATATTCATGGGAAGTAATCAGTAAGGAGTACTTAAGACGCTGGAATCCGGAAGGGCCACCGTAGGTGCCGGCCCCGGAAAAGCCAAAACAGCCCGCTACGCTGTGCGCTAAAGCGCCCTAGCGCAGCGGGCTGCTCTGGTAGTACTTCTATCCTTAGAGATTGAAGGAAATCAGCAGGCAGACTACTACGGCGAACAGGGCCAGACCTTCAATCAGCGCAGCTACAATCAGCATAGCCGTCTGGATTTTGCCCGAGGCTTCTGGCTGACGGCCAATGGCTTCCATAGCCTGACCACCGATACGACCAATGCCCAGACCGGCACCCAGAGCAACCAGACCAGCACCGATAGCGGCACCGAATACGGCCAGACCAGCAGAATTAGTAATGGCCTGCAACAACAGAGAAAGAAGCATAAAAAAGAATTTGGGGAAGTGAAAAACGGAAAAAAGTCAGAAGAGGAAAGTGTGCGTGCTTAATGGGCCTGGGCCGGAGCAGCCCCGTCGCCGCCACCTATCTGGTAGTCGGCATCGTGGTGGTCTTCAACGGCGCCGCCGATGTACATGGCGGTTAGCAGCGTAAAGATATAGGCCTGCAGAATAGCCACCAGCAGCTCCAGAAAGAAGATGAACAAGCCGAAGGCAATAGAAATCGGCGCAATACCAATGTTGCGGAAGATGAAGATGAGCGAAATGAAGCTCAAAGTTACAATGTGGCCCGCCGTAATGTTGGCGAACAGCCGGACCATCAGCGAAAAGGGCTTTACGACGACACCGATAAGCTCAACCGGAATCATAATAAACAGCAGGGGCTTGGGCACGCCGGGGGTGGCGAAAATGTGAGCCCAGTAGTTTTTGTTGGAGCTGAATAGGGTGATGAGCAGCGTGATGGCGGCCAAGGTCAGCGTCACGGCAATGTTGCCGGTGAGGTTGGCACCGCCGGGCAGCAGGCCCAGCAGGTTGCTAAACCAGATGAAGAAGAACACGGTGAGCAAGTACGGCATGTACCGCTCGTACTTCGGGCCGATAGACTTCTTCGCTACCTCATCGCGAATGAAGATGATGAGGGGCTCGAAGAACGACTGCATACCGCGGGGGGCGGCAGTGCCGCGCTTGGCATAGCCGCGGGCAACACTTATGAACACAATCAGCAACAGGGCCGACGCAATCATCAGCGTGGCTACGTTCTTGGTGATAGAGAAGTCGTAGACCTTGGCGCCGTCGGTCGAAACCAGGTGCTCGTGCTCCAGCTTCAGGCCTTCGTGCACCTTGCCCTCGGCCAGCTCATGCGACGAAAACACCGACAGACCGCTGCCCGCCCGGTAGGCGATAACGGGGAGGTAGGTAGTAACGTGCGTTTCGCCGAGCGTGAACCAGTGCCACTCGTGCGAATCGCCGATGTGGTGCAGAATCATCTCGCCCGGGTTGAAGTTTTCGGACTCCGTTGCGTCGGCCGTAGTAGCGACCGGCTCGCTGGCACGGGCCGTCAGCGAAAGGAGGCAGAAGAGGGCAAAAAGTAAGCGCTTCATTCAGAGTGGCTTAGGAATTCTTTCACAAAATCTTTATTTCGTGATTTCGTCCCGTTTTGAAAACGGGCGCAAGTTACTCAGAACGGCCCATACTTCAAACCCGGCGAAGAGAAAATAGAGGATGAAGAAGCTCCCGAGAAAGGCCCAACGGGCATTTCCTTCCTGCCCACCACCTCGTAAAAGGTACACCAGCACTAGTGTAAGCGACAAAAGCAGCCGGGCCACCATGGCCCCGAAGTAGGCTACCAGAAAGTTGTCGGCATCGGCCCGGAGCAGCCGCTCCATCATCCGATACAGCACCAGCGTGAGCACCACGAAGAAGGCAAACGTGTACACCGTGAACGGATGAATAATGCGCGGACCGAACTGGCCGTGCAGCGCATACAGCACAAAGCCCACAACCAAGCAGAACAGTATATAGGGTTTGAGAAAGGAGTTCATACATTTTGCGCTGTTAGCATATAGCTGTTAGCTAACAGCTTTCTTCGATGCTATTGGTAAACGATGAGCCGGCGTAAAAGCTATAAACCAACAGCTATACGCTAGTAGCTCAAAAGCCTATTCGCCCTTGCTTACGGCCCGGATTACGTTGTAGAGCGCCGCGAACAGGCCCAGCAGCATCAGGCCCAGTGTAAACCAGGGCGTGTTGGTCTGGTAGTGCTTATCGAGCGAGTAGCCGGCCCAGGTGCTCAGGCCAATAGTGGCGGCCATCTGCATCCCAATCCCCGAGTAGCGGGCCACAGTCCGCAGGCGGTCGGAGCGGTTATCGGGGTTGTCGGGGTTGTCGGGGGGCTTGACTGGGCTGGCCATAAGCAGTAGGATACTAGGATGCGGCGACAAAATTAGGGCTTAGCACGTTAGCAACGCCCCAGGGCCCCTGTCGGCAACGTCCGGGCAGAAAGCCGTACTTTTACCCAGGTTGCGACGTTGCAGGAAAAACCCAAGCCCCCGAACGAATCGGTGGGTGGCGGGCGTTTTCCGTCCGTCCTTCTTTTCTGCCCCGAGCCTCTCTGCCGCCTTGACGACGACCCCGACGACCCTTCGCGCTGCTCTTTCCCGCCCCTTGGCCGCACTGGCCGCTACCGGGCTGCTGGCCACGCTACTGGCTGGCTGTGCCGGCTCCGACCGCCGCTCGCTGGTGGGCCGCACCTACGACAACGTGGTGGCCCGCGACAACGCCTACTTCCTGGCCCGCGAGAAGATGAGGGAAGTGGAGGCCAAGCTTAATGCGGAGCGCATCAACGATTACAACCGCGTATTGCCGCTATTTCCGGTGATTGACCAGCCCACGGCCACGCGCCTGACGGCCGACATGGACGACATCATCAAGAAGGCTTCGATACCGGTGCAGTACCGCCCCGGCTCCGACTGGACTGATGACAGCTACCTGCTCATCGGGCAAGCCCGCTACTATAAAGGCGAGTTCGAGGACGCGGCCAAGACGTTTAAGTACGTGAACAGCACCGGCAAAGACCTCAACGCCCGCCACGAGGCGCTGGTCTGGCTTATGCGCACTTTCCTGGCCCTGAATGAGCTGGATAACGTGGCCGCCGTATCGAACATCCTCGACAAGGAAGCCGGTACCGAGCGCAACGCCCGCGCCCTGTTCCTGACCCGTGCTGAGTACTACCAGCGGGTGAATGAGCCGCTGCTGGCCATCGAGAATCTCGAAAAAGCCATTCCGTATATCGAGGAGAAGAACGAGCAGTCGCGCACCCGCTACGTGCTGGCCCAGTTGTACCAGCAGCAGGGCGACGACAAGAAAGCGTACGCCCAACTGAACCAGATTCTGAAGAAAAACCCACCCTATGAGCTGGATTTCTACAGCAAGCTGATGCTGGGGCAGGTCTCGGACCTGAACCTGAATGACCGGGCCCGGCTGGAAAAATACTTCGCCAAGCTACTCAAAGACCCCAACAACAAGGAGTACACCGACAAGATATACTACGAGATGGGCCGGTTTGAATACCGGCAGCAGCGATACCCGGCGGCCCTGGCCCTGCTCGAAAAATCGGTGCGCGTGCCCAAAGGCAACCCTTCACAGAAAGCCTATACGCACCTGCTGCAGGGCCGCATCTACTATGAAAACCTGCAGCGCTACCGGCTGGCCGCGGCTTACTACGACAGCACGGTGCAGGCCATGCCCAAAGCCAACCCCGCCTACGAAGCCGTGGCCGAACGAGCCGGGATTCTGCAGGACTTTGCCAGGCAGCTAACCATTGTAGAAACCCAGGACAGCCTGCAGGCCCTGGCCCGCCTCGGCCCCGACGAACTGACCACCCGTCTGACTGCCTATGCTGAAGCCGAACTGGCCGAACGCCAGCGCCAGGCCGACCTGCTGGCCGCCCGCCAGGCCAGGGAACTGGAGCGCCAGCAGGCTCAACAGCAAACCGCCGTGGGCTTAGCTCCGGGTCGCGACCTGCAGCCCAATATCAGCTCCGAAGATTTTCTGGCGGGCAACACCGGGGGCAAGTGGTATTTCGATAACCCAACGGCTCTGAGTACGGCCCGTGGCGACTTTATCCGGCGTTGGGGCGACCGGCCCCTGCAGGATAACTGGCGCACCGTAACGCAGGCCAGCAGCTCGCCCGTAACGCCACAGGGCGGCAGCGTACCCGTGAGTATTGCCGGCAACAGCAGCACCGCCGTAAATGGCACCGGATTGAACCCGGGCAGCCCTACCGAGCCCGCCGTCGACCCACAGGCTCAGCTACGCGACCTGGTGAGCCAGTACCGCCAGAACGTGCCACTAACACCCGCACAGCTTACTACTTCCGACGACCAGACCCAGGAGGCGCTGTACCAGCTCGGCAGCATCTATAACCAACAGCTGCGCGAGCCTGAGAAGGCCGTCGAAACCTATGAAACCCAGTTGCGCCGCTATCCGCAGGGCCCACACACGCCCGAGACGCTGTACATTCTGTACCTAATAAGAAAAGAATCTGACGCCACTCAGGCCGAGCAGTACGCGGCGCGGCTGCGGCAGGCGTACCCTAACTCGTCGTACGCCCGGCTGGTAGCCGACCCCGACTATCTGCGGCGCACCTCGGTGGCCAACGCCAAAGTGGCGGTGCTGGTTGACTCGGCCTTCGCGGCCTACAAGCGGCAGGATTTCAAGAAGGCTGGCACGACGCTGGATCAGGCCAGGAGGGAGTATCCTGAAACTGACCTTAACGACCAGGTGGCCTACCTGGGGGCGCTGCTGAGTGTGCGCACCCAGCCCCCGCCCACTGCCAGGGCAGCAGTAGAGAAGTTCTACAAGGACTACCCCCAAAGCCCGCTGGCGGCCAAGGCCTCAACGCTGCTCGAAACCTACCAGAAATACGAACAGGGCCAGATTGCCGGGGCTATGGCCAGCACTACTGAGCCCGGTAAGTCGGATTTCCGGCCCGGCGAGATTGAGCCCCGCTCGGTGCGCCGCTTCCGTCCTGAGCCCAGCCCGCAGGTATTGCTGCCGGCGCCCCTGACCCCGGCTCCGGCAGTTACGCCTGCCAGTAGCAGCGCAAATGCTCCGGCGGGTACTACCACCCCGGGTGCAGCCACGCAGCCGGTTCCGGTGCTACCAGTTGCTACTCCTGATGCTCCGGTTCCGGCCGAGCCGGCTCCTGCTGCCCCACTTACGCCAGCCGAAGAAGCCGCCGCTGCTCGTCGGGCTGCGGCCCAGGCACGCGCCCGGGGTCGGAAGGCACCTGCCGCACCCAAGAAGACAGCCGAGCCGACTGCGCCAACAGAACCAACGCCCGCAGTGCCGGCTACTGCCCCGGTTACTTCACCAACCACTACACCGGCAACCAGCCCCGCTGTCGCGCCTGTAATTCCGCCTGCTGCCACGCCAGCGCCGGCGGCTCCGGCTTCGCCCTACAAAGCCGATTTAGCGGCCAGTCACTCGGTGGTTATCGTATTGGCCAAAGATGCCCCCCAGCTAACCGATCTGGCCGCCCAGTTGACGGCTTACAACAGCCGCTTCTACAAATCGAGCAGCCTGCAGGTGCGCAGCCAAGCCCTGAACGCAACCGAAGAAGCCGTCATCATTGAGGGGCTGGACAACGCCAGGCTGGCCC
Source organism: Hymenobacter sp. ISL-91 (assembly GCF_018613725.1). Classification (GTDB taxonomy): domain Bacteria; phylum Bacteroidota; class Bacteroidia; order Cytophagales; family Hymenobacteraceae; genus Hymenobacter. The sequence goes on from NZ_JAGGPS010000004.1 coordinate 54,019, forward strand.
AGAGCTACGCCCTGAAGCTGCGCGGCCCCCAGTCGCCGCTGAGTAAGCTGCGCGGGGCGGGTTACCAAACGCTGGTTGTGGGTATGGATAACCTGCCAGTACTGTTGCAGGAAGGAAATCCCACCGAATACCAGCGCTTCTACGACCAGAACTACCGATAATCTTGAATTAAAATTTAAGCGTGAAAAGCTAAAATTTGCCGTTCTGGCTCTACTCATGCGAGTACTCTCGCTGCCGGCCAGCAATTCTGAGCACAATTTTTCACGCTTGATTTTCAGTTTTTAACTCCCTGAAATGGCCTCTGCCACCAAAAAAACAACTGCTTCCCGTCCTAAACCTAACCGCCCCGGGCGCTATACCGGCTGGGCCCGCTCGTTCTGGATGCTATTCGGGCTCGGACTGATTGGACTGGTGTTCTATGTGTGGGCCGTGAGTGCAAACTTCCTGAACCTGTTCGGGCGCATGCCCAACCTGAAGTCGCTGGAGAACCCGCGCAGTGAGTTGGCTTCGGAAATCTACTCGGCCGACAACGTGCTGATGGGCAAATACTTTCGCGAAAACCGGACGCCCGCCGAGTACGAAGACCTGCCCCAGCACCTCGTAGATGCCCTGATTGCGACCGAGGATGCCCGCTTCGAGGAGCACTCGGGCATTGACGCCAAGGCTACGGGCCGGGTGGCGGCAGGCCTGTTGAGCGGCGGCAGCGGTGGTGGTGGCTCTACGCTTACCCAACAGCTGGCCAAGGTACTGTTCCGCACCCGTGGCGACCTTAACGACGGGGTGCTGAGCGACGTACCGGGCCTGCGTATGCTCATCACGAAAACCAAGGAATGGATTTTGGCTATCCGGCTGGAGCGCAGCTACACCAAGCGCGAAATCCTGCGCATGTATTTGAACACCAATGACTATGGCTCCAACGCTTTTGGTATAAACACGGCGGCCAAAACGTTTTTTGGCAAGCAGCCGATGAAGCTGACCCGCCCCGAAGCGGCCACGCTGGTGGGCGTACTCAATGCGCCTACGCGCTTCAGCCCCAAGTTCAACCCCGACCGCTCGCGCGCCCGCCGCAACTGGGTGTTGCGCCAGATGAACAAGTACGGCTACATCACGGCCGAGCAGCTGCAGGCTGACACACTGCGGCCCATGAAGCTAGACTATCAGGTAGAAAATCAGAATGAGGGAATTGCGCCCTATTTCCGGGTAGAGGTAAGCAAGGAGCTACGCCAGTGGGCCAAGGAAACCGACCACGATTTGTACTCCGATGGCCTGAAAATCTACACGACTATCGACTCGCGGATGCAGAAATACGCCGAGTCGGCCGTGGCCGAGCACATGAAGCTGCAGCAGAAGTGGTTTGATCAGCAGTGGAAGGGCCAGCAGCCCTGGCGCGACGAAAGCGGCCGGGTGATTCCGGGCTTCCTGGCCACGTCCATTAAGCGCACCGGCCGCTACCGCTCGTTGCAGGGCCGCTTCCCCGACCAACCCGATTCGGTGAAGTACTACCTGAATAAGAAGTACCCGATGAAGGTTTTCAGTTGGAACAGCCCCAACAACGAGAAAGAGGTGACGATGTCGCCGATGGATTCGCTGGCCTACTACAAGCGGCTGATGCGGGCCGGCTTTGTGGCTATCAACCCGCTTAATGGCCGCATTAAGGCCTGGGTGGGCGGCGTCAACTACAAGTACATTAAGTACGACCACGTACGCCAGGGCAAGCGCCAGCCAGGCTCCACGTTCAAGCCTTTCGTGTATGTGGCTGCCATCGATCAGGGCTACTCGCCTTGCTACCAACGACCCGACGTAGCCGTTACTTTTCCGGCCGTTGCCGGCCGGGCCTCCTATACGCCCCGCAACTTCGAGGGCACCTTCTCGGGCCGCACCTTCACGCTCCGGGAAGCCATGGCGCGGTCTATGAACTCGATTACGGCCTGGGTGGTGCAGAAGCTGGGCCCCGAAACAGTGGTTAGCTACGCCAAGCGCCTGGGCATTTCCTCGCCCATCGAGGCAGTACCAGCCGTGGGCTTCGGCTCGTCCGATGTGAGCATCTACGAAATGGTGGGCGCCTACAGCACCTTCGTCAACAAAGGTATCTGGACTTCACCTGTGATGGTGACGCGCATCGAGGACAAGAACGGCAACGTGCTACGCGAGTTCGTGCCCCAGACCCGTGAGGCCTTGAGCGAGGAAACCGCCTACCTGATGACCTACATGCTGCGTGGGGCCGTCGAGGAGCGTGGCGGCACCAGCATCATCCTCAAAACCGGCTTCAAATTTCCGCATGAGATGGGCGGCAAAACCGGCACCACCAACAACTACTCCGACGGCTGGTTTATGGGCCTCACGCCCGATCTGGTGTGCGGTATGTGGGTGGGCGGCGAAGACCGGAGCATTCACTTCCGCAACGGCTACTACGGGCAGGGCTCGCGCATGGCCCTACCTATGTACGGCCTGTTCATGAAGAAAGTATACGCCGACAAGAGCCTCGACATCAACACCGGCCCCTTCCCCAAACCCGCGCAACTCACCATCGAAACCGACTGCTCGCGCTACTACGGCGGCGCCGGTGGCCAGCGCGACACCATCCCGAGCGAGGAAAAGCTTAACCAGGTGAAGATGGAAGACCTGCGCGGCGAGGATATCTAGCAGCACAGATCTTTGCTGATTTTTGCGCTGAACAGCTGTTTTTTATCGAATGTGGCCGGGACATCCTGGCCACATTTTTTGTTGAACTCCTGATTCAGACTGCCAAATTCAACTCCGGTGTTCTTTCCCTGCGTATCCTCCAATGCGCGGTAGGCGTAGCGTATGTTCTACTGCGTGTTACCAAATGGAATCTGCGTAATCTGCTGAAGAATCAGCGACAATCTGTGATTATATGGCCGCCTCTTCCGAGCTGCAAGACCAAATCCGCCAGCTCCCGCACCGCCCGGGGGTGTACAAGTACTTTGGCGATGAAGACACGATTATTTACGTGGGCAAGGCTATTGATTTGCGTAAGCGGGTCAGCAGCTACTTTACCAAGCAGGACCACAACAAGAAGACCCAGCAGCTGGTGAAAAATATCCGGCGCATCGAGTTCACGATTGTGGATTCAGAGTCGGATGCGTTTCTGCTCGAAAACAACCTCATCAAGCAGCACCAGCCCAAGTACAACATCCTGCTGAAGGACGGCAAGACGTATCCGTATCTGCTGCTGACCAACGAGCGGTTTCCGCGCCTGATACCCACGCGCACCAAGCGCCCCGGCGACGGCCACTACTACGGCCCCTACGCCAACGTGACGGGCATGAACCTGCTGCTGGAGCTAATGCGGGCCCTGTATCCGCTACGCACCTGCACCTATAACCTTTCGGAAGCCAACATTGAAGCCGGCAAGTTCAAGGTGTGCCTGGAGTACCACATTGGCAACTGTAAAGGCCCCTGCGAGGGCCGCCAGGACGAGGAAACCTACAACCAGTACATCCAGCAAATCCGACAGATACTGAACGGCGACCTGCGCCTGCCTAAGCAGTACTTCCGCGAGCGAATGGCCCAGGCCGCCCAGGACCAGCAGTACGAGCTGGCCCACCAGTTCAAGGTGAAGCTCGACAAGCTGGATGAGTTCCAGAGCAAGAGCACCATCGTCAACGCCAACCTGACCAACATCGACGTATTCGCCATTGCCTCCAACGAGAAGTCGGCCTTTATCAGCTACCTCAAAGTGATGAACGGCAGCATCGTGCTCACGCAGTCGGTAGAGGTGCAGAAGAAGCTCGATGAGCCCGACGACGAGATTCTGGCCCCGCTGGTGATGCAGATGCGCGAGGAGTTCGAGAGCGAGTCGAAGGAAATCCTGACCAACGTGGCCCTCCCCCCGCTGCCGCTACCCGGCGTAACGGTGGCCCAGCCCCAGATTGGCGACAAGCGCAAGCTGCTGGAGCTGAGCCTGAAAAACGTGCTTTACCTGCGCAAGGAAAAGGAGAGCATGAACGACCGGAGCAAGGACCTCAATGAGGTGCGCATCATGGAAACCATCAAGAAGGATTTGCGCCTTACCGAGCTGCCCAAGCACATTGAGTGCTTCGACAACTCCAACTTCCAGGGCGACAACCCGGTGGCCGCCATGGTGTGTTTCCGCAACGCGAGGCCCAGCAAGAAGGACTACCGGCATTACCACATCAAAACCGTTATCGGCCCCAACGATTTCGACTCGATGTACGAAGTGGTAACGCGCCGCTACCGCCGCCTCACCGACGAAGGCGCCTCCCTGCCCCAACTCGTGATTGTAGACGGCGGCAAGGGCCAGTTGGGCATGGCCGTTAAGGCCATCAAGGATCTGGGCCTATGGGGTCAGATGGCCGTTATCGGCATCGCCAAGCGCCTTGAAGAAATCTACGTACCCAACGACCCGCTGCCGCTCTACATCGATAAGAAGAGCGAGAGCCTGCGCCTGTTTCAGCGCATGCGCGACGAGGCCCACCGCTTCGGCATCACCTTCCACCGCGACCGACGCGACGCGGGCACCCTCAAAACCGAGCTAACCGACGTTAAAGGCCTCGGCCCCGTCACGGCCGACAAGCTCCTGCTCAAGTTCAAGTCGGTCAAGAAAATCCGCGAGTTGTCGGAAGCCGAGCTAGTAGCCGAAGTCGGCAAAGCCAAGGCCCGTATCCTAGTTGATTATTTCTCCCAAACCGATGCGGCAGTATAGAAACTATAAGCACAGAAAAGCAGCAGGCCCCAACCAAATATGGTCGGGGCCTGCTGCTTTTTAAATATTGTGTTTCTGAAAGGTATCCGCGCATCTGCGTCATCCTATCATCTGCAACATCTGTGATTTAGAAAGACCACAGGTTGTACTCGTACTCGATAAGGTCGGCGGCGGCTTGCTGCGAGGCGAGGATGCCCTGCTGCTGGCTACCGTAAATTTCATCAAGACGCGAATCGGTCGGGTTAGATACCTTCACGATGTAGGAGTTGAACAGCCACAATTCAAACGCATCAGCCAGGTTCTTATGCTGGGCGTCGTTCTGGGGGTTGAACCAGATGGCTTTGTCAGGGTTAGCCCGGAACACGCGCACCAAGTCGCTGTACTTGAAGCTGGCAATTGGTTTTTCGATACCCGACGTGTTACCGCTCAGCGTAGAAGGCACGAGCAGTGTAATCGACTTAATGTCGTGGTACATGCGCGAACGTTTCTTATCGAAAATCATGTCCTCCTTCAGTTCCATCTGGTAGATGTCCTTGGGGCGGAAAGCGTAGCTCGAAGGCCCGGCCGGAGCAGCATTAGCCGCACCCTTTTTGGCTGGCGCACCCCAATCATCGGTAGTCTCTGACGAGAAACCGGCCGCTTTTTCCTCGTCGCTGAGGCCTGCTGCAGCCTCCTGATACGACATGTTGCTCATCACCTCCGTGGAGGAGAAAGTCGTAGTGAGCGAGTCGTTACGGTAAGCCTGCAGTTCACCGCGCTTCACAGCATCGAGAATGATACCGCTGATTTCCCGTCCTTCGGAGAACATGGGCTTGTTCTGCTTCTCGCGCAAATCAATGGCCCGCCAAATCGTTTTGCGGAACATAATGTCCGACGTCGGAATCGGGCGGTACGAGCCGTTGCTGCTCGCCGTGGTAGCTTGTTCCTGCGCCGAAGCTGCCACCGACAGCGTGAGGCCGGCCGCCAGAGCGGCGAGAGAAAATACCTTGTTCATACCAAAGAAATCAAAAAAGCGTCAGGAATGGTTCAGTGCAATCCTATAAACGCTTAGATCAGCGGAATATTGAACGACTTGGAAACTTGTACGTCCTCCACGTTGCCCTGGAAGTTCTGACGCTGAACGCCTTTTACTTCGATGTAAAGACGGTCGCCTTCGCGGGCCGTGTTCACAACAGAACTTAGGTCGACGTTAGGGCCGTTAACCGTAATCGTTGCCATGGCCGGACGCTTGCCACGTACCAGCGTTACCTCGTAGCGCGATACCCGGAACCGGGCGTCGTCGGGCAGGAAGGTAGCGAAGCTGGCATCCGGAATAGCCTTCAGGTTCATGTTGCGAACAGCCGTAATAGGCGTACCCTGCTTCTCGTTGGCCGGACGACCACCTACCCAGCACTGAATGTCGGGCTTAGGAATACGACGTACTTCAAATTTCTGCGAGCCGATGGGGTTTCCACCGCTGCTTACATTCAGGGTTACTTCGCTGGCATTAGGCACCAGAGTTACCTCGCCTTTGGTAGCGCCCTTGATGGTAGCCGCACCAGTAGCCGAGAAGCTGGGGTCGTACTGGGCACCTAAAGCAGGCACGTTTACGCTCAGCTTGTTGCCGCAACGGAAATACAGCGCCTGCACCGAAGCCGACTGAATCTGCATCACCGGCTTAGTAACGGTGTAAGGCATCGTTACTTTAAAAGTAGTGTCGCGGCCATTCTGCTTGAAACGGACAGTGCCGGTCCAGCTTGCTTTAGCGTTGCCATCCTTATCGAAGTTGCCCGGACGAGCCGTAAACTCCACCTTGGCGCGGCCATCAGGACCCACGGCAATTGGCGAGCCGTTGAGGGTCATGCTCGGGTTAAGGCCCGAAGCCGAAGCAGTCAGGAACAACTCGGCCTTATACTTGGTGCCGGCCGCTACCGTGTTCGACTCAGCGCTGGCAAAAGCCCCAATCTTATCGAATACGATGATCGTGCCACCTACTCTATCCGACAGCACTTTCAGCGCGTCCGACTCGTACTTGAGCACCTCCGCTTCCTTCTGCGACAACACAGCCAAAGCAGCTACTACCGGCGTGTTTTCGAAGTTGAGTTGGGCGAAGTTTTTGTTCTTCTGCTTCTTCTCCGTTACCATCGGGTCCTGCGACGCGTCGAGGGCCAAAGGTGTAACGCCGGGAATGATGCCTTTGATGTAGTCGGAGTACTTGTTCAACTCTCCTTTCATCTTGTAGCCGACACCGTCCTTGTTGGCACCCAGCATCAGCTCGGCCACCTTGTCTTCGGCGCTCATGTTGGCAAACTCGTTTTTGCCTTTGTTCTCCGTTTTAGTGAGGAGCTGGTCCCGCACCGAAGCCAAGTAGGCAATGGTCTCTTTGGTCCGCTCGCGCACTTCCTGGCTCTGCTTGAACACCGCCACATCTTTGGGCTGGTTGCGGGCCTTCTCTACCTGGGCCTGAATGCCCTTTACTGTTCCGTCGTTCGCCTTCGACACCTTTCCGTTGATGGAGGAAAGGCTGTCGTCGAGGAATTTAAATTTTAACAGAATTGCTGAATCTACCTGCAAGGCCAGAAGCGCGGTGAGTACCAGGTACATCATCCCGATCATCTTCTGCCGTGGAGTTTCCTTTTCTCCCGCCATCTTGTATGCCTGTTGCTATACTATATGAGTGTTGACTTGCTATACCGGATGCGGCTTAGCTACCGGCCCGCATGGCGTTCAGCATGTTGCCGTACACGCGGTTGAGCGAACCCAAGTTGGAAGTCAGGTTGGTTACCTCCGTCTTGAACTGGTCGGTTTCCTTGCCGGCTTCAGTCAGGTTCTGCATGGCCTGGGCCAATGTGCCGTAGAATTGGTTCATGGACTTGAGGTGCGAGTTGGCATCCTGCAACTCCATTTCGTACACTGCATTCAAAGCACCCAAGTTCTTGGTTACGTTCTGCACCTGCAGCTGGTAAGCACCTGCATCAGCGGTGGCATCGGCCATCGTGCTCATAGCATCAGCCGTCTTAGAGTACGACTCGTTAATGCGCTCCAGCGACTGAGCAGCCGAACGAACCTTGGTCGTGTACTCGTCGGTAGCATTGGTAGCGTCGCCGAGGCCGGCCAGCTGCTGGGTAGTCGTGCTCAGGCGGTTCAGGCCCTGGCCCAGCGAAGAAATAGCTTCGGGAGTTACATTGGCATCCTTCAGCATGTCGTCGAGCTTGCGGGTCAAGCCCGTGCCGTTGTTATCCTGCTGCAGGAAGCTGGAATTACCAGTGGAAGGATCATAGCCTTCGCTCAGCTCCGGGTATACCATCGACCAGTCAACCTCTTTGGAGGTGGGCTGGAATGCACTCAGGAAAAAGATAACAGCCTCGGTACCAAGGCCAACAATAAGCATTTCGCTGGCACCATCCCAGTGCTGGATTTTGAATAGAGCTCCTACAATTACGACTGCTGCGCCGATGCCGTAGATTTTGGGCATCAATACATCGTACAGGAAATTACCGCCTTTAGCTGCCATCTGATTGTGTTGTTGAAGAAGAAGTGGTGAGGTATAAAGAGTCTTAGACAAAAAGGCTGGCTTAGCCGCCACCCGAGCCAATCTGGATCATGGCAGTGCGGAAACCGATATAAGAGCGCGCCGAATCCTGGTATTCGAAATTGCGGGTTCCGGTCTCTAGGAAATACGCAATATCCTTCCACGAACCGCCACGTACTACTTTGCGGGGCTCGTTGTCGTCGGGGTTAGTTGGGTTCATATCCCATACTACTGGCACAGAAGCCTCCATGTAGGCATCGTCGCACCACTCGCCTACGTTACCCGACATGTCGTACAGGCCAAAATCGTTGGGAAAGAACGAGGCAACCGGAGCCGTGTAGGCATGTCCGTCGGAGGCATAGTCGCCGCGGCCGGGCTTAAAGTTAGCCAGCATGCAACCATTGGAGTTCCGCATGTAAGGACCTCCCCAAGGATACGTGGCGAGGTCGCGGCCACCACGGGCGGCGTACTCCCACTCAGCCTCCGAGGGCAGACGGAAATTAGGGTAAGGGGCCAAACCGGCCTCTTCGTTGGCCTGGTTTTTCAGCTTGGTGCGCCAGTTACAGAAATACTTGGCCGCAAACCAGTCAACGCCCACTACGGGATAGTCGTCGAAGGCCGGGTGCGTGTAATAATACTCCATCAGCGGGTCACCCATGTGGTAGGTGAAGTCGCGCACCCACACCGTGGTGTCAGGGTAGAGCTCGGTCATCACGTACTCTTCGCCCAGTACGTCAATCGAATCCTGCCGGATGGCATTCATAAACTGGCGGTACTGGTTGTTGGTGATTTCCGTCTCATCCATGTAGAAGCCGGCAATTGTTACCTGCTTGTTCATGTTGACCATGGAGGCCGAAATATCCTGGTCGGTCTGTCCCATATGGAACGTACCGCCGGGGCAGGGCACCATGCCGTAAGGCACTTCCTGCGGGTTAAATTCTGGCCGGTCTTCCGCACCGACCAAGTCGCCGGTGGGACCTTTGCTGAAACCGCACCCGCCCAACAGCAGAGCCGAGAAAGCGACAAGGGGCAGGAGGAAAAACTTATTCATTATGAAAAGTAAAAAGACGACCGAGGGGGATAACCAAAGATTACAATTTTTCGGGCTGGCAAATCTAATGAATCATCCGTTGGTACGCAAGCAATCCGCCCAACACCGCACATTTGTCTACCAACTAAAGTATCAGCCGGTTAAACGGCTGATAGGCTCATCTGACCGATTGATTGAGCCAACATTCTGTTTTTTGCTACTGCAGCACATCTTCCTCTTCTCCAAAACAGTCCGTTAGAAGCTATATCGGGGCGTCCGGATAACTGGCCGGATATTTAGACTTGGTTTAGGCAAGCGGTAGCTCAGCATAATCTCAAATGAACTTGTTGCCTTTGCTTCTTGGCCAAATGCAATTAGGTCATAGGCCAATCCCAACCGAAGCACATTGTCCTGAGCGAAGGAAACTCCTCCTAGAGCCGTGAATGCGTCGCCTGAACGGTAGCCCAAGCCACCCCAGAACCGGTCGTTGAACGTGGCCCTAGCTCCTACCTCATACGAGGCATTACGCAGGGTCAGTTTGTCGTTGTCGCCAAATTCTCCCGGCAGCACTACTTTCATCAGTGCCGTCGGGGTAATTACAACGTCCGAAGTCAAATCAATATTGCAGCCACCTGTTAGGTAGGCATGGTTCTCAGTCAAATATTGCGCCGTTTTTGCGTTGGCTATGCCTTCACTCTTAAAGCGGTAGCCAGAGCGCAGCAGGTTGTTCATGCTTAGGCCGGCATAAAACTTCGGGGCTTCGTACCAAACGCCTGCCCCTAGGTCAAATTTAGCATCAGAGCCCTCACGCGGCACGGCTATATCGTTCTCATCATTGGACCGATATTTACCGTGATAAATATTATTGAGCAGGCCCTGCACGCCGAGACCCAATGTGCCCTCGCCCAGTTTGAGATGGCGCGAGTACGAAAGCTGCACGTTGGTCGTATATAACTCAGCAATCCGGTCGCGGTAGACACCCAGGCCCAAACCGCCGGCCAGCACCGGGATGGGCAGCGAGGCCGTGAGCGAGGCTGTAGTAGGCGAACCGCCGGAATCGAAGGAGGCATCGTAGCCGTAATACTGAATGCGCCCGATACCGGTTATTTCGCCAAAGCCTTTCACACCCGCGTAAGCCGGGTTCAGATGCATGCCATTGAACCCGTAGTGGCTGAACTGCGGCTGTTGCTGAGCCACGGCTTTGCCCATCATCAACAGCGCTCCGGCGCATAGTATATATCTTTTCATATAAATCTGCCGTGAGTCAGCCCCGGAGTAGTAGCGGGCCTACGTTCCCAAATGTAACGAAAAACCGCGCTAAATTTTTCATCACACTCACGAAGTAAACGGCTCCTGCAGATGCCTTCTGCTCCTGTCGTAACTGCCCGCTGTTCTTCGATTTATACTTTACCGGCCGTTTTGGGCGAGCCACTATTCTGATGCAACCGAATATAGGCCTCAATAGCGCCCGTCATGGAGGGCGCGTTGGGATGAGGAGCCTCAATGTCGAGTATCAGGCCGGCATCGAGCACGGCTTTGGCAGTGGTAGGACCAAAGGCGGCGATACGCGTATTGTTCTGCACGAAATCGGGAAAGTTGACGAATAGCGAGGTGATGCCTGAAGGGCTAAAAAAGGCAATGCAATCGTACTTCACATCGGTCAGGTCCGAAAGGTCGGCGGCGACGGTACGGTAGATAACAGCCTCGCTGAACTTGAACTTGTTTTCGCGCATAAACTCCGGGATGTCATCCTTGCGGATGTCGGAGCACGGATACAGAAACGTTTCGCCCTTGTGCTTGCGGATGACGTCGAACATATCGGCGGCCGTACGCTGGCCGACAAATAGCTTGCGCTTGCGCAACACAATGTATTTCTGCAGGTAATTGGCCGTCTGCTCCGAGATGCAGAAATACTTCATCTCGGCGGGCATCTCAATTTTGGCTTCCTGGCAGATGCGGAAGAAGTGGTCGACGGCGTTGCGGCTGGTAAAGATGATGGCCGTGTGCTCCGCAATATTGACCTTTTCTTTACGGAAGTCCTTATATGAAACTGGCTGAACGTCAATAAATTCGCGAAAATCTACCTTGATACCATACTTTTCGGCAATCGAGAAATAAGGAGAGACGTCGCTGGTCGGCTTTGGTTGGCTGACCAGGATAGTGGCTATAGGAACGGCATGACGGCCTTTTCCCGGCTGGTCTTTATTATCGGCCATTGGGTAGAGAATGAGGGTAAAATCTGGAGCGATAAGGAAGCGTTAGAGAGCGAAAAAGGGTTGCGTGAGTCCCTGATTAGTAAGTAAAAACGATTAATTTGAGCAAAACGACCAACGGAATTACTTCTGTGGCGCAAAGGTACGAAAACAAATGTAGATTCAGGAGTGACCTTTTGCGGTGTAGTGTGCGGGCGATGCGCCATACGGTGCCAACCAACAACAAGGAAACCACGCCGTTGGACACCCACAGCACGGTTTCGGGCAGTTGCCGGTTGAGCCCCAGATAGAGCAACATAACGCCGGGCAGAAAGAGCCCCATGAATAGCACCGTGCGAATGAACTCGCGGTACTGAATCGTAACCAGCTCGGCTACATCGAAGATATAGCCCATCAGCTCCAGAAACAGGTATTTGCCCAGTACGAAAGCCGCCACGAGGGCCGTATAGAGCAGCACTTTTACCACAATAGTCGATTCGGCCACATCGAAGAGACGGCGCAGGATTACGATATTTTCGATATTGGTGTGGATAGCAACCAACAGCAGCGCAAACGACAGCGCAAATAGCATCACCAGCACTAAGTTGAGCCAGGTAAGCGTGGGCTTAACGAGGAAATCCTGCTCGGCGGTGCCCTGGCCCCAAAGGCCCTCTAGCTGGTAAATGCGTGCAAAGCCGGGCTGATAGGTGGCGCGCAGACCTCCGTAGCCGAGCCCGATGAGCAGCAGAAAGCCCAGAAACACGTTCTGGCCCTGGTGCCCCCGAGGCCGGGGCTGGGCAGCTGTTAGCACATCCCGCACTCCCACAGGACTTTTGACCGGTGCCAGCGCGTTCTGGAATGAGGCAAGGTTAGGAACGGCCTCGGGATGCCACACGCATAGCAGGTGCAGCCCGCCCTGCTGGGTTCCGGCGGGCAGCAGCGCTGCCAGGTCCAGGGTGTAAGAGGCGGGAGCGGGAGCGGTAAAAATGAGTTGGTTGTTGAGAAACAAACTCAGGTTTTCGCGGGCCGTGAATGTGATGGGTAGCGGACGGCCGGGCCGCACGCTCAGCCACTGATAATAGGCCTGCTCGGGGGCATGATAGTCGGGCAGGTACAGTACCAGCCGATTGCGGGCCGGATCCTTAATAAGCCAGTCGGTGGTAAGGCCAGACCGGGGGGGAGGGGGCAGCCGGCGGTACTCGGCGGCTCCGGCAGCCAGCGGCAGTATTGCCATCAGCAACAACCACAGATTCCGGATGAAAAGCGGGCGGCGCACAGATTTAATAAGTGGAGTTATAGAGGCGGGAGTGACCCTGACACGCACAAGTATGGTCGCGGCCGCCTTCCATCAGGAAGCAATACGCTGACGCTCGGCCCTGCTGTGGTACACTCCTAATAGCAGGCTCAGAAGCAGCGAGAAGCCAATCAGCAGCCCAATCAACATCATGCTACCCAGATAAGCAAAATTGATGACCAGCAGGATAACCACAACGTTGAGCAGGCCCAGTAGCATAACCGTGCTGATTTGCTGGAAGCCCATGGCCAGAATGCGGTGATGGACGTGGTTTTTATCGGGCGAGAAAGGTGAGCGGCCGGCCATCATACGCACGATAAATACACGCAGCGTATCGAACAGCGGTACGAACAGGATACCCAATGCCACCGCCGGGGCCGCACTGCCAAATGGCTGGCCCACCTTCAGGCCCATCTCGATAAACTGAATGGTGAGAATGGATACGATGAAGCCACACACCAACGAACCAGTGTCGCCCATGAAAATACTGGCCCGGTGGAAGTTGTAACGCAGAAAGCCCAGGATGCCGCCTACTACACACACCGATACAAAAGCGTAGTTCTGGAAAAACTCGCCGCCGTACTGGTAGAAGTAGTAGCCGAAGGTGCTCACAATAATGAGCACGATGGAGCCCGCCAAACCATCAAGGCCATCGATCAGGTTGATAGCATTGGTGATGCCCACAATGGCGAAAAAGGTGAAGGCGTAGCTGATACCGATGGGTAACTCGCCAATGCCCAGAATGCCCTGGAAGCTGGTAATACGCACGTCGGCCATAATCATCACCACGCCGGTAGCCAGCAGCTGTCCAACAAACTTTTTAGCCACCGAAATGCTCACCAAATCGTCCTTCAGGCCCACGAAAAACAGCACAATACAACCTGCCAGCAGCTGCTGCACGCCATTATCAAGCGGGGCGAAGATGGTGAGGGCCGACATAAAGCCGGCAAAAACGGCCACCCCACCCAGGCGCGGCGTCAGCGACTCGTGCACGGTACGCACGTTGGGCGTATCGAGCATGTTTTTGAGGTGGGCGATGTAGATGATGGACGGCACGGCGAACATAGCTACCAGAAAGGCCCACAGGAAGGACAGGCTTAACTGTATTCCAAGTGCATTCATAAAGGGGGTGGCGCTTATGGTAAGGGGTGGCTACTGCCAGAGCGAAGAAGACAGCTAAAGCTGGCTGATTTAAGAAGCCAGAATCCCTTGCGGAATAAGCAGGCTTATCGGTTTCAGCTGCTTGAAGCCAATAGAGTCAGGTGCGAAAACGAATTTCCTATCAAAGACCTGACCATCTATGTAATAGCTTACCCAATATTGGTTGTGCAGATGAAAAAGCGCCGAGTCGAGGGCTTCAATGGGCGTTGCAGCGTGCGGTGGCACCTCGGGCAGCGCATGGCGCAGCGTGGAAGTACGGATGGCTTCGCCCTGCTCATCAGTACCGTAGCCGTTTGAGCTCACGATAACGTTCTGCAGGGGCTGGTCGTTGTCGTTGATAAGGAACACCTGCCAGCCGGGTGCGTCGGGCGTAGCTGTGGCGGCCTGTTCGTCGGGCGTTATGGCCACGCTAACGCCTACAACGGGTCGGAAGGATATATCTTTTTTCATGCACTCTCAGAAATCAGGTCGGCGGCAAATAATGTGGCCAAGTGGGGCATCAAACGCTCCTGCACTTCGGCAACGGGCACCGCATAGCCCAACTCGCGTTGCAGCGAGGTAACAGCTTTGTCGGTAATGCCGCAGGGAACGATATGGCCGAAATAGCTCAGGTTGGTGTTTACGTTGAGGGCGAAGCCATGCATAGTTACCCAGCGGCTGCACTTTACGCCCAGCGCACAGATTTTGCGCGGGTTGGGGGCACCTTCTTCAAAATCGAGCCAAACTCCGGTAAGCCCGGCAATACGGCCCGCCCGCAGGCCATAGTCGGCTAGCGTGAGGATAACTGCTTCTTCAAGCAGCCGCAGGTAGCGGTGAATATCGGTGAAGAAGTTGTCGAGGTCGAAGATAGGATACCCCACCAGTTGGCCGGGGCCGTGGAAGGTAATATCGCCACCGCGGTTGATGCGGTGGAAGGTGGCCCCATGTGCTGCTAAGCCAGCATCGTCGAGCAACAGGTGCTCGGGTTTGCCGCTTTTGCCCAGCGTGTATACCGGCGGATGCTCGCAAAGCAGCAGATGGTTGGGCGTAGCAACCACCGGCTGGCCTGCTTCGGCAGCCAGCCGGTTTTGGGTTTTCAGGGCCAGCGTTTCGGCCAGCAATTGCTCCTGCAGCTCCCAGGTAGTCTCATAGCCCACCATGCCCAGCCGTCGCACCAGCACTTGGCGGCTTTGGCCAGGGCTGGCCGGTGCGGCGCCGGCGGCTGGTGGTACCTCTGGGGTAGCAGCCGGACTTGCGCAGGTAGAGAAGCTAGTTGACATGGCAGATTGAACGGGCGGGGCAGACGAGGCCAAACATACGGTAGCGGGCTGCCGCTTGGCTTTCAGCAGATTGCCAGTTTATAGCTGGCCGGATGCAGCCGTTTTTCTTTCAGGAAAAGACAGCAACTTACCAGCATAGAACCAAGTATGGCTGGTTTCAAATGGCAGACAAAGGTACTAGATTTCGGCCCAACCCGGTACCCGGATTACTGGCCTTCCCACCTTCCCGAGCTTCTTGCTCTCTATAGCTCACCCGTCATGCTCATTCCATCCCACCAGCTCGGCCACGATGGCGAGGCGGCCGCGTTGCGTTACCTGCTGGCCCAGGGCTACGAGCTAGTACACCGCAACTTTCGCTTCAGGCGGGCCGAAGTGGATTTGGTGATGCGCCGGCCACCCGCGCTGCTGGTGCTGGTGGAGGTAAAAGCCCGCTCGTCGGAGCACTATGGCTACCCCGAGGAGTTTGTAACTGAGCGTAAGCGGCAGCTGTTGCGCCTGGCCGCCGAGCACCTGCAGGAGACGCTGGTTTGGCCCACCGATATCCGGTTTGACATTGTGGCCCTCACTCCTGCCGCCACTGGCTTACGAATAGCGCATTTTGAGGATGCCTTTTATTGAGAAGTGAGAAAAGGAACGTCATTCTGAGCGAAGCCGGAGGCGAAGTCGAAGAATCTCGCGTGCAATAGTAATCCTGCTACTAGGAACTACTGTGGCACGCGAGATTCTTCGCTGCGCTCTGCATGACAGCTGACTCACTTCTTAGCCTCTTTCTCGCGGTTATCGAGCTTGTCTTTCTCGTAGATGAGCACGCCGTTGCGGTTGTACTCCTTTAGAAGCACCGGCTCCTTTACCTCGGGCTCGTAACCCGACTCGCCGTAGCCGAACACGTAGTGGCGGCGGTCTTTCAGGTTACGAAAGCCCCAGTAGTTCACCCACTCCCCCACACGCTTGCCGTTCTCAAACTGGCCTTCCCATTCGCGCTTGCCAGTGGCCAGAAAACGCACATAGTCGCCCTCCATCTGGCCGTTATAATAGGGTACCACTTCTTTCAGTTGCTTGCGCTCGGCATCGTAGTAGGTTACGTTGGCGTCGCGGGGGAAGCCTCGCTCGTAATGCGTTTTGGCAACCAGGATGTTGTCGGGCGTAAACCGTTCCCAGCGCAGGTGGCGGGTACCGTAGGCGAAAAAGCCGGTTTCGATGACCTTGCCGCCGCGCATCTTTTTGTAAGGCCCGTGCATCACCTTATCGGTAGCGGGGTTTAGCTCACCTGTTGCCTTAAATACCTTGCGCTTACGCGGGTTGTAGTAGTACACCGCCAGCGCCATAGGGTCGGGCTGCCGGAAGGTGCGCAGGTAGTAAAAGATTTCCACCTCCTGCCGCTTGCCTTTCGGCCCCGACTTGGTGTAGCCCTTTTTAATAGGCTCACTTAGAAAGATATTCTTCTTCTTTTTAGGCTTGCGCTGAGCGGCTCGTTCCTTGGAACGGGCGGCCCGCTCCTGCTCCTTGGTCAGGGTTACTTGCTTGCCGCCCAGCATTGGGGCCGCGGCTGTGTCGGCAGTCGTGGTGAGGCTATCAGGAGCAGCGGCAAACTGGCCGGCGGCGTCAGGCTGGCTGCTGAAGGAAACCGTTTTGCGCGTGCAGGAAGCAAGGGCACCAGCCAGTAGCAGAAACACCGGCAGAAGCAGGGCTGGCAAAGAAGTTAATCGGAACAGACGCATGTGGAAAATCGGGCAGGATTCGTTCGGAGCCAGAAACGTAAAGATATACGGATTTGGTACCCTCGCTTTTGCGCTACCGGCCATCAGCTTACGGCTGCCGACCCGCAGGTACTTACCACAGCAACGATTCGCTCTGGGTTCCCTATTGCCTCCCAAACACAAAACCCCGACGACCAAAGCCGCCGGGGTTTTATACTCCCTATAACTTTATATACCGTCTAAAGCTATTCAGCAGCCAACAAATCGGCACTGCGCTTCACAAAGGCTGTTAGCGCCTCTCCTTTCAGTAGCCCTTGGGCCAGCAAGGCTAAGTCGAAGGCCTGGCGGGCCAACTGGCTGCCGGCTTCACCGTCGGCACTCAACACGCGCTGGGTAACGGGGTGATTGGCATTTACACTCACGGTGTAGGAGTCAGGCAACGAGCCGAACATCTGCATGCCGCCGCCACCGCCGGTGCGCTGCATATCCTTCATGCGGCGCATAAACTCGGGCAGCGTGATGATAACGGGCGCATCCTGGGGAGAAAGCGCCTCTACCTGCACCTGCATGTGCTCGTTGCTGATAGCCTGCTTGTACACGTCGGTCAGGCGGGTTTTGTCGTCTTCACTGAGCACACTTTCGGGCGCGTCGTCCTTCTCGATGAGCTTGCCGGTTGTTTCGGCATCTACGCGCTTGAAGGTCGTTTTTTCGAGCTTCTGCTCCAACTGGCCGATGAAGTGCGAATCGAGCGGGCCATCGAGCACCAGCACATCGTAACCGCGCTCCTGGGCCGCCAGCACGAAGCCGTGCTGCGCCTCGGCGTCGGTGGTGTACAGGATAACCGTCTGCTCGTTCTTGTCCTTCTGGTTGGCCTGCACGAATTCCTGATACTCGGGCAGCGTGAAAGCCTTGCCGGCTGTGTTTTGCACCAGCACGAAATCCTTGGATTTCTCGTAGAACTTCTCGTCCGAGAGCATGCCGTACTTCACGAACAAGCCGATATCCGACCACTTCTGCTCGTAGCCTTCCCGGTCTTTGCGGAACAGCTCGGCCAGCTTGTCGGCTACTTTTTTGGTGATGTACTGGTTGATTTTGCGCACCGCGCCATCGGCCTGCAGGAAGCTGCGGCTCACGTTGAGGGGGATGTCTGGCGAATCGATGACACCGTGCAGCAGCATCAGGAACTCAGGCACCACGTCCTTCACCTCGTCGGTAATGAACACCTGGCGCGAGTAGAGCTGAATTTTGTTGCGCTGCAGCTGCAGCTCGTCCTTCACCTTCGGGAAGTACAGAATACCCGTCAGGTTGAACGGGTAGTCGACGTTGAGGTGAATCCAGAACAGGGGCGGCTCCGAGAACGGGTACAGCTCCTGGTAGAATTTCACGTAGTCCTCGTCGGTGAGGTCGGCGGGCTGCTTGGTCCAGATGGGCTTGGTCTGGTTGATGACCTCACCCTCGAACTCGATTTCGATGGGCAGGAACTTGCAGTACTTGGTAAGAATGCCCTTCAGGCGGGCTTCCTCCAAAAACTCGTCCGAATCGTCGGCTACGTGCAGTACCACGTCGGTGCCGCGCTCGGCCTTGGCGTGCTCACCCTCGGTTTCTTCGAGCGTAAACTCAGTGCTGCCGTCGCAGGTCCAGTGGGCCGTGGCGGTGTCGTCTTTATATGATTTCGACCAAATTTCTACCTCCTTGGCCACCATAAAAGCCGAGTAGAAACCGAGACCAAACTGACCGATAATCTGGTCTTTTGCCTGCGCATCCGTCTCCTTGTATTTCTCCACAAACTCGGTGGCACCCGAGAAGGCAATCTGGTTGATGTACTTCTTAATTTCTTCGGCCGTCATGCCCAGACCGCGGTCAGAAACTGTGATTTTGCGGGCTTCTTTGTCAACGGTTACGCGCACTTTCAGCTCGCCCAGCTCCCCTTTATACTCGCCCTGGCGGGCCAGGCTCTGGAGCTTCTGGGTGGCATCAACGGCGTTGCTAACCAGCTCGCGCAGGAATATCTCGTGGTCGGAGTAGAGAAATTTCTTGATGATAGGAAAGATGTTCTCGGTGTGAATCGAGATGCTGCCTTTCTCTTGCATAACAGAATCAGAAAAGGTGAGTGAAAACAGAAACCGGCCGTTTTGCCAGCCCATAGGGCCGGCAACGACGCAGGAATCCGAATTCAAACCTTGTTCCAGTCTCCTCCCGGCTGTCAGTTTGACAGCGGCCGGTGCTGCTCGATCCGGCCCCCACCCCTGCCCAGGTGGCCGGCGCCGGATTGCCGGAGCCAGTCGAGGGCCATGGCGGCATCATCGAACACCTGCACTTCGTAGGCAGGGGCCAGGCAACTTGTAGCGGCGAGCAGAGCCTCATGCTGCCAATCTGCTTTAAATACCAGTGCTAAGTGCTGCAGAGGCAACGCGGCCAGCTTCACCAGCAAATGGTATTCCGTCTGCGAATGCCCCATCGACGACAGATCGGGCATATACTGTAAATCCAAGAGGCAGGCGCGCACCGGCGGACGGGCGGCAGCGTCCAGGAGGCTTTGAAGAGCGGACGGAGCGCGGTGAGGATGCGCTAAAAACTGCCACTGCGCATGCAATAGTGTATCATTCCGTTCGTATCTGACTACTAACGGGCTTCCCAGAGTTTCAACTTCCATTACTTCCGCACGAGTAAACGTCTCTCCAACAACACGCATATTAAATACCGGATGCAATATTACGGCTGGCACATCATACTACAAATACAAATTTTTGATAACCCTTCTATTTCAATAAAATACAACTATTCCCATTACCAACTAGCGGTACCAAGCGTTATGATGTGCAAGCTATACTGGGCATAATCCATTTATTGCCATTTTACTTCTTCCCGGCCCGGCCACACCCGAAGCGAAAGAGGTTGGGTATTTTGCCGTACATTTATTCCTCGCCTCGTCACTATCCATGCGCGCTATTCGGTCCCGGCTGGCTATAGTACTGCTCCTGTGCTTTGCACGGGTACTGGTACCCGATGCCTGGATTCTGGCGTTGCACGAGCATCAGCACACGGTAGACGCTGTGCCGGAAACGGCCCTTGGCACTCACCAGGCCGACATTGTCAGCAGCCAGCACCAGCACTGTCCGGTCGACCATTTTTTCAATGCGGCCTTTCAGCCCCCGGCTCCGCTGGTGCTGCCGGCTCCGCCCGTAGCGTACCAACTGCCCCACTCGGTGGTCGCCGCTTCGGTGTGGCACTCGGCCGTTCGTGCCACGGCCGATCTGCGCGGCCCGCCTGCGGCTTAGTACTTCGCATAAGCTATGCTGCCCTGCTGCCTGCAGGAACCCGGTGAGGGCTTGTTCGGGCGGTGGTTGCTGTAGCGTAATCGGACCTCCTTGGCGGCGTTGTGGCTGCGCAGGTCCATTCTTTCATTTTCCTGGTTAAGGCGACTGGCCCTTCCCGGCCAATGGTAACCTGCCTGTTTTCGGCCGATTACGGCGTCGGGCTGAGGCAACCACGGTATTGTTGGCTGCCAAGCCTTTCCTATCTCCGCTTTCTATGCTTCGCTTTTTTATCACGACGGGCTTCGCGCTCGGCACAGGCCTGGCGGTGGCCCAAACCGCCAGCCAGACGCCGGCCGCAATGCGCGCCACGACCACTGCGCCTGTAACCGGCCGCGTTACCGATGCAGCTACCGGCCAGGCTATGCCCGGGGCCACGGTGTACTTCCCCGACCTGCGGCAGGCAACCGCCACCGACGAAAACGGGCAATTCAGTTTCGCTGACCTACCCCGCGGGCGGTTTCTGATGCAAGTACGTTTTGTGGGCTACTCGACGGTGGCCCGCAACGTGGATACGGGCACGAGTACTCCTATTGACGTGGTGCTGGAGCCCACGGCTACCGAAATCGGACAAGTAGTGGTAACAGGCGTGTCGGCGAGTACCGAACTGCGCCGTTCACCTGTGCCTACCACCGTAATCGGGCAGGCCCAACTGCAACAGACTTCGGCTACCAACGCCGTAGACGCGCTGGCCCATGTGCCCGGCCTGAGCCAGATTACTACCGGTGCAGCCATCAGCAAGCCCGTTATCCGGGGGCTGGGGGCCAACCGCGTCATCACGCTAAACAACGGCGCCAAGCAGGAAGGCCAGCAATGGGGCGATGAGCACGGCATCGAAATCGACGAGTTCAGCATTGACCGGGCCGAGATTATTAAGGGGCCGGGCTCGTTGCTGTATGGCTCCGACGGGCTGGCGGGCGTCATTAACTTCCTGCCGCCCGAACCGGTAGCCGAGGGCCGGGTACTGGGCGCAGTGGCCGCTACCTACCAGACCAACAACCAGCAGCAAGGCTACTCGCTCTGGAATGCGGGCAACCTGGGCGGCCTGAACTGGCAGCTGCGCGGCTCGGGCAAGCTGGCCGGCAATTACCGTAATGAACGCGACGGCCGGGTGTACAACTCGGGGGCGCGGGAGCTGAACGGTAGCGGCTACGTGGGCGTGAACAAAGGCTGGGGCTACTCGCACCTCACCTTCAACTCCTTCAACCAGCAGCTGGGCCTGATTGAGGGCGCCCGCGACTCGCTGACGGGCCGGTTTCTGAAGAGCGTGCCCACGCTGGCCGGCGACGTGGCCGATGTGCCGGTAACCCGCGCCGACCTGCGCGGCTACGGTCTGGCTGTCCCCCGCCAGCAAATCAACCACCTGCGCATCGGCACCGATAATAGCTTTATTCTGGGCCGGCACCGCCTCACGGCCAACCTGGGCTGGCAGCAGAACCTGCGCCGCGAGTTTGGCAACCCCGCTGACGCAGATGAAAACTCGCTTTTCTTTCAGCTGCACACCGTAGATTACGCGCTGCGTTGGTTTCTGCCCGAAGCAAACGGCTGGAACACCACGTTTGGCGTGAGTGGCATGCAGCAGGAAAACCAGAACAAGGGTGTCGAGTTCCTGATTCCGGCTTACCGGTTGCTTGATGGCGGCGTGTTCGGAGTAACCAAAAAGACCGTTGGCCGGCTCGATGTGAGTGGGGGCCTGCGCTACGATGTACGCCGCATAAAGGCCGATGCCCTGTACTTGAATGCCGATGAACAGCCGGTGCCGGCCGGCCTGGGCGACACCAAGTTCGGGGGCTTCACGAGTACCTTTCGCAACGTGAGCGGCAGCCTGGGCGCGGCCTACTCGCTGGGCGAAAACCTGGTGCTTAAGGCCAACGCGGCCCGGGGCTTCCGGGCACCCAACATTGCCGAATTGGGCTCAAACGGCAAGCACGAGGGCACGGTGCGCTACGAAATCGGGGAGCCGGACCTGAAGGCCGAAACCAGCTTCCAGCTCGATGGCGGCCTGGCTTTCACCTCCGAGCATATCGATTTATCGGTCGATGCGTTCCGCAACCGCATCAGCAACTACATTTTCCCGCGGGTGCTGGGAGCAGCTGGCGGCGGCGACTCGCTGTCGGTGGAAGGCGACCAGGTGTTCCGGTACGGGCAGGGCGACGCGCGGCTGGCGGGTGGCGAAATCAGCCTCGACCTCCACCCGCACCCGCTCGACTGGTTGCACTTCGAAAACTCGTTTTCGATGGTGCGGGCCGTACAGCTCAACCAGCCCGCAGGCCAGCGCAACCTGCCCTTCATTCCGGCCGACCGGTTTCAGTCGGAGCTGCGGGTGAACTTTGCGAAAGTGAGCCGCTCGCGGCTGCGCAACCTGTACGCCCGCACGGCGCTGGAGCACAACTTCGCCCAGAACCGCGTTTTCTCAGCCTTCGAAACCGAAACCCGCACGCCCGGCTATACGCTGGTAAACCTGGGCCTGGGCTCCGACGTGGTATCGGCCAAAGACCGTACGCTGTTCTCGCTCTACCTCACGCTTAACAACGTGTTCGACGTGGCCTACCAGAATCACCTAAGCCGCCTTAAGTACACCGATGTAAACTACGCCACCGGCCGGCAGGGCGTGTTCAATATGGGCCGCAACCTGAGCGTGAAGCTCATCGTGCCGCTGTCGTTTAAGTAGGCCGGGGCTCCTGCGGCTGGGCTTGCGGGGGATTCGAGATGCGAAACTCCGGCCACTGGCCGGAGTTTTTGCGTATCAGCAGTTCCTCTTTTCTTTTCAACCTGCATCCTATGGCCGCCAAACCGACCAAGAACACGCTCATGTTTTACCCCTGGCACCACTTTGTGCTGCTGCCGGCGGCCCTGATTCTGGCCATTTACGGCGTGCGGCGCTACCTCGATGTGGCCGGCGACGACTCGGAAATTTCGCGCCTCTGGTTTACGGTAGCCGCACTGGCCGTGGTGGGCCTTGGGGTGTTGCTGATGCTGCGCCAGCACTACGCCCTCACGCTGCAGGACCGGCTGCTGCGCCTGGAAGTGCGCCAGCGCTACTTCGAGGTAACCGGCCAGAGCCTGCGCCCGCTCGAAGGCCAGTTGAAACTCGGCCAGATTCTGGCCCTGCGCTTTGCCGGCGACGCCGAGCTGGCGGAACTCACCCAGGCGGCCATCCGCGAAAACCTGTCATCGAAAGACATTCAGGCCCGCATTCAGGATTTCCACTTCGACGATATGCGGGTTTGATGAGTGAGTAGTCGGAGTGGTTCTTGCCCTCCTAACTTTGCACCGCAAGGCAACTACCCCACTGAGGTCTTAGCCATTTACCCCAACCATCCCTTTATGATTCTTTACAACGTAACGACCAGCCTCGACCCGGAAATTGCCGAGCAGTGGCTGGCCTATATGCAGAACACGCACATGCCGGAGGTAATGGCCACTGGTTTTTTCCTCAAAAGCCAACTCTGCCGCATGCTCGACGAGGAAGAAGGCGGTATCACCTACGCCTCGCAGTACTACGCCGTGAGCCTGGAGCAGCTTGAAGCTTACCAGGAATTGGCTGCCCCTGCCCTTCGCGCCGATATGGACAAGCACTTTGGTGGCCGCTACGCTTCGTTCCGCACGATGCTGGAGGTGCTATAATGAACTGCTAGCAGCCCGATGTAGGGGCGGGGCTTGTCCCCGCCCGCCGCTCGCACCGTTTCAGCGGCAATAGTTCAACGGCGGGCGGGGGCAAGCCCCGCCCCTACATCGGGCAACACATTACCCAGCCTCCCGCACGGCGACTTCCACGGCTGGGTCGCAGGGGAACTGCTGAATTTGCGCGGCCGTGAGGGTACCGTTGTGCCATTCGGGGTCGAGGGTAGCGCCCAGCTTCTGGTAGAAACCGATGGCCGGCTCGTTCCACTCTAGTACCTGCCAGCGCAGGCGGTGGGCGCCGCTGTGGCGGGCTTCGGCCACCACGGCCTCGAACAGCCGCCGGCCCAGGCCGGTGCCGCGCATGGCCTCGGTAACTACCAGGTCTTCCAGAAACAGCATCCGGCCCTTCCAGGTGGAGTAGGCGGTGTAGTACAGCGCAATGCCCACAATGGGGCCTTCGGGCACTTCCAGGGCCACAAAAAAGCCGAAGATGGGCTCGGGGCCGAACCCGTCGCGCTGCATATCGGCCAGCGTATTCGTGACCTCCTGCGGGGCCTTTTCGTATTCGGCCAGCTCCTGAATCAGGGCCAGTACCTGCGGCAAATCGGCCTCCCGGCCCCGGCGAATAAACATGGCGGTTTGGTGAGTAGTGAGTAGTGAGTAGTGAGTAGTGAGTAGTGAGTAGGCTACGCGCTTTGAGCTACAGTAGGTGCTCCCATCAACTTTTCTGTTGGCTTGGCGAGAGATGCTCACCGAGCCTAAAGTAAGCATCCCAAACGCAGAAAGAGCAGCACACCCGGCGGGTATGCTGCTCTTTCTGCGTTTGGGAAAACCGCCAGCTACATTACCGGCTGCATTTTCTTGATGGATTCGGTGGCGTTGACAGCGTTAATCTCGCGGGTTTCGTCGGTTTTGCCACCCGTGGTATCTACCGGCGCGGGGTAGGTCAGGGGCGCAACGGTCATATCTTCCTGCCGCTCATAATCGGGGTTGCTACAGGAGGTGGCGGAGAGCAGCAGCGAACCGGCCAGCAGGCCGAGCAGGGACATTTTTTTCATATCAAAAAGCAGAAGACTAAAGCAGTTACGCGGGTTGCAGCCGCAAAGATACGGCAAATGAGTTGTTGGTTGCTAGTTGTCAGTTGTCAGGCTGTTCGATGAACGAGACTGACAACTGACAACTAGCAACCAACAACTCATTTGTCAAACGGCTTTACGCCCATGTTGTAAAAGGCGAATGACCAGATGTCGGCCCACTCCTGAATCTGGAGTTTGGTGCTTTTGCCCGCACCGTGGCCCGCGTTTACATCTACCCGAATCAGCTGGGGGTTGGGGCCGGTGTTGGCGGCCTGTAGGGCGGCGGCATACTTAAACGAGTGCGCCGGCACCACGCGGTCGTCTTGGTCGGCGGTGGTAATCATAGTGGCGGGGTAGGCGGCTGGCTTCAGGTTGTGCAGCGGCGAGAACTTGTACAGGTTCTGGAACTGCTCGTAGCTGTCGGAGGTGCCGTACTCGGGGGCCCAGTTCCAGCCGATGGTGAACTTCTGGTAACGCAGCATGTCCATCACGCCCACGGCCGGGAAAGCCACTTTGCACAGGTCGGGGCGCTGCGTCATGGTGGCGCCAACCAGCAGGCCACCGTTCGAGCCGCCAGCCATGGCCAGCTTTTCGGTGCTGGTGTAGCCTTGCACCTTCAGGTATTCGGCGGCGGCAATAAAGTCGTCGAACACGTTTTGCTTGTTGGGCGTCATGCCGGCTTTGTGCCAGGCCTCGCCGTACTCGCCGCCGCCCCGCAGGTTGGGAATGGCAATGATACCGCCGTTTTCGAGCCACAACATGCGGGCCACCGAAAAGCCGGGCGTGAGCGAGATGTTGAACCCGCCATAGGCGTACAGGTAGGTAGGATTCTGGCCGTCGAGTTTCAGGCCCTTTTTGTGGGTGATGAACATGGGCACCTTGGTGCCGTCTTTGCTGCTGTAGAACACCTGCGTAGTAGTGTACTGCTGCGGATCAACATCCACCTTCGGCGCCCGGAATACGGTGCTGGTGTTGGAGGCCAGGTCGTACTTGTAGATGGTAGTCGGGTACGTGAATGAGGTGAAGGCGTAGTACACTTCCTTCGAGTCGGGCTTGCCGCTGAAGCCCGAGGCCGTGCCAAGCGCCGGCAGGGCCACATCGTGCTTGAACTCGCCCTTCTCGGTGTACACTTTAATCAGGCTGCTGGCGTCCTTCAGGTACGAGGCCACCAAGTAGCCGCCTACCTGATCGATGCCCTCCAGCTTCTGCTGGGTTTCGGCCAGCACGGTTTTCCAGTTTTTCTCCTGGGGCTTTTTGGGGTCGATGAGCACGACGCGGTAGTTGGGCGCGCCGTTGTTGGTGAGCACCAGCAGCTGCCCTCCCACGTTGCCAACCACCGAGTTATCGAACTCGTAGCTCGTGATAATGGGCGTGAACGTTCCCTCCTGCCGCCGGTCGGTCAGGTCGCGCACCGAGAGGCGGTTGCCGTCGGCCTTGCCATCGGTGAGGTACAGGGCCAGGAACCGCTCGTCGTCGGTGGTGCGCACGGTGCGGAAGCCCAACGCGCTTTTGGGGTCTTCGTACACCAGCCGATCGGTGCTCTGGGGCTTGCCCAGTTGGTGGTAATACACCTTGTGGTATTCGTTTTTGCCGGCCAGCTTGTTTTCGCCGGCCTTGGGCGCGTCGTAGCGGCTATAAAAGAAGCCGTTTTTATACCAGGCCGCCCCCGAAACCTTCACCCAGTCGAGCTGGTCGGACATCGGCTGGCGGGTCTTTAGGTCGAGCACCTTTAGCGTCTGCCAGTCGGAGCCGCCGCCGCTGGTAGCGTAGGCCAGGTAGCGGTGGTCGTTGGAGAAGTAGGTGCCGGCCAGGGCCGTGGTGCCATCGGCCGAAAACTTATTGGGGTCGAGCAGCACTTCGGGCGCGGCATCGGAGCCGACGGGTTGCACATACAGCACGGCCTGGTTCTGCAAGCCGTCGTTTTTGCTGAAATACAGCATGTTGCCCTCCTGCTGCGGAATCCCGAATTTCTCGTAGTTCCAGAGCGTGGTGAGCCGTTCCCGGATTTTGTCGCGGAACGGAATCTGGTCGAGGTAACCAAACGTTACCTGGTTTTCGGCTGTTACCCAGCTTTTGGTTTCGGGCGCATCGGGGTCTTCAAGCCAGCGGTACGGATCGGCTACCGAAGTGCCGAAATAATCGTCTTTCTGGTCTGATTTGCGGGTTTCGGGGTAGTTGAGCACGAATTTACCGGGGGTAGAAACAGCAGTTTTGGCGTCGGGGGCAGCGGCCGTAGGCACAGCTGGCTGCGAAGAGCGGCAGGCGGCCAGACTGGCCAGGGCCAACATGGGGACGGTAAGGTGGCGCATAGGGTGAGGACAGAGGGTAAGGACAATAAGGTTGAAAGCCGAAGATAACCGACAAGTTTGGCAGATGCCGCCCCGGGCCCGAATTCTGTGCCGCATTGCCATATTCTTGGCTGCCTCAAGTCAAGTTAAACGAAGGTTTTTTATTTATAATTTTTCTAAATAACAATTCATCCTTTTCTTTGCAGCAACTAAGATTCCTTCTAAACAAACAACAATGCTTCATCTTCGCCTGCTGGGCCTCACCTCTGCCGCGCTGATTTGCGCCCTCACTGTGCAGGCCCAGCAAACGGCCACCATTCGGGGCCGCGTTACCACCTCCGATGGCCGCCCGGCCGAGTCGGTAACCGTGGGCCTGAAGAGTCGTGGCCAGGGAGCCATTACCAATGGCAACGGCGAGTACCTGATTGAGCGCGTGCGCGACGGCCAGTATGTGGTGGTGGTATCGGCAGTGGGCCTGAAAACGACCGAGCAGTCGGTAACCGTGCGCGATGGCCAAGCCGCGGCCCTGAACTTTGTGCTGAACGAAAACGCCGAGCAGCTCCGGGAAGTGGTTATCAGTGGCAGCCGTACCAATAAGTTTGCCCGCAAGCAGTCGGAGTACGTGAGCAAGATGCCACTCAGCAACCTGGAAAATCCGCAGGTATATGCTACCGTGGGCAAGGAGCTACTAACGGAGCAACTGGTATTTACGGCCGACGATGCTACCCGCAACGTGCCGGGTTTGCAGCGCATGTGGGAAGCCACCGGCCGGGCCGGCGACGGCGGCAGCTACTACAACCTGCGCGGCTTCATCACCCAAAGCCAGCTGCGCAACGGCGTGGCCGGCGGTGTCACCAGCAGCATTGATGCGGCGAACCTGGAGAAGCTGGAGGTGATTAAAGGGCCGTCGGCTACGCTGTTCGGCAGCGCGCTTACCTCCTACGGCGGCCTCATCAACCGCGTCACGAAGAAGGCGTATGACCGGTTTGGGGGCGAAGTAGCGTACTCGGCGGGCAGCTTCGGCCTGCAGCGCCTGAGCGCCGACGTGAACACGCCCCTGGATAAGCAGAAGAAAGTGCTGCTGCGCCTGAACACGGCCGGCCAGTACGAGCGCAACTTCCAGAACCGCGGCTACCAGGGCTTCGATAAGAGCCTGGCCATTGCCCCAACCCTCACTTATAAGCCCACCGAGCGCCTGACCATCAACCTGGACGCGGAGTTGTACCGCACCGAGAACGTGGGTAAGCAGCTCATTTTCTTCTACTTCCCCACCAGCGCCCTGCAGGCCACCCGGCCCCAGGAGCTGGGGCTGGACTACCGGCAGTCGTACCTGGGCAACGGGCTGAGTTTGAACTCGCGCAGCTCCAACTACTTTGCGCAGGTGAACTACCAGCTGGCGCCGGGCTTCACGTCGTCCACCAACGTCACGCACAGCCGCAGCTTTTCCGAAGGCTTCGGAGCCTACTTCTACGTGACGCCCATTGCCGACAGCATCAGCTCCGGCGACCCAACGCGCCTGGGCAGCACCAACTTCCTGAGCCGCGCCGACCAGTCGACGCGCGACAGCCGGGCCTTCACGACGGAAGTACAGCAACTCTTCAACGGTGACTTCCAGGTGGCTGGCCTGCGCAACCGCGTGGTGCTGGGCCTCGATTACCTGAACGTGGACAACCAGCAGCTGTTCTTCGGCAGCACATTTGGGGCCCCGGTAGCGCTGGGGCTGGGCAGCCAGGCCTACACCGATTTCAACGGCCGGGCGCTGGCGGCGCAGTACGCGGCCGGCCCGCCGCAGTTCACTTATCCGCTCACCACCCAGCTTACCACCTACAGCGCCTTCGTCTCCGATGTGCTCAACCTCACGGAGCAGCTGAGTGTGCTGGCGGCTGTGCGCGTAGACCGGTTTGAGAACAAGGGCGGCCTGGTGGGCGGTGCGGTGCAGCCGTTCAGGCAAACGGCCGTGTCGCCGAAGTTTGGCGTGGTGTATCAGCCGGTGAAGGACAGGGTATCGGTGTTTGCCAACTACCAGAACAGCTTCCGCAGCCCCGGCTCTTACCGCGCCTACAATACGGCCGCGTTGCCCGACAGCACCGAGCTGCGCACGGCCCAGCTGGAGCAGGCCAACCAGTGGGAAGGCGGCGTGAAGCTGGATGCTTTTGCCGGCAAACTGACTACCACCCTGAGCTACTACGCCATTCGGGTGGATAACCTGCTGCGCACCGACCCGCGCCTGGAAGCCGCCACCAAGTTCGCCCAGACCCAGGATGGCACCCAGCGCAGCCAGGGCCTGGAGCTGAACGTGGTAGCCAATCCGTTCGAGGGTTTCAACGCCGTGGCCGGCTTCAGCTACAACGATTCAAAGCTGACCCGCGCCGATGAGGGAGTGAACGGCCGCCGCCCCGCTACGGCCGGCTCGCCCTACCTGGCCAACCTGTGGCTGAGCTACCGCCTGCCGGCCGGCCCGGTGCAGGGCCTAGGCCTGGGCTTCGGCGGCAACTACGCCAGCGACAATAAAATCGTGAATACCGGCACCAACGTTTTCACGCTGCCCAGCTACACGGTGCTCAACGCCTCCGTGTTCTACGACCAGCCCAAGTTCCGCATCTCCGCCAAGGCCGACAACCTCACCAACCAGCAATACTGGATTGGCTACTCCACCATGAACGCGCAGAAAGTGCGCAGCGTAGTCGGCAGCGTGGCCTATAAGTTTTAGAAGGATGAGCAGCCCACGCCAGCCGCCCGAACCCAGCGCCGCAGTGCCGGCCTGGAACTGCGCGGGCTGCCGGCTCTGCCACCTCACCCCCGACCGGCAGCTGTGCCGGCTGCGCCACCTGCTGCGCTGGCTGGATGCACGGCCGGCACCGCCTCTGCTACCACCGCCCAACCGGCCACCCACTACTCCTCCTGAAGCATGACAGTTAAAAAAATCATCGGTAAGCTGCACCTGTGGCTGGGCCTGGCTTCGGGATTGGTGGTGTTCGTTATAAGCATCACGGGGGCCATTTTTGTGTTTCAGGACGACATCCGGGACCTGACGGAGCCCTGGCGCAAGGTGGCAGTGCAGGCTACGGCGCCAGTAATGCCCTCGCAGCTGCAGGCGGCGGCCCTGGCCCGGCACCCGGGCGTAGCGGCCGAAACGTCGTGGGTTACGTATTTCGGGCCCGAGCGCTCGGCTACTGTATTTTTTACCGACAAGGCCGGCGCGCCCATTCAGGTGTACTTGAACCCCTACACCGCCCAGGTGTTGCACGAACAGGATTTGCGCACCCATTTTTTCACCATCATTCAGGAAATTCATATGCACCTGCTGCTGCCCGAGGCGGTGGCCAAGTGGGTAGTGGGTATCAGCATTTCCATTTTTGTAGTGATGCTGCTGACCGGCCTGGTGTTGTGGTGGCCTAAGCGCAAGCAGGAGCGCAAACAGCGGTTTACCATCAAGTGGGGAAGCCGCTGGCGGCGCATCAACTACGATTTGCACAACGTGCTGGGCTTCTACGCGGCCAGTATCGGGCTGGTGCTGGCGCTGTCGGGCCTGTTTATGCTGTACCCCTGGCTGCTGGAGCCGCTGGTGCTGGCCGTGGATGGTGGCCAGCCCGCCCCGCAGGAAATCATGAAAACCAAGCTCGATACGCTGCAAACCGCTGCCGTCGCCACCCAGCCGCTGCCCGATATCGTGTACCGCACGGCGCGGCGCCTCTCTCCCGACCACGAGATGATTCTGCTGGGACCCACCGGCACGGGCAAGGACCCCGCGTTCTGCTGGACCTACCAAAAGGCCCTGCACTACTACCACCGCGACGAGTACGCCTTCCACCCGACATCAGGCCAGTTGCTGGAAACCCGCTTTCATGCCACCAAAAGCGCCGGCATCAAGCTTGCTGACATGAACTACGACCTACACGTAGGCCAGATACTGGGCTTCGGCGGCAAAATAGTAGCCTTTCTGGTGAGTTTGATTTGTGCCAGCCTGCCCGTTACCGGCACCATTGTGTGGTGGGGCCGCCGCAATAAAAATAAGAAAAAGCCGCGGCTGCAGGCGGTGTAGTACCGACCGATTCGATTAAGTATAAAATAAGGCCGTCATGCTGAGCCTGTCGAAGCATCTCTACTGCTTCGACAGGCTCAGCATGACGGCCTGTTAGCTTCTGGCTTCCGCCTACTGCATCCGCCCCACCTTCGGAATCACCTGAATCAGGAAGCGCTTGTTGTCGCCTTCGCGGCGGCCCTGGTAGCGGCCGGTGCCGAAGAAGCCGCTGCCCCCAATAATCAGCTCGATGTTGCGGTCCTGCCCAAAATCGAGGCCGCTCTGTTTCCAGAAGTTGAGCAGGTTAAGGGCCCGGCGGTAGCTGAGCTGGTAGGTGGTTTGCTCCTCGCGGGCGTTACGCGGGTCGCCGGCGGGGTAGCGGGCGGCCATGCCCTCCACAATCACGAGGTAGCGCACCGGCTGATCGGTTTTAATGCTTTTGAGCACCGTGCGCAGTGTGCGGCCGGCTTGCAGCAGGGCCGGCTTGTAGGCGTCCTGAATTTCGTCGCGGCCAGCCTTGAACTGCACCGGCACCAACAGTTCGTGGCGCTCATTGCGCGGGTCGTAGCGGAAGTACTTGCCCTCCAGCCGCTGCAGCGAGTTACGGATTTTGGTAATCTGCTCCAGTTCCTCGGCCTTGGCTTTCAGCTCGCCGTTGGCCTGTTTCAGCTCCCCTTCGCGGTCCTTGAACAGCTTGAAGCTGTACACAAACAGCACCAGCATCACCACAAACAACGACGTCATCAGGTCCACGTAACTGGGCCAGAAGAAGTCGTTTTGTTGGCGTTTGTTGGAGGTAGGATTGTTCATCTTTGCTTTATCGATATTTGACTTTATCAGTACTCAAATTGCGCACTATGAAAATTGATAGCACAAAGACATTGACAGAAAAAGAGGGGTATGAAGCTATGCTATATATGCTGATGCACTATTGGAAGGCAACAGGCTCCAATGATCTGACGGATATTCTCAGTGGTGGAGAATACATTGAAAAGGATACACCCGCCGACCCCGTATTCTGGTATGACTGGCTGGATGCAATTGAAAAAGTGAGGCGCGAAGGTCCTCCACCTTTTAAAGTATTGTATCCCTTGGATCCTGAAAACTAACAAACCTAAACTCCGAGGCTCTCTACACCGGCTTCACGCCACCAAATAGCTTGTCCATGAACCGCTGGAAGCTGTTCTTGGAGGTAGCCTTTACCAGCACCATGTTCAGGTTGGAAATTTCGGCCAGCAGCTTGGCCTGAATCTGGGAATCCAACTCCACTTTGCGGAGCAGCTCGCGCTGGGTGGCGGTTACGTCGCGGCTGAGGTCGGCCTGCTGGGCATTGAGGTTCTGGAAGGGCTCCAGCTGCTTGAGCAGCTTCTCGAAGATGTTGTCGGCGTTGAGCTGTTGGTAGTACTGCTGCCACTTTTCGTAGGCCAGCTGGGCCTGCCGCTCGTTCTGGGCCTGGC
The DNA here is from genome assembly GCF_018613725.1 of Hymenobacter sp. ISL-91. Taxonomy (GTDB): domain Bacteria; phylum Bacteroidota; class Bacteroidia; order Cytophagales; family Hymenobacteraceae; genus Hymenobacter. The sequence goes on from NZ_JAGGPS010000004.1 coordinate 86,630, forward strand.
GCTGGGTGAGGATGTCGGCCAGATTCACGCCGGCCTGGTCGATGTGCTGCTCGGCCCGGTCGCGCAGGTTGCGCAGCTCTACCTGGTGCTTCTGGAAGAAATCCAGCATCAGCTGCACGGCGTTATTGCCGCCGCCTACGTACTGGCCCAAATCGTTGATGCCCTTCTCGAAGCCCCGCAACCGGTCGAGTATCCCGTTCACACTCTGCGCCGACTGGTAGCCGTTTTCGAGCATCTGGTTGAGTTGCTGCTGATAGCCGGTGAAGGCGGCAAACATGTCGGCCGACTCGCGCACTTTCTCAAACACGGCAATATTAGCGGCGGCCATCTTGTCGTAGCCGATAGTATCGAGGCGTTCCAGAAAGTCGCTCTGCACCCGGATATTCTCCGTTACCTTGTCCATGAGCGGGTTGAACAAATCAACCTGGCCCACAAACTGCTGGTTGAAGGCATCGAGCACCGACTTGAGGTTACTCAGGCTGCCGGCCATATCGGAGTGCAGAATGGGCAGCAGCCGCACCTGCAGCACGGTGTAATACTGGTTCTGGCGGCCGTCGAGCTGGCGGCGGGCCTCGCGCAGCAGCCCGTTGCCGAGCAGCGTGAGTAGCAGCCCCACAAACGAGCCGGTCATGGCAATCAGTACCCCGGTCAGGAAGGGTGTCAGCGAATTATCATCCGACACGCCGTTGCGGGCAATGCCCACGAGGCCCAGAATCACACCCAGGAACGTACCCAGCAAACCCAAGTACAGCGGAGTCGAGACGTTGGCCTGCACCTCGTTGTCGAGCACCTGGCTGCGGCGCTCCGAAATGTCCTTCAGAATCCCGAAATCGGCCGCCGCGCCCTTGTTGTGGCGCAGGTAGTCGTTGGTATCGAGCAGAATTTCCTCGAACTCTACTGAGGCGTTATCAGCCTTGAGCAGAGTAGCCGGGTAGGCATCGGCGGGCGCATCGGCGGCATATTCGGGTAGGTCGCGGCCATCGGCCAGCACGAGGCGCTGCTCTACCCGCAGGGCCTCGCGGGGTGGGTACAGCTGGCCCAGATGGCGCGTTTTGGCCCGCGTCTGCAGAAACGTGCGAATCTGCAGGCCCACCACCACAACGACGACCAATACTTCGAGGATAATTTCGAGCATAGAACTACAAATAACGCTATTACTCAGCGGCAGGCCGCTAAACATGTCATCCTGAGTGAAGCGAAAGACCTTAACACATGTAAACGAATCGTGGCTACGGTCGTTTTCGCGCGATAAGGTCCTTCGCTTCGCTCAGGATGACTGATTGGTTTTTTTCTACTCGAACCGGATAGCGGCTTTCTGCTCGATCTGCCAGCTGCCGGCTACTTTGCGCAGCACGCCTTCTTCCTCGGTTACAATACGGGTAACCGGCTCGGTGGGCTGCTGATAGCGGCAGGCCTCGCGCAGCGAATACTGGGCACTCTGGATGGCGTAGGCGTGGATAGCGGAGTTAGGCGTGACGTTGAACGTCGCCAACTCGGGCCACTGCGGGTCGAAGTGCAGTTCGTAAATGCTGTCGTGCTGGGGCTCATCGGCAAGGTCGTACTCGCTGAACGCCCCATTCACCGGCACCTTCACGTAGCGCGTAAACTGCGCCCGGGCGGCGGGCTGGGTCGGCTCAGGCGCCGGGGTAACCGGAGCAGGATCGGGCAGCTGTACGGGCGGCACTAAGCTCTCGAACTCGTCGCGCGGGGCAGCAGTGGGCGAGCCGGCCGGAATAGCAGCCGGCGAGGCCGACACTTCCGATAGGCTAGCCGGAGCCTCCGCAACCCGTACTTCGGCCGGCGCCACTGGCTCAGGCGCGGGCACCGGAGTTGGCGCAACGGGTGGGGCCGATGCTGCTGGTGCCGGAGCTGCCGGGGCCGGCGATGGGGCCGGAATGGGCTGAGAAGTAGCCTTAGCGGCGGGTTGCGACGGGCGCTGCTCCAGCTCCTCGGCGACGCGCTGGGCTACCAGTTTCTCCACTTCCCGACGCTGGGCCAGCGTCAGCTGGCCCGCCACGGTGCCGGGGCTGGCTACCGATTTCATGGCGTCAATATCTGTGCGGTGCCGGCCCAGGCGGTTGGCCAGGTCGGCTACTTTACGGCTCTGCAGCCAGAATAGCACCAGGCCCAGCAGCGCCAGAATCAGGGCCAGCGGGGCGAATAGCTTGTCCATCACGCTTTCGCCCACGCCGCTGGCAGCCGTTGGCTGGCTGGCTACGCCCGCATCGTTCAGCCCTGCCTCACCAGTGGCGGTGGTTTCGTCGAGGTTGGCGGCGGTATCGGCCGTAGTGGCGGCTGGTTCGGTACCGGCTAGGTCGCTGATGGGTGTGCCGCTGTTTACGTAGCTGTTGAGGTTCGTTTCAAGAGTCGCCAAGCGCTGCATCCGGGCCGGGTCGGCGCGGCGGGCAGCCGATCCTTTCAGCTTATTGATGATTTCCGACGTCAGCTTTTGCACCCGCGCCTCATTGCTCCCAAGGCCCGCGTACATGGTGCCACGGCCTTCGAGGGGCTGGTAGAGCAGGCTATACACCTTCTGGCTATCGGCTTTGATGCTGGTTTCAAAAGCCTTAAGCGAGCTGCCGCAGCTTAGCTTGTCCTTGAGGTTAGGCCGGCCATTGTCGTCGTACACGTAGCGGGCAGCAGCGCACCAGATCTGCACCTTCTGCTCGTCGAGCGTGGGCTGGCCGGGGGCAGTCTGGGCCGAAGCAGCGCCAGCCATTAGCAATAAGCCGGTGAGCAGAGAAGTAGCGTGGCGGGAAAGAGTCATAGGGAGGGGGAAATCAATATTTCAGAGCGACTACAGATTCGCGAAATAGTAGGTAAAGCTCACCAGCGTATCCCCGTTCACTTGCTCAAGTTTGCGGAGAAAATCCTGCTTATTAAACGGGCCAAGTATATTCTTACGCGCTACTTCTCGGTCAGCCCCAGATATTATTCGAGCAATATAGTATTGCTCATTTGGGGGAGAAGTTAACATGATGAGGCACTTTTTGCTGAAGCCAATATTGCTTAGAGTACGAGGAAAAAGAGCATCAGCAAGGCCAAATTTCTCGTCATGGAAGTGCAGGTAAGCATCTTTCATTGGCTCTTCCCATCCTCCATCCAGACCAGAAACGTAGTAGTTACCCACAATCTGTTCATCCTCATATTCATCGCCCCAAAAGCAGGCCGTCAGAATCAGCAGTAGCGGAAGCAGCAATAAGCTTCTATGAATACTCATGGACCAGCGCTATTTAACTTTTACGCCTGCAACTCTCGGCTTAGGTTATACAACGCCTGTTTGAGCGGCAGGAAGAACAGCGTTTCCGGCAACGTTTCATCAGCGGAGAGCTGACGCTGGAACTGGTGCAGACCCAGGCTCAGACTGTCTTCGATTTCGCGGAGCAGGATATCCTTCACGCGCTGCCGGTCTACGTCGACGCCTACTTCGCGCAGGTAGGGCGCTACTTCGTCGCCTTCGAGCACGAGGGTGAGGTAGTCGCGCACGTTGGCCAGCACCTGGTCTTTTAGGTTCGCATCGACTTGGTTAAGCTTAAGGCGCTGCTGGTTTAGCTCGCCTCCTTCAACAGTGCCGCTGTATTTGACCGATTGGATGCTGTCGTAGTCGGCGTGGCTGGCTTTTTCCTCATAGAGCACACCACCGTTGGTGGTGGCTTCCTTGGGGTTGTCGGCCAGGATAACGCGGAAGTTGTGGGGCGGCTCCACGCCCGTCACGGCCTGGAATATGGCCTTCGTAATCTTTTCGATGGCCACCAACGAGCTTCCGCCGGCCAGCAAACGCAAATACAGGCTGCCCTTGCCCGAGAAGCAGAGGTAGCGCGGCGTTTTCAGGCCGAGGTGCTTGGTGAGCTGGGCCGTGTGGTAGATGATGCTGGTGTAGTGCAGGTAAAACAGCACCCGCAGCTGCCGGCCTCGGCCCAACCCGAGGGCCTGAGTAAAGCGTAGCGCATCATCGTACTTAAAGAGCAGGCTCGTTACGTCGGCCGAGCCGAAATCGGAGTTGCTGAGCGCGGCGCGCAGATAGCCCTTGTACTCCTGGTTCTGCTCCGAGTCGGGCAGACTTTCCACATGGCTCACGCCGAGACGGAGCAGGCCGTTCTGCTTGGGTGCGCCCTGCACGCGGGCGTAGCCGTCGCCCCACAGGTCGTCGCCGGCAAAGCGGAACGAGGTGCTGTAGGCCGGTTTCTGGTCGGCGAAGAGCAGCAAATCGGTGGTGCCGCCGCCGATGTCGATGTTGACCACGTTCTCGTCGCGGTTGGGCACTACCTGGTTGGTGGCGGTGAGGTAGTAGTAGGGAGCCACCGATTCGGTGAGGCACACGGTGGGGCGGTTGGCCTTGAACACCTGCCGGAACGCCTCGTCCCAGACCTGCTGGAACTGGTTACGCAGGAAGCCGTCGAAGCTCAGCGGCGCGAACCACACCACGCGGGTATCTTCCAGAATCCCGCCGTGCAGGGCCGCCTTGTGGCGCAGCAGCAGCAGAATTTCCTTGAAGAACGCCTCAATGCGCGCAACGCCCTTGGGGTCGAGCTCGGCGCTCCACTTCAGGTTGGTGATGAAGCGATTCTGGGGCAGTTCGGCAGTGGTTTCGGTGTTGATGCTGAAGCCGATGTTGATGTTGCTGAGCACCTTGGCCGGCTCGTTGGCAAACGAGGTGGTTTCGCACACCGCAGTCCGAATCGGGAACTCGTACACCGACCCGCCCTCGCCGATAAAGCTGGGCACGAACTCGCGGTTTTGCAGCGTGGCCACGTCGGAGTTCAGCTGCCCGGCCCCAAAGCGGTAGCGCTGGGCGGCCGATTGGCCGGCGTCGGCCAGCGGGGCGCTCAGCCACTCCACCTGCACATCGGCCTCGCCAATGGTGAGCGGGCGCGGGTGGGCGCTCGGCGAATCGGCGTAGGCGACGTGGGTGTTGGTGGTGCCGAAATCAACGGCGAAGGTGAAGCGGCGGGTGCCCCGGTCGAGGGTGCGCCAGCGCGGCACAAACAGGCCCCGGGCCGGCTCGGCGCCCAGCGTGGCGGGTGGGCAGGTCAGTTCGGCCAGGTCGAAATGGGTGCCGGTGATTTCGTAGTAGGTGCTGCCGGCAGTGGCTACGCTTTTCTGGGTGCGCTCGTAGCGGGTGGCACGGCGGGCGGCGCCTTGCTCCGTGATTCGCTCCCCATTTACGAAAAACGTGAGGTCGTAGCGGCGGTTGAGCATGGTGGGCGCGTTGTCGGCATCCACCAGCATTACCTTGCAGAGGTCGTTGAACTCGGGCTGGTAGCTCACCTTGTAGAAGGGGAACACGCCCACGCCCACGTTGGCCTTCACGATACGGCCCTTCTCCAGAATCTCGCGGCCCTGGGCATCCTTGGGGTTCTGCGGATTGGTGTAGTAGCTACGTTCGAAGGTGATGAAGCGACCCGCCTGCACCGGCACCCGTAACTGCACGCGCACGTGGCTCAGGTCGATGGTGAAGGTGAGCAGCTCGGCCAGCTCGTTTTCGGTGAAGTACTCGAAAAACGCCTGCTTCAGGGGCAGCAAGTATGGGAACCGTGCCCGGCCCTGCCCGTCGGCCCCGTACTGGAACGTGACGTTGCCGGTATGGAAACGCTGGGTGTTCAGTTCGTAGGGCAACTCCACCAGCGAGTCTTCCAGTAAGTCGCCCACCGTGATGTAGGGGTACTTGAAGCCCTTGCCGGGCAACACCCGGTTTTCCAGGGCCAGCTCATCGTGGTAGGGCACTGGCGTGCGGTCATCCCAGGGTTGGCCGTTGAGGTAGTTGGCCCCGGGCATGGTTAGGTTGGGGCGCAGTACCAATGGGCGCGGCCGGCCGGAGCCAGCTTCGCGAGTGGGCTGGATGAACAGGTCGGAGCTGGTCACGGCCGACTGGTCGGCACGGCCGGGCAGGGGCACGCCCTTCACACTCACTAGGTTGCCCTGCACATCGGCCAGGGCCGGGTAGCGGGCCGCGAACTGCTGGGCCGTCCGGTCGCCCTGCATCTGGAGCTGGTTGATTTTCGCGCGGTCGAGGCCGGCGTACACGCTGCCGGCAAACTCGCGGCGCTGCAAGGCCGGATACGCCAGAAACAGCTCGTACACAAACTCCCGGAACTGCGGGTCGCGGTCCTGGAGCAGCACGGTCTGGTGGTCGAAGTAGTGGCCACGGGCGTGGGGCCGCTCCAGATCCAGCGCCCCCACGCCGGGGCCAGTGAAGAGTATTGTGAGCGGCGAGGTGCCACCCAGCAGCCGCGTCCCGCCTGCCAGCTCTGGCGACTCATAGTACACCAGATACATGTCGGTGAAGTCGCGGAACCGCTCGTCCTGCATATACAGCTGCAAGGTTTCGCCCAGCAGGCGCGTGCCTTCCTGCTGCTTCATCCGCTGAATCTCGGCCTCCGCGTTCCAGCGGCGCAGTGTGATTTTGCGGCCCGCCTGAGTATAGAGGTGGTAGTTGTAGAGCAGCTCCAGCAAGTCCCAGAAATGGGTTGTCAGCTCGTGGTACACCGAGCCGGGGTTTTGCTGTCCCTCCCGGGCCAGGAAATCGAAGGCTGTCTCAAACAGGTGCATCCGCGCAAACGGCGTCGGGATGCTCACCGCCAGGTTGCGCGACTTGCCGCCCGCCGGGTCAGTTACGGTGTTGATTTCGGTGCTCGTGACGGGGGCGGTTTTCTGCCAGCCCTGCACTTGCTGGGAGCCGTTGTTGTGTAAGCGAAGGACTTTGGGCATGTTATTTCCGGGGTTCCAAGTTCCCAGGGTTGAAACCCTGGGCTAGTTAGCGGTTCTATTCTTATTGACCGATGTCTCAGGGCTAAAGCCCTGGGCTAGTCAGCGAGACGTTGAATGACAACGCTCCGTAGCCCAGGACTTCAGCCCTGGGGCACTGGAGAATTCAGGCTGGGCTACGATACCCGCGCCATCTTTTCCAACATTTCCATTTCCTGCCAGTAATCTTGTTCTTGATGGTGCTTTTCCTGATTGCGAATGTAGTTGCGCACCCGCTCCACGTGCGATGGACTTACAGAAAATGCACCGTAGCCATTCTGCCAGCCAAAGGTGAAATCCGTTAGTTGCTGCTCATTCACCCAGTGGGCACTTTTACCCTTGAGTTGTTGCATCACCAAGTCGAGCCGGTCAGTAGTACGCAACGAAAGCAGACAGTGAATGTGGTCGTATATGCCGTTCAGAAAGTCGAGGTGGATGTTATCCTTTTCAGCAATATGCCGAATCTGATTAAATACCAACGGTTTCAACTTAGCCGTCAGCCAGGGCTGCCGGTTTTTAGTTGCCCACGTTACATGTACCCACAACGACTGAAAAACGTGGCTCATGCTGCTGTTTCAACGTCTCGTTCTAGATTCCCAGGGCTAAAGCCCTAGGCTATGCAACCTTTTCATTCAACGACTCGCTGACTAGCCCAGGGCTTTAGCCCTGGGACACAAGGTTACACCACCTTCACCTTCTCCTCAAAGGCCTTGTCCGTCACCTGGTAGAACAGGTTCAGCAGCTTGCGGAAGCTGTCGGGCTCGGCCAGGGACTTTTCGGTTTTGTTGAGACTGTCGAGCAGATAGTTGTGACTGAGACCTTTGTTGAAGAAGTCGTTCCACTTTTTTTCCACCGGCTTGCCCAGAATCATGGCGTTGAAATCGTCGGTTTGAAGGTCGAAGGGGCGGAAGGCGCGGCGGTTTTGGGCCAGTTCCTGCAGCCACTGGTCGACGCCCGAATCGGCGCCGTGCAGGAAGGTGTTCAGCTCCTTGAAAATAGGCTCGTTGCGCAGGGCGTAGTCGAGCTTGAGGTTATCGTGGTAGGGTGCCTTGTCGGTGGGCAGGTGCTGCTTGTGGTAGCGCGTGAAGTATAAGAACTGCGTGAGCTGCTTGGCAACGATTTCCCGGGTTTCGTCGGGCAGGTGGCTGAACTGGATTTCGGGCGAATCCTGGCCCAGGCCGTACTCGTGGAAGTGGGGGCCGCCGGTGCGTAATTCGGCGGGCGAGTAGCGCATGAAATCCACAATGCTCAGGGCCGCCAGCAGCTCAATTACGTGAGCCTTGTTTTTCTGCTGGGTGCCGCCAGGCTGGTTTTCGTAGGGCGTATCGGGCGTATCGGCGAGGTAGTAGAGCGCGTCGAGTCCCGGCAGGTTGTGCTCATAATAGCTGAGCGCCGCCTTGGTTTTCGTAAGGAAGTTGTTGGAGTCGATAACGGCCGCATCCTCGCTCTGCAGGGCGAAGTAGGGCATCACCGTTACGGCGCCGGTGGGCGCGTCACGCAGGTAACGGGCGTTGCTGAGACGGGTGTTCGAGTCCTTCAGGTTCTTGAGCATCAGCGGGAAGCCCGCCGCGCCGGTACCGCCAAAAATGCTCGACACGAAGAACACCCGGTCGCCGTCCTGGAAGTTATCGGCGAAAAAGCGCATTTCGGGGCTTTCCACCAGCTTGTTCAGCACGATGCTGCCTACGTTGGGTGAGCCCCGGAAACCGATGGTCAGCGGGCTTTCCAGGTTATCCTGGGTAAAGAGCAAATCCACCAGTCCTTTGGAGTCCACGCTTAGTCCGTCGTAGTTCAGGTACTGGCGGAAGCTTTGGTTGATGCCGCCGAAATCGAAGATGAACGTGTCCTTCACCGAGCCGTTCACGTCCTGCGAAATGCCGCTTAGCGTACTGATATCGGTCTGGAAGAAGCCTTCGTCGCGGGGGCCGAGGTGCTGGTAAATCTGCTGGTAATTCTGGAGCAGCTGCACCGTGCGGTTCATGTCTCCGTTGTGGGCATCGGGGTCGATGATGATGGGTACCACCCGGTCGCAGTTGGGTAGTTCGACGCCCGCCGCCAGCAGCATCGTAAGCGAGCGAATAACCCGGGAGCCCGTGCCGCCAATACCAAATAAGAACAGTTTAGCCATGAGGAGTATGGAGTAGTTGGTATGGAGTAGCTAGAAATAGGATTGAGCCTATGGGACATTGACTTACCGCCAACTCACTACTCAATACCCGGTACTCAATACTAGAAAGGAGTGGTGCTGGCGTTGGTGGAACCTTTGCGCAGCAGCAGCGAGAAAATAAAGAACCAGGCCAGACTTAGGATGGCGTTCCAAGTAGCCAGCCAGTAGATGTAGCTATGGTCGGTGACCTGCTGGGCGTGGGCCTGCCAGATGGCAATACCAAAAGCCAACAGCGCGTTCAGGCCCAAGAACAGACCCCAATGGCGCCCCTTATTAAAGGTGGCCACGCCCATAGCGCGGTTGATGAGCAGATAAAAGACCACTGCCAGCCCCAACGACAGCCCGATGTTCAGCAGGCCGATGTTGGGAAACACCACGTCGCGGTACACCGGCGTGTCTGCCGGTGGCTGAGGGTTGCCAATTATTTCGTAGAGGAAGCGGAAGAATGCTTTCATGCGGAAGATTAACGCCCGGCATTAGCCCGGCAACTCGTGAAACGATACAACAGAAGCAAAATTGCGGGCCGCTCCCAAAGCCCTGGGCGCTGGTCTTTGGGAGCTCTCCGAACGACTATCGTGCCAACCCTGGCAGTGCCCTTGTAGCAGCGGCAACCTGCCCGGCCCGTAGCACAGCCACCTACCGGGCGGGCTGCAACGTAATCGGCAACTCAAAAACGGTAGGCTGCTCTGCTACAGAAGCTTGGAGGCCGTCGAGCAAACTGCTCAGGGCAAACGTTTTAGCGGCCGGTATGGCGTCGTTTTTCGTCGTCCACTGAGCGGCCCAGGCGGGTCGCTGGTTTTGCAGCTTGAGCACCAGCGGGCGCGAGGCGGGCGGCATTTTGGTCAGACGAATTTTAGCAAAATGCGTGAACCGGCTCTGCGGGCCGCTGCTACCTTTGGTTTGGGCGGTGGCGGCCGTTACACCAACCAGCTTGGCGTCGGTGTCCACGGTTTGCACCTGCAGGTTTTGCTGCAGGTAGGCTAGCTCGCGGTACTGACCGGGCAGGTTTTGCAGGTCGAGGCCCACTACAAACTCCACTGGCTGCTGGGCCGAAGCCTCGCTCACGGCCACCACGCGGTAGCTGTCGGCGGCGCGCTTGCTGGCACCAGCGTCGCCGTAGTACCAGCTGCCTTTGTTCTCAAACTTATCGAGCACCGAATAGGCCGGCCGTGGGTACACCACCCCGAAGTGCGCCTGCCGGGACGTTGCGTCGGTCAGCAGGGCCGCATCAAACTGCCGCACGGCGTCGGAAGGGCCGATAATCCAGTAGTAATACGGGATGTCGGTGTCGCAGCAGTTGGTTTTCTTGCCCGTTGCCACCAGCGCCGGGTAATAGGTGCCCCGGAAGTCGGAGGTGAAGCCATACACCGACACGGCCAGGTCGGGCTGCGCGCCGTTGCGCTGCAGGGCATCCGTAATGTCGGTTTTGATGTAGGGAATGGCCCCGGCGTTTTTAGGCGAGTAGATGAAGTCCGAAATCAGCACATTCACGGTGCCCGGCTGGTAGTAACGGGTCATGAGCGTATCGAGCACGGCGGGCAGTTCGGTGCTCTTGGCCGGCTGCCGGATGCCGGCGCGCACCGTACCCGACAGGGCCGCGTACGACTCGGGGTAGGGCTTGTCCTTGAGCAGGAAAAACGACTTCTGCTGCACAGCAGGTGTACGGTTCACCTCCGACAGAAATTGCGCCACCTGCTGCTGAAACCGGGTATTTCCCCCATCAGCAGTGGTTTTGGGCATAAATCCTTCCATCGAGCCCGATACTTCCAGCAGCACGTTCACGCGTTGCAGTGGCTGATTTGCGGCTGGCGCCGCGGCTACGGCAGCTTCGGCCTTCTGCTTGCTGCCGCCGGGCAGCACGTCGGTCATTTCAATAGCTGTGTCTTGCTCCTGCTTGATATCGGAGCGGGAGTAGCAGCCGGGCAACAGCAGCAGCGCCAGGCCCAATGCGGGCAGCAGGCGGGGCGGAAGGGAGGTGGGGTAGCGCATCGGGTTAAAGTAACGACTTTCTGGCGGGAGGGTTGGGGCCGTTGCAGAACGCTATGTAGGCAGCCTGTTTCTAACTGTAATCTATCTCCGTATTGTCGCCGATGTTGAGGCTGTGCTTGGTGCCTTTGAACAGGGCATCGGAGCCCACGATGCAGTCGTGCATGACAGCCGAACGCAGCTCGGAATACGACCCGATGATGGACTCGCTGATGATGACGTTCTGCACAATAGTCCGGTCGCCGATGGCCACGTTGGGGCCGATGATGGAGCCCGCAATCTGGCAGTCGCGCCCGATGCTGACGGGCGGGATGATGATGGTGTCGGGAAACTCGGGGTACTCGTGACGGCGCAGGAACTCGGGGCGGTTGAGCAGGCGGGCATTGGCCTCAAGCAAGGAGCTTTTACGGCCGCAGTCAAACCAGTTGTCTACCGGTACGGTCACCATTTCGGCCCCGTCCTCAATCATGAGCATGAGCGCGTCGGTGAGCTGAAACTCGCCGTGGGTGCGCCGGTCTTGCTCGACGATGCGCTCCAGGGCCGAAGCCAGCCAGTCGGCGTTGGCAATCTTGTAAAGCCCTACCAGTGCAAAATTCGACTTGGGAATGCGCGGCTTCTCGACCACCTTGGTAACCAGGCCGCGGGGCCCATTTTCCACAATGCCGAACAGGGCGGGCGTTTTTACCTCCTTCACGGCCAGCACATTGCCGGGCATGGCCAGCATTGCCCGCAGATCTACGTCCACAATCGTGTCGCCGAGCAGGATGAGTACGCCGTCGGGCTCGTGGCGGAACTGCTCGCGGGCCAGCCACAGGGCGTGGGCAATGCCCTCGCGGGGTTCCTGCACGGTAAAGGTGACGTTCAGGTCGGGGTATTGGCGGCGCACGTAGTTTTCCACCTTCTCGCCGAGGTAGCCGATAATAAAGACGAACTCCTGCACCCCGGCCTCTACCAAACGGTCGATGATATGGCCCAGAATGGTGTTGCCGGCCACTGGCACGAGCGTTTTGGGCTGGGTGTGCGTGTGGGGGCGTAAGCGGGAGCCGATGCCGGCTACGGGAATGACTACTTTCATAAACAGAATCGGGAAGCGCCGAAGCGCAAAATACACAATAGCCGTCGAGCGGCCCCCAGCACAACCGCCGGGCGGCGAATTCGTACTTTGCAGCGCGGCCAATCTTGGCGGGCGGCTTCTTAAGTATGGGTCCTGCGGGGCCGGTTCTCCTCTCTCCCTCTCTTCCATTTTCCCAAACCTCTCTCCCATGAAACGTTTTCTGCTCTATTTTGCCGGCATCGTGCTGATGCTTTCCCAGTCGTCGTGCGGCTACAACTCGATGGTAACCAAGGACCAGGCTGTGAAGGGCCAGTGGGCCAACGTGCAAAGCTCCTACCAGCGCCGCTCCGACCTGATTCCGAACTTAGTAAACACGGTGAAAGGCGCCGCAAACTTCGAGAAATCGACGCTGACGGAAGTAATTGAAGCCCGGGCCAAGGCTACCAGCGTGCAGCTGAACGCCGACCAGCTGACGCCTGAGAACCTGCAGAAATTTCAGGCCGCCCAGAGCCAGGTAGGTGCCGGCCTCGGCCGCCTGCTGGCCGTATCGGAAAACTACCCCGAGCTGAAGGCCAACGCCAACTTCCAGGAGTTGCAGGCCCAGATTGAGGGCACCGAAAACCGCATCAACGTGGAGCGCAACAAGTTCAACGGCCTGGTAAACGACTACAACGCCTACGTGAAGAGCTTCCCCAACAACCTGTTTGCCGGCATGTTCGGGTTTGCCGAGAAGCCGTACTTTGAGGCCGATGCCGCCTCGCAGAAAGCCCCAACGGTCCAGTTTTAATTCAGTTGTCAGTTGCTAGTTGTCAGTTGTCAGTCGTTAACTGCCGATTGTCAAAAACGACCTGACAACTGACCACTAGCAACTGACAACCAAAATGACCAATCCTCTCACTCCCGAACAGGAAGCGGCGCTGGTAGAAGCCATCCGGCAGGCCGAGTTGCGCACCTCGGGCGAAATCCGGGTGCATCTGGAAGACTCCTGCCCCTCGCCCGACCCGCTCGACCGCGCCGCCCAGGTGTTTGCCGAGTTGGGCATGCACCACACAGCCCAGCGCAACGGTGTGCTGTTTTACCTGGCCTGGCAGAGCCGGCAGTTTGCCGTCATCGGCGACGCAGGCATCAACTCGGCCGTACCCGACGACTTCTGGGAAGCAGCCAAGGAAAATGTGCTCAAGCATTTCCGTACCGAGAAATACGTGCTGGGCCTGGAAGCCGGCATCCGGATGGCAGGCGAGCAGCTGCAGCGCTACTTCCCCTACAATGCCGCCACCGACCATAACGAGTTGGACGACTCCATTTCGTTCGGCGACCCGACCTCCAAGCGCCCATGAAGCATCTGTTAGTGAATTTGAGGCGGCCGGCCGGCTGGCTGTTGGCCTTCGGGCTGGTGTTGCTGGCGCTGGTGGCCACGGCCCAAGATGTTCCGCCGCGCCCTAGCCCGCCCCGCCTCGTAAACGACCTGGCCGGGATGCTACGGCCCGATGAGGTAGCTAGCCTAGAGCAGAAACTGGTGGCCTACAACGACTCCACTTCGTCGCAGATTGCGGTGGTAACGGTTCCCAGCTTGGGCGACTACGATATTTTCGATTACGCCCAGAAGCTTTACCAGGCTTGGGGAATCGGCCAGAAAAGCAACAACAACGGCGTGTTGCTACTGGTAGCCAAGCAGGAGCGCAAGGCCCGCATCCATACTGGCTACGGCCTCGAAGGGGCCATTCCGGATGCTATTGCCAAGCGCATCATTTCCAACACCATCGTTCCGGCCTTCAAGCAGGAGCGCTACTACAACGGCCTCGACCGGGCCACCGACCAGCTGATTTCGCTGGCCCAGGGCGAATATAAGGCCGACCAGACCACCCGACAGCGTACCTCCTCCGACGACGACAGCGGCTCGGGTATCTTGTTCTGGCTTATCATCGGGGTGCTTATTCTATTCATCCTGTTCCGTAACCGCGGCGGCGGGGGCGGCGGGCGGCGCAACCGGGGCTTTGGCGGCTCCATGATTCCGCCCCTCATCTTCGGCGACTTCAGCGGCGGCCGCGGCACCTTTGGTGGAGGCTTCGGGGGCGGAGGCGGTGGTTTCGGCGGCGGGGGCTTCGGCGGTTTCGGCGGAGGCAGCAGCGGCGGGGGCGGCGCCTCCGGTAGCTGGTAGCAAAGTATTCCAAACCAGAGAAGCGAAAGAGTGAAAGCCGTTGAACTTGGGCACTTGGCCCGTTCAACGGCTTTCACTCTTTCGCTTTTTTAGTTAATGGCCTGCCTGTAAACCGGCATTTCATAGAACGGGCGCAACAGTTCGATTACGTCGAGTGCGTCGGCCAGTGCCTGGTGGGCCACGGTATCGTCGGCAAAGCCCGCACGGGCCTTGCAGGTTTGCATGGTGGGCAGACGGGTGTCTTTGCGCCAGTTGAGGTAGAAAGCGGCCGGGTCGAGCATGGCGGGCTCGGCCCGTACCAGCGTGCCGTAGCCGGGCAGCTCGCGCAGAAAGCTCAAGTCGAAAGAGGCAATATTCTTGCCGGCCATAGTTACCGCCACGCAGTCGTTTTTATCGGTTTTGAAGCCCTGAGCCAGCAGAAACTCCCGTAGCTGAGGCAGCAGCTCGGCCGGTTCGCACAGCTCGGGGTTGGGTTCCTTCCGGGCCAGCTCGCGCAGCAGGCCGGCGTTGAGGGCCAGGGCGCCGGCCGTACCCACGTATTCGGGGTGGCGCACCACCCGCCTGAAATACGGAAGCTCGGCCAGCGGCCGCAGGTTTTTGGTATCTTCCACCACGGCGGCCAGCTCTAGTATCTGGTGGCGAACGGGCCGGCCGCCGGTGGTTTCAAGGTCGAGCGAAATGTAGTGCATAGTGCCGAATTGTACGAGCGGAGAGCGGACGTGTTTACACTGGCTATTGGTTTCGCCTGCTTCACTATTCTTGCTTTAGCCATCACTCAACCAAGAGTCGTAATCAGCCTCATTCAACACCTGTATTATGACAGACTCGGGAGTCTGCTTACATTCGGTATTCCTAACGCCCTTATATTAGCAATAAGGACTGTCCAATATCCATTTCTGACCTGTTCGAACGGACTTTATACCTGTCCGCTACTCTATGCATACTCCTTCGCTATTGACCGCGCTATCGATAGGCCTGCTGCTTGGCTTTGGGCCCGGTTACTCCGCCCAGGGCCAGACCCAGCCCGACTCTACGGCCTTTGCCGCCTTGCCGCCGCTTGCTGCACGGCAGGCATACGCAGAGGCGGCGGCGCTGTCAACCAAGCTTTTCAATGGCCCAGAGTACGTAAATTACGCTTTGCAGTATGCCGGGCGTAAGGGTAACCAGTTTTTTGAGAGTGCTGATGCGCGGCCGGGGAGCGTGCATTATAGCGAGCATTTGTTCGAGAATGTCCCGCTGCGTTACGATTTGCTGCTCGACCAAGTGGTAGTGAGTGCGCCGGAAAATCCGCTGCTGCTGTTGCGGCTGGTTGATGAGAAGCTCCCCCAATTTACCATTGGCAGCCACCAATTCGTGCGGCTGCTCGCCGACAGCACGGGCGGCGCGGGGATGGCTACCGGCTACTACGAGGTGCTAAGTGAAGGCGGAGTACAACTTCTGGCCCGCCGAACCAAACGCGAGCGAAAGGAGCTCAACGACCGTTCAGTTGTCGTCGAGTTTTTATCGGCCGACCGGCTATTTGCCCGCAAAGGCAACACCTACTACGCCCTCGGGTCCAAGTCCGCAGCATTGCGACTCTTTACCGACCGCGCAACGGAGGTGCAAGCTTACTTAAGGCAGAATAGAATCAAACTAAGCAAGGCTAATTTTGAAGCTTCGCTGATTCAGGTGGCCAATTATTACAACCAACTGCCCCCGCGCTAAAGGCGCCCTTATCCTTTCACATCGTTTTTGTTACTAGCTATTTATGAAGCACGCTTACTCATTTTTATTGCTATTCCTTTCACTGATGGGAGCCGGCCGGTCAGGTTACGGCCAGCAAGTTTCCGGCGAGAAAACAGTTACCGGCGACTTTGAGCGGGTGCCGTTCAGCCAGTTCGTGCGCGAGGTAGAAACCCAAACCGAAGCGCGCTTTTACTACGATGCCGCCGCGCCACCTGACAGCTTCCGGGTGAGTGTGCGGGCTCGCGAACTGACGCTGCCAGCGCTGCTGGAGCGAGTATTCGCCGGCACGCCCTACCGCTTTGCCGTCGCCTCCGACCGACGCGTGTTCATAACCCAGGCCGCGGGGATTTCTGCCCAGCTGCCAAGCGGCTTTTTCCGGCCCGCAGGCTCACCCATTGAAGGGCCGGTGGCTGCTGCTCCCGAAGACCCCGCGCCCACGGTGGCTCCTGGCCGCTCGCGCTACGTGAGTGCGGCCGAGTACAAAGTGTATGAAATTGGCACAAGTGGCGGTAGTGGCCTGGCTACGCTGGCGGGCCACATCCGCGACGTTAAGACAGGGGAGCCGATAATTGGGGCCACCATCTACTCCGAAAAACCCAGCGTGGGCACCAACACCGACCAGTTCGGCTTCTACTCGCTCACGCTGCCCCCCGGCCGATACACGTTGCAGATCCGGAGCGTGGGCAGCAAAAACACCCGTCGTCAGGTAATTCTGCGCGGCAGCGGCCGGCTGGAAGTTGAAGTGGAGGAAGACATTACCACACTGAAGGAGGTGGTAATTGAGGGCGAGAAGGACAGGAACGTGTCCAGCGTGCAAATGGGGCTCGAAAAGCTCGACATCAAAACCATGCGGCAGGTACCTACGGCCTTCGGCGAGGTGGATATTCTGCGGGTCGTGCTCACGCTACCGGGCGTGAAGTCGGTGGGCGAGGGCAGCACTGGCCTGAACGTGCGCGGCGGCAACACGGATCAGAACCTGATTCTGTTCAACGACATGACCATTTACAACCCCTCGCACCTGTTCGGCTTCTTCTCGGCTTTTAACCCCGACATGCTGCAAGGCGTGGAGCTGTACAAGAGCGGCATTCCGGCCAAGTACGGCGGACGGCTGGCTTCGGTGCTCGATATCAGTACCCGGGAGGGCAACAAGAAAAAGTTCGGCGGGGCCGGTGGCATCGGGCCGCTCACCAGTCGCCTAACGCTGGAAGGGCCAATCATCAAGGATAAAAGCTCGTTTCTGGTGGGCGGCCGCGCTAGTTATTCCGATTGGCTGCTGCGCCAGCTGTCCAACCAGAGCTTCCGCCGCAGTTCAGCGGGCTTCTACGACCTAAGTGCCCACGTAACGCACGAGTTCAATGACCGCAACGCCCTATACGCCACTGGTTACTACAGCTCCGACCAGTTCCGGCTGGCTTCCGACACCACCTACCGCTACCGCAACCAAGCAGCCAGCTTGAAGTGGCGGCATAACTTCAGCAACAAGCTCTACGGCGTACTCACTGGCGCTTTCAGCCGCTACGATTACGATATCACGAG
Organism: Hymenobacter sp. ISL-91; assembly: GCF_018613725.1. GTDB lineage: Bacteria > Bacteroidota > Bacteroidia > Cytophagales > Hymenobacteraceae > Hymenobacter. The sequence continues at coordinate 104,000 of NZ_JAGGPS010000004.1, forward strand.
CGAAGACAACGAAACGAATGCTTCGCGACTGGAGTACGCCGTCAACCAAACTAGCTTGCGGGCCGATTTCAGCTACTTTCCTAACCCCAAGCATTCGATTGATTTTGGCGCTAGCTCGCTGCTCTACCATGTGCGGCCGGGCAGCCTGAACCCTCTGGGAGGGGCGTCGCTCATTACGCCCAACGTTCTCGACCGCGAGCAGGCGCTGGAAAGTGCCTTATACGCGTCGGACAAAATCGAACTGACCCAGCGGCTGTCGGTGTCGGTGGGTCTGCGCTACTCGCTCTATAACGCGCTGGGACCGCGCGACTATTACCGCTATGCCCTTGGCCAAGTGCGCTCCGAAAATACTATTATCGACACTGTGCGCACAGGGGCGGGTAATGTGTTGGCCACCTATCACGGCCCTGAGTACCGTGCCACGGCCCGCTATTCACTCTCCGATAATTCTTCTGTCAAGCTCAGCTACAACCGTACTCGACAGTACATCAGCCAGCTCACTAATACGGCTTCTGTGTCGCCGGCTGATACATGGAAGCTGAGCGACGCCAACATCCGGCCGCAAGTGGGCGACCAAGTGTCGGTGGGCTACTACCGGAACTTCAAGTCCAATACCATCGAAACATCGGTGGAAACCTACTACAAGTCGTTACGTGACTTCGTGGACTACAAGGGCGGGGCGGTGCTATTGCTCAATCGGAAAATTGAAGCCGATATTATTAATGCCGAGGGAAAAGCCTATGGGGTAGAAATAATGGTAAAGAAGCTTACCGGAAAGCTTAACGGTTGGGTAAGCTACACGTACGCCCGGGCGCTGGTGCGGGCCAACGAGGGCACGCCGTCGGACCAGATTAACGGCGGCCGTTACTACCCCAGCAACTTCGATAAGCCCCACGACGTGACACTGATTGGCAATTATCGCTTCAGCCGCCGCTTCAGTACCTCGGTCAACTTCAACTACAGCACCGGTCGGCCAATCACGCTGCCCATCGCCAAATACTACGCCGGCAACTCGGTGCGCGTGCTTTACTCCGATCGTAACGCTTACCGGGTGCCCGACTACCTGCGGGCCGACTTATCACTCAATATCGAGGGCAACCACAAGGTGCAGAAGCTGGCTCACAGCTCCTTTACCGTAGGCGTGTACAACCTCACGGGCCGCCAGAACCCATATTCTATCTATTTCAAAGCGGAAAACGGGCAAATTAGAGGATACAAGCTCTCTATTTTCGGCCGCCCCATTCCTACAGCTACCTATAATTTCAAGTTCTAGATGAAGTACCTATATACTCTTCGCCAGCACCCGCTCGTCCTACTGCTGTGGACCGGTCTGATGCTGGCAGGCTGCGTGGAGCCCTATGCGCCGGCCGTTATCAATGCCCCACCTCGCTTCTTGGTGGTCGATGGCTTCGTCAACGCCGACGGGCCCACGCGCATCCTTCTTTCGCGCACGACCGCCCTCAGCAGCAAGGATGCGCCACCCGCCGAGCGCAAGGCCCGCCTCGTGGTCGAGGATGAGGCTGGGGCTGTGGCCTTCAGCCTGAGCGAAACAGCACCCGGCCTGTACGAGGCCCCCGGCCTGCGCCTGAGCGAGGGCCGCCAGTACCGCTTGCGCATCACCACAGCCAAGGGCGAGCAGTATGCCTCGGCTTATGAGGTGGCCAAGTTCACGCCGCCCATCGAGTCCATCAACTGGCGGGCTCAGGATACGGGCGTCAACTTTTATCTGAACACCAACGACCCCAAGGGCCAGAGCCAGTACTACCGCTGGGAATACGACGAAACCTGGGAAATCCGCTCCCCCTACCAGCCCACCGTTGAGTACTCTGATAGGGCCATCCGCCCCATTCGCTCGCCCTATCCGTTTCCGCTCGTGTGCTGGACCAGTAACCAATCAACCAGAATTATTCTGAGCAAAACCACCGCCCTGACCGAGGACCGGGTCAAGGACTTCCGCATCCGGCTGCTGCCGTCCAATTCGGCCCTGCTGAACAGGCGCTACAGCTTGCTGGTGCGCCAGCAAACACTTACGGCCAACGAATACGCTTACTGGGAATTGCTGGCCAAAAATACCGAGCAGATTGGCTCGCTCTTCGACCCGCAGCCCAGCCAGCTCACGGGCAATGTGCGCCGCCTCGACGGTGAGCAGGCTGGCGAACTGGCCCTGGGCTACGTGGGCGTGCACTCGGTGACGGAGCGGCGCATCTTTGTCAGCCGTACCGAATTGCCGGCTGACGTGGTACCGCTGACTGGCTACGAAGACTGCCTACCCCCCGACATCTTTGACCCTTTTGAAATAGAAGTTTCACCCGCACCCTCCTCTCCCGGTCCCGGCGCTTCGGGGCCTACTCCACGAGCTACAAGAGAGGAGGCCAGAGCCAAACTGCATACCGTTTTCGCCGACCAATCGTATCTGCCCATCGATCAACTAACAGGATCGGATATTCCTACCGTCACGGCTAAGTCACGCGACTGTATCGATTGCCGCACTCGTGGTACTGCCGTGAAGCCCTTGTTTTGGTAATAGTCCTCTTGTTTTTTATGCTTGATTCTATTCAATTTTTACGCGGGGTACGATTGAGTCTGCTGCTGGCGGGCCTGGTCTGGCTGGTTGCTGTTCCAGCTTGGGCCCAACTCGACTCATTAGGTGGCCTTACTGGCCAACTCAGCCGCTACATCCAGCGTAACCCGCGCGAGCAGCTCTTCCTGCACCTCGACCGCCCGCTGTACCTGAGTGGTGAAACCATGTGGTTCAAAGTCTATGCAGTGGGCGGGGCTGATACCAAGCCCTTGGCAATGAGCAGCGTGGCCTACGTGGAAGTACTTGATGCCGTCCAGAAGCCGGTGTTGCAAGGCAAAATAGCACTCCAGCAGGCTACCGGCCGCGGCACGTTTGCCCTGCCGGCCGGCCTGGCGTCGGGCCGCTATACCGTACGGGCCTACACCCGCTGGATGCAGAATTTTGCGCCCGAAGAATACTTTAGTACGACTGTTACGATACTTAATACCTTCACCGCCTCTGGCGCCGCACCGGCTCCCGATTCGGCTGTCCTTGAAGCGCAGTTTTTCCCCGAAGGCGGCCACTTGGTGCGGGGGATACGTAGCAAGGTGGGATTTAAGGTTATGGATAAACGCGGGCGCGCCGTGGCGGCTACCGGCACTGTGCTCGATGCACAGGGTAAAGCAGTAGCCACTTTCAGCACCCTTCGTAACGGGATGGGCAGTTTCCTGCTGACGCCCGCCGCAACTGGCCCAGCTACTTACACAGCCATTATTCAGCCCGCTGCCACAGCGGCCGGGGCTCGGCCGCTGGTAACTAGCCGGCCGTTGCCAACTGTACAAAATTATGGCTACGTGCTGAGCATTACTCCGGCTACGACCAACCAGATAACCCTGACTGTACAAAGCACCGAGGGCCAGCCTAACCGGTTACTACTGCTCGTGCATGCCCGGCAACAACCTGTCCTCACCCGACGCTTGGAACTGCGCGATGGGCGCGCCCAAATGACTATTGATGCCGCTCAACTGCCGGGTGGGGTTTCTCATTTCACCCTATTTAACGAAACTTACCGTCCACTTTGTGAGCGGCTCTATTTCCGGGTGCCACCAATGGGACTAAAGGTAGTTTTCCAAACCAACAGACTACAGTACGTACCTCGCGAGAAAGTACAACTGCAGATTACCGCCACTGTGCCCACTCGGCCGGCTAGCATGTCGGTGTCGGTATACCGGCTCGATTCCCTAAATAGCACCTCGGCCCCGAGCATCGATCAATACCTGCACCTGACCGCCGAACTGCGAGGTGTAGTGCAGAACCCGGGTTACTACTTTTCGTCTGCCACCGACCCCACGGTAGCCGAAGCCACTGATGCGCTGCTGCTGACTCAGGGTTGGAGCCGGTTTAAGTGGGACGAAGTGCTAAGTCTTACCCCGCCCCGCCCCGCCTTCGCTCCTGAGCTCTATGGCCCCCAGGTATTGGCCCGAGTTACGGCCGCTGGCACCGACGCCCCGCGCGCAGGCCTGCTCACCTACTTTTCGGTACCGGGCCGCTTATTCCAGTTTGATAATGACCGGAGCGATGAGCAGGGCCTAGTACGCTTCGAGCCGGGTAATTTCTACGGCCCCCATACGGTGATGCTGCAAACTGATCCGCGCCAGGACAGTACCTGCCGCCTCACTTTACTCGACTCATTTTCCGATCGTTTTGCTCGCATTGAGGCGGCACCATTCAGCCTGCATCCGCGCTTCCGCAATGATTACGCCCGCCGCCATTTGCAAAGCCAGGTGCAGACGATGTTTGCGGGGAACAAGTATGATCGGTACGTGGCCAGCGCCGCCACCGATAGCTTGCCGTTCTATGGCCGGGCCAGCGAATTGTATATGCTCGATAACTATACCCGTTTCAAGGTGATGGAAGAAGTAATGCGCGAATATGTACAGGGCGTGCAGGTCCGCATCCGGGACGGCAAGTTCAACCTGCAAACGCTTGATTTACCCAACCGCAGCGTTTTCCAAGACAACCCGATGGTGTTGCTCGACGGGGTGCCCATCTTCAACATGAACAAAGTGATGGCGCTGAATCCCATCAAAATCCGGCAGCTGGATGCCATTACCAGCCGTTATATACACGGCACGGCCGTTTACAGCGGTCTTGTAAGCTTGCGCACCTACAAAGGCAACCTCGAGGGTTTTCAGCTCGACCCGCGGGTGCTGATTCAGGAGTATGAGGGCTTGCAGGAGCAGCGGGAGTTTTATGCCCCACGCTACGATACGCCCGAGCAGCAACGCAGCCGCCGCCCCGATATGCGCGAGCTGCTGTACTGGAACCCGGCCGTAACTGTAGCTGGCCCTGGCGGCGCCCCGCAACCGCTGGAGTTTTTTACCGGCGACCAACCCGGGCGCTACCTCATTGAGGTGCAGGGCCTTGATGCCACCGGCAGGGCCGGCAGCAGCCGCAGCACCTTCGAAGTGCAGCCAGCACTATAGGCCACGCTTTATCAAACAAAACGCGGCCCGCGCAACTCCCTTGGGAGCTACGCGGGCCGCGTTTTGAGCTTTTAGCTTTGTAGAAGCTTACGCCGAGTGCTTGCTCTGGAGCTTCTGGAGCTTGTCGTAGGCCTGCTGCGACTTTTCGTACTGGCGCTCCACTTCTTGGCGCAACTGGCCGGTGAGGCTCTGGCTGTCGAGGGCATCTTTATAGGCTTTGATAGCCCACTCCTCGCCGTACACGTTGGAAGCCAGAATGGCCTTTTCATCAAAGCCGGTAACAGTAGCTTTGGCATCCATCCAGCGGCGGTAGAGCTTGCCTTTGAGCGTAGTGCCGGTTTCGCGGCCGCCACCCAGCTGGCGCAGGTGCTGGTTGAGCTGGTTGGCAAACTGCTGGCTCTGGCTTACCAGCTGCTTGTAGTAGCCGGTCAGCTCCGCGTCCTTGCTTTCATCAACAGCCCGCTTGTAGCCGGCAATCCGGTCGTTTACGAACAGCAGCAGCTCCTGCAGCGAATCCGTTTCGCTGTCGGATACTGCCGTTTTCTTGCTCTGGCTTTTCGTAACAAAGTAGCTTACCCCCAAGGCCAGCAGAGCGCCGCCTACGAGCTTGCCAATCATTCCGGATGACGTGGTGTTGGTCTTTTGGTTGTTGTTAGAGTCGGTTTGAGTAGATTTCATAAGGAAGTGCGGTTAGGTTCATCCGGCTTACGCCAAACCCCGGCACTTGGTTAGCCCAAAACCCATGGGCGGCCTAGTGGTCGTGCCGCACGCCGGCTTCCACGGCCACCGGCAGGCGGTTTTCGGCTGGTGGAATGGGGCAGTCGTAGCCCTGGGCATACGCGCAGGAGGGGTTATACGCCTTGTTGAAATCGAGCACCGTTTGCCCACCCCGAATCTGGCCCCGGCGGAAATCGAGGTAGCGGCCGCCACCGTAGGAGCCGTGGCCGTTGGTGCGGTCGGTGAAGGGAACGAACAGGTAGTCGCGGTAGGCGGGGTTGGCCAGCAAGTCGAGGCTCTGATACATAACCAGGCGCTGGGGCTGGCCATCCAACTCGAAATGCAACTCGCCATACTTACGGTACAGCGGCCGCTTGGCCGTGCTGGTGGGCATAGCGAAAACCGGCCCCAGCGAGTCGGCCACGAACCGGGCCGGTACGCAGGCGGCGTACTTGAGCGGATAGAAGGGCAGCCCCGCAAACGTCTGGCGCGCTTCGGCCGACAGCGGGCTACGGGCCGGATCGGTAAACTCGGCGTTCAACTCGTGCTGGAAATTGGCAACCTGCCGAGTGTGCTCGGCGGGGGCGGGTATTTGGCCGGTGGCAGGCTGGCTAAAGAGTGAACCTACTGCGCAGAGCAAGCCTGCTAGTGTACGAAACGCTATCATGGATAATTTAAGCGCTTCTGGAATTACTCTACTACCACGCGCCGCGTTACCGGCCCGTCGGCGTACTCCACGCGCAACAGGTATATGCCCGCTGCCAAGTAGGCCACAGGTACCTGCATTTGCTGACTAATAGTCGTACTCCGGTACACTTCGCGGCCCAGCACGCTCAGCAAGATGACCGACCGGGGCCCCGCAGCAGCGTCAAGTTGCAGTTGGAGTTGGTCGCGTACTGGATTGGGCCAAACTGCAAGCGCGGCGGACGACTGCGACGAGTTGACGTGTAGCACGGCGCCCCCGGTGAGGCGGGCGAGGCTGGTGCGGGGCTGCCCGCCTACCTGCGTAAAGGCGCCGGCTGTAACGAGACGGCCATCGGTTTGCACTAGCAAATCGGTTACAGAGCTGTTGTAGAGCTCGTAGCCCAGGAAAGAGGCATCAACTGTTCCATCAGCATTCAGCCGGTGCAGGTAACCATCCTCTTGGTTGTCAGCCGCTACCAGTACCTTCCCATTAGGTTGCAGTTCTAGGTCGCGCACCAGGCTGCTCCCGCTGCCATCAGCCTGGTTGGCATCAAACGACTCATCGACGCTGCCATCGGGGTTGAGCCGGGCTATGTTGGGGCGCACGATGTTGTTGTAGCTGTAAAACCGGCCGCCAATAAGTACCTTGTTATCGGGCTGCACGGCCAGCTGCCAGATGGTGCCGCCCCCAGTAGTGGCGGGCACGAAGGTTTCATCGCGGCTTCCATCGGCCCGCAACCGCACGATACCCCCGGCGGGCGTGGTACCGGCACGGTTGATGAATCCGGCCACGTAATGCCGACCATCGGGTAGCACCCCAATTGCCTGGAGATAACCGCCTAGCTGCCCTTCCACTTTCTGCGCGTAGCCCTGGTCCAGGCTGCCATCAGCCAGCAGGCGGTACACAATGGAGGTAATGCTGGGGCTCAAGGAAGCCCCCCCTATGAGAATGGCGCCATCCGTATGCTCGGCCAGGGCTACTACCCGTGAGCTAATAGCGCTAAATAATGTACCAGGTACTTTGAAAGAAGTATCCTCTTGACCATTTGTCAGCAGTCGGGCCACCAGGACCGTGCTTAAGTTGCCAGATTTGGTGAATCGGCCGCTCACCACAATCCGGCCATCAGACAGCACCAAAACTTTCTCGATTGGCCCGTTCGTGCTGGTTGGCGCAAACGTCGCGTCGGGGCTGCCATCGGACCGGAGGCGGGCTAGGTTATTGACGGAACCCCCATTGAGTTCCCAGAACCGACCACCTATAAGCAGTCGGCCATCGGCTTGCTGGGCTACACTGGTCACGGTTCCCGGCTCGTCGAGGACAGGGCGAAAACCGGGTAGCGCCTGGGCCGTAGCGCCGCTTAGCCGTAGCACACTGGCTTGGGGGAGTTCGCCGTAGCTGGTAAAACTACCGCCCGCCAACACCTCGCCGTTTGCCAGCACCTGCACCGTTCTAAGTTGATCGTTGAACCGCTGGGGCACAAAGTCCGGGTCGACTTGCCCGGTTGGGAGCAGCCGCACCAAGTAAGGCCGGGCAGGCTGCGGAGTGGTCGAGGTGAAGAGGCCGCCCAGCAACACGCCCCCGGCCGCGTCTATGGCCAACAGGCCGTCACTTTCCAAAAACCCGACTGTCACATCATTCGTCCGCAGGGCAGCGCTGAAAGTAGGGTCGATTTGCCCCGCAAGGGTTAGCCGCACCACTTCGGCGCCGAGGCTGGCCGTACGGGCTACTAATTGGCCCGTGCGTGGGTCGGATGCCAGCGCCAATACCTGCGCGGTAGCCGTAGGCCGGGTGCCAGGGAAAGGAATAAAGCTGGTATCAACTGTGCCGCCGGCATTCAGGCGCACCAGGCTATGTATGGCGTAGCCACTAACGTTGTCGAACCGACCACCCACCACAATTTTCCCATCGGCCTGCACTACAATGGCCGATACGACGCCGGCCGCACTCGGTCCGTAGTTGCCTCCGGTAAAGCCACTGCCCAAATTGGCCATGAAGTTCTGGTCGATGCTACCGTCGGCGTTCAGGCGCACTAGGCCAACTACTCTTGTCGAGTTGAAATACTCAAATGCCCCCGCGAGCAGTATTTTATTATCAGGCTGTATGGCAACCGTAGTAATCGAGCCATTGGGTTCGTTGCCAGCGTTAAAGCCTGCTGCCAGTGTTCCATCGGCGTTGAGCTTGACTATCCCAGGGCCACCTACAAACAAGTAAGGGTACCCGGTTACCAGCAATTGGCCATTTGCAAACCGCCGCACCTTCGCGCCTGAAGAAGTGACTGCCACTTTTGTTGCAAAGGTTTCGTCCAGCGTACCATCGGCATTGAAGCGGGCCAACCCACTAGCAGGGCGGCCATTGAGGCGGGTGAAGCTACCGGCCACGAGGAGCTTGCCATCGGGCTGCTCCTGCACACTATTCACAGTAGCCGACTGCCATGTTTCAACCGGCGCGAAGGTGGGGTCGAGTGTCTGAGCGTGGCTTGGGGCAACCAGCCCGACAAGCAGTAGTAACCCTGCAAGGCTATGGCGTAATAGTGTAGTCATGCGTCGGCTGATAAAATTAGTGACATAAAACTACTGCTTATTCCAGCAGAACTCCACCCTCTTTTCGCGCCTTCCGTACCTTCGCTTATTATGACCGACTCCGCCGAAACGCCCGCCGTTGCCCCCGTTCGCAAGCTGTTCCTGCTCGACGCCTTTGCCCTAATTTACCGCGCCCACTTTGCGTTTAGCAAGAACCCGCGCGTGAACTCCAAGGGCCTCAACACCGGGGCCATTCTGGGCTTCACCAACACACTGGTCGAGGTGCTACAGAAGGAAAAGCCCACCCACATCGGCGTGGCCTTTGATGCGGCCAAGAAAACATTCCGGCACGAGCAGTACGCCGAGTACAAGGCCCAGCGCCAGGCCATGCCCGAGGATATCGGCCTGGCCATTCCGTATATTAAGCAGATTATCAAGGCTTTCCACATCCCCATTTTGATGGTGGAAGGCTTCGAGGCCGACGACGTGATTGGCACGCTGGCTGGCCGGGCCGAGGCCCAGGGCTTTGGCGAGGTGTACATGATGACGCCCGACAAGGACTACTGCCAGCTCGTAACCGACTGCGTGAAAATCTACCGGCCGGCCTTCATGGGCAACGCCGCCGAAATCCTCGATGTGGCCCACGTGTTGCAGCGCTTCGAAATTGAGCGCGTGGGGCAGGTGATTGACATTCTGGGCCTGCAGGGCGACGCCTCCGACAACATCCCGGGCATTCCGGGCATCGGCGAGAAGACGGCCAAGAAGCTGGTGCAGGAGTACGGCTCGGTGGAAGGCCTGATTGCCAACGTAGACAAGCTCAAGGGCAAGCAGCAGCAGAACGTGCGCGAGTTTGCCGAGCAGGGCCTGATGAGCAAGGAACTGGCCACCATTCACCGCGACGTGCCCATCGAGTTTGAGGCCGATAAGCTCATCCTCGACCAGCCCGATATGGAGGAGCTGCGCCGCCTGTTTGATGAGCTGGAATTCCGCCAGCTGGCCGCCCGCGTGCTCGGCGAAGGAGCCGGCCCGGCCGGCGTTACCAACGGCGGCACCCCCACCCCACGCGGTGCCCGGCGGCCCAAAGTGGCTACTGCCGGTCAGGGCAGCCTGTTCGGCGCGGCATCCGATGCGGCTGTGGCTGTTGGCACCGGCGAGGCCGGCGCGCCTACCGGCCCGCGCCGCACCCTCGAAGATGTGGCCCACCAGTACCATTTGATGGATACGCCCACGTTGCGCGCCGAGCTACTGGAGTTTCTGCTGCTGCAAACCGAGGTCAGCTTCGACACCGAAACCACCGGCCTCGATACCATGACTTCGCGGCTGGTGGGCCTCTCGTTCTGCTGGCTGCCCGGCGAGGCCTATTACGTGCCCGTGCCGCAGGATAACGAGGAAGCCGCTCAGGCGCTGGTGGACGAGTTCCGGCCGTTTTTTGATGCCGAAACCATCCTGAAAGTCGGCCAGAACATCAAGTACGACCTCACCATCCTCAAGCACTACGGCGTCGAAATCCGGGGGCCGCTGTTTGACACCATGCTGGCCCACTACCTGCTGGAGCCCGATATGCGCCACGGCATGGACGTGCTGGCCGAAACCTACCTGCACTACACGCCGGTGCCCATTACGGCCCTTATCGGCCCCAAGGGCAAGAACCAGAAAACCATGGCCGACCTGCCGCCCGCCGAGGTATCGGACTACGCCTGTGAGGATGCCGACGTAACGCTGCAGCTCAAGCACGTGTTCGAGCCGCTGCTGAAGGAAGTGGGCCTGCTGGATTTGCTGAACGAGGTGGAAAACCCGCTGGTGCCGGTGCTGGCGGCCATCGAGTATGAAGGCGTGAAGATTGACTCAGCAGCCATGGGCGAGTATTCGGCCGAGTTGCAGGGCTATATCACGGAGCTGGAAGGCCAGATTTACCAGGAGGCCGGCGAGGAGTTCAACATCGGCTCACCCAAGCAGCTCGGCGAAATCCTGTTCGATAAAATGGACCTGGGCGGCAAGAAAATCAAGAAAACCAAAACCGGCCAGTACGCTACCGGCGAGGAAATCCTGAGCCAGCTGGCCGCCGACGCCCCCATTGCGGGCCTGATTTTGGAGTACCGCCAGCTCAGCAAGCTGCGCTCCACCTACGTCGAGGCCCTGCCCCAGCTGGTGTGCGAGCTCGACGGGCGCGTACACACCAGCTTCAACCAGGCCGTAACGGCTACTGGCCGCCTCTCCAGCACCAATCCCAACCTCCAGAACATTCCTATCCGCACCGAAAAGGGCCGCGAAATCCGCAAGGCCTTCGTGCCCCGCGATGCCGGCCACGTGCTGCTGGCCGCTGACTACTCGCAGGTGGAGCTGCGCATCATGGCCGACTTCGCGGGCGATAAAACGATGATTGAGGCCTTCCGGCTGGGCCAGGACATCCATACCAGCACCGCCAGCAAGGTGTTCAAAGTGCCGCTGAGCGAGGTAGACGGCGAGATGCGGCGCAAGGCCAAAACAGTCAATTTCGGCATCATCTACGGCATTTCGGCCTTCGGACTGGCCCAGCGCATCGGCATCGGCCGCAAGGAAGCCGTGGACATCATTGAGACCTATTTCGAGGAGTTTCCATCGGTGAAGCAGTACATGGATGAGAGCATCAACCGGGCCCGCGAGCTGGAGTATGCCGAAACCCTGCTCGGCCGCCGCCGTTACCTGCGCGACATCAATTCGCGCAACGCCACGCTCCGCGGCTACACTGAGCGCAACGCCATCAACGCGCCCATCCAGGGTACCGCGGCCGACATCATCAAGAAGGCCATGATCAACATCCACGAGTGGCTGGTGCAGGAGAAGCTCGGCACCCGCATGATTCTGCAGGTGCACGACGAACTCGTGTTCGATGCCCCACTGGAGGAAATAGACCTTATCACTCCTAAAATCAAGGAGCTGATGGCCACCGCTTTGCTTTTACCCCACGGCGTACCGTTGGAAGTGGAAGTGGGCGTGGGTGAGAACTGGCTGCAGGCGCACTAAAATCGCGAGAATGGCAAGCAAAAGCGCCCGCTTCTGTAGCTACAGAAGCGGGCGCTTTTGCTTGCCATTCTCGCAACTATTCGCCTACATAAGTCGTGCGGGTGGTAGTAGTTACTCCGCCGTCAGTATCCTCGCTAGTTAGCACAAGCTTATTCTCGCTCAACTCGCTGACATTAAACTCAATAGCCGCAATAAATACGGTAATGAGCAATTTTGAGTCATTAGAAGTCAATGCCCAATTACCAGCGAATTGCTGAGAGTCCGAAGGATCACACTTTGTCTTCCCTTCGTCGGCAATAAAGATACCATTAGCCATGAACTTGGCTAGATCATCTTTTGTGCAAGCCTCTTCACTGCTGAACACATCTGTTGTCTTGGAACCTACGGTTTCTGTCGAAGCTGTTATGCGCCAGCTTTTCGCCATGAGCAGTTCGCTCTTAGACTTGGGAGCTGGTTCGTCGTCCTTACTACAACCTGCGAATGCGAAACCGGCAGCTAATGCCAGCGTCAAAAGGGAAATGCGTTTCATGGGAAAATAAAAAAGGGTGATTGAGAACACAAATGATGGAAGGTTCAATTAGTTAACCCAGTAGGCGAATAATTATAGCCTTGTGTAGTTTACTGGAAGGCAACCGTACCAATTGCAAAAATAGTACAAGTATATCCGAACTGCAATTGCAGAAAGTGTATTCGCCAGAAAACTTTTTTTAGGGAAGACTAGCTTAATTTAATGTAGTAAAAAATGAGTATATCATTAACACCTCATCAATACACAGTAAACAATATTAAATTTTAACTATATCAACAATCATCTGCATCTACGTTCCCGATTATGCAATTTCACACCACCACCCTGCAAAACGTAGCTCGCGGGCTTCTTGGCACCTTTATGGTCGTGGCCGGCACTGGCCACCTCACGTTCCAGCGCCAGGCGTTTCAGGCCCAGGTACCCGATTTTGTACCGCTCGACAAAGACACGACCGTGCTGGCCTCGGGCATGGTGGAAATCGGGATGGGCCTGGGGCTGCTGCTGCTGAAGGGCCGTAACCGGGTACGCATGGGCCTGGGGCTGGGGCTATTCTACGCGGCCGTTTTTCCGGGCAACATCCACCAGTATACCCACCACCTGTCGGCTTTCGGCCTCGATACCGATGCCAAGCGCTTGGGCCGGCTGTTTTTTCAACCCGTACTGATTGGCTGGGCGCTTTGGAGTACGGGGGCGCTGAAGGTCCTGATGGAGCGATGGCCGCTCTAAACAGAACCTCGCCGCCAACCGTTTACGCTGCATGAATCCTTCTGAAACTGAATCTTCCTCCTTTGACGTGGCCATAATTGGGGCGGGGCCCGTGGGGCTGGCCTGCGCCCTGGAAGTGCAGCGCCGGGGCCTTTCGGCTGTGGTGCTCGATAAGGGCGCGCTGGTGAACTCGCTGGTGGGCTATCCGACCAACATGGAGTTCTTCTCGACGCCCGAGCTGCTCGAAATCGGGGGCCACCCCATGGCCACGCTGCACTACAAACCCCTGCGCGAAGACGCCCTCGACTACTACCGCCGCGTGGCCCAGACCGAAAACCTTACCCTGCGCCTCTACGAGCGGGTAACCGGGCTGGAAGGCGCGGAGGGCAACTTCACTGTGGTTACCGATAAGGCCCGGCTGCAGGCCCGGTTCGTTGTCGTCGCCACCGGCTTCTACGACCTGCCCAACTACCTCGATGTACCGGGCGAAGACTTACCCCATGTGTCGCACTACTACAAGGAGCCCTATGCCCATGTAGGCCAGGAAGTGGTCATTATCGGGGCCAAAAACTCGGCGGCCAAAGCGGCGCTGCAGCTGCTGCGGGCCGGCGCCCGCCCTACCCTGCTGGTGCGCGGCCCCGATATTCCCGAGTCCGTGAAATACTGGATTCGGCCCGACCTCGTCAACCGCATCAAAGAAGGTCGCATCGGGGCCCTGTTCAACAGCACCGCCACGCGCATCGTGCCCGGCGCCGTAGAGCTGGCCACGCCCGAAGGGCCGCGCACCTTGCCGGCCCAGTTCGTGTATGCTCTCACCGGCTACCATCCCGACTTCTCGTTTCTGGCGGCCCTGGGCATTACCTGCGGCACCGACGCGGCCCAGACGCCCGCGCACAACGCCGAAACGCTCGAAACCAACCGCCCGGGCCTATACCTGGCCGGTACCGTGTGCGGCGGCCGCAACACCAGCCGTTGGTTTATCGAAAACGGCCGCTACCATGCTCAGCTTATTGCTGCCCGTCTGGCTGGCGAGCCGGCCCCCGCCCTGCCCGCAGTGGTGCAGCCGGTAGTACTTTCCTAAGGCAGCAGCCCATCCGGCCACGCACAAAAAAGCCCGCCTCCCCGGTGCAGGGATGCGGGCTTTTGGCTGAAGCAGGAGCCTTAGGGCAGCAACAGCGCGTTGTACTCGTTGGGGTTCACCTGCGGAATAGTTGCGCCGTAGGTAGTGTTAATTACTCTGATGAACTCGTTGGCAATGAGGGCGTAGCCCCGCGAGGTAGGATGCACCCCGTCCAGCGAGAACAGGTTGCCGCGAATGAAGCCGGCGTTGTTGGCCGTAGCATTGATGGCAATACCACCCAAAGCCACCGAGCTGAAGAAGCCGTTCATATCAGCCAGGCCCAGCTTGTACTGGCGGGCTGTTTTGGCGATGATGGCGTTGAGTTGGTTCGTGCGGGTCTGGATGGCGGTAATTTCAGCCGCGTCGAGCACAAACTTGCTGGGCAATGGGTTGGCCGCTGTGGCGGAGTAGCCGATGCCTACGGGCAGCGGGCTGCCGGCGGAAGGGGTGCCAATCACCGCTGAAGCCGGCAGAATTAGTAGGTCGGTAGCAGTGGCTTCGCGCACGGTGCCGGTGCCGGTAACAATGTACAGGCTGGCGGCCGCAGCATTCGGGATATTAGGATTAGCCTTGATTCCGGCAATAATCGTGGGCACGGTAACGGCCGTGAAATAAGGCACGTTCGTTACGTTCGGAATATTGGCCACCACGCCCTGCACCGTCCCCGTTTTGCTCATGGTCCGCACAATGTTGCGGTAGCCCCGGCCGAAGCTGGTCGTATCGCTCAGCCCGCTGAAGGGATTGGTAGGCTCCACTACGGCCCCGTTGGTGGCGTACGTCAGCACATCGTTGTTGCCCAGCCAGCAGGTAAAGAACGTGGCGTTTTTACGGCCGATGAACGTAGTGTAGTCGGTTACGCCCCGGTCGGCGGCGGGCAGCAGACGCTGGTAGTAGTTGTTGATGGCACCGTAGGCCTGCGCCGCGCCGGCAATCTGCGGGATGGCGGATGCGGTGCGGTCGGCGCTCAGCACCGAAATGCCGGGTACACCCAGGTTGTTGGGCTGCGTGGTGTTGAAGGGCGTCAACTCGGAAGTGCCGGAAGGCAGCTTCTGACCCGTGAAGGCAAATTTGTAGTCGGCCGGGTTGTTGGTAATGGTGCGCGGGGCCGACTCGCCGGCCACCGTAGTAGTAACGCTCTGGCCAGGCGACAGAATGATGGGCGAGCCCAGCGTGTTAATACCGTAAAATTTCAGGTAGCCCGAGCCGTCCCGCTGCTCCGGGCCGAAAGTCGGAACCACAAACTCGCCGCCGCCGACCTTGGCGAACTGCTGCGCCAGAATAGCCGGATAGGAGGTTTCAATACCAAAGTTGGCCAAACCCCCACTCTGGAAGCCTGCCGTCAGCGAGTTGCCCACCGCTACGTAGCTGCTGAAGTCGGCAGTTCCTTTGTCGGCCCGCGGGGCCTCCAGGTCGGGCTGACAGGCGGCCAAACCCAGGAGAGCTGCTGCCGGCCAGTTCTTTTTGAGAAAAGTATTCATGAGAAGGATAGGTCGAAGGATTAGAAAGAGTAGTTCAGGCCAATGCCAGGTACCACAACGCTGGTTTTAAAGGTGCCGGCAACGCGGTCCGTAGTTCCGTTGTTGAGCAGTTCATTCTGCGTCTGAGTACGCTTTTTCAGGTTTACGAACTGGGTGCTCAAATCAACGCTGAACTTCTCCCCAAACTTGTAGGAAGCCCCCAACGTGCCGGTGATGCGGTCGGAGTCGGGAGTTTCAGGTGTCACAAAGCCGTCTTTTACCGGCGTGTTGTCGTAGGCGCCACCGGCCCGCACGGTCAGGCCACTGGTCAGCTGGTACTGGCCGCCCAGACGGAAAGTCAGGGCATCTTCATAATTGCGGATTGAAGAACTCGTCCGCGACCCATTGACGGGTTCGTTGAATTCAAAGGTCAGATTGCGGTAGTCGCTCCATTCCACAAAGTTCACGTCAAGGCCAATCGTCAGCTTCTCGTTTGGCATTACGCCGATACCGATGGTAGTAGTGGCGGGCAACGGCAGCGTGGCGGCGAATTTGGTGGCCTGGAAACCAGGCGCGGCCGTGGCCGAAAGGTTGCGGAACGTAACGTCGCCGGACTTCACCTGCGCGTCAATTTTAGAGCGGTAGCTGATGCCCAAGCTCAGCTTTTCGGAAGGCTTGAACAGCACGCCGGCGTTGAAACCAAATTTCCGCTCCGCTTTGCCGTCAAGTTCGATGCTGGCAAACTCGCCCGCAGCGTTCTGGCTCGGCACATCACGCTGCAGGTTCACCGAGCCGAGGGCCAGGTACATCAGGCCCGCACCAACGCTGAGCTTATCCGTAATGGCATAGCTGAAGGTTGGCTGCACGTAAATGGCCTTCAGGTCAATCTGCGTCAGGGCAAACCGGCCTTCCCAGCCCTGGGCGTACTCCAGCTTGTTGCCGAAGGGCGTGTATACGGCAATGCCCGCCCGGAACTTGCCTTCCTGGGGACCGAAACTGGCAAACAGGCTGAAGGGCGTAGTTGTATTGTTCTGCAATTCCCGCTGCATGCTGCCGTTCTCGGCCCGGAAGGCCTGGCGGGCAATAGTGGCGTTTGCGCCCAAATGCACGCCTCGCTCGCGCACCATGGCCAGGGCGCCGGGGTTGTAGAACATAGCAGCCTGATCAAGCGACAGGCCGACGCCGACGCCGCCCATGCCGTTGTTTTTGATGCCAGCCAGGGTTACCTGGTAGCCACCCGCCGAAACCGCGGTAGCCGAAAGCAGCGCACTTCCTGTCAGAAGTAGAGACTTAAATTTCATACAGATAATGAAAGGGTGAGAATTTGGGGCTTAGCGCTCCTAAATGTAAGCAAAAAGCCAACTTATAGTAGGCAAGCCGAACAAACTTGCACAAGACGCAAGTGCACTCCCAGGCCCGGAGGCCTAGTGTAAAGCGGAATCCCCGATTTCGCGGGAAACCAAATCGAGCTGCTGGCCGGCTACTAGCAGGTGCAGGCGCAGGTTTTGGCCGCTCACGGGCTCGCCCCGCCCGATGCGGCCCACGTTGGTGCCGTGCACCCCGCTGGCATCCATTACCGTCGCCACACCGTCGCCAAACACGGTGGCGTGGCGGCCACCACGCACGATGATGCCGGTTTCCTCGGCCAGGCCCAGGCCCAGGCAGGCGGGGTGGGCCAGCAGGGCGTGGGCCAGCCGCCCGAAGCGGCCGCGCTCGGCAAAGTGCTGGTCGATGAACAGGCGGGGCAGCAGGTTAAGGCCCGGCCCGGTTTTTATACCGCCCTTGCGCAAGGAGCGCCAGCCGTAGCCGTCGATAATCATCTGTTCGGGCAGGGCCGCAGCCCCGGCGCTGGTACCAGCCACCATAAAGTTTTCATCATCATAGAAGCGCTGGCGCAACTGGCGGGCGAATTCGGTGCCAGCTAGCAGCTCTAGTAGCCGCTCCTGGTCGCCGCCCGAGAAAAACACGAGGCCGGCCCGGGCCAGGCGGCGCAGCGTGGCGGGGGCGTCGGCGGGCTGGTGCTCACTGATGGGCAGGTGGCGGGCAGCGGGGCAGCCCAGCTCCCGAAACGACCGCTCGTAGGCCGCGCCGGTCATGGCCGCGTTGGTCCAGGAGGCGGCGGTTACAATTTCAACCGACGTTTCGGGCGTAGGCAGCAGCTCGCCGAGCAGGGCCAGCATGGCATCGTCGTCGCCGCCGCCAAGGGCGACGAGCGTGCCGAGAGGAAGAACGGCGGGCGGTTGGGGCATGGCAGAGCAGCAGGAGCGAGTTCAAAAGTACACCCCCTATTGGTTTCAGCAAGCTCAGCGGCTATTGCGTGGGGCATTCGGCAAGGCCAGTAAGTAGTACGGGGCAGGGCAGCAGGCAGTAGCACTACTGATTTGCCTGGCTTAGCGGGTATCGGTCAGCCGTAAAAAACACCATTTAGCGCAGCTTGCGGTAGTAAACTGCCAGTATGCTGTAGGGGCGGGGCTTAGCTGCGCTGTCCTGCGGGTGTCCCCGCCCGCCGTGCACACCGGTTCAACAATTCGTTCAACGGCACGGATGGCGGGCAGGGACACCCGCAGGACAGCGCAGCTAAGCCCCGCCCCTACAGCGCCCTCCGCAACCTGGATTATCTGTGCTATACTAAGCTTACCGGAGTATGCATGCTCTCTAACACCCTTTTATGGCGGGTTCGGCCTTGTGCACAAGCAGCCCCTGCAGCAGCCGGCCAGGCGACAGAAAGTTAGCCCTGGCAGAACCTATTGGCCCCGGAAAGCCGTACTTTTGCGCGCCGGTTCGGCCCAGTCACCAATAGCTTCTGCCTAGCGAAAAACTGCTTCTTCCCCATCAGTCCATGAATCAGCACCCGACCCTCGAACACATTACGTCCCTGATTCAGGAAGGCGAGTTTTTTAAACTCAAGGAAGCACTTAAGAACTTCGAGCCCGCCGAGGTGGTGGAGCTGCTGGAGGAAGAAGAAGAGCGGGAACAGCTCATTATCTTCCGGCTACTGCCGCTGCAGCTGGCCACCGAGGTGTTCGAATACCTCAGCCTCGACATTCAGAAGCACTTTCTGGCCAATCTCAGCCAGGACAAGATGTCCGACATCCTCAACGAGATGTCACCCGACGACCGGACTACGCTGCTCGAATATCTGCCCGATGATCTGGTGCGGGAGTTGATTCAGCGCCTCTCGGAGCCCGAGCGCAAGATTACGCTGGAGCTGCTGGGGTATCCGGAGTCGTCGGTGGGCCGATTGATGACGCCCGATTACATTGCTATCCGGGAGCACTGGACCGTGCAGCAGGTACTCGCTTACATTCGCCGCCACGGCGGGCAGTCGGAAACGCTCAACGTGCTGTACATAACCGACGAGCGGGGCCGGCTCATCGACGACGTGATTATCCGGGACCTGCTGCTGGCCGACCCTGAAACGCCGGTCAGCAAGCTGCTCGACCGTCGTTTCGTGTCGCTGAGCACCATGCAGGACCAGGAAGAGGCCATCGACGAGTTCCGGCGCAACGACCGGGTGGCGCTGCCGGTTATCAACAGCGAGGGTATCCTGTTCGGTATTGTAACGATTGACG
Source organism: Hymenobacter sp. ISL-91 (assembly GCF_018613725.1). GTDB lineage: Bacteria > Bacteroidota > Bacteroidia > Cytophagales > Hymenobacteraceae > Hymenobacter. The sequence goes on from NZ_JAGGPS010000004.1 coordinate 123,293, forward strand.
ACATCCTCAATATCCGCGAAGAAGAGGACACCGAAGACATTCAGAAGCTGGGGGGCTCGGAGGCCCTGGACGAACCGTACCTCGATATTTCCATCTTCCGGATGGTAAAAAAGCGCGGGGGCTGGCTCGTGATTCTGCTGCTGGGCGAGATGCTGACGACCTCGGCCATGCACCACTTCGAGGACGATTTGCAGAAGGCCGCCGTGCTGGCGCTGTTCATTCCGCTCATTATTTCGGCGGGCGGCAACGCCGGCTCGCAGGCTACTACGCTCATCATCCGGGCCCTGAGCCTGGGCGAGTTCCGGCTCTCCGACTGGTGGCTGATTATGCGGCGCGAGCTGCTGGCAGGTTTGATGCTGGGCGCCCTGCTGGGGGTAGTAGGTTCGTTGCGCATCATCCTGTGGGCCAAGTATATCAACCCCGGCTACTTTGGCCCCTACTGGTCGCTGATTGCCGTTACGGTGGGTGTGTCGCTGCTGTTTATTGTGTTGTGGGGGGCGCTGTCGGGGGCCATGCTGCCGCTGCTGCTCAAGCGCCTGGGCCTCGACCCCGCCACCTCTTCGGCCCCGTTCGTGGCCACGCTGGTCGACGTAACGGGCCTCATTATTTACTTCACGGTAGCAACTATGGTGCTGCGGGGCACGCTGCTGTAGGTTTTTTAAGCTGCTGGCTAACCTAAATTACTGGAACGCTGTAGGGGCGGGGCTTGTCCCCGCCCGCCGTTAAACGAGGCATTGCCGGGCCTTATGCACTCGTTCAGGGTGCTGTCCTAACGGCGGGCGGGGACAAGCCCCGCCCCTACAGCGTGCCGAAAGACCATTCCGCAACTTAGATTAATTAGCGGCTACCAGCTAATAACTCAAACCTCACTCTGCTATAAATTTTAGCCAACTTTCTTCTGCCTATTTTCGTTAGCAACGCTGAATCTCACTTAGCGTTACTATCATGAAAATTCCAGTTGAAAAAGGCCAGGAGAAAGGCTTCCTGTCCGACGGCCGCCACACGGTTGAAATCACCAATATCGAAGAAGGCAAAAGCGAAAACCAGGGTATCCCGTTCTTCGCCGCCCGCATGGAAAACGACGAGGGCTTCGTGCTTCAGCGCTTCTACCTCTCCGACGCTGGCCGCCCCGTCATCATGGGCCTGTATGATGTGGTCGGCATCGAGCCAAAAGCGGGTCAGGACCTTGACACCAAGCAGCTCATCGGCAAAAAGCTGTCGGTAGAAGTGGGCGACTACACCTACAACGACCCCAACTCGGGTAGTGAGCGGACGCTCCGCCAGGCCTCGCACTTCCAGCGGGTGTAGCTTTATAAGTATTGAGTATTGGGTAGTTGGTATCGAGTAAGCGGACGATTTCTTGTCTAACTACTCAGTACTAACTACCCGATACTCGTTTAAAAATCCACCCGGCCGCGGTTGGTCTTTTTGTCGCCGTGCTTTTTCTTGGACTCCAGGCGTTTGCGCACGGCCCCTTTGCCGGGCTTGGTGGGGCGGCGGGTTTTGGGGCGGTGCAGGGTTTTGACGAGCAACTGATGAAACTTAAGCAGCGCGGTTTCGCGGTTACGCAGCTGGCTGCGGTCTTCCTGGGCCGTTACCAACAGCTCACCCTCCTGGGTGAGGCGCGAGGCCAGTTTTTCGAGCAGCGTCTGCTTCTGCTCGTCGCTCAGCAGCTGCGAGTCGGCAATGCGGAAGCGCAGCTCCACGCGGCTCTCCACCTTGTTCACATTCTGCCCGCCCGGCCCGCTGCTACGGCTGGTCTGGAACTGGAGTTCGGGCAGGAAATCGGCGGCGGCAGGAAGCATGGGGGTGATTTGCGAGAACGTGAAGGTAAAGATACTGCCGACTCCAAGGCGGCACTTCGCCGCTTACCACAGCAGCCAGCCCAGTAACCCCAGGCGGACGGTCCAGGCCAGCGTGCGGGGCCAGTTGGTGCGCACCAGCCCATCGATGGCAATGTAGCTGTAGCCGTCGCGGGCCAGACGGTTGTGGAAGGGCACACTGAGCAGAAACGTACTGGCCCAAGCCACCAACACCAGGGCCAGCTGGCCCCAGCGGGCGGCCGTACCCAGGGCCGCGCCCTGCCAGGCCAGCCAGCCGGCCGCACCCAGCTCCAGCAGCATCGGTGCCATCACCACCCAGCTCATGCGGGCTGAATGCTCGCGGTGAAACCGGGCAAACTGTGCGGGCTCTACGCGCGCAAAACCGGGGTAATGCACAAGCTGCACCGTCCAGATAAGGCCGGTGAGGTAGGCGGTTAGGCCGAAGTTGAGCAGGAGCAGGTGGTTCACGTGTCGGGGTTTGTTGGTTGCTGGCTGTCTTTTCGCGCTCCAGGATTTATTGTTTTATTATCTGATCAGCTGATCGATACGCTCGTCTTTCCACCGGAAGCGCACAATGCACTACAATACGCCAACTGTCATACCGAGTGGCCTGGCCACAGGTTCTACCGGCCGGCTGCAGTTGGCTGGCCATAGTAGGAGTAAAAGCCTGATAGCTATGCTATGGCAGCTCTGGAATGCGTATTTTCCGGCCCTAGGCAACTGTAGGCGGCGGCCCCGCATCTGCCCCGTACGTCTCTCACCTTTCAAGCCCCACGCCATGAAACGCCTCCGTTTCCTGCTACCCGGTTTGCTGCTCGCGCTGCTACTGACTGCTTTCCACTCCTTCGCCGCCGACACCCGCGAAACCCGCACCGTTGCGCCCTTTACGGCCGTTAGCCTGGGCGGCTCCATGCAGGTGGTTTTCCGCCAGGGCAGCCCTCAGAAAGTGGAAGTGCAGGGCGACGCCGACGATTTGCCACGCCTGGAAACCGTAGTTGAAGACGGAAAGCTGCGCATCAATACTAAGCGTGAAAACGGGTTGTTCAGCTCCTACAACTTCAAAAGCAACGTCACAGTCTACGTCACTGCGCCCACCGTCACGGCCCTGAGCGTGGGTGGCTCGGGCAGCCTGCGGGCCGCCGAGCCCATCCGGGCCGGCAAGCTGCGGCTGGCCGTATCGGGTTCGGGCAGTTTGCAGCTGGCCAGCCTCACGGCAGAAACGCTCGACTCATCCGTATCGGGCTCGGGCAGTCTTAAAATAGGCGGCGGCAACGTAGCAAGTCAGCAAATTAGCATTAGTGGGTCAGGCGGCGTGCAGGCCGAGCTGCTGGCTACCAAAAGCTGTAATGCCCGCATTGCCGGGTCGGGCAGCTGCCGCGTGCAAACTTCTGAAACGCTCGATGCCCGCATTGCCGGCTCGGGCAGCGTGTACGTGCGCGGCAACCCTCGCGTAAACAGTTCGGTGGCTGGCAGCGGCCGGGTGCGCAAGCTGTAAGCAACCAAGAGCCACTGGTTGTGGAGGTCGGTGTAGGGGCGGGGCTTGTCCCCGCCCGCCGTTGGATTCGTGCGCACCGTCCGGTTGCCGAATCGTTGAACGGCGGGCGGGGGCAAGCCCCGCCCCTACACCGTGCCGATAACCACACCCCCTCAAAAGTCGAACAGCCCGCCGCCCTTGTTCTTCTCCTTCTTTCTGCTTCTGGATTTCTTCTGGTCTTTGCCGTCGAAGATGCCGCCCATAAAGCTGGTTTTTTCCTTGATGATAATGTAGCGCACCGAGAAAGCCGTAGGGAAGCGGGCCCAGTCGGCAGAGTTGATTTCGACAGTGGGCTTGAAGTCGACGCTGACGACGAGCGGCACGAAGGCTATTTTGTATTCGGCCCCGACAATAACGTCGAAGCCGCCGAACGTGCCGTCGTCTTTGTGGTGGCCGAGGTGGCCGCCCGCGCCCAGGTAGTAGTTGAGGCTGGGGCCCAGAATGCCGAAGTGCCGCTCGGCCAGCAGCGTGGCGCTGATTTCGCGCGAGCTGGCCAGCGCCAGTCCTTCGATGGTGGCTTTGGGCGCAAATTTCTGCTGCACCGTGAGGCCGTACTGGCCACCACCGATGCGCAGGCCGGCGGCGGTAATATATTTCTGGGCGTGGGCGGCCGATGGGGTCAGAAAAGCGGCGGCCGTGGTTAGCAGCAGGCCGGCCAGCAGCCCGGCGCGGGGCGCGGCCGGGCGGGCAAAAAGCGGAAAGGTCATAATCTTATAAAGCGGTAGTTGAACCCGGCGCAGGGCTGCGCGTTGAGGCAACCAAAGAGGTACAAAGTACGTCGGTAGGGCGCAATAACGTCGCGCTCTGTGCAAACCGCGTAACTTGCGGCCTTTATTTTTCGCCCGCCCCTACCGCTCCACTCACCCGTGTATATTCATCAGGTCGCGTCCTACCTGCCCGCCGACATCATCGATAATGCCCATTTCACTCGTCTCAACGGCCTTTCGAGCGAGTGGATAACCGAGCGAACCGGTATCCGGACGCGCCGTAAAGCGGCTCCGGGCGAAAACACCAACACGATGGCCGTGGAGGCCACCCGCCGGGTACTGGCCCAGACTCCCGATTTCGCGGCCACCGACGTTGACCTGATTGTGGCCGGCACCTACACGCCCCACGACACGATTTACACCGTGGCCCACGCCGTGCAGCGCGAAATCAACGTGTCGGATATTCCGGTGGTCAGCATTTCCTCGGCCTGCTCGTCGTTGCTGAATGCGCTGGAAATTGTGGAGGGCTACTTTGCCATGGGCAAGGCCCGCCGGGCGCTGGTTATCGTGAGTGAGCACAACACGGCCTACAACAACGAAGACGACACCGTAGCCGGCCACCTGTGGGGTGATGGCGCGGCGGCGCTGCTGGTTTCGCTGGACCGCCTTGCCCCCGCCGACCTGCGGGTGCGCGACATCCGCACCGGCGGGGCCGGCAATATCGGTAAGGCCGACGAGTCGGTGACGCTCAAGCCCGTGGAGCGCGGCATCGTAATGCCCTACGGCAAAGACGTGTTCATCCATGCCTGCACCTACATGACGCGGGTAACCCAGGAAATACTGGTTCGCAACAACGTGCCGGTAGAAGAGCTAACCTACCTGATTCCGCACCAGGCCAACCTGCGCATTACCAAAAACGTGCTGCAGCAGCTGGGCCTGCCCGATGAGCGCGCCGTGTCGAACATCCAGGACCTGGGCAATACCGGCTGCGCGGGCGCGGCCATTGCCCTGGGCAGCACCTGGCCCGATTTGCAGCCCGGCAATCAGGTAGTAGTTACCGTTTTCGGCGGCGGCTACTCCTACGGGGCCATGCTGCTGGAACGGTAAAGCTCGGCAGCCTTTCAAACCAGAACCCACCAGCGCCCCTGCCCCTACAGTGGCGTCAGGGGCGCTGGTGGGTTCTGGTGCGTTGGATTGGACCGCAGTCCGGCATCGTCGGCTTTTTTACCATAGGACTTACGCAAAGCGGCTGCAGCGCGAAGCTCCAGCTTTGCGCGTCGTTGCTGACGGCCAACCGACTCCGCTTAAAGATGGGCGAAGCTGGAGCTTTGCGCTACACGCTCACGACCGGCTTTTGCGTAAGTTCTATACCACTCACATGCCTCAACGCACTAGCAGGCGCGTGGTACCGCTTGGACCGTTCGAATCGGTCCAGCGAAGCAGGTAGAGGCCGGGGCGCAGGTCGGGGAGTGTGGCGGGCAGCAGGCTCAAGCCGGGGGCGTAATCGAGGCGGCGGCCGCCGTAGTAGCGTCCTAATGCATCATAGAAGCGTAGCGTAAGGGAGCCGGCGGCAGCTCCGGCGCCGTACTGCAGGCGCAGCGCCGGCCCGTTTCGGTCGAAAGGGTTGGGGAAAACGCTCAGTCCGGTTTGCGCGGTGGCGTCAGGGCTTGCCAACAACGGGCGGGCCGTATCGAGCGAGCCGTCGGGCCGCTTCAGCCGCAGGCGGTAGTAGCTCAGGCCGGGTAGCGGCTGCGGGTCGAGGGCGCGGTACGGTCCGGGGCCGGCGGCCACTTCGGCTACTAGCTGCCAACCAGCCGTGGTGTCGAGCGGGGCGCGTTCCAGCACGAAGCCGCTCAGGTAGCACTCGCCGCGAGTGGCCCACTGCACCTCAACACCGGTGGGGACGGGCATGGCCAACTGGCTTGCCAGCGGGGCAGGCAGCATGGCAGCGGGGCCACACACATCGGGCCGGAAGCTGCGGGTACGCAGCACATAACGGCCCCCGGCTATGTCGCTGGCCGGGGCCAGCGTGCGGCTGCGCTGCCCCCGCGCAATGGCGTAGTGCATCACGGCGCTGGGCATAATCAGGTGAGAAAGCTGCTGGGCGTGGCCCAGCTCGTGCACAGCCACCGACTCGAAGTCGAGCTGCGTGCCGGCCGGGTTGGCCGGGCCGAACTGCCAGGCAGCCGCATCGTCGTACTGCATATCAATCTCCTTCACGAAAAACGCCACGGTGCCATCGGGGCGGTAGCAGCCCTCGTAGTAGCTGGTGGTGCGGCCCAGCACGCCGGCCGGCAGCGGGCTATCGGTATCGAAGCCCACGGTATTTTCGCCGTCGGCGACTACTCCTGTGCCGGTGCGCGGCGGGCCCAGCTCCCAGTTGATACCGGTTTGGCAGCGCCAGCCAGCAAGCGCCCGTTGCCAGGCCGCCGCAGCCGCCGCGTTGGCAGCAAAGCCTGGTTCGAAGCGAAACGTGAGCCCGCCGGCCCCATTCTGGTCGCGGTGGGCGGGCACGGCGCGCTGGTCCGTGTTGGTATCGCGCACGTTGGTGGCGGCAAACTCGATGAGCACCGTTTGCCCACTCAGCACCGGCAGCTGGCCCGTTCCGGCGGGCGTTACGCGCACCGGGCCGGTACCGGCCGGGTGGCCGGTAGCACTCAGGGCCGGCACCCGCACCTGAATCCGGGTGTCGGCCCAGCTCACATAGTCGTCGTCGTTTACGCGGGTGAACGTGCCGCCACCATCATCGGCGTTGCGGAATTCCACGGTGCCCGCACCCCGGCTGCTACCGAACCCGCTGCCCGTAACAGTCAGCACCGCGCCCGTACCAGCCGACAGGCGCAGCGGTGCCACCCCACTGATAACCACCGCCTGCGGCCGGGCCGCGGCCGTTTGGCGGCGTTGCAGGCGGGCCGCCGCCAAGGTGGGGTTGGGCTGCACTTCGCGCGGTGCGGCGGCCACCGTAGCCACAGCCGCGGCCAAGCTGGCGTAGCTTCTAAACGGCTCGGCGGCCGTCAGGTCAATCAGATTGTAGCGGATGAAGCCCTGCTGGCTGCCGAACACCTGCCAACCCGCCTGCCCCGGCACAGCGGTGGGCTCCAGAAAGAAGACGCCCTGCTCGCCGGGCATCAGCTGCAGCGTGTTGGTAAGTACTTCGCGCCTCAGGCCCAACGCACCGCCTTCCGTAAACACCACCAGTACCGAGTCGGGCGCGCCCTTAAGCTGGCGGAATACCCGTAGTTGGTGACGGGTGTAGAGGCGGCCGTTAGCAGCCTGCAGGCCCTCACTGCTGACAACGGCCGCCTCCACAATGCGGCTGGCGCGAGCGGCCCGCAGTGCGGGGTCGAGGGGTTCGAGCAGGCAGTGCGTGGCAGAAACCGGAGTGCCGGGCGCTACAGTTTGAGCGGCCACCGGCAGCGGCAGAATTGGCAGGAGCAGCAGCAGGGATAGAGCAGAGTACTTCATGCAGCAATAAACGCGAAAAAGGGTCAGCTGGCTTGCAGCTAACGTACTGTATTTCGGCTGGTTTATGCCGGCTTTTCAGGCAGCCAGACCACTGCCCGCTGCTTATGTCTCTATCTTAACCCATGCAAACACTATACAAAAGTCAACCGTGCCCGGCTGCGCGAAGCCAAGCTGTTTTGATAGCGCCAAAGCGTGCCGGACCAGGCGCCGATACGCGCTAAAACAGGCTGCCCTGCACCGGCTGCGGAATTACCCGGGGCGGGTGCACGGCCATACCCGTCAGCTCGTGCAGGCGGCGCAGGAAGTGTTCGGCCCAGAGCGGGGAGTGTAGGATGTCTTTCTGGTGAATGAAGATGTAGGCCGTGTGCAGGCCCGCTTCGAGCCAGCTGGCTATGCGGGCGGCCCAGTCGTCGGCGCGACGGAAGTCGGAGTCGATGAGGCCGTGGCCGTTGAGGCGCACAAAGGCTGTGGGCGTAGTCAGGCGCTGATGCAGCGCGTCGCGGCGGCCGGCCACGTCGCTTATCACCAGCGGCTTACCCAGCGCTTCGAGCATGGCCGTTACGGTGGCCAGCAGGCCGGCATCGGAAAACCAGCCGGGGTGGCGCAGCTCTACGGCCAGGGGCACGAAGGCCGGAAAATCGAGCAGGTAGCGCTCCAGCCGCCGCAGATGCTCGGGCCCGAAAGTGGGCGGCAGCTGCAGAAACGCGTGGCCCAGCGTGGGCCCCAGCCCCTCCAGAGCGCGGCAGAAACTCGTCGTTAAGTCGTCGGCGTTGTACAGGGCCCGGTCGTGGCTGATGACTTGCGGAATTTTGGGGCAGAACCGGAACGACTCCGGCACCGCCTCGCGCCACTTGCGCACAGTGGGGGCATCGGGGATGCGGTAGTGGGTAGTGTTGAGCTCGATGCTGTTGAACTGCCGGGCGTAGTGGTGCAGGTAGTCGGCGTCTTTGATGCCCTGCGGGAAGTAGGAGCCCAGCCAGGCCTTATTGGTCCAGATGGGGCAGCCCACATACACGGCCGGTGGGGCGGGCTGCGCGGGCAGGGCCCGGGCCAGCACGGCGGCCGTTTCGGGGTGGTCGGCGGGCAGCCGGAAATCAACGTAGCGCAGGTCGGAAAGGCGGCCAAAATCCATTCCCGAAGGTAAGCACGAGTTGGCGGTTGTCGGTGCTAGTCGCCGGTTGCCAGTGAGGATGTGTCATGCAAAACGACCGGCTGCTACCCTTCTCCTCTTACCACAATTACCGGACATTTGCAACCACCCCGCCGGTTACTTTAGCTGCCGGAAGCCCAAATTTTCTCACCGGCGGATAGTCGCATTTTTAAGGGGGCTGTTACATCGTCTGAAAAGAGTACAAAAAGTGTATCAACTAAACACAAACGCTCATTTGGGCGCCACTATTCAAGTTACTTAAATACAACGTTTATAAAAATAGGTCAATTACAGACAAACGCGTGTACAGACACGTTTTAGCCTGCGAGTGGCACTTTGGCAGACGCTTCTAGATTTGTCGCACTCACCAACCGACTCCCGGATGAAAGTGCTCTACCGACGGTATGTATCAAGCTTGCTGCTAGTTGGCCTGATGGCCCTGTTGACGCTGCAACCGGCCACGGCCGGCACCGCCCGCCCAACGGACGACGAAAAAGCCGCCACTACCGCCAAAAAGAGCACCGTTCTGCGGGGCCGCGCCTCCTGGTACGGCCGCGAGTTCCAGGGCCGCCGCACCAGCAGCGGCGAGCGGTTCGACCGCAACCAGTACACCTGCGCCCACAAAACCCTGCCCTTCGGCACCCGTCTGCGCGTATCGAATCCTAAAACCGGTGAGGCAGTCGTGGTGCGCGTGTCCGACCGGGGCCCGTTCCGGCATCAGCGCATCCTCGATCTGGCCGAAGTAGCTGCCCGGCCGCTGGGCATCATCACGCACGGCGCCGTGTCGGTGGTGGCCGAAGTAGTGCCCGAAACTACGCCCCTGGGCCCCACCAACGCCCCCGACGACCTGCAGGCCCTGGCCGCCGACCCTATTGAAACGGCCGAGCTGCACACCAACATTGCCGCCGGCCACACCGAAGCCACCGACCTGGCCCTGAAGGCCGAGCCAACTGCTTCGTTCGTGGTGCAGGCCGGCACCTTTGGCGACGTACGCAATGCCCGCGCCGTCATGGATAAGATTCAGGGCCTGGAGCCGGCCATGTATATTACTACTATCACCGGCACTTCGGCCCAGGGTAAAACGCTTAACCGGGTAGTGGTGGGCCGCTTTGCCACGGCCGCCGAGGCCAACGCCCTGCGCCTGCGCCTGGCCCGCGCCGGCGTATCCGGCCTAGTGCGCCAAGCCGAAAATCTGTAGAAGCAGCCCTCTAACTGGTACCACCTACCAAAGCCCGTTGCGCCACTCTCCTACCCCAGGAAAGTGGCGCAACGGGCTTTCAGGCCTCTGAATAGGGCAATTTATGGTTTGTAGTGCCGTTATTCGCGCATCCATTCACTTCCTATCCTATAAAGCGTCGATGCGTAAATTTCTTTCCCTCCCACTCTTGCTGGGGGGACTCCTGGCCGGCAATGCCGCCCAGGCCCAAACCACCCAGGGCACCCGTGTACTCGGTTTGAGCGGGGGCGACTTCACGTTCCAGAGCAACGACTTTAGCAAGCGCTTCTCCGGAACAGTCATTCCGTCGGTGGGCGTGTTTGTGGCCGATAACCTGGCCGTAGGGGCCGCCCTGCAACTTGGCTACTCGAGTTTCCAGTTAAAATCCCTCTCAAATTTCCGGAACAACTCACTGGCTATTGGGCTGTTACCTTGGCTTCGCTATTACCTGCCTTCGGAAAGCCGGCACCGGTTATTTGGCGAGCTGAGCGCGGGTGGGGTGTACAACCGCAGTCGTGCTAGGGAAGATTCCTTTCCGAATGAGCGCATTAGTTCCGACATAAACTTTCTGGCCAAAGCCGGCCTGGGCTACTCCTACTTCATCACCCCGGCCGTGGGCCTGGAGGGCCTGCTCTCCTACCAACGCACCGGCGGTGACAGAAATACCTTCGGCGGCGGCGCGCTGGGCCTCAACCTGGGCTTCCGCATTTACTTGCCCACGAACTAACGGCAACAGTAGGCAGCAACGGCCCGTTGCAGCCCGCAACTTTCTGTAGCGGCCGTACCAAAGCCCCGGCAGGCCGGCACCGACCATAAACAGTTGGTGCCGGCCTACTGGGGCTTTGTGGCTTTTGGTGCACCAGGTTTGCTGCCGACAGGCCGGGCCTCTGGGGCAGTGGGCCACCGCGCAGCTCGTTCTGCCAACCGCAGGAGTACCCGGCATTTACTACCTTCCAGCTCCTCACAATCCGGATACTTTATGCTGCGTTGGCTGAAACCTACCCTGGCCCTGCTTGTGGCCGTTGTGCTGGCCTGGGTGCTGAACACCCCACAGGGCCAGGTGCCGCCGCTGGGCCGGTTGCTGAGTCCCTACAGCGGCTTCTGGCAGAACGGCGAAACCGCCGCCGATTTTCCCGCCCAGCAAACGCTACGCCTGCCCGGCCTGCACCAAACCGTGCGCGTGCGCTTCGATGACCGGCGCGTGCCCCACATCTTCGCCGACAACGACCACGACCTGTACTACGCCCAGGGCTACCTCACGGCCCGCGACCGGCTCTGGCAGATGGAGTTTATGACCCGCGTGGCGGCCGGCCGCATCTCGGAGGTTGTGGGCGAGCGGGCCCTGGAGTACGACCGGTTTCAGCGCCGCATGGGCCTGCCGTTTGGGGCCGAAAATTCGTTGCGCGAGATGCTAAAAAACGACACGACGCGGCTGGTGCTGGAGTCGTACGCGGCGGGCGTGAATGCCTACATCAGCCAGCTGACGCCTAAAACGTATCCGTTTGAATACAAACTGCTCGACTATGCGCCTGAGCCGTGGGCGCCAATCAAGTCGGCGCTGCTGCTCAAGCTGATGGCCTGGGACTTGAGCGGCCGCTCTGACGATTTGCGGCTGAGCAACATTTTGGGCAAATACGGCCCCGAGGTTACGCGCGACCTGTTTCCCAACTTCCCCTTCCGGGCCGACCCGGTGGTGCCCGATGGTGCGCCGCTCGATTTCCAGCCCCTGCCGGTGCCGCCCGCCTCGCCCGTACCGTTTGCCGCCGCCGTGTCGGGCCTGGTGCCCAGCCGCGAGCCCGACGCCGAGCTGGGCTCCAACAACTTTGCCTTGGCGGGCAGCCGCACCGCCTCGGGCCGGCCGCTGTTGGCCAACGACCCGCATCTGCAACTCAATCTGCCCAGCATCTGGTACCAGGTGCAGCTGCACGGGCCAACGCAGAATGTATACGGCGTGACCATTCCGGGCGCGCCGGCCGTCATCATCGGCTTCAATCAGGATGTGGCCTGGGGTGTCACCAACGTGGGCGGCGACGTGCTCGACTGGTATCAGCTGAAATTCAAGGACGCCAGTCGGCGCGAGTACTGGCACGCCGGGCGCTGGAAGCCAGTGCGCCGGGTGGTGGAACGAATAGCCGTGCGTGGCCGCCCCGACCGCCTCGACACCGTGCTCTACACCCACCACGGCCCGGTGGTGTACGACCAGAACGAGCCCGTTTTCAACCAGCAGACACCCGTGCGGCACGCCCTGCGCTGGACGGCCCACGAGGCTGCCGGGGCCAACGAGGTGCTGGCCTTCGTGAAGCTCAACCACGCCCGCAACTACCAGGACTACAACCGGGCCCTGCGCACGTACGCCTCGCCGGCCCAGAACTTCATCTTCGCCAGCCGCACCGGCGACGTAGCCATCCGGCCCAACGGCCGCTTCCCACTCAAGTATGCCGAGCAGGGCAAGTTCATCCTCGACGGCTCGGACCCGAAGCAAGACTGGCAGGGCTGGATTCCGATGAGCCAAACGCCACGCGTCCTCAACCCGGCCCGCGGTTACGTGTCGTCGGCCAACCAGCACTCGGCCGGCCCCGGCTACCCCTATTATCTGGGCTGGGATTATGCCCCCTGGGACCGGGCCCACCGCATCAACGAGCAATTGGCCCACATGCGCCGCGCCACCGCCGACACCTTGCGGGTGCTGCAGAACGACGATTTGGGATTGAATGCGCAACTGATGTTGCCCTGGATGCTTTTTACGCTAGAAGGCACCAAAGAAAGCAGTGACTGCTACAGCTACCCGCCCCCGCACTCGCCCGTATCTGCTGCCATGCGCGTGCTGGCCCGCTGGAAATTTCACTACACCGCCGACGCCGTAGGAGCTACCATTTTCGAGCTTTGGTACCAGCAGTTGACTAAAGCACTCTGGGAGGACAACTTCGGCAAGCAAGCCACCGGCCTGGAAATGCGCTACCCTTCCCGCGACCGGACCAACCAATTGCTGCTGTACCAATCGGGCGACTATTCGGACTGCTTCAAAAAGGCCAGCTTTTGGGTTGACGACCGCCGCACGGCGCAACGCGAAACCGTCCACGACCTGCTCACCACTTCGTTGCAATTTGCCATGGATTCACTGACCCGCAAGTTTGGTCCTCTGGGGCCCAAGTGGGCCTGGGCCCACCAGAAAAGCACCGACATCAACCACTTGGCCCAGCTACCCGGCTTCGGCCACCAAGACGTGTGGAGCGGCGGCAGCCCCGGCTCCGTGAATGCCACCGGCGCGCGTAACGGCCCCTCCTGGCGCATGGTCGTGGACCTGAGCACGCCGGTGCGGGCCTATGGCATCTTCCCGGGGGGCCAGAGCGGTAACCCCGCCTCCCGCTACTACGACGACATGCTGGAAAGCTGGCGCACCGGCCAACTCGATGAGCTGGTGTTTCTGCAAGCAGCCGACGAAAACCACCCCCGCCTGCAAGCCGCCTGGCGGCTGGAAAAGTAAGCCCGCCCGATTCTTATGAAATCATTTTTTATCCTCTTCCTGCTGATTTTTGTGCTCACCAGCCTGGCCCAGTTCTTCCTACCGTGGTGGGTGGTGCTGCCGCTGTGTCTGGGGCTGGCCGCGTGGCGCGGCGGTTCGGCCGGGGCCGCCTTTGGAGCCGGGCTGCTGGGCGTGGCGTGCAGCTGGTGGCTGCCCGCGGCTTGGCTCTCCCTCAACGGCGCAGGTTTGCTGGCCAGCCGGGTGGCTGCGCTGCTGCCGCTGGGTGGCAACTCCTGGCTGTTGGTGCTGCTATCGGGCCTGCTGGCCGGGCTGGTGGGCGGTCTGGCGGCGCTGGCCGGCGCGTGGCTCAAGGTGAGATAGTGAGGTAGTGAAATGGTGAGTGATGTTCGGGAGTACTGGCACAGGAGCCAGCCCCGGCGGGGCGGCATGTCGGTAGCGGCCACGCATCGATAAATAGAAAAAGCCCCAGCGGGGCGACACCAATCGTTGAGCCGGTGGTGTCGCCCCGCTGGGGCTTTGCTTATCTGCTTGGTTGATTTGCTACCGACATGCCGCCCCGCCGGGGCTGGCCCCTGTGCCAGGGACCCAAAACATCAACTCACCATTTCACTATCTCACTATCTCACCTTAGGTCATTTTACCTTTAAAACTGCGAGATGAAGGCGTAGGCCTGTAACGTGTAAATAGGCGCGGCCGTGAAGTGGGTGCCGCCCTGAATGGGGCGCAGCTCGACCTGGGTAGCGCCGCGGGCGCGCATGGCGTTGTAGGCGTCCTGCGAGTTGAAGAAGGGCACGTAGTCGTCGGCCGTGCCGTGGAACAGGGCCAGCGGGGCGCGGGGCTGCCAATCGTACACGTCGTTGGCGGTGAGCGTGGCCGTCAGGGCCGCATCGGAGCCTGTGAGTACGGCCTGGCGGAAGGCGGGCGCGAACAGCTCGGCGGCCTGCTCGGGCACGGCGCTGAACGGGTCGGTTTGCAGGCGGGTGGCGTAGGGCTGCTGGTAGTAGTAGCTGAGCGGACGGTTGAGCTGGTACACCCGGTCGTAGGTGCGTAGCACCCACACGTAGGTGCTCAGGAAATTCAGTGGCTCCGTCGAGTTCAAAATGTATTTGGCAAAGGCCGATTTGTGGTAGGCCCCGGCCCCCGGCGCGCTGGCCGTAACGGGCAGCGTGGTGGCGTACTTTTCCTCCAGCAGCTTGTGCAGCGCCATCGTGGCGTAGCCGCCCTCCGAGTAGCCCAGCAAAAAGTTTTTCTGGTTGACGCTGATTCTTTGCTGCTCGCAGAACTCGCGGGTGGCGCGGAGCATATCGGCCGAGGCCGAGGCCAGCGACGCGCCGTGCTCGTAGGGGTGCGGCAGGGCCTTGGATGCGCCGTAGCCGATGTAATCGGGGGCTGATACCACGTAGCCCGTAGCCGCCAGCACCGACACGGCCGACCATATTTCGCTGCGGGAGCTATAGTACGAGGGGGCCCGGTTTTCCTCATCGGGCTGCAGCGTGCCGTGCTGGTAGCTGATAACCGGCACCGCCGCCGGGGCCACCGGCACCAGCACCGCGCCCGAGGCCGTTACCGGCTGGCCGTCGGTGTTGCGGGTGGTGTAAGTGAGGCGATACACTTTGATGGGAAAACGGGCCAGTGCGCCTACCAATGGAATATCGGAAACCCGGGCCGCCAGCTGAGCGGTGGTAAACTCGCCAACCAGGGTGCTGCCCACCAGCACCGGCGCGGGCGGCGCTACCGGCGGCGGAGAAGTAGGCGGAGCTACAATGGTAGGTTCAGGCGAGTTGCTCTTGCAGCCGGCGGCGGCCCCAAGCGTCGTCAGCCACAGCAGCGCCACGGCCCAGCCGGATACAGGGAAACGGGGAAACAGCGTATTCAGCACAAAGAAGCGGTTTGGTTGTCAGTCGAAACCACCCAACGCAGTCTGTTCTCTGCCTGTTCCGGTGAAGGCTGGAGAAGCTGAGTTTATATTTCAGCCAAAATTTTAGTTTTACAACTAATCAATTAGTTGTATATTTGATTCTGTCGTACCACCGCCTAAATTCATCCCTCAAAAGCCCGCCCATGCCCGAACCTACCTTCCCCGAGTTAACCCGCGCTGAAGAGCAGGTGATGCAGGTGCTCTGGCAGCACGGCCCCGCCTTTGTGAAGGATGTGGTGCCAGCGCTGCCTGCACCGCGCCCGGCCGTTACCACGGTGTCTACCATCATCCGCATTCTGGAGCAGAAGGGCTTTGTGGGTCACGAGGCCTTCGGGCGCACCCACCGCTACCATGCCCTGGTGGCCCGCGACGAGTACCGACGCTTTTCGTTGGGCAAGCTACTGGGCGGCTACTTCGGCGGCTCGTTCAGCCGGCTGGTATCGTTTTTCGCTCAGGAAGAAAACCTTGATGCGGCCCAGTTGGAAGAGCTGCTGCGCCACGCCCAATCTGCCCCCGCCAACAACCCCGCCGATGCCTCCGACCCTGCTTCCGACGACGACGGCCGCCCTGCTTAGCTGGGGCCTGCAAAGCACGCTGCTGCTGGGTGCGGGTTGGCTGCTATACCGCTATGCGCTGCGGCAGGAGCGGTTTTTTGATTTCAACCGGCGCTTTTTGCTGCTGCTGCCCTGGGTGGCGCTACTGGTCCCGCCGCTGCTGGCGGCCACCGAGCCGGGCCGGTGGCTGAGCGGCTGGCTACCGGTGCCGGCGCCTGACAGCCTGCACCTGCTAAGTGGCGGCGTGCTACCGGCCATTACGGTGCGCGAGCCGAGCGGCGGGCCGCTGGTCGGACCACTGCCCTGGCTGCTGGGGCTGTACGGGGCCGGGGTGGCGCTGCTGCTGCTGCGCCTGGCGGGCCAACTGCTGCACCTGCACCGCAGCACCCGCCATTTTGCCCGCGAAGTCCGGCCCGATTGTGTGCTGGTTTGCACCGGTGGGCAGCGGCCCGTCAGCTCGTTTGGCCGCTTGATTTTTTGGGATGAAACCGCCCCGCTGACGCCCGCCGAGGCCCGGGCAGTGCTGGCGCACGAGTTGGCCCACGTGCGCGGCCGCCACACCCACGAGCGGCTGCTGCTGGAGGTGGCCCGGGCGCTACTCTGGCCGGTGCCGTTCGTGCACCTGCTACCCCCGGCGCTGGCTCAGCTGCACGAGTTTCTGGCCGATGCCGCCGCCGTGCAGGCCGCCGCTGATACGCCGGCCGCCGGCCACTTCACTGCCACACCGGCCGCCTATCCGGCCCTGCTGGCCCGGCTGGCGCTGGCGCAGTTCCGGCCCGATTTGCCCCTGGCGCACTCCTTCAATTCCTCTTTCACCTTAACCCGTATTCGTATGCTGACTACCTCTGCCCCTTTGCGCCGTTGGAAACGCTGGCTGCCGTTGCCCGTAGCAACCTTGGCGCTGGCGTTGGCAACATCATTCAGCGCGCTGGCTCAAGCCACTACGCAACCAGCGCCCCCTGCTCCGCCGGCCGTTTACACATTCGTAGACCAAATGCCCCAGTATGCGGGCGGCCAGGTTCAGTTGCTAACGGATATCGGCCAGCTCGTAAAATATCCGGCCGCAGCAACGGAGGCGAAGCTGGAAGGCCGCGTCATGATAAAATTCATCATCACTGCTGCCGGTAAAATTGAGGCGGCAGAGGTTTCCAAAGGCGTTGCGGCTACCCCTGCGCAGGCGCGGGCTGCGCGGCTGTTAAATGAGGTGGCGCTGAACGCCGTACGTAGTTTACCCGGAAAGTGGACGCCGGGTCGGCAGAATGGGGTACCGGTAGCCGTGCAGTACAACGTTCCCATCTCGTTTGCGCTGAACTGATTCCTGCCTGGTATTCAACATCTCCAAAACGCCGCCTGCACTGCTGTGGGCGGCGTTTCGGCTATAGGCTTGCCAATGCAAAGTTGGAATGAAGTTGAAAGTCAGCCGCAAAAGCCGCACCTTCGTGGTTCCATTCGCCTTCAATCCCCGTTGTTTTAGTGGCTTACCTCTCGACGCTTACCCGCCTCACGGCCCCTGCTCTGGCTGCCCTGGGCCTTGCCTTCTCACTTGCTGCGCTACCCGGCTGCGGCTCGCGCTCGGCCACCGACTCCGAAGCCGCTACCCTGGCCGCCGACTCGGTGCAGCAGCCCGCCGTGGTTGACTCGGCTGCCCTGCAGCGCCTGGCCATGCGCCGCGACTCGCTCAAGGCCGACTCGATTGTGAAAGTGAGCGGCCAGCTGCCGGGCGCCATTCTGCCGGGCAAGCGCATTGTGGCCTTCTATGGCAACATCCGGGCGAAGGGCATGGGCATTCTGGGCCGCGAGCCCAAGGAGCAGATGTTCCGCAAGCTGAAAAAGGTGCTGGGCGAGTGGCAGGCCGCCGACCCCAGCCGCCCCGTGCAAGGCGCGATTCACAACGTGACCATTACAACCCAGGGCACGCCCGGCAAAGACGGCAAGTGGCGCCTGATGAACTCCAAGGCTACCATTGAGGAGGTTATCAGCTGGGGCAAGGAGCACAACGTAATCGTGTTCCTCGATGTGCAGCCGGGCCACAGCACGCTGCAAGCCGAGCTGCCCAAGCTGGAGCAGTACCTCAAAGACCCCATGGTGCATTTGGGCATCGACCCCGAATTCTCGCTGGCCACCATGCCCGGCGTGCGCCCCAACCAGAAAATCGGCACCCTCGACGCCAAGGACATCAACTTCACCATCAATTTCCTGGCGCGCATCGTGAGCGAAAACAAGCTCCCGCCCAAGGTGCTGACGGTGCACCGCTTCACCCGGAAAATGGTGACCAATTACAAAAACATCAAGCTCGACCCGCGCGTGCAGGTGGTGATGCACATGGACGGCCACGGCAACCCCACGCTCAAAAAGGACTCCTACCAGCACTACATCGTGAACGAGCCTGTGCAGTACACCGGCTTCAAAATCTTCTACGAGTACGACGCCCGCCCCAAGCCCCACCACATCATGACGCCTTCGGAGGTTATTGCCCTCAAGCCTTCGCCGCTCTACATTCAGTACCAGTAAGCGGTAGATAAGCGAACCGGCGCGACGAAAGCCACCACGCAGCAGTGGTGCTCATCAGGCCCTCAACCACGATTCAAAGCAAACGCCCCTGACGTTGTTACGTTGGGGGCGTTTGCTTTCAGGAGCGGATCAGGTAGCGGTAGGGTTTCAGCACGGCAGCTCATCCGGGCGCGAGCTGGCAAATTCGCGCAATAGGTTTAGCAGCTCGTCGTCACCGGCCTCGGCGGGGGCGGCGGGCAGGAAGGTGGGCTCGTCGGGGTTGGCGTAGCCTATCAGCGAATGGAAAGCGGCCGAATCCAGCATTCGGAAACCCATAAACCACTCGCCGAACAGCCGCTGCCCGATGGGGCCGGCGGCCAGCTTGATTACGTTGCGGTGCCGCGAATCCTGCTCGATGACGGCGAATAGCGCTTCCACTTGCGGCTGCTCGCCTTCCAGCACTTGGATGATGTCGCCCTCGTTGCTGTGGAGCAGGATTCCGGTCAGGCCCAGCCGCTCATTATTGGCCCGCCACCACACCAGAAACTGCTGCAAATCGGCAGGACTGAAAGCTATGGTTGCAGTACTCGTATAAACCAGATGATACATGAGCGGGGTGCTAACTGCTTCTTCCAGTGCAGAAAGCAGGAAAATCCGTGGCCATTATCAAAGCGAAAGGTTACCTGGCGGCTGGAACGGGTGCAAATATATGTTTTTGCTGATGTTGATTCCATTCGGGCTTGCTCTGCGCCGCAAAAACTACCTCCAGCCCGGCAACAACTACCAGGGCCTGAACGCGGCCGGTAGTATGCACGTGCTTGCTGAAGTAGCGGAATACGGACCGGGGCCGAGGCAGAGGCCTGAATCAGGGCAATGGCAGAGGCATGTATGACGTACTACTTACCGGTAATGGTGCAGTACTGGGGGCGCCGGCAGCACACAACGCGTTTTGCCCGTACATTTAACCGCATGGCCACTCCCCCTTCCTCCACCCTCCTGTTAACCCGCGACCAGGTGCTTCGGGCCCTGCGCCAGCTGGACCAGAACGGCCCGCAGATGCCCCTGAGCACCGTATATGACCTCGTGTACCAGGGCCGGCGCTACGCTCCGCGGCAGGTGGCACAGCTGGCTTACCAGCTCGCCACCGGGCAACCCCAGGCAAAGTGGCCACTACGGGCGGGGGCACCCACCAACCAGGTGCTGGAGGCGCTGGATTTTACTATTGCTACCAAGCGCCCCAGCCTCGAAAACTCGCCACTGCTCGACGGCGACGTAACGGCCCAGCAGCAGGCGGAAGGCCTCTACACTGGCTCGCCCCGCGAAACTGCACCAGCCAAAAAAGCCCGCACCAAAACCGCTTCTGCAGACGCTGCCGCCGCTGCAGGAACCGGCGAAATGGTAGCCATCGAGCTGGCCGAAGCCCAGGAGCCCGCCACCGCCTATGAGCGGCCGACGCCGACGCCCTACACCCCGGAAATGGCGCGGGCTGAGCTATTTTTGACCGATGAGGAGCTGACGGCGGCGCAGGCAGCCTTGGCGCGGCGGCGCAACCTGCTGCTGCAGGGCCCGCCGGGTACGGGCAAAACGTATCTGGCGCGGCGGCTGGCCTGGCTGGCGCAGGGCAGCACCGATACGGCCCGCGTCGAGCTGGTGCAGTTCCACCCCAGCTACAGCTACGAGGATTTTGTGCAGGGTTTCCGGCCCGACAGCCAGGGCGGGTTCCGGCTGCGCGACGGGCTACTGGTGGAGTTTTGCCGCCGGGCTTCGCGGGAGCCGGAGCAGCCGTATTTTTTGCTGATTGACGAGTTGAACCGGGGCAACGTGGCCCGCATTTTCGGGGAGTTGCTGCTGCTGCTGGAGGCCGACAAGCGCGGCCCCGCCCACGCCGTGCGTCTGCCCTACGCCCCGGTCGGCAGCCCGCCCTTTTTCGTGCCCGAAAACGTGTTCGTTATTGGCACTATGAACTTGGCCGACCGCAGCCTGGCCCCGCTCGACTATGCGCTGCGCCGCCGCTTCGCCTTCGTGCAGTTGCGGCCCGAATTCGGCGAGCCGTTGCGGGCGCTGCTGGCGGCCCACGGCGTACCGGGTGCCCTCACCCAGCTGCTCACTACCCGCCTGCTCGACCTCAACCAAACCATTGCCGACGACCCCGAGCTGGGCCCTGATTTCTGCGTGGGCCACAGTTACTTCTGCCAGCCCCCCACCAACCCCGCCGAAGCCCCCGAGTGGCTGCGCCTGATTCTGGCGCAGGAAATCGGGCCGCTCCTGGATGACTACTGGCTCGACCAGCCGGCCAAGGCCACGCAGCAGAAAAAGAAGCTACTAGCCGGGCTGTAGTCAGTCTACGCTGTGGAGGTCGATGTAGGGGCGGGGCTTGCCCCCGCCCGCCTTTCGCGCCGCTTCAACGGTAATCGTGCAACGGTGGTCGTTCAACGGCGGGCGGGGGCAAGCCCCGCCCCTACATCGACCTCCGTACCTTGGGGTGGCTTTTCAGCTAAGCCCTGACTAATGATTCCCATTCAAAACCTGTACTACCTGCTGTGCTATGCCTGGAACCGGCTGCCCGAGCAGGCCGAGGTGCGGGCGGTGAGTGGGCAGGCGTTCGGGCGGCCGCTGCCGCTGCTGGCCCAAGTGCTGCTGAGCGGCACGCGCCGGCTGCTGGCCCGGGGCCTGCCGATGGCGTATACCGAGCGCGTGGCCGAATTGCCGGAACTGCGCGGCCGGGTGCTGCTCACGCCCACCCTGAGCCAGGATTTGCCGCGCCGGGGCCGGGCCGTGTGCGCGTTGGATGAGCTGAGCCCCGATGCGCCGCTGGCCGGGCTGCTGCGGGGCACGCTGCAGCAACTAAGCCGCAGCCGGGCACTGCACACCGAGCAGCGCCAGCAGATTCGGCTGGTGCTGCGGCGGTTTCCGGCGGCGGTAGTGGCCCGGCCGCTGGGGGCGGCCAGTTTGCGGGCCGCGCGGCGGCTGCGGCCGAGTGGGCTGGGCGGGTTTCTGCTGAATGTGTGTGAGCTGCTGCACCTGAGCGCGCTGCCCACACCCGACGCCGCCGGCCCGACCCGCTTTCGCGACTTCCGGCGTGATGAGGCGCTGATGGCCCGGCTGTTCGAGCAGTTCGTGCGCAACTTCTACCGGCTGGAGCAGCGGCAGTTTCGGGTAAGCTCGGAAACTATTGCCTGGCAGGCGGCGGCCGAAACGCCCGAGGCGCTGGCGCTGCTGCCAGCCATGATTACGGACACGAGCCTGGAAAGCCCGGCCCGCAAAATCATCCTCGACACCAAATACTACGCCGCCGCCCTCAAGCGCCACCACGACCAGGCCCGGCTGATTTCGCCCCACCTTTACCAGCTCTACGCCTACCTTCAAAACCAGCCCGCCCAGCCCGGCCAGGCCCTCGAAGGCATCCTGCTCTACCCCGCCGCCGCCCAGGCCGTGGATTTGCGCTACACGCTCGGCGG
Source organism: Hymenobacter sp. ISL-91 (assembly GCF_018613725.1). Classification (GTDB taxonomy): domain Bacteria; phylum Bacteroidota; class Bacteroidia; order Cytophagales; family Hymenobacteraceae; genus Hymenobacter. The sequence continues at coordinate 145,092 of NZ_JAGGPS010000004.1, forward strand.
CCACCCCGTGCGCGTGGTCACCCTCGACCTGAACCAGCCCTGGGAGGGCATTGCGGCCGATTTACTGGCGCTGGTGGCGTAGGCGCGCGTTGTACGCGCCCTTCGGAGCAGTCAGCCAAAACGATGTGGCGGCCGTGACTTATCCCCGCCGGCGCATTGTTTTATCAAACCAAATGCAGCCCCGCTACGGGTTTTTTGTCTGTGGGTTGCAACAAATACAAGGAAGGCTGTACCTTCTTGCCGAATTCCTTTCTTTACTCACCCAAACCCGTACCGATTTGAAACGACGTGACTTTGTGGGCCTGACCGGCCTGGCTGCCGGCGCCCTGTGGCTGCCGGCCGTGCCGGGCTTCGGCGGCTCGCTCGTAGACCCCGCCCGCCTGCTGGAGCCGGGCCTCGATGTGGCCGTGAAAAAACGCCTGGCCGATGTGGCCCTGAACACGGCCAAATCGGCCGGCGCTACCTATGCCGATGTGCGCATTGGGCGCTACCTCAACCAAAGTGTGTTTACCCGCGAAAAGCAGGTGCAGAACATTGCCAGCGGCGAGAGTTTCGGGGCGGGCGTACGGGTGCTGGCCAACGGCACCTGGGGCTTTGCGGCCACCAACACGGTAACTGAGGCCGGCATTGCCAAGGCCGCCCAACTGGCCGTACAAATTGCCAAGGCCAACAGCAAAGTGCAGAAAGAGCCCGTGCAGCTGGCCGCCCAGAAAGGCCAAGGCGTGGTAAGCTGGAAGACGCCGATTCTGGTAAACGCCTTCGAGGTGCCGGTGAAAGACAAGGTGGACCTGCTGCTGGCCGCCAACGCTGCGGCCCTGAGCAACGGCGCTTCGTTCGTGAACTCGGTGCTGTTTCAGGTGAACGAGCAGAAATATTTTGCCTCCACCGACGGCTCCTACATCGACCAGGACATCCACCGCATCTGGCCCAACTTCTCGGTGACGGCCATCGACCGGGCCAGCGGCAAGTTCCGTTCGCGCGATGCGCTCAGCTCGCCCATGGGCCTGGGCTATGAATATTTGCAGCCCAAGGCAGCCGACAAGATTGCCGGCCCCGCCGGCACCGGCCTCATCGGCTACAAAAACAGCTTCGATATGCTGGCCGATGCTGCGCTGGCCGCCAAGCAGGCCAAGGAAAAACTCACGGCTAAATCGGTGACGGCCGGCAAGTACGACCTCGTGCTCGACCCCAACCACCTAGGCCTGACGATTCACGAAAGCGTGGGCCACCCCACCGAGCTCGACCGCGTGTTGGGCTACGAGGCCAACTACGCCGGCACCTCGTTTGCCACACTGGAATGGCGGGCTAAGGGCCAGCCCTACGGCTCGAAGCTGGTAAACATTGTGGCCGACAAGCTACAGCCCGGCTCGCTGGGCGCGGTAGGCTACGACGACGAAGGCGTACCGACCAAAGAGTGGAACATCATCGATCAGGGCAAGCTGGTGGACTACCAGAAAATCCGCGACCAGGCCCACATCGTCAACCAGAAGCAGTCGGACGGCTGCTGCTACGCCGACTCGTGGAGCACGGTGCAGTTCCAGCGCATGCCCAACATCAGCCTGAAGCCCGGCACCGGCAAGCTGAGCGTGGACGAGATGATCAGCAAAGTGGACAAGGGCATTTACATTGCCGGCCGCGGCTCGTTCTCCATCGACCAGCAGCGTTACAACTCGCAGTTCGGCGGCCAGGTATTCTACGCCATCGACAAGGGCAAGATATCGGGCATGCTCGAAGATGTGGCTTACCAGACCAATACGCTCGAGTTCTGGAATTCCTGCTCGGCCATCTGCGACGAGTCGGACTACCGCATGTTCGGCTCGTTCTTCGACGGCAAAGGCCAGCCCAGCCAGGTGTCGGCCGTGAGCCACGGCTCGGCCACCACGCGCTTCGACAACGTGAACGTGATTAACACCGCCCGGAAAATTTAAGCTGTTAGCTGTTAGCTGCTGGCTGTTAGCTTCCGTGCAGGAGGCTTGGTCAAAAGCTAATAGCTAATAGCCATCAGCTAACAGCTTAAAAAATCAACCAAATGGCCATCCTTTCTCAGACCGAAGCCCAGGCAATTCTTACCAAAGTACTCGGCTTCAGCAAAGCCGACGAGTGCGAAGCGACCCTTAGTGGGCAGTCGGGCGGCAACGTACGCTCGGCCCGCAACGCCATCAGCACCAGCGGCGGCATCGACAACGTGAGCCTGGCGGTGGAAGCCCGCTTCGGCAAACGCTCGGGCGTAGCCACCTGCAACCAGTTCGACGATGCCACGCTGCGCACCTGCGTAACACGGGCCGAAGAAATTGCCCGCCTCGCGCCCGAAAGCCCCGAGTCCATGCCCCTGCTTGGAGCCCAGAAATATCTGCCGGCTACCAACAGCTTCGCCAAAGCCACCGCCGCTATTACGCCCGACTATCGCGCCGAGCAGGTGGGTAACAGCATGGCCGTCAGCGCTGAGCGCAAGCTCAGCTCGGCCGCTTTCCTCAACGATTCGGCCGGCTTTATTGCCAAGCGCAACAGCAAGGGCCTGGAGGCCTACCAGCAGCAGTCGGGCCTGGAGTTTAGCGTAACTGTGCGCACGCCCGACGGCACCGGCTCGGGCTACGCCACGGCCGATTACAACGACGCGGCCAAGTTCGACGCCAAAACCCTTACCCGCATTGCCGCCGATAAAGCGGCCGGCTCGCGCAATGCCAAGGCCTTGGAGCCCGGCAAGTACACCGTGATTCTGGAGCCCGCCGCGCTGGTAGCCAACACCGATGCTTCGCTGCTGCAGGCCCTGATGAGCGCCCTCGATGCCCGTAACGCCGACGAAGGCCGCTCGTTCCTCAGCAAGAAGGGCGGCGGTAACCGCAAGGGCGAAAAGCTATTCGATGAGCGCGTTACCATCTACTCCGACCCCACCAACGCCGAGGTTCCCGACCTGCTTTTTTCGGGCGACGGCCGGCCGCAGCAGAAAACCACCTGGATTGAGAAAGGGGTGGTGAAGAACCTGTACACTTCGCGCTATTGGGCCCAGAAAGCCGGTATTCCTGATATTCCGCGCCCCGGCGGCTGGATTATGGAAGGCGGCACTCAGAGCGTGCAGGACCTGATCAAGAGCACGGCCAAGGGCATTTTGGTCACGCGCCTGTGGTATATCCGCCCCGTCGACCCACAGACGCTGCTGTATACCGGCCTGACCCGCGACGGTACGTTCTACATCGAAAACGGCCAGATCAAGTTTCCGGTGAAAAACTTCCGCTTCAACGAGAGCCCGATTATCATGCTCAATAACCTTGAAGCCATTGGCAAACCCGTGCGCGTGGGTGGCAACCTCGTGCCCCCGCTCAAAATCCGCGACTTCACCTTCACCAGCCTCTCCGACGCCGTCTAGCATCATAGATGGTACAGATGAAAAGGATAACGCAGATTCGTCCTGCTAGACGCGCCCTGTGCTGTCACCAGAACAATTCTGCGTTATCCTTTTCATCTGCAAAATCTGTGATTAAGAATCCTTTTTCATCTGCATCATCTGCACCATCTGTGATTTATGAAACGACGTGATTTTGTAGGCCTGACCGGCCTGGCTGCCAGTGCCTTATGGCTGCCCGCTATTCCGGGTTTTGCCGGCGACATGGTAGACCCGCTGCGCCTGCTGGAGCCGGGCCTGGATGTGGCCGCCAAAAAGCGCCTGGCCGATGTGGCCCTGAATACGGCCAAATCGGCCGGTGCCTCTTATGCCGATGTGCGCATCGGGCGCTACCTTAACCAAGGTGTGTTCACCCGCGAAAAGCAGGTGCAGAACATCGTCAGCTCCGAAAGTTTTGGGGCGGGCGTGCGCGTAATTGCCAACGGCACCTGGGGTTTTTCGGCCACCAACACGGTAACCGAGGCCGGCATTGCCAAGGCCACGCTGCTGGCCGTGCAGATTGCCAAGGCCAACAGCAAGGTGCAGAAGGAACAGGTGCAGCTGGCCCCGCAGAAGGGATTTGGTGAGGTGTCGTGGAAGGCCCCCATCAAGGTAAATGCATTCGAAGTACCCATCAAGGACAAGGTAGATCTGCTGCTGGCTACCAACGCCGCGGCCCTGAGCAACGGCGCCTCGTTCGTGAACTCGGTGCTGTTTCAGGTGAATGAGCAGAAGTACTTTGCCTCCACCGACGGCTCCTACATCGACCAGGACATCCACCGCATTTTCCCCACGTTTGGCGTAACGGTGGTCGACCGCGCCTCGGGCAAATTCCGCTCGCGCTCGGCCCTGAGCGCCCCCATGGGCCTGGGCTACGAGTACCTGCAGCCCAAAGCCGCCGATAAAATTGCCGGCCCCCAGGGTTCCGACGTAATCGGTTACCGCAACAGCTACGACATGCTGGAGGATGCCGCCCGCGCCGCCAAGCAGGCCAAGCAGAAGCTCACGGCCAAATCGGTGACGGCCGGCAAGTACGACCTCGTGCTCGACCCGCACCACCTGGGCCTGACTATTCACGAATCGGTGGGGCACCCACTGGAACTGGACCGTGTGCTGGGCTACGAGGCCAACTTTGCCGGCACCAGTTTCGCTACGATGGAATGGAAAGCCAAGGGCCAGCCCTATGGCTCGAAGCTGGTAAACATTGTGGCCGATAAACGGCAGCCCGGCTCGCTGGGCGCCGTGGGCTGGGATGATGAGGGCGTGCCAACCAAGGAGTGGATGCTCATCAACGAAGGCAAGCTGGTGGACTACCAGAAAATCCGCGACCAGGCCCACATTGTGGGGCAGAAGGAGTCGGATGGCTGCTGCTACTCGCAGTCGTGGCAGGATGTGCAGTTCCAGCGCATGCCTAACGTCAGCCTCAAGCCGAGCACCAGCAAAATGAGTGTCGATGAGATGGTGAGCAAGGTGGATAAGGGTATTTACATTGCCGGCAACGGCTCGTTCTCCATCGACCAGCAGCGTTACAACTCGCAGTTCGGCGGCCAGGTATTTTATGCCATCGAGAAGGGCAAAATCACGGAGATGCTCGAAGACGTGGCCTACCAGACCAACACGCTCGAGTTCTGGAACTCCTGCGCCGGTTCCTGCGACCAGTCGGATTACCGGCTCGCGGGCTTCTTCAACGATGGCAAGGGCCAGCCCAGCCAGAGCTCGGCCGTAAGCCACGGCTCGGCCACCACGCGCTTCAACAACGTGAACGTCATCAACGTCGCCCGGAAAATTTAATGTGAAGAATGTGCGAAATGTGAAAATGTGGGTCAACCGCGCCCTTCTGCATTCCGCACATTGCCCCACATTTTCACATTTTTCACATTAGAGAAATCATGGCTATCCTTTCCAAAGACGAAGCCCAGGCCATTCTGAAAAAGGTGCTGGGTTTCAGTAAAGCCGATGAGTGCCAGGCCAGCCTGAGCGGGCGCACCACCGGCAACGTGCGCTACGCCCGCAACTCGGTGAGCACCGCCGGCGCCACCGACAACGTGAGCCTGGCCGTGGAAGCGCGTTTCGGCAAACGCTCGGGCGTGGCCACCTGCAACGAGTTCGACGATGCCACGCTGAAGCGCTGCGTGCAGCGGGCCGAAGAAATTGCCCGCCTCGCGCCCGAAGACGCCGAGTATATGCCCCTGCTCGGACCTCAGCAGTACCTCACGCCCAAGGCCTACGCCGCCAGCACCGCCGCCATCAGCCCCGATTTCCGGGCCCAGGCGGCCGGCGACAGTATTGCGCTGTGTACGGCCAAGGGCCTGACGGCCGCCGGGTACCTCGAAGATGGCGCCTACTTCCAGGCCCTGCGCAACAACAAAGGCCTCGAAGCCTATCAGCAGAGCACCAACGTCGATTTCAGCATTACGGTGCGCACGCCCGACGGCACCGGCTCGGGCTACGCCACAGCCGATTACACCGACGCCAGTAAGTTCAACGCCAAAAACCTGACCCAGCTGGCCGCCGACAAGGCCGCCGGCTCGCGCAACGCCCGGGCGCTGGAGCCCGGCAAGTACACCGTGATTCTGGAGCCCGCCGCGCTGGCTTCGGATGAGGGCCTGCTTAACAACCTCATGTACAGCCTGGGGGCCCGTGAAGCCGACGAAGGCCGCTCGTTCCTCAGCAAAAAAGGCGGCGGCAACAAGGTGGGCGAAAAGCTATTTGATGAGCGCATCACCATCTACTCCGACCCGCTGAATGCCGAGGTACCCAGCGGCGTGTTCGACGGTGAAGGGCTGCCGGTAAAGCGCATGACCTGGATTGATAAGGGGAAGGTTTCCAACCTCTACTACTCGCGCTACTGGGGCCAGAAAAGCGGCAAGCCCGCCACGGCTTTCCCCGGCAACTGGATTATGGAAGGCGGCACTCAGAGCGTGCAGGACCTGATCAAGAGCACGGCCAAGGGCATTCTGGTCACGCGCCTGTGGTACATCCGCGACGTGGATCCGCAGACGCTGCTGTATACCGGCCTGACCCGCGACGGTACGTTCTACATCGAAAACGGCCAGATAAAGTTTCCGGTGAAAAACTTCCGCTTCAACGAGTCGCCGGTTATCATGCTCAACAACGTGGAGGCCATCGGCCGCCCGGTGCGTATCGGCGGCAACCTGGTGCCCCCACTGAAGATTCGGGATTTCACCTTCACCAGCCTCTCTGACGCGGTGTAGGGCAAAACCGCACCGCTCACGCATGTGAGTAAGGGCCCATCCGGCAATTGGCCGGGTGGGCCTTTTGCTGCCGCCGGCCCCGAAAAGGCTGCTGGCAGTGCAACCCCGGGGGGCCGCGCTGCTTCCTTTACCAACAGTCGCCTCATGGCGCTCTTACCCCATCTTATGCCTGCTGCTGCCTTTACCTTCGTGCGCCTCAAGTATCAGTCTGGCGACTGGGATGCGGTGGATGAACGGATGCCGGCCAACCTGCTGCACTCACTGGTGCAGTACACCAAAGTGCCGGTAGCTCCCAAGGAAAAAGTAGTAGCGCTGGATTCGCAGGAGTTGTTCCGCTACCCGTTCTGCTACCTCTCGGGCCACCGGCTGGTGCAGTTTACGGCCGCCGAAAAAAAGATTTTCGAGCAGTACGTGCGTGGCGGCGGCTTCGTGTTTGTTGATGACTGCAACCACGACATCGACGGGCTGTTTGCGCGTTCGTTCGAGGAGCAGATGCGCGTCTGTTTCGGGGCCGGGGCGCTGAAGAAGCTGCCGAAGTCGCACCCGGTTTACTCGCAGTTCTTCCCCTTTCCCGACGGCCCGCCCAACACCGGCTTCGAACTCAACGGCTGGGGCGACGACCTGGTGCACGACTACCTCAAAGGCATCGAAATAGATGGCCGCCTGCGGGTGCTATACTCCAACAAAGACTACGGCTGCGAGTGGGACTACGACTTCCGCAACAAGCGCTTCCTAGCCGAAGACAACACCAAATTCGGCGTCAACATCATCCTCTACGCCCTCACGGCCTGACGGCAGCCGCTCTCTGCTACCGCTTCCCCTATCACCCCAGACTCTAAGCTTCCCCAGCCTCCAAAATGACCGAACAAGACGTACACCGCCTGCTGGCGAAAATTCCGCTGCTTAAGGCCGAAATCGGGAAAGTAATTGTGGGGCAGCAGCAGGTGCTGGAAGAAGTGCTGGTAGCCCTGCTAGCTGGTGGCCACGCGCTGCTCGAAGGCGTGCCGGGCCTGGCCAAAACCCTGCTCGTGCGCACGCTGGCCCAGGCTACCGATTTGCCCTTCCGCCGCATCCAGTTCACGCCCGACCTGATGCCGACTGATATTCTGGGCACCGAGATTCTGGAAGAAGACCATGGCACCGGCCACCGCTCGTTCAAGTTCAACCCTGGTCCCATTTTCGCCAGCTTAGTGCTGGCCGACGAAATCAACCGGACGCCGCCCAAAACCCAGGCCGCGCTGCTGGAGGCCATGCAGGAAGGCCACGTCACCTACGCCGGCCAGGAGCACGCCCTGCCCAAGCCGTTCTTTCTGCTGGCCACCCAAAACCCGATTGAGCAAAGCGGCACCTACCCTCTACCCGAGGCCCAGCTCGACCGGTTTCTGCTCTACGTGCGCATCGGCTACCCCACCGAGCAGGAGGAGCTGGCCGTGCTGACGGGCACCACCGGCACCGCCCGCCCCGAAGTACAGCCCATCCTCAGCGGCGACGACGTGCGCCAGCTGCAGCTCCTGACCCGCCAGGTGAGCATCAGTGAGGAGCTGGTGCAGCTAGTGAACCGGCTGGTGCGCGCCACTCGCCCGGCTACTTCACAGGTCAAGTTCATTCAGGATTACGGCCGCTGGGGCGCCGGCCCCCGCGCTGGCCAAGCCCTGATATTGTGCGCCAAAGCCCGCGCCCTACTGCAGGGCCGCTTCGCCGCTACTTCGGAGGATATCAAGGCCTTGGCCCCGGCTGTGCTGCGCCACCGCATCTTGCTCAACTTCAACGCCGAAGCCGAGGGTCTGACGACGGAAGATGCCGTAATGGCGCTGCTGGGAGCTGTTTCGTGAGAATTTAGAGCATTAAGTTGGGGAAAGGCTGTCATCCTGCGCGGAGCGAAGGACCTTATAACAATAGAGTGCTTCTTCCCAGCAACTCGTACAAACATGAGAAGGTCCTTCGCTCCGCGCAGGATGACAGCCTTTCCCCGGATTTACTGCTCGCCAAAAACTGCCTGCTATGCTCACGCCTGAACATCTGCACGCCCTGCACAACCTACCGCTGGCAGCCCGCCAAGCGGCCGAAGGGCTGCTGCATGGTGCCCACCTGAGCCGGCGCAAGGGCGCGGGCATGGAGTTCAGCCAGTACCGCCCCTACCAGCCCGGCGACGATTTGCGCCGCCTCGACTGGCGCCTGGCCGCCCGCTCCGACCGTTACTATCTGCGCGAATCGGAGGTGGATACCAGCCTGATGGTGCACCTCGTGCTCGATGCCACGGCCAGCATGAACCACCGCGACGACAACGGCTTGAGCAAGCTCGAATATGGCCGCCTGCTGTGCGCCGCATTGGCCTACGTGGCCACCCAGCAGGGCGACGCGGTGGCCCTGACCGTGCTGCACCCCGGCGGCCTGCGCCACCTGCCCGCCCGCGCCGATGCCCGCCAACTGCCTCGCCTCTACCACGCCCTAGCCACCGCCAACGCCACCGGCCAGTTTCCTGATACGGCCACGCTCGCGCCCCTCACCGCCCGCCGTCAGCCCGCCCTTACCATTTGCGTAACCGATTGGTACGAGGAAAACGGCGAGGTCGAACAGTTGCTGACGCGGCTGCGGGCGGCCTCGGGCGAAGTGCTGGTGCTGCACCTGATGGCCCGCAACGAGCTGGAATTCACGTTTCGCGGGGCCGTAACGTTCGAGGACCTCGAAACCGGCCAGCAGCTGCAGCTCGATGCCGGCCAGCAGCGCCAGGTGTGGCAGCAGCAGCTGCAGCCCTGGCTGCAGGCCACCGCCCGCCGCGCCCGCACCCTCGGCTTCGACTACCAGCTGCTGAGCACCGCCGAACCCCTCACCGACGCGCTCCGCGAGTTTTTGCGCCGTCGCGCCCGGGGAACGTAGCGGCGCAATAACCTGCCGCAACTACCGCTACCGTTTAGCGTCTGTATTTTCGCGTTTTCCACTTACTGACAATTTTTGAAGCGGTAGCCTGAAGCGTGTAGCTTGCGGCTTGCCACTTGTAGCGCCCATCCTTTTGCCGCCGATTTTCTTCCCTAACGCTGCCGCTGGTTGGCTGGCCCTGCTGGGGCTGGCGGTGCCGCTGGCTATTTACCTCTGGAACCGCCGGCCGGGCCGGGTGGTGCGGGTGGGCAGCGTGCGGTGGCTCGAAGCAGCCGCCAACCAGCGCCTGCGCAACATAAAACCCGAGCAGCTGCTGCTTTTTTTGCTGCGGGCCACCATGCTCGGGCTGCTGGCGCTGGCCGTGGCCGAGCCGCTGCAACTGCTGCCGGTACCGCCCGCCCGCGGGCAGGTGCTGCTGGCTCCCGGCGTAAACACCGAAGCCCTGGCCCCGGTACGCCCCTTGCTCGACTCGCTGCGGCAGCGCGGCTACCAGCTGCGGCAGCTCTCCGACAGCCGCTCCGTGAGTGCAGTGCGGCCCTGGGCGGTGCTGGGCCTCGGCGACACCACGGCTCAAACTCCGGGCCGCCTTGCTACCGACTCCGTTTTGGTGGCCGCGCCCAACCTCTGGAACACTGTGCAGCTGGCCGCCGATTCGCTGCCCGGCCGGCCGTTGGTGGTGGTTGCGCCGCTGAGTGTGGCTTCGTTCCAGGGTACCCGCCCGGCGCTGCCCGCCTCTGTGCGCTGGCTGCCGCTGCCCCCCTCCGACTCCAGCCGCTGGCCCGTAGCCGCCTGGCAGCCGCATCCCGACAGCCTGGTGGTGCTGATGGCTAACGGCTCCGAGTCGGCGGTGGCGTACCAGCAGGTGCGCGTACGGCGGCCGGCAGCCGGCCAGCTTATTGGGGGCAATTGGAACGGGGCTGAAATCAGGCTGGCAAGCCCCAAAGAGCTACTGGTAACCGAAAACGGCCGCCACCGCACGATGCCACTGCTGCACCGGGCGGCGCGCTGGCACCTGAGCCACGACGCCGCCCACGCTGCCTCGGCCTGGGTGCTGACGGCCGCCCTGCGGGCCGTGGCCCCTACCCTACCGCTTCGGCCCCGGCTCGTAGTTTCCACCTCCGAAACGGTGCCCACCGACTCGCTCGACTGGCTTTTCTGGCTGCGCGACGCCCCGCTGCCCGCCCGCTGGGCCACCGACGCCTCGGTGCGCGTCTGGCAGGAGGCTGATTCAGATACCAAGTCCTTCGCTACCGAATTCCAACCCGCAACCAGCGCTGCTCCCAGCACTATTGCACGTCTTGATACTACCTCCAGCCCGGGAGCCGTGCCCGTATGGACTACCGCCGCCGGCCGGCCGCTGCTGAGCTGGCAGCCCCCCGGCCGCTACCGCCTGCACTCCCGCCTCGATGCCGCCTGGAGTTCCCTGGCCGACAGCCCGGAACTGCCCGCGCTGCTGCTGCCGCTGCTGCAGCCCACTGCTCCGCCCGCCTTCCAGCCCGATTCGCGCCAACTGCCCCTGAGCCAAGTGCGCGGGCCGGTAGCGGCGGTGGTCGATGGCACAGAGCCAACGGCTCCACGCCGCGAGCTGGCTCCCTGGCTGGTGCTGGCCGCAGGCCTGCTGTTTGTGCTGGAACGGCTGCTGGCCGCCCGGCGCAACCGTGCTGCACCAGTTGGCACACGTTCCTCCGAGTCATCATCCACCCAACGCCAGCCCGCATGAGTTCCGCCGTTGCCTCCGTTGCTACCCAAGCACCTGCCTGCGCCGGGCTGGTGCGGGCTGCCGGCCACAGCCGGGCCCGCCGCCGCACGCTGGCCTTGTTGCTACCCGCCCTGGCCGCCGCCGTACTGCTACTGACAGTAGCTGCGGCCTGGCCCCGCATGGGCTATGCTGTGGCTGGCGTATCGTTGGCACTGCTTGGGCTGGCCGGCTGGGCGCTCTGGCTCATCTGGCACGAGCCGGCCGCGGCTACGGCCCGCCGCCTCAACCAGCAGCACCCCAGTCTGGAAGACAGTGCCGCGCTGCTGCTGCACCCTACTACCGACCTAAACCTGCTGGAGCAACTGCAGCAGCAGCGGCTTCGGGAGCGGCTGCCAAACTTGGCCGCTGCCGGCCCGCTGCTGTCCGTAGATTTCCGGCCGGCGCTGGGCGGCGCGGGGGCACTGCTGCTGCTGGCGGCGCTGGTGTGGTGGCAGCGGCCCGGCGCGGCAGTGGCTACGGCCGCAAGTGGCGCGCCCGTGGCGCTGCGGTTTCAGGAGGTACCGGCCCAACCCGCCGCGGCTCCGCGCATCATAGAAACCCGGCTGCGGGTGCAGCCTCCGGCCTACACGCGCCAGGCGGGGTTTACGCCCGAATCCGGCTCGTTTCGGTGCCCGGCTGGCAGCCGCGTGCGTTGGCAGGTGCGCCTGAGCCGCCCCTCGAAAACGCCGCCGGTGCTGGAGCTGGGCAGCCGCAAGCTGCCGCTGCAGCCAGTACCGGGTGATTCGCTGGCTTTCAGTCGGGAAGAAACGCTGACGGCTTCGGCGCTGTACCGGCTGCGGCTGGGCGGGCAGGTTTCCGATGATTATTCAGTTGAAGTAGTGGCCGATCAGGCCCCAATTATTCGTCTCATTCGGCCCAAAGCCTATACGCTGGTGGAATTTGGCCAACCGCCACGGGTGGCCATCGAGGCCCAGCTGAAGGACGATTATGGCCTGAGCCGCGCCCGCTTGGTAGCCACCGTGGCCCAGGGCCAGGGCGAGGCCGTGAAATTTACGGAAGTGGTAACCGAGCTGAGCGCCGGCCTGGGCAGCCAGCCCGGCACCGCCACACTGCGCCCGGTGCTCAACCTGCGGGCGCTGGGCCTGACCTACGGTGACGAGGTGTATTTCTACCTGCAGGCCTGGGACAACCGCCAGCAGCTCACCCGCTCCGACACCTATCTGGTGCAGTGGGAAGATACGACGGTGCAGACCAGTACACTTGATGCCTCATTGGGCGTGAATACGGCTCCGGCCTATTTCCGCAGCCAGCGCCAGATTATCATCGATACCGAAAAGCTGCTGGCCGAGCAAAGCAAGTTGCCCGCCGCCACGGTGCAGGAGCGCGCCAACAGCATAGGCGTAGACCAAAAGCTGCTGCGCATGCGCTACGGCAAGTTTCTGGGCGAAGAAACCGACGAAAGCATCGGCGGGGCCACCCGCCCCGATGCGCAGGACAAGGCGACCAAGCCCGCCGACCCGCCCGGCATGGGCTCGGTGGTAGCCGAAGACCACACTACCCCCGAACCAGCTGCTGCCGAGAAAGAGGAGGAGCACCACGAAAACGACGGCCACGACCACAGTGCCGGCCTGCCGGCGCGGGCTGGACAGTCGGCCGCCGAGGCCCGCACCGCCGAGCTGATGGAGCCCTACATGCACCGCCACGACGACTCAGAAACGGCCGATTTTCTGGAGCCTGCTGTGAAGGCCAAGTTGCAGGCCGTGCTGGCCCAGATGTGGGAGGCGGAGCTGCGGCTGCGCACCGGAAGGCTCCGCGAAGCCCTGCCCTTCGAGTACCGCGCCCTGCGCCTGTTGAAGCAGGTACAGCAGCAAACCCGGGCCTACGTGAAAAAGGCCGGTTTTACGCCCCCGCCCATGCCCGAAGCCACCACCCGCCTCACCGGCGACCTAGACGGTGCCGCCGCGCCGCGCCGCCAGCGTCAGCTCGATGCGCCGCCCCGGCAGCCCACTTTGCGGGCCGCCCTCACCACCGTGCAACAGCTGCGCGCCCCGGGCCGCTCTCCGGCCGGGGCCGCCACCGCGCTGGAACAGGCGGGCCCCGAGCTTGCACGGGCTGCCCTGCAAACGCCCGGCCGCTACTTGGCCGCCTTGCGCCATTTGCGCGAAGCAACAGCAGCCCTCCGCGCCGGCCAGCCGGTTAACAAGGCCAGCTTATTGCCGCTGGAACGCGCCTTTACCGATTTGCTGCCAGTACCTGCCCCGACCCCAACGGCCCGCCCCGCTCCCAACAGCGGACTTACCCGCCGCTATTTCGATTTGTTGAACTGACGTAGCACGAACCGCAGAACGGCAAAGCCAGGCTCCCGCTTCATACAATAGCAGTTCAACGTCCTCCTAAGCACTACTTGCTAAGCTCTACGCACTAAAAAATGCTTTACCTGCTCCCCCTGTTGCTGGCTGTGTTGCTTACCGTACTGGCTTGGCGCCGGGCCGATACGCGACGGCGGGGGCTGCGCGTGGCGGCTGGGCTGCTGGCCGCGGCCGGACTGGCCCTAGCCGCCCTGCCGCCCACCCGCAGCCGGCCGGCCACTGCCCCGGGAGCCACCACGGCCGTACTGCTCACGCCCGGCTACTCGCCCGACACGTTGGCCGCGCTGCTGGCCCGCTTTGGCCCGGGCACGCCGCTGTGGCGCTTCGCCCCCGAGCAAATAAACCCCGCCCCCGATACGCCCACCTTTCGCAACACCAGCGCCATCCGGGCTAAGCTGCCAGGCCTGCGCCGCCTACACGTGCTGGGGCAAGGCCTGCCCGCCGCCGATGTACCCGCCCTGGCCGGCCTCGCGCTGACAGCCCACGCCGACGCGCCGCTGGCCGGCTTCCGGCAGGCAGTTTGGGAGGCGCGGCCCACCCTGGGCGAAACCTGGACGGTGAGCGGCTCGTTTGCGGCCTCCCAAGCCGGGCCGGTGTGGCTACGGCTGCACGCGGCCGGCACCGTGCGCGACTCGGTAAAACTGCCGAAAGGGTCAGGCAGCTTCCGGTTGCGTTTTACGCCACGGATGGCGGGTCGGGCAGTGTATGCGCTGGAAGCCCGCAGCAACAACCAGCCCCTGTCGCGCGAGCCGGTTCCGGTAGAGGTACTCGCCGCCGAGCCACTGCGGGTGCTACTGCTGTCCGCCACGCCGTCGTTTGAGCTGCGGTTTCTGAAAAACTATCTGGCTGGCCGCCAGTACGCGGTGGCGCTGCGCAATGGCCTGAGCCGGGGCCTCACCCAAACCGAGTTTCTGAATCTACCCAACCCACCGGCCCTGGGCAACCTCACGCCCGCCCTGCTCGGTCGTTTTGATGTAGTTGTGACCGATGCGGCCACCCTAGCCAGCCTCAGCGGAGCCGAAACCACGGCGTTGCGCGTGGCCATTGCCAATGGCACGGCCGGCCTGCTGCTGCTGGCCGATGCGGCCACGCTGCCCCGCCAGCTGCCCGGTGGCGCGGTGTTCGGGCTGCAGGCCCGGCCGGCCGCTGCGGCCGCCATGGCCCAACAGCTGCGCTGGTCCCAAGCTCCGGCCAGTGCCACGGCGCTGGTACCGGCCACATTGCGGTCTGCCGAAGGCCTGCGGCCCCTCGTCAGCCTCAGCGCGGGCGGGGCGGCAGTAGCAGCGGGTCGACGGCTGGGGCTGGGCACAGTGGCCGTGAGTACGCTAACCGAAACATTTCCGTGGCAGCTGAGCGGGCAGGCAGCCGTGTATGAGGCGTACTGGAGCCACCTGCTGGGGGCCACTCGCCCGCCCCGGCCCGCCGCGCTTAGCATTGCGCCGCTCAGCCACTGGCCCCGGCCCAACGCGCCACTAACATTGCGCACCACCGGCGCGGCTACCGGCCCGCTGGTCGTTACCGGCCCCAATGGCACGACCGTATCTGTTGCCCGCCGCCCCGATGCCCAGGTACCCGAGTGGAGCACTGCCCCCTACTGGCCCGCTGCAACCGGCTGGCATAAGGCCCAGATTGGCGCAGCGCAGCAGTGGTTTTACGTGTACGCTCCTGGCCAATGGCAGGGCCCCGAGCAGCCGGAGTGGCAGCTGGCTGCTGCACAGATGGCAACAACAGTTGCCGCCGCGGCAATGGAGGCGAGCATAAGCGCGGGCGGTGCGGCTGGGCGCGAAACCTGGCCCCGCTGGTGGGGGTATGTGCTGGTGGTAGCAGGCGCGGGCCTGCTCTGGCTGGAAGAGAAGCTATAGCGCAAGCCACAGTACTTGGCTGGCAATCAGCCAACTAGAGTAAATCCATACCGATTCCTGCCAGTAGGCCGTATCTTACGGCCTACTTCATCCAAAAAACAGCCCGGGCCCCGCACTTGCGGAACCCGGGCTGTTATTGGCAAACCGGCAAAGCCGGCCGGCACTTACTACTTCACTTCCTCGGTGGTCGTGGTAGTGGTGGTAGCCTCGGTGGTGGCCTCCGTGGTAGCAGGAGCAGCTTCTGGAGCTACTTCGGTCGTCGTTGCCGTCGAATCCATAGTCGTCGTGGTGGCGTCCATGGTGGTCGTTTCGGTAGCGGTGGTCGTTTCAACAGCCTTCTGCTCGCACGAAGTGAGGGCGGCGGCGAAAACGGCTACCAGGGCCGAAGCTTTCAGGAAATTTTTCATGTTGGGGGTTGGTTGGAAATAGTATGATCCGAAAAACGCGGTTCATCCGTAAATCGGCCAATGGTAACCCACTACCGAAAAATAATTTTTCAGTGGGTTACCCAACCTCTGCCCACGTATTAAGAAACAAAGCGAATGGGTAAGGGACAACCTTCCTACACCGACGAGGAGTTTGTGGCGGCCATCCGCCGCGACGACGACCGGGCGCTGGCCCAGCTCTATCGGCTACACTTTCCGATGATTTCGCACTACGTGCTGCAAAACAGCGGCACCGACGACGAAGCCAAGGATGTGTACCAGGAGGGCGTAATGGTATTTTATGAGAAGGTCCGCGACGGCTCCCTGGAGCTCAGCTGCCAGATCAAAACCTACCTCTACGCCGTGTGCCGCCGCCTGTGGCTCAAGCGACTCGCCGAGAAAACCCGTTTCGGCGGCCGCCTCGACGACCACGAGCCGTTCCTGGAAACCGGCGCCGAAGCCGACTTGGAGCGGGCCGAGGAAAAGGAACGGCAACTGGGCACTATGGCGCAGTCGCTCGACCTGATCGGGGAGCCCTGCCGCTCGCTGCTCGAAGGCTTTTACCTGCTCGACAAGTCGATGCAGCAATTAACGGACGAGTTTGGCTACACCAACGCCGACAATGCCAAAAATCAGAAATACAAATGTCTGGTACGCCTGAAAAAGCTCTTTTTCAATCAGTACCAGGAATCTAATTAGTGCTTATTTGGTAGAACGTCATTCAGAGCGCAGCGAAGAATCTCGCCTACTGACGTTGCGGCAGGATTTTAACGAGTTCACGCGAGATTCTTCGCTGCGCTCTGAATGACGTTCTACCAAATAACCATTAACCACGAGGCTCTTAGCTGTACATAATGAAAACCGAAGCCGACTATTACGCCTTATTTGAAGCCTACCGCGCTGGCGGACTGGCAGATGCGGACCGAACGACCCTGGAGCACCGCTTGGCCGCCGACCCCGCGCTGGCCCAGCGCCTGCAGGAATTTGAGGAGCTGACCGGTACGCTAACCGCCTACGGACGGCGCCAGGCGCTACGCCAGCGTCTGGCGGCTATCCATGCCGATATGGTGGCCGAGCAAGCGCCTCGCCTCGATCTGGCCAAAGTGGCCGAGCAGGACGAGCGGGGCGAGCAGTTTGCCTCCGGGCAGGCTCCGCGGCCCATGCTGCGTATTTCGCGCACCGAGCAGAAGCTGCGCGCCTTCTGGCAGGGCCACCGCGCCACCATGATGGTGGCCGCCGCCGTGGCTGTGCTGGCCGTGTTCACTACACTGCTGGGCTTGGAAATGTACCGCACCTCGCAGCAAAGCACCTCCTCGCGCAACGGCTACACCATGTTGCGCCGCGAAGTGGAGCGTATCAAGCGCGACCAGCGTAGCATGAACCGCGCTATTACCCAGATAGATGCGGCCGCGCCCGCCGAGCGCCTTAACCCCGGCAAGTTCAGCGGCACAGGCTTTGCCCTGACGGCCGACGGCTACCTTGTAACCAGCTACCACGTTATTCAGGGGGCCGACTCGCTGCTGATTGAAAACCGCGCCCGTCAGCGCTTCCGGGCCGAGCCGGTGTTTACAGATGTGGCCCACGACCTGGCCATTCTGCAGATTACCGACAAAGACTTTACCGGATTCGGCCGCCTGCCCTACGCTTTCAAGCGGGGCCAGTCGGAGCTGGGCGAGAAGGTGTATACCCTTGGTTACCCCCGCGAAGACCTGGTTTTCAACGATGGCTCGCTGAGCGCCCGTTCGGGCTTTGAGGGCGACACGGGCTTTTACCAGGTGAGCATTCCGGTGAACCCAGGCAACTCGGGCGGCCCACTGCTTGATGACCGTGGCAACCTGATTGGCGTAGTAAGCGGCCGGCAAATGGACGTGCAGAGCGCTGCCTTCGCCACCAAATCGTCGTACCTGATGCGCTTGGTAGACTCGCTGAGTGCCGCTGGTGCGGGCAAGCCCTATAACCTGCCGCGCTATAACCAACTCGGTGGCACCACTCGCCCCCAGCAAATCCGCAAGCTCCAGGACTATGTGTTCGTGGTGAAAGTATACGAATAAGCGACGGGCAACCAGCAAACCATATTAGCCCTACTGCTTCAGCGGTAGGGCTTTTTTGTGCATTTGATTGAATTCGAACCCAGGTTAACTTATTGTCATTCAAAACTTTACATCATGCCATTTAGTCTAATCAGTTGCGCCACAGCAAAACAGCCTTATGCGTTGTAGCTGGAGCTGCTAAGAAATATAGAGGCTGGTTATGCTTTGTCTGTCAAGTATTTAACCGACTTACTAACGACACCTTACCCCGCTATTCCCGTCTCACCAGTCTGCCCGTCCTTTAAACTGCCGCATATTCCTCGGCCGCCAACAATTACCGCACGATCTGAGCGCCCCGGCAGACGGAGCCTGTTACTGCAGGGCATAGGCAAGCATGTGCAGCAACTAGCCTCCCGGCCGTGGAGCGGAGCCGTAGTCCTGACAAGCCCGTCCGTGGCAGTTTCTTTGCAAAACCAGGTATCAAAATTGGCTGATGTGCGTACAGCTTCGAAGGCAGCCCGCTTGGGCAGTCCTGGACTTTTTTTACCGCTGATTCTGCCTTTTTACTATGAGCAACCAACTCTCCACCGAAGTAGAAAAAATTCTACCCGAAGACATCATCAACGCGCTGCAAAGCGGCTACCGGGTGTTCCGCGGCGAGCAGGAGCATTTCGATGATATGGTAAAGCATGGCAGCTCGCTGCTACGCAAAATCTCGCAGCGTTTCACGCCTGTTCAGATTATTGTGGGCATTGCGGTGCTGGCCAGCGTGGCCGTGGTGGCCGTATCGAAAACGGCTGAGGCCCTTGAAGATAACGATACTCAATAACCAGCCCCGCTTATATCAGAACCAGAGCCTCTTCCCGATGGGAGGAGGCTTTTTTTATACAGCCCGTTTAATAATATACTTTTATCAATAATATTTTATCCATATACTTGCACAAGTAATATAAATACTTGCTTAGAATCCAGACAAAGCAAGTGCCTGCCTGGGTTGATTTAGCTGCCGATAACTCAGTATTCCTGCTGATAGACTTCCTGCCTTATGAAAACCGTTGTGTCGTTGTTCCTGCTGGCCGGAGTTATTGCGCTGGCAACTCCCGCCCACGCGCAGCAGTCAGCTGCCCGCCCTACGGCTAACGGTAGCCTCAAGCCCGCAAACGAACAACCAGCCAGCACTGCCCGGGCTGCCACTGCCAGCGTAGCCGAACGCAAGCTTACCTGGCAGCAGCGGCGCGCTATACGCAGAAAGAAGCTCACGCCTTATGCCGAGGCCATGCTGCACAACGAGCTGCTGCGCGAGGAACCAACCAAAAAAACCGAAACCAGCCTGTTTTAGCGCCGCAGTTTAGCGGCTTCGTGCCAGGTAAGCCTCGCGGGCTTCGCGCAGCAGGCGCAACAGGGTGGCCCGCTGGCGCAGCAGTGTTTCCATGGTTGGGCGTTGGCTGCCGAACAAGCGCAACGTTCGTAGCCGTTGGCGCCGCTCCTGCAGGGTGCCGGCGTAACCAAGCGCATAAAAGCCCGATATCGGCAGGCTCAGAAAATACAGGAGCGTCCAGCGCCAGTCCTGCGTGAAGTGATGCACCAGCGCCGTCTGGCCCAGGTAGAAAACGGTGAACGTAATCATGCCCACCGTCAGCATAATAGGGGCCACGAATTCGGCTTCGCTGGTAGCCCGGCGCGCCACCCACGACGGGATGATGTAGGGCAGATAGTTGTTCAACAGCCCGTAAACGTACACCGGCAGGCCCAGCAGCAGGCGCCCCGATGCCAGCAGGGCCCGGCGGGCACGGGTGCTGGCCGCGCCGCGGGCCGCTAGCGCATCGTCGGTGAGGCCCAGTTGGGTTAGCTGCTGCAGGTAGGCGTGCAGGCGCTGGCGCAGTTCGGCCAGGCGTTCCGGCTCGTGCTGCCCAAAGTAGCGGCTGGCCTTCAGCAGCGTGCGGCTGAGCTGAAAGTTGTCGTAGAGCGTTTCTTCGTCGTCCTGAATCAGGTGCTGACCAAAGGTGCGCTCCACTTGGGTTATCAGCTCGTCCTCCTCATCGGAAACCGTGATAACGAGCCGCCGCTCCAGCCGGGTGCGGATTTCGGCGGTGAGGGCCTCGGCTGCCGCTTCGGGGTCCTGGCGGTACTGCGCGGCGTAATCGGCCACCAAAATGGGTTCGGCCGGGTTGATGAACACATCGGAGCGGAAGCGCTGGGGGTCGAAGTAGTTGATGCCAAAGGGCAGAATACGGAGGCCCAGCTGAAAATCATGGCGGGCTTCGGCCCCGAGGGCAATGCGGGCGGCGCCGGTTTTGAGAGGCCGCAGCCGCCGCTCCGACACACTGGTGCCTTCGGGAAAAATCATGATGGTGCCGCCACGGTCGAAGTAATCGTAGCAGCGCCCAAAGGCTTTTTCGTTCTGGGCTTCGAGCTGCGCCGGCGTAAGCGTTTCGGCTCCGGTTTCGAGGTCTTGGCGGCGGTAGATGGGAATGGAGTTGCCCGACTCCATGATGGCGCGCAGAATCGGGTTTTGAAAAAACGTGCTCTTGGCCAGAAACGCAATGGGCTGACGGCGGTTGACGGCGGCCACCAGTGGGTCCATGAGGGTGTTGGGGTGGTTGCTGGCAATGAGCAGCGGCCCCGGCCCCTGCAGCCGCCCGCGGTTGCGCACTTCGAGGCGACGGAAAAAAACGCGCAACGCCACCTGCACCAGGGGCTTCATGACATTGTAGAAAAGCATGGCTACAAGAAAGGTAGATTTTTGACGGAAACCGGCAGGTGGTTCCGGGCGCTAGATGCTAACTGCCGCGCCGCCGGCCAAACCACAATTCGCCAGATTCAGACTTTTTGCCGGACGCCGGTGCAGGTTTGCGACGGGTCGCGCATCTTTACGCCTTATGAACCGCCCGCTGCTGCTTTTTCTGCTGCTTTTGTTGCTGAGTGCCGGCGGTCTGCTGCGCCCGGTGGCTACCTACGGCCAGACGGTAGTTCCCGATACGCTCGAAGCCGAGCCGGCCCCTGCCCCCGCTCCTACCCAGGCCGCCACGCTGCGGCAGGCCCGGCAACTGGTGCTGGAGCGCCGCTACAACAGCGCCTGGCAGCTGCTGTCCCGCCTCGACCCACGCAACACCGACCCGGCCGTGGTTATCGAAAAGGCCGATCTGGCCCTGCGCTATTACACCAACACCGACCAGCTCCGGCGCTTTGCCTTCCGCGACCTGAAGCTGCTCGACCTGGCCCCCGACAGCCTGCGCCAACTGGGCCTCGACAGCCTGCGCTACCGCTTTGCGGTGCGGCAGGTGCTGGAGCGGCTGCAGCGCCGCTACCCCGCCAACTACCGCCTCTCGCGGGCCTTGGGCGACTATTATTATACCGTACAGCAGTGCGACTGCGCCGAAGCAGGTATTGGCGAAGACGAGGTGTTTCTGCGCACCATCACCGAGTATCAACAGGCCCATGCCCACGGCCAGGGCGACTACCTTTCGTACTTTGCACTAGGCTATGCCTACCAGCGCCTGGGGCGTTTCCAGGCCAGCCTAGCACCGTTTGAACGCTCGTTGAAGCTGCGCCCGCGCAACCCTACGGTGCATCTGAACATGGCCTTTGTACTGCTGGAGCTGCGCGAGCTGGAGCAGGCCCGCAAGCAGGCCCAACTGGCGCAGCAATTCTTCCCCGATGCCCACCGCAAAGAGGACGCTGGCTTTCTGCTGAAGGAAATAGAAGAACGTATCCGGCAGACGGCCCCCGAAGCCCCCGCTGCGCCGGCTCCTGCCCTTGCCCCCGACACCATCCGGGCTGCCCCGCCCACCGAGGTCCTGAAGCCTACCGCCGCTGATGCGGCTGCAGGCGAGCCCGCGCCGGACAAGCCGGAGGCCGAGCCCCAGAATACGGAGCCTCAAGAAGCCGAACCCAAGTCAGCCCACCCCCAACAGACGGAGCCAGCGCAAAGCAGCAACCCCTCGTTGAAGGGCAACGGCCCGAAAAAACCGACTTCCGGAAAGCCCGCTACACCGGCTGCTCCAGCTCAAAAGGCCGATACCGGCAAGGGTACCGCCCCGAAGCAGCCAACCAAGCAGCCGAAGCCCGGCCAGCCAGCAAAAGAGGCCGTGAAGCAGTAACCGGGCCTGCGGCGAGCTGCTGGCAGAACCTGCCGGACCTACCCCGCATGAATGCACAGGCGGAAAGAATTGGTTATGGTCATGCTGAGCGTAGCCGAAGCATCTCTACCGCAGTAGTATATGATTACTATTACGGTAGAGATGCTTCGGCTACGCTCAGCATGACGTTTTTTTCTATTGGCTATCCTGGCGCTACTTTACTTGTTCATCACGCTGTTCTGGCGGTTGATGGATTCGAGGTGCACGGCGTCGAAATACTGGCGGATAAAGTCGGCAGTGAGGCCCAACTGGTCGCCTTTGCGCAGGGCGCGCTCCAGGATTTCGTTCCAGCGCCGCGCCTGCAGAATCGTGATGTTGTTTTCTTTTTTGTAGTGGCCAATGCTTTCCGACACCTGCATGCGGCGGCCCAGCAGGTGCAGAATCTCGTCGTCGAGCTGGTCGATTTGAGTGCGTAGCCGGGCCAGCTTGTCCAGGAATTCCGGCTCGGTGGAGGTGTGCTGGCGCCAGGTAAGCGAGTCGAGTAGCTCGGCCAGCCGCTGGGGTGTCACCTGCTGCTTGGCGTCGCTCCAGGCGTTGTCGGGGTCGATGTGCGATTCGAGCATCAGGCCGTCGAAGTCGAGGTCGATGGACTGCTGGGCCACGGCGGCCAGGCCGGTGCGGTTGCCACAGATGTGGCTGGGGTCGCAGATGAGGGGCAAACTGGGCAGGCGTCGCCGTATTTCGATGGGCAGATGCCACATGGGCGCGTTGCGGTACTCGGTGTTGCCGTAGCTGGCAAAGCCCCGATGAATCAGGCCGATATCGGCTATGCCGGCCTGGGCCAGCCGCTCTACTGCGCCCAGCCACAGCTCCAGGTCGGGGTGCACCGGGTTCTTTACGAATACCGGCACCTTCACGCCCCGCAGCGCATCGGCCAGCGCCTGCACCGAAAACGGGTTGACTGTGGTGCGGGCCCCAATCCAGAGCACGTCTACGTCGTAGGCCAGCGCATCTTCTACATGCTGAGGCGTAGCTACTTCTACGGTGGTGGGCAAGCCCGTGAGCTGGCGCGCCTGCCGCAGCCAGGGCAGGCCCGTTTTGCCGATGCCCTCGAACATGCCCGGCTTGGTGCGCGGCTTCCAGATACCGGCCCGCAACATATCCACCCGGCCGGTAGCGGCCAGCTGAGTGCAGGTTTCGAGCAGCTGCTGCTCGGTTTCGGCCGAGCAGGGCCCGGAAATAATGAGCGGTTTTTTGCCGGGAAACTGCGTGGTAACGGCGGCCTGGGCGGCGGTAGAAGCGTGGGGCATTGCGGGGCAGGTACGGAAACGGTAGCGGCGGGCAAGATAGCGCATGGCCGCACGCCCTGTACTACCATCGGGCGGGGCCTGCGGTTTTGTCATCTGCGCGGGCAAGGCTGAATGCACGGGGGAGCTTTCAGCTGAGAAATTCAGCTTTCACCCCGTTGCATATTGTATTTCAGATATTTGCCTGAGGGTTTCTGGCATTGGCTGGTGCGCGAAACTGGAGGCCTGCCGAAACTGGCACGGTTTTGCCAAATGGCCCTGTATGCCGGCCGCCCTTTGTTCTGCGCCGGCCCGTCTTCTTCCTTCCGAAACCAACTCAACTATGCGTACCAACCAACTCCTTGCCCGCCTCGGCGCCGCCGCCCTGCTCGTTTCCGGTTTTGCTACCGCTTCTCAGGCGCAGGTGCGCCGCGCCCCGGCCCCTTCCTATAGCTCCTCCTCGGCCACCGATGGCGTGAAGTTCGGCGTGCGGGCCGGCCTGAACGTGGCCGACCTCTCGGGCGACGCGGTGAATTCGTTTACCGACCTGACCGACCTGGCCAACGGCGCCGTTAATAAAGAAATGAAGCCGGGTTTCTATGCCGGCCTGTACGCCACGCTGCCGCTGGGGCCGCGTTTCGCTATTGAGCCCGGCCTGGGCTACTCCGAGAAGGGCACCAGACTGAGGGGCACTATCCCATTCGAGCAGTTTAAATTCATCAACGCCAAACTCGACGGCACGGCCCGCCTGGCCTACCTCGATATTCCGGTGCTGGCCAAGGCCTACCTCACCGACGGGCTGTATGTGTATGCCGGCCCGCAGGCCTCGGTGCTGCTCTCGGGTAAGGCCCGCGTGAAGGCCAGCGCCTTCGGCTTCTCGGCTTACCAGAACGATTTTGACGTGAAAGACCAGCTGCGCAGCGTAGATTTCGCCGTGGTGGGCGGCCTGGGCTATCAGTTCCAGAACGGCTTCGGCCTGAGCGCCGGCTACGATTACGGCCTGTCTTCGCTCGACAAAAACAACAACTTCGACGCTCAGAACCGCGTCATCAAAGCTTCGCTGAACTACTCGTTCTAGCGCGGCAGAAAGGCAGTAACGCGAACTACAACGTTCGCGTTACTGCCTTTTTGAATAATAAACCGAAGGCGGCCCGGCGGCGTGGGTGACACAGGAGCTGCAACTCGCTGCGCCCGCCGCCTGTGAGTGAGGTGGACCGCCTTCGGAAATGGGGTCGGAGTCGCCGGAGCCAATTATTAGGAGCTTGCAGGCGGCAACTCGGCTAGCTGCTGTAAGCAGGAGTACCGGTGTGCTGCATTACGTTGCACGCTAACGGCCCGAACCCACTATTTATTTCAATGACTCCCGCAAGCCGGGAAGCCGGGAAGTCGGGAAGCCGTTTGGGCTGACTGCCGTGCCACCGGTTTTCAGCGGGCACCCACTACCGGGGCCGGCTGCAGGCCTTCGGCCAGGCGCACGAGGCGCACCAGCTCGGCGCGGTAGCCTTCGGGGTCGAAGCGGCGGGCGCCGTCGGCGAGGCGGGCGGTAGCGGCGTAGGTGGCGCTGCCGCGGTGCTCGCTCTGGCGCAGCAGCAGGCCAAACTGGGCCACGGCGGCGGCAAAGCGCAGGTTCTCGCTGGCCTCGGCCAGGGGCCGGGCCACGCCCGTGAGCGGCAGCGCCAACAGGCGGCTTGTGGTGCCGCGCGGCTCCTTGTAGCGCAGCTTCACCGTTAGCAGCTCGGCCGAGGCCAGCGCCGGAGCTGTGGCCGGGGCGGGCTGGTATTTGAGCGCATCGACGGTGGCCGGCGCGCCTACGGGCACGATTTCGTAGAGGGCCGTAACGGTGTGGCCCGAGCCCAGCTCGCCGGCGTCTTTGCGGTCGTTGTTGAAGTCTTCGGCGGCCAGCAGGCGGTTTTCGTAGCCTACGAGGCGGTACTCGCGCACCCGGGCCGGGTTGAACTCGACCTGCAGCTTCACATCCTGGGCCAGCGTGAACAGGGTGCCACCGAACTGGCTGACGAGCACCCGACGGGCTTCATCGAGGTTGTCGAGGTAAGCGTAGTTGCCGTTGCCCTTGTCGGCCAACAGCTCCATCTTTTTATCCTGATAATTGCCGCGGCCCACGCCCAGCACCGTCAGGAACACGCCCGACTCGCGCTGCTGCACGATAAGGCGCTCCATAGCCTGGTCGCTTTGCTCGCCCACGTTGAAGTCGCCATCGGAGCAGATGATGACGCGGTTGTTGCCCTGCTGGTTGAAGTTCTGGCGGGCCACATCGTAGGCCAGGCGCAGGCCCGCGCCGCCGGCCGTGCTGCCGCCCGCGCTCAGGTTGTTGATGGCTCGCAGAATGGTGGCTTTTTCGGAGCCGGCGGTGGGCGGCAGCACCGTGCCGGCGGCCCCGGCGTACACCACCAGCGCCACTTTATCCTGGGGGCGCAGCTGCTGGACCAGCAGTTTCAGGCCCTGCTGCACCAGCCCGAGCCGGTCGGGGCCCTGCATGGAGCCCGACACATCGACCAGAAACACGAGGTTGGCAGGCGGGAGCTTGTCGGTAGCAACTTTGCGGGCCTGCAGGGCCACCTGCACCAGTTGGTGCTGCGGGTTCCAGGGGCACTGGGCTTGCTCGGTGATGATGCGGAACGGCTCGGCGGCCGTGGCGGCGGGCTGGGGGTAGTCGTACTGGAAGTAGTTGAGCATTTCCTCGACTCGCACCGCCTCGGGCGGCGGCAGCTGGCCCTGCTGCAGAAAGCGGCGCACGTTGCTGTAGCTGGCCGCATCCACATCAATGCTGAAAGTACTCAGGGGCTCTTTTTGGGCCGAGCGGAACCCGTTCTCGGCCACGCTGGCGTAGGTGTCGCCTGCGCCGGGCTCGGGCTGCGGGAAGTAGGGCGCGGCGGATACCGCGCCGTAGGACTGGTCGGCGGTATGGCGGCTTCGTTTGACCTTGGCCGCGCCCCGGATGCTGACACCTGCTACCCGGCCCTGAAGCCCGTAGCCCGTTACCACCACTTCATTGAGAGCTTTCGAATCAGCACTCAATCCCACATCCACCACCCGCTGGGCAGCCAGCTCTACTTCTTTCGACACGAAGCCAATCGAGCTAAACACCAGCACTT
Organism: Hymenobacter sp. ISL-91; assembly: GCF_018613725.1. GTDB lineage: Bacteria > Bacteroidota > Bacteroidia > Cytophagales > Hymenobacteraceae > Hymenobacter. The sequence goes on from NZ_JAGGPS010000004.1 coordinate 171,426, forward strand.
TGCCCGATTGCGGCACTTCAATCCGGTAGCTGCCATCGGCCTGGGTGCTGACGCCGATGGAAGTGCCTTTGACGAGCACTGTGACGCCGGGCAGGCCCTGGCCGGTGGAGCGGTCGGTTACGCGGCCGGTAACGGTGTAGGTGGCCAAAGCCACGGCGGCGGCCGGGGTCGGGCTAGTTTGGGCGGCAGCAGGGCAAGCGGCTAGCAGCCCGGCCGCCAGCGCGAGATAAAGGAAACGGTGCATCAGCAGAAAGAATAGAAGGTGGAACCATAGCGAACCGGCCGGGTTCTGGGTAGCTGATGCACAGCCGGCATGGATTCCACACGGAGTTAAAAAAAAGCTGAAAGCTGAACGTCATTCAGAGCGAAGCGAAGAATCTCGCGTGCCTCGTTGAACAACGGCCATTGCCACGTCAGCACGCGAGCTTCTTCGCTTCGCTCTGAATGACGTTCAGCTTTCGACTCCCTGCAAGTGCAGTACCTTTACCTCACTTATGTCCTCACTGCTCACCGATTCGCTTAATTTCCTGTCGAAAGCCACCCCGCGCCGTCTCTGGAACGGGGCCCAGGTAGTGGGGGGCTACCTGCTGAGCAAGGCCACCGGCAAGGCCCGGCACTGGGGGTTGCCGGTGGCGCTCAGCTTCGAGCCCACCACCAGCTGCAACCTGCGCTGCCCCGAGTGCCCCAGCGGCCTGCGCTCCTTCACTCGGCCCACCGGCATGCTGCCCGACGAGCTGTTCCGCAAAACCATTGATGAGGTAGCCTCGCGGCTCTGGTACCTGATTTTCTACTTCCAGGGTGAGCCCTACCTGCACCCCAACTTCCTCGATCTGGTGAAGTACGCGGCCGGCAAGGGCATTTACACGGCCACCAGCACCAACGCCCACTACCTCAACGACCACAACGCCCGCCGCACTGTGGAAAGCGGCCTCGACCGGCTCATTATCTCCCTCGACGGTACCACCCAGGAGGTGTACCAGCAGTACCGCGTAGGAGGCAAAATTGACAAAGTGCTGGAGGGCACCCGCAACGTGGTGAAGTGGCGCAAGGAGCTGAAATTGAGCACCCCGCGCATTGTGTTTCAGTTTCTGGTGGTGCGCCCCAACGAGCACCAGCTGGACGAGGCCCGCACGCTGGCCCGCGAGCTGGGCGTGGATGACGTGTGGTTTAAAACGGCCCAGATTTACGACCACCACAACGGCTCGCCCCTTATCCCGACCATCGACTACTACTCGCGCTACGAAAACCAGGGCGACGGCACCTGGAGCCTCAAAAACAAGCTGCTCAACCACTGCTGGAAGATGTGGCACTCGTGCGTGATAACCTGGGACGGCCTCGTGGTGCCCTGCTGCTTCGACAAGGACGCCGAATACCGCCTCGGCGACCTGCAGACCCAGACGTTCCGCCAGCTCTGGCACGGCCCCAAGTACCGGCAGTTTCGCGCCTCGCTGCTCAAAGGCCGCGACCAGATTGAGATGTGCCGCAACTGCTCGGAAGGCACGAAGGTATGGGGCTAGAAAACGCGTATAATTTTGCGCTCGGTAGCCCGGCAGCGGCTTGCGGTTTGCTTTGAATATTACCCCCTATCCATGTTTGGAATAACAGATTTTCAACGGGCCTTCGAGCTTATTTCGGATAAGCTGGCGCGCTGGGTGCAGGCCGTGCTGTTGCTGCTGCCCAACCTGCTCATCGCCATCCTTATTCTGGCGGTTACCTACTTCGTCGCCAAGCTGGTTCACCGCGTTGTGGAGCGGCTGCTGACCCGGGTTTCGCCCAGCATAACCCTCAATCAGCTCATTGCCACCATTGTGCACGTGGCCGTGCTGCTGATTGGCCTGTTTTTCACGCTCGAAGTATTGCAGCTCGACAAAACGGTAACCTCGCTGCTGGCCGGTGTTGGTATCATTGGCCTGGCGCTGGGTTTTGCCTTCCAGGATATTGCGGCCAACTTTATCAGCGGCATTCTCATTGCCGTGCAGCGGCCGTTTACCGTAGGCGACGTTATCCAGACGGAAACCTATTTTGGCACTATTGAGCGCATCAATCTGCGTACCCTCGACCTACGCCAGGTAACGGGCGAGCTGGTACGCGTACCCAACCGCAAGGTGTTCGAAAGCTCGGTTATCAACTTCACCGAAACCACGCAGCGCCGGGTCGATGTAGCCTGTGGCGTCAGCTACGACGCCAACCTGGAGCAGGTGCAGGCCGTGGTGCTGGAGTGCATGCACGGCTTTCCGGGCATGCTCACGCAACGGCCGCTGGAGGTAATGTTCACCGAGTTTGCCGAAAGCTCCATCAATTTCACCCTCCGTTTCTGGATTCCGTACCGCCGCCAGACCGATTACGTGAGTGCCAAAAGCGAGGCCATGATGCGCATCAAGCGCGCTTTCGACAAGGCCGACATTTCCATTCCGTTTCCCATTCGCACCCTCGACATCTCGCCCGAGCTACTCGACAAGCTTAGCCAGGCAGTGGGCCGCAGGCCTGACCCTGAGTCTGGGCCGCCGCAGCAGCTACCCGAATAGCAGAGCCTTAAAAACCGTTATTCCGACCTTCTGCCTGATAAGCGAAAGGTCGGAATAACGGATGGGGTTAACCAGATGCCGGAGCGGCTATTTGTGGTTCTTGTCGAGGTTTTTGCCCAGGTCTTCCACTGTTTTCAGGAACTCGTCTACGCTGGTGTCGCCGTAGGTGCCGAAGGCCGTAGCAATGGTGCCTTTTACGCCGTCGGTGGTTTCGATGGCGTAGAGAATCGACATGTCGTCGGGGTTGCTTTCGCCCTCGAAGCGGTAAAAATCCACGATAGTTACTTCTTCGGGCATATAGCCACGGGCCTTATTATCGTCGCTGAGCGGGTAGAGCTTGCCGTCGGCTACGCGAAAGTCGGCCGTGAAACCGTCGGCGTTCAGCTTGCTTTCTACATTCACGAGGCTACGTTCTTTTTCGTTGTCTTGCATGACCAGGGGATTAGGTGTCGGGGGAGGGGAGCGTACAGGAAAGGTATAGCGGGGGCGACTAACTAGGCTGCCCCCGCACCGGGCTATACGTAGCCGATACGGGGGCAGGTTATACCAAAACGCCGAAAAGCAGGCCCGGCCTTAGCCAGCCGCTTTCTGCCGTTGCTGGGCCCGGTCAATGGTACGCTGCATCTGGTCCACATCGAAGCCCGAGCAGGCGCTGCCGCAGCCCTTGGCGCAACCGCTCTGGCGCTTATCGAAAGCCCGCCAGAAGATGCGCCCTACGTAAAATGCCGCCCCCGCAAAGAGCAGCGCGATGATGAGATATTGTAGCCACATGGTGGTTGGTGCTTAATGCTTCGTTGTCAGTGCTTAGTGAAAAGACGTCATGCTACCCAGCACGCTGTAGGGGCGGGGCTTGTCCCCGCCCGCCGTTAAACGGCATCAGTGGGATGGTGCGAACGGCGGGCGGGGGCAAGCCCCGCCCTACACCGACCTCCTTGGGAAGAGGCCAGTTCTTACCTAACCGCCAAGCGTGCTTCCCTGTTCCCGCCGCCACACCTGCCCAATCAACTCCTGCATTTCGCCGTGCACGAGGCCGTTGCTGGCGACAACCTCGCGGCCGAACAGCGGGTCGCCGTCCTGCAGAAATTCGGTAACGCGCCCCCCGGCCTCGCGCACCAGCAAAATACCGGCCGCCACATCATACGAGTTGAGGTTGAACTCGAAGAAGCCCTCGAAACGGCCGGCGGCCACGTAGGCCAGGTCGGCGGCGGCCGAGCCTACGCGCCGCACGCCGTGCGAGCCGCGCATGAACGCGCCGAGCACCTTCAGGTAGTCGTCCATCAGGCCGAAATCGGTGTAGGGAAAGCCCGTGGCGATGAGCGAAGAGTTGAGGTCGGGCACGTCGGAAACGTGGATGGGCTGCTCGTTGCAGAACGCTCCGCCACCCTTGGCCGCCCGGAAACACTCGTCGCGCACCACCTCGTACACCACGCCGGCCACCAGTTCCTGCCCCCGAATCAGGCCCACACTCACGCAGTACACCGGCAGGCCGTGCACGAAGTTGGTGGTGCCATCGAGCGGGTCGATTATCCAGTTGAACTCCTCGGCCCGTTCGGCACCCTCAGTGCCTTCTTCGGTGATGAAACCGGCCTCGGGCAGCACCTCGCGCAGGCCTGCTACCAGCAGCTTCTCGGTCTCTTTATCCACGTACGAAACCAGGTCGTGGACGCCTTTGCTCTCGATGTGGCTGCGGTTGAACGTGGCCGACTCCTGCCGGATAAACTGCCCCGCATAGCGCGTTACCGCCGCTAGCTGAAAGCTGATTTGGTTATAATCCATAAAGATTGATGCGTTTTGAATGTAGCGCGAAGCTCCCTGGAGCTTCGCGCTACATTCATCGGTTGCTTACGCGGCCTGCCCTACCCGCCTGCGCCCCAGCACGGACGCCGCAACGGTGGCCAGCAGCAACAGCACCGCCAGTACCTGGCAGGCGGGGCCAATCAGCTCGCCGTGGCGGACGTAGAAGGTGAGCTCGGTGTTGAGGTGTACGGTGCCGCGCAATGCGGCCTGCACCCACCAACCCGATTGCTGCGTGATTTCACCCTTCTGGTTGATGAAGCCCGAAATGCCGGTGTTGGCCGAGCGGGCCACGTCGCGGCGGGTTTCGATGGCCCGGAGCGTGGCGTACTGCAGGTGCTGCTTATGCCCCGGCGAGTCGGACCACCAACCATCGTTGGTGATGATGCCGATGAGCGTGGCCCCCTTGGTCACGTAATCGGCCACAAAGTCGCCGTACACCGATTCGTAGCAGATGACGGGTGCCACCCGCAACGCGGGCGCGGCGGCCGCTTCAAACACGGCGCGCTCGGGCTGCGAGCCAAGTCCGCCGGCCGAGCCGCCGAGGTCAATTACAAACATCGACAGCCAGGGCGGCACGCCTTCCACGCCCGGCACGAGGCGGCTTTTGTGGTAGAACGCGGCCGGGTCGGTGGCCCGGCCCAGGTGCAGGGCCGCATTGAACAGGTCGTAGTAGCCTAAGTCGTCGCGGAAGCGGGCTGTGGCGCTGGCCCGGGATTTATCGGGGCCGTACTGGCCCACGGTGGTCAGGCCGGTTACCAGGTCGAGGCCGGGATGCGTGGCCAGCCACTGCCGCAGCTGCCCGATGCGGGGGTAGGTTTCGATGTTGCTTTCGAAATACGTTTCATCGAGGCTGGTTTCGGGCCAGAGCACAAGCCGGGTCTGGGGCGTCAGCTGTTGCTCGGTCAGGGCTATCATCCGCGCCAGCTGCTGGTCGTAGGGCACAAAGTTGGGCGAGCCCGCAAACTTCTCCAGAAACGGGTCGAGGTTGGGCTGCACCACTACCACCTCGGCTGCCGGGCCTTTCTCCTGGTAGTTGCTGCCGATGTAGTTCGACAGCAGCCCAGGCAGCAAAACCGCCAGAAAGGGCACTACGAGCAAGCGTTGACGCGCCACCCGGCTCAGATCCGGCCCAGCGGCCCGCCATTTGCTGATCGAATAAAAAACCAGCAGGTTTACGGCCCAGATCCAGAGCGAGCCACCCAGAAAACCAGTGTACTCGTACCACTGCACCAGCGAGTTGGCCGTGGCGAAGCCGTTGCCGAGCGTAAGCCAGGGCCAGGTGAGAAACCAGTGCAGATGCAGCTGCTCGAAGGCAATCCAGTAGATGGGCAGCGAGAGGTAGCCCAGCGTGGGGCCAAACCGCTTTTTGGTGTGGTAGAAGGCTGCCAGCGCCGCGCTCATCATCAGGGCATTGCACACAACGGCCGCAATGCCGCCGCCCAGCGTGCTGAAGCTCACCCAGTAGGTAGTAAACAGGTTCCAGAGCACCAGCGTGAGGTAGCCGTAGCGCCAAATCTTCCAGCCGCTGGCCCCTTGCGCGCTCAGGCGCTGCTCCAGCAGCAGGTAGGGCACCCAGGCCACCAGCAGCAGCAAGGCCAGCGGGGCCGGGTTCACCGGCCAGCCGGCCCACAGCAGCCCGGCGCTCAGCAGCGCCAGCAGGCTTGGCAGCCAGTAGTTCAGGCCTTTGGCGGGCGTTACGGCGGGCTGCGGCAGAGTGATATTATTCGGCATCATCGTCGTCAGTCTGGTCGTCGTCGTACTTTTTGTAGCGGTCGGCTTTGGCGGCACGCTCGTGGGGGCGGCCCTGCACTACCAGCACAATTTCGCCTTTGATGGCCGGGCGGGCGGCGAAGTTTTGGGCCAGCTCGGCCAGCGGGGCCGTTACGGTTTCCTCGAACAGCTTGGTCAGCTCGCGGCTCACCGAAGCGGGCCGCTCGGGACCCAGCACCTCGGCCAACTGCTCCAGCGTCTTCACAATCCGGTGCGGCGACTCGTAGAAAATCATGGTGCGGGTTTCGGGCACCAACTCCTGCAGGCGCGTCTGGCGGCCCTTTTTCACCGGCAGAAACCCCTCGAACGTAAACCGCTCGGCCCCGAAACCCGACTTGAGCAACGCCGGCACCAGCGCCGTAGCGCCCGGCAAACATTCCACCTTAAAGCCCCGGGCCAGGCACTCGCGCACCAATAAAAACCCCGGGTCGGAGATGCCTGGCGTGCCGGCGTCGGACACCAGGGCCATGGTTTCGCCCTTGGCCAGCCGCTCCAGCAGCCGCGGCACCTGCTGGTGCTCGTTGTGCAGGTGGTAGCTGAGCATGGGCTTTTTCAGCTCCAGATGCTGCAGCAGCCGCCCGCTGGTGCGGGTATCCTCGGCCAGCACCAAATCTACCTCGCCCAGTATGCGGATGGCCCGCAGGGTGATATCCTCCAGGTTGCCAATGGGCGTGGGCACGAGGTAGAGCAGCGTAGGTTCCGACATAGCCACAAAGGTACCGGTTAGTGGTTGGTTGTCGGTTGTCAGTTGTCAGTTGCTCGTTGTTAGGGCGAATGATGTTCACCCTAACAACGAGCAACTGACAACGAGCAACTGACAACTAAACGGCTTCTACCCCGCCGTACTCGGCGGCCAGCAGGTCGATGGCGGCGGCCAGTTGCCGGTCTTTGTCGGTGATGGTGTTGCCCGCGTCGTGGGTGCGCAGGCGGAAGCTGACGGTGTTGTACTCGTTGCTCCACCAAGGGTGATGATTCTGGAACTCGGCCTCCTCAGCCACGTCGCTCATGAAGCTGAAGGCCACTTTAAAGTCTTTGAAACGGAAGGTGTTGCAGAGGGCATTGTCTTGTTCGGTCCACATGGCGGGTTGGGGTTTGGAAGGAAGAAGAGGAGGACAGGGCAGACCCAAAGCTAAACCCAAACCCGCAAACCACAGTACACTTTACCAAACGCCCACCTATCCACCTCAACTCGAAACAACTATGGCCACCGACCCCAACGACCGCCCCGTGCGCGTCATCAACGACGATACTTCGCAGCAGGAAATGGAAGCCGGCCACATTGTGCCCGGTGCCGACCCGCCCAAGAACGAGGACGCCCGCGGCGGCTTTGGCAACCGCGAGGGTAAGCAGGGCTACGGCACCGACAGCTCCGACGGCATTACGGCCGTGTCGATGAACCAGAACGAAGACAAGGTTGCCCCGCCGCACGATAACATGCGCACCACCGAGGAGGGCCGCCCCGACCGCCCAAACCAGGATATGCCCGCCGAGCGACACCTCACCCAGCAGCCCCGCCGCCCCGTCGATGAGCTCGACGGCGACGATGCCCGCCGTGGCCCCGACGAGATGGAAGACCCCGATTCGCGCGTGGGCATGGGCCAGATGGAGGCTAACCCACCATCCAACGCCAGGCTCGCCAGCCAGGGCACCAACGCCGACCTCACTGACCCCGACGCCAAAGACACGGCCATCGACCAGTAGGCTTTGTTTTAAGCTGTTAGCTGATAGCCATTAGCTGATAGCTTTGGACAGAACACAAGAAGCTAATAGCCAGCAGCTATCAGCCAATAGCTAACCATAAACATCTTTATTATGTCTACTAAAAGCAACCAACAGTCGCCGGAAAATAGTGGCGACCCCGCAGGCCAGGGCCAGCGCAAAGCCGACCCAAACAGCAAGCCCCTCGCCACCGGCGACGGCCAAAAGGACCTTGCCGATGAGTATACCGAGGATGGGTTGGATGAAATTCCGCCTCATCTCGCCAACAACCCCAACCGCAACTACGACAAGCCCGATATCGACAAGCCGGCCTACAGCTAAGCGTTGCCGCAAGCCGACCATTTAAACGAGCACCCATGCAGATGGGTGCTCGTTTGGCATAGGGTGGTTTTGGGTACCATAGCGGTTTCGCGCCGCCCTGTCAGCTTGTTCCATCACCAGCCATTGCCTACCATTCAGCCTCGGCCAACGGCCAATAACCCCCAGTTAACCACCTGACACATGGCCCGCTATGCCTTCACCGATATTCATGGCTGCCTGCTGACGTTGCGCGCGCTGCTGGCGCGGCTGCCGCTCTGCCCCGCCGACGAGCTGTATTTCTTGGGCGACTACGTGAACAAAGGCCCCGACAGCCGTGGAGTGCTCGACTACCTGATGGCTTTGCCCGACCAGGGCTACCGGGTAGTGTGCCTGCGCGGCAACCACGACCAGGAACTGCTCGATGCCGCCGAGGGCCGTGCCGAACAAGCCTGGCTCAGCACTACCGAGCGCGCTCTGACGCTGCACAGCTTTGGCATTTCCGACCCGCAGCAGTTGCCCCTGCCCTACCTGCGCTGGCTCCGCGACCTGCCCCACCAACTCGATATTCCCGGCTGGACACTGGTACACGCCGGCTACGACTTTCGCCTGTCCGCCGCCGCGATGCGCCGCGACTGGCCCACCATGCTCAATACGAAAGCCTTTGTGTTTGATGCCTCGCGCCTGCAGGGCCGGCAGCTGCTACACGGCCACGTACCTACGCCCCATGCCGAGGTGCAGCGCCGACTGGCCCACGCTCCGGGCGCCATTTGCCTCGATACTGGCTGCGTGTACCGCCACAACCCCGAGCTGCGCCACCTGGCTGCCTTCAACCTCGACACCCACGAACTGACGCTGCAGCCCAACATCGAGCCCGACTACCCGATTGCGAAACGCTAGAATCAGATGCAGGGAGGACAGTATCGCCTACCCTACTCCTGCTCCTTCAGCACATCGGAGCGCAGCACGCGGCGGGCGGCGGCCTGGTAAGGGTTGCGCGGGTCGTTCGACACGGCGCGCAGGGTGTTGCGGGCGGCTGTGGTTTGCTGGTTGCGCCAGTAAGCCATGCCCAGATGGTAGCGGGCCCGGCCCGCCAGCGGCGAGCTGGCCTGCGTGGCCACCCGCCTCAGAAACGGCTGGGCCGCCTGAATCTGCTCGGGGTCGTTTTGGCTCAGCAGGAAGATGCCATTGTAATAAGTAAGTGTATCCTGGCCGATGGCGTTGGTCGGAATGCGTTGCAGTACCTGTAGCGCCGGCTGATACTGCTCTTCGCGGAAGAGGCGCATGGCTTCCGCCAACAACGGCCGCTGGGCTTCCTGCACCACCGAATCGGACAGGGCGGTTTCGGGCTGATAGTAGCGGTTCCAGCTATTGGCGGCCGAGGGCGTAACGGGCCGCCACAGCAGCCACAAACCCAGTAGCATCAGCAGCAAGCCGCCCGCCAGCACGCCCCAGCGGCGCTGCTGCTCGCGCTGCCGCCGCCGCACCCGCGAAAGGGCCAGCTGGCGCTGGTCGAGGCGCTGGTCGAGGGCCAGCAGGCGCTGGTACAGGGTTTCGTGGCCCGCCACCCAACGCAGGTCGGCCGTTAGCTGCTCGTACTGCTGGTAGGCCTGGTAGAGGGCCGGGTCGGTTTCGAGCCGGGCTTCAAAAGCCTCCTGCTCAGCGGCGCTCAGCTGGCCGTCGGCAAAGCGTTCCAGCTCTTCCAGGTAAGGGCGCAGGTCGGGAGCAGGCAGGGGCATAAAGGCAGAAAATGGCAGCGGGCAGATAAATGGAAGGCGGAGCGCGCCGGAGCTAAGCTACGCAGAAGCGCAATGCAACGATACTACACAGTGGCGCGCAGGCGCAGCTCGTACAGCTTGCGCAGGCAGGCCGCCTTCTGCATCCGGGCTACGTTGGCGTTGGCGAAACCCATTTTGCCAGCCATTTTCTCGAAGTGGTAACCCCGGAAATAAAAATACATCAGCATCTTCTGGCAGTCGAGGCCCAGGGTGCGGAACAGGGCCAGCAGGTGCTGCCGGCGGCCGTTTTCGTGGGCCGGGAGCCGGGCGGTGGTGCGGGCGGCGCGCACCTGTTCGTCGGCCAGGCCATACACGTAGGCACGCACATCATCGGGCACCTTGGTCAGGCGGCCATCGGCTACCTGGTCGTAGAACTCGACCAGTACGGTGCGCAGCAGCTCGTGGGCAGCGGGCGGATCCAGCTGGTGCTGGCGCCGGGCCCAGCGAGCAAACAGCGTCCGGTTCTGCTCGTAGAACTGCACCAGAAACGACTGGTTGCCCACGCGAAGGCTCGTCAGGACTTCGGCAAGTTGCTGGGGTGTATCCATAAGAAGGGCAAGATAACGGGAATGGAGGAATGAGTACGTGAACTGTTATTCTCTCCTTTACCCCAGTCACTCATTCACCGCTTCGCCTTACCTTTGAAGATATGGAAACTCAAGCCCGCATTCTCGCCCCCGATACCGCCGTTTTCGACCTCATCAAGCAGGAGAAAGCCCGGCAAACCCACGGAATTGAACTCATTGCCTCCGAAAACTATGTTTCGGAGCAGGTGATGCGGGCCCAGGGCTCCATCCTGACCAACAAATACGCCGAGGGCCTGCCCGGCAAGCGTTACTACGGCGGCTGCGAAGTGGTCGACCAGATTGAGCAACTGGCCATTGATAGGGCCAAGGAGCTGTTTGGGGCCGAGTGGGTGAACGTGCAGCCGCACTCGGGCGCGCAGGCCAACGCCGCCGTGATGCTGGCCATTCTCAACCCCGGCGACAAAATTCTGGGCTTCGACCTGAGCCACGGCGGCCACCTCACACACGGCTCGCCGGTGAACTTCTCGGGCAAGCTGTATCAGCCTTCCTTTTATGGGGTCGAGAAGGAAACCGGCCTCATCGACTTTCAGAAAGTAAAGGAAACTGCCCGCCGCGAAAAGCCCAAGCTCATCATCTGCGGGGCCTCGGCCTACTCGCGCGACTGGGACTACCAGGCCCTGCGCGAAGCCGCCGACGAGGTAGGCGCGCTGCTGCTGGCCGATATTTCGCACCCTTCGGGCCTGATTGCCAAGGGTTTGCTTAACAACCCGTTCCAGCACTGCCACATCGTAACCACCACCACCCACAAAACCCTGCGCGGCCCCCGCGGCGGCCTGATTATGATGGGTCGCGACTTTGAAAACCCCTTCGGGCTGAAGACGCCCAAGGGCGAAACCCGCATGATGTCGGCGCTGCTCGACTCGGGCGTGTTCCCGGGCACCCAGGGCGGGCCGCTGGAGCACGTTATCGGGGCCAAGGCTGTGGCGTTTGGCGAGGCCCTTACTGACACCTATGCCGACTACACCCGCCAGGTAATTGCCAATGCCCAGGCGCTGGCCGGCGCGTTTGTGGAGCGCGGCTACGAGCTGATTTCAGGCGGCACCGACAACCACCTGATGCTGATTGACCTGCGCAGCAAGGGCCTGACCGGCAAGCTGGCCGAAAACACGCTTGTAAAGGCCGACATCACCATCAATAAAAACATGGTGCCTTTCGACGATAAGTCGCCCTTCGTAACGTCGGGTATGCGCATCGGCTCGGCGGCCGTTACCACCCGCGGCCTCACCGAGCCCGATATGGTGCGCATCGTAGAGTTTATCGACGAGGCCCTAACCCACAACGCCGACGACGCCCACTTGGCCAAAGTGCGCGGCGAAATAAACGAATGGATGCAGCAGTATCCGCTCTTCGCCTAAAGATTACAGGCCAATAAGTCTGAAAGTACGTAAGCCGCGTATCTAGGGCTTGCTGAACCGGGCAGCCGGCAGTGGCAGGAAAGCAACTTCCTGCCACTGCCGGCACTCTTTCTGGCCTCCAACTTTCTACCGTATACTTCACCTTCACTAAGTGTCTGCAACTCAACCCGTGCTGGGCAATCAGCAGGAAATGTCGTTTATCGACCACCTGGAGGCGCTGCGCTGGCACGTTATCCGGGCGGCCATTGCCGTGGTGGTATTTGCCCTCGGAGCCTTTTTCTCCAAGGACTTCCTCTTCCACGACCTGATGCTGGGCCCCTCGCGGTCCGATTTCTGGACTTACCGTATGTCGTGCAAGCTGGCAGCCCTGCTGGGTGCGCCGGGTTTGTGCATCGATAAAATCGGGTTCGTTATCCAGAACCGCGAGATGAGCGGGCAGCTGACCATGCACATCAGCACGAGCTTTATCGTGGGCCTGGTGCTGGGCTTTCCGTACCTGTTCTGGGAGCTGTGGCGCTTCATCGAGCCGGGGCTGTACCCGCACGAGCGGCAGAACTCACGCGGGGCGGTATTCTTCGTGTCGTTGCTCTTTATTGCCGGCCTGCTGTTCGGCTACTACATTGCCGCGCCCATGAGCATCCAGTTTCTGGCCGGCTACGTGGTCGATGCCAGCATCGAGAACCAGATTGACATGCAGAGCTACCTGAGCACGCTCACGACCATGAGCCTGTCGTGCGCCTTTGTGTTCGAGCTGCCGATGATTGTGTTCTTTTTGGCCAAAGCCGGCCTGATTACGCCCGAAATCATGCGCGTGTACCGCAAGCACGCCATTGTGGTGGTACTGGTTATTGCGGCCATCATCACGCCGCCCGAAGTCACCTCGCAAATCATTGTTACCATCCCCATCATCCTGCTCTACGAGCTGAGCATCAATATTGCCCGCATCGTAACGCGCAACCGCACCGCCTCCCTTAACGCCCAGCTGGCCGAGAATCAGGGAGTAGCGGAGTAAACAGCCACAAGCTTTCAGCTACAAGCCGCAAGCCCGTTCAGAAAGCTTGCGGCTTGTAGCTGAAAGCTTGCAACTCAATAAAACATTACCCCATGAAACTAGCCATCGGCTCCGACCACGCAGGCTTCGACTACAAGCAGATGCTGTTGCAGTGGCTGCGCGACAACGGCTACGAGGTGCAGGACTTCGGTACCCACTCGGCCGACTCGGTAGACTACCCCGACTATGTGCATCCGCTGGCCACGGCCGTGGAAGGCGGGGAGTTTGCGCTGGGTTTGCTGCTGTGTGGCTCAGCCAATGGCGTCTGCATCACGGCCAATAAGCACCAGGGCATCCGGGCGGCCATTGCCTGGGAGCCCGAGCTGGCCGCGCTGGCCCGGCAGCACAACAATGCCAATGTGCTGTGCATTCCGGCCCGTTTTGTGAGCGAAGAAGCCGCCCGCGCCATTACCAGCCAGTTTCTCAACACTGCCTTTGAAGGCGGCCGCCACCAAAACCGGGTGGATAAAATTGCGTGTTAGCAACAAGATATATCCTGATGGGGGATGAAACGAGAGGTTTAGGTAACCTCTCGTTTCATCCCCCATCAGCATTTTTACTATCACAGCCGCTGCTATAGCCGCTCGAAATGGGTGGTGGTAGCCTGCAGCCCGGCAGGCGTACAAAGGCCCCGCACGTAGGGCTCAAAAATATTGCGGTACACCAGCGCCAGATTCGACTCATCGGGCGGAAATATCTCCTCGTTCAGTACCAGACTGAACTGCGCCAGAATGATGTGGGCGACCAGGCGGGCATCGAGGTGGGAGCGGAACTGGCCCTGGTTGATGCCGCCCTGTAGAAAACGCACCAGCAGCGCGCCCATGTAGTCGCGCAGGTGCTCAGAAATGAGCTGCCACGACAGCGGATAGTGCGTCCGCATGATGTGGTAATCGTAGTGCGGAGCCTGGCGCAGCTCGTTGAGGCTGTAGCGAAGCAGACCCACCAAACACTCGGCAGGTGTATCGAGGTTGGCAAACAACTCGGTATGCTCCTGGCGCTGACGGGCCAAATTGTGCCTGGTTACGGCGCACAGCAGCATTTCCTTCGAGCCAAAGGCCTCCCGAAACTCGGCAGGGGTACAGTCGAGCTCGGCAGCCAACTGGTCCTCGTGGGGCAGGCGTACCCCTACCTCGCGGAATAGTGTGGCGGCGCGGTCTATCATCTGTTGGCGTACAAGCTGCTCCATAGCAATGGGTAAGTAAAAGCGCGTCTACGCATGCGTCTGGGCCTCTTTTCCTCAGAGCAGCATACCCAAACCAAAGAAAAACAGCAGCTGTATGAGGTACACAAACGGCGCCAGCGCATTGTGCTTACTGAACTCGACCCGGTTGAAGTAAACCTGAAAAATAAGGCTCACCACAAACCAGCCCTTGAAATTCAGCAGCGGAATAACATCGTACTGCCAGGTCCAGAAATCATAGCGCACGGCCACCGGCTCGATACAAATATCAAGCCCAACCATCAGCAGCGCCGCCGCAATGGCTCGCACAAAGCCCGGCACCGGCAGGTAGGTGGCCAGCACCCCGGCCGAGTAGGTGACAATCACCCAGTTCACGCCAATGAGCAGTGGCACATCCAGCCACTTGATGCCCAGCGAGGCGCCATACGCGTAGTTGCCAAACAGCAGGCCCGTGCGGGTGCCCACCACCTCCACAAAGAAGCCCATGAAGGCAATAACGGCGCAGAAACTCCAGAAGGCGGCCGTGCGCCGGGGCTGAAAAGCCAGCAGCAGCCCCAGCGTGAGTAGCAGCGTGAGGGGCATGAAGCGCAGGAAAAGCTCCTCATATCCGGAAAAGGCCAGCCCCACGAAACCCGTAACATGGAACAGCAGCAGGATGCCCTGGGCCCAGCGCAGCCGCCGTTGCTGCCGCTCGGCGCGGCCGGCGGCCACTGGAGCTACCGCCGTAGGGTGTTGGGTATATTCGGGCATGGGGTTGAATCAGAAGCGAAAAATTAGAATTTAAAAATGAGCCGGTAGCTATCCATCCGTTGCAGGCAGAGAAGGGATTAGACAGTCATTTTCTAATTTCTCACTTTTCATTTTTAATTAAGTCGGAAACGATACTAGCCGAGAGCAGGCAGAGCGGAATGCCGCCGCCGGGATGCACCGAGCCGCCGCAAAAGTACAGCCCTTTCAGCCGCCGCGAAAAATTGGGGTGGCGCAGAAACGCCGCCAGCGTGTTATTACTGGAGCTGCCGTACAAAGCCCCCCCAAACGAGGAGGTGCGGGCCGCAATGCCCGGCGGGTCCCAGACGTGCTCGGCCCGGATGAGCGGCCCGATATCGGTACCCAGCGCCTGGCTTACCCGGCGCAGCACGGCCGCGCGGGTCTGGGCCACCAGCGCGGGCCAGTCCTGCCCCTGGTCGTGGGGTACGTTCACCATCACAAACCAGTTTTCGTGGCCTTCGGGCGCATCGGTGGGCGTGTGGCCGCTCGTGATGTTGACGTACACCGTGGGGTCGGGGCTGATGGTTTGCTGCTGAAAAATGGCTTCGAACTCGCGCTTGTAGTCTTCGGAGAAGAAGATGTTATGCACGCCCAACTCGGGAAAGCGCCGGGCCACGCCCCAGTAAAAAATAAGCGCCGACGATGACCGGGGCTGACTGAGCGTGCGCTCGGGCGCGGGCTGGGTGGGCAGCAGGTGGCGGTAAGTGGGCACCACATCCATATTGCTCACCACCTGCCCAAACGGGTACGTATTCTGGTCGGTGCGCAGGCCGGTTACGCGGTCATTTTCGGTGGTTATTTCGCGTACCGGCTCGTTGTAGCGAAACTCCACGCCCAGCTCCTGGGCCAGCCGCACGAGGCTTTGAGCAATGGCATAGATGCCCCCCTCGGGGTAAAATGCCCCAATGCCATGCTCCAGGTGCGGAATCATGCTGAGCGTGGCGGGGGCCTGGTAGGGGTCGGAGCCGTTGTAGGTGGCAAACCGGTCGAAGAGCTGCACCAGCCGCGGGTCGTCGGGGAAGGCGGCCTCGTGGCGCTGGTGCATGGTGCTGGTGAGGCCCAGCTGGGGCAGCACGGCCAGCGCCTTCAGCACTTCGGGACTGAGGTAGGTGCCGGCCTTGTGCAGGCTTTTCTGCAGAAACGTACCTGCCGTGGCGTCGTAGGCCCGGCCGCTGCGCGCCAAAAAGGCACGCACGTCGGCGGCCGGAGTGCCCAGCTTGGCTTCCACTTCGTGGGCAAATTTGCCCGCATCGGCCCAGGCCGTAACCCGGGTGCCGTCGGCGAAGAAGTACTCGGTAATCGGGTCGAGGCGCTGGTAGCGGAAGTAGTCTTCGGGCCGGCGGCCGGCCAGCTTAAACAGCTCATCCACAAGGTGCGGCAGCGTGAACAGCGAAGGTCCCCCGTCGAAGCGGTAGCCGCCGGGCAGTTCCAGCTGGTGCATCTTGCCGCCGAAGCTCTCCTGGGCCTCGAACACCACCACCCGGTGGCCCTGCACCGCCAGGCGCACCGCCGTAGCAATGCCACCGATGCCGGCCCCGATAATGGCAGTTGTTTGCATGTTGTTTTGAGCTGTTAGCTGGTAGGGGCGGGGCTTGTCCCCGCCCGCCATTAAACGGTTTGGTAATGGGTCGTTAAACAAAGCCAAACGGAACCGTTGAGCGGCGGGCGGGGACAAGCCCCGCCCCTACCTGTTCAACATAGTTCTTCCCAAACCCCTACTCCACAGCCAGCACCAGCCCTTTCAGGTAGGCGCCTTCGGGATGGAAGAGGCTTACGGGGTGGTCGGCGGGCTGAGTGAGGCGGTGCAGGATGCGGGCGGGGCGGCCGGCCTCGATGGCAGCGGCCAGCACTGCGCCCTCGAACAGCTCGGGCGACACCACCTGCGAGCAACTGAAGGTGAACAGCAATCCGCCGGGCGCAATCTGGCTGATGCCAGCCGCGTTGAGGCGCTTGTAGCCCATCAGGGCGTTGTGGCGGGCCGAAAGATGCTTGGCAAAGGCGGGCGGGTCGAGCACGATGAGGTCGTACTTTTCGTCGCGGTGCTGCTTCATAAAGCTGAACACGTCTTCGGCGAAGGCCTCATGCTTGTGAGCCAGGCCGGTGAGCTCGGCGTTGCGCTCGGTCAGCTCAATGGCCCGCTTGCTGCTGTCGACGGAATGCACCAACTCGGCGCCGGCCTGCAGGGCGTAGGAGCTGAAGCCGCCGGTGTAGCAAAACGTGTTGAGTACCCGGCGACCGGGCGCGTAGCGGGCCAGCAGGCTGCGGTTGTCGCGCTGGTCGATGAAGAACCCGGTTTTCTGGCCCGTTTCCCAGTCCACGGCAAACGGGTGGCCGTTTTCGTGCACGATGTGCTCCTGGCCGCTGCTTTCGCCCAGTAGGTAGCCATTTTGCGCGCCCGGCGCGGCCTTGGCGGGTACGGTTTCGGCGCTTTTATCATAAATGGCCCGCAGTCCCGGAATCACGGCCTGCAACGCCGCGGCAATCAGCGGGCGCGATTGGTACATGCCCGCGCTATGGGTTTGCACCACGGCCGTGTCGCCATACACGTCGATAATAAGGCCGGGCACGCCGTCGCCCTCGGCGTGGGTGAGGCGGTAGACGTCGGTATTGCCGGTGCCGGTGAGGCCCAGGCCCTGGCGCAGCTGGTAGGCGTTTCGTAGGCGGTTTTCCCAGAACGCGGCGTCGGGCAGCTGCGCATCGGGGCCGAAATCGAGCAGGCGCACGGCAATGGAGCCGGGCGCATAGTGGCCCACGCCCAGCACCTCGCCGTTGGCGGCGCGCACCGTTACGGGCGTGCCCTCAGTTACCTCGCCTTCCATCCGGCCAATGGCCCCCGAAAATACCCACGGGTGGCGGCGGCGCAAGGATTGGTCTTTTCCGGGTTTGAGCGTAACGGTGGCCATATTTCTGAGCTGTGAGCTATCAGCGGCTAGCTGTTAGCTTTCGTGTAAGAATTGAATTGGTGTTTCTTCAAAAGAACTGCGCAACGGGTGGCCGGCAAGCTTTCCTATCGAAACGAAAGCGCAAAGGTACGCCCGCCCACGCCGCCACTCCTACCGAAACGGGTCGATGTAGGCCACCAGCACCGCCAGCGCCGACAGGCCCAGCAGCACGGCCCACACCGGGCCACCCCAAATCAGCAGGCCAATCAGCGAAATCGGCCCAACTACCAGCCCCAGCACCCCCAGTACCGTGGTACCCAACCCTACTTCAGCCACGGCCTGTACGCCATCGGTGGTGCCTGCGCGGCGCCTTACCGGCTGCAATGCGGCCCCATAAGCTAACCTACCCATCTGCGGTAGCCGCTTCGCCAAGTGTTTCGGGGGCACCGGGCTCCTATGGGCGGGCGCCCGCCGTACCAAACGGACAGCAACGGATGGCCGGGCGACGGGGGCCTCAACCTTTGCGGCGGCCGGTACGGGCGCTACGGCGGGCGGCGGCTGGGTGGCCGCCGTTGGGCGGGGCGCGTGGGCTACTGCCGGGCCGGGCCGGAACTGGTAGGCCGACTGGCCGCTACGACAGCCGCCGGCCGCGGCCAGCAGGCCGACTGCAGCGCAGCAGGAGATGAGAAAACGGCGGGCAGAAGCAGCAGAAGAAGGCATAGGTGTCGGGCTGAGGGGCGGCAAGATACGCGGACCGTTGGGCCCTATACGGCAAGCTGCCCACCCGCGCTGCCCGGCAGCCGCCAACGCCACCGTTATTCGGCGGCAGGCACCCCGAACCAACGCCGGTAAATGGGCCGGCGCCAGGCAAACTGCGCCCACACGGCCGGCCATAGCAGCCGGTCGAGCAGAGGCGAGGCAGTGCGGTATTCCAGATCTTCCACGATGTAGGTGCCGCCGCCGGGCGCTGGCTGCATCAGGTGCCTGTGCTGCCAGTAGCGTAGCGGCGCGGGCAACTGGTCGCCCTCATCCACGAAGTAGTAGGTGCCATTGGCCGTGATGCCGTTATCGGTAATGAGCGAAGTCCAGCCCTGGCGCAGCGGGCCGGCACCCAGCTCCAGGTGCACCTCGTCGCCGCGCCGGCAACCATCGAAGCGCAGCAGCTTAAACGGCGGAATCGGCGGAGCCAGGGCCAGAAACAACTCGCGGGTGAAACCCTCCCAGACGTCGGCGGGCGCGGCGGCTACATGGGTACGCAGGTATACGTTCATAACAGCCTAACCTGATGATTGGGACGCGGGTTTTGGTTGTTTGGCGCGGCTACATTTCCAGCTTCAGGCCCAGGGCCAGCGTGGCAATATCGGTGAGCGAGAGAGCCCGACGATTGAGGTAGTAGCTAACGCCGTACAGGTCGTTGGTGGCCAGCTCGTAGTAGGCCGTGAGGCGGCGGGCGCGGCCGTTAGCGGCATCGGGCAGCGCGTAGCTCAGGCTGCTGCCCAGTACCGGCCCCACGCGCACAGTGCGCGACCACCAGTAGTAATCGTCGGGGTATTGGCCCTCTTTGCCGGCGTTGCGCAGCCCAAAGGTGTAGCTGCCATAAGCGCCCACGGCCAGCGGCGTGAGAGCCAGCCCGGAGCCACCCAGCGGCAGCTGCCAGGGAGCAAATTTCACCTTAACAGTGGCAATAGTGAGAGCCGTACCCGCATGCCGGGCCGGCACATAGCCCACCAGCGCATCGAGGTCGAGGCGACGACGGGCGAAGCTCAGGCCGCCGCCCAGGCTCAGCATACCCACCCCGCCGCCGGTTTGCAGCAGCAGGTGGCGCGGCTGATAGTGAGCCACCCCCGGTCGGGCCGGCCGTGCAATGTTTGGAGTAGCCGGCACCACGGCCACCGCCACCGAATCGGCAGAAGCGGTAGGGCCGCTAAGATCAGGGGTGGTTGGTGGAGCGGCTAAAAGCGCCGCCAATAGGAAGGTCGGGGCCATCAGAAAGACACTTGTTTGAGCCGGAACTGCTTGTCGCCAAACACCGTCACGATGAGGTACTTTCGCTTCTCGAAATCGTAGGAGTTAACGTAGGTAACGCCGTCGTTGAACGGCTGGCCCACGCTGTAATCGTGGCGGTGGCCGTTCATTTCGAATACCAGACTGGACGTTTCGCGCAGGGTTCCGGCGTAGGCGTCGCGCAGGTTCGGGTCGAAATCACCATCCTGGGGAGGTACGTGGCTGATGACCACCGAGCGGCTGGCCCCGTTCAGGTCGGCCAGCTGGCCGCGCAGCCAGGGCACGTCGGGCACCCGGCCATTGAAGTTGTACTCGCGGCTGTTCGTGTCAATCAGCACAAATTTTGTGTCGGCGTACACAAAGGAGTAGTTCAGAGGGCCAAATATTTCCTGGTAGGCCTCGCGGCCGTTGGCAACGTGGTCGTGGTTGCCGATGACGGTCAGGTAAGGCATTTTCAGCTTGCGCAGCTCGTTGTCTATCCAGCGCATTTCGCGGCCCAGCCCGAAGTCGGATATGTCGCCGCTAATCAGCATAAACTGCACACCGGGCTGCTGATTGACACTGCGCACCAAGTCCTGGGCATCATCGTAGAACCGCTGCGAGTCGCCGCTAAACACGAAGCGCAGCGTGTCGCCGGGGGGCAGGGGCGCAGCAATCAGGCGGGCCAGGTTTTTGGCCGTCAGGTCTTTCTGGTCGGCGCGGGCGCGGTGGTCGTTGGGGCTGAATTCCACCAGTTCGCAGGCGCTCAGGCCGGCGGCCAGGGCCCCAACGAATGCGTTCCGCAGAAAGGAGGAAGAGAAAAAAGGAAACATGCTGGTTGGTTGATACGCATCCCGGGCCGCAAAACGACAACCGTTGCACGACGGGCGGAGTTGTATACCCTTTACAGCACCTCTTTGTTAAGCTCCAAACCTGTATCAGACCTGGTAAACCGATGTTCAGACTGTCTCGTTTCCGGCATAAAGCCTCATTGCACCCAATTGGCCGTGCAAAACCAAAGCCCCGGATAGGCTGAAGAAAAGTTGAGTTTCTGTTATTTTTTCCTGCCGCTCTGTGCTGGTTCGCTGGTGCATACGGCTGGCGGCACCAGCAACAGCCCAGTTCCTGACAGATCAAGCCGTTTGCTGCCAAACCTTTTAGCTTTGTGCTGCATTTATTAGTTTTCTTCCTTCTGATTTTTATTGCCGGATATGGCCAAGATAAAAACCCTGTATTTCTGCCAGAACTGCGGCGCGCAGTCGGCCAAATGGATTGGCCGCTGCCCCAGCTGCGGCGAGTGGAACACGTATGTGGAGGAGGTAGTTACGAAAACCGACCCCAACACGGCGGCCAACGCCTGGAAAGCGTCCTCGTCGGTGGGTGGCACCTCCAAAACGGCCAAACCCAAGCCGCTGGGCGAAATTATTTTTGAGGAAGAGTCGCGCCTCGATACGCACGACGACGAGCTGAACCGGGTACTGGGCGGCGGGCTGGTGCCCGGCTCGCTGGTGCTCATCGGCGGCGAGCCAGGCATCGGCAAAAGCACGCTCATGCTCCAGATTGCCATGCAGCTCAACGGCCTGCGGGTGCTGTACGTGAGTGGCGAGGAAAGCGAGCAGCAGATCAAGATGCGGGCCGAGCGCCTGGGCCGCCAGCAGCCGGGCCTGTACATCCTCACCGAAACCAACACTCAGAACATCTTCCGCCAGATCGACCAGCTCCAGCCCAACGTGGTGGTGGTCGACTCCATCCAGACGCTGCACAGCTCCCTGGTCGAGTCGGGCGCGGGCTCGGTGAGCCAGGTGCGCGAGTGTACCGCCGAGCTGCTCAAGTACGCCAAGGATACCGGCGTGCCGGTGCTGCTCATCGGCCATATTACTAAGGATGGCTCCATTGCCGGCCCCAAAATTCTGGAGCACATGGTGGATACCGTACTGCAGTTTGAGGGCGACCGGCACCTGACTTACCGCATTCTGCGCACGGTAAAAAACCGCTTTGGCTCAACTTCCGAATTGGGCATTTACGAGATGCAGGGCGCCGGGCTGCGGCAGGTAAGCAACCCCAGCGAAATCCTGCTCAGCCAGCGCAGCGAAATCCTGAGCGGGCTGGCCATTGGGGCTACGCTGGAGGGCAACCGGCCACTGCTGGTGGAGGTGCAGGCCCTGGTAACGCCGGCCACCTATGGCACTCCGCAGCGCTCGGCCACCGGCTTCGATGGCAAGCGCCTGCAAATGCTGCTGGCCGTGCTGGAGAAGCGCAGCGGCCTGCGCCTAGGCCAGCACGACGTGTTTTTGAACATTGCCGGCGGCCTGCGCCTCGAAGACCCGGCCTTGGACTTAGCCGTGTGCGCGGCCGTAGTCAGCTCGCTGAATGATGTACCCATCCGGGGCGAAATATGCCTAGCTTCGGAGGTAGGCCTGAGCGGAGAAATAAGGGCCGTGAGCCGCCTCGACCAGCGGCTGGGCGAGGCCGAAAAATTGGGTTTTGCGGAAATGTACATTTCGCAGTTCAATGCCAAGGGCCTCGATTTAGCCCGCTACGGTATTCGGGTGCATCCGGCGGGCCGGCTTGATGAGGTACTGACGGGCTTGTTTGGCTGACCCGGCCCCATAGCGCGTCTGTCGGCTGCAGCTAAACCAACTACAACACGGTTATAAAAATCCTATATTTTCCGGAGTCGGTACCGCTCAAAATCGAACACGTACAAAACTTTGGCTGTTTTGCCTGACCCGGCAAAAAAACTACTCTGTGCTGTTGGCCGTTGTGGTTTATTCCAACGTATCTTCGATTTTGAAATTGACTTTTACCGCGACCCATCCGCTTCTCTATCAGGAGTGGGCCACCGGTAGCCAGCCTCTTGTTTTCGCCCGATGACGCATCGTTTTTCGCTTCTTCCGATTACCGTTTGGGCCGCCCTGTTGCTGGTACCATTCTTTGGGCAGGCCCAGGGCACCGTGGTGCTCACAGGCAAGGTAAGTGGCCGCCTCAGCAGTGATACGGTAGCAGTATCGGTGCGCGAAAACCCGCTGGAGGCCCAGGAGCAAATCACGTACGCCCGCGTTGATAGCAAGGGCGAATTTCGGCTGGCCCTACCCGTACAGGGCCCCACCCGCGCCGAGCTGGTGTACGCCGATGATGTAACGGAGCTGTTTGTGGAGCCCGGCAACCAGCTCGACGTACGCTTCAAGAGCAACGACCTGGCAGGCACTGTTCGCTATAAAGGCCGCGGAGCCGAGGCCAATGCCTTTCTGGCCGAGATGGAAGCCAAATTCGTGGAAAACGAAGGTTTCCAGGTACTGCCCGACAACATCATGTTTTATGAGGTGCCGTTCCTGGAGTTTCTGGACTACCGCCGCAAGGAGGAGTTGAAATTCCTGGAGGCTAACGCCGACGGCCTCAGCCAGGCGTTTAAAGACTTCGTACAGGCCCGCATTACCTACAGCTATGCCAACGACCGGCTCACGTTTCAGGACCTGCGCGAGCAGGTGGTAGCCACCGAGGGCCGACTGAAGATGTCGCCTACTTACTACGACTTTCTCAACGATAAAAGCCTGATTGAGAATGCCTCGGCCAGCCGCAACGGCCTGTACCAGGAGTTTCTGCTCAATTACATTCACCACCTAGCTACCAGCAGCGGCAAGCAGCGCACCGACCCCGATTTCTACCAGAAGTGCTACGAGCTGGCCAGCCAGCGACTCAGCGGCTCCATCAAGCCCATCGTGCTGGGCCGCATCCTCAAGGAGTCGTTCCGCTTTGGCCACATCAAGCAGTCGGCGGCTATGCTGGATGAGTACCGCGCCGTAGACCCGAAAAACCAGTATTATCCGGTGCTGAAAGCCGATTTCGAGCTCCATAAAGAATTCGCCATCGGTGCCCCGGCGCCCAATTTCCGGCTGGTTTCGACCACCGGCGATACGACCAGCCTGCGGCAGTTTGCGGGCAAGCTGGTGTACCTCAACTTCTGGCGCACCACCAGCGGCCTGGCCCTGCGCGACCTGCCGTACGCCGCCGACCTGGCCAAGCGTTTCGAGGGCAAGAACATTGTGTTTCTGAACGTGGCGCTTGACGAGAATGAGGGTGCCTGGAAGCAGCTGGTTCTTACCAAGAAACTGCCGGGCACGCACGTGCGGGCCGGTGGAGGCCTGCGCTCGGCCGTGGCCCGCTCCTACGGCGTGCAGGATGTGCCCACGTATTTCCTGCTGGCCGAAGACGGCACCTTCCTCAACACCCGCCCCAAACGCCTGAGCAGCCGCGCGGCCGTCGACGAAATCAAGGAGTCGTTTGGCAAGGCGAACACCTACAGCAGCACGCTGGAAAAAAAGTAGCTGGGGTTAGTACGGAGTAGCGAGTAGCGAGAAGTGAGACGCTCGTGCAGGCACCCTGGAAAGCAGGGAAGTCGGCACGAGCGTCTCACTTCTCGCTACTCACTACTCCGTACTAACTTCTACGCTCCGGCCCCTATCTTCCCGCCATGTTCTTCCGCCGCCGCCCTGCGCCTGCTGCCGTTGTGCCGCCCACCGATGCGGTGCTGCTGGCGCGCTACCGTGCCTCGGGCGACGTGCACGATGTGGGGATGCTATACGAGCGGCACATGGTGGCCGTACTGGCGGTAGCGCGCCGTTATCTGCCCAGCGAGGCCGATGCGCAGGATGCCGTGATGCAGCTGTTCGAGCAGTTGGTGGAGAAGCTACGGCGGCATGAGGTAGAGAACTTTCCGGCCTGGCTGCACGCCACGGCCCGCAACCACTGCCTGATGCAGCTACGGGCCCGGCTGCGGGCCGGCCCCGCGGCCGGCGGGGCGCTGGTGGTACACTTTCCCGATGCCGCCGGTATGGAATTGGCCGCTGCCCGGCATCAGCAAGACGCAGCCGACGAGGCGACCGACGCCGAGGAGCACGAACAGCAACTGCAGCGCCTCGAAAGCACCCTCGCCGAGCTGCCCCCCGATCAGCGCCAATGCCTGGAGCTGTTTTACCTCGAAAAGAAAAGCTACCGCGAAGTGGCCGCCCTTACCGGCCTCGACCTGAAGGCCGTAAAAAGCCACCTCCAGAACGGCAAGCGTAACCTGCGCCGCCACCTGCAAGCCGCCCCCGATGCCTCGTCCTAATCACCCTACGCCCGTCCCCCACTCCGCCCGGCACCTGCCGACGGAGTTGCTGCGCCGGTACGTGGCTGGCGAGCTAAGCGGCTCCGAAGAGCACGCCGTGGAGGCCCACACCCTCGAATGCCAGCAGTGCGCCGAGGTACTCGAAGGCCTGGAAATGCAGCCCGCCGCCGTTACCGATGCCAGCCTGGCCCATTTGCGCCAGCGGCTGCACACCCGCGTGGTTGAACTGGCTGGGGAGGCCCCCACCGAAACCGTAGTGCGCCCCCTGTGGTGGCGGCCCCTGGCAGCGGCAGCAGCGCTGTTGCTAGTGCTGGGCACCGTGGCCTGGCTGGTACTGCGCCCGGCCGTCCGGCCCGAAATGGCTGTGCATTTGCCTCAAACTGCAGTAAAACCCCGCGGTAGTATGGCCCCGGCAGTTGCTTCTACTGAACCGGCAGTTAGCGTGGCTGCGGCCCCCGAGGTAGCAGTTGTGCTGCCACCTACCCGGCCACCCCGGCCAGCGTTGGCAACTGTACCGGCAATCAAATCGGCGGCCCGTACAAAGCCCGCCCAGGCAACTGCGGCTACGGCTACGCCTGAAGCAGCCGATGTAGCCAACCCTCCGAATACCGCGGCCATTTCGGCTGCGGTAGCTGCCGCCGCCCCTCCAGACACCGCGGCACTGGCGTCGTATGCGGCCGCCCGGAGCCGGACGGCTTCCGCCGGCCAGCTGGCTGCCAACGCCCGCACTGCGGAGCCACCCCAAAAAGCCCAAGCTTTTCGGGCCGCAGCTTCGGTGGCGCACCCAGGGCGCACGGTGCAGGGCCGCATTGTGGATACGGCCGGCCAGCCCCTGCCAGGCGCAACGGTGCTGGTGCCCGGCACTACTACGGGAACGAGTACGAATGCCGACGGTAAGTTTGCCCTGACAGTGCCGCCCGGCAACCGGCAGCTGGCTGTCAGTTCCATTGGCTACACCACCCAGACGCGCTTTCTGCAGCCCACCGACTCGACCCTGACCCTGGCGCTGGCCCCCGACACCAAACAGCTTAGCGAGGTAGTGGTGGTGCGGCGCGAACCACCGCCCGGCCTGCCCAGCCTGGGGCCACTGCCAGCCGGCGGCTACCCTGCCTTTCAGCAATACCTACGCGACAGCCTCAACTACCCCGAAAAAGCCCGCGACCGGAAACTGGAGGGTACTGTACGGCTGCAATTTGTGGTAGGTACCGACGGCCGGTTGTCCGACATCAAAATTGTGCGCCGCCTCTCGCCCGAGTGCGACGCGGAGGCCGTGCGGCTGCTGAAAGAAGGACCTCTTTGGTTTCCGGGAGCCCAGAACGGCCGCCGCACAGCCCGTAAAGTTGAAATCAACGTGCCCTTTTCGTTGGAGAAGTAGCCCCTTAGAAGTCAAAGAGAAAAAGTAAANNTTACTTTTTCTCTTTGACTTCCCTAAAAAACTACCCGCTGTAGCCGCCGCCGCTTTCGGGGGCGGTGGCGCTGCCGCCGGCTTTGTCGGGCGTGGGCAGGTCGGGCTCGGTTTTTACCTGCACGTTGCTGTAGTCGGGGGCGCCGTTGCCCTCGGTGGGCACGGGCGTGCCTTCGTCAGAGCCGGAGTCGGAAGTGCCGGAGTCGGAAGCACTGCCGCTGGGGCGGTCTTTGGGAGCCTCCTTGTTTTCGGTGTGCGGCGGCGTAATGGCCGACGGCTGGTTGGTGGTCGGCTGGTGGCCGGGCGTGGCCAGAGCGTCGGATTCGTCTTCGAAAGTCTTTTTCATGGGATGAGGTACTGCTGAATAGAGTAGAAACGCCGGAGCCAGACTGGTCCCGTGTCAGGAGGTTCTACGAGGATGAGGCGCGGGTGGCCGGTTCTTTTTTTATAGGCTTCCACTGGCCTGGCAGGCGCACGAAGGGCATTTTTGGGCGACTCGCGCCGGGCTGTGTACTTTTGCCCCAGGGCTTTCCCTCATGTATCACCTTTCTATTGCTGATTATGACCCAGTTCCGCCAGGAAAAAGACACGATGGGCACCGTGCAGGTACCAGCCGACGCCTACTACGGCGCCCAGACCCAGCGCAGCATCGACAACTTCCAGATTGCCCAGGACATCAACCGGATGCCCAAGGAAATTATCCGCGCCTTTGCTTACCTCAAAAAAGCCGCCGCCCTCACCAACCAGGAAGCCGGTATCCTCGACGCCGATAAAGCTGCCCTGATTGGCCGCGTGGCCGACGAAATCCTCGAAGGCAAGCTCGACGACCAGTTTCCGCTGGTGGTGTGGCAAACCGGCTCGGGTACCCAGAGCAATATGAACGTGAACGAGGTAATTGCCTACCGCGGCCACGTGCTGCAGGGCGGCAGCCTCGCCGACGAGAAGAAGTTTCTGGCCCCCAACGACGACGTAAACAAGAGCCAGAGCAGCAACGACACCTTCCCGACGGCCATGCACATTGCGGCCTACAAAATGCTGCTGGAAATCACCATCCCCGGCATCGAGAAGCTGCGCGACACGCTGCGCGCCAAAAGCGAGGAGTTCATGCAGGTGGTAAAAATCGGCCGCACGCACCTGATGGACGCCACCCCGCTCACCGTAGGCCAGGAGTTTTCGGGCTACGTAAGCCAGCTCGACCACGGCCTGCGCGCCATCAAAAACACGCTGGCCCACCTGAGCGAGCTGGCCCTGGGCGGCACGGCCGTCGGCACCGGCATCAACACGCCCGCCGGCTACTCCGAAAACGTGGCCCGCCACATTGCCCAGCTCACGGGCCTGCCCTTCATCACGGCCGAAAACAAGTTTGAGGCTCTAGCTGCCCACGACGCCATTCTGGAGTCGCACGGCGCGCTGAAAACAGTGGCCGCTTCGCTGATGAAAATCGGCAATGACATCCGGCTGCTGGCTTCGGGCCCGCGCGCCGGCATCGGCGAGCTGTACATCCCCGACAACGAGCCCGGCTCCAGCATCATGCCCGGCAAGGTGAACCCCACCCAGTGCGAGGCCCTGACGATGGTAGCGGCCCAGGTAATGGGCAACGATGTGGCTATCAATATCGGCGGCATGAACGGCCATTTCGAACTGAACGTGTTCAAGCCGATGATGATTTACAACTTCCTGCACTCGGCCCGCCTGATTGGCGACGCCTGCGTGAGCTTCAACGATAAGTGCGCCGTGGGCATCGAGCCGCTCAAGGCTAACATTAAGAAGCACGTAGACAGCAGCCTGATGCTGGTAACGGCCCTCAACCCGCACATCGGCTACTACAAAGCCGCCGAAATTGCCCAGACGGCCCACAAAAACGGCTCGACCCTGAAAGAAACCGCCATCCAGCTCGGCTACATCACAGCCGAAGATTTTGATGCCTGGATGAAGCCCGAGGAGATGGTAGGCATGTAGAAACGCAGGCGGTGGAGGTCGGTGTAGGGACGGGGCTTGTCCCCGCCCGCCGTTGAACGATTACTAAACCAAAGTTGCAAAAAACTATGTAGGGGCGGGGCTTGTCCCCCCCCGCCGTTGAACGATTAAAGTTGAACGATTCCCGTTGCAACGGCGCGAACGGCGGGGGACAAGCCCCGCCCCTACACCGACCTCCACAGCCCAAGCTGACCGGCGTTTCAGTTGTCCGGCCCAAAGCCGCCGCCCCACATGGGGTGGCGGCTTTCGTTTTTGCCCCCATCGTCGCGTTATCCGTAAATTGCTGCTATGGATTTCACGCACGACATTATTCTGGAAAACGAGCGGGTGCAACTCCGCCCCCTGGCAACGACTGACTACGAGTCGCTGCTGTCGGTAGCCGCCGACCCCGAGCTATGGGCCTATACCCTCACCCGCGCCGACGATGCCATTGGGCTGGCCGCCTACATTGCCCAGGCCCTCGACGGCCGCGAGCGGGGCCTGCGCTACCCGCTGCTCATTATTGATAAACAAACCGGGCTGGCGGCCGGCAGCACCAGCTTTTACAACGTCAGTGCCGAGGAAGCGCGCATCAGCATTGGGTACACTTGGCTGGGCACCGAGTTTCAGCGCACCGGCCTGAACCGGGCCTGCAAGTACCTCTTGCTGCGTTACGCCTTCGATGTGCTGGGCTGCGAGCGGGTAGAGCTGGAAACCGACGCCCGCAACACCAAGTCGCGCGAGGCGATGCGCCGGCTGGGGGCCACCGAGGAAGGCACCCTGCGCAGCCACCGCTACACCCAGGGCGGTGTGCGGCGTGACACGGTCATTTTCAGCGTCATCCGCCCCGACTGGGACGAGCTGCGGGCCCGCGTGTTCCGCCAGACCGATGACGACCGTACCTAAGCTGCCGCCGCCCGCCGCCGGCTCCGGGCGCCCCACAGTGCTGCAGCGGCGAGCAGCCAGCTTCGGCCACGCGGTGCGGGGCGTGGGGGCAGCCCTGCGCACCGAGGTGCACCTGTGGTTTCATGCTGCCGCCACAGCTGTTGTGCTGGGGTTGGGGCTGTACTGCGGGCTGGCGCGCTGGGAGTGGGCGGCCGTGGCCCTGAGTGTGGGTGCGGTGTGGTGCGCCGAGCTGCTGAACACGGCTATTGAGGCCTTCGTCGACTTGGTGTCGCCGGAGTACCACCCGCTGGCGGGCCGCGCCAAGGACGTAGCCGCCGGCGCCGTGCTGGCAATGGCCCTGGCCGCGCTGGTGGTAGGTATGCTGGTGTTCGGGCCGTATTTTTTTTAGGCGTTAGCAAGGACGGTCATTCAGAGCATGCTGCGCCTTCCGGATTCCAGTTCCGGCCAACGAACTACGGCGGGGCTTCGTACCATGGCTGGGACGCGCGGCGGCTTACCGGCAGTTGCTGGCAAGGGCCGTTTTTCCGCCGCCCACTGCCTGTATGCGAACCTCTTTTCTGCTGACGGCCGGCCTGGCGGCGGTCCTGTTTACCACTACCACGGCCTGCCAGCGCGGCGTAGCCCTCACCACGCCCACCGATCCACCGCAGTCGGGCAACGCCAACGGCGTATCGACGCCCGCGCCCACCAGCGCCAACACCATTGAGCCCTCGCCCAACCCCGAGCCGGCCTTCAGCACGGCCAAGCGCCCGGCCTGGCTCGAAGACAAGATCAAGGCGCACTTTGAAGCCAAAAAGGCCAACCCGCCCATTCAGGTATACAGCTACCAATACAAGGGCGCCACAGTGTATTTCGAAACGGCCGGCTGCTGCGACCAGTTCAGCAACCTGTATGCCGCCGATGGCAAGCTACTCTGCCACCCCGACGGTGGCCTGACGGGCAAGGGCGACGGACAATGCCCCGACTTTACCAAGGCCCGCACCGAGGAGCAGCTCGTGTGGAAAGACCCGCGGTAACTTTCCGTAGCGCCACAACCGGCAACAGGTGAAGCGGGATGCTGTAGTTTTGTGTCCTCCCCACTTTTATCTACTCCGTGCGGCCGGGTTGCAACTTCCCCGGCTTCCATCACACTTCCAGCAACATGATTAATACCATCGAAAAGCTCGGCGCCTACAACGTGTGGGCCAACGAAACGCTGCTTGCCCACCTCGACAGCCTGGTGGCCCAGGGCGCTACGCTGCCGGCCGGTGGCATGCGCATCTACAGCCACGCCCTCAACGCTCAGTCTATCTGGCTGGCGCGCCTTACCAATACAGCCAGCCCCGTAAAAGTGTGGCAGGAGCACGACCTGGCCGGCCTGCACCACTGGCACGAGCAGACCTCGGAACGTTTCCATCAGTACACCCAGCAGGCCGACGAAACCGAACTGAACCGCCTTATCACGTACACCAACTCGGCCGGCGACGGTTTCACGAGTCAGGTTTCCGATATCCTGACGCACATGCCCATCCACGGCAACTACCACCGAGGCCAGGTGGCCAAAGAGCTACGCGCCGCCGGCTTAGAGCCTATCAATACCGATTTTATCACCTACTGCCGCGAGCTGTCGGCGAAGGCGGCCGCCGCCGATGTGCCCACCCTGTAGCCCAGCCCGAGCGGCCCACGTACAGGTGGCAGCAAGCAAACGCAAAACCCTTTCGGGCGGCTCGGACAGCCAACCGAAAGGGTTTTACGTTTGTTAGGCAAAACCTCCGTAGCAGTTGCTACGCTCCTGTTTCCACTCCTCGTCCCTTCCCTCCCATGCCCAACCCTCCTACTCCGGCCCAGCCGCCCGTGCTTAGCGCCGAACGCCTTGCCGCCGCCTACACCTATGCTCAGTACCGCCAGCTGATTGATGAGCTGATGGCCAAGGACCAGACCACCGGCGAAACCCAGTCGCCCGAGCTGACGGCTTACGCCAAGCTCAACATCCAGCGCATGCAGCGTCTCGATAAGAAAGCGGAATTGCTGCCCGAGCTGCAGCAGGCGCTGGAAGCCCTGGAGCGCAATTATGCCTGGCTGATTATCACGGAAGGCTGGTGCGGCGACGCGGCTCAGATTGTACCCGTACTCGAAAAAATGGCGCAGACCAGCAACGGCCGCATTAGCACATACTACTTGCTACGCGATGAAAACCTGGACCTGATGGATCAGTACCTCACCAACGGCGGCCGCGCCATCCCGAAGCTGCTGGTGCTGCACCCCGATACCCGCACCGAAGTAACCAACTGGGGACCGCGCCCTGCCGAGGCCCAGGACCTAGTTCTGGAGTTGAAGGCAGCCGGCGTCGACCACGACCAAATGGCCGAGAAAGTCCACGGCTGGTACGCCCACAATAAAACCCAGGCCATCCAGCACGAACTCCTGACGCTGGTGCGTGGGCTATAGGTGAGATGGTGAGTTGACGTTCGAGATGCCTGATTGCGCCACTTGCGCAGGTAGGGCCGTTTGAACGTCATCTTACCAGTTTATCTTACCGCAACCGGTCCATACTGCGAACCAGCCGCTCGTCGCGCCGGATGAAGCGGCTGGCCAGCAGATTGAGTATCAGGGCCAGTGTGGGCAGGTAGAACCCGGCCTCGAACGTACCGATGAGCTTGATATTGAGCAGTTGCTCGCCCTGGCTGGAGTAGTAGAAGTTGGCGGCAATGGTGCCCACAATCAGTAGGAAGTTGACCATGCCCAGCTTGAGCTGATTGAAGCGGTTGCGGAACTGGAAGATGGAAAACAACGCCACGGCCGCCGACGCCAAGGCCAATGCTGCAATGGCCCAAGTATTGGTAGCGCCGAGCGTGCTGCCACCCGGCGCGGCACTCGTGAAACTGAGCGTAAAGGCCGTTAGCAGCGCCGTTCCCTGGCTGGCGGGGTCGGTTTTAGTCCAGATGGGTACCACCAGTACGCTAAGCATGGACAGGGCCAGCAGTAGCAGAAATACGCTTTGGATTCTTTGTATCATCTTTGTGGATTGACTTTTCGGCTGACTAAAAACGCCCCTGCGGGACGACAAAAGTAGCCAACTGCTACCAGAAAAACAGGAATCATCTCTATGCCTACCGCCTATATCGTGGACGCTGTCCGCACTCCCATTGGCAAATTCGGCGGCGCGCTCAGCAGCGTCCGCCCCGACGATATGGCCGCCCACGTTTTGCGTGAACTGCTCCGCCGCAACCCCACCCTCGACCCCAGCGCCATTGAAGATGTGATTCTGGGCGCTGCCAACCAGGCGGGCGAAGACAACCGCAACGTGGCCCGCATGGCCGCGCTGCTGGCCGGCCTGCCCGTTACGGTGCCCGGCAATACCGTCAACCGTCTGTGCGCCTCGGGCCTGCAAAGCATTATGGATGCCTCGCGCGCCATCCGGGCCGGCGAGGGCGACGTGTACCTGGCCGGCGGCACCGAAAGCATGACCCGCGCCCCCTTCGTGATGGCCAAGTCGACGACGGCCTTCGACCGCGACTTTACGGCCCACGATACCACGCTGGGCTGGCGCTTCGTCAACCCCAAGCTCTCAAAGCTGCACCACCCCTACGCCATGGGCGAAACGGCCGAGAACGTAGCCCGCCAGTACAACGTGAGCCGCGCCGACCAGGACCAGTTCGCCTTCGACTCGCAGCGCAAGTACCAGCGCGCCTTCGAGAAGGGTCGTTTCCGCCGCGAAATCGTGCCCGTATTCATTCCGAACCCGAAAGGGCATGCGGCCCTCTTCGATCAGGATGAGCACCCGCGCCTTTCTACCCTCGAAAAGCTGGCCACCTTGCGGCCTGCCTTCCAGGTAGATGGCAGCGTAACGGCCGGCAACTCGGCCGGCATCAACGACGGGGCCGCTGCCCTGCTGATGGTGAGCGAGGAAGCCCTGAAAAAGTACGACCTCAAGCCTATGGCCCGGGTAGTGGCCTCGGCCGTTACCGGCGTCGACCCCGCCTACATGGGCATCGGGCCCATATCGGCCACCCGCAAGGTGCTGGAGCGCGCCGGCCTCAGCATCGACGACATCGACCTGTTCGAGCTTAACGAAGCCTTTGCCGCCCAGGCCCTGGCCTCCATGCGCGAACTGGGCATTGACCCCGCCAAGGTGAATGTAAATGGCGGCTCCATTGCCATCGGTCACCCGTTGGGGGCCAGCGGCACCCGCATAACGGCCACGCTGCTACACGAAATGCAACGCCGCGAAAACATCCGCTACGGCCTGGCTACCATGTGCGTGGGCGTTGGCCAGGGCGCGGCCATCATTTACGAGAAGCTGTAGAAGGCCTGTAGCGCGAGCCGCAGGCCAGCAACGCTAAGCTCCGGCTTTGTTTCGCTGGCCTGCGGTTCGCGTTACAGCTTATATTCCCCCTCAAATATGCCCGACCCGCTGCTGAACCCGACGCTAGAGCTGCCCGGAGTACTTAAGACCCGGCTGCGTCCCTGGACGTTTGCCGACGCGCCGGCCCTAGTACGCCATGCCAACGACGAGCGGGTGGCCCGCCACATGCGCGACACGTTTCCGTACCCGTACTCGGCCAGCGACGCAGAATTCTTTCTGTGCCTAGTAGCTGACAGCGCCCGCGACCTGTTTCTGGCTATTGAGGTGGATGGCGAGCCGGTGGGCAGCGTGGGGGTCCACTTCAAAACCGATGTGCGCCGCCAGTCGGCTGAAATCGGTTACTGGCTCGCTCCCACTCATTGGGGTAAGGGCTTGGCCACGGCCGTCGTACGCAGCACCTCGGCCTACGTGCTGGCCAATTTTGAGGTCTGCCGGCTTTACGCGGTAGTATTTGCCAACAACCCTGCTTCGGCGCGGGTGCTCGAAAAGGCCGGCTACGAGTTCGAAGGCCGCCTGCGCCGCAACGTCATCAAGAACGATGAGGTGCTGGATTCGCTGCTATTCGCCCAAGTAGTCTAAGTTTTGAGTTGTTAGCTTCCGACCGAACAACAATCTCACAAAAAAAGCTGACAACCGTCAGCTAATAGCTACCAACTCAAAACATGCGTTATTTTCTGCACCTGGCCTACGACGGCACCGAGTACCACGGCTGGCAGATTCAGCCGGGCGTGGCTACGGTGCAGCAGGAGCTGGACCGTTGCCTGAGCCAGGTGCTGCGCCAGCCGGTGTACTGCCTAGGCAGCGGCCGCACCGACTCGGGCGTGCACGCCAGCCACCAGGTAGCGCATTTCGATGCCGATGTGCCCGAGAGCCTCGATTTGCCTACGCTGCTCTACCGCCTCAACCGGGCGCTACCCACCGGCATCCGGGGCCAGGTGCTGCACCCGGTGCCCTCCGACGCCCACGCCCGCTTCGCGGCCCGTGCCCGCACCTACGAGTACCACGTGCGCCTCATCCCCGACCCGTTCGCCACCCGTTTCAGTCTCTACCTCGACCGCGCCCCCGACCTGGAAGCCATGAACGAGGCGGCCGCCATGCTGGTCGGCACCCACGATTTCACCAGCTTTTCGAAAGTAAAAGGGGCCGAAAAGCACTACAACTGCACCTGTTTCGAGGCCGGCTGGCACCTGGAGCCGGGCGGGCTGGTGTTCCGCATCCGGGCCAACCGCTTTGTGCGCGGCATGGTGCGGCTGGTGGTGGGCACGCTGCTGAGCGTGGGCCGGGGCAAGCTGAGTCCGGCCGAGTTCGGGGCTATTTTTCGCAGCCTGAGCCGGGTGCATGCCAGCGGCGCGGCCCTGGCCGGCGGCCTGTTCCTGTGTCGCGTCGAGTACCCGGCTGAGCTGGTGGATGAGGCGCTATTGCCAACGGGGTTGCCGTATTTCAAAGGTCAGTAGAGTGATATTTGGTGCGCGTGCCCCTAATATCCAGATTACACCACCTCAAACGTTTCTTCTATGAATTGGGAGCAGTTAGCTAGAAGTATTTATTATCGCGATGGTTCGTGAACGGTTAGACCTTTCTGGGTATCTAGCCGTATGCCCTATTATGCAACCTTACTCGCTTGATTTACGCACCCGGGTGGCCGCCGCCTGCCGCGAACCGAAAGCTCGCCAGACGCAGGTCGCCCAACGCTTCGGCGTGAGCCGCTCGTTCGTGCGCGACCTGTTACGACGTGAGCGGGAAACCGGCTTACTGGCTCCTAAACCCGCTAGCGGGGGGCCTGCGCGCCTACTCTCGGCCGACGACCAGGCCTGGCTCGTGGCCTACGTGGGCCAGCACGCCGACGCCACGCTGAGCGAACTGGGCGCCGCCTGGCAGGCCCACTCGGGCCGGTCTGTCTGTCAAACCTGCATCTGGGACGTGCTCAATGAGCACGCGCTGCGTCGTAAAAAAAAGTCTGCACGCCACGGAACGTGACACGCCCCGCGTGCGCACGGCCCGCGCCGCGCATGTGGCTAGCGTCTGTACCCGTCCCGACGTGGCCCGCTTCCACTTCCTGGATGAAACGGCTCTTCGCCTGGATTATAGCCGCCGCTACGCCCGGGCTCCGGGTGGGCAGCGGGTGGGGGGAGGCGTTCCATTGAATCGGGGCAAAGCCCTGACGTTGATCGGGGCCCTGTCAGTGAAGGGCTTAGGGGCGGTGCAGGTGCTCGATGGGGCGCTTACCCAGCACCGCTTTGCCTGGTATGTCACCCACTGCCTGGCCCCGACGCTGCGGCGGGGCGATGTGCTGGTGCTCGATAACGCATCGGCCCATAAACTTAGTGGGGTAAAACAGTGGCTGGCCGGGCGGGGCGTGGAACTGCTGTTTCTGCCGCCCTACTCGCCCGACTTCACCCCCGTCGAGCAGGCTTGGAGCAAGCTCAAAACCAAGCTACGGGCGGCACAGGCCCGCACCCGCGAGGCGTTAATCGACGCGCTGCAAGAGGCCGTCAGCTGGATTACCAGCGCTGATGCGCTCGGGTGGTTCAACCACTGCGGCTATCACGTCGCACAAGCGTAAAGATGGGCTAGATGTTCACGAAACCGCTATATTATCGCGATGGTTCGTTACGGGATATTTTCATTTTTAATACAAGCCGAGATGATTGGGCTAAATGGGCCGAACTAGTAAATTCAGAATATTCGGTAGAATACAAGTATTACGATACCGATAAAACAGAAACTGCAATTGATATAGCCAATGTTTTTGCTGTGTGGGACGGTCTTTCTGAGCAATATGCACGTGCATCAATCAATGTCGGCGGCTGTATTGTGAACTGCTTTTTCTTTGTAGAAAATGAGTTGGACAATGATATAGCGCCAAAGGAAATTCACAGCATCGAGGAGCATAACGCGCTTATGCATTATTTGCTGCAGGTGTCTGCCCTATTGCAAAAGCCCGTTGTTCTCACGCCAGAATTAACCCCGGAAGAAATTTTGTTGATAGCCATTAATGGGCAGATACAATACCCCAAGGTGAGCCCGTAAGATTCTTCATTCCTCCTCTATAGCGATTTCGCGAACAGTTTATCCCATCATTGGGCGGGTTGGGTATGATAGCCGCAATGGTCAAACCAGTTGCGCGCATCCTGGCTCGTAATCCAGCTGATGGCCTGCTGCACGGCGTGCTCGAGCGCCTCGCGGGTACGGGCCTGAGCGGCGCGCAGCTTGGTTTTGAGCTTGCTCCAGGCCTGCTCGACAGGGCTGAAATCAGGCGAGTAGGGAGGCAAAAAAACCACTTCCACACCCCACTCGGCCAACCAGTCGACCACGCCAGGCAGTTTGTGCACCGATAAGTTGTCCAGCACCAGCACATCGCCCCGCCGCAACGTAGGGGCCAGACACTCGGTCACGTACCAGGCAAAATTCACGTAGTTCAGGCCGCCCTCCAGCAGTTGCACCGCCCCCAGGCCCCGCACCGACAACGCCCCGATCAGCGTCAACGAGCGGCCCCTGGTCAGCGGCACGGGCTGGCCCACGCGCTGTCCGCCTTTCGCCCGGGCATAGTGGCGGCAATAGTCCAGGCGCAGGCCCGTCTCGTCGAGAAAATGGAAGCGGGCCACATCGGGCCGTGTACAAACGGTTTCAACGTGTTCGGCCCGCGCCGCGCGCACGCGCTCGGTGTCGCGCTCGGTGGCGTGCTTACTTTTTTTTTCGGCGTAAGCCGTGCTCGTTGAGCACGTTCCAGATGCTGGTCTGGCCCACCGGGCGGCCAAACTCGGCCTGCCAGGCGGCGTTCAACTCGGCCAGCGTGGCATCGGCGTGTTGGCCTACGTAGGCTACGAGCCAGGCCTGCTCGGCGGGCGAAATGAGGCGGGCCGGGCCACCGCTGGCCGGCTTGGGGGCCAATGAGCCGGTGACCCGCTGCTGGTGGCGCAACTTTTTAATGAACGAGACACTCACGCCGAAGCGCTCAGCGACCTGCTGCTGGCGCGAGCCGGGCTGCGCACAAGCGGCGGCCACGCGGGTGCGTAAATCAAGTGAGTAAGGTTGCATATCTTACCCTACGCAAAGCAGCAGAAAAGGATAAGCTGTCCGTGAAACCGCTATAGGCGCATCATAATCCTAATAACGTTCACTTCCAACTCCTGGCTTCTAACTTCTAGCTCCTTCTTGGAGTTACCTTTGCATTCCCGTAGAAACCACGAATGGAGCAAGCTAAACCCGCCACCAAAACCGGCAACGTATTCGATTGGCAGGTACTGCGCCGCCTGATGAAATATGTGCGCCCGTATCGGCGCGTCTTTTATTTCCTGATTTTCCTCACCGTTGCCACGGCCGCGTTGGGCACGCTGCGCCCCTTCCTGATTCAGCAGATGGTGGATGTGAGCATCGAGCAGGGCGACTTGTCGGGCCTGAACCAGATGTTCGGGCTGCTGCTGGTGCTGCTGGTGGGCCACGCCGTTGTTAGCTACCTGCAAACCTACTTTGGCGGCTGGCTGGGCCAGTACATCGTGCGCGACATCCGCGTCGACCTCTACCAGCACATCCTCGACCTGCGCCTCAAGTTCTTCGACCGCACCCCCATCGGCCAGCTCGTGACGCGCAATATCTCCGACGTCGAAACCCTGTCGGACGTGTTCAGCGAGGGGCTGGCGGCCATGATTGGTGATATTTTGCAGCTCGTGTTCATCGTGAGCTTCATGTTTTACATCGACTGGCGGCTCACGCTCATCAGCCTGTCGGTGATTCCGCCGCTGCTGTTCAGTACCTACGTGTTCAAGGAGAAAATCAAGACCTCGTTTCAGGAGGTACGCACGGCCGTTTCCAGCCTCAACTCATTTGTGCAGGAACACCTGACGGGCATGAACGTGGTGCAGATTTTCAACAACGAAGCCCGCGAGCAGCGCAAGTTCGAGGCCATCAATCAGGAACACACCCGCGCCAATATCCGCTCGGTGCTTTACTACAGCATCTACTTCCCGGTGGCCGAAGTGCTGGCCGCCGCCGGCGTGGGCCTGCTGGTGTGGTATGCCGCCCAGGGCCAGATTGAAGGCACGATTTCCAAGGGCGCGCTCATCGCCTTCATCATGTACAACGCTCTGTTCTTCAGGCCCATCCGCCAGATTGCCGACCGGTTTAACACCCTGCAGCTGGGCCTGGTGAGCACCGAGCGCCTGCTCAAGCTGCTCGACAGCAAGGAGCTGATGGCCGACAACGGCACCTACACGCCCGAGCAGCTGCGCGGCGACGTGCAGTTCGAGCACGTCTGGTTTGCCTACAACGACGAGGACTGGGTGCTGCGCGACGTGAACTTTGATATAAAAGCGGGCCAGACCTACGCCTTCGTGGGGGCCACTGGGGCCGGCAAAACCAGCATCATCAACCTGCTGAGCCGCTTTTACGAAATCAACAAAGGCACCATCAACATCGATGGCCACGACCTGCGCGACTACGACCTCAAGGACCTGCGCCGCCACATCGGCGTGGTACTCCAAGATGTGTTTCTGTTCGCTGGCACCATTCGCGACAACATCACGCTGGGCAAAACCGACATCACCGACGCCCAAATCTGGGAGGCCGCCGACCTGGTGGGCGCCCGCCGCTTCATCGAGCGGCTGCCCGGCGCCCTCGATTACGCCGTGATGGAGCGCGGCGCTACGCTCTCGGTGGGCCAGCGCCAGCTTATCAGCTTCGTGCGGGCCA
The DNA here is from genome assembly GCF_018613725.1 of Hymenobacter sp. ISL-91. Taxonomy (GTDB): domain Bacteria; phylum Bacteroidota; class Bacteroidia; order Cytophagales; family Hymenobacteraceae; genus Hymenobacter. The sequence continues at coordinate 210,525 of NZ_JAGGPS010000004.1, forward strand.
TGGTGTACCAGCCGCGCATCATCATTCTCGATGAAGCCACGTCGTCGGTCGATTCGGAGACGGAGGAGCTGATTCAGCAGGCCATCGAGAAGCTGATGCAGGGCCGCACCAGCCTCGTTATTGCTCACCGCCTGAGTACCATTCAGAAAGCCGACCAGATTATCGTGCTCGACAAGGGCGAAATCAAGGAATCGGGCACCCATGAGGAGTTGCTGCGCCACCAGGGTTTTTACGCCAACCTCTACCAGATGCAGTACGCGTAGGTTTGAGCCGAAAAGAACGTCATGCAGAGCGCAGCGAAGCATCTCGCGTGCTGACGTTGCAACAGTAATTCTGACGTCAGCACGCGAGATGCTTCGCTGCGCTCTGCATGACGTTCTTTTTGACAGCATTTTCTTTCCCCCTTCTATGAATCGAATTTTCCTTGCCCTAGCTTTGCTGCTGATTGTTGGCTTTTCGGCCGTGTACTGGCAGATGGGCGGCTTCAAGGCCGCTACCGTTACGCTCGAAACCACTACCCAGCCCTATTTTGTGGCCGGCCGCTACTACGCCGGCCCGGCCAACGACGAGGCGTTTGGCGACCTGACCCGCGAAGCCTACAACGTGCGCAAATCGGGCAAGCTGCGCGGCGACTTCGGCAACATCTTCTACAACAGCCCCGAAAGCACCCGCGACTCGGCCCGCGTGTTCGTGGGCGTGCTCGTGGCCGACACCACCAGCCAGCCGCTTCCCAAGGGCTATACCTACCGCACCTTCGCCGCCGGCCAGCGCGTGCTGCACGCCCGCATTCAGGCCAGCTACCTCGTGGCCCCCGGCAAGCTCTACTCCGGCATTACGGCCGCCGCCGAAGCGCAGAAGCTGGCATTGGCTCACGTTTACCTAGAGCGTTTCCCCGACCAGGGCGAGCCGGAGGTTTTCGCGGTGGTGAGGTAGGTTTTGTAATCCCTAAACGTCAAACGGCCCTCCTGAAGCTTTCGGGAGGGCCGTTTGGTTTTTGGCAGATTGTGCAGAACTAGTCGCGGCCCAGGTAGAGCGAGATGCCCAAATTCAGGTCGTCAAGGCCGAAGCCGAAGTCCAAGTTACTACTGGTGTTTTTTTGCGGGCTGCTACTGTTACCCGCAGTATAACGGAAGGTTGACCGATTATAGGAGGCACCGCGGATAGCCAATTCTAGCCCTATTTTGCTGGTCGGGAAGAAGACCAGTCCAGGTGCTAGGCTGGCAGATAAACCTTCGCTCCGGCCGGGCTTCGTGTAACCCGAGTTTGTGTAAAGGAGGGTAGAATAATATGTGTTTTGGTAGCTGGCACCCAACTGCCCATACATAGCCACTTTCTCTCCCAAGAACTTGTAATAGCGCCCGAATAAACCGCCACTAAGCGTCCGGTTCTTTTCCTCAAACCGCACGCTAACCAATCCTGTTGGATCACGAAACCGAGCTTCGTGCTTCCTGTTGATGAATATTCCGCCAGTTAATCCTACCACCACATTATCTGTCACAAAATATCCAGCGCTCGGTGCAAAGCTGAATTTGTCCTCTACTATCTTCTCCGGTTGGTTGGTATAAAATGAGTTAACGGACTCTGATTTTCTTGAGTAGCTAATGGATCCGGTAAGCAGCTTGTTGCCAGCCGAAATCTGGGCTTGGGCGGATAGGATGCCGGCGCTTAGGAGTAGCGTGGCAAAGATGGTCTTCTTCATAAGGTGGGAAAGAATAAAAGATGGGCGAAAGTAAGCGTTTGCCAACTGGCAGACGACACGTCAATGCCCTTTCGTAATCCAATGGTATAGCTATAAGCCTATCTATTTTCGCGGGCTCAAACTCCCACTAATATTCAATTTCCCCAAACGCCAAACTGCCCGCCGAACCAAAGTTCAGCGGGCAGCTTGAAAGAGAGGGTACTATAGGGTCGGGGTGGCAGGATTCGAACCTGCGGCCTCCTGCTCCCAAAGCAGGCGCGATACCGGGCTACGCTACACCCCGAAAAAAAGCCTCCGGGTGGGGTTCCCGGAGGCCTTAATCGAAAAACATTCGTCAGTCGGAGTGGCAGGATTCGAACCTACGACCTCCAGCACCCCATGCTGGCGCGATACCAGGCTACGCTACACCCCGATGAATGATGAGGCAAATGTACGCCACCCAAACGGTAAAACGCAAGCAACCGCACGGTTTTTCTTGCGCCTCGACGGGCATTTTCGCCATTAGGCTGTCTTATGCAACTGTTTGCGTGCCGGTTGTCTCTTGCTAAAAAAGCCGGGGCCACCAAAAAAACTGATTTGGCGCGCTTCTTGTCCGGCAGTAGCAGCTTACTTTTAGGTCGGCAAAACCAGTAGCAGGGGTGTTCATCGTATCTTCCCTGCCCAGATTGAACCTCGTTTTTCAGCATCTATATGAAAATCTCTACTTTCCTGGTTTGCCTGCTGGCGTTGCTGGCGGTTGGCACCTTGGCACAGGCACAGGCCCCGGCCGCTACCACCGTAGCCGCAACCCCACCATCCCTGATTACTAGTACCACGGAAGCGCCAGCAGCGCATAACGAGGCGCTGAAGCTGCGGCTCGACCTCAACCCCGTCACCAACGCCCTAACCGTGCGCACCGACGCCACCGGCCCTACTCGCATCGAGGTCAACGGCACCGACGGCCGCCCCGTCATCACCCGCGACGTGCTGCTGGCCGGCGAGTCAGCGGTAGTGCTCAGCGTAGCCAATCTACCCCGCGGCGCCTACATCGTAAAATGCATAGCCGGCGAGCGGCGCGGCATGAAACGCGTGATGCTGGGACAGTAGGTGAGGAATTAGGAATTAAGAATNNATTCTTAATTCCTAATTCCTAATTCCTAATTCTTAATTACTCACCTACGCTTCCTCGCTCTGGAGTTGCCGCTCGTAGAGGGCGCGGTAGAGGCCCTGCTCGTCGCGCATGAGGACTTCGTGGGTGCCGTGCTGCACAATCTGGCCGTCGTCGAGCACCAGAATTTCGTCGGCCAGCTTTACCGAGCTCACGCGGTGACTGATGATGAGGCTGGTGCGGTTGTGCATGATGCGCTGCAGGGCCCCCAGAATGGCGTTTTCGGTGTCGGTGTCTACGGCCGAAAGGGCGTCGTCCAGAATGAGGATTTTGGGCTCCTTTACTAGGGCGCGGGCAATACTCACACGCTGCTTCTGCCCGCCCGAAAGCGTGATGCCCCGCTCGCCAAGCTTGGTATCGAAACCCTGCGGGAAGTCGATAATGTTGGTATACACGTTGGCATCCTTGGCGGCCTGCAGCATGCGGGACTCGTCGGGAGCATCGAGGCCGAAGTTGATGTTGTTGCGGATGGAATCGGAGAACAGGAATACGTCCTGCGGTACGTAGCCGATCTGGCTTCGGAGCGACGTGAGGGCCAGGTCCCGCACATCCACGCCATCGACGCTGATGCTGCCCTCCGTTACATCATACAGGCGCGAGAGTAGGGCCGCCACGGTGCTTTTGCCCGAGCCGGTATTGCCGATAACGGCCAGCGTCTGGCCCGGCCGGATGCGGAACGACACGTCGCGCAGGGCCTGAATGCCGGTATCGGGATAAGTGAAGGAGACATGGTCGAAGTTGATGTCGCCCTTGATGTCGAGCTCGATATGCTGGCGCGAGACGATGTCGGTCTTCTGGTCCATGAACTCGTTGATGCGGGCCTGCGAGGCCTCGGCCCGCTGCACCAGCGAGGAAGTCCAGCCCAAGGCCGTAACGGGCCAGGTGAGCAGGTTCACGTAAATCAGGAACTCGGCAATGCTGCCGGTGGTAATGGTGCCCCGAATCACCTCCTGGCCGCCCACCCACACGGTAATAATCGTGCTCAGGCCCACCAGAAACAGAATCAGCGGGAAAAACAGCGAGTTGACGAAGTTGAGGCTCAGCGACTTCTCCTTGTACTCGTTGGAAGCCGCCGTGAACTGCCGGTGCGAATCCTGCTCGCGCACAAATGACTTGATGACCCGAATGCCCGAAAAGGCTTCCTGCACAAACGTCGTCATGCCCGACAACGAACGTTGGATTTCGTCGGACTTCCGCTGGATGATGTTGTTGACGTAGAAAATACTCACGCTGAGTACCGGCAATGGCAGCAGCGTGTAAAGGGTCAGCTTCACATTCACCATGAGCATGAGCGGCACAATCAGCACAAACAGCAGTACGAGCTGCATAAAGTACATGATGGCCGGCCCGATGTACATGCGCACCCGGCCTACGTCCTCGGAAATGCGCGACATCAGGTCGCCGGTGCTGTGGCGGCGGTAGAAGCTCAGCGGCAGGCTCTGGTAGTGCTGGTAGATTTCGTTTTTCTGGTCGTTTTCCACCAGCCTGCTCATCACAATCAGCGTCTGGCGCATGAAGAACAGGAAGATGCCCCGTAACAGCGCCATCAGCAAAATCAGGAGCGCATACAACAGCACGTTGCGCCCGAACAACTCATAAACCTGCGTTTGGGCCCGGGTGCCGCCGTAGAGGTGGTACAAGTCAATTCCTTCGCCCACCAGATCGAAGGCGTAGCGCACAATCTGAGCCGGAAAAATGGCCAGCAGCGTGCTCAGGGCCACGAACAGCACGCCCCCGAGGAAGTGCCATTTATAGCGTAGCAGGTATTTATTGGTAGCGGAAAGTGCGGGCACCAGCGAAAAGTTGGGAGGTGGTATAGCGTAGGAAAGTAGAAAGTTATAAACGGCGCAAAGGGTTTCCTCGGCTCATTTTATGGCTTACAAAAGCACCCGTCGAAATATTGCCGCTGACTGGTTCGTATCGCTCGGAACCGAATGAACAACAACAGCAACGCCGAGGCACAACATTTTGCGTCTGTACTTTCTCTCCTTCCAAACTCCCGTAAAACGGCGTACTTTTGCACCCGAATTGCGGGGGCATCGGGCCGAAGCCGCGCGGGACGTTCATTGAGCGGAGGGAGAACAGCCAAAGGCCGTTCCACATCGTTTAACGACTGCCGAGCGTTGGCGGCGGGCCGCTACCACCGCGAAGGTACGCCAATCCTCCCCTTCCCACCCACCCATTTTCCACCTCCCCCACGTTATGGTTGAAACGCAAGTAGTAACCGAGGCCTCCGTTTTCGGCCAGATTGCCGAGTTCCAGCACGAGCAGGTAGTGTACTGCCACGACCACGAAACCGGCCTGAAAGCCATCATCGGCATCCACAACACCGTGCTCGGCCCCGCCCTGGGCGGTACCCGCATGTGGCACTACGCCTCCGACGCCGAAGCCCTGAACGACGTACTGCGCCTGAGCCGCGGCATGACCTACAAAGCGGCCATTTCGGGCCTGAACCTGGGTGGTGGCAAAGCCGTCATCATCGGCGACGCCGCTACCATGAAAACCGAGGCGCTGCTTCGCAAATTCGGCCGCTTCGTGCAGAACCTCAACGGCAAGTACATCACGGCCGAAGATGTAAACATGACCACCCGCGACATGGAGTTCATCCGCATGGAAACCAAGCACGTGTCGGGCCTGCCCGAGAGCATGGGCGGCTCCGGCGACCCGTCGCCCGTAACCGCTTATGGTACCTATATGGGCATGAAAGCCGCCGCCAAGCGCGCCTTCGGTTCCGACTCGCTGGCCGGCAAGCGTATTGCCGTGCAGGGCATGGGCCACGTGGGTACCTACCTGCTGGAATATCTGCAGAAAGAAGGCGCGCAGCTGATCGTGAGCGACTACTACGAAGACCGGGCCCTCGATGCGGCCAACCGCTTCGGCGCCCAAATGGTCGGCCTCAACGACATCTATGACCAGGACGTGGATATCTACTCGCCCTGCGCGCTGGGTGCCACGCTCAACTCCGACACCATTCCGCGCCTGAAGTGCCAGGTGGTGGCCGGCTGCGCCAACAACCAACTGGCCGATGAGAACCTGCACGGCCCCGAGCTGGTGAAGCGCGGTATCGTGTACGCTCCCGACTTCCTCATCAATGCTGGTGGTCTCATCAATGTGTACTCGGAAGTAGTGGGTGGCAACCGCGAGGCGGCCCTCATCCAGACCGAGAAAATCTACGACATCACTACCCAGGTGCTGGCTAAGGCCGAGCAGGAAGGCAGCCACCCGCAGGCCGCCGCTACCCGCCAGGCCGAGGAGCGCATCGCCGCCATCGGCAAGGTAAAATCTACTTACTAATTGAGTTGTCAGTTGGTAGTTGTCAGTTGTCAGGTCGCTCAATGACTGACAACTGACAACTACCCGCTCACAACTACCAACCCAACCCAATGCTCAACCGTCGCACGCTCCGCATCAAGGTCATGCAGGCCCTGTACGCCTACCATCAGGCCGTCGGGTCCGATTATTCTTTGGCTCTTGAGCGGATTGCGGAAGCCTTCGTGCCCGACCTGACGGCGGCTGAAGCCCCCGACCGCAAGCGGCTGCAAGGCCAGCGTAAAATGGCCGAGGTTATCTTCAAGGAGTGGCACAAATCGGGTGAAACCCCGGAGCCGACCGACGATGCCGACGTGAATGAGGCGGTGAACGACGCCATCAAGTTCTACAAGCTGGCGGTGTCTAAGGATAAAACCTACTATGCCGGCCAACTCGTGAGCGGGGCGGAAGCCATTCACGACCAATACCTACACCTGCTCAATATTCCGGAGGTGCTGCTGCAGATACTGGAGCAGGAACGCGGGCGCGACTCGCGGCGGCTGACGGCCTCGCCGGAGCCGCTGCTGGACACCACCCGGCTCTCGGAAAACCAAGCCATTGCCAAGCTCATGGAAAACCTGCAGCTGCAGGACCTGACCATTCGGCGCAACCAGAAGTGGCACGGCCAGCCCGAGCTGGACGCACTGCGGGCAGCCTGGCGCAACGAGATAAAGCAGGACCCCGAGGTGCTGAGCTACCTGGCTGCCCCGGCCGGCAACTACGCCGAAGACCAGGAAATGCTCAAGCACCTCTACAAGGAGTTTGTGTTTAAGGGCACGGCCCTGCCCGAGTACATTGAGGAGGATGACCAGAACTGGGAGGAAAACCGCTCAGTAGTGAAGAACCTGGTTATCAAGACGGTGAAGATGCTCGACGAGGCAGCCGACGAAAACTTGGTGCTCATGTCGCTGTCGGCTAACTGGACCGAGGACAAGGAGTTTGCCGAAAGCCTCTACCAGCAGACGCTGGCCGACGACGCGCAGTACGAGCAGCTTATTGCCGACTCGTCGCAGAACTGGGACGTAGACCGCGTGGCCCTGACGGACAAGATTCTGCTGAAAATGGCGCTTTGCGAGATGCATCTGTTCCGGGCCATTCCGGTAAAGGTTACCATCAACGAGTACATCGAAATCAGCAAGAACTACAGCACGCCGAAAAGCAAGCAGTTCGTCAACGGCATCCTCGACAAGCTGGCCCAGGACCTGACGGCCAGCGGCGCCATCCGCAAGTCGGGCCGGGGTTTGCTGGACAATCAGTAGGCAAAAACACTCGTTGTCTGACCATGTAGCTTTGTGCGCTACCCGCTCGGCATAACGTGCCTCCAACTACTGGCTGCCGGTTTGCGTACGCAGGTTTACTATCCTGTCCCAACTCTCACCTCCCTATATTCACTTTTCCCGTTATGAGCAGCAAAACCACCACTGGTATTCTGTGCTTTGCCGGCGGCGCCCTCACGGGAGCCGTGGTTGGCCTGTTGTACGCCCCCGAAAAGGGCCGCGAAACGCGTAGCTGGCTCAGCTACCAACTCGAGAAGTACCGCGAAACGCTGGCCGACCTCACCGAAAATCTTGTAACTAGCCGCTCCGACCAAGGGCCTAGCTCGGCCAAAAGCGAGGGCCAGCGCGTCATTCAGGATGCCAAGAGCAAAGCCGAGCAGTTGCTGGGCGACGTCGACCAGCTCATCGACCAGATAAACTCGCGCAAAACACTGTAAGCAACTCCGCTGCGCTGGGCAGCCGGCGTACTATTGCGGGTGCTTTCTGCTTTTTTTGCTGATTATATTCAGAAAAGTGCCGGAGAACTGACGCAACTGTCGGGACTTCGGCACTTTTCGTTGCCCGCTCCGCTTCGGTATCGGTACCTTTACGGAAACGTTCCCGGTCCTGCTCCCCCGAGCGGCCGGGTCGCCCTTCAAACCATCAACTCTTCTACATAATGCAGCGCATCACCCTTATCCCCGGCGACGGTATTGGTCCCGAAATCACGAAAGCAGTAATCGATATTTTTGCCGCCGCCGAGGTTCCGGTGCAGTGGGAGGAGCAGAACGCGGGCCAGACCACCTTCGATGCTTCGGGTGAGCTGATTCCGCAGGCCCTGCTCGATTCGCTGGAGCAAAACCGGGTGGCCCTCAAAGGCCCTATCACTACGCCCGTGGGCAAAGGGTTTCGCAGCATCAACGTAACGCTGCGCCAGAAGTACAATCTCTACCAGAACGTACGCCCGTCTAAAACCACGCCCGGTATAGCCTCGCGCTACGCCGACTCAGGCATCGACCTGGTGCTGTTCCGCGAGAACACCGAGGGCCTGTACTCGGGCCTCGAAATGTACGACGAGCACAACGGCATTGCCGACTCGATAGCCCGCAACACGGTGGTGGGCGCGCGCCGCATTTGCCGCGCAGCCTTTGCCTATGCCGCCAAGCACGGCCGCAAAAAAGTAACCATGGCCCACAAAGCCAACATTCTGAAAGTAGCGGGCAAAGTGATGCTCGACGCGGCCCAGGAAGCAGCTCGCGAGTTTCCGCAGATTCAGTACGAGGAGAAAATTATCGACAACATGTGCATGCAGCTGGTGATGCGGCCCGAGCAGTTCGATGTAATTGTAACCACCAACCTGTTCGGCGACATCCTCTCCGACCTGTGCGCCGGCCTGGTAGGTGGCCTGGGCGTGGTAGCCGGTGCCAATATCGGCGACGATATGGCCATTTTTGAGGCCGTCCACGGTTCGGCCCCCGACATTGCCGGCCAGGGCAAGGCCAACCCCACGGCCCTGCTGCGCTCGGCCCTGATGATGCTCCACCACATCGGCGAGCATGCCAAAGCCGACCAGATTGAGAAGGCCCTGCACCTGACACTCCAGGACAAAAGCAAATGCACCGGCGACCTGGGCGGTTCGGCTTCTACCAGCGAGTTTGCGCAGGCCATTATTGGTAACCTGGGAAAGTAGGCGGTGGCCTGATTCCAGTCCTTACTGCAACTCAAGCTTACTTATATTTGTCTTTTGGAAGTCCTATACCGGCTTCTCATCTTGACTTTCAGTTCCCTATGAAACGTACACTGCTTTCTTCTTTGCTGCTTTCCAGCGCGCTGCTGCTGGGCGCCTGCAACAACAACTCCAGCGAAGTAGGCACCGAAGGCATGAATGCCGCCGCCGCCGATGCCAACGCCGCTACGGCTGCTCCGCTTATCGACAACCCCAATGTGAGCTCAGAAACCGAAGCGCCCAACCCCAACGCACCGGTCATGACCTTCGCCAAAGTTGACCACGACTTCGGTGACATCCAGCCGAACGCGGTAGTAAAGACTACCTTCGAGTTCACCAACACGGGTAAGTCGCCGCTTATTATTGAAAACGCGACGGCCGCCTGCGGTTGCACTACCCCCAATTGGACCAAGGAGCCTATTGCGCCCGGCGGGAAGGGCACGATTGACGTGCAGTTTGACGCCCACGGCAAAACCGGGATGCAGAACAAGGAGGTGGCCATTCAGGCTAATACCCAGCCCAGCATCAACAAAGTGGTTATCAAAACCAACATCCTGCCCGACGGCCAAAACGGCCCCTACCGGCAGTAAGCCAACGGCGGGGAGCAGGCAGTAATGCTTGCTTCCCTACTGTTGCCAACGATGCCTCTCTCTCGCTGAAACTCCCGCTTATGTTCGCTTCTCTTTTGCTGCAAGCCCCCGCCGCCGGTGCCGGAGGCCTCATCCAGTACCTGCCCCTGGTGGCCATGGCCGGGGTGGTGTATTTTTTCATGATCCGGCCCCAGCAGAAGCGTGCGGCTACCGCCAAAAACTTCCGCGCCAGCCTGGCTAAGGGTGCCCATGTGGTAACTATTGGCGGCCTGCACGGCAAAATTGTAGACCTGAGCGAAGAATCGGTGACGGTGGAAGTGGATAAGGCCGTGCGCCTGCGCTTCGACCGCTCGGCCATTGCCCGCGAGGTAGCCAGTAAAACCACCGCAACGGCCGAATAGCAGCTGCGGCAAAGCACCAATCCGGCGCTTGTAGTATCTTGTGGATTCCGGAATTCCGGCTTCGGGCGCAACCGGAGGCCGGAATTTTGGTTTTGGCAGCAGTTGCTGCCGCGTATTTCACTCCTTTTTCAGTTGATTCCCTGTGTCGTCTGCCCGCCCCAGTATTCGTCTGCTTCGCTGGTTCGTGAGCCCGTTTTTCGGGCAGGAGCGAAGCTATTGGCGGGCCGTGTTGGCATGCTTTCTGGTGGCCAGCACCTTCTGGCTGCTCAACGCGCTCAACAAAACCTACACCACCCGCATCAGCTATCCGCTGGTGTGTCGCTACGACGGGGCCCGTTTTGTGCCGGTGCAGCCGCTGCCCCACGAAGTGGCCGTGAACGTAACCGGCCGGGGCTGGAAGCTGCTGCGGGGCCAGTTGCCGCTGGAGGTGCGCCCCGCCGAAATAGTGCTGCGCGACCCCTCTACCCGTTACCTCACGGCCGGCAGCCTGCGCCCTGCCCTGCAGCAGGCCATGGACGGGCTGCAACTTAATTACCTGGTTTCCGATACGCTATGGGTTGACCTCGACCGGCTGGTAAGCCGCCGCCTGCCGCTGGCCCTGAGCCCCGCTACCGATGGGGCCGCGCTGCCCTACGAAGCCCGCTTCAAGCCCGACACCGTTACCTTCACCGGCCCTGCCAGCAAAGTCAACTCCCTGCCCGACCCCTACCCCGTACACCTGCCCCAGGCTCCGGCCGGCTCTACCCAGGGCGACGTGCAGGTACCCATTGGCGGCCCCGACCAGGTGCAGTCGGATGTAACCGATGTGCGCGTGCGCCTCGTGCGCCGGCCTGTGGTAACCATACCCGTGGATGTAGTGCCCGAACTGCTTGATGCACCCGCCGGCCGCAGCTTCCGCCTTACGCCGGCCACGGTACGGGTGCGGCTGCAGTTCTTCCCCGAAGACACCGCGGCTTTCCGGCCCGACCAGTTGCGGGTGCAGCTGCATTACGGCCAGTTCGCCAGCCCCACCGACTCGGTGATGCGCCCCTTCCTGTCGCGCAAGCCGCCCCAGGTACGCGGCTATCTGGTATTAACGCGCGGCGTACGGCTACAGAGCAAATAGCGCACAGCTAGCTGCCAGCAGGTGAAATACAAAAAGCGTTTTCTGCAAACGACAAAGCCCTGCAGGGTAGCACTGGTCGAAAAGCGGCCAATGCTACCCTGCGGGGCCTTATATAGCTTATAGCACTCACTTTTATTCAGTTACGTATAGACAAGCTTTCATGCGGCTGCCTCAAGTATGAAGGCCGGATGTTGTCTTCCGGCTACTGCTACGCTCAGCTAAAAAAGGGCTGTTTAGGTCTGGTTGGCGGCTTCGCCTGCTTATTGGCAGGAGCGAGATTCAAGGGGCTACCTAAAACACTGCTGTTATCGTGGTTTCGAGTCCCACAATGCGAACAGGTGTTCTCGAAGTACGTATTTTCCCGGGCGCAGTAGGGGCATTTCATATAAGCACTGATTACGGCCAACAAAGCCGGATTTCACTTTGCGCTGCACCTCTAGAACTTCCTTATGGCGTTGGAGCAGGCGACGATAAAGGAGGTTGTAGCGCTTCCTCTTATTTGCTGAGCACAAAATTCTATTGCTATCCGCATATCCGCAAAGGCCAAAAAATTCTTTTTCTTTCAGTTTCACTTCGGTTTTATCACCCTCTGCTGCTTCCGTGCCCCGCCTAACCCCACCCGTTCATACTGCTTTGCAGGCCGCCGTAGCTACTCGCTTCGGGCAGCCGTTACGCTACCCCAGCCACTGCGACGCCCTGGAAGAGGAACTGCGCCAAGCACCAGCCACGGGCGGGCGGCGGTTGAGCCCCAGCACGCTGCGCCGGTTCTTCGGCTTGGTTAACAAGGAGGGTGGCTACCACCTGCACACGCTTGATACGCTGGCGCGCTACGCCGGGCACGCCGATTTTGCAGCCTTCGGCCAGGCGTTGCGCCAGCAGGCGGAAGCCGAAGCCAGCCAGCTGGCCGATATTCCGGAGCTGCTGACCATGCAGCAGCTGGCGTATCCCGAGCGGCTGTTGCTGGGCTATTTCCTGGGCCGTATTACGCGGCCGGCCATACCTACCGGCCCGGCGCCCGCGCTGGCCCTGCGGCTGGCGGCCCACCCGGCCGGGCAGGAGTTCTACGTCGAATCGTTTGTGGATCTGGCTTACCTGAACGGAGCATATGGGCAAGTGCTGGGCGAGTACCTGCAGCATAAAGCCATGCCCGAGGCCCAGCTGTTTGGGCATTGCACGCTGTTTTTGGGCGAATTTCTGGCCCAGGACGAGCCGGCCTGGCAACGACGACTGGTGCACCTGCTGGCCCTGCCGGTGCCGGCCAACTGCCACGCGTTTCCGCACGGCCGCCGGGCTTTTGCCGAGGTAGTAGCCGCCCACCACGCGGCCCCGCACCACCCGCTCCCGGCGGCGCTACTCAGCCGGCTGCAGCAGCAGGCTACCATGCACGCCGCCCATTCGGTGGCGGCCCCGGCCGCTTTGCCCGCCTTCTACAACCTGTTCCCGGCCGGGTTCCATTTCCTGGTAGCCGAAGCGCTTTTTCTGACCGGCCAATACGCGGTGCTGGCAGATTGGGTGGCGGCTACCTGGGCCGAAATTCCGGCAGTAGCGACGCTCGAAAACAACGTGTACACCGAGCTACTGTACGCTTTCGAGGCAGTAGCCGCCCACCGTACGGGCCGGCTAGTAAACCGTCCTACCCGGCTCAGGGGGCTGTTTATGCTCGACACCCACGGCTGGCTGCTCGACTATTACCAGGTACACCTGTGGCTGGTGGAGCTGCATTTTGCTGCCGGCGTGCCCGAGCAGCAGGAACTGCGCAGCTATATAGATACTTTTGCCCTGCGGCACCGGATGCCCTTTTTCGGGCAACTGGCCGGGGGCATTCCGCCGGCCGCGCCATTGTAGCAACCAACCCAATGCTTAAAATTGGAATTACGGGCGGTATTGGCTCGGGCAAGAGTATAGTGGGCCGGCTGTTTACCGTGCTCGGCGTGCCCCTCTACGACTCCGACAGCCGGGCCAAGCAGGTAATGGCCCACAACCCCGAGCTGCGCCAAGAACTAACCGACGCCTTCGGCCCCGAAACCTTCGACGCCGCCGGCCGCCTCGACCGCGCTTACCTGGCGCGCATAGCCTTCCCCGACCCGGTGCAGCTGGCCCGCCTCAATGCCCTGGTACACCCCCATGTAGGCCGCGACTTTGCCGATTGGGCCGCAGCCCGCCATAGCGAGGGCCACGCTTACGTTCTCAAAGAGGCCGCCTTGCTCTACGAATCAGGCGCTTACAAGCAGCTCGACCGCATCATCACCGTTTTTGCACCCCAGGCGCTGCGCCAGCAGCGGGTGTTGCACCGCGACCCGCACCGCACCGCCCAGGATGTGCTCACCATCATCGGCAAGCAGCTGAGCGAGGAGGAAAAGCTGGCCCGCGCCGACTACGTAATCCGCAACGACGACGAACACCTCCTCATCCCGCAGGTGCTGCAGCTAGATGCGGAGCTGAGGGCACTTTCGGATTAAGATTTTGTCATTCAGAGCACAGCGAAGAATCTCGCGTGCTAACGTTAGGGTAAGTAACTCAACGTTAGCACGCGAGATTCTTCGCTGTGCTCTGAATGACAGGACCCTTACCCTGATACGTTCTTTAACTTTGCTGACTACCGAATAATCGGGCTGCGCTCGAACGGCCGTTCACGGTCGAAGAGGTAGCGGTAGGTAACATGGGTTTTGTAGATGCGGGCACCGATGGAGCGCGTAATGGCCAGCATGCGGGGGTTAAAGTCGCCAATCCAGTTCATCTCGATTTCGCGGTAGCCGGTGCGCATAAACTCGGCGCGGGCATGCACCATCAGGGCGCTTTCGATGCCTTTGCCCTGCCAATCGGGCACCACCCCGAAGATGACGCCGAACAGTTTTTTGTCGCGCCGCTGCATGTACTGGCGCTTTTCCCAGAGAAAGCGCAGCTTGGCCAGCAGCCCAAACCGGCGGCTGACCTGCTTGAAAATCTGGTTTAGCTCGGGCAGGCTCACGAAAAATGCAATCGGCTCGTCGTTGTGGTAGGCAAACCAAAGCAGGCGCTCATCGAGCACGGGCTGCATTTGCTTCACCAGTTCGCGGGCCTTGTCGAGGCTCATGGGGTTGATGCCGCTGTGGTTGGCCCAGGCCAAGTTGTACACATGGTGGAAATCGTGGGCCAGCTTCTCGGTGTCGCGCTTGTTGGCGTGCCGGAACTGAAAAACCGGGTACTGTTGCGCGTAGGTATCAAAGGCCCGCGAAAACGTGGCGTGTAGCGGCATATCCACGTCGCGGTAGCAGGTATACTGCCGGAAAAACAGCTCGAAGCCGTACTGCTCGAACAGCTGCTGGTAGTAGGGCTGATGGTAGAACATGCCGTAGTTGGGCTCGGTAAAACCCTCCGTCAGCAGCCCCCAGAACCGGTCCCGCTCCCCGAAATTAATGGGCCCGTCCATGGCCGTCATGCCCCGGGCGGCCAGCCAGTGCCGGGCGGCCTCAAACAGCTCGTTGGCCGCCGCCTGGTCGTCCTCGCACTCAAAAAAGCCCATACCCCCCACCGGCAGCGTGGGGTCGGCTTGCTCGGCGTCGCGGTTGATGAAGGCCGCCACCCGCCCTACCACCGTACCGGCCGCATTGGTCAACACCCACCGGATGGCCTCGCCCCGAGCAAACAGGGCATTTTTGGCCGAGTCGAACACAGCCTCCACATCCGGGTCGAGGGGCGAAATCCAGTTGGGCTGATTTTGGTAGAGCCGGGCTGGCAAATCGAGAAACTGGCGAACGAGAGCAGGGCTATTGACTTCGAAGAGCGGCATATTTTCAGAATAATAGCCAGCAGTTGGCAGCTGTTGGCTGAGGAGTAGATTGGCTTCAAAGGAAACAGGTATTGGCCAATATCGGTGGTTACCGACCACCAACCGGCCAGATTCAGGCGTTCCAAAGCACTGCTGGCAAGCTCAGGGCTGATAGAGCACTGATAGAATCGTCAGGCCATCGGCTTCTACATGGTGCACTTCCTGGCCCCGGCCGGTTGGCAGCAAACCAGGCCAGGCGCGGTAGCCGAAAAAGTAGTAGCGGCCGGGACCGGGTTCGTCCAGCACACGAATCCGCTGTTGGTCGATAGGGCTGAGCCAGACTAAGTTGTTGAGTAGTGGTTGCTCCTCGGCAGCGGCCACCAAGATGGGGCCGGTAGGCTGGTGGCGCACCAGGTACTCCAGCCCCTGCCGATATGCCAGCCCCCAGTAGTCGCGCTCAAAAGTGCCCGCCACTTGCTGGCTGGTTAGAAAGCTAAAATACACCTGCTGATGCGGATGCATGCGCACCATACGCACCGCCGTAAGTCCCATTTCGAACCCCGCCAGCAGCCCCAGCCCCAGTAGCAATGGCCGGGCCCATTGGTGGCCGCGCCCCCACTCCCACAACTGCTCACCTCCCGATACAGCCAGCAGCAGCAAGGCCGGATACGTGAAATACAGGTGCCGCCATCCGTCGTAAATAACTGATTTCATACTAATTACTAGTACAAAGGGCAGTAACAGCCAGCCGCACAGCAGCAAATCGAGGCGGCCATTGAAAGTCCGTAACTCCTTCAGCGGCCGGCGCACCAACCAAAGGGCTACCAGCACCAACCCCACCAAGGCGGCCACCCAGTATGCCACCGGCGTGGTAATCAGCAGCCAAACGGGCGCGTAGTGCCATGGCAGGTGCTGGGCCTGCTCCAGCTTTCCCCAGTACAAGACGTTGCCCTGCCAGGGAAAATGGCTCATCCGCTGGAAAGCCAACAGCAGCCGGGGTAGTGGGCTGGCCCACAGATAGGGCCAGCCCCCTACCCCGGCTGTAGCCGCTGCCACCAGGTATATTCCTACCACGGCTCCTAAACGGCGGAGTTGGCCGGCAGATGTAGTGGGCAGCCAGCTTACCAGCAACAACAGCCCCAAGGTGAAAGGAACCAGCAGCAGGCCCAACAGCCGGACATCGATGGCAGCAGCCGTGGCTAGGCCGTGTAGTAGGGCGCGGCCAAGGGTAGGGCGCTGCACCAGCCGAGCCAGCGTAAACATGCCCAAAGTGAACACCGCCAGGAATAGCAGGTCTTTGGCGTTGTAAAACGACTCGGCAAACAACCGGGGCGAAAGCACAAACAGCACTACAGGCAACAGCGCCAGCCACGGTCGGTGCAGCCGGAGCCGGGCCAGCCCATAGAGTGCCCCTAGTCCCCCTAAAACCAACAAAAACGTGAAACTATGGCGTATCAGATAGTAATTCCTGTCGACCTGCTCGCCAACCAAGCCCAGACCATACCGGGCAACCAGGGTCATTGGAAGCTCAAACAACACGCCATGGTCACTGTCGCGGTACTGCTCGATCGGGTAAGGCTTATGGCCAAGCACCAGGTCGGCCACGTAGCGCAGGCTTACCAAGCCGTTGCGCTGGTCAGTCGGCTCATCCCACGACACGCCATAGTCGGCCACCAGCAGCATACCCAGGGCCAGCAGCGCCAAAAACAGCCATTTGGCCAATTTTTGGCCGCCCTGGGGCAATGGCAGCTTATGCGGGGCAGAAGTGGTTTCTGATCGGGACATGCGGCACAAAAAAGCCTGAAACCGGACTAAAACAAAAAAGGACTGCCGATACCGGCAGTCCTTTTACTGTGTGGGAGATACTGGGTTCGAACCAGTGACCCTCTGCTTGTAAGGCAGATGCTCTGAACCAGCTGAGCTAATCTCCCGATGGGTGAGCGTACTATAAAAATGGTGGGAGATACTGGGTTCGAACCAGTGACCCTCTGCTTGTAAGGCAGATGCTCTGAACCAGCTGAGCTAATCTCCCGATGGGCGTTTCCCGTTGTTTGGGATGGCAAAGATGGGGGCTCATTTCTGAAAACGCAACACTTTCCCCCATCTTTGGGCGAAGAAATTTACTGACCCGGTCTAGTTCCGCGGGGAACCCCTTGCCAGTCAGAAATTTCGCTTATAAAAAATAGAGGGCCACTGGTGGGTAGAATGCTGAAAATTGTGGGGCTGACGCTGCTAAGCCTGCTGCTGGCAGCCGGCCTGGGCCTATGGCTGGGCCAAGACTGGCTGATTGGCCGCTTTGTGGCGGCCCTCAACCAGCATCTAGCCGTGCCGGTGCGTGCCAGCCGCCTCGATGTGTCGGTGCTCGACCAGTTTCCGCGCCTCTCCATTACGCTGCACGATGTGGTGATGCAGGGTTCGTTGCCCGCCGACACCACCCGGCTGCTACGGGCCCGCCGCCTCTACTGTGCCTTCGACGCCCTCGATTTGCTGGGCGGCCACTACCGCATCCGTCGCCTCACACTGGCCGATGGGCAGTTGCACCTGCGCCGCGACACCACTGGCCAGCCCAACTACTACATTATCAAACCTGATACTACCACAAGCAGCGAGCAGCCCTTCGCGCTGGAGCTGCGCGGCATCCGGCTGGAGCGCGTGCGGGCCACCTACACCGATGCGGCTCGCCAGCAGTTCTTCGCCCTGCAAACGCCCGATTTGCAGGCAACCGTACGCCTGGCTGGCCCCCGCGTGGAAGTAGCCGTAACGGGCCCGGCTCGCATCGAAACTGTGCGGCTGGGCTCCGATAATTACTTCAAGGCCAAAGAGGTAAACCTGAACGTGCGGCTCGATATCGACCGGGCCCGGCAGCGGGTGTTAGTGCTGCCTTCCGACCTCGCGGTGGGAGCGGATAGCTACTCGGTTTCAGGTACCGTGGAGTACGCCGGGGTCCCGCAGCTCAACCTGCGGGCCGGCACCCGCCAAGCCGATGTGCAGGCAGTGCTGGCCCTGCTACCCACCCGCCTTACCCGGTCTTTAACCGGTTACCGGAGCCGGGGGCAGGTGTATTTTGAAGGGTCGGTGCGCGGCGAGTGGTCGGCCAAGCGCACTCCGGCCGTGGAAATCCAGTTCGGGTGCAGCAATGCCTCATTTTTCCATCCCGAGTACCGGCAGCAGGTGGATAGCGTAAGGCTGTCGGGCACGTTCAGCAACGGCACACAACGCGCCGTGGGCCGTACCGTGCTTATCCTGGACCTGGAGCAATTCAATGGGCGGCTGGCAGGCCGCTACTTTACTGGCAATTTGCGGCTTGAAAATCTTGCGCAGCCTTACGTAAGGCTTTTTTTGCAAGCCTCACTAGATATGGAGCGGGCTCTGAAATTCTTTCCAGTGGCAGCCATTCGGTCGGCCAAAGGCACGGCCAACTTGCGCATACGACTCGATGGTCCACTGGCTGTACTTCGGCATCGGCCCACGGCCCAACAAGCTAGTGGGACATTGTTTCTTTTCGGCGTTACGCTACAGCTACGCGACTTCCGCCAGCCCTTTAGCGGCCTTGTGGGCCAGCTGGAGTTACGTGGGGCCGATGTAGCCGTGAGCAGCCTGCAGGGCCGCCTGGGCAACTCCGACTTCCGGGGCCGGGGCACCGTGCGCAACGCCACCGGCTGGGCGCTGGGGCCGGGCCAGCCGCTACGGATTGAGGCCACGGTTACCTCGCAGCTCCTGGATTTCAACCAGCTGCTGTATGCCTACCAGCCGGCGGGCGGCAAAGCCGGCGGCAGCGGCGGCACAGCGGCTCCGGCCGGGGGCCTGCACGTACCGGCCCGGCTGGTGCTCGATGTAGGCCTGCAGGCCCGGCAGGTGCGTTACCGGCGGCTGCGGGGCCGGCAGCTGCGCGGCACGCTGCGGCTGCAAAACCAGGTATTCAGCTCGGAGGGCCTGCGCCTGACGGCGGCCGGGGGCCAGCTGAGCGTGCGGGGTAGCGTGGATGCCCGCCGGCCCGATTTGTTAAAGGCCAGCACCGTAGCCGCCTGCCAGCAGGTACGGCTGGATAGTCTGTTTTATGTGTTCGAGGACTTTGGGCAGCGTTTCCTCACCAGCCGCCACCTGCGGGGCACGCTCACGGCCTCGGCCGAGTCGGATACGTACTTTGATGGCCAGCTGCGCCCGCTGACCGACCGCCTGGAAGCTCAGGTGAAAGCCACCGTGCGGCAGGGCGAGCTGCTCAATTTCGAGCCGCTGCAGAAGCTGAGCCTGGTAGCCGACCGGGCCACACTGCGCCATCTGCGCTTCGCCGAGCTGCAAAACGACTTCTACATTCAGAGCCGCACAGTATATATTCCGGAGATGGAAATTCGCTCCAATGTGCGGGCAGCGGCGCTTATCCGGGTTACGGGCACGCACACCTTCGACCAGCAGCTCGACTACCATGTGCGCATTCCGCTGCTGCCGGGCCTGCTGCCGCGCGCTGCCGCCCGCGCCGATGGCCCCACGCTGCGCCTGGGGATAAAAGGCACCGAAAGCAACTTTGTGGTGCGCTACGAAACCGGCCTGCCCATCCGGCAGGCGCCGGTTCGCAACCCGGCAAGCGGCCCGCCCCCAACTGACCCGGCCACACCGGCCACGCCCAAAGCCAAGCCCTCATGGGAGCTAAAGAAGCCGGCCAAAAAGCCCACTGAGCCCCAGCCGGGCGAATTCTTCGAGTTCTGAGCCGTGGCCGCCGTTGGTAGCCGCATGGCTTCTTTTTGGCCCTGGCTATTTATGTGTTGATGACCTCTGTGCAGGTTTTAGGCGAATCAGCGCGTGGTTTGGGAAGACTTGTTGGGGTCTGGGCCAACCTCAACCGCAAAGCCGCGTTAAGGGAGCAGAATATCGTCTTTCCACCTTTTGTCTATCTGATCATGAATGACTCCCAACTGCTCCAGAACTACTCCGACCAGGAAAAAGCTGCTTATCTGAGTGCTATTGCCAGCCTGGCTTCGGCCGACCGCGAGGCATCGGCACCCGAAATCGAGTTTTTGCAGCAGCTTGCCCATCAGGCTGGCCTTAGTGGTGCCGCGACCCAGCAGGTGTTGGCAGCCGCCAAAAGCGCGAATAACGAAACGGTAAAAAGTAACCTTGATACGCTGCGTGGCAGCGACCTGCGCTTCTCGCTCGTCACCGACCTCATCAGCTTCGCCCGCGCCGATGGTGCCTACTCGAATACCGAGGAAGAGATGGTGAACAAGATTTCGCAGTATCTGGGCATTAATGAGCAGCAGCAGCACACGCTGGAACAGGTGGTAGACCAGGCCTCCAACGTGCCCCACAACGCCAGCGACCCGGCCAAGCAAAGTTTTTTCGGCGGCATCGGCGACAAGCTCGAAAGCGCGGGCATTCCCAAAAATGCCCTCATGGCCGGACTGCTCGGTATTGTGGCCCCCATGGTGATTTCGAAGGTGATGGGTGGCCGGGGCCAGAGCGGTGGCGGAATGATGGGTGGCGGAATGATGGGCGGCAACATGGGCGGCCTGCTCGGGGGCGCGGCCCAGAGCGGCATGGGTGGCCTGCTGGGCGGTTTGCTCGGCGGCGGCCTGCTAAGCGGCGTGATGGGCGGTGGCCAGCAGCAGCAATCAACAGACCAGTACGGCAACTACCCGCAGCAAGGCTCGCACACTGGCGGCGGGGGTCTTGGCTCCCTCATGTCGATTCTGGGCGGCCTCGGTGGCCAGCCCAACTCGCAGCCCCGCAGCAGCGGCGGTGGCGGCCTCGGCGGCCTGATGGGCGGCGGCATGGGCGGTTTGCTCGGCGGTTTGCTCGGCGGCCGGCGTTAGCTGTTAGCTGTTAGCTGTTAGCTGTTAGCTGTTAGCTGTTAGCTGAAAACGAAGAAGGCCCCGCGCTCGGTTGAGTGTGGGGCCTTACTTTTTGCGTAATTACAGGTGCTTTTTAAACGAAGGATAACAGCTAATGAAGCTGTTTAGGGAGTGCCAGGAATCGATTTGGACGTCATGCTGAGCGAAGTCGAAGCATCTCTACTGCTTCGTTAAACGACCACAACGAAGCAGTAGAGATGCTTCGACTTCGCTCAGCATGACGTCCTTTTAACTTTCTAAACAGCTAATAGCTCTCCGCTAGAAGCGTAAAGTACCTCTCAGGAACTGGCAATCGACTGGCCGCCGCCTTGTGGCTGCAGGCTTTTGGGCAGGTCGGAGGCAGCGCCGGCGCCGCCGGATAGCCGGGTCATGGTAGTGTCAACGAAGTCGGCTCCTACTTCCTCCACGGCCGAAACGATTTTGAAATTGATTTCCTCCATCACGTCGAGGTACTCGTCGTAGCTGTCGGTACGCACATAGTACTGCACCCGCACGTCTTTCGAGTTGGATGTCAGGGAGGTGAATTTCACCTGCACATCGGGTTCGATGAGGCGGTGCTCTACAATGGCCTTGTGCACCAGCTCGATGATGCGGTGGAGCTGGGTGCTGGTCGTCATCTGGGTGAGCGACATCATGAAGAACACCCGGCGGGATGTGCGGCGCGAGAGGTTGTCGAGCGGCTTATCAATCATGGATTTGTTAGGCACTGTTACGTAGCTTTTCTCCACGGTCCGAATCCGGGTGCTGCGGAAACCGATTTTCTCTACCGTACCCGTCAAATCGCCCACACTCACCAAGTCGCCTACCTCGAAGGGCCGGTCGAGGAAGATGGTAAACGAGGCCAGCAGGTTTTCGAGGCTTTCCTTGGCGGCAAAAGCCACGGCCAGACCACCGATACCCAAGCCACCCACCAGGGCCGTTACATCGATGCTGAACACGCGGCCCAGCACCACCAAAAAGGCAATGATGCCTACGAATAGCTTGATAAGGTCGCGGGCGAAAGGCACGAGCTGGTTGGTGAGCCGCGAAGGGTCGCGTAGAGCCCGTTTCATGAACACCAGCACCGCCAGATCAATCATGCGCAGAAAAATCCAGGTAACGCCCGCTATAAAGGCAATCTGGTACACCCGAAAGGCCAGTTTCGCAAACCACGGCGTATCACGGCCTAGCTCCGAGGAACGCACCGGAATATCCAGTACGCTGTAGGCAATGAAAATGGTGATAAAGAAGATGACGACGCTGATGGGCTTGATGAGCAGTTCATGGAACTGCTGCTCCGTAACGCCCTCACCCACCTTCTTGAAAAACCGGAACAGCACCTTCGTCAACAGGCGCGACACCAGGTTTTTGAACACAAGACCGGCCACCAGAATAGCAGCGGCAATCAGATATTCCTGCACCTGAATGCCGAGCAGTTGGTAATGAAGGATTTCGAAAGGAGACATAAGTTCGTTTTGTAAGCTGCGGGCTACCAACTATCAGCTGGTAGCCCGCAGCTTTTGTGTTCTGTATGCAGTTGTGGGCTGCCGGTAGCTGAACCTTCCCGCCCAACTTCTTCGAAGGGGAGCAAACAGCTACCAGCTGTCGGCTAACGGCGTCAAAATTTACACCAGCTGGCGCAGCGCCATTTCGAACGACCGTTGGGCCAGTCCTGTATGCTCTTCGCTCTGGGTGCGGGTGCGTTCCAGGGCCGCCCGAATGATGCGCGACGTATCCTCGAAAATGGCCTGATCGGTAATTTCGGCGTCCGACTCCATCAGGTAGGCAAACACGCGGGCCATGCCGCAGTTGGCAATGAAATCGGGAATGACACTGACGCGGGCATCGGCAAACTCGCCGGTGGGGCCGAAGAAGATTTCGGGGTCCTGGAAGGGCACGTTGGCCCCGCACGAAATAACTTCCAGGCCGTTGGCGGCCAGCGCCTCTACCTGGGCCTTGGTAACGAGGCGCGAGGCAGCGGCGGGCACGAATATCTCGGCGCCGCTGGTCCAGATCTGCTCGTTTATTTCCTCAAACGTCAGCTTGTTGTTGGCCGTCAGCTCGTTGCCCTCACGGCTGAGCATCAGCTGCCGGATTTCTTCCAGCCCGAAGCCCTCAGTGCTCAGCAGCCCGCCGGCCCTGTCGATGATGCCGGTGATACGGGCGCCCTGGCTGGCCAGGTAGTAGGCTGCCGCCGCCCCCACGTTGCCCCAACCCTGGATAATAGCCCGTTTGCCCTCGACCGAGCGGCCGCCCCACAGTGCGTAGTAGTGGCGCACGGCCTCGGCCACGCCGTAGCCGGTTATCAGGTCGGCCACGGTGTACTTGCGGCGCAGGTCGGGCGAGTAAGCTACGTCTTCGAGCACTTTTACCACGCCCTGCCGCAACTGGCCCAGCTTCTGGATTTTCTGGGGCTCGGTGGCCTGGTAGTGGCCGTTGACCACACCTTCCTGCGGGTGCCAGAGGCCGTATTCTTCGGTGATGGGGATGACTTCGTGGATTTCGTCCACGTTCAGGTCGCCGCCGGTGCCGTAGTAATTTTTCAGGAGCGGGAAAACAGCCTTGCACCAGCGCTCCAGTACGCCACGCTTGCGCGGGTCGCGCGGGTCGAAGTTGATACCCGACTTGGCCCCGCCAATGGCCGGGCCTGATACGGTGAACTTCACTTCCATGGTTTTGGCCAAGCTTTCTACCTCGCGCTTGTCGAGGCCCAGGCGCATGCGGGTGCCGCCACCGGCCGCTCCGCCCCGCAACGAGTTGATGACCACCCAGCCCTCGGCTTCGGTTTCGGCATCCTGCCATTCAAATACGATTTCAGGACGTTTATTTTCAAATTTGGCCAGCAGGTCTTTCATCAGGAAGCAGAAGGTAGGGTGAGAGGGGAATTTCGGCAGCAAAGGTAGGCACCCGGGCGACAGGCCCCATTGGGAGGCGGGGGCCACTGCTGCTGCCATGCCGTCTTACTGTCGGGCTTGGCCAACATTTGTAGGTACACTATTTGGGTAAAAGGAACTTTGCAGGCCTCGAATATCGTATTAGCCCTATTCCCGCCTACCGTTCTGAAATACCACCTTTGCATTGCCGAAATGAAGCCACTACTTGCCCGAGTCGAATCGAAGAAAGTTTATAAAGCCGCTGCCATTCTCAAGGTGCTGGCTCATCCTAAGCGGCTGGCCATCGTGGACCTGCTGGGTAAAGAGGATAAAATGACCGTCACGGAAATCTACCGGACCCTCGACCTGCCCCAGGCCATTGCTTCCCAGCACCTTATCACCCTCAAAGACCGCGGCATTCTGTCGTCGCTGAAAGTAGGAACCAAGATCTATTACTCGCTCTCCATTCCTAAACTGCTCGACGTCATCGACTCGCTCGAAGAATGCTGCGACTCGATTTAGAGAGCTACAAGCCGCAAGCTTCAAGCGGCAAGCTGACATCCTGTTAGCTGTTAGCTGTTAGCTGTTAGCTGTTAGCTGTTAGCTGAAAAACGAGGAAGGCCCCGCGCTCGGTTGAGTGCGGGGCCTTCTTTTGGTTGGATTATCGGGAGCTTCTGAACGTCAGCTTGCCGCTCGAAGCTTGCGGCTTGTAGCTCAGAAAGCCGGCTGGCGCTCCAGGTCGAACAGGTCGGTGAGCGTATCGATGAGCTGATCGGCCTCGCCGCGCTTGCAGGCGGCCTTGAGCTGGAGCACGGGTTGCTTGAGGATTTTCTGCATCAGCGAGCGGGTGATATCGTCGAGACGCTTGGCTTCTTCGGGGCTGATTTTCTTCTTGTTGTAGCGGTCCAGCTCTTCGAGGCGAATCTGTTCCAGCGCGTTTTTGAGCTTCTGAATGGTCGGCGACACCAGCATTTCCTTGGTCCAGTCGCGCAGGCCCTCCACACTTTCCTCAATGATGGCCCGCACCTGCGGCACCGAAGCCAGCCGGCGCTCCAGCGCGGCCGAAGCCTTGCTCTGGATGGCGTCGATGTTGTAGACCAGCACGCCGGGCACCTGCTCCACATCGGGCGCAATGCTGCGCGGCACCGACAGATCGATGAAAAACTTGTAGCTCAGCACCTCCAGGTTGGCTACCAGCGCGCGGCTGAAGAACGGCTCAGGCCGGGCAATGCTGCTGATAATGACATCGGCCTCCTTCAGGCCTTCGGCCAGATCCTCGAAGTCGAGCACCTTCAGGCCACACTCTTCGGCCAGCGCTTCGGCCTTGCTGCGGGTGCGGTTGCAGATGGTGACGTCGGTAAACAGCTTGCTGTCGCCGAAGTGGCGGCAGACGTCGGCCCCGATTTCGCCCAGCCCCACTACCAGCACCCGGGGGTTAGCCACGTCGGCGGTCAGCTCCTCTACCAGCTCCAGCGTGGCATACGAGGTAGAGGCCGCCCCATCGCGGAAAGCGGTTTCCTGCTGTACGCGCTTGTTGGTGAAGAAAACGGTGTGCAGCAGCCGGTGCAGAAAAGGCCCGGCCGCATCGGCATCGGCCGACCACTGGTAGGCCTGCTTCACCTGGTTGCTGATCTGCAAATCGCCGACAACCTGCGCCTCCAGGCCCATAGCTACTTCAAACAGGTGGCGTACGGCGTCGAGCGAGCCGGCAAACACATCGAAGTAGGGCATGAAGCCGGCCACATCGGGCAGGTTCTTCAGGCGAGCCAGCGCCTCAATAACGGCCACGCTCTGGTCTTGGTCGGCCGAGTAGTACACCTCGGTGCGGTTACAGGTACTGAGCACCAGCAAGTCGGTCAGGTCGAGCTCGTGGTGCAGGGTTTGCAGCAGGCGCCGGCAGGCCGCCTCGTCCAACGCAATCAGCTCGCGGATGGCGAGCGGCGCTTTCTTGAACGAGAGACTGACAGCTTGAAAAGGATGGGACATAGCAGGAGCTAAGGCAGATAGCAGGGGGCAAAATTACATACAAATTGCTAGGGTAAAAACAGCAGATGTGGGGCGCTGGTTCGGGCCCGCCTACTATTCCCCGGGAAACAGGCGGGAAATGGCACCAACCCGGTTTCCGTCCGGAGCCAGTTGATGAAAATCATGCGTACAGGCCAGGCGGCCTGACTTTGGCCGGGGCCGTATCTTCGGGGCCGGGGCCGCCGTAATGGGGGTCTGCCTTCCGCCGTTTTGCCGCCCGCCGTGCTTCCTACTATTGCCATCTACGACCAGAAGTCGCGCATCAAGCTCCTTATTGTAACTGTGGCCCTGCTGATTGGTGCGGCTACCGTTGTCTATACCAACGTGTTGGTGCAGCGCCTTTCCGAGCGTGAGCAGCAGCAAATCGACCTCTACGCCGAAACCCAGCGCTACATCATCAACACCGAGGAGGTGTCGAACCTGTCGTTTCTCTACGACGAAATCATCGACGCCAACAAAACCATCCCCGTCATCATCACCGACGGCGACGACAACATCATCGACGCGCGCAACGTGAATGTGCCTGAGGGAGCAGATGAAGAGGAGAAAACCCAGTACCTGCGCGACCAGATTGCCCAGATGCGGGAGCAACATCCGCCCATCGAGATAAAAATTGGGGCCGGGCTACGCAACTTTCTGTATTACAAGGAGTCGGATTTGCTGACGCAGCTGCGGCTGTATCCGTTGGTGCAGCTGGCCATCATCGGTTGCCTGGCCGTAATTGCCTACTTCGCGTTCAGCTACTCGCGGCGGGCCGAGCAAAACCGCGTGTGGGTGGGCCTGGCCAAAGAAACGGCGCACCAGCTGGGCACGCCGCTCAGCAGCCTGGTGGGTTGGCAGCAGTACCTGCGCGACTCGGAACGGTTTAAGGACGAGCCGATTGTGGAGGAATTAGGCAAAGATATCCGGCGACTCGAAATTATCACCGAGCGGTTCAGCAACATCGGCTCGGTGCCGGTGCTGGGTGATGAGAACATCCTGCGCGTAACGGAAAATGCCATTAGCTACCTGCAAAGCCGGGTGTCGCGCAAAGTCAGCTTCGAGGTAAAAACCGATTTGCCCACCGATACGCCGGCCCAGGTGAATATTCCGCTGTTCGACTGGGTGATTGAGAACATCTGCAAAAACGCCGTAGACGCCATGGATGGGCGCGGTAGCATTACGCTACACATACGCCGGCCAGTGCGCGGCAGCAAAAACCAAATTGCCCTCGACATCACCGATACGGGCAAAGGAATTTCGAAAAGTAAGCTGGAAAGCGTGTTTTTGCCCGGTTATACCACCAAAAAGCGGGGTTGGGGCCTGGGGCTGGCGCTGGCTAAGCGCATCATCGAAAACTACCACAAGGGCCGCCTTTTCGTGAAATGGAGCGAGCCGGGCCGCGGCACCACCTTCCGGGTTATTCTGAACGGGTGAGGGTATTAGTTGTCAGTTGTCAGTTGGTAGTTGTCAGTAAAAGGTGTGTTGTGCTGAGCGAAAGCGCAAGTCACACTTTTTACTGACAACTACCAACTGGCAACTGACAACTCATTTCCCCCGGTTGGTTATCTCCACGTAGCTGTTGCCTTTTACGGGTTTGCCGTTGTGGGTGCCTTCTACGCGGCACATGCCTTCCCAGTAGCTCATTTTGAGGCCGGCCAGCAGCTTGAGCGTTAGCTCCTGGTCGGGCATGACGGGCGTGATGGTGAGGTCGTAGCCCTGGCTGGGCACGCGCAAACGCCACTTCATGGGGTAGCGAAGCTTGGTGTGCGGGCTGGTCCAGTAGTCGAGCACGTCGAGCTGGAAATCTTCGGCGTTCAGGTGCTGGCTGGTCAGGTCGGGGCCGTAGTGGGTGCCGCCGCTCACCGTCAGGTCCGATTTACGGTCGAAGAGCTGGTAGGCCATCAGCTCGGTACGGGGCTCGTCGAGTTGCACCGAAAACCAGTCCCAGCCGATGTTTTTGCCCATTACCGAGGTGCCGTTCCATTGCCGGTCGTACCACAGCTCGCCTTCTACCTGGCGCACTTTGCCTGCTATTTCGAGGGTGCCGGTGGTGGCCAGGCGCGGGTAGCTGTAGTAGCCGGCGCTGGCCACGTTGCCGTAGTTTTCGTAGCCGGTACCGTTGTGCAGCAGTACGGGCTTGGCGGGCGTGGTCGTCAGGTCGATGGCGTGGCCGGCGTGCTCGGCCATGCGCCCACGCAGGTGGTAGCGGCCCTCCTGGCCGGTCAGGGTCCAGGTTTCGTTCTTTTTGCGGGTGCTCAGGTTGAGCGGCAGCGTGGAGGGCAGCAGCTCGGGCAGGCGCTCTACTTTGTAGTCGTAGCGAAACTGCTTTTGCTGGGGGTCGGTGAGGGCGAAGTTGACCATCTGCCAGTCGCGCTTGCCGTTGAGGTTGAAGTGGAAGAACACGTACTCGACCCCGAACGTCTCGCCGGTGGCCTTGTCGCGTAGGTGGCCGGTGAAGTACCACCATTCCAAGGAGTTGCGCTCGTGGGCGGCTTCTTCGCGGGGCAGTTCGGCCCGCGCGTTGAATACGTCGTTCTTGCGGGTCGGCTTCAACACGCAGCCAGAGGTGGCAAACAACAGGATCAGGGTAGCTAGCAGCAGGTTTTTCATACTGCTGCCATAAGGGTTTCGGGGGCCGAAAGGTTTAGGGAGCGAGGGTTTCTTAATGTAACGGCCGCGTGTCCACGGGCAACAGCAGCACCGGCTGCTCGGCCTGCCAGGCGTCGAGCTGCAACACCTGCCCAACAAACCCGACACCCGATAGCGTAATGCGCACCCGGCCCCGGCGCGAAAGGCAGCGGGCCGGCACCGGCAGGCGGTAACGACCATCAGGGCCGGTAAACACGGCTAGCCGACTCCCCCGAATCCAGCAGACCGCTCCAGCTACTGGCCGGCCCGAATCATCCACCACCAGCCCTTCCGTTATGGCTGCCGCGCCGGCTTCGGTAGGCTCAGTAAAGAACGAAGGCCTGGCGGGTAGCTTGTATGCGGGCAACTTAGCCGGTAGCGGAATGTTGGGGGCAGTCTGGGCTAAAGCGGACGAGGTGGTCAGCAGCCACAGGAACAGGCTGCCAACCCATAGATATGTATAATCAAATCGATTCATTAACACCACTCATTCTTTATAAGGCCTTCATTTATACCCATTTATCGTTTAGAAAATCTTCAACAACACATCCTTTTGGAAGACAGCTACAGTGGTGGCTTTTGCGGTGGCTCGTGGCCCGCTACCTTGCCCATAATCTGGCCCCGGCCGGGCACCGATTGCAGCCGCACCGTGAGCGGGGCAGGGGCCGGACTTACGGCCACGCTTATGGTTTGGGGCACGAACACGAACGGGCTACCCGACACGCGCAGGCGCACCGAACCGTCCTGCACTGCCTCCCATTGCTGCTTCATGGTAAAGCTGAAATTGCCCTGCTCATCGGCTACGGCCCCATAGGGCGTGTCGGCAATAAAGATTTCGGCGCCCGCCACGGCCAAGCCGGTAGAGTCGTCGAGCACCCGGCCGCGGATGGTTACCTGGCCCTGGGGTGCGGTGGCCAGCCCATCGGCCTGCTCGGTGGCCCCAGTAGCAGCAGTGGCGTTCGATGGGGCGTTCTGG
Organism: Hymenobacter sp. ISL-91; assembly: GCF_018613725.1. GTDB lineage: Bacteria > Bacteroidota > Bacteroidia > Cytophagales > Hymenobacteraceae > Hymenobacter. Next base: position 239,815 of record NZ_JAGGPS010000004.1, read on the forward strand.
CAGGAACTGAGCAGCGGCTTAAAGCTGAGCAAGGCCAGCCCCGTGAGCAGCCAGCGCCGCCAGCGCGGGGCCGCCACTACCGCCGGCGGGGCAAATTGCCCGGCCCGGAACAGGCCGCAAACGGTGCCCGCACCCGGCCGGGCCAGAAAGGCGCCTACCTCGGCCTCGCTCATAGCCGAAAAGTCCACGACTTCGTGCTGGCACTGCCCGCAGAAACGGCCGGCGGCAGTAGGCGTCATGGCGGCCCAAGGTTGGGGGCAGGGGTTTGGAACAGAGAAGCCAGGCATAATCAAGAGGATTAAAAGGAGAAGTAAGTATAAGAATATTTGACAGTTGCGGTTCTTTAGTGGCTAATTATCAGTGGCCAGCGGCCAGGGTATTCAGATGGCTTACTGGTAAAACGGCCTCACAACTGACAACGAGTAACTGCTGGCTGAATCCTGGCAACCAGCATATTTCTGTATCTTTTGCCCTCTAAACCTGTTCTCCGCTCCGTTGTCAAGCCCACTACCTCCCTCCCGCCTCAGCGGGCTGTTCCGCCGCAAAACCGTTTCGGACCTTCTCGTTAATCCGCCCGTCGACCTGGATTTGCCCGGCACCGACTCCGGCTCGCAAAGCCTGGAGCGCCACCTCACCGTCCGCGACCTGACCTCGCTGGGCATTGCGGCCGTTATCGGGGCCGGCATTTTCAGCACCATTGGTAATGCGGCCCACGACGGTGGCCCGGCCGTGTCGCTGCTGTTCGTGTTCACCGCCATTGCCTGCGCCTTCTCGGCGTTGTGCTACGCTCAGTTTGCGGCTACTATTCCGGTAAGTGGCTCGGCCTACACCTACGCCTACGCCTCGTTTGGCGAACTGGCCGCCTGGATTATCGGCTGGGCGCTTATCATGGAATATGCGGTGGGCAACATCGTGGTAGCCATTTCGTGGTCGGACTACTTTACCGGTCTCATGGATGGCGTAGGGCTGCAAATTCCCATTTGGCTGACCATGGGCATGCAGAGCGCCCACCGATACCACGGCGAGGTGCTGGCACTGATGCAGGCTGGCAAGCCGCTGAGCGAGGCCACGGCCACGCAGCTGCTCGGCTACAACGCCTGGAGCTCGGCTCCCGAGCTGCCCGGCGGCCTGCGCCTGGTCATCGACCTGCCCGCCGGCCTGATTACGCTCGCTATTACGGCCCTTGTGTACATCGGCATCAAGGAGTCGAAAAACGCTTCCAACATACTGGTAGCCCTTAAGCTGGTGGTGGTGGCCGTGGTTATCCTGGTGGGCGCGTTCTACATTCAGCCCGAAAACTGGAGCCCGTTTGCGCCCAACGGTATTGGCGGGGTGCTCAAGGGCGTGTCGGCCGTATTCTTCGCCTACATCGGCTTCGATGCCATTTCGACAACAGCCGAGGAGTGCAAGAACCCCCAGCGCGACCTGCCCCGGGCCATGATTTACGCCCTCATTATCTGCACCGTTCTGTATGTAATTGTGACGCTGGTGCTTACCGGCATGGTGAACTACACCGAGCTGGCTGTGGGCGACCCACTGGCCTACGTGTTCAATAAAGTGGGCGTGGAGTGGCTGGGCGGCGTAGTAGCCGTATCGGCCGTATTTGCCATGGCCTCGGTGCTGCTCGTGTTCCAGATCGGCCAGCCCCGCATCTGGATGACCATGAGCCGCGACGGGCTGCTGCCCCCGGTGTTTGCGCGGGTGCATCCCAAGTTCCGCACGCCTTCGTTCAGCACCATCGTTACGGGCCTGTTTGTAGGCATTCCGGCGCTGCTGCTGAACATGGACTTAGTGATTGATTTGACCAGCATCGGCACGCTGTTCGCCTTCGCGCTGGTGTGTGGCGGCATCCTCATCATCGACCCCTATGGCACTTCCGATGCCCGTTTCAAGGTGCCGTACATCAGCGGGCAGTTCCTCACGCCCCTTATTCTGGCCATTTGCGGCGTGCTGGTACTGGTATACAATCAGGCGGGAATTCAGGAGTTTACGGCGGCAATGGGCTCCTACGAGGAGGCCCGGCACTATATCCCGATGCTGGTGTTCTTCGGCTTCTGCCTGGCTTTGTCGTGGCTCTCGTTCCGCAAGCGCCTGAGCTTGCTGCCCACCTTAGGTCTGCTCACCAACCTGTATCTGATGACCCAACTGGGCCTCAACAACTGGCTGTTGTTTTTCGGTTGGCTGGTGATTGGTCTGGCCGTGTATTTCAACTACGGCTACAAGAAATCCAAGCTGCGCCTCAAGCACGCCCAGGCGTAGCAGCTGCCGGGCGCTGTAGGGGCTTGTCCCCGCCCGCCGTTCGCGCCGCGGCAACGGAAATCGTGCAATAGCTTTAACGGCGGGCGGGGGGAGGGGACAAGCCCCGCCCCTACAGCGCCCGGGAAACGAAAACGAGTACCCCGGAGTGATGCTCTGGGGTACTCGTTTTCGTTTCCTGAACCTGGTTTTTGAGTGGGTCCGGGAATTCTGAGCCGTCCGGCACGTTGTATATTCGCATATAGCTAGTTCTCCGCCCAATAATTTACCGCATGAACCCACTCTTTTCGCTTTCTCTACTGGCGGGCCTCGGCCTGGCCGGTGCCACGTTCTCGCAGGCGCAGGCGCAGCCTTCGGCTAGCGCCAAAAGTGCCGCCGCACCATCGGCCAAGCTGCCGCTGCTTCAGCCCTGGAGCGGCCCTTACGGCGGCGTGCCCGCTTTCGACCAAGTGAAAGTGGCCAACTTCAAGCCAGCGCTGGAAGCTGGCATGGCTGAAAACATGGCCGAAATCAACGCCATTGCCAACAATCCGGCCGCGCCTACTTTCGAGAACACCATTGCGGCCATGGAGCGTAGCGGCCGCACCCTCGACCGCGTAGAAACGGTGTACGGCATCTGGGGCACCTCGCTCAACGACGCCAAATTTGCGGCCGTGCAGGCCGAAATGGCACCCAAAATGGCCGCTTTCAGCGACCAGATAACCCAGAATGCCGCCCTATTCAAGCGCATTGAGGCCGTGTACAACTCGATGGCGAGCAGCAACCTCACGCCCGAACAGCAGCGCCTCACGGAGGTGCGCTACAAGGCTTTCGTGCGGGCCGGCGCCAAGCTCGATGCTCCGGCCAAGGCCCGGCTTTCGCAGATAAACCAGCAGCTGGCCGGCCTCTTCAACAAGTTCTCGCAGAACGTGCTGGCCGATGAAGCCAACGAGATGCTCGTGCTCAAAACCGAGCAGCAGTTGAGCGGACTACCCACTTCGCTGCGCGACGGGGCCAAAGCCGCCGCCGATTCGCGCAAGGTGGCCGCGGCCGGCATCATCACCAACACCCGTTCCAGCGTCGACCCGTTCCTGACCTACTCCGACCAGCGCCCGCTGCGGGAGAAGGCCTGGCGCATGTTCACCAACCGCGGCGACAACGGCGGCGCCCACGACAACAACGCCCTGATTACCCAGATTCTGCAGCTGCGGGCCGAGCGCGCCAAGCTGCTGGGCTACAAAACCCACGCCCACCTGCGCCTCGATAACACCATGGCCAAAACGCCCGAAGCCGCCATGGAGCTGATGGAGCAGGTGTGGAAGCCGGCCGTGGCCCGCGTAAACGAGGAAGTGGCCGACATGCAGGCGCTGGCCCTGAAGGAAGGCGCGCCGGCCGACTTCAAAATTGAGCCCTGGGACTACGCCTACTACGCTGAGAAGGTGCGCAAGGAGCGCTACGACCTCGACCAGAACGAGGTGAAGCAGTACCTGCAGCTTGATAAGATGCGCGAGGGCATGTTCTGGATGGCCGGCGAGCTGTTCAACTTCAGCTTCAAGCCCGTTACCAACGTGCCTGTGTTCCACCCCGATGTGCGGGTGTGGCAGGTGAACGATAAAACCACTGGCAAGCAGGTGGGCCTGTGGTATTTCGACCCCTACGCCCGCCCGGGCAAGAAATCGGGGGCCTGGATGAACGCCTACCGCCGCCAGGAGCGCATGGATGGCCAGGAGATAACCACCATCGTGTCCAACAACTCCAACTTCGTGAAGGGCAAGCCCGGCGAGCCGGTGCTCATTTCGTGGTCGGATGCGACCACGCTGTTCCACGAGTTCGGCCATGCGTTGCACGGGCTGTCGAGCAACGTGACGTACGGTGGCCTCTCGGGCACGAGCGTGGTGCGCGACTACGTGGAGTTCCCATCGCAGGTGCTCGAAAACTGGCTGCCTACGCCCGAGGTGCTCAACCGCTTTGCCCTGCACTACCAAACCGGCAAACCCATTCCGCAGGAGCTGGTCGACCGCGTCAACAAGGCCAGCACCTTCAACGAGGGCTTTGCCACCACCGAGTTTCTGGCCAGCGCCCTCATCGATATGAAGCTGCACCTGGCCGGCGACCAGAAGATTGACCCCGATAAGTTCGAGCGCGAAACGCTGGCCCAGCTGGGCATGCCCTCCGAGCTGGTGATGCGCCACCGCACGCCGCAGTTCAACCACGTATTCGCCTCCGATGGATACTCGGCCGGCTACTACTCCTACCTGTGGTCGGTGGTGCTGGCGGCCGATGCCTTCAGCGCCTTCACCGAGGGCGGCGGCGCCTATGATAAGGCCGTGGGCGAGCGGCTACGCCAGCACGTGTTCACGGTGGGCAACACCGTTGACCCAGCCGCCGGCTACCGCGCCTTCCGGGGCCGCGACCCCAAAATCGATGCCCTGATGGCCCAGCGCGGCTTCCCAATGACGACAGCCGCACCGACAACGCCAGTCGCGCCGGCAGCTCAGGCGGCGACCACACCAGCAGCGGGCCAGCCGGAAAAGGTGAAGGTGAAAGGCAAGAAAGGCAAGCGCAAGTAGCGCTGGCACTGCTAATGAAGAAGGCCCCGCGACACTTGTCGCGGGGCCTTCTTTTGTTGCTAAATGCGGTTCACCCAGGTTCCGAAGGTCGGTGTAGGGGCGGGGCGTGTCCCCGCCCGCCGCTCACATAATTGAACGACCACCGTTGAAACGGTGCAAACGGCGGGCGGGGACAAGCCCCGCCCCTACAGCGCCCTTTGCTACGTTCTATTGCAAGTCGAAGCGCAGGCCCAGGTAGCCGAGGCGACCCACCTGCGGGCCGCCGAATACCTGCGTGTTGTTGGTATCGAAGGCGTTGGAAATGCCGGCCTGGAACGTGGTGCCCCACTTCGGCACCAGGTAGCCCAGGTAAGCATCGGTGGTGCTGTAGTCGCGGATGCGGCCGACGGCGAACGGCATTTCCTGCAGATGGCCCTGCACCCAGCGGTAGTTTACCGAGTAGCTCAGGTTGCTGAGCTGGCCGTTGGCCCCTACGTTGTACTTGTGCTTGGGCGTGTTGAAGAACGTCTGGAAGCCAGCGGGCAGGTTGCTCTTGTCGATGACGTTGAGCGAGTAGTTGCCGGTCAGGTTAAAGCCGCGGTTGAAATAATACGTCAGGCCCGCCGTAACGCCCTGAGTTTTCACTTCCTGGTTGCTGTTTGCATACGTGTACAGCACACGGGTGGGCTTGCTCTGATCGGTGTAGAGCGTCGGGTAGCCTTCCTGCAGCTGCGCTCTGGTTGGCTGGCTGCCATCGGTGTTGCCAACAAACAGCTGGCCCCCAATAAACCCATCGTAACGGCTCCGGAAATAGCTTACGTCGGCGTATAGGTTGGCAAACAATGCCCCTTTGTAGCCGATTTCGGCCGTTTTCACCTGCTCCAGCTTTAGCGGGCTGATGTTGGCCTCGTAGGTTTTCAGCAGGTCAGGATTGGAAACGCCCGCGCCAAACGTTTGGGGCGAGGCAAACAACGCTTCGTTGTAGCCCCGGAAGCCGTTGGCGGCGTTGCCCAGCAGTACGGCGTTGCGAATGTCGCTGTACAGATGCTGCTCCAGCTGCGAGGGCGAGCGGAACGCCTGCCCGTAGCTGGCGCGGAAGTTATGCTGCTTGTTTTCACCCAGCGAGTACACGGCGGATGCTCGGGGGGAGAAAGACGGCTTAAAGTTCTTGAACTCATCGACCCGGCCGGCCAGCGCCAGTTTCAGGCGCTCCTGAAATACGGTTTGGGTGAGCTGGCCATAAACACCATACTCATAGTTTACAATGCGCTTGCCATCCCGATCAGCGAACAGCAGGCCATCGGAACCCAGCCGGTACTGGCGGTAGGCCCCACCCACTACCAGGTTGGTACCCGCTTCGCCGAGCATAAACTGCCGCTGCGCACTGATGTCGTGCAGGTAGGAGTTGAAGTACTGCTGCGCGCCGGTACTTGGGCTTCGGTCGCCGATAATGCGGTTACGCAGGGTGGCAAAGCGCGGATCAGAGGTTTTGAGCTGGGTGCTGTTGGCCGCCGACTGCGCCGCCGCCAGCGCCGCATCGGGTGCCAGACCGGCTTGGCGAGCCTGGCTGTAGGCGGCGTTGTAGGTGGCGTAAAACAGGTTCTGGTAGCTGACGCTTCCGCCTTCGGTAGTGGGCGACTGCTGAATGAGGGCGCCCAGCTGGTTGAATTCGTAGGTGTTGCCGGAGAAATCCTCCGTGCTGTACAGGCGCAAAAACCCTTTGCTGCTCTTCAGCTCGGCGCGGTACTGGTTCGAGCCCAGCCCCTTCACCCGGAAACGGCTCAGGTTTTGGTAGGTAGCAGTGCCCTCGGCGCGCTTGGCTTCTACGGTCAGCTTCAGGTCGTCGCGCAACAGGTACGAAACCGTACCCGCCAGGCGATACGACGACGTCCGGTTGTCTTTGGTAATCAGCTCCTGCTCGGTGAAGCCCGGCAGGTAGGCGGTTTTGCCGTACAGTTCGGGGTTGGTGCCGCCGGGCAGCTGCTGAAAAGGATTGAACGCGTAGCCTGCTTCGCCGTACCGATTCACGGCATTATAGCCCAGCGGCGAGCCAGCCGGGTTTTCGGAGCTTTGGGTGGCTTCGTAGTTTTCAGCCAGCCAGTCGTCGGCTCGGAAGGCGCTGGCATTTATCTTGAAAGCGAGCTTCTCGGTAAGTTTTTTGGCGTAGCGCACCTGCCCGTCCAGCAAATCGCGCTGGCCAGCCCGCAGGCGCACGCTCAGGCCCTCATACACGAAGGGGTCTTTGGAATTGAACAGGATAACCCCGCTCAGGGCGTTGGCACCATACAGGGCCGAAGAGGGGCCGTGGATAATTTCGATGCTTTCCATGTCCAGCTCCGGAATACCCACCAGGTTGCCAGGGCTCAGGTTGAGGGAGGGCAGCTGGGTATCCATGTAGTCTACCAGCTGAATTACGCGCTCCGATTTGGCCGTATTGAAGCCGCGGGTGCTTACGCTGGTGAATAGCATGGAGGCCGAGCTGACATCGATACCCTTTACCTGGCCCAGGCCGCTCAGCACCTCGGGCGTGGTAATGCGCTCAATCTGGCGGGTCGAGAGCTTATCGACGGTTACCGGAGCGCGTAAAATGCTTTCCTCGATGCGCGAGGCCGATACGATGGTTTCGTTCAGTAGGGTGGCGCTGGGCGAAAGCCCTACATTCAGGGCCTGATCAGGTGCCTGAAGCAGTATTTCCCGGGTATCAAACCCTACGTAAGAAAACACCAGCGTTACCGGGCCATTGGCAAAGTCGGCGCTTACCCGGAAGCTACCCTGCTGATCGGTACTGGTGCCGATGAAGGTACCTTTGATGAAAACAGTGGCTCCCGGCAGGGGCTGCCCTTTATCGGTCAGGACCTGGCCGGATATAGATGCTTCGGCCAGGTTGGGAGCAACAGTGGCGCTGTAAACTGGAGAGGCTGCGGCAGCAGGAAACGCAGTAGCCGAGGCCAGTTGTGGCAATAGGGCCGTAGAGACCAGCAGCGAGGGGTAAAAAGACTTCATACGAGTGAAAGTGCCCGGGGGCGTGTGTAATGGGGGGCACAAACGTAGGCTGCCACCGAGCAGTAGCACTGTATTTTTCGATGAACATGGTATAAATCCGGGCAGAACTTAGCTTTAATGGTTTTGCCGCTAAGCTGCCGGCTCTGCCGGTTTCCCTGCAGCGCACCCTGCAGCCGGTTGCGCCGTATGGGTACGCATGCCGAACCTGACCAACCCCGAACTGGCCTTCGTGCTGGCCCGCCTGCTGCTGGGCGTAAATTTTCTTATGCACTGCCTGGTGCGCCTGCCTAAGCTGGCGGGCTTTCGGGCGGGCCTGGTAAAACAATTCGCGGCTACGCCCCTGCCCGCGCCGCTGGTAGACGTATTTGCTGCCGTGCTACCCTTCGTGGAGGGCGGCATTGGGCTACTATTGCTGCTGGGTCTGTTTACCCGCCCGGCGCTGGTAGCGGCTATGCTGGTGATGACAAGCCTGGTGCTGGGCAGCAGCCTGCTCGAAGAATGGGCAACGGTCGGTTCGCAGATGGTCTACGGCCTGTTTATTTTCGCCCTGATTCTGTATTGCCAGCACAACCGCCTGTGCCTCGACCGGCGGCTTAGTCGCCCAGAGGCAGTGTAGCGGCGCCAAACAGGTTGAGGGCGGCCTACCGAACGGTGGGCCGATTTTGCATGCGCAGTGTTCCGATTTATCTTTCTGCCTGCAAACCTGTTACACCTGCCGTGGCCGCCAACGAAACCATCTTACTGACCTTGCGCCTGGCCGGCTCGGTGCCCGCCCGCGCTGGCCGCGAGCTACACGCCCGCCACTTGGCCGCCCAGGCCGCCGCCCGCACGGCCCCCAACCCCGCCGCCGCCGGCCGCCTCGCCGAAAAGCAGTTCTTCGCCGCCTTCGATACTTTGCTGGACGCGCACTCTGTGGGGCCCGACTACCTGGGGCGCGAGAAAATAGCCGAACTGGTCGCCGGCGAGCTGCTGATGCTGGAGGAGCAGGGGTTGCGGGTTCCGGGCTTTGTGTTGCTGCCTAACCACCTGCATGCCGTGCTGGTGCTGCCAGCGGCGGCAGGCCTCTCGCTCTACAAAACTATCGAGCTGCTACACCAGCGCACCGCCGCCCAGGCCCGCCGCCTGCTGCGCGGCCAACTCCCGCCCGAGGCCGACTTCTGGCACCCCGGCGGCTCCCACGACTTGTCTATTCAGGATGAGACCGAGCAGCAGCGCGTACTGGCCTACCTGGCCGCCCACCCGGCCCGTTTGGGTTTGCCCGAGCGGTTTCATGAGTGGCCGTATGTGCCCGAATAATGGAACGATGTAGGGACGGGGCTTGCCCCCGCCCGCCACCAGAACCGTCAAACGAAATCGTTGAAACGGCGTGGACGGCGGGCGGGGGCAAGCCTCGCCCCTACATCGTTCCATCACGTTCTACTTAGCCCGGTGGATGATAGCGACGCTGATCAGGATAATCACCATGCCCAGCAGGTGCCAGCCATTGAACTCCTCGCCGTCGAGCACTCCCCAGGCCAGGGCTACTACCGGAATGAGGTAGGTATTGGAGGCCGCAAACAGGGCAGTAGAAGTTTGGATGAGCTTATTGAACAGCACCATGGCCACGGCCGTGCTCATGGTGGCCAGCAGGGCAATATAGCCGAAGGCCGGCCAGGCGCCGGGCACGGTGGCCAGCTTGTTCAGAAACCCGGTACCTACCAGCAAAAATGCCAGCGCCGGCCCCCCTATAAAAAGCAGCAGCAGCCCCGTTACGGCCAAGGCCGGAATGTCGCTTAGGTGGCGCTTTATTACGTTCACGCTTACGCCGTAGCCCAGCGTGGCAGCCACAATGAACAGGCCGTACCACGCGTTGCCGGTCCCGCCGCCGGGGGCCGTGCCGGCCGCGGCGCTGCCGCCCAGCACCATCAGCACCAGCGTACCGGCCAGGCCCAGCGCAATGCCTAACACTCGCAAACCGGTAAGCTTCTGGCCGAAAAAGGCAGCCCCTACCACCAGCGTAAACACGGCCGTAAGGGCGTTAAGCACCCCGGCCAAGCCCGAGGCCAGCCGAGTTTCGGCATAGGCGAACAGGAAGGCCGGTAGCAGCGTGCCCACCACCCCGCTCAGCAGCAGCCACTTCAGCTTCTCCCGGTTTACCCGCCCCAGGTGGCGCAGCGCAAACGGCAGCAGCAGCAGCGCCGCCACACTTACCCGGGCAGCCCCCAGCTCCAGGGCCGAAAACACCAGCAGCCCCTTCTTCATCAAAATAAACGACGTACCCCAGATACCGGCCAGCACCAGCAGCAGCACCCACGCCGTAGCGGTGGGCGCGGGCGGTGGCGACGCGGCAACGGTCGGCAGCGGGGTATGAGCAGGGGTAGTGGTGGGCATGGATGAGAAAGGAAGGGGTGGGAGCAGAATAAAAAAGAACGTCATGCTGAGCTTGCCGAAGCATCTCTACCGCTTCGTTGAACGAAAGCGAACGAAGCGGTAGAGATGCTTCGGCAAGCTCAGCATGACGTTCCGAGGAACAGGTATGATCACCCCACCAGCACCGGCTCGGCAGCCGTTATTTCGTCGAGGATGCGGTGGATTTCCAGTGGGTCGTTGGTGTCGACAAGGCGGCTGCGCCATTGGCGGGCGCCTTCGAGGCCACGGAAGTACTGGGCATAGTGGCGGCGCATCTCGAACACGCCGGCCCGCGGGCCTTTCCACTCCAGGCTTTTCTCGAAGTGCATGCGGCAGGCCTGCACGCGCTCCTCTACGGTGGGCGGGGCCAGCAGCTCGCCGGTGGCCACGTAGTGCTTCACTTCCCGAAAAATCCAGGGGTAGCCAATGGCCGCCCGGCCAATCATGATGCCATCCACGCCGTAGCGGTTCTTGTACTCCACGGCTTTCTGGGCCGAGTCGATGTCGCCGTTGCCGAAAATGGGGATTTTGATGCGCGGGTTGTTCTTGATGGCCGCAATCAGCCGCCAGTCGGCCTCGCCCTTGTACATCTGCACCCGGGTGCGGCCGTGTACCGTGAGTGCCTCGATGCCCACATCCTGCAGGCGCTCGGCCACTTCCTCCACGTTTTTGGTTGAGTCGTCCCAGCCCAGGCGCGTTTTCACGGTTACCGGCAGGTGGGTGGCCTGCACTACGGCGGCCGTCATTTCCACCATTTTCGGAATGTCGCGCAGCAGGGCCGCGCCCGCGCCCCGGCAGGCCACCTGCTTCACGGGGCAGCCATAATTAATATCGATCAGGTCGGGGCCGGCCTCGGTGCTCAAGCGGGCGCACTCGCCCATGGTGGCCACGTCGGAGCCGAACAGCTGAATGCCGATGGGCCGCTCGTAGTCGAATACATCGAGCTTCTGGCGGCTTTTGGCGGCAGCCCGAATCAGGCCCTCCGACGAAATGAACTCGGTGTACATCAAATCGGCCCCGCCCTGCTTGCACACGGCCCGGAACGGCGGGTCCGACACGTCCTCCATGGGCGCGAGCAACAGCGGGAAATCGGGCAGGGCAATGTTACGAATGTGGACCACTTAGTTGGGAGCTGATAGCTATTAGCGGCTAGCTGTTAGCTTTTGATGGAGGGTGATGAAGCAGCCAACGCGGGCCTATTTGCGGCGGGCGCTGGTATTTTGCGCAAATTTACGATTAGTTAGGGGCCCGGCCCCATCCCATCCAACCCCGCCCCCGATATGAAAGGTTTCGTTTCAAGCCGGCTGCATCCGCTGGCTAACTTAGGGCTGCTGCTGATTCTGCTGGCCGTAACGGGTGTACTCAGCACGCTGCTGATTGCCATTATCAGCAACCTGCTGTATGGGGTGGGCTTCACGGCGCTGGGCAATGTGCAGCAGCAGCCCAGCAACTACGCCAATGGCTGGGAGGTTTCGATGCTCAGCCAGGGCCTGTTGCTGCTGGGCGGCTTTGGGGGCGCGGCGGTGGCGCTGGCCAAGCTTACGGGCTACGAGCTGCCCGACTACTTTACGCCCCGCCGCCGGGTGCCGCTGGGCTGGCTGCTGCTGGCGGCCGTACTCATTGTAGCCAGTATGCCGGCCATGACGGTACTGATTTCGTGGAACGCCAAGCTGCACCTGCCCGAGGCCCTGGCCCATTGGGAGGAACTGGCCCGGCAGGCCGAAGCCACGGCCCAAAACACCATCAAGTACCTGACCCGGTTTTCGTCGCCGGCTCGCTTTGTAGTGGCGCTGCTGGTTATTGCCGTGGTACCCGCCGTAAGTGAGGAGCTGTTTTTCCGGGGCGTCATTCAGCGCAACCTCGTACAATGGACCAATTCGCGGCACGTGGGTATCTGGCTGGCGGCGGCCATTTTCAGCGCCATTCACTTCCAGTTTCTGGGCTTTTTTCCGCGTTTCGTACTGGGGCTGGTGCTGGGCTACCTGTACGAATGGAGCGGTACTATTCTGGTGCCCATGGCAGCCCACTTCGCCCAGAACGCCTTTCAGCTGGTGCTGCTATATGCCCAGCAGCGCGAGTGGTCGGCCACCGACTTCGACCCCGACTCGACAGAAGCGCTGCCCCTACCCTGGGTGCTGGCCTCGCTGCTGCTCAGCACGCTCCTACTCTGGTACCTCTACCAGCGTATGCAGCGCCCCTTCGCCGATGGCCCGCCCACCGAAATGCACACCCTGGGCCGCCGGGGCGTGGCCGTGGTGCACGCCACCGACGCCCCACCCCCACCCGCCCGCACCCTCAGCCACGATGGCGTGGATACAACCCATTCCTGAGGTGCTGGCAGTGCACTGGCAGTTGGTAGCTTTCGTGCTGAAATCCTATTTTCGCCAGGTACTACCTGTCAGGTTCCATATTTTGTGCGGAGATTGAGCCGCCGGCCCCTGCTTTGCCTGCCGGGCATTTTACCCTTCTATTCCTCAAAAGCGAGCAGCTAACGGCTGTCAGCTACTAGCCTACAACACGTTGTCTGAGCCCGCCGCCGCCAAAGCCCCGATGTCCAACCTGAGCCAGCGCATTATTTTTGGTGTGCTGGGAGCCGTGCTGCTGCTGGGCAGCGTGTGGTTCAGCGTCTGGACGTTTGCCCTGCTTTTTGCCGTGGTGCAGGCCCGTATGCTGCTGGAGTTCTACCGCATGATGCGCCAGGCGGGCTACAAGCCGGCCGCCATGCTGGGCGTGGGAATCAGCCTGCTGCTGTTTGCCAGCGTGGCCGCCCTCACCGATTTCCGGATGCTGGCCAACGCCACCGTACCGCTGGCCGTAGCCGACATGGGCTACCTGCGCAATTCGGCTATGGGCCTGATTGTGCTGCTGCCGGTACTGCTAATTCTGCGCGAAATGTACTCCTGGCCCCGCCCCAACCAGCCATTTGCCCCGTTCTCCAACGTGGGCGTGGCCCTGCTGGGGCTGCTCTACGTGAGCCTGCCCATGAGCCTGCTTACCGTGGTGGCCTTCAGCGGATCAGGCGGCTACGATTACCGCCGGGTGTTTGCGCTGCTGCTCATGGTCTGGGCTTCCGATATCGGGGCCTACGCGGCGGGCAAAACGATGGGCAAGCATAAGCTGGCGCCTAAAATCTCGCCCGGCAAAACCTGGGAAGGGGCCGTGGGCGGCTTCGTGTTTACGCTGCTGGTGGGCTACCTGCTGGGTTGGCTGCTGCCCGAACTCCCGCTGGCCTACCGCCTGGTAGTGGCGGGCGTGGTGGCCGTGTTCGGCCCGCTGGGCGATTTGGCCGAATCCATGCTCAAGCGTAGCGTGGGCGTCAAGGATTCGGGCCGCATAATGCCCGGCCACGGCGGCCTGCTGGATAGGTTCGATGCCTTCCTGTTTATCCTGCCGGTGCTGGCCGTGCTGCAGCTGGTTTTTGGGTCATAACCAGCCCCTAAGCGGCGCGTGCCCGCCGGCATTGCCCTCCCTATCTCCACTCCAAAGTAAAGGCCTACCTTTGCCTGTGAATTCCACCCGCGGCTCCGTTTTTTGCGGGGCCGCCATCTTATTCACCCCACCCAATCCCCACCCGTATGGCTGCTACCACGGTCTACAAGTACAAAGAGCCGGCTCCCCGCGTTGATGCCGAAAACCCGCTCGAATCGATGATGTCGCGCTTCAACGTGGCGGCCGAAATCCTCGGCCTCGACGAAGAAACGTACGAAGTGCTCAAAGCCGCCGATAAGCAGGTCATCGTGCACATCCCCGTCACGATGGACAACGGCAAGGTGCGCGTATTTGAGGGCTACCGCGTGATTCACAACACCATTCTGGGCCCGAGCAAGGGCGGCATCCGCTACGATAAGAACGTGCATCTCGACGAGGTGAAGGCCCTGGCCGCCTGGATGACCTGGAAGTGCGCCGTAGTTGATATTCCGTACGGTGGCGCGAAGGGGGGCATCATCTGCGAGCCGGCTACCATGAGCGCCGGCGAAATTGAGCGCCTCACCCGCGGCTACACGCTGGCCATGAAGGACGTATTCGGCCCCGACCGCGACATTCCGGCTCCCGACATGGGCACTGGCCCCCGCGAGATGGCCTGGCTGATGGACGAGTTTTCGAAGACCGTGGGCGGCACCTCGCCGGCCGTGGTTACGGGTAAGCCCCTGGTAATGGGTGGCTCGCTGGGCCGCACCGAGGCTACCGGCCGCGGCGTGATGGTAGCCGCTATGGCGGCCCTCAAAAAGCTCGGCCTCGATCCGCACACGGTGTCGGCGGCAGTGCAGGGCTTTGGTAATGTGGGCTCGTGGGCAGCCAAGCTGCTGAGCGAAAAGGGCGTGAAAATCAAGGGGCTTTCCGACGTAAGCGGTGCCTACTGGAACGATAACGGCATCGACATCAACGAGGCCATTGCCTACAAGAATGCGCATGGGGGCCGTCTCGACGGGTTCCAGGGCGCCACGATGCTCGAAAACGCCGACGACCTGCTCACCACCGATGTGGATGTGCTCGTACCAGCTGCCGTGGAGGATGTCATCACCGAGCACAACGCCCACGCCATTAAGGCCAAGCTGATTGTGGAAGGCGCCAATGGTCCTACTTCGGCCTCAGCCGACCCTATTATCAACGAAAAGGGCATTATGGTAGTGCCCGACATTCTGGCCAACTCGGGCGGCGTAACCGTTTCCTACTTCGAGTGGGTGCAGAACAAGCAGGGCTTCAAGTGGAGCGAGAAAATGGTGACCGAGCGCGCCGACCGCATCATGAACGACGCCTTCGAAAAGGTGTACCAGACGAGCCAGAAGTACGACGTGCCCATGCGCATCGCCGCCTACGTGGTTGCCATCGATAAGGTAGCCCAGACCTACAAGTTCCGCGGCGGCTACTAGCAGCGTGTTGGCCTTGGAAGTGCCTGATTGCCGCTGATGCAGGCTTACCAGCCTTACATATGGCTGGCGCACGTATATTTGTTTTCGGATAGCCCGAGCCGCTGGTTCGGGCTATCTTTGTGTAGCCTGGCTGCTTTGAGCGCTATTCTACCATCGAAATTGGCCAACTCAACGTAAGCAGTAATCCGCGCAATGCTTCATCGGTTCGCTTATGGACCGACCACAAGCCACCTGAATCAAGGTAATCAGGCTAACAGGCGCAAATCAGTGATGTATGAAAATCCATAAGGAAGGACGACGGATTCTGTTTTTTACACTGCTGGCGCTGCTGGCCGTAAACCTGCTGCTGTTTCGCTACAACGCTGAAAACGGCGGTTTCAACAAGGTTTTCGCCGGCATTTCGGTTATCATGTTTCTGATTTTGCTGCAGTTTTTCCGCAGCCCGGCCCGCCGCCTTTTCACCCACGAAGACCTGATTATTGCCCCGGCCGACGGCAAGGTGGTGGTTATCGAGAACGTGCAGGAGCCGGAGTACTTCGACGATATGCGCATGCAGATCAGCATTTTCATGTCGCCGATTAACGTGCACATCACTCGCAACCCAATTTCGGGCATCGTGCGTTACTTCAAATATCACCCCGGCAACTACCTGGTGGCCTGGCACCCCAAAAGCAGCACCAAAAACGAGCGTACCACGGTGGTTGTAGAGTCGGAAGCCGGCCCGCTGGTGCTGTTTCGTCAGATTGCCGGCGCCATGGCCCGCCGCATTGTGTGGTATGTAAACGAGGGCGACGAGGTAAGCCAGGGCGAGGAGTTCGGCTTTATCAAGTTCGGCTCGCGGGTCGACATTTTCGTGCCCCTCGACACCGAAGTAAAAGTGCAGATTGGCGAGAAGGTAAAAGGCGGCCAGACCGTTATTGCCCAGCTCAAAACCCCACCGCCAAGCCTGTTTTAAACAGTTGGCACTATTCATAAACAAACAGCGGCGGCTCCCAATTCGGAGGCCGCCGCTGCTGTTATAAAATGCTGCCAATTGCCTAGATGAGTGTTTCGCTTATTCAGCCCCAACTCGACTCTCCTTGCGCACCATGCACAGGTTTCAGTAAGCAGCCATGCGCTGTCATACAATAAGAGTAATCTAAACCTGCCGAGCCGAGAAAGACAGCCGGTTTTATAGCATCTGCAACTAACCCAACTACCTCGAAATCACCCTTTCTTAGGCAGTTTATAATGCAACAGCGCAGTGCCATCGGGCCAGGTTTGGCTGCGTAGCATCTGCAGCGCCTGGGGCTGCGCCTGGTGGCGCCAGAGCGGGATGCCCGAGCCCAGCACCCGCGGCACTACCAGCAGCATCAGCTCATCAACCAGGCCAGCCGTGAGCAGCGGCGAAGCCAGCGTACTGCCCCCGATAAGCCAGATGGTACGCCCGGGCAGCTGGCGCAACTCACGCACAAAAGCCACCGCCTCGCCACCAACGAACTGCACCGATGCATCGGGTGCCTGGCTTGGGGGCTGACGGCTGAATACGTAATTGGTGAGCCCTGTATAAGGCCAGGAGCCCGAATCGAGTATCTGTTCGTACGTGCCGCGCCCGAGCAGTGTGGCATCGGCACTGGCCAGAAATTCTGCGTAGCCATAGTCCTGGTCGGCGGAGGGTAGCCACTCCACCGAGCCATCGGGTGAAGCAATGTAACCATCGAGGCTGATGGCAATGTAGAGTACAACTTTCCGCATGCGGAGGTGGGGTTTGGGTGGGTAGGAAGAACGAGCGTTTGGTAAAGTTCGGCGCACCTGCTGTCGGGTCCGGTTTGGTAGCTGGTACGAGCCAGGCGGCCATCAGGATTGGGGTTGGCTTTTTGTTTTCGTAACAACACCGGCACTCCGACTTACTTCAACCAGTAGGCTAATTTCCATTTTTCAGTCGAGATTCGGAAGTATGTACTCCGTTGAGCGAGCACCCCGCTAGCACCGTATCTTTGTACCCGCACCGAACAGGTGCCCCCGATCTGCCACTCCTCTGTTTGTACTTGCTTTTCATATGGCCGAAGAACTTCTGCTCGATACCACTCTCAGCAAAGCCGACCAATACCGCCAGCTGCTGCCCCAGCTTACTGCCTTAACTACCGGCGAGCCCGATTTGGTAGCCAACCTGGCCAACACCGCCGCCGCCTTACGGCAGGCGTTTGGCTTTTTTTGGGTGGGATTCTACCTAGTAAAGGACGATGAACTGGTGCTTGGCCCCTTCCAGGGGCCTATTGCCTGCACCCGCATCCGGCACGGCAAAGGCGTGTGCGGCAGCAGTTGGGCCCAGGCCGCTACCCTGCTCGTACCCGACGTAGAGAAGTTTCCCGGTCATATTGCCTGCAGCTCCGCCTCGAAATCCGAAATCGTAGTACCCGTTATCCAAAACGGCCGCGTGGTAGCTGTACTAGACGTCGACAGCGACCAACTCAACGACTTTGATACCGCCGACCAGCGCTACCTGGAAGAGCTGGTGCAACTGGCGGCTACCTGGTTTTAGATCATCTGAGCTGGTACCGGCCAGAAATACCAGGGGCCGCAACTACACGTTGCGGCCCCTGGTATTTCTGGCACACGCTGCTACTTAGTGCCCGACAGCGTACTTGCTACAACATCTGACAAAAGAAAAAGGCGTTTCCGTTATGGAAACGCCCTTTTAGGTAGCGGGGACTGGACTCGAACCAGTGACCTTTGGGTTATGAGCCCAACGAGCTACCAACTGCTCCACCCCGCACTGTTTGGTAATACAAATGTACCAGGCTTTTTTGGAAATGCGACATACTGCGGCCGAAACCCTGGATACCTTGGTCGTTCCGGTTGATTATCAGGGATAAAGTTTTTTTCGGCTAAACGGTAGCGAAGCGTGCGAGTGCAACATTTTGGGTTATTTCCTACCACTGTTGGTGGCAGGCGTACAGCATACTTCTGTTTTTCCTATCAACTAGCCATTCTGTTCCGATGAGTTCCTCTACCTTCAGCTCCCGCCACTTAGTAGCCCCTATAGTGCTGGCCAGTTTGGCCCTTGCATCCTGCAACAGCAACCAGCCAGCCGAAACGGCTGATGCCACGACTGCCCCCGCTACTACAACAATGCCCACCGCTGGCTCCGGAGTAGCCGCCATCAAGCCTACCGGTCCGGCTCCGGAGTGGGCGCCCAACATGGCGCCCGAGATGCTGGCCGTCATTGAGAAACTCGATAGCCTCAGCGGACCGACTCCACCGCACAAGCTGACGCCGGCCGAGGTACGGAAGGCGCCTTCGTTCAGGGAAGCTATGATGGCCGTCATGCAGAAATACAACATCCCGGCTCCTCACACCACTATCGATACCATGAGCCAGATGGTGTCGCCAGGCCTGAAGGTGCGCATTTACACGCCCCAGGGCGCAACGGGGCCCCTGCCGGTTATCGTGTATTACCACGGCGGCGGTTGGGTTATTGCCAACCTCGACACCTATGATGCTTCGCAGCGGGCACTGGCGGCTAAAACCAATGCCATTCTGGTGGGCGTGGCCTACCGGCAGGGGCCGGAAAACAAATTTCCGGCCGCACACGACGATTCATTTGCCGCCTACCAGTGGGTACTAAAAAATGCAGGCTCTTTTAAAGGCGACCCCAAACGGGTGGCTGTGGCTGGCGAAAGCGCAGGCGGTGGCTTGGCTGCTGCCGTGAGCATTATGGCCCGCGACAAGGGCGTGCAGGCGCCTAAGCATCAATTGCTGGTATACCCCATTGCCGGGTACGATATGAATACGCCTTCGTACCAGCAGCACACCAAATCGAAGCCGCTTTACAAGGATTTCATGGCTTGGTTCTTTAAGAACTACCTGCGCACCCCCGCCGATGGTAAGAACCCAATGATTGACCTGGTAAATGCGCCTAATCTGAAAAACCTGCCGCCTGCTACCGTTATTAGCGCGGGCATCGACCCATTGATGAGCGAGGGCAAAACGTACGCCGATAAGCTACAGGCTGCCGGCGTACCAGTTACCTATAAGCTCTACCCCGATGTGGCGCACGAGTTTTTCGGTATGGGTGCCGTGGTGCCCCAGGCCGAAGAAGCGGAGAATCTGGCCGCCAACGAGCTGAAAAACGCGCTGAAATAGCCGGCCAGTTGTAAGCACTTTTTTCAACGCTTATCACCCAAAGGGTCATTGGGTGGCAGAATCTCTTCTGCCACCCAATGACCCTTTTTTGGAGCCTTAGCCGGCTAAAATCGACTGGTAATTCCGAAATGGATTTTGCCTGAGCTTAACCCGAAGCGCTGCTGCTCACTACGGCCCAAAGCATACACGAACTGAAACTGGCCTGCGCCGGTACGGAAGCTCAGGCCCGCCCCCAGGCCGGTGGGTGTATCGCGCGGATAGGGGTCGTTCGGGAGGTCACGACGCAGATAGGCCTGGTCGGCAAATACGAACAGGTAGGTATCGGGGCCGGTGAATTGGCGAAACTCGGCCGTACCCACCGCATACTGGCTGGCGTAGAAATTCAGTTCGTTGAAGCCGCGGAGTGTTGCCAGCCCGCCCAGCCGGAACAGGTCGTTGAGAAACAGCCGGTCGTTGAGCAGCGCTTCACCCCGCAGCCGGGTGAGCAGCACCCCGGCCCGCCCGAACCGGAAATAGCGCTCGGCCCGCAGGCCCAGGCTCACCTGGCGGGTGCGCAGGGCCAGGCCATTGTATAGCTCGGGCTTCACGTCGGAGTTAGGCGTCAGGCGCTTGGTACCAATAGCCGCCTGCCCGCTTACCAGCAATCCTCGTCTTGGGAAATAGGGGTCATCGAGCGTGTTCCAGGTATAGTCGAGGCCATAGGAGCCGAAGCGCGAGTCAATGTTGTCGGGCAGGCGGGCGGCCTGCTGCAGGGTCGAGTCCTGGTTGAGCAATCGGGAGTTGCGCTGCTCGAAGAATACGGCCAGCCGCCCCGCCCGGGCCGTGGGGTAGGCCACCTGCAGGCGCGGCTTAGTTGTCAGAAACAGCTCCGCCTGCTTGAGCAGATTGAACGAGGCGCTGACTTCGAGCGGGGTTCCGAAGAACGTAGGATGCAGGTACTGGCCATCGAGTAACTGCGAGGTGGCATCGAGCTTGCGCCACTGTACGCCCAGCCCCTTACCCCCACCCCCAATGTTGCGCAGGTTTAGGGTAATGTCGCCGGTTATCTGCACCTTCTTCTGCCCCAGGCCCGGGTTGGGGTTGGGCAGCACGCCCACAATGGCATCAAACTGGTTGGCCGTACGATCATCAAGCAGGAAGTACACCCGTGCGCGGCCCCGGGCAAAACGTACTTCGGGCGCGGCCTTCACCTGCAGATACGGCAGCTGGCGCAACCGGCGGTCAGCTTCCAACAGCCGCTGCTGGCTGAAAGGCTCGCCGGGCTCTATCTGCAGGTATTTGCTCAGGAAGCGCGCCTTTGTTTTGGTCTGACCGACAATTTGAATCGAATCGAACACAATAGCCGGGCCCCGCCGCAACACCACCCGGCCCTCAATAGCAGAACCACGCAGAGCCAGCGAATCGAGCCCGACAGTGGCAAAGGGGTACCCTTGGTTTTCGGCCTCCTGAAGCACGTTTTCCTGAAACTTCACCCATTCCTGCGGCCGTAATAGCTGTTGCTGGTAGAGTTTTTCGCGGAAGCCTGCCCGCTCTAGGAGCGCGTCGCCGAGGTTGCCGTTGCGTAGCCGGGCCCAGCGAAACTGCTCGCCTACGTACAGGCGCACGCGCAGGGTATCGTTGGCGCGCCAGCGCAGCTCATCGGCCGAGGCCGTGAGGTAGGCATCGGCCTGTAGGGCCAGCACCAGCGTGCGTACCTCGCGCAGGGCCGCCAGCGAGTCGGGTAATTGCCGGCGGTAGCGGTAGGGCCGTAACAAGGCCTCATCGGCAGGCTCAGTTTCGAGGCGCAACACCACGGGCCGCACCGGCCGGAGCGGGGCGGGCATAGCTTTGCGAGCCGAATCGGGCGGCGGAGACGCGGCAGGCACGGCCGAAACCGGCGGAGCTGCCGGGTTCAGCGGTGTGCTGCCCTGCGCCGCCGCCCACCCGGCTGCACTCAGCAGCAAACACCAGAAACAGAGGATGCGGACGTACATTTGTGCCAGTGCAACGCGAACCGCGGCGTTTAATTTCCCGAAGATACTTTTTTGGCTTGCGGAACGCTCACTGCCATCGGCCCCGCCCCGATGAATAGCCCGGCACGACAGTACATAGCAGCCCGGGCGTCGTGTGAGCAGGCCTACTTCACGCAGCTTTCAGCTACATTCCACTCCCTTCATCTTGCCCGGCATCTACCTTCATATCCCCTTCTGCAAGCAGGCCTGCCATTACTGCGACTTCCATTTTAGCACCAGCATGGGGCTGAAGAGCCGCTTGGTAGAAGCAATGGTAGCCGAAATGGACCTGCGGGCCGATTACCTGGAGCCGGGAGCAACTATCGAGACCATTTACTTCGGTGGCGGCACACCCTCCCTGCTCTCAGCTACGGAGCTTGACCAGTTACTGACAGCCATCAACAACCGGTTCACGGTGGCCGCCGATGCCGAAATCACGCTCGAAGCCAATCCCGATGACCTGACCGCAGCCAAAGTACGCGAACTGGCGGCCTCACCCGTCAACCGACTTAGTATTGGCCTGCAAAGCTTCCATGAGCCGCACTTACGCCTCATGAACCGGGCTCACTCAGCTCAGGAGTCAAGCGAAGCCGTACAGCGGGCTCAGGATGCGGGCTTCGAGAATATTTCGGTGGATCTGATTTACGGCATCTCCGCCCCCGACCATCGCATCTGGGAGGCTGATATGGCAGCTGCGTTTGCGCTCAAGGTACCGCACCTGTCTTGCTACGCCCTCACCATCGAGCCCGATACCGTATTTGGCCGCCAGTTGCGCAAGGGGACGCTGCTACCGCCACCCGATGAGTTCGTGGCCCAACAGTTTGAAATGCTACTGGCCGAAATGGGCCGTCATAGCTACGAGCAATACGAAATCAGCAACTTCTGCCAGTCCGGCCGCGAATCGCGCCACAATTCGGCTTACTGGGCCGGGGTACCCTACCTGGGCCTGGGTCCCAGCGCCCATTCCTTTAACGGGCACAGCCGGCACGCTACACTGGCCAACAATCCGCGTTACATAGCCGCCATACTCGAAGAAGGAGCCGTTCCAGCTACGACAGAAGTCCTCAGCCCGCTGGATCAGGCCAACGAATACCTCATGACCAGCCTACGCACTGCGCGTGGCTGCGACCTGAACTGGCTGCGCGCCCAATTGGGCATAGACCTACCAGCTACCCGCGCCGACTACCTAACCCACCTCCAGACTACCGGTTTGGCAACAATGGAGGCTGGCTGGCTGCGTCTGACTAACGAGGGCAAGCTCCTAGCCGACCACATTACGCTGGAGCTGTTTCAGGCAGGCTGAAAGCGAAATGGCGAATCAGAAACGAAACTGCCCCCACAGGATTCCTGTGGTTGGTAGTACCGCTTTAGTGCTTTTGTTATTTCTTTGGAAACAGCAACCGGCCACAACGCCCGGCCGCTCCCTTCCGCCAACCGAAAAAAGATGAGAAGACTGATTGATGCGCTGGCCGATGACACTGATTTCTTCATTGAGCAGGTACACCTTACCGCCATCGTTTTCGATAACTCCGACGACGTGACCATCTGGGCAACTACCGATTTCGATGGCGATACGCACTTCTTTCACTTAGGCCTACCCTTCCAACAGCTCGATTTATTACTGCGTCTGGCAGGCCCCCGTTCGTCGGTACTACAGGAAGACGTGGCCGAAGCCTTGGCCACTGTTCAGGAGTGGCCGTGTTTACTTGAATACACAACCGAAGCCAACGCTCCAGTTCCACTACCCAACGTAGCCCTCAAGCTCTCTTGCACCTATCCGGCCGATGAGCTATTTGGTGAAGAAGATGATGAAGAACAGCCCTTCGACATAACCGTGCAGGAGGATGAGGAGGCAGCCGAGTACGAAGCAGAACAACCCCACAACATCTTCTATCTGGAAGGGGTATTTCTACGAGTAGTGTAGCTGTAAGTATCTCACCAAAGCTTTAGGATCGGACTGTATCACCAAAGAGAACTGCCCAACCTATTCCGCTTCAATGAATCTGCAGTGCAATCCAGGCGGCTAACTGAATCATGATCATAGAGCATGATATAGGTGAATACACCTAGTCCCCAGCAGTATCTCCAGTCCCCTCACAAACCGAACGGCCCGCTTGCTCGCCTGAGCAAATGGGTCGTACCGCGTTAGTCACAGTGCAGTAGCGCGTGGCAGCCAGCACAAGCATGGCTCCCCCGGCAGCACAGTTGGGGCCGGACCAGCGGGCTATAAACGCGAGCTGCCCCGCGCATCCCGGGCCGTGAGGCACGCAGGACGCTGCGGGGCAGCAGGCTTGATAAGGTTGGCGGCGACCGACTCTCCCACCGATGAAGGCAGTACCATAGGCGCTCCGGGGCTTAACGACTCTGTTCGGAATGGGAAGAGGTGAACACCCGGGCTAAAGCCACCATTATCAATTCAGCACATCCTACCCGTGTTCAAGAGGTAAGCGGCCGTGAAATTCGACATAGAGGTCGAGTAAAAGAAAAAGCAAGCAGTGAGCGGTTTGCTACAGAAGTGTTCGAGCCCTTAGTACCCCTCGGCTATGCCATTTCTGACTGTACACCTGGGGCCTATCAACGTCCTCGTCTCGAACGGCTCTTCAATCGGATATCTCATCTTCAGG
>NZ_JAGGPS010000049.1 GCF_018613725.1 Hymenobacter sp. ISL-91
ACGCTTAGCCACACGCTACGATAAGCTAGACCGCACGTTTGACTCCTTTATCTGTCTGCGAGTTATGACGCTTTACCTTAATTGAGAACAGCTCCTAGGGCAGGGACCATAGCGAAAGTCAGAGAAACACCTACTACTATCCGGGGACCATAAGGCAGCAGCTATTTAAGCGAAAGACAAGCGTCCTTCTGTATCCTCAGCTGGCCGAGGCCGATTAGCAGGGTTACTGTCTGTTGCGGCGCATAGCGCGCTGGCACGGACAGGAAACCTTGGGGAATACCGGCGGGCGTACGCGGCCATGACGACTTTGTGGTCATCAACGGCCGGCTGAGCGACTGGGAGCGCAATATTCTGGGGGCCTTCCACCGGCTTCTCGACAAAGCCTCATTCCAGAAAGTAGATAAGGTCGCCCTGTTGGCCGAGTTGTCCTAGCAAGGATGTTCTTTCAGCCCAGCAACTGAAGCTGCCTTATGAAGCTGCGGAAGTTTCCGGGAGTAGCCTCACCCTGATACCCCAGGGGTCGGTGGCCTCAGGCCCAGCCGGGGTGTGCTCCACCGAATAGCCGGCCTTTTGCAGACGCACCGTTGCCGCCGCCACGCTCGCGGCATCGGGCAGTATCAAGTCCCAATGTAGCAGGCGTGCGTCCTGGTCGGTGGCTACGGACGACCCAGCAGCCCAGACGTTGAGTCCCAGATGGTGATGATAGCCACCGGCCGACACAAACAGCGCCCCTGGCAGGCTCCAGGTGACTTTATCAAAGCCCAGGGCCGCATGATAGAAGGCCTCGGCCTGGGCCAGGTCACCGGTGTAGAAATGTAGATGGCCGAGGGTAGTCCCGGCCGGCAGCCCCTGCCAAGGCGCATCTCCGGCAGCGCGGAGCACGGCAGGTGTATCGAGCGGGTCCAGCGCGCTTTGAATTTCGCCCTGTGCGCTCACCTGCCATTCGTTGCGGGGCCGGTCGCGGTATACTTCCACCGTGATGCCGTCGGGGTCGACCAGATAAGTAGCTTCGCTGTAGGCGTGATCTGACGAGCCCACTTGTACGCCCAGACTATTCACATGCCGCATGAAACGGCCTAGATCAGCTCGGGTGGGCAGCAGCACGGCTAGGTGGTAAAGGCCCAGGAGGCCGCGACGCGGTACAGGCCGCACCCCGGGCTGCTCCTCCAATACCAGCAACACATCGTCGCGGCCCGCTGCGCCCAGCTCGGCGCTGGCCATGTGGGCTTCAGTACGTGGCCGTAGGCGTAGGCGGCGGAAGCCCAGTACACTTTCGTAAAAGGCCAGCGAAGCTGGCAAGTCGTTCACTTGCAGGGCAACGGTACCAATGCGCAAACTAGCCGGAAGGCGTTCAGGCGGGTGAATGCCGATGCTTTCAGCTGGCAGGGAGGGGTAGGGAAGCAAGTGGGGCATCATGGATATCAGGCGGAAATAAGTGCTGGAAGAGTTGTTAGATACTAGCGACGATGACGGCGTTTTGGAAGTGAGGAAAATGTCAGACAGAGAATTGCATTTATTAACAATTTATTCGGCTTGCTTATTTTTTTGATATGGGTTGGCGGTAGCTATGGTTTATCACCTTTGTCTACGTATTTAGTCCCAGGCGAGTTTAGTATAGGCAAATTGATGTGAAAATTCACTGCTACCACCCTGATAATTATGACCACTGAGGCAGCAATTAATTCGGCTGCACCCGTGATAATATTTAAATACAAGCACATAAAATAAACCGCTCCGCCAATTATACAGGCTAACGCGTAAATATCTCTCCGTAGTAGAAGTGGTACTTCATTCAACAGCACATCTCTAATAAGCCCCCCAACGGAACCGGTAATAGCGCCCATAACGATGCAAATCCAAAAAGGCAGGTGCGCGGCAAGGCTTTTGCTGATTCCCACTATCGTGAATAATCCTAGTCCGACCGCATCAAACAGGAACAGGGCACTTCCTAATTTAAAGATTCTGTTTTTAAGCAGTAGTGTTGCGAGCAGAGCGCCCCCCGTGGTAAGAAAGTATTTACTATCCAGCATCCAGAACGGCGTAACATCAAGCAGCAAATCCCGGAGAGTGCCGCCGCCAATTGCCGTTACCAAGCCAATTATATAAGCGCCAAACCAATCCACCTGCTTGCCCGAAGCCAACCGGATGCCGCTGATGGCAAATGCAAAGGTTCCAATTAAGTCGAGTACGTTTAGTAGCATAATTTCGAAACAGTCTCGATTTTATAGCGGTTTCGTGAACAGTTCGGTTCTTTTGTTTTACGTCTCGTAAGGGTTTGTATGCATGCTTACTCACCTGATTTACGTACCCGCGTGGCGGCCGCTTGTCGCGAGCCCAACGCGCGCCAAATTCATGTGGCCAAACGCTTCGGCGTAAGCCGCTCGTTCGTGGGCGACCTGTTACGGCGCGAACGGGAAACCGGCTCGCTGGCGCCCAAACCGGCCAGTGGCGGTCCGGAGCGCTTGCTCTCGGCCGACGACCAGGCTTGGCTCGTGGCCTACGTGGGCGCGCACGCCGACGCCACGCTGGCCGAAGTGGGGCATGCCTGGCAACAGCATGCGGGCCGTTCCGTTTGCCAGACCTGCATTTGGGACGTACTCAACGAGCACGGGCTACGCCGTAAAAAAAAGTTTGCACGCCACAGAGCGTGATACGCCCCGCGTGCGCACGGCCCGCGCCGCGCACGTTGCCCGGGTCTGCACCCGGCCTGATGTGGCCCGCTTTCACTTTCTCGACGAGACGGCTCTGCGCCTAGACTACACCCGCCGTTACGCCCGGGCCAGCGGCGGGCAGCGGGTAGGCGGGGCCGTCCCGCTGAACCGGGGGAAGTCACTGACGCTGATCGGGGCCTTGTCGGTCAGGGGCTTAGGGGCCGTGCAGGTGCTGGAGGGCGCGTTGAATCAGCACCGCTTTGCCTGGTATGTGACCGAGTGTCTGGCTCCCACGTTGCGGCGGGGCGATGTGCTGGTGCTCGATAACGCGTCGGCCCATAAACTCGATGGCGTAAAACAGTGGTTGGCCGAGCGGGGCGTGGAGCTACTATTTCTGCCGCCTTACTCGCCCGACTTTAATCCGGTGGAGCAGGCCTGGAGCAAGCTCAAAACCAAGCTGCGGGCAGCCCAGGCCCGCAGCCGCGAGGCGTTAACCGAGGCGCTGCAAGAAGCCATTAACTGGATTAGCAGCGCCGATGCGCTCGGCTGGTTTGACCACTGTGGCTATCACGCCACCACGGGCTGAAAAACAACCGAACCGTTCACGAAACTGCTATATCACAGACCTGTAAAACAAGGTCGTTTTATTTTCGCGCATATCGGCCCCGCCGCGCACAGCTAATCCGATGCTGGTCCTAATGACGCCTCTGAGGAGTACTTGACTTTACTGTAGCCAGGAACATGAGACAGGCAACAGCCTTATCCGCTGTACGTAAGTGGAGGATCAGCCGGACGAGGCAACTGAGCGGTTGGGCAGGCGGGGTTGGCGGCATACAGTAACTTTTACCCCCATTCGAATGAAGTTTACTTTCCCTCTGCCACTCTGGACCGTGCTAGTACCGGTTGTAGCCTGGTTATCCTACGTGGGGTTGTTACTTGGCTGGGACGGTGCGTATCTGCTTGCAGTGGCGATAGTACTGATGGCCAGCGTACTAGCGGCCGTATATCATGCCGAGGTTGTGGCGCACCGGGTAGGAGAGCCTTTCGGCACCTTGGTGCTAGCCCTAGCCGTGACCATTATTGAGGTTTCGCTTATCGTGTCGCTGATGCTGGCTGGTGGCCCCGATACTACGGCACTGGCCCGCGATACAGTATTTGCCGCCGTCATGATTATCCTGACCGGCATCGTGGGCCTGTGCTTATTAGCGGGCGGGGTTCACCATAGAGAACAGATGTTTGGACAGCAGGGAGTAACGGCAGCGCTGACTACGCTGACGGCCATTTTAGTGTTGACCTTAATCCTGCCTAATTATACCACCAGCATCGCGGGACCGGTGTATAATTATCTGCAGTTGGGCTTTATATCGACGGTTTCTCTGGTGCTCTACGGCACGTTCATTCTCGTTGCAGACAGTCCGGCATCGGGACTTCTTTTTGCCCCCGACGGCTTCCGTCGATAAAGACACCCACATGGCTCCCCCCTCGGCGAAAGTAGCCGGCTTGAGCGTCTTTTTGTTGCTCGCCTGCCTGGGCATCGTTGTCCTGCTGGCAAAAGCACTGTCGCCGGCTATTGAGGCCGGCGTAGCTAGTGTGGGAGCTCCGAAGTCGTTGGTGGGCGTGATTATTGCCGCGGTAGTGCTGTTGCCCGAAGCGCTGGCTGCTTGGCGGGCGGCCCGCAACAACCGCTTGCAAACCAGTCTCAACTTGGCCCTGGGCTCGGCCCTTGCCAGCATCGGGCTAACTATCCCGGCCGTCTCTATTATGTCCTTCGTCACCGGCCTCACGATTACGCTTGGTATTGACTTAAAATCTATTGTGTTACTGAGCCTATCGCTTATCACTATTATACTTTCGCTTTCCACCGGCCGCACAAACGTGCTGCACGGCGTCGTACTGCTGGTCATATTCGCGGTTTATCTGTTCACAACTGTTGTTCCGTAGCATTGCCTACGAAGCGGCTGAGATGGTGCCAGCGGGCAGTTGCTGTTCATTGCCGCACACAACGATCTGCCACATGAAGGCAGCACCCTCACTGTGACTTTCGGGCGGTGCTGAACCAACCTTTTGCCAGCCACCACAGTACAGCCACCCAGAACCGAATACTCGGAAACGCCCCATTTACTCTCTCCTCCCCCCTGCCATGAATACCTTCCGCTTTCCCCTCTCGGCGGCCCTACTGGTGCTGCTTACTTTCTCGCTGAGCAGCTGCGACGCCATTGGCACCATCTTTAAGGCCGGAGCCTGGACAGCCCTGATCGGCATGTTTCTGTTGGTGTTGCTGCTCTGGTTTATCGTGCGCAAGATGCGTAGGTAATTAGTTGTTCGGATACTTAAAACAGAAAGGCCACTCCTTGCGGAGCGGCCTTTCTGTTTTGGCGGCAAAACCAATCAGAATAGCTTATTTACTCTTCTTATCGGGCATGGTGCCTACAATGTGGTCCCAGAGGGTGGTGCTGACGCCAAAAGCAATTTCGTCCTGCTTGTAGTGATGCATGGCGTGGTGATGCCACCAGAACTTGAGGAAATTTTTCGGTGGGGCATATACGTGTAGCGCGTAATGCACGAACAGGTAAAGTGCATAGCCAAACACGAAGCCGGCCAGTACGCCGAAACCGGCGTTGCCCAGCGTAAACCGGAAAATAAAGAACAGCAACGACGCCACGAACACCGTCAGGATAGGCGGCATAGCCAGGCGGGTCTTGTCCTTGGGAAACTCGTGGTGCACCCCGTGCATGGTGTACTGAAACTTGGCGCGGGCCGGAGTGCTGGTGTCGATGTGGTATACATAGCGGTGCATCAGGTACTCAGCCAGCGTAAAGAGCAGCCAGCCGGCCAGAAACAGCCCAAACGCCGACAGCCCCGTCAGCAGGCCGCGGCTCAGGCTGTAATACAGGCTCACGGCCGCTACGGAGAAAAAGATGGTGAGCGGCCCCGCAATGTGCGTGTGCGTCATGCGCTCCAGCACCGGGTTTTTAAACAGGCGGGCGGAGCCCTTGTGCTTGGGCTTGATGGCGTCGGGCGTTTTGACCGGCGTTACCAGCGGGGCGTTAATTTCCGCGGTTTCGGGGACAGTATTCATACCAGTAAGCAATAGTGAAGCGCAAAAATACACAAACCCCACGCAAAGACGGGTTTCGCATACTCAGGCAGTAGTAGAATAGCGGGCTACCAGCCGCCGAACGACTTCGGGCGAGCAGGTGGGCGCGGTGCAGCGCAACGGAGCGCGCTCGTAAAACCGCTGCCGGGCAGCTAAGGTTTCACGCAGGCGTACTTCAAGCGCGGCCGCATCGGGGGCGGTAGCCAGCAGCGGACGAGCCGAGGCCGCCTGCTGCAGGCGGCGGACGAGTTCGGGTACTGGTACGGCCAAGTAAAGCGTCAGGCCGGTTTCGAGCAGCAACTCCAGGTTTTGGTGGAAGCAGGGAGTGCCGCCGCCGGTAGCCAGCACCAGGGCCGGGTAGCGGGCCAGCACGGCGCGCAACGCATCGGCCTCGCACTGGCGGAAATACTCCTCGCCTTGCCCGACAAACAGCTCCGAAATGCTGCACTGCTCCCGCTCCACGATTTCCGCATCCAAATCAACAAACGGCACTCCGTAGCTCTGGGCCAGGCTCCGGCCTAACGTGGTTTTGCCCGCCCCGGGCATGCCAATCAGGTATAAGCGCATAGGTATAGTTGAATGTGCGTAGAGTATAGCGCGAAGCTCCAGCTTCGCGCATCGTTGCTGACGGCCGCGCCGTGTATAATCGGGCAAGGATGCGTGAAGCTGGAGCTTCGCGCTACACTCTACGCCACCAGCCCTATCCCAGCTTCACGCGCGGGTCGAGCAGCGCGTAGAAAATATCGACCATGATATTGACCAGCACGAACAGCGCGGCAATAAACACGGTGGCGCCCATTACCACCGGGAAATCGAGGTTTTCGACGGCCCGCAGCGTGACGGTACCCAGGCCTTTCCAGTTGAAGATGTACTCGATGAAGAAGGCGCCCGCCATAAGCGAAGCCAGCCAGCCCGATACGGCCGTTACCACCGGGTTCAGCGCGTTTTTAAGCGCGTGGCCCATCACCACCCGGTACTCCGACAGGCCCTTGGCCCGGGCGGTGCGAATGTAATCCTGGCCGAGCACATCGAGCATAGAGGAACGGGTGAGCTGCACGATGATGGCCAGCGGCCGCACGCCCAGCGCCAGGGTCGGCAGCAACAGGTTTTTAAGCACCAGATGGCGGCCCGTGAAGGGGTCGGTTTCGTAGAGCTGGCCCGTGAGGTTGAGGCCGGTGTACTCGCTCCAGTAGTAGCCAAACGTGATGGCCACCAGAATACCCGCCACGAACGAGGGCACCGATATGCCCAGAATGGAAGTCGAAACCAAGGTGCGGTCGAGCCAGGTGTGGGCCCGCAGCGCAGCTACCATGCCCAGCGCAATGCCTACCACCGTGGCCAGCAGCATGGCCGCCAGCGCCAGCCAGAGCGTACCGGTAAAATGGTCGAGCAAAATGCTGAGCACCTCCTTATTACTCTGGAAAGACCGGCGCAGGTACGGTGCTTTCAGTACCAGGGCCCGCTCGGAGCCCAGCGGCAGCAGCGTGAGGCCCCCGTAGCGGGCTACGCCGGCCGAGTCGCGCGGGTGCAGGCCCAGCGGCGACACATCGTTGAGGTAGCCCAGCAGCTGGCCGGGCAGGGGCTGGTCGAGGCCCAGGTCGGCGGCAATGGCGGCGCGGGTGGCGGCGTCGGAGCGTTGGCCGGCCAGCAGCGCCACTGGGTCGCCGGGCAGCACCTGAAACAGGAAAAACACCGTGCAGGCCACGCCCGCCAGCACCAGTACCCCCTGCCACAACCTGCTCAGAATAAAACGAATCATTGCTTTTTAGTTGTCAGTTGCCAGTGATTAGTTGTCAGTTATTCGTTGTCAGTTGTCAGGAGAACGAATAACTGACAACTAATCACTGGCAACTGACAACTAAATCAGAGGGCTTCTTCCAGCTTGCTGGCTTCGGGAATATCGTGGTAGTGGTACTTGCTGATTACTACGCCGTTTTGCAGCAGAATCAGGCCCGGATTGGAGCGAATCATGGACTTGAGCACGGTGGCGTCGGCGAAGTAGTAGGTGCCCGACAGGTTTACGTCGTGGCGGAAGGTATCGAACTGCTGGGGGCTGCTGCTGGTGATAATCAGCGGTTTGATCTGGCTACGCGACTTGGCGGCGGCTTCGAGCAGCAGGTTAAACTCCTTGAACCGGTCACGGTCGGCGTCGTTCACGTTCTGCACAATCAACAGCAGCTTGTTGCCCGTCAGCACTTCTTGGGTGTGGTCGGTGCCTTCGGCGTCGAAAATGGCAAAATCGGTGATGATGGGGCGGCTGGCTTCGGGGTTGAGCACTTCCATGCTCTTGTATTTCCAGGTCGAATCGGTGGGATAGTCGGTGAAGGTTTTACTTTCGCCGTTGCGCTCCATCACGTACTGGTAGCGGGCCTGCTCGCGGGGCTTCATCAGCTGCCCAATGTCGTTACCCACCTTGTAGGGCAGAAAATCGAAGTAGGGCAAGTGGCCCAGCGCCCGCACCCCAATACCAATGGCCACGGCCGAGGCAATGGTGATGTACATGACGCCCAGCGTGCCACGGGCAAACACCCGGCGCAGGTACCGCTCGTTCAGGAACACCACGGCCCACAGGCCCAGCAGCACCATATCCTTGGCAAACGACTGCCAGGGCGTGAGCTTGATAAAGTCGCCGAAGCAGCCGCAGTCGGTTACCTTATTGAAGGCAGCCGAGTAAAAGGTGAGGAAGCCGAAGAACACCAGCAGCCCCAGCAGCACCCACAGCGTTTGGCGCAGCATCCAGCGCAGCAGCACGGCCACGCCCAGTACCACTTCGAGGGAGCTGAGCAGGATGCTTAGCAGCCGGGTATGCGGAACGAAGAACTTGAAAAACGAGCCAAAGTCGCGCGAGAAAACCTCGAAATACTCCTCCAGCTTCAGGGCCGTACCCACCGGGTCGTTGAGCTTGATGAGGCCCGAGAAAATAAATACCGCGCCCAGCAGCAGCCAGCAGATTCGGGTAAGTTGTTTCATGGTGGGATGTTGGAGTCAGGGAAGTACGCAAAGATGCGGCTTAGATTCGGGTTTGTGTAGGGGTGGGGCCTGCAGTTGCCTGCCCTCGAACAGAGCCGCTGGTTGAAACCGTTGCACGAGTCGGGCGGGTGTCGTTCGGGCGGCGGGCGGGGACAAGCCCTGCCCCTACGTCGTTCAATCTCCGAAGCCCATTTTAATGAGCACAAACACGGCGTAGTTGAGCATGTCGCGGTAGTTGGCCTCCACCCCTTCCGACACTTTGGTGTGGCCACCCAGGTCCTCAATCTGCTTGGTGCGGTGCAGCTTCATCAGGATGATGTCGGTGATGCTTTCGATGCGCATCTGCCGCCAGGCTTCGCCGTAATCGTGGTTTTTGGCAAACAGCAGCAGCCGGTTTTCCTGCACCTGCTCGTCGTAGGCGTGGGCTACGGCGGCGGCCTC
The DNA here is from genome assembly GCF_018613725.1 of Hymenobacter sp. ISL-91. Classification (GTDB taxonomy): domain Bacteria; phylum Bacteroidota; class Bacteroidia; order Cytophagales; family Hymenobacteraceae; genus Hymenobacter. Next base: position 9,160 of record NZ_JAGGPS010000049.1, read on the forward strand.
CAGGTCGAGGGGCGCGTCGGCCGGCAGCCGTTGCTGCATCAGGGCAATTACGCAGTAGTTGACGATGGCCACGAACTCGTCCTGCACGCCGTCGGCTACCAGCTGGGTGCCTTTCTCCTGAATGCTGCGGATGCGCTGGGCCTTGATGTATAACTGGTCGGTGATGCTGGGCAGGCGCAGGATGCGCCAGGCCGTGCCGTAGTCGTGGGTTTTGGCCAGAAACAGCGTCCGGCACTGCGCAATCACCCGGTCGTATTGCAGCTGAGTTTGATTCTCCAAGTTTTTGCGGCTATTTTGTTGCTGGGGACTTAGAGTTTTAGCAGAACGTCATTCAGAGCGCAGCGAAGAATCTTGCGTGGGGTTGTTAAGCGGCTGTCATTCAACGAGCCCGAGCGAGATTCTTCGCTACGCTCTGAATGACGTTCCTCTCCAAGTCCCTAATTCCCTAAAAACCCCAAAGCTATGCAAGATATATGCTTTTCGCCGGCCCAAACCCTGCGCTGCCCCGGTGGGCGGGTGCTCGATTTGCGCCACCCGCGGGTGATGGGCATCCTTAACCTGACGCCCGACTCGTTCTATGCCGGCAGCCGCGTGGCCTCCGAAACCGAGCTGCTGCGCCGGGCCGAAGCTATGCTGACGGCCGGAGCCGCCGTGCTCGACCTGGGCGGCTACTCCTCGCGCCCCGGGGCCGAAGATATTTCTATAGACGAAGAAAAGTACCGCCTGCTGCCGGCCCTGGAGGCTGTGCGGCGCGCATTTCCCGAGGCATTTCTGTCGGTTGATACGTTTCGGGCCGAAGTGGCCGTTGAAGCCGTAGCCGCCGGCGCCGACATCCTCAACGACATCAGTGGCGGCACCCTCGACGCCGAAATGCTGCCCACCGCCGGCCGGCTGGGCGTGCCCTACATTCTGATGCACCTGCGCGGCACCCCCCAAACCATGACCCGGCAGACCCACTACGAAGACGACCTGGTGCTGGAGCTGATCCGGTATTTTCGCGATAAGCTGGCCACGCTGCGTACCCACGGCGTAACCGACGTGGTGCTCGACCCCGGTTTCGGGTTTGCCAAAACGCCGGCCCAAAGCCACGAGCTGTTGCGGCGGCTGCCCGAGCTGCACCTGCTACAGCTGCCCATACTGGCGGGCCTCTCGCGCAAAAGCATGGTGTACAAGCCGCTGGGCCTGCAGCCCGAGGCGGCGCTGGCCGGCACTATTGCCCTCAACACCCTGGCGCTACGCGGCGGAGCGCGGCTGTTGCGCGTCCACGATGTAGCCGAAGCCGTACAAACTATTCAGCTTGTGTCGAATACCTTTCTGCCCACTCCTACCCCGATTTCCCCGTGATTGGCTCCTTCTCCGTTGGCTTCCTGAGCATCGGCTGGATTGACGTCGTGGACGTACTGCTGGTCACGACGCTGTTTTATCAGCTATATAAGCTGCTCAGGGGCAGCGTTGCGCTCAAGGTGTTCTTGGGCTTTATGTCGCTCTACCTGTTTTATCTGGTAGTGAAGGCAGCCGGCATGGAGCTGCTGACCAGCATTCTGGGGCAGTTTATGAGCGTGGGTGTGCTGGCCGGCATCATTCTGTTTCAGCAGGAAATCCGGCGGTTTCTGCTTAGTGTGGGCAAGGCCACTTCGTTTGGCAGCCGGCTGCGCGTGTTTCCGTGGCGTCGCGAAGCCGGCACCGACCGCATGAACGTAACGCCCTTTATCGAGGCGGCCAAAAGCCTGTCGGGCAAGGAAACCGGGGCCCTGATTGCCTTCAGCCTGGCATCCGACCTCAAGTTTTTCGCCGATTCGGGCGACCTGCTCGATGCGGCCGTAAGCAAGCGGCTGCTGCTCAGCATTTTCAACAAAACCAGCCCCCTGCACGACGGAGCTGTTATCATTGCCAACGGCCGCATCAAGGCGGCCCGCTGCATATTGCCGGTAAGTGAAAACCCCGATGTACCCGCCTCCATGGGCCTGCGCCACCGTGCCGCTATCGGCCTGACGGAGGTTACCGACGCCGTGGTGCTAGTGGTGAGCGAGGAAACGGGCCAGATTTCGCTGGTGCGCGGCGGCGAGGTGTTCCGCAACCTGACGGGCTCCGACCTGCGCGCCCGACTCAACGAGTTGCTCTTCGATGCCGAAGCCCGGCAAACGGCTGCCCCAGCCGCTGCCGCCGATGTAGCGGCGGCGTAACCTTAAAAATCGATAAAAACCATCTTTACTTCCATGAAAAAAAAAGCGACTCTTTCTCTGTTGACCGTACTGTTCTGTGTGATTGGCAGCTTTTCTCAATCAAACCCGACCTCCAGTATAGTCGGTTCATGGCACATCACCCTTACCAGTACTGAGAATTACTGCAGTGGACCAGCAGGAATCCAGGAATTTCCAACAGGTAAACCCGAGAAACAAACTTGGACTATTTCTCAGGATCAGGATGTATATACTTTGTCTACACCAGGGATGGTTGACTTAAAGGGAAACCTTAAGGACGGTCAATTTTACTTTAACCGTTTTTCATCTGGCACAGATCCTGAACCGGCAAGGCAAGTGGTGTTCACCATCGGTACAGATGACAAATTGATCGGGAAGGTTAATTTGGCTCCTAAAGCTGAGACTGGTATCTGTATTATTCGGTACAGTTTTACCGGCAAGAAATAATCTTGTTTTGTAAAATACACCTTTAGGCCCAGTGAGGTGTTCCGCAACCTGACGGGCTCCGACCTGCGCGCCCGGCTCAACGAGCTACTTTTCGATGCCGAAGCCCGACAGACCGCTACCCCCGCCGCTGCCGCCGATGTAGCGGCGGCGTAGCAACACTAGTCTTTCGGCCCTTCGGAGACCCGGGCCGGCGCGGCTGGCTCCGCTTTCAGCCACTTGTACGCAGCCTCCGCATCCAAAAAAGTATCAATGAGCGGACGGCTTACCTGGGCCAGCACCTTATGCACATCGATGCGGGCCTGCAGGTTATCGGGCATTACCCAGGCCGCCGCCAACACGCCGGCATCGGCCACCTGCGGCATAAAACCATTGGCAATCCAGTGGGTCAGCTCGCTCCAGCCATTCTCATCGAGCGTGGAGTCGTTAAGAACCCGGGTGGCCTGCGTGAGCCGGATTTTTTCCAGCACCTCCATAATGCAGGTTTTTTCGTCGCTGGTATTGTGCGAGCCCCGCCAGAGCAGGTGCAGCCAGTCGTTGGCCTCATCGTAGCTGATAACGAGGCGAGGGGTTTCAAGCAGGGTTTCCATAGCGGGGAAGAAGGGCAGAGGGCAGTTGAATGAACTAAATGTACCATTCATCTGCCGCACTATTTTTGCCCGGCTTAAGTAGTCATGCAAAAGTAATCGTGTATTGTTTGCCGACGTTTGTCAAGACGTCTTCAAGTCGTTGGAGCAGGCTTTGGTCGGTGGCATAATCTTGTGGTCTTATCCAGTAGTGCTTGCAGCGGTGCCAGAGCAATTCGATGTGGTTGAGTTCGGGACTGTAAGGGGGCAAAAACAACAGGCTCAGGCCTGCCGCTGCCCACTGTTTGTGGCAGGCCTGCACCACGTGGGCTTTGTGAATGGAGGCGTTGTCAAGCACCAGCACCGTAGGACCGCTGAGCGTTTGACAGAAGTCGTGGACAGCCAGCACAAACAAGTCGGCTGTCAGGCTGCCTTCGCGCAGATAGGCTTGCACGGGCTGGCCTGGCACATGCGCCTGCCAGAAGCCCAGCACCGAGTGCCCGCCCCGTCCGCGCACGGCTGGCAGGCACACCGGCGGCTGGCCGCGCCGCTGCCAGGCGTAGGGCACGGGGGCCTGGCGCGAGAACCGGCACTCATCCACGTAGACCACGGCCAGTTCCCCGCGCGACTCCGCTCGGTGCAACTGGTGCAACTGCTGCTGGGTCTGGGCAAACAAGTCGGCGTCGCGTTGTTGGCGTAAGCTGCGGCGGCAGCGTTTCCAGCGGTAGCCTGCTCGACGAGCCAGCCGCCGTAAGGTGCTTATGTGTAACTTGATACCCCAGGCCCGGCGGATATCGGGCAGCCAGTGGCGCAGTTGTTGGGTGGCCATACCCAGCCAGGCAACTACTTTTTTTTAACAGCCGACGGCAATTTGGTGGG
>NZ_JAGGPS010000050.1 GCF_018613725.1 Hymenobacter sp. ISL-91
TCTACTTGATTAACACACAACCAACAGCTTCAATATTAAGTCCGCTCAGCTACCGCATTACCACACGCTAATTTCGTTCATATAATGCACACTCGCCCAATATCCTGCCACCACCAGTGAGTAAAACCAGCTTGCAGGAACATCGCAAGCATTACTACTGCGACTGGTATATAGTATAGTTTCCAGGCTTAAGGGAGGTAATCAAATAGCTCTTTCCTATTTACTCTACCCTATTGGGCTAGAAGCTGCGCGGGGTGTTATCGACTTTACCGGCCATTACCTCGCTCACGTGCTCCTTAAAGTATTCCAACGTCCGGCGCAGGCCCTCGGCGCGGTCTACTTTCGGCTCCCAGCCCAGAATTTCGCGGGCCTTCGTGATGTCGGGCTTGCGCTTCATCGGGTCGTTCTGGGGCAATTCCTGGTAGCTGGGCTGGAACTCTACGTTCATTAGTCGGGCAATTTCCTCGCCGAACTCCTTGATGCTGATTTCGTCGGGGTTGCCGATGTTGACGGGCAGGGCATAGTCGCTGAGTAGCAACCGGTAGATGCCTTCAATCAAATCGTCTACGTAGCAGAATGAGCGGGTCTGGGAGCCGTCGCCGAATACGGTCAGGTTTTCCCTGTTCAGCGCCTGGCTCAGGAAGGTAGGTAGCACCCGCCCATCGTTAAGGCGCATGCGGGGGCCGTAGGTGTTGAAGATGCGTACGATACGCGTTTCCAGTCCGTGGTGGTTATGATAGGCCATGGTAATGGCTTCCTGGAAACGCTTGGCCTCGTCGTAGCAGCCGCGCGGGCCCACCGGGTTTACGTTACCATAATACTCTTCTATCTGCGGATGGACTTCCGGGTCGCCGTACACTTCCGAAGTGCTGGCAATCAGCATGCGGGCACCTTTCACGCGGGCTAAACCCAGCAGGTTGTGCGTACCCAGGGAACCCACTTTCAGGGTCTGGATCGGAATTTTAAGGTAGTCGATGGGCGAGGCGGGCGAGGCAAAGTGCAGGATGTACTCCAGTTTGCCGGGCACAAATACGAATTTCGACACGTCGGCATGATGAAACTCGAAGTGCTCATTGCCAAACAGATGCTCGATGTTTGCCAGCGCACCGGTAATGAGGTTATCCATGGCAATCACCTGGTAGCCTTCAGCCAAAAACCGGTCGCAGAGGTGGGAGCCCAAAAAGCCAGCCCCTCCGGTAATAAGTACGCGCTTTTTCATTTTCGAGCTGTTAGCCATTGAAGCTGTTGAGAAAGTCACCAGAATGAGTAGCTGCCGTTACGCGGTTGCCGCGCGGTGTAAGGACAGCGCATCTAAGGCCCACCCACACACCGCGCGGAATTAGCCTAAATCCAAAACGGCATAACAGCAAGTAGAGAACAGTAATGCGATACTTCGACTACGATGACTTTCCCACAGCTTGTTTAGCCAACCGCTATACTTGTGGTGAGGTGGTATGCGAAAAGCGGGCGGTTGTAGAGACGCATCTTTGCTCCTAGTTGAACGACTTCGCCTGACGTTTCTGACGCTGGCCGTTCATCGATGAGACGCAAAGATGCATCTCTATATTATGCTCGCAAACCAGTCCACGACGAGTGTAATGGCTTTTCAGGTTCGATGAAAATCAATTCGCAAGCTGTAATGGGTGGCAGCCTGAATGCAAGCTAGCGGCTAATGGCTATCGGCTGACTAGTGCTGAACGCGTTGGGCCCATGCCGATTCCGTGGTAGATAAAGCCCGCCTTTTCTATTTCCTGTTTATCGTAGATGTTCCGGCCGTCGAAGATGACTTTCTGCTTCATCAGTCGGCTTACTACGGCGAGGTTGAGCACCCGGAACTCGGGCCACTCCGTTACAATAAGCAGGGCATCAGCCTCAATGAGGGATTCCATTTGATTGTCGGAGTAAGTAATCCGGTCGCCCAGCGTGTGCCTGGCCTCCTGCATAGCCACGGGGTCGTAGGCCGATACTACGCAGCCTGCAGCTAACAGCTTCTCGATAATAACCAGCGAGGGCGCCTCACGTATATCATCGGTTTTAGGTTTGAAAGACAAGCCCCAAACGGCCATCTTTTTGCCCGTCAGCTCGCCGTTGAAGTGCTTATTTACCTTGTTGAACAACAGCTCCTTTTGGCCTTCATTCACGCTTTCTACGGCCTGAAGCACCTGCATCTGATACCCGTTTTCCTGGGCCGTTCTGATGAGCGCCTTTACGTCTTTGGGGAAACAGGAGCCACCGTAGCCGATGCCTGGGTAAATAAACTTGGGCCCAATGCGGGCGTCGGAGCCAATTCCACGACGCACCATATTTATGTCGGCCCCCACTATTTCGCAGAGATTAGCAATATCATTCATGAATGATATCTTGGTAGCCAGCATCGAGTTGGCCGCATACTTCGTCATCTCGGCCGACGGGATATCCATAAAAATAATCGGGTGGCCGTTGAGCAGAAAAGGCTTATAGAGGCGGCGCATTACCTCCGTGGCCTGCTCGGAGTCCACCCCCACTACAATGCGGTCGGGCTTCAGAAAGTCGTCGATAGCCGCCCCTTGCTTTAGAAACTCGGGGTTTGAAGCCACATCGAAGCCAATGTGTACGCCACGCTTGTCGAGCGCCCGCGCAATTTCCTGGTGTACGATGGGAGCGGTACCCACCGGAACCGTGCTCTTGGTGACGATAACGCAGTAGGATTGCATATACTCCCCGATGCCACGGGCTACGTTCAGCACGTACTTCAGATCAGCCGAGCCATCTTCGCCGGGCGGGGTGCCTACCGCAATAAGCACTACCGCACATTCCTTGATTCCCGTGCTCAGGTCGGCAGTAAAATGCAGGCGGCCCGCCTCCATATTGCGGACAACCATTTCCTCCAGCCCCGGCTCGTAGATGGGCATGATGCCCTGGCGCAGATTGTTAATTTTATGCTGATCAATATCAATGCACGTCACGTCGATGCCGACCTCGGCAAAGCAGGTACCCGTTACCAAGCCCACATATCCAGTGCCTACAACCGCAATTTTCATATAGCCAGGCTCCGTTAAAAACAATTATGGATAATCAAAGTACAATTAAAGCACTCCGTATTTTACAATGCAATAGATAGCCCTAAATCCGTCGCGCCAGCCGATTTTTTTGCCCTCGGCGTAGGTGCGGCCGTAGTAGCTGATGCCTACCTCGTAGATACGGACGCCAGGCACGCGGGCTATTTTTAGGGTTACTTCGGGCTCGAAGCCGAAACGCTTTTCCTCCAGCTGCAGCCCCTGCACCAGCTCGCGCCGAAAGAGCTTGTAGCAGGTTTCCATGTCGGTGAGGTTGAGGTTGGAAAAGGCATTGCACAGTGTGGTGAGCCACTTGTTGCCGATGCTGTGCCAGAAGAACAGAATGCGGTGAGGCTTGCCCCCAATAAAGCGCGAGCCGTACACCACATCGGCCACGCCGCGTAGCACGGGAGCCAGCAGCACATTGTACTCCTGGGGGTCATACTCCAGGTCGGCGTCCTGAACAACGATAAACTCGCCGGTAGCCACCCGGATGCCGGTGTGCAGCGCGGCGCCTTTACCCTGGTTGCTGGCGTGTCGATGGTAACTCAGTGGTAGCTCAGGATGCTCGGTGGCGTAGCGCTGCACCTCAGCGGCCGTATCGTCCGTCGAGAAATCATCCACCACTATTACTTCCTTACCAAAGCCACCAGCCAACTCTACAGCCCGGATCTGGTCCAGCACCCGCGCGATAGTGGCGCCTTCGTTGTAAGCCGGAATGATAATGGAAAGCTTACGCGTCATTTAAGCCAGTAACTACTTGGAGGTAGCCTATGAAGTTTACTTCGTTACTACCAAAATGGAGGCCAACAGCTAGTAGCTGATGGCTAACGGCTCGACCTACCTACGCCATCCACTTCTTCCACCACCACTGGAACACGATGAGGGCCCAGATGCGGGCATGTACGTCGCCGGGGCTGTTAGAAAAGAGCTGTTTCTTGAGTTGCTGCACCGCCTCGACGGAGAAAATGCCCTGAGCCTCAATGAAGCCGTCGGAAAGCAGATCGTCTTCAATGAGCGGGCGCAGCTCGCCCCGGAACCACTTGAGCAGGGGCACTTCGAAGCCGTGCTTCGGGCGCTTGTACAACTCTTCGGGCAGCATGGGCCGGAAGGCATCCTGCACGATTTTTTTCTTCATGTTCGCATCAATCTTGCTACTTACGGGCAGCGAGAAGGCAAAGCGCACCACGTTGGGGTCGAGGAAAGGCGGGCGAACTTCCAGCGAGTTGGCCATGCTCATCATGTCGACCTTGGCCAGCATGTCGTAAGGCAGTACCATGCGCGTATCGGTGAGCAGCACCTCGTTCAGGTCGCCATCGGCGTGCAGGCCCCCCAGTAGCTCACGGCGGCGACGCTCATTCAGCTTTTTGCCGATTTTGCGGCGCGCGGCCGGGCTCAGCAGTTGGCGGGCATCGGTTTCCGAAGCAAACGAGGCCCAGTCCCAGTACCGGTTTTTGGGGCCGCTGAGCATGCCGCGCGAGAAGCGCTGAAACTGCCGGACTTTATTGCCCAGGAAGGAGTTACGCGACTTGGGCAACACGTTCCAGAGCATATCGAGGCCCGCCACGGCTTCGGCCTTGAAGCCGCCCTGGCGCACCTGAAACTCGCCCATGTGCTTGTTATAGCCGGCAAACAGCTCGTCGGCGCCGTCGCCGCTCAGCGCTACGGTAGCCTTCTCGCGGGTGCGCTTGCTGAGGATGTACACGGCCAGGGCCGACGAGTCGGCGAAGGGCTCGTCTAGGTAGTTGAGCACATCGAAGATGTGGTCGTAGAGGTCTTGGTTGCGGAGCGAGAAAACCGTGTGGTTGGTTTTGTAGCGCTCGGCTACCAGCTGGGCATACTTGGTTTCGTCAAAAAACGGCTCATCAGCAAAACCGATGCTGAACGTGTTCAGGTGGGGCGTATGGCGGGTGGCCAGCGCTACTACCACGCTCGAATCGATGCCGCCGCTCAGGAAAGCACCCACGGGCACATCGGCCACCAGGCGGCGGGCGGTGGCGTCATCGAGCAGCTCGACCAGCTTGGCCTGCTGCTGCTCGTAGGTCGTTTTGTTCTTCTCGACCTTCTTAGGGTCGTACGGAATCTTGTACCACTGCTTGCGCACTACTTTTCCCTCCTTGATGAACAGGTAGTAGCCGGGCAGCACTTTTTTCACGCCCTTGAAAATAGTGGCCGGCCCGGGAATGTAGTTCAGCTGCAGGTACTGGCTCAGCGAGGTAAAATCGAGCTTACGCGGAATTCCAAGCGCCAGCAACGACTTCATTTCGGAAGCAAACAGCAGCTTGTCTTCGTCGCGGTACACGAGCAGGGGCTTTTCGCCCATCCGGTCGCGGGCCACGAACAGCGAGTTTTCCTCCTTGTCGTAGATGGCAAAGGCGAAAAAGCCGTTGAGCTTTTTCAGGAAGCTACGCCCTTCAGCAATATAGAGCTGCAGAATAACCTCGGTATCGGTCTGTGAGTGGAAGGTGTGACCCTTCTTCACTAGCTGTTGCCGCAACTCCCGGAAGTTGAATATTTCGCCGTTGAAGGCAATGGTGTAGCGGCCCGACTCGTCGGTCATGGGCTGGTTGCCATCGGCCGACAAATCGAGAATGGCCAGGCGCCGAAAGCCTAGCCCGCAACTATCGTACATAAAGTGTCCCTGTGAGTCGGGCCCACGGCTGACGATGGCGTCGGTTGAGGCAGGCAGGGCGGCCAGCGCACTACGGCCGGCCTCAGTAAAAGCGAATACTCCGGAGATTCCACACATATGGCTGGCAAAAGTACGAACTATTGCCATGTGGATTGGCAAAAACTGTACTACTCCTCCGTAACCAAAGCCGGGCCGGGCTAGTACAACCTTACTGCCGGGCTGCCACCGGTTACCAATTACCGGACCGGCTCTTGCCGCCCGCTTCCCTCCTACTCACTTTACCTTACTTCTACCCTCCGAATATGAGCCTTCAGCAAGATTTTGACGCCGCTGCCCAGCGCATTGACACACTGCCCGGCGAAATGGCCGCCGCGCACATGACCGAACTCTACGGCCTCTACAAGCAGGCCACCGACGGTGACCACGACGCCAAGCGGGATGAAGTGGGCGACGACACCCCCGATAACCCCAATGGCCCCGAAGGCCTCTCGCAGGGCCAGTGGGACGCCTGGAGCAAATGCAAAGGCATGTCGCACGAAGAAGCCAAGCAGCAGTACATCAGCCGCGCCAACGAACTAGTGCAGCATTACCAACAGGATCGGCCGCAATCGGCTACCGACCAGCCCATGGGTGCGCCCGGCACAGCCGACGCCAGCCCCGCTGCTCAGGCCCAGCAGCAGGCCGGTCAGTCGCAAATGGGTGGCCTGAAGGGCGACCTAAAAGATGGTACGCCCTATGGCGGCGAGGATGAGTTGAAAAACGCTCAGTAAACGGCGTATTCGCTCAAATTTCACTTCCAGTGAACAGAAAAGCCACCTCAAATGAGGTGGCTTTTCTGTTCA
>NZ_JAGGPS010000051.1 GCF_018613725.1 Hymenobacter sp. ISL-91
TAATTGAGAACAGCTCCTAATGCAATAGGCTGTCCACACCATTCAGTAAGCCCGCACTGCTCACACTGGTGTTGCTTCCATCCCTCTTTAAGCAGCCTGCCACGTAGCCCATGGGTAAAAGCATAAGCAGAATTTCGTACGAGTATTTCTTCCAGCGTAGCCTTTCGGCCAAAGGCTTTATACCGCGCCCCCGTATTCCAGCCCGCCCCCGTCCAATGGCTCGTATCCAGCCCCAACCGGGCCACGCGGGCATGCACGGTTTTGTAGTTGCCGCCGGCCGGCACCAGCCCGATGCGGCTGAGCACCTGCCGCACCGAGAGGCACTCGGCTACGGCCTGTTGAAACTCAGCGTCGGTACTCAGACACTTGCGGGTATTAGCCATACCGGCAAGAAACGAAAAAACCTGCCGGATGGGGCAGGTTTTTCGTGTTGGAGCGGGAGACGAGGTTCGAACTCGCGACCTCGACCTTGGCAAGGTCGCGCTCTACCAGCTGAGCTACTCTCGCTTGAGATTCAAACGCCCTGGAGCGTTTTGGTGTGACAAAGGTAGTACAGCAAATCCTGAAGTCAAGCCCTGCCTGTAAAAAAACCGGTTGATTAGGGCCATTTAAAGGCTTTTGCTTTGATTGTCAGCCAGAAAATTTTTCGTCGCCTAGCTTGGCCATAGCCCAACCGAGCCCCGACCCAGCGGCCCAAACAGCCAGAAGCTGAGCCGGGCCGCCGGTTCCGGGCGCTACTTGCCGCCGCCTACTGCCAGCTTTAGCTCGTTCAGCTTGAGCAGGGCCTCAATTGGAGTCAGCGTGTTCACATCGAGCTGCGTCAGCAGTTCGCGCAGACGTTCCAGGGCCGGGTCGGCGGGCTCGAACATGCTGAGTTGTAAGCTGGGGCGTGGGGCCGAGTGCACGGCGGCCGCCGGCTGGGCTTTCGGGCCGGCTGGCCGGGCGGCTGCGGGCGTTTCAGCGTGGCCGTTCAGGGGCACCACTTTGCCGCCGGTTACGTCGTCCGCATCATCATTGAGCCCCACCAACAAATCGTCGAACTCGGTGGGCTGGTCGGATTCCAGGCCGGTGGAGGCCCGCTCCTGCTCCAGGTGGTGCATAATTTCGTTGGCTCGTAGCACCACGGCCGCGGGCATGCCGGCCATGCGGGCCACGTGGATGCCAAAACTGTGCTCGGAGCCGCCCTCGCGCAGCTTGCGCAGAAACAGGATGCGGTTGTCGGCCTCCTTCACGGCCACGTGGTAGTTGCGCACCCGCGGGCAGTCGGCGGCCAGCTGGTTGAGCTCGTGGTAGTGGGTGGCGAACAGCGTCTTGGCCCGGGCCCGGGGCGAGTTGTGCAGGTGCTCCACGATGGCCCAGGCAATGCTGATGCCATCATAAGTGCTGGTGCCGCGCCCGATTTCGTCCATCAGCACCAGACTTCTATCCGACAAATTATTGAGGATGCTGGCCGTTTCGGTCATCTCCACCATGAAGGTGCTTTCGCCCTTGCTTAGGTTGTCGGAGGCCCCTACGCGGGTGAAAATCTTGTCGATGACGCCGACATGGGCCGCGTCGGCGGGTACGAAGGAGCCGATTTGGGCCAGCAGCACAATCAGGGCCGTTTGGCGCAGCAACGCCGATTTACCGGCCATGTTGGGGCCGGTAATCACCACGATTTGCTGCTCGTCCTGGTCGAGGCGCAGGTCATTGGGGATGTACTGCTCGCCGGGGGGCAGCTGGCGCTCAATGACGGGGTGGCGGCCGGCCGTGATGTCGAGGGTCGTGGAGTCGTCGACGACGGGCTTCACGTAGCGGTGCTGGCGGGCGGTGGCGGCGAACGAGGCCAGGCAGTCGGCCACGCCGATGGCGCGGGCGTTCTGCTGCACCTGGGGCACGTATTCGGCCGCCGTGAGCACCAGCTCGGTGTAGATGCGCTGCTCGATGATGAACAGGCGCTCCTCGGCATGAAGGATTTTCTCCTCGTACACCTTCAGCTCCTCGGTGATGTAGCGCTCGGCATTCACCAGCGTCTGCTTCCGAATCCAGGTGGCGGGTACTTTGTCTTTGTGGGCATTCGTGACTTCGAGGTAGTAGCCGAACACCTTGTTGTAGGCCACTTTGAGCGAGGAAATGCCGGTTTCCTGAATGGCTTTCTGCTGGAGCTGAAACAGGTAGTCCTTGCCCGAGCCGGCCATAGCCCGCAACTCGTCCAGCTCCTTGTCAATGTTATCGAGCAGCACGCCGCCCTGGTTGGTGAGAATGGGCGCGTCTTCCCGGATTTTCGTCTGGATTTCCTCGCGCAACGCGGCGCAGGGGTTGAGCTGGTCGGCCAGCTTTTGCAGCGCCTTCACGCCCGAAGCGGCCAGCTCGTCGCGGATGGGGCCGATGGCTTCGAGGGCGCGGGCGAGTTGCAGCAGCTCGCGGGGGTTGATGCGGCGCACGGCCACCTTGGAAATCAGCCGCTCCAAATCGTTTATCTGGCGCAGGTGCTGCTGCAGGTTTTCTAGTAGCTCGGGGGTCTGTAGCAGGGCTTCCACCGTATCGAGGCGGCGCTGAATCTGGGCGGGCTCCTTGAGCGGCAGCACCACCCACTTGCGCAGCAGCCGCGCCCCCATCGGCGTAATGGTCTGGTCGAGGATGTCGATGAGCGGCACGCCGCCGGGGTGCTGGGCCTGCACCAGCTCCAGGTTGCGCACCGTAAACCTGTCCAGCCACACGTATTTGTCTTCCTCCAGCCGCCCGATGCTGCCGATGTGGCCCACGTCGGTGTGCTTGGTTTCAGCCAAGTAGTGCAAAATGCACCCGGCGGCCGTAATGCCCTCGCGCAGCCCATCAATGCCGAAGCCCTTGAGCGAGGTGGTGTTGAAGTGGCGGGTGAGCTGCTCGTAGCCGTAGTCGTGGCCGAACACCCATTCTTCCAGCGCGTTGTGGCAGTAATCGGGCCCGAAGTGGCCTTCAAATTCGCTCCGGCTTTTCTTGCAGAACAGCACCTCGGCCGGCTGGAAATTTTGGAGCAGCTTGCCCAGGTACTCCACCGTGCCCTGGGCCACCAGAAACTCGCCGGTACTGATGTCGAGAAAGCTCACGCCGGCCTCCTGCTTGCCAAAATGCACGGCGCAGAGGTAGTTGTTGCTGCGGCGCTCCAGCACGTTGTCGTGCAAACTCACGCCGGGCGTTACCAGCTCGGTTACGCCGCGCTTCACCAGGCCCTTGGCCTGCTTGGGGTCTTCGAGCTGGTCGCAGATGGCTACGCGCTGGCCGGCGCGCACCAGCTTGGGCAGGTAGGTATCGAGCGAGTGATGGGGGAAGCCGGCCAGCGGGGTTTCGGAGGCCGTGCCCGCCCCGCGCTTGGTGAGCGTGATATCGAGGATGCGCGAGGCCGTGACGGCATCCTCGCCGAAGGTTTCGTAGAAGTCGCCTACCCGGAACAGCAGCACCGCGCCGGGGTAGGTTTGCTTGAGCTGCTGGTACTGCTTCATCAGCGGCGTATCGGCCACCGGGGCCGGCCCCAGCGTGCCGTGCGTGCGAACGGGCTTCTTTTCTTTGATGACTTTCAATTTCAGTTACTGTTGTATAGTTGCCGGTGTAGGGGCGGGGCTTGTCCCCGCCCGCCGTCTGCGCCAGTCGGGCCGTTTCATTGATTCCGCTCGACCATGCACGCGGCCCGAACGGCGGGCGGGGACAAGCCCCGCCCCTACATCGTTGCTTCCTCCCAACACCCAGCAGCCCGGCGGGCGTTCCTACCTTTGCCCGATGCGCAAACTCTCGATGGATGAACTGAACCGGCTGACGGTGGCCGACTTCAAAAATACGCGAAAATTCCCCCTTACCCTCGTGCTCGACAACGTGCGCAGCCTTCACAATGTGGGGGCGGCCTTCCGCACTGCCGATGCCTTTGCAGTGGAAAAAATCTGGCTCTGTGGTATTACGGGCCGCCCGCCCCACCGCGACATCACCAAAACGGCCCTGGGCTCCACCGATTCCGTCGCCTGGGAGTATGCGCCCACTACCTCAGCAGTGCTGCACCAGCTGAAGGCCATTGGCTACAAGCTGATAGCCGTGGAGCAAACGACTACCAGCGTGCTGCTGCCCGACTTTGCTATTGATGCCAGCCAGCCCTACGCGCTGGTGATGGGCAACGAGGTGTTTGGGGTGGAAGATGAGGTGCTGGCATTATGCGACGCAGCAATCGAGATTCCGCAATTCGGCACCAAGCACAGCCTCAATGTGAGCGTGGCGGCTGGCGTGGTGCTGTGGGAATTCATTAGTGCTATGAACCGTGAAAAACCTATCTGATACGCCGGCCTATTGAAAAATATATAAAATGACATAATATTTTTTAAAAATTTCGCTAAACAATGCCCTGGCTGGGTGTAAATTTGGAATCAGGACGGCCACCTCGGCTTATGTTCTGTAGCTCTGCACCTCTTTACACCCGCTTAATGAACCCAACTTTTACTCCTGCGGCCCGGGCACTGGCCGTTGCGGCCCTGCTGGCCCTGCCCGGCCTGGCTGCCGCCCAAAATGCCACCTCCTCCGACAACCGGGGGCTGCAGGCGCTGCAAAACCGCGCAGCCAGCCTCGGCCTGGTAGCCACCGATGCCGCCGACGCGGCCGTTACCAGCCAGTACACCGACGCCCGCAATGGTGTCACCCACGTGTATCTGCGCCAGCGTGTGCAGGGCATTGAGGTATACGGTGCCGTAGCCAACGTGCACCTGACGGCTGCCGGGAAAGTAGTAAGCCTGCACAGCAGCTTCCGGCCCGGCATCGAAGTACTTGCCCGCGGTGCGGCCCCCACGCCGGGCCTTTCGGCCCAGCAGGCGGTAGGAGCCGCCGCCCGGGCGCTGGGCATGCCCGCACCCGGCAACCTTACGGTGCTCAAGGCCGGCTCGGCCGCCGAGGGCATGGAGTTCAGCAACGGAGGCATTTCACTGGATAAGATTCCGGCCAAGCTCATGTACCTGCCCCTGGCCGATGGCTCGCTCCGGCTGGTGTGGGATGTTACGCTGGCCCCGCTCAGCGGCGACCATTACTGGAACGCCCGGGTAGATGCCTCGTCGGGCGTGCTGCTCGACAAGAGTGACTACACGGTGTCGGACGATTTCAGCATGCTGAACCTGACCCGGCCCCTGACCCAGGCAACGGTTGCGGCTGCCATCAAGGCTACGCCGGCCACGGCGGCCCGGCCTACGGCCACGCCCAACAGCTACAACGTGTGGCCCCTGACGGTTGAGAGCCCCATCCATGGTGCGCGGCAGGTAGTTACCGACCCCGCTGACGCGAAGTACTCGCCCTTCGGCTGGCATGATACCGATGGCACAGCCGGTGCTGAGCACACGACCACGCGCGGCAACAACGTACACTCCTACGACGACGCGTCCAACAACAACAACACCGCAGGCGCCAACTACAGCCCCGACGGCGGTAAAGACCTGATCTTCGATTATCCATTTGATGATTCGAAGAACGCCCCTGCCAAGAAAAACCGGGACCTCGCCATCACCAACTTGTTCTTCTGGAACAACTTGATGCACGACGTAATGGCTCAAAAAGGCTTCGACGAGGCCAGCGGAAACTTCCAGGCGAACAACTACAGTGGCCAGGGCAAAGGAGCCGACTACGTGCAGGCTGAAGCGCAGGACGCCTCTACAGCTTCGCCTGTCCGGCTCAACAACGCCAACTTCTCGACGCCTCTCGATGGTGGCCGCCCCCGCATGCAGATGTACCTGTGGGACCGTTCGGAGCTGAATGTGGCCGTTACGGCTCCCAGCACACTGGCCGGACCGCTGAACGCGCTGGAAGGCTCACTGGGCCGCAGCCTGCAGGCCGTGGGCCCCATCACGGGCAAGCTGGTTGTAGCCGATGATGGCTCGGCCAAGCCCGAGCGCGGCTGCAACTCGCCCCTCGTGAATGCAGCTGCCCTTAGCGGCAACATTGCCCTGCTTGAGCGTGGCAAGTGTGGTTTCGCCATCAAAATCAAGAACGCTCAGAACGCCGGTGCCCGCATGGTTATCATGATGGACAGCATTCCGAACTCTACTACCCTTACCCGCATGGGTGGTTCGGCTCCCGACACCATTGGCTTGCGGATTCCGTCGATCTTCATCACTAAAAACGAAGGCGAAAAGCTAAAGATTGCCGCTCGCGCCGGCCAGGAGGTTACCATTTCGGCCTCGGGCGAAGTGTTTTACCGGGATGGTGATTTCGACAATGGCATTGTTGCCCACGAATACGGCCACGGCATTTCGAGCCGCCTGACCGGTGGCCCCAACGTGAGTTGCCTGAACAGCGCCGAGCAGATGGGCGAGGGCTGGAGCGACTTCTTCGCACTCTGGATGACCACCAAACCCGGCGACGTGAGCACTACGGGCCGCGGCATTGGCACCTACGCCTCCTTTGAGGCCACTGATGGTGGCGGCATCCGGCCTACCCGCTACAGCACCGACATGAAAATCAACCCCGCTACCTATGCCCTGCTGGGCACCGGCAGCTACGCTACCGCCGCCGACGGTACCAACCCGGTACACGCTATCGGCTACGTTTGGGCCACTACGCTCTGGGATTTGAACTGGGAGCTGATTGCCAAGCATGGCTACAACGCCGACCTTAAGGCCAGCACCGGCGGCAACAACATTGCCCTGCAGCTGGTAATCGACGGCCTCAAGCTCCAGCCCTGCCGTCCAGGCTTCATCGATGGCCGCAACGCCATTCTGAAGGCCGACTCGGTCAACAACAAGGCCGCCAACTCAGCTCTTATCTGGCGTGTATTCGCTCGTCGCGGCATGGGCTTCAGCGCCAGCCAGGGCAGCAGCAACAGCCTCACCGACCAGAAGATTGCCTTCGATATGCCAACCGTTGTGCTTGCCAACAACAAGCAACTCAGCGCCACTCTTCTCGATATCTATCCTAACCCAGCCAATAACCAGGTGCTGATCCGTACGCAGGTAAGCAGCTCGGTACCGGTGCAGGTAGAGCTGGTTTCAATACTCGGTCAGCGCGTATTTACCCAGACTGTTTCGGCGGCCCGCCTGCAGAAGGATGGCTTGGAGGTGCCCACCTCCTCGGTAGCCCCCGGCCTGTACCTGGTGCGCCTGACTACCTCGGAAGGCACGCTCACCAAGAAGCTGCTGGTGCAGCACTAAGCACTGCTTCTGATTTGAGAGTAGAAAACGCCTGGCAGCCTGCCGGGCGTTTTTTTTGTTGCTACCAGCGCCAACTATTCAAGGTGGGCGCAATGTTCCGCGTTCTTCTATCTTGCTCCCGATGCCTCACTTCCCTCGCCCCGATGCTGCCCTGCAGGCCCTGCGCCCTACTGTAGCTGCCGAAACCGCCACCACCTCTGCTACGGCCGGCGACTTTCTGCACGCCACCCTGCGGCCCGTGCTCAAGCTCCAGAATCCGCTGCTGCTGGCCGTAGTTGCCGATTTTGTGCGCGACCATCACGTGCCGCTGGCCTCGGCCACCCCCGCCGACCGGCTCCGGCTGCTGGCCGGGCTGCTGGGCCGCAACACCAAGCTGCGCTACACGGTGGTCGGGCTGATAACCGGCCAGTTCACGCACGAGGAGCTGGCCTTCTACCGCCAAAACCGCTCCGAGCTGAACCGCCGCCTGCTGGAACTGGCCACCCGCCGGGTGCTGGACCAAGCCGAAGCCGTGGTTGCGCTGAGCGCGGCCCCATGAGTACGCACTATGCCACACTGGGCCTGCCCGCCAGCGCCTCGGCTACCGACATCCGGCAGGCCTACCGTAAGCTGGTATGGCTGACGCACCCCGACCGCACGCCCGACCCTGCCGCCCACGCGCGGTACCTGGCCGTGAACGAGGCCTACGAGGTGCTGAGCAACCCCAGCCGTCGTGCCAGCTACGATGCCGCCCTGGAGTGGCGAGCTACACCTCGTGACTCGGCCCCGCATGCGCCGCAACGGCCCCGGGCCCATAGCCCGGCGGCCCGCCCCCGCCGGCCGCCGGCGCCTACGTTGCATACGCTGTACGCAAAGCAGTTTGCCTGGGCGCTGCCAAAGCTGCGAGTGGTGGCTGTGGTGAGCATATTCCTCGCACTGGCCGTGCTGCTGGACTGCCAGCGTTCCGCACTACTGACAAACGAACATGTCCGGACGGTTGAATTTCAAAGCAATTACGGCTTCACGGTTTCTACCGGCAATACCCTCATCCAAGGTTGGAAAAATGTGGATCTGGCGGTCGGTGACCTGCTGGAAGTGTCCCGAACGCCGTGGTTGAGCAAGATCCGGTCGGTACAGGTAGTGTCGGGCGCATCGCGGGGCAGCCACCTCACCGTTAATACATTTCGGCTGGTCCGGCTACTTTCTGTACTAGTGCTGGGCACGGCTGGGGCAGTGTTGGCCGGCCAGCTACGGCCCGATCAGGCCTTTTCGTTCGGCTTCGTCAACTGCGTCGGCCTGCTCTTCCTGGGTATCTGCCTGCTGATGATTTAGGAGCGGCACCGTACTTTTTCAGTTCTAGAGGCTGTTATGGACTGGTTGCTCGAAAAACGCCTTTTGCCAGCAAGAGTGTAGCGAAGGCCAGGAAGTGGAATTGCTGCATGGTCAGGGCCAAGCGTTCGTAGTCGCGGGCCAGACGGTGGAAGCGGGCGGCCCAGCCGAAGCTGCGCTCGACGACCCAGCGGCGGGGCAGCAGCACAAAGCCAGTCTGGCCTTCAGTCTTGACAACAACCTGTAAGTCAATGCCGTGCACGGCCGCGGCATATTCGGCGTCTTCGCCCGTGTAGCCCTGATCTACATAGGCCACTTGTACCTTTTGGCCCGTGACCTGCTGCACCCGCTGGCAGAGTGCCTCCACCTGCCCGCGGTCCGGCGCATTAGCTGGCGTGACGACGGCGGCCAGCAGGTGGCCCAGCGTATCGACGGCTACGTGCACCTTGCTACCCTTGCGTCGCTTGGCTCCGTCGTAACCGGCGAGGGCGCCGCTTTCGGGCGTGCTCTGCACCGTGCGTGAGTCCAGAATCACGGCCGTGGGCTCGGCCTTGCGGCCAGCCAGCACCCGCGCCAGTTCGCGTAAATCGGCCATCATATGCTCAAAACAGCGGTTATCCCGCCAGCGGGCCCATTGCTGGTAGACCGCCGGCCAGGGCGGCAGGTCATGGGGGAGGTAACGCCAGCCGCAGCCGGTTTTGACCAGGTAGCGCAGGGCATTGAACACGGCGCGTAGCGCGTGCTGCCGTTGCGGCGCGTCTTCGCGCACCAGGGCCAAATAGGGCGCTACAAACGCCCATTCGTCATCCGTTACGTCACTGGGGTATCCGCTTTGCTGTGCCATACCCCAAATTACGCTACCAGTGCATAACAGGCTCTAGGAACTGTTCTCAATTAAGTGGCTGTTCATCGTCTATGAATGCAGACCGCACGCTACTGACGGATAAGATGTGGACCGAATTATCCCCCTTGTTGCCGGGGCAAGCGGGCAGTTGTGGGGT
>NZ_JAGGPS010000052.1 GCF_018613725.1 Hymenobacter sp. ISL-91
GTGGTTTTGCCGGCGCCCGGCGGGGCTCTGCAGCACGGCGATGCTGTGGGCTTCGAGCGTGGCCAGCAGCTCGGGCAGGGCGGCGGTGATGGGCAGGTCGGGGAGGCGCATTCGTTCAGTAGTTTTTAGCCCGCAGAGGACGCAGTGTTTTCGCAGAGGGCGCAGTGTCGTTCCAGAACAGCACTGCGCCCTCTGCGAAAACACTGCGTCCTCTGCGGGAACCTAATAAAGTGCCACCGAGCTGTCCACCCGCCGACTCCAGGCGTCGATGCCACCGCGCAGGTTCAGCAGATTATCCAGTTGAAAACGGTGCTGCAGGTAAGCCAGCGCCTGCATCGAGCGCACGCCGTGGTGGCAGATGAGCACCACGGGCCCGTCATCAGGCACTTCGTCGGCACGGGAAGCCAGCTCACCCAGCGGCAGCAATACGCTGCCCTCGATGCGGCAAAATTCGAATTCCTCGGGCTGGCGCACGTCGATGAGCTGGAGGTTTTCGCCGCTTTGCAGGCGGGCGTGCAGGGCTTCGGGCGTGAGTTCGGGCAGCATCAATAAAACAGGTGAAAGGCGGAATCAACGGTAAAATTACCCCGCGGCTGGTTAGCTTTGGCCGGCGGGCCCCAAACGGAGCCGCCCTACCTCACCTGCTGAAACCGAATTGGAAGAACTGCTCAGCTTCTGGACCGCCGCGGCCGGCAACGGCCCGCTCGAATGGGTGGCCGTGCTCACGGGTTTTGCCTGCGTATGGCTGGCGGCCCGCGAGTCGCTCTGGAATTTTCCGGTGGCCATTGTCAGCTGCGCGCTGTATGTGGTGGTGTACTCGGGGGCCACGCTGTACTCCGATGCCTTTTTGCAGGTACTGTTTATCGGGCTGGCGGGGCTGGGCTGGTACCAGTGGCTGTACGGTGGACGCAACCGCTCCGAGCTGCCCGTAACCCGCACGCCTAGGCGCGAGTGGGCAGGCTGTGCGGCTTTTGTGGCGGCCTATACGCTGGGCGTGGGCTACTACCTGCAGCACCACACCGATGCCACGCTGCCCCACTGGGACGCTTTTACCACGGCCGGCAGCCTGGCCGGGCAGTTTCTGCTCATCCGCAAGCGCCTCGAAAACTGGCTTGTCTGGATTGTGGTTGACATTATCTATGTGCCCATTCTCTGGTACAAGCAGCTGTACCCCACCAGCGCCCTGTACGTGCTCTACCTCGGCCTGGCCGTGTATGGCTACGTGGAGTGGCGACGGGCTCTGCGCCAGCACGCCACTCGCTCCGTTCCGCTTTCTGCCTGACCTGCTATGAAAAAACCGTTCCGCTTTCTGCCCACCGATTTTCCGTTTCCCGGAGCAGCCCGCTGATGCTGCGCATTGCCCTCACCGGCCCCGAATCGACGGGCAAAACTACCCTGAGCCGGCTGCTGGCCGAGCACTACGGCACGGCCTGGGCCCCCGAGTACGCCCGCGCCTACCTCACCGGCCGCCCCCCGGGCTACACGCTGCCCGACCTCGAAGACATTGCCCGCGGCCAGCTGCAGGCCGAGGAGCAGGCCGTGGACCAAGCCCAGCGCCTGGGCCGGCCGCTGGTGTTCTGCGACACCGATTTGCTGGTGATAAAAATCTGGGCCGAGCACTCGTTCGGCTACTGCCCCGACTGGATTCTGCGCCGCATGGAGCAGCAACAATACGCCCTGATTCTGCTGCTGAACGTGGACCTGCCCTGGGAGGCCGACCCGTTGCGCGAGCATCCGCGGCAGCGCAGTCATTTTTATGCCCTCTACCAGCGCGAACTTCGCGACCAGCTGTCGAACTTTGCCGAAATCTGCGGCCCGCCCGCCCATCGGTTCGAGCAGGCCTGCTTCCACGTTGATGAGCTGCTCGGCCGCCAGCCCCAGCCCGACGAAGCGGCGGAGTAACTTTACGGGGCGGCTGCCGTTGTTTGCCCGGTAGCGAATGGGTGCGGGTGTTGAGGATGAGGAAAGCAGCGCTATAATTAGTAGCGAATAAAAAAGGTATTGCCATGATTCACACCCTCGAAAACGAGCACTGCCGCGTTCAGGTGAACACCCAGGGGGCCGAGCTAACCAGCTTTGTGCGCCTGGAGGCGGCCGGCGAGCTGGAGTACCTCTGGCAGGCCGACCCCGCCTACTGGGGCCGCCACGCGCCGGTGCTGTTCCCCATCGTGGGCCGCCTGCCCGAAAACCGCTACCTCCACCAGGGCCAAACCTACGAGCTAAGCCAGCACGGCTTCGCCCGCGACCGGGAGTTTGCCCTACTGCACCGCAGCGAGTTCGAGCTGACCTTTGAGCTGCGCGACGACGCGGCCAGCCGGGCCGTATATCCGTTTGGGTTTGCGCTGCGCATCAGCTACCGGCTGGCCGGCTCCACGCTCACGGTGGGCTGGGAAGTCGAAAACTCCGGCTCCAAGGAGCTGCTGTTCAGCATTGGCGCGCACCCGGCTTTCCGCTGCCCGCTGCTGCCCGGCGAAACGTTCGAGGACTACGAATTCGTGTTCGACCACCCCGTCAGCCTCGACCGGCACCTGCTGCAAAACGGCCTGTTCAGCGGCGAAACCACGCCGCTGTTGCGCCACGAAACCGTGCTGCCACTTAGCTACGAGCTGTTTGCCCAGGATGCACTAGTCTTTCAGCACTTCGATTTTACCAGCCTCACGCTGCGCAGCCGGCGTTCGGGCCACAGCGTGCGGGCCCGTTTCGAGGGCTTTCCTTACCTGGGGCTCTGGACGGCCGGGCCGGGCGCCGAATTTGTCTGTATTGAGCCCTGGCACGGGTTGGCCGGCAGCGTGGGCGGCCCCGTCGAGCTGGCCGACAAGCCGGGCATTCTGCGCCTGAATGCCGGCCAGCAGTTTATCACCTCTTATAGTCTCACCGTTGCCTGATACCACTACCTCCGACATCACCATCCGGGCCATTTCGGCGGCCGATACCTACGAGCTGCGCCATAAGGTGCTGTGGCCCAACGAGCCAATAGCCTACATTAAGCTGGGCAACGATGAAGCCGGATTGCACTTCGGCGCCTTCCGCAATGGCAAGCTGGTATCGGTTATTTCGCTGTTTATTGATGGCAGCGTGGCCCGGTTCCGCAAGTTCGCCACCCGCCCCGACTGCCAGGGCCAGGGCATCGGCTCGCAGCTGTTGCGCCACGTCTTCAACGAAGCCCGGCGCCACGGCGCCCGCCGCCTCTGGTGCGACGCCCGCGCCCGCAACGAGGCGTTCTACCGCGCCTTCAAGCTGGAGCCCGAAGGCAACCGCATCTACCGCGGCACAGAACCCTATGTTCTGATGGCCAGGGATTTATAGCTGTTGGTTTTAAGGTAACGTCTGCCTGTCATCCTGAGCGCAGCGAAGGACCTTATCCCACCAAAACGACATCGTAATGATGGCTTGTTCGGGTGGTATAAGGTCCTTCGCTGCGCTCAGGATGACAGGCAGGCGCGTTTTATTCCGACCACTAATCCCTAATCCCGCATCACCGGGCGGCGGTTGTAGTCGGGCTCCCAGTCGTTGATGGGGCGCGAAACGCCGGGGGGCAGGTCGAAATCAGGCAGGCCATCGTCTACTGGTTCACCGCCGCCACTGTCGTCGTCGTTGCCGGGAGCCGGGGGCTGGCGCAGGCGGCGCCTAGGCATTAGCAACACAAAGGCGGCAAAAACAAGCGCGGCAAGCACATACAGAAGGCTGGGAGCGGACATGGCGCGGGAGGTTGAAAGGGAACGGGAAGGGCTCCGAAACCGAACAGGCTACTTACTGCAACGGGCAGTAGCTCCGGCTGGTTTTTGGCGTGTCAGGGTTTTGGGCCGGGCTGCCGCAGTGGGCGGGGTATATTTCTAAGATAGCTGATTGCCAGCAGAAAACGAAGTCGCCCGCTCTTTTTACGCCCGCTGGCCGCGTATGGCCCGCCAAAACCAGATTTAGTGGCGTACCTTCGCCGCACAGTTTAGGGGTGCCCCAGGCTACGCAAGTAGCCATAAGGCTGAGATCATACCCATTGAACCTGATCCGGGTAATGCCGGCGAAGGGAACAAACGATCCGCGAGCGAAACACCTATGGGGGCCGACCCCTGGCCCTGGGTACGTTCCACTTTTTCTATTTTTTCACTTTTGAAAAAAGCATTAACCACCGGACTGGCCCTGTTGGGGCTATCGTCTGGCGTGGCCTGGGCCCAGGGGCCCGTGGCCGGCACCATTACCGATGCCCGCAGCGGCCAGCCGTTGCCCGGCGCCACCGTACTGCTCGACGGCACGCCCAGCGGCACCACCGATGCGGCCGGCGCTTTCAGCCTGGCCGCTGTGCCGGCCGGCCGGCACGAGCTGCGCATCACTTTTGTGGGCTACGAAACCTTTGTGCAGGCCCTGCAGGGCCAGGCCGAAGCCCAGCGCGTGGCGGCCCGCCTGCAGCCCGGCGGGGTGCTCACCGGCGATGCGCTCGTGACGGCCCAGCGCGCCTCCGACCGCACCGCCACGGCCTACACCAACCTGGGCAAGCAGGATATTGCCAAGCGCAATTTCGGCCAGGATCTGCCCTATCTGCTCGATCAGACGCCTTCGGTGGTGGTTACGTCGGATGCCGGGGCGGGCGTGGGCTACACCGATATTCGGATTCGGGGCACCAGCAACACGGGCATCAACATGACCATCAACGGCATTCCGCTGAATGATGCGGAGTCGCACGGCTCGTTTCTGGTCAACCTGCCCGATTTATCCTCTTCCATCAGCTCCATCCAGGTGCAGCGGGGCGTGGGCACGAGCCAGAACGGCGGGGCCGCTTTCGGGGCCAGCCTCAACATCTCTACCCTCGACAACCGCGCCGAGGCCTACGGCGAAACCAGCAACTCGTACGGCTCCTTTAATACCTGGAAAAATACGGCCCAGTTCGGCACTGGTTTGCTGGGGAAACACTTCACGGTTGACGGCCGCCTCTCGCGCATCAGCACCGACGGCTACATGAACCGGGCGTCGTCGGATTTGAAGTCGTACTACCTAGCGGCCGGCTACCAGGGCAAATCCACGCTGCTCAAGTTCATTACGTTTTCGGGCCGCGAGAAAACCTATCAGGCCTGGAACGGCGTGCCCGAGCCGGCTATTACTGGCAACGCGGCTTTGCTCCAGCAGTTCATCGACAACGGCGAACTGAGCCTTGCCGATGCTGAACGAGTGCGCCGCGAAGGCCGCCGCTACAGCTACTACACCTACGACAACCAGACCGATAACTACCTGCAGAACCACTACCAGCTGCACCTTTCGCAGGCCTTGGGCACCGACTGGAGCCTGGGCGCGGCCCTGCACCTTACCCGCGGCCTGGGCTACTACGAAAGCTTCCGGGCCAACCGCAAACTGGCCGACTACCAGCTGCCCGACGTTACGCTCGGCGACACGACCATCAAGCGCACCGACTTGGTTGACCGTAAATACCTCGATAACTACTTCTACGGCGGCACCTTCGCGCTCAATTACCAACCCAAGAGCAACGACCGGCTGCAGGCTACCGTGGGCGGGGCCTGGAACCGCTTTGTAAACGACCACTACGGCGAGGTAATCTGGGCCCGGTTTGCCTCCACGGGCAACATCCGGCACCGCTACTACTTCAACGACGCCACCAAAACCGACTACAACGCTTACGCCCGCGCTACCTGGCAAGTGTTGCCCAAGCTGGGGGTGTATGGCGATGTACAGGTGCGCCACATCGACTACGCCATCGACGGGCTTGAAGACGACCAGAACGATGTGCGCACCCGCGCCCGCTACACGTTTTTCAACCCCAAAGTCGGCGCTACTTTCGCGCTTTCCGAGGGCCAGCAACTGTATGCCAGCTTTGCCGTGGGCCAGCGCGAGCCCGTCCGCTCCGACTTTACCGACCGCCCCATCGGCGACCAGAGTGCCAAAGCCGAGCGCCTCAACGACTTCGAGGCCGGTTACCGCCTGCGTAAAGCCGATGTGAACCTGCTGGGGGCCGGTGGCTCGCTGAGCTTTGAGGCCAACTACTTTTACATGCACTACCGCAACCAACTGGTAGCAACCGGCCAGCTGAATGATGTAGGCACGGCCCTGCGTACCAACGCTCCGCGCAGCTACCGTACCGGCCTGGAGCTATCTGGCGCGGCCACGGCCCTGCAGAACCGCGTCAGCCTCAGCAGTACGCTTACGCTCAGCCGCAACCGCATCCTCGACTACCGCGCCATCACCTACGACGCCGACTACAACCCCGTTGCCGCCGCCGAAGCGCGTACGACCACCATTTCCTACTCGCCCTCGGCCGTATCGGCCCACACCCTGGAGGCCCAGCCGCTGGCGGCCGTGCCGGGCCTGCGGGCGGCGCTGCTCTACAAAACCGTGAGCCGCCAGTACCTCGACAACAGCACGAGCGAGGACCGCCGCATTCAGCCCTACCAGGTGCTCGATTTCCGGCTGCGCTACACCATCCGGCCCGTATTCATCAAAGAAATCGAGCTGGGCCTGCTGGTAAATAATGTGCTCAACCGCCGCTACGTGGCCAACGGCTACACCTACGGCTACCCCGGTGCCGACGGCCGCCAGCAAACCTTCAACTGGTACTTCCCCCAGGCCACCCGCAATTTCCTGGTATCAGTGGGGGCTAAATTCTAAATCACAGATGTTGCAGATAGGGCCGATGCCGCAGATTCGTTCTGGCAGCGGATTCGCTCGAGGTATAGATGGTGGATTTCTGCAGGCGAAAGACTGATTCGTTTAACGAATCCTCTGAAAGCACGAATCCTCCGTCAGAACGAATCCACTGTCAGAACGAATCTGCGGCATCGGCCCTATCTGTAACATCTGTGATCAGATGATCAGACGTACTCCGCCGAGCTCGGAAATCTGATAGGGGAACCGGTCGCCGGGGGAGCCGATGAACATGAAATTTTTGGGCACTTTCCACTCGTGGGAGAGGCGGTCGATGAGTTCAGGGCCGAAGTGGCCTTGCATGGCCACAAAATCAATCCGGATCTGGTCGTAGGCCCGGTCGAGCACCTTGATATCGTTTACCAAATCCTGAGAGTAGGTTTCGCCTTCGCGCAGCAGCGTTACTATCTTAAGGCGGTTGGTAAACTCGTTTTCTACTACGTAGGCCATCACCTTGTTGAGGTTCGACACGTTGTCGCCTTTGGTGAAGAACACGAATTCCTGCTGGTGCAGCTCGCGGGTGGCCTTTTGCACCTGCAGGCGGCTGAAGCGCGATACGCCCGGGTATTTGTGGGCAAATGAGGTGGCGGCGGCCAGAATCAGCTCCAGGATAGAGGCCCGGTTGAGCATAATGTACACCACGGCCATAGAGGGCAGAAAGTACTGCAGAAACACGATCAGGTAGTCGGGGTGCAGCGTGATGTTGCCGTAGAGGGCCACCATAATACTGATGAGGGCCGCCGTAACCGTAACAATACCGGCATACACCGGCCGGGGCAGGTTGGGCCGTTTGCGCTTGAGCAGAAAGTTGCCCAGCGCGAAAAAGGCCATCACCGACAGAAACGAAATGGTGTACACGCCCGACAGTGGCCCCAGCTGCCCTTTGGTAATGAACAGCACCGAAGCGCAGAGCAGAAAAAACGTAAGCAGGATGACGTAATTGCTTTGGCGCCTGTTCTCTCTGAGAAAAAACTGGGGCAGAATGCGGTCCAGCGTCATGCGCTTCATCAGGCCGCTCACGCCCACAAAGCTCGTGAGTACGGCCCCGCTGAGCACGGCCACGGCATCAACGGAGATGAGTACCCCCAGCCAGCGGCCACCGGTGGTAGTGCCCAGATACGAGAGCAGGGTTTCGGCATGTTCGCCAACGGTGGCCAGCGGCAGCGCAGCAATGGCCAGAAAGGCAATAACCGGGTTGAAGAAGCTCACAACTACCCACATGTTGCGCAGGGTTTTCGGAAACACCCCGGGGCCCTGCTCCTCAACAAAGTTGGCGGAGCTTTCGAAGCCCGAAATACCCAGCATGGCCGCGCTAAAGCCAAAAAACAGCGCCGTAGTGATGCTGCCACCAGGCACGGGAGCCGAGAAATTGACCGAAAACGTGCTCAGGTCGTGCGTTAGCAGAAACCAGGCGGCCGTGCCCACCAGCAGCGTAAGCGACACCAGGTGGGTGATAAAAATGGCCACCGCCACCTTCGCCGACTCGGAGATACCCAGAATAGTGAGGGCCAGAAACAGCCCCAGCAACCCCAGCGTAGCCCACAATACATTGAACCCGTGCCAGAGCGTGTGCAGGTAGTGCATGGCCTCGGAGGCCGAAATTACGGCCGTGGCCATGTACGACAGGATGGTCAGGCAGGCGGCCAAAGCGGCGTTGCGCTTGCTGGTCGTGTTGAGCAACACGTTGTAGGCCCCGCCGTTGAGGGGTAGCGCCCCCACCACTTCGCCGTAAATTTTGCGAAACAGAAACAGCACCGCCGCTACAAGCAGCAAAGCCACAAACGCATACTGGCCGGCGTAGGCAATGGCCAGGGCCGACACGTAGAGGCAGGACGAGGAAATGTCGTTGCCGCAAATGGCGGTGGCCTCCAGCTCGGTTAGTTTCTTTTCGTGGCTCATAAAAAGGGGGCACCATCAGGCAATCGGGTGATGATGCGCCAATCCGGCGCCTCGTCTGCCTGAATTCCGTTCGTTTACAGCGTTACTGCAATACTTTCCGAATGTCGTCCATTTTGCCGAAAAGCACCATAATGTCATCGACCAGAAAAACAGTGTCGGCGGCCACCACGCCAATGGCAGACGGCTTGGTTTGCGAGCGGCCGAACATGTTGGTGGCCTGCTTCTGCCGGATGATGGTGAGCACGTTGATGTTGTACTTCTGCCGAAAGTTGGCCTCCTGAATGGTGTGGCCCACGTAGCGGGCGGGCACGGTGGCCTGAATGATGTTGTAGTCCTCGGTCAGGTCCAGCGAGTCGAGAATGCCTTTCATGTCGAGGCTTTTGGCCAGGCGCTCGGCAAACTCGGTTTCCGGACTCACGATTCTATCCACGCCAATGGCCTCGAGCACCGTTTGGTGCAGGGGCGAAATGGCGCGCCCGATTATTTTTTTAACGCCCAGCTGCTTGAAGTTGGCCACGGCCATTACGGAGGCGCCAAAATCTTCCCCGATGCCCACCAGCACTACGTCGGTGTCCTTGAGCGGGAGCGTGGCCAGGGCCCGCTGGTCTTTGGCATCGAGGCACACGGTATGCGTAATCAGGTCTTTGAACTGGGTGACTTTGGCCATGTCGTTGTCCACCGAAATCACCTCGTGGCCCATAGCCGTGAGCTGCATCGACAGGGATGAGCCAAAGTTGCCGAGGCCGATAATTATGTATTTCATGCGGGTTTGCTCAGCGAAAAAGTAAGTTCAGCAAAAGTTACGTGATGATAATATTCTCGGGCGGGTAGCGGTGGGTTGCGTCGTTCACCTTGCTAACCACGCCGGCAATGAGCGTAAACGTACCTACGCGGCCCAGAAACATCGTGATGATAATCACCAGCTTGCTGCCCGCCGCCAGCTCGCTGGTCACGTTCAGGCTCAGGCCGGTAGTGCTGTAGGCCGAAAACACCTCAAACGCCGCTTTCAGTATCGGAATGTCTGGATTGAAATAGGCAATGGACAGCGTCGCCACCCCGATAACCAGCGCCGAAAGCATCATCACGGCAAAGGCCTGCTGCACCGACTTGCTGGGCACATGGCGCCCGAACACATCGAGCCGCTCCTTGCCGCGGGCAATGCTGGCAATGTTGAGGAAAGCCAGCGCGAACGTGGTGGTTTTGATGCCGCCGCCCGTAGAGCCCGGCGAGGCGCCAATCCACATCAGGAGCAGGTAAATGAGCACGATGGGGGTGCTGAGCTGCGCCATATCCACGGTGTTGAAACCGGCGGTGCGGGGCGTAACGCTACCGAACAGGGCCGTGACGAACTTGCCGAAGCCTGAGTGCTCGCGCAGGGTGTTATCGTACTCAAAAATGCCGTACAGCACCGTACCGCCCACCAGCAGTGCGGCGGTGGTCAGCAGCACCAGCTTGGTATTCACGCTGATAATGCGCGGCACATATACGTACCGCTCGCGGCGCACCAGCTGCCGCCAGCGGCTAAGGCCCCTTTCGCGCAGGTAGCGGTACAGGTTGAAGATGATGGGAAAGCCAATGCCGCCCACCACAATCAGGGCGATAATGACCAGCTGAAAAGGGTAATTGAAACGAAAACCGTCGTTGTAAAGGCCCGCGGGCAGGGTAGAGAAGCCCGCATTGCAAAAGGCCGATACGGAGTGGAAAACGGCCAGCCCCATCCGGTCGGACAGGTGCGGAACGGCCACCGGACTGATGGACGCATAAATCAGGCAGGCCCCAATAAACTCCACCAGAAACGTGATGCCCACAATGCTGCCAATGGTGCGCATGGTGTTGCCGATGCTTTCCTCGTTCACCAGCCCCTGCATAAAAAGCTGGTTCTGAAATGACGAAGAGCGTTGGAAAAACAGCGTCAGAAAGCTCGTGAACGTCATGATGCCCAGGCCGCCCAGCTGAATGAGCATCAGGATAACGGTTTTACCAAAGGTGGTAAAGTACGTGGCCGTATCGACGGTGGCCAGGCCGGTAACGCACACGGCACTGGTCGAGATGAGCAGGGCATCGAGCGGCCCGATGCCTTGTACCGTGGCGCGGGGCAGCAGCAGCAGCCCCGCGCCCAGCAGAATAAGCAGCACGAAACTGCCGATAAACAGCAGCGCCGGATTGTAGCGCAGGCGGTAAATGGTAAGCGAGCGGCGCGAAAGCTCAATCAGGAATATATACAGCAGCACGCCCAGCACCAGAAAGCCCCGCTCAACGAAGCGCCCCAGCACCGTACCGTAGTAGAAAAACTGTTCAGGAAAGAAGCTCAGATACGCCCCGTAGGCCGCCAGCACGATAAGGCCGACCTCAACCATCACCCACCCCCGGGGCACCCCCGCCCGGTTGAGCAGGAACAGGCGTAGCACCAGCACCAGCACCAAAACCAGCGTGTAGCTCCCGTAGAAAACCGAAAACACCTGCTCGGTGGCCGCCGCCTGCCCAAATCCCAGGTCGTATACAAAAATCAGCAGCCCCGCCAGGCTCAGGTAAAACAGCAGCGCATCGGCCCGGCTGAGCAGCTGGGGCCGGTGCTCCTGCAAGCGGTCCTGAAAACGTTTACTTAGGGTAGGAGGGAGCATTGGGCGAGGGAAAGGAGCCGGCTACAAAGTCAAGCGGCTGCCTGCCGAAGCGAGGCATCCGTTCAAGCTCTTAGTCACTTCCTGGTAATGGCTTTAAAACAAAGGTAGCGGGGGCCGGCGCACCGGCGCTGGCACCTTCGCCGGGTTCTTGCTGCGAGGGGCCGCGGGTGGGATAGGCTAGGCGCTACGCAGATCAGCAACAGAAAGATGAAGAATGAATTTAGGATGTACCGGAACCCACTTGCTGGTAGGCTGTTCTGTTAGCGTATCGGGCGCAGCACACGAACAGCCGGCGCCGGCTTAAATCTTTATCTTTGAGCCACCCAACCCAATTTATCCTCTGCCATGTCTTCCGAAGCTGACGTACTCTCGCCCCAGGCCAAAGCCCACTCCGCCCAGCGCGGCTCCACCAACGCGGCCGGTTTCACCGATTATTTCGACCTCGACGGCCTGCTGACCGAGGAGCACAAGCTCATCCGCCAAAGCATCCGCGACTTCGTAAAAAAGGAAATCAGCCCCAACATCGAGAAATGGGCCCAGCAGGCGCATTTCCCCAGCGAAATCGTGCGCAAGTTCGGCGACGTGGGCGCGTTTGGCCCCACCGTGCCCACCGAGTATGGCGGCGGCGGCCTCGACTACATCAGCTACGGCCTGATTATGCAGGAAATTGAGCGCGGCGACTCGGGCATGCGCTCCACGGCCTCGGTGCAAGGCTCCCTCGTGATGTTCCCCATCTACGCCTATGGCTCGGAGGAGCAGCGCCGCAAGTTTCTGCCCAAGCTGGCCAGCGGCGAGTGGCTGGGCTGCTTCGGCCTGACCGAGCCCGACCACGGCTCGAACCCCGGCGGCATGGTAACGCGCATCGAAGACAAGGGCGACTACTACCTGCTGAACGGCGCCAAGCTCTGGATTTCCAACTCGCCCGAGTGCCAGGTAGCCGTGGTGTGGGCCAAAAACGAGGAGGGCCGCATCAAGGGCCTCATCGTGGAGCGCGGCATGGAAGGCTTTACGACTCCCGAAATCCATAACAAATGGAGCCTGCGCGCCAGCACCACCGGCGAGCTGGTATTCGACAACGTGAAGGTGCCCAAGGAAAACCTGCTGCCCGGCATCGACGGCCTCAAGGGCCCTTTGAGCTGCCTCGATTCGGCCCGTTTCGGCATTGCCTGGGGCGCCATCGGCGTGGCCATCGACTGCTACGAGTCGGCCCTGAAGTACAGCCTGGAGCGCGAGCAGTTTGGCAAGCCGATTGCAGCCTTCCAGCTCCAGCAGAAGAAGCTGGCCGAAATGATTACCGAAATCACCAAGGCCCAGCTGATGGTGTGGCGCTTGGGTGTGCTCAAAAACGAAGGCAAAGCCACCAGCGCCCAGATTTCGATGGCCAAGCGCAACTCTGTGGAAATGGCCCTGCACATTGCCCGCGAAGCCCGCCAGATTCATGGCGGCATGGGCATTACGGGCGAGTACCCCATCATGCGCCACATGATGAACCTCGAATCGGTCATCACCTACGAAGGCACCCACGACATTCACCTACTCATCACCGGCGCCGATATTACGGGTATTCAGGCATTTAAGTAAACGCGAAATGTAGCCAGCGACCTTTAAATGGAGACACTCTTCACAATAGTAGTAGTAGGCTTAGTGGCGCTTGCCATTGGACTAGCACAATCCAACTCACGCTCGTCAACCGCTGGCCAAAAGGAATCCTGGGTTGCCTCTTTTTTAACTGGATGTGCTTGGTTACTAGCGTGGGGTGTGATTAGCTACTTGGCTTCGGGCGCATATTTAGATAGCACTGCTGGCGGCGGTTGCGATGGGGGCTTATGTATCATGCGCTTTCTTGTGTTGCCCTTTATTTGGTTGGGAGTTGGTTTTGTTCTCTGGCTGGTAAAAAGGATGCGGGTGCTTGAAGACTAGGATAAGTGAAATGTAGTTGGTGCTTGCTATTATCCACGACAACCGCCTGCTGGTTACTGGCACCGAATATTACGGGCATTCAGGCATTCAAGTAAATCGTCTCAATCCTCCTCGACTATGGCGGCGCAAGCCTTGCATTACCTAACCGACGAAGCCGGCAAGCCCGAAGCCGTAGTGATTCCAATTGCGCGGTGGAGGGAGTTGGAAGTGTATTACGCCCAACTCCGCCGCCGCGGCGAGGTGCTGGAGGGTATGCAGAGTGCCCTGCTCGAAGCCCGCGCCATTGGGGCCGGCGAACAGCCGGGGGAGGATTTGCATGATTTTCTGAACGCGCTTTAGCTGCCCGCCGTGCCCGTCCGCGTTATTGCCACGGCCAACTTCCAACGCGAAGCCAAGCCGCTGCTGAAACGATACCGCTCGTTGAAGAATGAGTTAGCGACCCTGGGGGCCGCACTGCTGGCTCAGCCGGATGCAGGTGAGCGGCTGGGCTTGGATTGCTACAAAATCAGGCTGGCCATTGCCAGTAAAGGATAGGGCAAAAGCGGTGGCGCCCGCGTTATTACCTACCGGCGGATGGTAGATGTGCAGACCGATACCGAATGGGTTTTCCTGCTTCCGATTTACGATAAATCGGAAGTTGCTTCCATCGGCCGGGCTGAAATCCGCCAGCTGCTTAAACTGCTGCAAGGTGATTTGCCAGCCGATTAATCAGGAAATATTCTGCGTAAGTTTAAACGGCCGTTCTGGAAACAGAGCGGCCGTTTTTAGTCTGTTCGCTATGCCATCAAACATCCGCGCCACGCTGGCCAGCGCGCTACTGCTCGGGCTATTCAGCGCCGTATTCCTGCTTGTTCAATACAAGTTCCCCGTTAGCCTGGCGTACCCGCACCAGTGGGGGCACTCGCGCCCCGTGGTGCCAGATAGCGTGGCCCAGAAGTTGATTCGGCAACTAATAGCGCAGGCTGATTCGGGCGGGCCACCGCGGCCCGGAGCTGAAGCTACGGGCAAGGAATCGGTCCGACTTGATTTTCGCATCAGCCGGGTGCTGCTGGAACACTGGCCGATAAGTACCTTTCTCAAAATGAAGGATGCGGAAGTCCGGTATCAGTACGGTCAGGAGTCGGTCAGTGCAATGCGGCAGTTGTATGCCGAGAAAATGTTGTCGGCGGCTGATACGGCTTTCATGCACCAGCAGCTACTGCATTCCACCGGCTTCCGGCTGGAGGAACAGTACCTGCCCGGCTGCACTGTTATTCCCGTTGACACCCTGACACGCTTAAGTAGTCATGCAAAAGTAATCGTGTATTGTTTGCCGACGTTGGTTAAGACGTCTTCGAGTCGTTGGAGCAGTGTTTGGT
>NZ_JAGGPS010000053.1 GCF_018613725.1 Hymenobacter sp. ISL-91
GTGTGGAGACTCCCCCCCCAGCCCCCACCCCCGCCCGCGACCGACACTAGGGGGACAACACCCCCCCACCCACCCCCCCCCCCCAGACACCCCGGTCTTCCCACCCTGCTCATCTCGGGTTGGGTGGGGAAGGGCGGTTTTGGGGGGGGGTTTTTTTTTTTGTTTTGGGGTATTGGGGGGGGGGGGGGGGGGAGGTTAAAAGCCATTAGAGTAAGAAGCCTGTCATGCTGTGCGCAGTATGGCGGGCTTCTTACTCTGAAAACAGCCTCATTGTAAATAATGAATAGTATCGCCCTCTTTTCGAAGATAATTGCTTTTTAAACCGCAAAAAGGATTGAAAAAGACAAAATCAATGCTATATCTTTAGGATCTGATAGTATAGGATTAGGATAATGCAGTAGCCATTACTTTAACTCGAAAGCTTATCCGACTTTCTCTTTTGCTTTTACCAAGCCGCACCTATGGACAATTCTACTCCCACCACCCCCGAAATCAAGC
Source organism: Hymenobacter sp. ISL-91 (assembly GCF_018613725.1). Lineage (GTDB taxonomy): Bacteria > Bacteroidota > Bacteroidia > Cytophagales > Hymenobacteraceae > Hymenobacter. Next base: position 499 of record NZ_JAGGPS010000053.1, read on the forward strand.
CTGAAAACGAGGATTTCTCGCCTGATATGACGCATGATGAGGAAGAACTCTCGTCGGGCAACAGCCGGCTGGCCCTGATTGCCGGCGGCATTGTGGCGGCCGTACTGGCGGGCTACCTGCTGCTGCCAGCTACCATAACCAACCCTGGAGGTGCTCCCGAACTGCCCACCCCAACTATGATGCTGGGAGAAGCATCGATAACGGGCACGCGCACCCCCGATGAAACGGCCCCGGCCGATGCCGCTACCGCCGCCGGGCCTGCTGAGACGGCCAAGCCCGCTACCGCCACTGCTGCTACTGCCGCTACGGCCCGTACTGCGGCCGCTGCCCGCAACGCGGCGGCGGCCCCGGCCGCTGCCCCCAAGGCCGACGAGCCGGAAGAGGTGGCGCTGGCACCGGTTGTGCCCGCTACGCCCGTAGCCGTGGCCGAACCCGCCGAACTGGCCCCCACTAGCCTGAAGCTGAACGGCCGGGTGCTCGATGAGAACGGCCGTCCGCTGGCCGGTGCCACCATTCTGCTCAAAGGCTCGAAGGTAGCTACCAGCACCGATGCCAACGGTAACTACGCGCTCGAAGTACCCGCCGGAACCGACAATACGCTGCTCTATGGCTACGGTGGCTACCAGGATCAGGTACTCCGCTCACGCAACACCAAAACCCAAAACGTTACGCTCGTACCGCGGGAAGATGTTAAGCGCCGCCGCCGGTAACGGTAGGCCGAAAAGGTAGAAATCAAAAAAGCCCCTGACATCAGGGGCTTTTTTGATTTCTAACAGGGCTTACGAAAAACAGCCGTATCGCGAAGTGGCAGCTTAGCGTATCCTTGCTGAGTACCAGGGTGTTTTGTTTGGCAGGATGCGAAACAGGAGCTTCTGGCTAACCGGAGTTACGACACGGTGTAGGGGCGGGGCTTAGCCCCGCCCCTACACCGTGCTGATAGACGTCTGCTGCAACCTGCGTTGCTACAGGCCTTCGAACTGCTATTGCACCCGCGTAACGGCCGGTATCAGCTGTCCAGCTTCTTAAACCGGCTGCGGAACAGGTAGTATACTGGCACGCCCAGGGCTACCAGCAGCAAGCCGCGTTGGGCGAACTTGGAATTTTCGGGGTCGGTGAGCAGGATAAAGCAGAACGTGGAGGCCAGCCCAATGTAGAGCAGCGGCACTACCGGGTAGCCCCAGGCCCGGTAGGGGCGGGGGGCATCGGGGCGGGCGCGGCGCAGCACAAAAATGCCGATAATGGTGATGACGTAAAACAGAATCACCGAGAACATCACGTAGTTGAGCAGCTCGCCGTAAGAGCCCGATAGGCACAGCAAGCAGGCCCAGGCGCACTGGCCCCACAGGGCCACGCCCGGTACACCGGCCTTATTCAGGCGGGCCATGCCCCGGAAAAACACACCGTCCTGGGCCATGGCGTAGTAGGCCCGCCCGCCCGACAGCAGAATGCTGTTGTTGGCGCTAAACGTGCTGATCATGATGAGCACGGCCATCACGTAGGCGCCCACCGGGCCCATAATGCTTTCGGCGGCGGCCGTGCCCACACGGTCGTCGGTGGCGTACTGGATACCGCGGCCCAGCACGTCGGTGGCGGTTGGGTCGCCGTGCAGGGGCAGCACCAGCAGGTACACCACGTTTATCAGCAGATACAGGCCCGTTACGATGCCCGTGCCCAGGGCCATGCTTAGCACAATGGTGCGCTCGGGCTTCACAATTTCGTCGCCCGCAAAGCCAATGTTGTTCCAGGCGTCGGAGCTGAACAACGAGCCCGTCATGGCCAGGCCAATGGCCGTAACCAGGGCCGCTACCGTGAGGGGCGTGCCCTGGCCGGCGGCATCAAAGCTCACGGCCTGCCACACGTTTTGAAAGTTCTGGCTCAGGGCTTCCTGCTTGATGCCCAAAAACAGGCCCGACAGAATGAGCAGGCCCAGGGCCACGAGCTTGGTGCTGCCGAACACGTTGGAAATCCATTTGCCGGCCCGCACCCCGCGCGAGTTGATGTAGGTGAGAAACACCAGCATGCCAATAGCCACCAACTGCACCATGCTGAATGTAAACGTGCCTCCTAACAGCGGCATATTCTGTATTTCGAACAGCACGTTGGCTTCCGAAATTCGGGGAAACAGTACGCCGGTAAACCGGGCAAAGGCCACGGCCACGGCCGCAATTACGCCGGTCTGAATCACGAGAAATAGCGACCAGCCATACAGGAAGGCTACCAGCTTGTTGTAGGCTTCGCGCAGGTACACGTACTGCCCGCCCACTTTGGGGAACATCGACGACAGCTCGCCGTAGCTTACGGCGCCGGCCAGCGTAATCACGCCCGTTAGCAGCCACACCACCAGCAGCCAGCCCGTCGAGCCTACTTTGCGGCTGATATCGGAGGAAACGATGAAAATACCGGAGCCAATCATGCTGCCGGACACAATCATAACGGCATCAAACAGCGTAATGGCCCGCTGGAAATGGCCTTGCTTTTCAGACATCTGGTAAAGAAAAGAGGGAATGGGGCCGGAAGATAGCGCATGGGCAGTAGATGTGACAACCCGCTTGTCATCCTGAGCAGAGCGAAGGACCTATACAGAAGCTACTATCAATGATACCTTCTGTGTAGGTCCTTCGCTCTGCTCAGGATGAGAACTGGTTTTAGCGCCCGCCGCCCGCTCCGGCCCGATTGCCTATTTTTGCCCATCTAGCCCTTTTCGCTCCCGCTTTCCCGCTGCATGTCCAACCGTGTACTCGTCTGGCTTACGTTGCTGCTGCTACTCACGGCGCTGGGCTCCTACGTGTACTACCGCCGCACCGTGGCCAGCGTACCCGTCGACCCCTGGGCCCTGGTACCCGACGATGCTGTGCTGGTGGCCATGACGCGCGACCACCCCACGCTGGTGCGCCATCTCAAGGAAACCCGGGTTTGGGACAACCTGACGGCCGTGCGCTACTTTCAGCAGGTGGAGGAGAACCTGGTGCTGGTAGACAGCCTGGCTGGGGGGCGCGATGTGCTGCTCAACTTCCTGGGCCGTAAGCGGGTGCTTACCTCGGTACACGTAACCGCGCCCCGGCAGTTCGGGCTGCTGTTTCAGATTCCGATTGGCAGCGTGCGCGAATACCGGCAGGTGCGCGGGCTGCTGGAAGACCTGGGCCGCGCCCCCGATTTTAAGGTGACCACCCGCGAATATCAGGGCCAGGTGCTCACCGATGTGCGCCGCCGCGTGGCCGCAGAAGGCGAGGAAAACAGTGGCTTAACCCTGCTCAACTACCGCAATCATCTCGTGCTCAGCAGCACTCCGGAGCTGGTAGAAGCGGTGGCCCGCCGGCTGGCCCGGCCCGAAGCGCCTACCGTAGCGGCCGAGTTTCAGAGCACCGACTACTTCCGGCTGCGCGATGTAGATGCTACCCTGCTGCTCAACCAGCGGCGGTTGCCGCAGCTGCTGGGCGTACTGTTTCGCTCCGAGCTAACGCCCGAAATGGCGGCCGTGGCCAGCCTGGCCCGCAACGAGCTGACCGAAATGCGGCTGGCCGGCAATAAAGTGGTCTTCCGGGGGTTCGCCAACCCCGAAATGGCCCAGGGCAGCCTGCACCAGCGTCTGGTGGGCCAGCCTGCCCAGCGCCTGTACATGGCCGAGGTGCTGCCGCTTAGGGCGGCACTGGTTATTCATCTGGGCCTGGGCCCGGCAACGGCGTTGCGCGGCATCCGGCCGCCCCGCGCCGCGCCCGACTCGCTCGCTTTGGGCATACCGCTGCTGCTCGACAGCCTGCGTGGGCAGCTAAGCCGCGAGGTGGCCTTGTGCTACCTAAGCACCAACTCGGCGCGAGTGCGGCCGGGCAAGCTGGCCCTGGCCTATACGGCCAATCCGGCCCGCGTTACCACGCTGCTGGGCCAGCTGCGGCGGGCGGCGGGCGTCAGCCCGTCGTTTGGCAGAGTGGGCACCTACCAGTTGTACCAGACTGGCTTGGCCGAACTGCCCCAGCAATTGCTGGGCGACTTGTTTACGGGGTTTGGGGCGCGGCCACTGGTAGCGCAGGTGGGCAGCTACGTGGTGTTTGCCGACGATGAGCCCGCCCTGCGCCAATACCTGGCCGACATGAGCGCGGGCGAAACCTGGAGCCGCTCGCCTACACAGGTGGCCTTTTTGCAGGAAACCCAGCCGCTGGCTCGCCTGCGGGTGCTGCTCGACACGCGCAACTGCTGGAACCTGCTGCTGCGCGGCCTGCAGGAGCAGCGCCGGGCCGGGCTACTGCGCAACGAAACCCTGTTCAAACGCTTCCCACAGGTAGCGCTGCAATGGGTGCCGGCCGATAATGAGCAGGAAGCCGGTGCCCAGTACTTCACCCAGTTTCTGCTGCGCCACCCAGCTGAAGGGCCCGCCGAGGCCCGCCCCCAGAACGCCGATGGCACCGGCAGCGTCCTCGATTTTAAAGTGCCGCTGCGTAGTTCGCCCGAAGCCGTAGTAGTAGCCGGGGCGCGGCTGCCGGGCGTGCTGGTGCAGGATACGGCCCACGTGCTGCACTACGTAACGCCCGAAAACGTGGTGGCTTGGTCCGACTCGCTGCCGGGGCCGCTGGTGGGGCCTACCGTGCGGTTGCCGGGAGGCGCGGGCTTCCTGCTGGCCACGCCCCGGCAGCTGTTTCAGTTCAACAACAGCGGCCAGCCCCAGCCCAACTTTCCCCTCAACCTGCCCGATACGGTGCGTGCCACCGCGCTAAGCGTGTCGCCGACTGTGCGCGAGGGTGCCGGGCGCCGGCTGCTGGTGGCTGGCAGCGGTAGCAACCTGTTCCTGTACGATACCCAGGGCCTCGCCTACGCCGGCTGGCAGCCCAAACAGCTCGAATTCCGGCTGGCTGCCCCGCCGCAGTACCTGGTAGTGGACGGGCGTGATGTGGTACTGGTGCTGCTCGAAAATGGCTACGTGTACGCCTTCGACCAGACCGGTGGTGCCTACCCGGGCTTCCCGCTGAGCGTAGGTGCCCGGCTGACCAGCGGAGCCTTCGTGGAAACCGGCCCCACCCTGCGCCGCACACGCCTGACGGTGGTAAACCAGCACGGCGAGCGAGTGAGCTTTAATTTGAGCGGCGACGTAGTGGCCCGCAGCCGGGTGGCTACCTGGAGCCGCACCTCGCGCTTCCGCCTGATTACCGACCAGCAACAGGCGGGTTACGTGGTAAGCCGCGAAGATGGCGGCCGGCTCACGCTCTTCGATTCGGAGGGCAAGTCGCTGCTCAGCCAGTCGTTTCTGACCACGGCCCCGCGCTCAATACAGTATTTCAACTTCGGGCCCAACCGCCAGGCCTACGTGCTCACCGAAACAGGCCCCGGTAAAGCTTACCTCTACGACGCCCGCTTCCGCCTCATCGGTGGCAAGCCCTTCGACAGCACTACGCCCCGCATCGACCTCACCTATAACCCCGCCACCAGCACGTTCCACCTGTTCCGCGTGAACGGCAAAGAGTTGCGCCGCACAGATATCAAGGTGAATGAGGTGGAGGTGAGATAAAATCTCTCACTTGTTCGTTAGCCAGCCTTTTCTGTAGAAGTACACGAGCTGGAAGATGACAATGATGGCCAGCAGGGCTAGTAGTACCGGGTAGCCCCAGGGGCTGTAAAGCTCCGGCATATTGAGCGGGTTGATGCTGCCGTCGGGGGCCTCGCGCTGGAAGTTCATGCCGTATAGGCCCACCACAAAACTGAGCGGAATGAAGATGCTGCTGATGATGGTCAGCACTTTCATTACTTCGTTGGCCCGGTTGCTCTGGTCCGACATATACAGGTCGATGAGGCTGCTGACGGTTTCACGGTAGCTGTCGGCCAAATCCAGGGCCTGAATGGCGTGGTCGTAGCAGTCCTTGAAGAACACTTTGATTTCCTCGGGCACCTCGTCGTCGGGCATGCGCAGCAGCTCGGCAATCTTCTCGCGCTCGGGGTACACCAGCCGCCGAAAGCGCACAATATCTTTCTTTACATGTAAGATGCGGGCAAGCACCCGACGGTCGGCGCGACCCTGGAAAATGCGCTCCTCCAGCGTTTCGAGGTAGTCGCCGATGGCCGCCATAGTGGGATAGTAGTGGTCGAGCACCACATCGGTGAGGGCGTAGGCCAGGTACAGCGGCGGACGACGGCGCAGGCTGCTGCGGCCCGTGCGCAGGCGCACGCGCACCGGCTCCAGGCAGTCGTCGTAGTCGTCCTGAAACGTGAGCACGTAGTTGGGCCCGGTGAAAACGGAGAGCTGGTCGTCTTCAATGGTGAGCAGGCGGGTGAACTCGGTCATGCGCGACACCAGGAACAGGCCATCGTCGGTTTCCTCCACCTTCGCCCGCTGGTAGTCGCTGAGTACGTCCTCCATCTGCAGCGGATGAATATTGAAATCCTGCTGCAACCGCTCCATCAGGGCCAGGTCGTTGTAGCCGCGTACATCGAGCCAGTGCTTTTTATCCGGATGCTGCCCGAAAAAGGCGTACAACTCGTCGTAGCTGGCATACTCCTGCTCATGGAAAAACTCCTCGTCGTAGGTGGTCAGCAGCAGGCGCGGGGCCAGCGCGTCAGGCCGGATGGTGAGCGTGCCGGGCCGCTGGCCAATACGCTCCTCGCGCACCCGACGGGCCGTTTCCAGCTCCACTATATCGGCCGCCGACATTTCCTGGTCGTCGTCGTCGTCGTGCTCATACTCGCGCGATGGGGGCACGGCAAGGAGCGGCTTGGCGGGCAGCGGCGCAGTAGGCTGGGCAGGGGGCGGCGGGGTCATAAAGAAAGCAGAAGGGCAGAACGGGAACAGTTTACGGGATTTTGCCGGAAAAGTGGGCGCAGCATTGGCCGCTGCCCGGCAGAAGCCCGGCGCAAATCGTTGTACTTTCGCCTCCTGATTTCGGTTTTGCCCTTGCCTTCGCCCTCCCTTATTTCTGCTGTGGCCGCCCGGCTGCTGCCACTGCCGGCCTCGGCCGGTGCGGGCTATATGTTGCGGCGGCTGCCGGGCCTCGCGCCTGCGCCGGTGCGGCCGCCGGCCTACGTGCCGTGGCTGTACCTGCAGCCCGCCCACCAGGCCCTGCAGCACTGGCCCGAAGGCGAGGTGCTGCACTTCTTTCTGGAAACCGAAACCCACACGGTGGCCCAATTGGCGGTGTATCTGAGCGCCGATGGCCACGCTGCCCGTAGCCCCGGCCGGGCACCCTTCGGGGCTGTGCAAACCGCCCCCAACCTGCCCGAAGCAGCACTGCAGGCGTTTCTGGAAGCCGTGGAGGCCAGCCTGCAGACACATGGGGTGCGCCAACTCGTGCTGCGCCCCCACGCTTTTGCCTACGAGCCCGCCGCCAGCGCCCGCCTGGCCACCGTGCTCGTCCGGCTGGGCTACCGCATCGGCCCCGTCGAAATGAACAGCTACCTGCCCCTGAGCCGCGACTATGAGGCCCATCTGCACCCTTCGGAGCGGCGGCGGCTGCGCAAGTGCGAACGGCACGGACTACGCTTCGAGCAGGAGCCGCCGCTGCTGCTGCCACTGGCCTACGAGCTGATTGCCCGCAGCCGCCAGGAAAAAGGCAAGCCGCTGAACATGAGTCTGGAGCAGCTGCAGGCCCTGTTTCGGGCGCTGCCGGGGAAGGTGCTGCTGTTTTCGGTGCGCGACGCGGCCGGCGAGTGGGCGGCCGTATCGGTGGTAATCGAGGTGCGCCCCGATGTGCTGTACCACTTCCTGCCCGCCAGTCCGCTAGCTTACAATCACCTCAGCCCCATGGTACTGCTTAATGCCGGCCTGCACGCCTTTGGCCGGGCCAGCGGCATGCGCCTGCTCGATCTGGGCATTTCGGCCCTGCCCACCGGCGTCGATGAGTCGTTGCTGCGCTTCAAGCGCCACCTCGGAGCCGTGTCGGGCCTCAAGCTAACGTTCAGCAAGGAGCTGGGGTGATGTCTGAATCCCGCCGCATACTTATCGGGCGCTTTGTGCGTGGGGCGGCGGGCTCGGGGGTGGCCGTAATGGCCCGCACGGCGGGGGCGCTGGTACTCAACAAGCTGCTGGCCGTGTACGGCGGGCCGGGCGGCCTCACGCTGCTGGCCCATTTCCAGAACCTGATGGCCCTGTTCACCACGCTGCCCAACGATGGCACGCACGTGGGGGCGGTGAAATACCTGGCGCCGCTGCGGCCCGGCTCGGGCCGGTACCGGGCCTGGCTGGGGGGCGCTTTGCTACTGAACGGGCTGGCTGGCGCGCTGGCCCTGCTGGCTTTGGTGCTGCTGCCCGGTCCGTTGGTGGGCGTGCTGCAGTTGGGGGGTGGCCAAGCGGCGTTGCTGGGTTTGGGGCTGTTGCTGCTGACGGGCTATGCCCTGGTGGTGGCCGTACTGCTGGCAGCCGGTCGCATTCGTACTTACGTATGGTTGACGCTGGGGCTGAGCGCCGCCGGGCCGCTGGCCGTGGCGGCCGTGCTGCTACGGGGTGGGCCGGTGCCCCAGGCCCTGCTGGCTTACCTGCTGGCCCAGGGCCTGCTGCTGCTGCCCGCCGCTGTGGTAGCTGCCCGGGCGGGGCTGCTGCCGTGGCCAGGCGGCCGCATCAGTGGGGGGGCGTTGCGGGGGCTGGGCCGGTTTGTACTGATGGCCCTGAGCACACTGCTGTTTACCAAGGCCGTCAGCTTTGTGCTGCGGGAGGTGCTGGTGCAGCAGTTCGGGCTGGCAGCCACCGACTTGTGGCAGGCCGTGGCCAAGCTCTCCGACAACTACGGCATGGTGGTGTCGGCGGTGCTGGGCACCGTGTACTTTCCGCGGCTGGCGGCGCTGGGCGGCTCGCCCGTGGCGCAGGGACGCTTTGTGCGGCTGGTGCTGCTGGTGCTGGCCCCGGCGCTGGCCGCCGGCCTGGCGCTGCTGTGGCTGACGCGCGCCTGGCTGCTGCCGCTGCTGTTCGAGCCGCGCTTCGCCGCCGCCGGCTACCTGCTCGGCCCCCAGCTGCTGGCCGACTGGCTGAAATTCCTGACCTGGGCGCTGCTGTTTCTGCTCACGGCCCGCGCCCAGGTGGGCCGCTACGTGGCGTTTCAGGCCGTTTCGACGGCGTTTTACGTGCTGCTGCTGGTGCTGCTGCTGCCCCGCCTGGGCCTGTTGGCCGCCCCCTGGGCCCTGGCCATCGACTATGCCCTGCTGCTGCTCTGGAGTCTGTGGTATTTCCGGCGCGAGGTGCTTTCTTAGTGCTTAGCTGCAGGTTGTTAGTAAGGACTGTCATTCAGAGCGAAGCGAAGAATTTCGCTTGCTGACGTTCAGGCATTAGTTCAATGAATTCACGCCAGATTCTTCGCTTCACTCTGAACGACAGCCAGTTACGAACAACAAAAAACCAATAACAAAAAACGAATGGTCCCGCTCGTCTCCATTATTGCCCTGTGCTACAACCACGCCCGGTTTCTGGAAGCTGCCCTGGATTCCATTCTGGCCCAGACGTACCCGCACCTGGAGGTGGTGCTCGTGGATGATGCCAGCACCGATGGCAGCGCCGATATTCTACGCCGCTACGTCGCCCAAAACCCTGGCTGGCAACTGCTGCTACTGCCCGAAAACCAGAACAACTGCCGCGCCTTCAACCGTGGGCTGGCCCTGAGCGAAGGGGACTTCGTTATTGATTTCGCCACCGACGATGTGCTGCTGCCCGAGCGGATAGCCCGGCAGGTAGCGGCTTTTGAGCAGGCCGGCCCGCGCTGCGGCATGGTGTACACCGATGCCGAGTTGCTTGATGAGTCGGGCCGTTTCGTGCGCCACTACTACCGCCGCGACGCCCGTGGCCGCCTGCACCCGCGCCCCGCCTCGGGCCTGGTGTTTGCCGATGTGCTGGAACGCTACTTCATCAGTACGCCTACCATGCTCATGCGCCGGGCCACGCTCGATGCGCTGGGCGGCTACGACGAAACGTTGAGCTACGAGGACTTCGATTTCTGGGTGCGCGCCAGCCGCGACTGGGAGTTTCAGTTCCTGGACATCGTGAGCACGCAGAAACACCTGCACCCGCGCTCCAAATCGGCCAAAAGCTACCGCCGCCACGACCCGCACTTGGCCTCTACCATTGTAGTGTGCCGCAAGGCCCTGGCCCTGTGCCGCACGCCCGAAGAGCGGGCCGCGCTGGTTGTGCGCGTGCGCTGGGAGCTGCGCCAGGCCCTGCGCCACCGCAGCCGCCCCGAAGCCCACGCGCTATACCAGTTGCTAAGTGAGCTGGGGGCTGTCGGGGTGGTAGATTGGGGGATGTTTAAGGTGCTGGGGTGATAGGATCGGTTACCGAGAGAACGTCATTCAGAGCGCAGCGAAGAATCTCGCGTGCAGTCCTCGAGATACTAATCCAGCGTAAGCACACGAGATTCTTCGCTGCGCTCTGAATGACGTTCTCTTATAAATCACTTCCTCACCTCATACAGTTCCACTAGCCCGTCCTGGGCTACCAGGTGGCGGTTGGGGTACCAGCTGAGCACCGAATCGGGCGAGTAGCGGATGAGCTTGCGGGTGAGCTCATCGTTGGCCAGCGTGGCGCGGTTGAGCAGCAGCCAGGCCGGCTGCGCGGGGCCGATACGGATGGAGTCGCGGGCGAAAAAGCGGCGGAAGCGCAGGCCCTTGGGCACCTCGAAGCCGTAGCTGAAATCGTAGTTGGGGAACAGAAAATCATCGACCAGCACCGTGCCCCGCACCGCCGGACCGGCCAGCTGCCGCAGCACGCGCACCTGCGCCGCGTGCGCCGAAACCGCCGGCTTGCGCATGAAATACGTTGGCCGCACAGCCAGCACCAGGGCCAGCACGGCCAGCACGGCGGCCGCCAACGCGGGCCGGCCGGGCCGCAGGGCGGCGGGCCAGCGGGGCAGCCAGGGGCTTAGCCCCACGGCCAGCAGCGCCAGCCCGGGCAAGAGGTACACGACGGCCACGGCGGTGCGCAGCCAGGCTGTAAGCAGCAGCAGCAGCAGGCCCACCACTAAAGCCCGCCAGCCAGCCCGGCGCACTAGCCGTTGCAGCCCGAAGCCGGCGGCCAGCGCCAGGGGCGGCAGCAGCGGCGTCGTCATGCGCGGAAGCAGGGTAATGGGGTTGTAGGAGCTGAGCGAGGTGCTGCCCAGCCAGTAGAAAGCCAGCGTACTGGCCGCCAGCGCCAGCCAGAACCGCCGGTCGGGAGCTTCCTTGAGAGTCTCATCAGGGGCCGGAGTACCGTTTGGCCGGCCCAGCGCGGCGGCGGCCAGCGTGAGCATCAGTCCCAGCCCGATGCCCACGAAAAAGCCCAGCGGCTGCCACGTAACGCGGCCCAGCAGCGCCGCCCGGTTGCCCACCAAATAGTTGCCCTCGCTCAGAAACCGGTTGGTTTGCTCGATGAGGTGCACCCGGTACAGCGCGTCATCGGTCATGGCGTAGTAAAACGCCCCATAGGCCGCCAGCAGCAGCGCGCCCGTGGCCAGGGCCACGGTCCAGAACCGACCATGCCGCCGCCGCGCCGCATCGAGGGCCAGCACGCCCAGGTAAAAAGGCAGGTAGTAGGCAATGGTTTCCTTGCTGAGCAGGGCCGCGAAGCTGAGCAGCGCAAAGCCCAGGCCCCACCACCCGGCCCGGCGGTTCGGCTCGCGGCCCCGGAGCAGCGCCGCCGCGCCCGCCAGGCACCAGAACATGAGGATGTTGTCGGGGTAGAGGTAGTTGGTAAGGTTGAGCGTGAAGTAGTGCAGGCCCAGCAGCAGCATGGCCGCCGCCGCGGCCACCGGCTCGCGACGGGCGTACAGCCGGTAAATCAGGCCGGCGCAGCCCAGCGTAGCCAGCAGCGGCCAGAGCGTGGCACTGATAATATTGACCCCAAACAGCGCGAAAAACCCCGCCACCGGCCCGAAAATCAGCCACCGCTCGTGCAGCGGGTCGTGCAGCAAGCCTTGCGGATCGGGCGCCAGCCGGAAGGTGCCGTGCAGCAGCTGATGGGCGTAACGGGCGTAGAAGTGGTCGTCGATGCCGTACAGCCCCTCGTGGGTCAGCAGGAAATAAGCGCCGGTAAAAAGCACCACGAACAGCAGCGTGGCGGCCGGCAGGCGGGCAGGCAGGTTATTCACCTCCGCAAGGTAGGGCTCCAGTGGCGAATGCGGAATGCAGGAAGGACAAGCTCCCCGTTTGCCGTTGTACCGCTACCTTGCGCCTATGCGTCGTCGGCTCCGGATATTGTTGCTGCCTCTGGGGCTGCTGGTGCTCAGCGGCGGGCTGCTGGGCACGTACTTCGAAACCAACGACGACCTGGCCATTGTGGCCCTGCTGCGCGGCGAAACGGCCGCTGCCCCGGTAACCGATTTGTACCTGTACTTCCACGGCTACGCCGCCGTCTGGAGTTGGCTTTATGCCGCCTCCCCAACGGTACCCTGGTACGGCCTCACGCTTTACGCGCTGCTGTACGCGGCCACTGTGCTGCTGGCGGCCGTGCTTTGGCGGGTGCTGCAGCCTCGGCTGGGCACCTGGTCCACGCTGGCGCTGCTGCTGCTGCTGTGGTTCGTAGGCTGGCTCGAACACAGCCTCTGGTTCAATTACATGCGGGTGCCGCTGCTGCTGGCCGGGGCCGGCGGCCTGTTCGCGGCCCGGCCCACAAATGGCCCCAAGGCCCGTTGGGCGCTGGCGGTAGGGCTGCTGGCATTTGGGCTGAGCTGGCTGATTCGGCCCAGCGCGGCGGTGCTGGGCCTGGGCGCGGCGCTGCCAGGCATGTGGTGGCTGGCGGGCCGCCGCCTGGCCCCCCTGGTGGCCGGCGCCGCCGCCTGGACTGTGCTGGGGGCCGTTTGGCTGTACCTGGTCTGGAGCCCGCAGGCCGTTGCCTTCCGCCGCCTCGATGTGCTCAAGTCCAACCTCAACGATTTCCAGCTGGCGGCCCCGCCCCCCCGGCCGCTGCCGCCAGCAGACAGCCTGGCCCTGGATGCCGCCCGCGCCTGGCAGCTGGCCGATTCCACCCTGATCAACGAAGCATCCCTGCGGCGAGTGGCTCCGTTTCGGGCCGGCTACTTTTTGCGCCATACCGTGCCCGCCAAGCTGGCGCTGCTGGCCCAGCAGCTGCCACGCAACTATTTCCCGCTGCTGCTACTACTGGCCGCCACGGCCGGACTGGTGCTGCGGGCGGCCGGGCAACGGCAGCACCGGGCATTCTGGCTGGTGCAGCTCGGCTACGGGCTGGCGCTGCTGGCGCTGGGCACCGTGCTGAAACTGCCACCCCGGCTGGCGCTGCCGCTGCTCAATTTCTGGGCGTTGAGCAACCTGCTGTACCTGGGGCAGCTGCGGCCGCTGCCGCCCCGTACCCGGGCCGTGCTGCTGCTGGCGCTGCTGGCCACCGCCGGCCCTTATGCCTACAAAAGCTGGCACCGCAGCACCACGCTGGCCCAGGAGCAGGTCCGCAACCGCGCCACCCGCCAGCGGCTGTACACCCTGGCGGCCCCGGTCGCCGGTTCTGCGCCCGCCCTGCTGGTAACCGATGCGCTGGAAGAAACCTATAAATCGGAAAACCCGTTTGCCCCGGCTCCCGGCCCCGCCGGTGCTCCCAGGCGGCTCTCGGTGAAGGGCTGGCCAACGCTGCACCCTTCGCAGGCGGCGCTGCGGCAGCAGCTAACCGGCACCCGCGACTTTACGGAGGCCCTGCGCCGCCTGGGCCCGCGGGCAGAGGTAGCCTGGGTTTTCACCCCCGAAGGTGCGGCGCTGCTCAACCGGCAACTGCGGGCAAAAGTCCGGCCCGGGCAGCCGGTATGCCAGTTAAGGCGGGCACCGGGGCAAGACTCAACCCTGAAAAATAATATGCATGCCTACTACATGCGTGCAAAATTCCCGTAATCATTAGTAAAAGACAAAATAATGTAAGTACTATCGGACCTTTTACTGCTGGCTCAAGTTACAAGAGCAATACCTTTGAGATTGATTGTCCCTCGTTCCTAATCCCTACCGCCATGATTACCGCCTCTGTCATCTCCCGTAGCGAAGTTCTCCAGAGCATGGAAGGCTTCCTGAAAGAAAATATGGGCACGTTTCTCAAGAGCGTAGAAACCAGCTGGCAGCCCGCCGACTTTCTGCCCGATTCGCGCCTGGACACTTTCTTCGATGAAGTGAAGCTGTTGCGCGAGCGGGCCCAGGGGCTCAGCTACGACCTGCTGGCCGTGCTCATCGGCGACACGATTACCGAAGAAGCCCTGCCCAACTACGAAGCCTGGTTTCATCAGCTCGACGACCTCAACCGCGACCCTAACAACGGCTGGGCCCAGTGGATTCGGGGCTGGACGGCCGAGGAAAACCGCCACGGCGACCTGCTTAACCGCTACCTCTACCTCACGGGCCGCGTAAATATGCGCGAGTTTGAAGTCAGCACCCAGTACCTCATCAACGACGGTTTCGACTTGGGCACGGCCCACGACCCGTACCGCGCCTTTGTGTACACTTCCTACCAGGAAATGGCCACCAACATCTCGCACCGCCGGGTAGGCCAGCTGGCCCGCACCGCCGGCGACGACCAGCTTTCCCGACTCTGCGGCATGATTGCGGGCGACGAAAACCGCCACGCCCGCGTGTACAAAACCTTCGTCGAGAAGATTTTCGAAGTCGACCCATCCGAAATGATGCTGGCCTTCGAGGACATGATGCGCAAGAAGATTGTAATGCCGGCACACTACATGCGCGAGCTGGGCGTAGAGATGGGCAAAACCTTTGGTCACTTTACCGACGCTGCCCAGCGGCTGGGCGTGTACACCAGCCACGACTACACCGAAATTCTCGACACGCTCATCGGGGATTGGAAAATTGAAGCTATGACCGGCCTCAATCCGGCTGCCGAAAAAGCCCGCGACTATGTGGTGGCGCTGCCCAACCGCCTGCGTCGCGTGGCCGACCGTATGCCCGTGCCCAAACTGGAGTACAAGTTTAAGTGGATCGACTAGTTGCCCGCTGATTCTTATACCGGGTAGCCGCGTCCCAAACAGGCGCACCTCAAGCTGCCACAACATAAAAAGTCCCCGCCGTAACCACGGCGGGGACTTTTCGGTACTTTCTAAGCTCTAAGCTCTAAGCTCTAAGCTCTAAGCTCTAAGCCCTAAGCTCTAAGCTCTAGCGGTCCATTGACTGTCCCATTACCAGCTTGCCGGTACCATCGAGGGTGTACTCTACAGTGCGGGTGCCGGTTGAGGCAGAGCCATCGGCGGGCGTGATAGGGAAGGTACGCGTGAGCTTGTTGCCGCTGATCTGGTAGGTGTCCTGGCCCATGTAGCCCGAACCAGGCTCGCCGACGGGCGTACCGGGCGCGGCAATAGGAGTGTAGCCCCGCTCATTGAACTCGAAGCCGTAAAGGCCGCCATTGGCTTTCTTGTTGTCGGTCATCACGTACAGCTCGGGCTTGCCGTTGCCGTTCATGTCGGCTGCCAGCACGCTCGTAACTGCCCCCATCACCGACGTGCGGATGGGATCAGTCGTGAGCGAAGAGCCGCGGTAGGAGCGGATGCTGATAACGCGCGAAGGCTCCGAGCCGAAGGTTTTCACCTGGAAGCGGTACTCGCCCTGCGTTACGTCCTGGCTGAACGTAACATCGCCTTCATCAATAGCAGGTGCGGAGGGAAGGGGGCTCGACGACGACTCGGTAGTGGCTACCTGGCGCGTAGAGTCGCAGGCCGAAAGGGTAGAAGAAGCAACGCCGGCTGCCAGCAGCAAATAGGAAAGAGAAGAAATGCGCATGAGTGAAAAATTAGGGAAGATGCAAATAGAGCCCCGGCATTTGCCGGAACGGAGGGCTATCCGGGAGAGGATTTTGACCGTTTAAACGCAATGTACAAAGATTGAGTTGTATTTTTCTGATTCCTTGAGAGCCCGGTAACCCGAACCGTGCGTCCCGGCATCGGTCCGGGCGGTTTGGCTCCGGCTTAGGCCTCTACCCGTACGCCTTTCCAGAAGGCTACGCGCCCCCTGATGTGGCTGGCGGCCTCTTTGGGCTCCGGATAAAACCAGGAGGCATCCTTGTTCAGCTCGCCGTTCACCCGCAACGAGTAGTAGCTGGCCCGGCCCTTCCAGGGGCAGCTGGTATGGGCAATGCTGTCTTCGAAATACTCCCGTTTGATGGAGTCGATGGGGAAATAGTGGTTGTTTTCCACTACTACCGTATCGTTGCTCTCGGCAACCACGGTATTGTTCCAGATAGCTTTCATATAGTAAATGTTGGGGGCAGATGCGTGAAATTATGACCTGCGGAAGCTGGGCTGCAGTGTCGATATTGCTAAACGTGCATCTTTGCCGGATGTTTAGCTGCGGCTGAAAACCCATACGCCCCGCCATGTTCCGCTACGTCGGCCCCGAAACCGTTGACCGTACCCAATGGGACGCACTGATTACGGCCGTCCCCAATGGCCTGATCTACGCCCTGTCGTGGTACCTCGATACGGTGTCGCCGGGCTGGGCCGCGCTGGTAAAGCTCGATGCGCAGGGCCGCTACGTGGCCGGGTTGCCGCTGCCGGTGCAGCGCCGCTTCGGGTTCCGCTACCTGAAACAGCCGCTGTTTGCGCAGCAGCTGGGCTTGTTCAGCCGGGAGGCGCCTACGCCCGCTGACTGGACCGACATCGGCAGCTTGCTGCAGCGCGAGTTTCGCTTCATCACCCGCTACTCCTTCAATACCGACAATACCGAATTATTGGCGACCGATGTGCCGGCATTGGCGGGCTTCGAAACGGCTACGTTTCACACCTATTATCTGCCCTTACACCCCGCGCATAGCCAGCTGGTGGCCGCCTACAAGCCCAACCGGCGCTGGCGGCTCAATCAGGCCCGCCGCCGTGGCCTGTGCCTCGAACCCAGCACCGACCTCGATGAACTGGTGCGAATATTTGATGAAAACACGGCTCCGCTTATATATGGTGTTATCGGCGAGGAATACGAGTACCGGCTGCTGCGGGCACTTTACGCCCAGGCCAGTCAGCGCGGGCTGGCCCAGCTGTGGCAGGCCCGCACCACAGCCGGCGAGGTAGTGGCCATGCTGATGCTGTTCGAGTTCAACGGCCGGCTCACCTACATTTTCAACGCCTCGACGGTAGCCGGTAAAGCAGCCGGAGCTATTTCGCTGCTCCTCGACGAGGTGTTCCGCCACTACGCCGGCCGCCCACTGTGCTTCGACTTCGAGGCCCCCGAGGTAAGCTCGATTGCGCATTTCTACGGCAGTTTCGGCTCGACGGAAACCCCGTTTCTGAGCATCTCCCTCAACCGCCTGCCCTGGCCCGTACGCCAGCTCAAAGCCGCCCGCACTGCCTTGGTGCGCGCCTGGTTACGGCGGGGGTAGGGGTAAGTGGTGGAGGTCGGTGTAGGGGCGGGGCTTGTCCCTGCCCGCCGTTAAACGACACCACCTGAACGGTTACCATTGCACGATTCCCGTGGCGGCGGCGCGAACGGCGGGCGGGGACAAGCCCCGCCCCTACACCGACCTCCGCAACCTGGGTTGGCTGGTTATTGGTTGTTAGCCGTCGGGGATAATGACGTTCTCCCTGACAACCAACAATCAGCAGCTGGCAACTCAGCTTCGAGAAACATTCCGCCCGCGGGGCGTGTTGGGCCTAGTGCGGCTAAGTTCTGCCGCCGCTTCTACCCACTACTTTCCTATGTCCGCAGGCTTCCGATTCCGGGATTATGTGCCCGAAGAAACGACCGACAAGGGCTTCGACTCCCTGTTCAAGATATTCATGCAACTCGTTACCATCACCAGCGGTGATGTGGGCGAGGCGCTTTCCTGGCTCAATGAGCTCGACAAGCAATACGGCCTGACCGACGACGGTTACGGCATGGGCAACTTCATCGAAGACCTCAAAAATAAGGGCTACATCGACGAAAACCCGCAGGAGCCGGGCTCCTTTGAGATTACGGCCAAGAGCGAGCAGAAAATCCGCAAGTCGGCGTTGGAGGAAATCTTTGGCAAGCTCAAGAAATCGGGCACCGGCAACCACCGCACGCCCCACACCGGCCAGGGCGACGAGCAGAGCACCGACATGCGCGAATTCCGGTTCGGCGACTCGCTCGACCAGATTTCGATGACCGAGAGCATCCGCAACGCCCAGCTTAACCACGGCATCGGGGGCGGCGACGACTTTATGCTGACCGAGGGCGACCTGGAGGTGCGCGAGAACGAGCACAAAACCCAGACCAGCACGGTGCTCATGATTGACATCTCGCACTCGATGATTCTCTACGGCGAAGACCGCATCACGCCCGCTAAAAAGGTGGCCATGGCTTTGGCCGAGTTGGTAAAGCAGAAGTACCCCAAGGATTTCCTCGACGTGATTGTGTTCGGCAACGACGCCTGGCAGATTGAGGTGAAGGAGCTGCCCTACCTGCAGGTGGGCCCCTACCACACCAACACCGTGGCCGGCCTGGAACTGGCCCTGGACCTACTGCGCAAGCGCAAAACGAGCAACAAGCAGATTTTCATGATCACCGACGGCAAGCCCACCTGCCTGAAAGAAGCCGGCGGCTACTACAAAAACTCGTTCGGCCTCGACCGCAAAGTCATCAACAAAACCCTGAACCTGGCCGCCGCCGCCCGCCGCCTCAAAGTGCCCATCACCACCTTCATGATTGCCGACGACCCCTACCTGAAGCGCTTCGTGGAGGAGTTCACCGAAGTCAACCAGGGCAAGGCCTACTACTCCAGCCTCAAAGGCCTGGGCCACCTGATTTTCGAAGACTACAAAAAGAACCGCCGCAAGAGCCTGTAAGCGTTCAACGGCGGCAGCAGCGCAGTAGCGCGAACTTTGCAGTTNNAACTGCAAAGTTCGCGCTACTGTCGCCCCCTTTCCAACCCACACCCGTACCCTTCTTCCCTCTATATGCCCGCTTACGATTCGCTTTCCGCTGACCAATTGCAGCAAATAACCACCCTCGGGGACCTCAAGAAATCCGGCTACCAGCCCCGCTCCGTGAAAACGGAATTGCGCGATAACCTCATCAAAAAACTGCAAAGCGGCGAAGACGTGTTTCCCGGTATCTTCGGCTACGAGGAAACGGTAATTCCGGAGTTGCAGCGCGCTATTCTGGCCGGCCACCACATCAACCTGCTGGGTTTGCGTGGGCAGGCCAAGACCCGCATTGCCCGCCTGCTCATCGGTTTGCTCGATGAGGTCGTGCCGATGGTGGCAGGCTCCGAGCTCAACGACGACCCCATGCAGCCGCTGAGCGTGTTCGCCAAAAACCTTATTGCCGAGAAAGGCGACGACACGCCCGTAGCCTGGCTGCCCCGCGCCGACCGCTACACCGAGAAGCTGGCTACGCCCGACGTGTCGGTGGCCGACCTGATTGGCGACGCCGACCCCATCAAGGCCGCCACGCTCAAGCTGCCGTATTCGGATGAGCGCGTGATTCACTTTGGCCTCATTCCGAGGGCGCACCGGGGCATCTTCGTTATCAACGAGCTGCCCGACTTGCAGGCCCGTATCCAGGTGTCGCTGTTCAACATTTTGCAGGAGGGCGACATCCAGATTCGCGGCTTCAAGGTGCGGCTGCCGCTGGATTTGCAGTTCGTGTTTACGGCCAACCCCGAGGACTACACCAACCGCGGCTCCATCGTGACGCCCCTCAAGGACCGCATCGACGCCCAGATTATCACCCACTACCCCAAGAGCATCGAAATCGGCAAGCGCATCACCCGGCAGGAGGCCCGCATCAAGCCGGCCCAGCGGGGCCTGGTGACGCTCAACGAAATCGTGGCCGACCTGGTGGAGCAGGTGGCCGTGGAAGCCCGCGGCTCGGAGTTTGTCGATGCCAAGAGCGGCGTGTCGGCCCGCCTCACCATCTCGGCTTTCGAGCAGGTAGTGGCCGGGGCCGAGCGCCGGGCGCTGGTGAACGGCGAAAAAACCACCTACGTGCGCGTGAGCGACTTTATTACCGCCGTGCCGGCCGTTACGGGCAAGGTAGAGCTGGTGTACGAGGGCGAGCAGGAGGGCGCCGGCATCGTGGCCGAAAAACTCATGGGCAAGGCCATCCGCACCCTGTTTCTGCAGTACTTCCCCGACCCCGACAAGGCCAAGAAGCTCAAAGGCCGCCCCTCGCCCTACAAAACGGTGCAGGAGTGGTTCGGCCAGGGCCACACCGTGGATTTGCTCCACGACCTGAGCACGAAAGATTACCACGCCGCCCTCGACCAGGTGCCCGGCCTGCGCGACATCGTAACGGAGCTGCACCCCAACGAGGACGCCGACACCACCTACTTCCTGATGGAGTTCCTGCTCCACGGCCTGAGCGAGTACAGCCTGATTTCGCGCAACCGCCTCACCGCCGGCGCCCAGTTCAAGGACCTGCTCAGCAGCATGTTCACCATGCCCAGCTTTGGCGAGGATGACGACGAGGACGAAGATGAAGAGGAGCAGCCCCGCCGCGGCCGCCGCCGCTAGTAGCTGCCTGGAGTAGCTCTATATAGAACGCCCCGCATACCGATTGGTACGCGGGGCGTTTTTGTAGGATATTTTTTAATTGCCGAAAAATATCCTACAACTTAACTAGGTACGCCACTAATGGCCCCGGCGATTCGAAAGGCTTGGCTTTTATCTCGCTGTTGTCTTTCCAAATTAGGCTACAACCAACTTTGCCCCGGCGGGTCACATTGCGGCCGTCGCTGTCGTAGTTGCCCTCTACTATTAGCGCCACCCGAATGCGTTGCGGCATTCCGGCAATGTCGGCCAAGCCGTGCAGCTTGATTTGAATGGCATCTTGGAGCAAGTGCTTGCCTTTGGGGTCGATGGCCCAGACGGTGTTTTTCTTGCCCCATAGCAGGAAGTCGGGGTAGAAGTCGGTGGTGCCTTCGCCTAGCTTTGGAATGGGAATGCCATAGCCGGTTTTGACCGGGTTGCGGCACCAGTCGTTGCCTAACTTATCGAGGGCTTCGGCTACGGCGGCCTCAAACTTGTTCAGGCCGTTATATTCGGCGTGTAGGGCATTTACATATGGGCGTACCGCATACCGGTCGCGCCGTATCTGGTCGTCGGTTTGCAGGTTGGGCGATGACATCACGAAGTCCCCCACGGTGTAGTCCTTGTCGTACTCGCGTTCGAGCCGGAATTCGGTGTTCAACTTCCGCTCAATGTCGGGTAGCGCATCGTGTAGGATACGCATAGCTTCGGAGCCGTAGTGCATCCGCTGCCGCATCCGGGGCTGCATTTTCAAGTCGGGTGAGAAACAGGTGTTTTCCTTGCGCACTACCCGCGTGTCGATGCCTTCGAGGCGGTTGAATAGGTAGCGCCACACCAGCACGTCGGCGTTTTCGGTCCGCGTTTCCACGGTTTCTAGGTGGGCATCTTCCTGGTTGCGGCGCACGTCCAGGATTTTGGTTTTCACCTTGCCGGGCGCTTTTAGAGCCGCTTCGCTGAAGTCGGGCACGGCGTTGAGCACAATCTCGTCCAGGAGGGTTAGATCTTCGCCGAACGATTCGGCCACTTCCGTTACCCGTACCGCTTTCTTCACTGGCACCGTGCGCGAACCGCCTTTGCGGGCGGCGGCGGCACTCATCGTAATAATTTCGTAGCCCTCGCTTTGCAGGTCTTTTTGGGTGTTCTTCACCACTTCAGAAAACTCCTCGTCGGGCACGTTGAAGTAGAAGTAGGCCGAATTCAGGTCACCATCGGCGAAGGGCGTGGCGTTGGGTTGCCGCAGGAAGCGGCCGATTTTCTGCGAAATATCAATGGCCGACTTGCCGATGCCATCCAGATACGCCACGTAGGCCCAGGGTTCGTCCCAGCCCTCGCGCAGCGACAGATTCCAGATGATGTGCGTGTAGCCATCAGCCCGCAACTGTTCAGGGGTCTTTTTGGCCTTTAGCGTGTCTTGCACCTCGTTCCAGTTGGCCGTAGCCCCGGCCGCTACCACATTGTCGTTCACCTTCGACAGGTGTACGGCAATTTTGGTCGGGTCCACGCCTAGTTTTTCGGTGAGCACGGCCCACACTTCCAGCCCGTCCAGCGTCGAATTCACCACGCCGCACCAGATGGGTTTATCGGGGCCGGGCGCTTTGGTGCGTAGCTCCTGCCATTTGTCGTTGGCATCGCGCACGGCCTGTTCGCGGGTAGTGCTACAGTCCACTAGGTAGAGGCGGGTCTTCAGCAGGCCGGCCTCTACGACTTCGCCTGTGTTCACTACTACGGTTTGGCGTTCCAGGGCGGCGGCTTTTTCGTCGGGGGTGCTGCCGGGCACCAGCTCTTCGAGGCCGGGGGGCAGGGGCGAGGCCGACGCCAGGATGAAGGCCAGCGGGTCGAGTTCGGTGAGGCGGCCAAACTGCTTGGCCGTGGTGCCGTGGGCTTCGTCATACACAATGTACAGCGGGCGGTTGCGTCCGTCCGGGCCGCGTCCGGCCAGCATTTCCCAATAGCTCGTGCCGTTGCGGTCTTTGTGCAGGTTCAGGTTTTCCTTGCCGGCATCGTCGCGATTGAACAGGGCCACCGTGCCCAGCAAAATGGTGAGGCCGGTGCGGGCACTCAGCAGGTCGGCCCAGTCGGCGGGGGCCAGGTCGCCCAAGGCTTTCAGGGTGGTGTCTTCAGGTAGCAGGGGTGCGTAGGAGCCGCCCGCGCTCAGGTTGGCCAGGGTTTGGGAAATCACGGCCCCCCGGTTGGTTGTCCAGAGAATAATGGCATCGCCCAGCGCGGCGGCCACTACGGCAATCATAGGCGTTTTGCCGCTGCCCGTAATGGCTTTGAGGCGGCAAATGAAGGGGTAGGGCTGGCCGGTTTCGGGGTTGTAGCGGGGCTTGTAGGGCGGGCTGGGGTAGGTTTGGAGCTTCTGCGTCAGCTCATCGGCGGCGCGAAGCTGAAAGGGTTTGAGGGTAGCGCGGGTAAGTTGCTTCATGGGGGCCTAGTCTTCTTCGTCTTCGAGCATATTGAGGCGGGCCAGCAGCGAATCGGGAATCTGCTGGAAACGGTAGAGGGCATCGTTGATGGGCGACACGTTGGCCACGGCGTAGATGTACACCGGCCGGGTTACGCCCGCCTCATCGGCCTCCTGCATGATTTTGCTGCGGATTTCGCGCGTCAGGGGCATCATCTGGCCTTTGGCTTTTTCTTCCCACACCAGCGCGATGCCGAAGCCTGACCGGGTTTTACCAATCAGGTAGGCGTAGCCGTCCATGCGGCAATCCTGCCGGTTGGAGTCGTCCTCCACCAGTTGCAGAATGATGTCGGCCATGTTTTCGCGGTCGTAGGCCATGATGGCCTTGCGGCTCACGCTGCGCTTGGCTTCGTAGAACGTGAAGCCGCCGGGCAGCGCCGGGTGAAGCTCGCCATCAGCCCAGCGCCCTTCCATAACTCGCCTGATGCGCTCGGCCGTAAGGCAGTCGGTATACTCGTCTCGGGGAATTTTCTTATTGCTGGGGTCGCCGTTTTCCACCATCACAAAGCGCCGGTGGCCGCCGTCTTCGGCGTTCATGGCCAATACCGCGTGGCCTGTTGTGCCACTACCAGCATAGGGGTCAAAAATTTTGGCTTCGGGATTTCCCCAAGTTACAATTCCAAACAAGCGCTTTAACATTTCGTGGTCTTTTGGATGAGCAAACGCATCATCAAATCCCAGCAGTTTTTTCATTAAAATTACCGCTCTACGAGCATCATTCTGAATTACAGAAGTGATAACATCATTTTGCCTGCCTTCGAGAAGATACTTCTTTATCATAGGCGTTTTAGCACCCTTCCAAACAATCCTGTCATCGTCGGACAGTGCCCAGAAATCTTCTTCCTTTCTAAGCCACCCTTTGGGTGGGGTGCGAACTAGCTCCCCAGTCTCGGGATTCTTTACTTTGTAATTCGGGCCGCCACCTCCAGGCCACGAAGGGTCCTCTTCTTTATATGGACCCAGTTCATTGCATTTGGAATCAATTCCCGTGTACTGTTTGATAGTCCAAAGCAAATTGTCTTTTTTGATGCCTTTTACAAATGATTTCAGCCCCTTAGAAACGGCTTCGTAATCGACTTCTGCCTTGCTAGTATTGGCTTTCATTAGCCGCTCAAACTCTTCCACAAATGGTTCCAGCCCCGGCTTCGGCTCACGCCATTTTCCCTTTATGCTAGACCATGCTGGCAAAGCGGCCATTTCCTTCATCTTCGCATCCAGCGCGTTTTTATCCTTAGCCCAAACGAGCATATACTCGTGGCCTTCGGAAAAATAGCTTGCGTCGTTTTTGCGCGACCGTTCCCATATGAGGGTGGCGAGGCGGTTTTTCTCCTGGAACATTTCCTCCATCAGCATCCAGAGGCGGGGTAGCTCGTGCTCATCGATGCTCACGATGATTACACCTGTATCCTTGAGCAGCTTACGCGCCGCATAGAGGCGCGGGGCCATGTGGTTTATCCACTTAGTATGCCGGGAAGGGTCGTCCAGCGACACGCCCTTTTCCACCCGCCCGATGGCATCTTTCATCTTTTGCACCTCAGCTGGTGAGAAGCGGTAGTGGTCGTTGTAGGCAAAGGTGTCTTTGCCAGTGTTGTAGGGCGGGTCGATGTAAATCACGTCGAAGCCGGTTTTCGGCCCGCCCCGAAACTCGCTCAGCAAGGAGCGCATCACGGCCAGGTTATCGCCGTCGTAAATGCGATGTTCGCCGCCCACGCCCACGGGGTAGCTTTTGTCGCGCAGTTCTTTGGTTGTCACGGGCCGCACCTTCTCGGCCAGAAAGCGGTTGCGGCCCCGCCACATCAGGGCTGCGTCGTTGGGGCCAGTTTCGGAGATGTGGGCAAAGGAGGCTTGCATCCGCTTGTCTTCTTCCAGCAGCAGATTTTGGTGTTGCAGGTCCTCGACTAACTTGATTAACGCCTCTTGGTCTAGGAACTGTTCTCAATTAAGTGGCTGTTCATCGTCTATGAATGCAGACCGCACGCTACTGACGGATA
>NZ_JAGGPS010000054.1 GCF_018613725.1 Hymenobacter sp. ISL-91
CCCCGCCCGCCGTTAGCAAGGACTTTGCAGGGCCTCCAAACAGGATTAACGTATCGCTCTGAGGGCGGGCGGGGACAAGCCCCGCCCCTACACCGTTCCGCTAACAGCTCAGATACCTACCGTACCGTGAACCGGAACGTGTAGAAGCCGGTGGCGCCGCCGTTGGCCGAGTTGGTGCGGCGGAACTCGGCGCTTTCCAGCGCGTCGCGGCAGGCTTTCTCCTGGGCCGGCGACACGTTGCCCGATACCTTGCGCACGGCTTCCACTTCCCCGTCGGCGTTTACCTTGATGCTGAAGCGGATAAAGCCCGAGGTGTTGTCGATGGCCGGGGCCGTGGGGCGGTTAACGAAGGCCCAGCCGGCCATATCGAGGCCGCCGCTGCCGGGGCTGGTGCCGCGCCCGCCGCTGCCGGGCTCGCCCGAGTAGGCCGTGCCGCCGTAGGTGCCGCGGGGGTCGCCTTTGTCGCCCACAGTGCCGGGGTTGTCGCCGTTGTTGTTGCCGGTGGGCGCGTTGCTGGTGCCGTTTACGCCGTTGCCGCCGCCGTCGGCGCGGTTGGCGCGGGGCGTGAACACGGCCCGCTGGTCTACTTTCGGGCGCACGGGCTCGGGCGTGGGCTTCACCTCCTCGCGGGGCGGAGCGGGCTTGGGGCTCGGCGGCACCGATACGGGGCTTTCCTCGGCCTCGCTGGTTACCACGCGCTGCTCGGTGGGCGGCGTGGGGTCGGGTTGGGCAGTGGGCTGCGGTGGGGTCGGGTCGGGTTGGGCGGCCGGTGGGCGGCTGTCCTCGCGGTTTTTCGACTCGTTGGCCGGGGCCTGGCTCTGGATATCACCCGAGCCTACCTCGTCTACACCGTAGTTGAGCTCTACCCCATCGCCCCCCAGGGTTTCCAGGGGTGGGTCGGGGCCCTTGAAGACGGCAAAAAAGAACAGCACAGCCAGGGCCACATGGAAAACCACGGTTCCTAGTAAAGCTTCGCGCCGGTGTTCTTCGCGGTATTCCATTTTCGTTGTTAGTGCTTAGTTGTCAGTTGTCAGTGATGAGGGGTCTGCTGGTCGTTGTCAGTAGGCCTTCGCTAAACAGCCTGACAACTAGCAACTGACAACTGACAACTCATTTCCCCTGCTGGGCCTGGGTGGCCATTACCATTTTAATTTTGAGGCGGTTGCCGATTTCCAGGATGTCAACCAGCTTCTGCACGTTCAGCGAGGCATCTACCCTGAGTACGGCAGTAGGGCTCTCGAGGCCGGTGATGCGGCGGGCCAGTTCGGGTTCCAGCTCGGTGGGCGTGATGGGCGTGCGGTCGAGGAAGTAGGTACCAGCCCCGTCGACCGAAATGGTGATGGGCTGCTTCATGGCCTGCTTACCCGAGCGGGCATTGGGCAGCATGAGCTTAATCACGTTCGGGTTCACCATCGTCGATACAATCAGGAAGAACAGCATCAGAAAGAACATGATGTCGTTCATCGAGCTGGTCTCGACGTGGGATGAGAGCTTACGGCGCCGGCTAAGATTCATGCGGTGAGTCGCTAGTTGTCAGTTGCTAGTTGTCAGTTGTCAGTTGTCAGTTGTGTCGGCCTGACAACTAACAACTGACAACTAGCATCTCATTAATTATCCTGCAGGATGTCCATGAACTCGACGGCCGAGTGCTCCATGCGGAACACCATGCGCTCGACCATGATGCTGAGCCAGTGGTAGCCGATGTGGGCAATGATGCCGATGATGAGGCCGGCGGCCGAGGTAACCATTTTGGTGTAAAGACCGCCCGAAATCTGGGCAATGCCGAAGTCGCCGGTCGAGCTAATGGCGTAGAAAATCTTGATTACACCGATAATCGTGCCCACAAAACCCAGCATGGGCGCAATGCCGGCCACAATGCCTAGCACGTTGATATTCTTTTCGAGGCGGGCAATTTCGATTTTACCCACGTTTTCTACACTGGTTTCAATTTCGCTCAGCGGCAAACCCACCCGCCGGATGCCCTTCTCAATCATGCGGGCCAGCGGCGTGGGGTTCTGGGCGCAGAGCATTTTGGCTCCCTGCAGGTCGCCCTTCACCATCAGGTTGCCAATGCCGGGCATAAACGACTCGGGCACGGCTCCGGCCTTACGGATGGTGAGGTAGCGCTCCAGCATGATGTACACCGTGAGGAAGAGCAGCAGAAATAGCGGCACCATAATCCAGCCACCGGCTATTACTAGGTCAATCAGCGAGAGGCCCGAAGCCTCGGCTACGGCCTGGTTGGCGGCCGTCACGGCCGAGTCGGCGGCGGCGGGCGAGCCAGCAGGTACTGCTGTGGGGTCGCCTACCTGAAGTTGCAGAAACAGAGACAGAAGCGTCATTCGTTAGGGCGTAGTGCTTGGTTAAGAGTGCGTAGGCTGATACAAATGGCGGCTTAGTGATTGGGCTGGCACTAAAAGAACGTCATCCTGACGAAGCCAGTATGTTTCCCCGCAGCCGGTTCGTCCTGACGCGGGCTGCCGGGGAAACATACGGCTTTTTCAGGATGACGAGTTTCTAGGCACTAGCAACTAAGCACTGGTTTTAATACTGCTTGATCCATAGGTCGCCCATACGCTTGCGCAGGATGCTGGCCTGACGGTCGGCGGAGGTGCGGTCGGGGAAATCGGCGGCCGAAAGCATGAACTGCCGGCTGCCGGGAGCGGGCAGCAGCACGCGGGCCGGGTGGCCCATCCGCACCAGGGCCTGGCGGCCTTTTTCGGCGTTGGCCAACGAAGTGTACGAACCGGCAATTACATAGTAACGGCCCGTGCGCTTAGCAACAGTCGCGGCCGAAGCCCCGGCAGTTGCATTGGTGGCGGCAGCCTTTTCCCAGCCCGGCGCTTTCGTGGCAGGCTTGGCTGCTGCTTTCGGGGCCGCCGGCTTGGTACCCTGGTCGGGCAGGGTGGCTACCACGGCAGCGGGCTTACTGGCCGGAGCCGGGGCGGCGGCAGAGGCCGCGGCAACCGGCGTAGCGCTGGCCGCAGCACCCGACCATTCATCGGCCTCCGGGGCCGCGGCGAGTTGCTCGCTGGCCGGTTGCGTAACACTGTTTTCGGAAAGGTGGGTTGCGGCGCTGCTCAGGCTGGCCTGCTGGCGCGGAGCCGGTACAGGGGCGGTAGGCCGCGCCAATGAGATGCCCTGCAGCGCATCGGGCAGGTAGCCCGCCAGGTCGGCAAACATATAGTTGGCCGACAGCACCAGGCCCGCAATGGCCGTAACGCCCAACATGCGCCATACCCGGCCGAGGCGGCGGCTGCGGAGCTGCGGAGCCGGTGCGGGCCGCTCGCGGGCCAGCAGCGCATCGGTGGCCCGCACCGGCCGCGACACCAGCTCGGGCAGCCCAAAACTGGCACCCAGCAGGTTTTCGGAGCCCGTGTATTCAAACTCCAGGCCCCGGCCGGGCGCCTGCCGGAAGGTGCCGATACCGCCCAGCTCGGTGCGGTTGCCGGCAGCCAGCTCCTGCTGCATGCGCTGCACAGCCTGCTGCACCAACTCGCGGGCCTGGGCCGTGCTCACGCTCAGCTTCGCGCTCAGCGCATCCACCAGCAGCCCGTCGTTGCGGGTCAGGCTCTGGTTGAAGGCCACGCGCTTGGCCGGCGGGGCCAGCGTGTGGCGCACCGGATGGATACGGGCCGGCGCATAGTCGGCAATCAGGCCCCCAAAATCAGGGATAATAACGCAGTCGTGGTGCTGGAGCAGGGCCCGGATATGGTCGGCTAGCATAGGTAGGGAGTCAGTCGGAGCAGGAAACAGAAACCGAAATGTACGGAATCATAAAGTGAGAAGTGAGTATAGAGAGGTGAGAAATGAGAACAAACCCACTTCTCTGTACTCACTTCTCACCACTTTGTAAGCACTTTTATACTAGAACTGGTAGCTTGCGCCGGCCAGCACGTTGAGGCCTTTCACCGGATAGTTGAGGTACTGCATGTTGCTACGTCCCAGCAGGTTGTTACCCAGTAGAAAAACCGAGAACTGCTCCGTCAGCTGGTAGTCGCCGCGCAGGTTCAGGTCGATAACGGTGTCGGTGAGGCGGGCTTCGCGGGTTAGGCTGCCACCGGGGAATGTGCCGCCGGAGCGCAGGCCGGTACCGTAGCTGGCACTCAGTGTGTACAGCTCTGCGCCAACCCGCAGCTTGTCGTAGAAGTTGTACGAGCCGAACAGCGCCGACTGAAACTTGGGCCGGTGGAAGGGCTGGGCCAGCGTTTTCACGTTGTAACCGTTGTAATCGGCCTTCAGGCCCAGGCGCAGCTTCTCGGCGGCGGTGTACATCAACTCGGCGTGCAGGTTGAACAGCTGGGTGGATTTCTGGTCGTACACCAACTCGAACTTGGTGGTGTCGCGGGCCGAATTGTTATAGAAGTACAGGTTCCGGTCGTTGGAAAGCGTTACGCGGGCCTTTACCTCCAGGGCGCGGGCAGGCGCGGCATCAAAACCAAAGTAGAGCGTGGGGCCGCGGCGGGTGTCGGCTACGCGCACGTTGGGGGCCAGCCAGGGGTTTTCGGTGCTCAGGTCGTACAGCGTAACCCGCTGAATGCCCCCGCCCAGCCCGGCGTACACCACAAACTTGTCTTCGCTAACGGTATAGGCCGCCCGCAGCGCCGGGTACACATTAAACTGGCGGGCGTCGGTAATGGTGTCGCCGGTGTAGCCCAGCGTGGCGCCCAGCCGCAGACTCAGGCGGTTGAGGGTGGTTTCGAAGGCCGGCGTCACCTGGAAGAAGGGCCGGGTGTCGGTCAACGAATCCTTGTGGGAGATGAACGACGCGTCGCCATCGACGCGCACGCGGCTGGTTTCCGTCAGCTTATAGGTTGAGCGGAGCGTGGCGTACACGTTGCTTTCACTGGCCTTAAACGCATCAGACCAGTAGTTATAGCCCAGGCCCAAGTCGTACTGGAAAGCGGCGTCGCGGGCCCGGTTGCGGGCATATACCAGCACGCCGGCCCGCTTGAAAACCTGTTTGAGGCTGTCGGCCTCAGGCAGCTCGATGACGTTGCGGTTGTAGCCGTAGAAATTGTACCGCTCGCGGCCCAGGTTCACTTTGGCGCCCAGCACCAGCGGGCCGCTGTAGGTTTCGCCGTTCAGGCCCAGGCTGGTCTGGCTCTGGCGCGAGTTTTCGCGGTCGACAGGCCCGCGGCTCGACGAGAGGTGCTTGAAATCGAGGCCGTAGCTCGCGTTTTCTGAGCGGTTGTTGTGCAGGTAGGCCCGGCCGTAGGCGGTGCCGTAGTTGCCGATGGCGGCTTTGAGGTAGTTGCCGCTCAGCTCGGGCAGCTGCTCCTGCCGGATGGTGAGCACGCGCACCGTGGGGTTGAGCTTGTCGGCCGGCAGCCGGAAGTCGGGGTAGGTGTAGTTGGGGGCCGTGGGCGTTTTGGCCGGCGCCTCCATCTTCACCTTCTCGAAGTTGCGGGTAGCCGTGGGCAGCTCATTCACCCGCTCCTTCACAATCTCGATTTCGGCGTCCTCAATCTTGCCGGGCGTCCGCTGGGCCCGGGCCTCAAAGGCCGGGGCGGCAACGGTTAGCAGGGCGGCAGCAGCCAGCAGTTTATGGGTCATGTTGGGGGCTTGGGGAGTTAGGACTTAGGGCTTAGGGTATCGTTTCTGATAGCCTGATTTCCTAGTGCCTCTCTCCTATTTTAAAGCTGATTATTAGATTGATGCGCATGGTTGGCTAAACCAGCGGTGTAGAGACGCATAATTGCGNNCGCAATTATGCGTCTCTACACCCGTCAACGAGGCGTGGCCGTGGTGTCGGCGGGGGCCGTGAGGGAGTTGCGGGCGGGCACCTTGGGCTTGGTGGTTTTGGGGGCGCCTTTGCTGGTGGGCGCGGGCGTTACCGGCGCCGCCGGGGTGGTAGAGTCGGCGGGTAAAGTGGCGAGGCGCTCCTTGGCACCGGCCACCACTTCGGCCACCGGGAATTTGTTGTCGATGATGGAGTTGAGCGTGGCGCGGGCCTGGAAGATTTCGTTCTGCTCCTTGTAGATGTCGGCAATCAGCAGGAAGGCGCGGCCCAGCCACAGGTCGTAGGCGGCGAAGTCGGCGTTGCTCTTGTAGGCGGCGTCGAGGGCTTCGGGGTACTTCTTCTGCTGAAACAGCGTCTGGGCCAGCAGGTATTGGGCTTCGGCCCCACTCTCATCCTTGGCCGTGGTGGCGGCCGTGGTCAGCTCGGTGGCGGCCTGGTCGAGGTTGCCGGTTTTCAGGCTGGCCTTGCCCAGGTAGAGCAACGCCAGGTTGGTGGCATTGAGCGCGGCCCCGCCCTGGGTTTGCAGTTCGGTGGCCACGCGGCGGGTGGTTTCCAGGTCGCCGGCCTCATAGGAGCTTTTCAGCAGGCCGATACCCGCGTTGGCCACCTCGCGCTTGTTCTGCGACACCTCCCGCAGACGGCCATAGTATTTGGCGGCCTCGGCGTAGTTCCTGTTTTCAAACTCCAGGTCGGCCAGTCGGCCCACGGCTCGGTTCACGAACTCGCTCTTATTCTCCTCCACCACGGCCTTCAGGCGCGGCAGGGCCTCAGCCTTACGGTCGGTACGCAAGTAGGAGTCGGCCAGGAAATAACGGCCGTCGGCGGCCAGCACCGTGCTGGGGTACTGCTTCAGGTAGCCTTCGAGGCGCGGAATAGCCTGAGCGTACTTCTCGGCCAGGTACAGCGACTTGGCGGCCTCAAACTCCACGCTCTCGGCGGCCTTGCTGTCGGGGTTCTGCTGCCGGAACTGGGCCAGGTACTGGTCGAACTCCTCTGTTTTGCCCTGGGCGCTCAGGCTTTCCTGGAGGCTATAAATAGCGCTCTGGGCCGATTTAGTGCGCGGAAACTCGCGCAGCACCCGCTTGAAATCGTCGGCCGCCTTGTCCTGCTGGTTCAGGTTCTGGTAGGCAATGCCGCGCTTCTGCAACGCCTGCGGAATCAGCGGCGAATTGGGACGGTTCGTAATCAGGCGCGAGAAGCCGTTGACGGCGGCCTGGAATTCGCCGGTTTCGTAATCGAGCTGGGCCTGCTGGTACACCGCGTCGTCGGCGTAACGCGAGCCGGGGGTGGTTTTGAGCAGCGTGCTGAGGGTAGCGGCAGCTTCATCACGACGGCCCAGCTGGCCCAGCACCACACTCTTCTGGTAGTAGGCGTAGTCTTTGTCAGCGGCGTTGGCTTTAATTACCTGCTCGTATTGCTCCAGGGCCTGGGGGTATTGCTTGGCCAGGTAGGCGAGGTCGCCCAGGCGCAGGGTTACGTCATAGTAGTTGGCATCGGCAGGTTTGGCCACCGGGTCGCGCAGCCAGGCCTGGAACTGCTGGCGGGCCTGGCCGTAGTCCTTGGTATTGTAGTAGGCGTAGCCCAGCCCGTAGCGGGCCTTTTGGTCGAAGTCGGTGTCGGCGGCCCCGGCGCGGCGGCTGGTGCGAGCCGCCGCCTGGTAGGCCGTAATGGCGGGCGCATATTGCTGCCCGTACGAGTAGATGTCGCCCTTGAGCACCTGGGCGGCGGCGCGTAGCGCGTCGTCTTCGGGGTAGCGCAGGCTCTTGTCGAGTAGTGGCAGGGCCTCCTGGTAGCGGTTGTCGTTGTAGAGCGTGGCGGCCTGCAGGTAGGCCACGCGCTGGTAGGTGGCATTGAGCTTGGCGCTCCGGTCGTCGAGCTTGTCGAGGTAGTTGAGGGCTTGGGCGTAGTCGCTGGAGTTGAGGAAACTTTCGCTCAGCAGCTCGTCGACGGCCGGCTGGTTTTTGGAGCGCGGAAACCGCTTCTGGAAGTCGCGCAGCGCGGCCACCGTTTCGGGCGAGTTGCCCAGCTCGTAGCTCACCTGGGCGTACTTGAAGGTGGCGTTTTCGGTAATGTTCTTATCAAAGGTGAGCTGGCGGGCGGCGCCAAACGAATTCAGGGCCAGCTGCTTCTGGTTGGTTTTCAGGTAGCTCAGGCCCAGGTGGTAGGCGGCGTTCTGGCCCAGCGAGTCGCGGCGGGCGGCCACGCCCTTCAGGCTGGCAATGGCCCCTTTAAAGTCATCCTGCCGGAAGTTGGCGTAGCCCACCTTGTACTGCACCTCGGGCTCCAGCTTCTTGCGGCCGACAGCGTATTTATCGAAGTACACAGCGGCTTCCTTGAAATCCTGCTTCTGGTAGTAGGCGTCGGCCAGCAGCAGCTGGATTTCGTCGGCGCTCTGGGGCGGCGGGGTCTGGCGCAGGGCCTCGGGGGCGTAGGCAATCAGGCCGTCGTAGTCGCCTTCCTTGTACAGAATCTGGGCCATCAGAGCGGGCACCACGGGCTTGTAGGCGTCGTTCTGCCCGGCCACGTCCAGGTCACGGCGGGCGCCTTCGAAGTCGCCGGCCCGGTAGGCCAGGTAGCCGGCGTAGTAGGCGCTGGCGTAGCGGTACTGGTGGTTGCCGGCCTTGTTGCGGTCGAACTGCAGCCGGGCCTTGTCGAACTCCTTCTGGGCGAAGTAGCTGTAGCCCAGCTTGAACTCCGACTCGGCCCGCTGGTCTTCGCTCAGGTTGTCGGGGCCCACCTTCTGCAGGTAGTCGATGGCCCGCACGTAGTCCTTCTTATTGAAGTAGAAGCGGCCCAGCTCGAAATAGGCCTGGCTGGCTTTGGGGTGGGCCGGGTTGTTGGCGGCAAAGGCCAGGATGCGGTCCTCGGCGTCGGGGTGCAGCAGCTGCAGACCGGCCACGGCGTCGTAGTATTCGGCATCGGCGAGGCGGCCGGGGGCCAGCTGGCCGGTGCGGCGCTCTACCTGGCCCTGGTACTGCCGGAAGGCCTGCTGGGCGGCCCCGTACTTGCCCTTGTCGAACAGCTCCAGGCCTTCCTGGAAAAAGCGCTCATCATTGGTAAATACCTGGGTTTGCTGGGCCAGGGCGGCCAGCGGGGCGGCGGCGCCAAGGGTGGCGGCCAGCGCCAGACGGGGAAATAGGTTCATCTAGGAGGAGTTGCGCAGAAGAGGCCCCGCGCCCGGTAGGCGGCGGCGGGCAGAACCCAAAAGTAGCGAAAAGTTCGGCCGGGGTTGCCCCGGAATGGGCGTTTTCACGGGTTTTAACGCAGCGCGCGGGTGGTTTGGTGTGCGGGGCGGAGTTTACCTATCATCTTAGATGCCACCCGCACCAGCGAAAAAATCGAACATATTGCCCCTAACTTCTGTATGTTTGTAAGTAATGAAAGCTCTGTAAGTACTCCTTTCACAGCTTTCATAATAACCGCAAACGGCGGCCAACGCCGAAACGCTGACCGCCGCCACTGTTCTAGTGTCCGAGCCAGTGGCTGACCACGGCCCGGATTGCCCCTCCTACCGCTGCTTTACACAGCTCCAGGAGAAGAGAAAGAGTACCAGCCTTGCCGGTCTCCTTCCGTTTTGCACGTTTACCCATGTAGCGTAGGTTGTAAGGTGCTTTATCCACCCACATCCTGAAGCCCCGGCTGTTCTAGCAGCCGGGGCTTCGTCTTTTTAGGGACGATGCCGGCTGGGTGACTTACCGTGCAATGCGCCTAAGGTACGAAAGCTGCCCAGAGCTGCCGGCGCCTTGCTCCTTACGGGCGCCTCACCCCCCGGCCCCCTCTCCTCAACAGGAGAGGGGGCCGGGGGGTGAGGCGCAACGCGGAGGGCAACCTAAGTCTCGCCCCGGCTTGCCCCGTAGTGCGGCTATGCTTAGCTTGGCTCCGGCGCGGCAGTTTCGCCCGGCGCTCCTACCCTATTCACGGCATGTTTCAACCGCTATCCAAAGAGCAGGCCCGGCTCGAAATTGCCCGGCTCGTCGAGAACTTTACCCACCAGCTGCCCGACTACAAGCGCGGCCGATACAGCGAAACCGAAGTCCGGATTCACTACATCAACCCCTTCTTCAAAGCCCTGGGCTGGGACGTCAACAACGACAACGGCGCCTCCTCGGCCTACTGCGAGGTGGTGCACGAAGCCAAAGTGCGGGTGGGCAAAGCCACCAAGGCCCCCGACTACCTCTTCCGGCTGCCCGGCGGCCAAAACCTGTTCTTCCTGGAAGCCAAAAAGCCCAGCGTCGACATCAAAGACGACGTGCAGCCCGCCTACCAGGTGCGCCGCTACGGCTGGAACGCCAAAATGGTCCTGAGCCTGCTCACCGATTTCGAGGAGCTGGCCGTCTACGACTGCACCGTGCAGCCCGACCCCAAAGACAAGGCCCGCAAGGCCCGCCTGCACTACCTCACCTTCGATGAGTACGCCGACAAGTTCGATTTCCTCTGGGACAACTTCAGCAAGGAAAGCGTGCTGCGCGGCAACCTCGACCGGTTTGTGGCCAGCGGCTCCAACCGCCGGGGCAAGGAAACCGTGGATCGGGCCTTTCTCGATACGCTGGAGCAGATGCGCGCCGCCCTGGCCCGGGGCCTGGCCGCCCGCAACCCCCGGCTCGATGCCGAGCAGCTCCGGTTTCTGGTGCAGATGCTGCTCGACCGGCTCATCTTCCTGCGCATCACCGAAGACCGCGGCGTGGAAGCCTACGGCGACCTGCAGGCCGTGCTCAAAACCAAGGGCAAAGACGGTAGCATATATAAAGCCCTGCTCGGCCGCTTCCGCGAGGCCCAGAACCGCTACAACTCCGGCCTCTTCGATTTGGGCAAAGACGAGCTGTCGGCCAAGGTGCAGCTGGGCGACGACGTGCTGACGCCCCTCATCAACGGCCTCTACTACCCCGAGTCGCCCTATGAATTCTCGGTTATCGGGGCCGACATCCTGGGCTCGGCCTACGAGCGGTTCCTGGGCAAGGTCATCGAGCTGCAGGCCGACGGCACGGTGGTTATCGAGGAGAAGCCCGAGGTGCGCAAGGCCGGCGGCGTGTTCTACACCCCCGCCTATATCGTCGAGTACATCGTGAAGCAAACCGTGGGCAAGCTCTGCGAGGGCAGCAGCCCCCAGCAGGTAGCCAGGCTGCGCATCGTCGACCCGGCCTGCGGCTCGGGCTCGTTCCTGCTCGGGGCCTACCAGTTCCTGCTCGACTGGCACCTGAACTACTACCAGACCCACCCCAAAGCCGCCCTGCCGCCCACGCTGGCCCCGGCCGGCCCGGCCAAAAAGGGCGGCCCGGCCGCCCGCCCCCCCGGCAGCGGCAAGGCCCTCACCCCCGACGGCCACCTGACTACGGCCGTCAAAAAAACCATTCTGCTCAACAACCTCTACGGCGTCGACCTCGACGAGCAGGCCGTCGAAGTCACCAAACTCTCGCTGCTGCTCAAGTGCCTCGAAGGCGAAACCTCGGCCAGTATGCAGCAGAGCCTGGGCCTGGAGCGGGTGCTGCCCACCATCGACCAGAACATCCGGGTGGGCAACTCGCTGGTCGATATTGATTTCTACGACGGCGAGCTGGACTTCGCCCCCGGCACCGAGCGCGCCGTGAAGCCCTTCAGCTGGCGCGACGAGTTTGCCGACGTGTTCCGGCAAGGTGGCTTCGATGCCGTGATTGGCAACCCGCCGTATGCTCTGGTGCAGGATGATATTTTAAAAAAATACTTTGAGGGGCATTTCACTGTAGTTCAGGGACGAACTGACCTTTATGAGTTATTTTTAGAGAAAGGGGTAAATATGCTTAGTACAACAGGTGAAATGGGATACATTATCCCAGCACCTATACTTACTAATCTTTACTCATCTAAGGCGCGGCAGCTTCTAATTAATAAAACAGCTATTAAACAGATAATCAGTTTTAAATTCCCTGTTTTTGAAGACCCGACAGTTCACACATGTATCCTTATCCTAGCGAAGGAAAAGCTTAAGAATGAATATGCAAAAAATCTTGTCGGCATCAAGAAGGGGGTGATATCGAAGGATGCCTTGACTGCTGCTTTTGACTACTCATCTATACAAGCGAACCTTGGAAAAGGGGCAGCGTCTACAATTGACATCTTCACTGGTGATGAGGAAACAGCCGGAATCTTCACTACCATGCAAAAAGGAAGTAAGCTACTTGGCGAGCTATGTTTTTTAAGGCAGTGTATAAAGACTGGTGACGATAAAAGATACGTTAAGGAGTTTACCGAAAATCCTGGCGACCCGTGGAAACCAACTCTTAAAGGTCGCTCAATTGAAAGATATGGAGCTGCTGAATCAAACTTATATATGAATTATGGACCTTGGCTAGCAAGAAATTGGGCTAACAAAACTTTTTATGAAACTGAAAAAATAATAGTACGTGAAACTGGCTCAAGAATCACCGCGACTCTTGATACTAAGCATCATTACGTTTTGAGTTCTTTGTATGCTATATATTTAAAAGATAATAATTCTAGCCTTTCACATACGTTCCTTCTTGGAATCCTTAACTCTGGAATTTCGACCTATTTTATTAAAAAGACGGCTTTTGAGTTGACAGAGGGAGCCTTTACAAAATTTCGGACTAATCAGCTTGCAAAGCTCCCCATCCCTGCCCTCGACCTGAAAAAGCCCGCCGACCAGCAGCACCACGATACGGTCGTGGCCTTTGTCGGGCAGCTGCTGGCGCTGCACCCGCAGCTGCGGGCGGCCACCGGGGCTACGGCGCAAAGCCAGCTGCAAGCCCGCATCCGCCGCCTCGACCAGCGCCTCGACCACCTCGTGTACCTGCTCTATGGCCTGAGCTACGCCGAAGCCCAGGTAGTGGAGCCCGGCCTGGCCCAGCGGCTCACCGAGGCCGAGTACGCCGTCTGGCCCCAGGCCTAAAAGGTCTGGCGCAACCGGAGGCACCACCCTCCTTTGCGCGGTTTCAGTTTAATTATTTCAAAAACAGCGCAGAATAACCTGGCTATTCCGCGCTGTTTTTTGTTATTTAAATTAGAAACCGCGCAGACAACCCGCTAATGCCCCGTTTACCTTCTCCCGATTCGCTGATAGCCCGCGTGCGGGCCTGGTTTGGCCTTACCCAGGCCGAGCTGGCCCTGTACCTGGGCAGCAGTCCGCCGCTGGTGCGCGACCTGGAAACCGGCCGCCGGCCCCTGTCGGCGGCCGTGCGCACGGCCCTGCTGCCGCTGCTGCTCCAGCTGCCCCCACCCGAAACGCCCGCCGTTCCCGGCCCCGGTACGCCGCTGCCCCCCAACGCGGCCGAGCTGCCCGACGCGGCCGACCTCGACCTGCGCCGCCGCGAGTGCCTGCACCGGGCCGGGCGCCTGCTGGCCCAGGCCGACGCCCTGGCCACCCGCGCCCACGTCGCCGCCCGCTGGGCTGCCGCCCGCCCCGCCCTGCTCCCACCCGAAAACCCTGCCGACCCGGCCCCCGATACGCCTGCGGCCCAGGCGCTGGCTTGCGCCCTGGCCCTGGCCGCCGACCCTACCGACTCGGCCCGCGCCGCCGACCACGCCCGCTGGCTACGGGGCTGGCTCACCCAGCGGGCCGCGCCGCTGCCGGCCGCCGAGGTTACCCGCTACCACCGCCTACGGGCCCAGGCCGCCGGCCTGCAAGCCGAGGCCGAAGCCCTGGCTACGGCGCTGCTTCCGGCCTACTTGCAAACGAAACCGTAGCCGCCTATCTTGAGGGCGATAAATTCCTTTTTCTCACCCTCTTACCCTTTATTTCCATGAATCCCGATTACAGCCTCCTCACCACCTGGGCCGAGTGCGACGCGGCCACCGCCGACGTCAACTTCGAGCTGAAAACCTATAGCTACCGCGACACCGGCCTCGACCTGGCCGACGCGCGCGCCGACCGCAGCCAGGCCAGCGGCGCGGCGGCGCTGGCCAAGAAAGACGGCGAGATTCTCACGGCCCAGGGCCAGGCCGCCCTACCCGGCCTCACGCCCCAGCAGCAGCAGGATGCCCTCGACAACGTGGAGCTGCTCCAGGCCCAGCGCAAGAAAATCATGCGCAGCAACCGCACCAGCGCCGGCACCGACCGCTTCCTAAAAACCGTGGACGCCGCCCAGGTGCAGGGCCAGGTAGATGTGCTCACGGCCGCGCTGGCCGGCATTGCCGCTCAGCGGGCCACGCTCAGCGCGTAGCGGGCACCCCGCAAAACAAACCC
>NZ_JAGGPS010000005.1:0-55265 GCF_018613725.1 Hymenobacter sp. ISL-91
GGTCGTGTATTAGATAAGTAGAAAGTGCTATCTTGGGGTATGGTCTACGAAGCTGTTGTTTGTCCGCATTGCCATCAACCCGAGCACGTGTACCGGCATGGGCGCACCGCCGATGGGCGACAGGGCTACCGCTGCACGGCGTGTCGTCGACGCTTTCAGCTGCACTATCACCACAAAGGTGCGGTACCCGGCACGGCCGACAAAATAGAGCAGTTGGCCCTGAACGGCAGCGGCATTCGTGACACGGCCCGCGTACTGGGCATCAGCGCGCAAACCGTGATGGCGCAGCTAAAAAAAAGATCGAGCAGCTGAATCAGCGCCCGCCCGTGCATCCGGCTTACCTCGCCCCGGCACCGGAGCAGCCGGGTCCCACCCTGCGGGTGTATGCCGATGAGATGTGGTCGTACGTGGGCAAAAAAGCGCAGCCCCGCTGGCTCTGGTGGGTCGAGGACGTGGCCACGGGCCACGTGGTGGCCTACGTCTTCGGCCGGCGCACCCACGCCACGTTCGAGCGCCTGCGCCAACTGCTCACCGATACGGGCCTGACGGTGGCCTTGTGGATCACCGATGCCTGGTGGGCCTATGTGGACCGGCTGCCGGCCGAGCAGCGCGTGGAGGACAAAACGCAGCTCCAGCGCCTGGAGCGCAAACATCTCACCTTACGGACCCGCCTCAAGCGGCTCACGCGCAAAACTATTTGCTTCTCCAAGAAGACCTTCTTTCACGATGGCGTCATCAGCCTATTCATTCACCACTTTTTCTTTCAATCCACCAATTCTACTTGATTAACACACAACCCACTAATTGAACAGATTGAAAAGCCCAAACAACGTCATGCTGAGCGCAGCCGAAGCATCTCTACCGCAGCACTAACTCTGCCGTTTGGCTACCATCACAACGAAGCGGTAGAGATGCTTCGGCAAGCTCAGCATGACGTTGTTTGGACTCGCTAAATAGCTTAGCAGCAGGAATTACTGGCGCTACAGCAGTTCCCGGTAGAAGTACCAGCCCAATAGCGCAACGAGGATGCTGCTGCTCAACACCACAATTCGGAGGCCGTGGGCGCGGTCGGTGGGCTGGAAGGCGGGTACGCGCCGGCCGTCGGGCAGCTGGCGGCCGTGCGCGTACAGGTGCCAGCCGATCAGCAGGCCGAAAAATCCGCCCAGTAGTGCCAGGATGTAGCCAGCTACCACCCCGCGGGTCTGGCGGGGCTCGGGGCGGGCCAGGTCGGCGAGGCGCTGCTGGCGCAGCTCCTCCAGCCGGGCTGGGCTGATGGCCTCGCCCCGCTCGGCCAGCAGCCGCCGGGCCAAGGCCACGTCGAGCGCGCTCCACTCATCGGGCCGTAGCAGTATATCATGCAGTTCGGAACTGGAAAAGGCGAACAGGTAATAATCGGCGGGTAGGTCGGCCGTAAGGGCTTCGGCGGCCTGCTGCTCCAGGGCTTGGGCGCGGGCGAAGTCGGCGGGGCGTAGCAGCACCTGGAAGTAGCGGTTGGTTTCGTTGAAAGCGAACGAAACGTCAAAGGCAGGCTGGAGAAGGCGGGTCTGAGTTTCGATGTTGTGCGCGTACAGCAGCTCCAGCAGCGGCTGGGCCACGGTGGCGTTGGGAAAGCGCTGGTAAGGAAGAAATTCGTCGTCGGACATAAAATGGCACTGCGGGCGGGTAGAGCGTAAAGAAACGGCTTTGCGCCGATGAATGGGTATATGAGCGGCCCAACCATGCAACTAATCGGGCGGGTACGGTCTTTAGATACGGGGCACCACGCGGCCCCGCCCTACTACGCGGTTTCGTATCTTTCGCCATGTCCCGATTCGTTTATCTGCTGCCCGCTGCTTTGCTGCTGTCCTTCGCTGCCCAGGCCCAGGAGGCCGCGCCTGCCGCCCCCAGGCCGGGGCTGAAGCCCTCTTACAGCCTGCAGGCCGGCGCCACGTTTGCCGGCCGCTACGGCTCGGCCACCTACCTCAGTCCCACGGTTTCGCTGCCGCTGAGCAAGCGGTTTTCGGTATTCGGAGGCGTTACGTACCTGCGCACCACGCCGGGCGCGGCCTTCGCACCATCTGTTGCCGAAGGTGCCGGGCGGGCCTTTATGCCGGGCACCAACCACTACCTTATTCAGGGCGGCGGGCAGTACGCGCTGTCAGACCGATTGTCGCTTACCGGCTCGGCCTGGAAAGACCTGACGCCGGCCGGGCAGTTCGGCGTGAACCCCTACGCGGGCTTCGGCGGCAACCTGGGCCAGGGTGTAAACCTGCGGGCCGACTACCACATCACCGAGAACTTTTCGGTATCGGGCGGGGTGCGGATCAGCAATGGGGCCACGGTTTCTCCTCGCGGCTACTACGGTTCGCCTTGGGGCTACTAAGCCGGTTTAAGGGCCTGTTAGCTTCTCTTATTTCGCGCTGCCCGGCCTGCTTAGCAGCGGTGGGGCGGCGCTTCGTTCTGTTACGCTATTTTTTGCATGGCCGCTGTCCGTTTCGTGCGCAACCCCGATTTGCGCACCATCAAACCCGCCTACCCCGGCAACAAAATGGTGGGCAACGCTTACTGCAACGGCCAGGAGCTGTACGAGCCGCAGCTGAGCACGCTGCTGAAGTGGCAGCTAAGCAAGAATCCGCAGAAGGAAGAAAAGAAGGCCGACATTTGGACGCCGGACGTAGTAGACGGCACCGCTTTCCTGCGCAGCCAAGAGGATGGACTACTATGGCTGGGCCACTCCAGCTTCGTGCTACGCGTGGCGGGCCTGACGATGATAACCGACCCGCTGCTGTTCTCGTCGGTGGGTTTGCGCCGCCGCCACGCCCTGCCCTGCCG
Source organism: Hymenobacter sp. ISL-91 (assembly GCF_018613725.1). GTDB lineage: Bacteria > Bacteroidota > Bacteroidia > Cytophagales > Hymenobacteraceae > Hymenobacter. The sequence continues at coordinate 2,812 of NZ_JAGGPS010000005.1, forward strand.
CCCCGAAGACCTGACGGGCATCGACCTGCTGCTGCTCAGCCACGGCCACCGCGACCACCTCGATGCGCAATCCATTACGCTACTAGCCCGCCAGAATCCGCAGCTGCGCGCCTTTGGACCGCTGGGGCTGCAGAAGCTGCTGCGGGGCATGGCGCCCAAACTGCCGGTGCAGGAAGCCGGCTGGTGGCAGCAGTTCGATCTGGGGCCCGAGGCGCCTTTCGAGTTGTTTGAACTGCCCGCTTCGCACTGGTACCGCCGCGGCCTGCTCGATGTGAACGCGGTACTCTGGGGCTCGTTGCTGCTGCGCCTGCCCGACGGCCGCACTATTTACTTCGCCGGCGACACCAACATGAGCAGCCATTTCGAGGAGATTGAGCGCCAGTTCGGGCCGCTTGACGTGGTGCTGATGCCTATCGGGGCCTACAAACCGGCCTACATGATGGCGGGCAGCCACACCAACCCCCACGAGTCGGCCAAGGCGGCCAACCAGCTGCGCGCGGGCCACCTGGTGCCCATGCACCACGGCACCTTCGACCTCAGCGACGAGCCCGCCTCGGAGCCCCAGCGCCTTATCAGCGAAATTGCCGCCTCGGGCATGCTGAGGGCCGAGCTGCACCTGCCCGCCGTAGGGGAGGTGCTGCGCTGGCAGGACTGGGGTTGAGTTGGCGGTTGCTAGTTGTCAGTTGTCAGCCTATTGTCGGTGATTCGGTAGTTAGCCTGTAGTTGGTAGCTTTGTCGATTGACTTACTTCGGCTGTCTAGTTGATCATCGGTTATCTTAACTGACAACTGACAACTGACAACTAACAACTGAATGTCCCCTACCCTTATCCTGAGTTTGATTGCGGGCTACTTTGTGGTCCTCATCTGCATTGCCTACCTCACGTCGCGCGGGGCCACGAGCGAGTCGTTCTTCATTGCCAACCGCAACGCGCCCTGGTACATGGTGGCCTTTGCCATGATTGGCACCTCGCTGTCGGGCGTCACGTTTATCTCGATTCCGGGCATGGTGGCCGGGCAGGGCTGGAGCTACATGGCCGTGGTGCTGGGCTACACCGTGGGCTACCTCGTGATTGGCACCGTACTGATGCCGCTATATTACCGGCTGCGGCTGGTGAGCATTTATACCTATCTGGAGCAGCGGTTCGGGTTCTGGAGCTACAAAACGGGCGCGTTTTTCTTTTTGCTTTCGCGGGCCGTGGGCGCAGCGTTCCGGGTGTTTCTGGTGGCCGGCGTGCTGCAGCTGGCCGTGTTCGACAGCCTGGGCGTGCCGTTTGCCGTTACCGTTACGGTGGCCATCTTCCTGATTTACCTCTACACGTTCAGCGGCGGCCTCAAAACCATCCTCTGGACCGATACTTTCCAGACCATGGCCATGCTGATTTGTGTGGCCGTGAGCATCTACCTGATGGCCGATGAGCTCAACTTGGGCTTTGCCGGCCTGGTAGAAACGGTGAAGGACAGCTCCATGTCGCAGATTTATTTCTCCGACCCCAAAGACGATAAGTTCTTCTGGAAGCAGTTTGCCTCGGGCGCCTTCATCACCATCGTGATGACCGGCCTCGACCAGGATTTGATGCAGAAAAATCTGAGCTGCCGCAACCTGGCCGATGCCCAGAAAAACATGTTCTGGTTCACGATTGCCATTGTGCTCGTCAACATTTTCTTCCTCTCGCTCGGAGTGCTGCTCTACCAGTACGCCGCTGCCAAAGGCATTGCGCTGCCCACCAACCCCGAAACCGGGGCCGTTATCGGCGACGCCGTGTTTCCGATGCTGGCCACCAACCACTTCAGCCTGTTTGCGGGCATCATCTTCATCCTGGGCATTATTGCCGTCACCTACGCCTCCGCCGATTCGGCCCTCACCTCGCTCACTACCTCGTTCTGCATCGACATGCTCAGTATTGGGCAGTATGAGGAGAAGCAGCAGAAGAAAATCCGCCAGCTCACGCACTTCGGCTTTTCGATTGTGCTGATTGTGATTATCCTCATTTTCCGGGCCATCAACGACCAGAGCGTGATTACGGCCGTGTTCAAGGCGGCCGGCTACACCTACGGGCCGCTGCTGGGCCTGTACTCGTTCGGCATTTTCACCAGTCGCGGCCTACACGACAGGCTGGTACTGCCCCTGTGCCTGCTGATGCCGGTTATCACCTGGTTTATCAACGCCAACTCCGAGGCCTGGTGGGGCTACAAGTTCGGGTTTGAAATTCTGATACTCAACGGTTTGCTTACCTTCCTGGGGCTCTGGATAATTTCGCGCCCCCGCAACCTCAAATTGAACCCCGTTGCGTAAGGGTTGTTGTTTGAAAGAACGCCAGATGGCACAGCCCGAGGTAGGGGCGGGGCTTGTGCTCGCCCGCCGTTGAACGGCCCCCGCCCGAATTATACAACGACAATGTTGCCGCGGCGGGCGGGGACAAGCCCCGCCCCTACCTCGTCCTTCGCAACCTGAACATTACTCTAGTTTATAAGTACCCGCCATGAAACATCTTCCCATCATCCTGCTGCTTGTATCTTTGGGGCTTTGGGAGGCGCGGGCCCAGCAGCCGGCACCGGCCAAAAAGCCCGTCGAGCTGAAAGCCACGGCCATGCAGGCCCAGGCAAAGCCCGCCGCCAACCGCCCCGACGTGCCGCCCCAGTTTCCGGGCGGGGCTAAGGGCCTGAACCAGTTTTTCCAGCAGAACCTGAAGTATCCGGAAGCCGCCGGCGTCAAGCAAATCAGCGGCCATGTGGTGATGACCTTTACCGTAGAAGCCGACGGCCACCTGACCAACCCTTCGGTGGTGCAGCCCCTGAGCCCCGAGTGCGACACCGAGGCGCTGCGGGTACTGGGCCAGATGCCCGCCTGGAAACCCGCCACCCGCAAGGGCCGGCCGGTGCCCATTCAGGTGCGGCTGCCCATTCCGTTCGGGGTATCCGAGGGGCTGGAAGTGGAGCAGGGCAAACCGAAATTTAATTGAGTGAATTGAGACATGAGATAGAGGAAGTGAGAAGTGAAACGGATGACCACAGAACGGGTCGTTCGTCTCACTTCTCACTTCTCTTTTCTCACTTCTGATACGAAATGGCCCGCAGTGGATTGAATAGTAGCGGCACGACCGTAGAGGCGGACGTACCCAAGAAGAAACTGACCAAGGACAGTTTGCGGCATGGCCTGCGGATTTTCCGCTTTACGCTGCCCTACCGGACCAAATTCAGCATCGGCATGGTGCTACTGACGCTGTCGAGCGCTACCGTCCTGAGCTTTCCCTGGGTGATTGGCAAGCTCACCGACACGGCCAACGGCACGCCCATGCGCTGGCCCAACGGCATCCCCGTATCCATCAACCAGATTGCACTGGGCCTTTTTATCGTGATTGTGGTGCAGGGCCTGAGCTCGTTCGGCCGCATTTGGTTTTTCACGCAGGTAAGCGAGTTTACGGTGCGTGATATTCGGCAGGCCCTTTATGCCAAGCTCGTGGGCCTGCCCATCCCCTATTACGAGCGCAACCGCGTGGGGGCTATTATGTCGCGCATTACGGCCGACGTGGCCTTGATTCAGGATTCGTTTTCGACCACCCTGGCCGAGCTGTTCCGGCAGGTAGTAACGCTGGTGGGGGGCATCACGCTCATCATGCTGGTATCAGTGAAACTCTCGCTGTTTATGCTGCTCACTTTCCCGCCTATCGTGGTGGCGGCCATGTTCTTCGGGCGTAAAATCCGGGTGCTGGCCAAGCTCACGCAGGACGAGCTGGCCAAAACCAACGTCATCGTCGAAGAAACGCTGCAGGGCATCAACACGGTGAAGTCGTTCACCAATGAGGCCTTCGAAACCAGCCGTTACAGCGCCTCGCTGGCCCGCACGGTGCAGGCGGCGTTGCGCAGCAACCTGTACCGGGGCGGGTTCGTGTCGTTTATCATCATCGGGCTGTTTGGGGGCATTATTATGGTGCTGTGGCGGGCCGCCTCGCTGGTATCAGCCGGCCAGATGTCTATCGGCGACCTCACGGCTTTTGCCCTCTACACCATCTTTATTGGCGCCTCGGTGGGTGGCCTGGGCGAGTTGTACGGCAAAATTCAAAGTACGCTGGGCGCGTCCGAGCGCATCCTCGAAATGCTCGACGAGCCCTCCGAGCCCACCCAGCAGGTGTTGCCGACCGGCACGCCCGCGTTGCGGCTGCACGGCGACATTGAGTACCGCCACGTGGCGTTCTGCTACCCCACCCGCTCCGATATGCCGGTGCTACAGGACATCGACTTCCGCATTGCGGCGGGCGAGAAAATTGCCCTCGTAGGCCCCAGCGGAGCCGGTAAAAGCACTATTGCCAGCCTGCTGATGCAGTTCTACCCGCTCAGCGGCGGCCAGATTCTGCTGGACGGTCGCCCGGCCGCCGACTACGACCTGACGGCTTTACGCCGCGAAATCGGGATTGTGCCCCAGGAAACCATGTTATTCGGTGGCACCATTCGAGAGAATATTGCCTACGGCCGGCCCACAGCCACCGATGCCGAAATCATCGAAGCCGCCGAGCGGGCCAATGCCTGGCGTTTCATTCAGGGCTTCCCCGAAGGCCTCGAAACGGTGGTCGGCGACCGGGGGCTGAAGCTTTCGGGTGGCCAGCGCCAGCGCGTGGCCATTGCGCGCGCCATCCTCAAAAACCCCGTCATCCTCATCCTCGACGAAGCCACCTCGGCCCTCGACTCGGAGAGCGAGCAGCTGGTGCAAAGCGCCATGGACGAGCTGATGCAGAACCGCACCAGCATCATCATCGCCCACCGCCTGAGCACCATCCGGAAAGTGGATAAAATCCTGGTTATCGACGGCGGCCGCATCGTGGAGCAAGGCACCCATGACGAGTTGAGCGAGCGGGAAGGTGGTCTGTACGCCAACCTGCTGCGTTTGCAGTTTGAGCTGAGCTAGGCAGATAGTTCTACTTGCAGGCATTCAGACTACTTTCGCTGATTACTTTTAGTTGATCTGCGTTTGCGACGTTATGCCTGACAATTCAACGCCGCCTGTTCTACTGATTCCCGCCACGCCGCCCACCTTCGCCGAGTACCAGCTGATTCATCAGACCCAGGAGCGGCAACGGCATCCCAACCCCGAATCAACCCGGCCCGTTACGTCCGATCCGTGGTCAAACTGGCTAAAAGGAGCCCTTGTTTTGGCGGGATCTTTCGGATTTTATTCTATAACGGGCGGGGGGGTGGTGTTCATGGCATTTGGGGTTATGATGGTTGGCTTAGGCTTGCTACACCAGCTTTGGGAATATCGGCGGGCTTTTCGGGAGCAGCAGGCGCGGCCGCAGCCTGAGTCGCTGGAGTTTTCGGAGGCCGGCTTGCGGTTGCATTATCCCCTGGGCACCGTGTTTCACACCTGGGATTCGCTCTACCGCGTGCGTGAAATCGGCGACTGGCTGCTGCTGTATCCTGATATGGAGTTCTGCTATTACCTCAACCTGCAACGGCTGCCTGAGCCGCTAACTGCCGCCGATGTGCGAGCCTCAGTTCACTGGCGAGATATGCGGTTTGACAAGGCTAAATTCGCAGTTTAGTATGGCCTGGTTTGCGCCTTTTTACGGTTGCAAAACAGCACACTCCCCCTCCCATGCCTCACCCACCGCTGCCCTACCACCTGCCCGCCGTGCGCCTGTCGGCCGATGCGTTTGTGGCCGTGAACTTCCGGCTGTGGCGGGCGCGGCCGGCTACCCGCCGCATGTACTGGCTGCTGGGCGCGGCTTTGCTGCTGCTGGCAGTTAGTGTGGGGCTGGACTTCGGGCAAAACGGCCGACTCACCAGCACTTTTACGCCCGTATTTCTGGGTGTGGGCGTGGCTTACGGGCTGCTCCGGCTGGCGCTGGTGCGCTGGCAGCTGCGGCGCGGCTACCAGCGTCAGCCGGCGCTGCAGCACCCCATCGATTTCACCTTGACTGACACCGAAATCATCGGCCGCAGTGTGCTGGGCCAGTTTTCGGGGCAGTGGCAACTCATCCGGCGGGCCGTGTGGGTGGGGGCCGACTGGCTGCTGCTGTACCCTACCGAAGCCGCCTGCTACTACCTCGACCTGCGCTGCCTGCAGGCCCCAGCCACCCGCGCCGATGTGGCCCGGCTACTGGAGCGCCACCAGCTTCAGCAGCAGCGGCTGTGATGGTGGCCGTGCGTCAGGAGAACCCCAGGCTCCGGCCGATCCGGTAGCCTCCTTGTTCCACGTATACCTATACTGAAGCCTCCCAGTTGCCGACAAAAGGCGCAACCGGTAAACTTCCGGGCGGGCGGCGGGTTGGCTGAGCGGGCAGACGAGTTTGGTTTGCTTATTTTTACCCTGAAACCACTCTCACCTTCACCCAAATTCTGTTTCGTATGTCGTTTTCCACTTCCCGCCCCACCACTGCCCGCATTCCCGGCGCTACGCTGGTTCTCACCGGTTTGCTGCTCGGCGGCGGCGCGGCTCAGGCCCAGATCAGCACGCCCCAGCCCAGCCCCAAAAGCACCCTCACGCAGCGCGTGGGCCTCACAGACGTAACCGTGACGTATTACCGGCCCAGCCTGCGTAACCGGGTAGGTTTCGGCGAAGCGGGCGGCAAGAACATTGTTACCTACGGTCAGCGCTGGCGCACCGGAGCCAACGGTTCCACGGTCATCAAGTTCGCCGACGACATGATGGTGGAAGGCCAGAAAGTGGCCGCCGGCGAGTACGGCCTCTACACCATCCCCGGCAAAAACGAGTGGACTGTAGTGCTCAACAAGAATACCAAGGCCGGCGCCAACGTCGACGCGTTCAAGGACGCTGAAAACGTGGCCAGCTTTAAGGTGAAGCCGATGATGCTGAAGGACAAGGTGGAAACCTTCACCATCGACCTCACCGACCTGACCCCCGCCACTGCCAGCCTGGCCATGATGTGGGACCAGACAGCGGTGAAATTCAAGCTGATGGCCGAAGTGGAGCCCAAGGTTATGACCCAAATCAACGAGAAGGTCATCAACAACGCCAGCCCCAGCAACGGCGACCTGGCCGCTGCCGCGGTGTACTACCTCGACAACAACAAAGACATGAAGCAGGCCCTGATCTGGATGCAGCAGGCCAACGCCAAAGACCCAAAGTTCTGGAACGTGCTCACGGAAGCCAAAATCCGGATGAAGATGAAGGACTACAAGGGGGCCATTACGGCTGCCGAAATGTCGAAAAAGCTGGCTACCGAAGCCAAAAACATGGACTACGTGAAGATGAACGACGAGCTGATTGCCGAAGCCAAGAAGGCGAAATAAACAGCTGTTAGCGGAGAGCCATTAGCTGTCAGCTTTCCGTCGATAAGAGCTAGAAAGCCCCGTCTGATTCGTCAGGCGGGGCTTTCTAGCTCTTATCGTTCCTGAATCTTCAGCCAACCTAAGCCCCAGCGGGGCGGCATATCGGTAGCAACGAGCCAGAATTAAAACTTGAAGCCCCGGCGGGGCGACACCGTCGTTGAACGATTGGTGCCGCCCCGCCGGGGCTTTAACTTTTCTGGTTTCCTGCTGCTAACGATATGTCACCCCGCCGGGGCTCAGCCAAATCTCAGCCGAATCTCAGCCATCAGGATGATGTTTTTCTGGCATTGATTGGCATCTGGTACCCAACGCTGCACAGCACCACCACGGCGCAGCCGATAATGTTGAACCAGAGGTAGCCGATATCGGTGGTGAAGAACAGGCCGGCCACTACTACCTGGGCCACCACAGCCGACCAGAATACGGTGCGACCGTTTACCGACTTGATGAAAAAAGCCACCATGAAGATGCCCAGGATGGTGCCGTAGAAAAACGAGCCCAGGATGTTGACGGCCTGAATCAGGTTTTCGAGGCGGGCGGCGAAGGTGGCAAAGCCAATACCCAGCACGCCCCAGCCCACGGCCGCCCAGCGTGAGGCGGCCACGTAGTGCGCCTCGGTGCGGCCCGGCCGCCGCGGCCGGTACAAGTCGACGACGGTGGTAGACGACAGGGCGTTGAGGCCGGCGGCGGCCGAGCCCATGGCGGCGCTTAGCACCACGGCCACCAGCAACCCCACCAGGCCCTGGGGCAGGTAGTTGAGCACGAAGGTCAGGAACACGTAGTCGGTGTCTTTGGCTTCGACGGAAGGGACGGCTTGCTTCATCAGCTTCTGGGCTTGCTCGCGTAGGCCCAGATTGGCAGCCTGCACGGTTTGCAGGCGGGTCTGGGCGGCGGCAATGGCCCGCTCGTCGTCGGCTTGGAGGGCCACCACCAGCTCGCCGGTGGCCTGGGCGCGGGCCTTGAACAGCGTGGCGTGGGTGCGCTCCAGGCCGCGCAGCCGGGGGCCGTACTGCTCGGAGTGTGCCACCGCCTGGTACACGGGCCGGTTGAAGGTGAGGGGGGCCGGATTGAACTGGTAGAACACGAACAGCAGCACGCCCAGCAGCAAAATGCCGAACTGCATCGGAATTTTCAGCAGGCCGTTCATCAGCAGGCCCAGACGGCTTTCGGTCAGGTCGCGGCCGGCCAAGTAGCGTTGCACCTGGCTCTGGTCGGTGCCGAAGTACGAGAGGGCCAGAAACAGGCCGCCCGTAATGCCCGACCAGAAGTTGTACCGGTCGTTGGGGTCGAAGGTAAAGTCAATCAGGTTGAGCTTGCCCTGCGTACCGGCCACGCGCATAGCATCGGTAAAGCCCACATTTTCGGGCAGGTAATGCACCAGCAGGTAGCCGGCAATTACCATTCCGGTGAAGATGACGGCTACTTGGCCCTGCTGCGTAACGGCCACAGCTTTGGTACCGCCCGATACGGTGTAGGCAATCATCAGCCCGCCAATCAGCCAGACGGTAAGCTGGATATTCCAACCCAGAATGGCCGATAGTACCAGCGCCGGGGCATACAGCGAGAGGCCATTGCTGAGCCCCCGCTGCACCAGAAACAGCAGCGCCGTGAAGGTGCGGGTACGCCTGTCGAACCGGCCCTCCAGGTACTCGTAGGCCGTGTACACCTGCAGCCGATGGTAGATGGGCACGGCAAATACGGCAATCAGCACCATGGCTACGGGCAGGCCCAGGTAGAACTGGATGAAGCGCATGCCATCATCGTAGGCCTGGCCAGGGGTGCTGATGAAGGTGATGGCCGAAGCCTGGGTGGCCATAATGCTCAGGCCCACCGCCCACCACGAAGCCGAGCGCCCACCCAGCAGGTAATCATCCAGGGAGGCGCCGGCGCGGCGGGTACGCCAGGTGCCGTAACCCACTATAAACAGCAGCGTACTGCCCAGAATCAGCCAGTCGAGCGCGCTCATGCAAACAGCCGGGTCAGGTACACGAACAGCGCAATTTCGGCCCCCAGCGCCCCCAGCACCAGCCAGTACCAAGCCCGCCACGAAGGCAGGAGCGGCGGTTTATTGTCGGGGTCGGCTGTAGTGATTGACACGGGCGGGAAAGTGGGAACTGGCAAAGTCGAAAGATAGGCGAAACCCGAGTTATGCTGAGCGCTTTCCAGCTGTGTCAACCAATTTAGGCCGCAGCCACCACGTCCCGATTTCGCAGGTGCAGCTAAGTAGCAAGCCCAGCACCGCGCCGGCCACCACGTCGCTCAGCCAGTGGAACTCCAGCACCACCCGGCCCAGGCACACCAGCCCCAGCCACGCCAGCAGCCAAGGCCGCGCTTTCGGGAACCGTAGCGCCCAAGGCAGCAACAGGCCCGCCGCGCCCGCCGCGTGGCCCGACGGAAACGCCCCGAACCGGCCGGTTGCCTGCCAGAAATCAGCGTTGGATGCCAACTGGTCGAACACGTCGGATGGGCGGGGGCGATTGAAATAGACTTTCAACATGTTACCCGTCACTTCGCTACTTATCCACCCGAGCAACGCAACCAGCCAGATGGTGCTGTTTGGCCGCCGCAGTAGGCGCGTTACACTGAACAACCCTAGTAGCCCCAGCCACACCCACATTGTCTGGGCATGCACTGCGCTTATCACGACATCATGCCAACGCATGAAAACCGCAAAAAACGGCCGTAGCGGAGTACCGTGCGCGTGGAGGAAACTGGCTAGCAGAACATCTACCCCGAAAATGAGCAGCAGAATAACTGGAACCATCAGCAGCGCAACGACTAGCAAACGCAGATAGAAACGGATATCCATGAAGCACTTTCAGACTATACGCGCGCAGTTCAGCAGCAGCGCCTGATTACTACTTGCTGCTTGCAGATGAGGGGGTGATTTTCCACAGCTCGCCGTTGCCTTCATCCGTGACAACGTACAAAGCCCCATCCGAGCCCTGCTTTACGTCGCGCACGCGCTGTTTGCGGTCGGAAAGCAGGCGCTCCTCGCCCGTTACGCGGCCGTTTTCCAGTTGCAGCCGCACCAAATTCCGGTCCTTGAGCGAGCCCACAAACAGGTTGCCCTGCCAGGCCGGAAAGGCACTGCCGGAGTAGAATTCGGCTCCCGACGGAGCAATAACCGGGTCCCAGTAGTAAACCGGGTCCACGTAGCCCGGCTTGGTGGTCACGGAATTAGGGATGGGCTCGCCCGAGTATTCCTCGCCAAACGTTACCACGGGCCAGCCGTAGTTTTTGCCTCCCTCAAGCCGGTTCAGCTCGTCGCCACCCTGCGGGCCCATATCCACCGACCAGAGCTGGCCCTGCGCGTCGAAGACCATGGACTGCACGTTGCGCTGGCCTACCGTCCAGATTTCGGGTAGCGCCCCGGCCTGCTTGACAAACGGGTTGTCCGGGGCCGGCTTACCGTCGGGAGTGATGCGGAGTGTTTTGCCCATGTGGCTGTTCATCTGCTGGGCCTGCGGGCGGATTTGCAGGTCCGAACGCTCGCCGAGGCTCACGTATAGCATGCCATCGGGGCCGAAAGCCAGGCGGGAGCCAAAGTGCTTGTCGCCGTTGTAGGCCGGCAACGCCTGAAAAATCACCTTCACCTGACTCACGCTCCGGCGGTCGGACGAGAGTACGCCCCGGGCCACGCTGGTAGCGTTGCCGGCTGCCCCGCGGGGCTCGGCAAAGGTCCAGTATAGCAGCTGGTCGGTGGCAAAGGTGGGGCTCAGGGCCACATCAAGCAGGCCGCCCTGCCCCACGGCGTACACCGCAGGCAGGCCCTTGATAGGCTCCCCCATTTGCCCCTGGGCCGATATGAGGCGCAGCCGGCCGGGCCGCTCGGTAACCAGCAGGTCGCCGTTGGGCAGCGGCTCCACCGCCCACGGATGCTCCAGCCCCTTGGCCAGCACGGTTACATCGAAGGCCGCCGCCGAAGTAATAGCGCAGGCCCGGGTTTGGTCGGGAGTAGTGGGGCGCTGGCTGGGCACCTTGGCCGGCCGGGTTTCCAGAGGCGAGCAGTTGGCCTGGCCGGGGTTCTGCGCCGGACCTTCCGTGCCGGAAGTCTGCTCAGCCGTCTGCTGGCCGGCTTGTTGGCAGCCAGCCAGGAGGCCGGCCAGTAAAAGAGTGCTTATACGAACGAGTGGGCGGCTATCCATGAGCAGTCAGGTTAGAAATGGTGAGTTGGGACTGTAACGCCCGGTTGGCCAAATGGCAGGAAACGGCTGGCACGACGAGTTATCGGGCCCCGGGAGTTGCTGGGGTATACCTACGCTTCCTATTGATAATCGTTCCTGCCGCTACGCAGACCTACCCGGCCCGAGGCTGTTCAGGCTCATCAGGCCACGTCCTTAACCTTCCGCGTATCCCACCGCAAAAACATACAACGAGTCTTTACTTCCCCAACGACACCATATTGGTGAGCAACCGGTAGGCGCCGGGTACGCCGGCGGGCAACTCGCGGAAGAAGCTGAGGCCGGTGTAAATGTAGTGGCCCTTGCCGTAGTTGGCCACCAGAATGGCGCTTTCGCGGGCCGGCTCGCCGGGGTCGTGGCTGCTGATGACGGTCTGGTAGCGGGGGTCCCACTTGGCTGGGTAGTACAGGCCCTGCTCCTGCTCCCATCCGGTAAAATCGGCGGGGCTGATGCGGTTAGGCGTGTTGAGTAGCGGCTGCTTGGGGTTGAGCAGCGTAACGGGCGCGTCTTCCACCGTCACCCGGTCGCGGCCCAGGGTGAGGGGATATGGACCGATTTCGGGCAGTACCGTGCCGCGGTTGACGGTGTACTGCACCACCACGTTGCCACCGTTTTCCACGTATTTCAGCAGGGCAGGCTGGCGGGTTTTGAGCTGCTCGACGGTGTTGTAGGCCCGTACGCCCAGCACCACAGCATCAAAACGGCGCAGATTGGCCTCCGTCAACTCGTCGGGTTTGAGCAGCGTAACGGTGTAGCCGATCTGGCGCAGGGCCTCGGGCACCTCGTCGCCGGCCCCCATCAGGTAGCCGATTTGCTGGCCCTTGCGCTTGAGGTCGAGCTTGACGAGCGGGGCGGTAGCTTCAGGGAACAGCGTTTGGGTGGGAATGTGGTCGTAGGCAATTACCTGGTAGCCGCGCGAATACGCCTGGCCCTCCACGGTAGCCACAGCCCGCAGCTCGGTTTTTCCCTCCTTGGCCCCCGCTCCCGGCCGCACCTGGAACTGCACGGTCTGCTCGGCATCCTTGGCGGCCAAATCGAACGGCATGCTGGCCGGCTCGGCCACCCAGCCGGCGGGCAACGTGAGGGCCACGCTGCCTTTCACGCCTGCCTTGCCGGCCCGCAGCGTTACGGGCACCGTTTTGGGCTGCTGGTCGGCAAACACGAAGGCCTGCCCGCCGATGTTCACCATCACCGGCGGCACCACCGTCAGCGGCTCGTAGATTTCACCCCGCACAGGGTCAGTGTGCTTGTATTGAACGGGGACGTCGAAACCAATAATACGGTCTGTTCCCTCCCCAGCCATGTTCTTAGTAGTCAGCATAAATTTCACCCGTACGGCTGCTGAAGGCTCGTTTTCAGGCCGCCCTACGAATTGCAGAACACCTGGGAGCTGGAACATTCCGATGGTCCCTAGTTCAGTGAGCACTCCATACTGATGACTTATATCCGGCTTTTCGGTGGGCACTGCTCCGGGCAACTTATACATTCCGGCCGTTCCCTTTTCTCGTAGCCAGAAAGGTTGCGAAAGAGCCGACAAGCTGGGTTGCGCTACGGTAGCTTCCTGGTCAATAGTGCCTTCACTCAGTACCATTCGGGTTTCACCAATCATCGGAAGAGACATAACCTGAGTAAGGGACGCCCCAGATGGAAGATTTTTTTCTACCGAATAACCTGTAGGATCAAATACGTTACTGGTCATGGCACCCCGTACGCGTCCCGTTTCCCGATGATTCTTTGACAATAGAACGCGGCTCTGCGTCAGCAATTCTGAATCCTGGTAAGGATTAGCGGTAAAGACGTTCAGGACCTGTAGCTTACGGTTTCCACGATTGACGACGTCGAGTTTCAACTTGAGCTGCCCTCCTGACACGACAGCTGCATCGGTAGCCGTGGCTTCTATATACAAGCCCAAACAAGCCTGAATCAGCTTCTCAGTCTCTGTTAGCTTTTGCCGGAACCAGAAGAGGTCGGGAGCAGGTATCTGAATATTATCCGACCCAACCAGCTGACTTTGCAAATGGTCTCTAACTTCAAACAGCTTATCAACGCTTGCGGCCGGGTTGCTTGAATCGTAATTGCGCAGCAGATCAGTCATTAATATCTGCATCATGCTACCTGGTACGCGGTTCCAGGTTAGGTCCACGCCGTCGAACAGGTCGGTTTTAGCGGGCGCGCCTTTCAGGAGCTGGAAATACTCCGGGGCCTCGCCGCGCTGGGCGCTGCTGCCGAAGCCTTGGCTTTTGTGGCTGGTGCGGCTTTCGGCGGCAATTTCGCCGTAGCTGCGGCCCAGCAGGGCGTTGTAGCCGCCGGCATCGAGCTGGAAATACGGGCTCATGTCCTCGCCCGCCTTCACGAAGAAGCTGCCGGTGTTCCAGAGCAGGCGCTTGGCCTGCCAGGGCTGCACAAACTTCAGCTGCTCGGGGAAGCGTTTGGGGTCGGCGGCGGCATCGAAGGCCTCGATGGCCAGCATGGCCGAGGCCGTGTGGTGGCCGTGGCCGGCGCGGGCGTCGGGTGGGAAGCGGGTAATCATCACGTCGGGCCGGCGCTGGCGAATCACCCAGACCATATCGGCCAGCACCTGCTCCTTGTCCCAGATGGTGAAGGTTTCCTGGGCCGTTTTCGAGAAGCCGAAATCGTTGGCGCGGGTGAAGAACTGCCGGCCCCCATCCACGCGGCGGGCCGCCAGCAGCTCCTGCGTCCTTATCACGCCCAAGCCTTCGCGCAGTTCGGGGCCGATGAGGTTCTGGCCTCCGTCGCCGCGGGTGGCGCTCAGGTAGCCGGTTTCCACGAGGCGGCCGTTGGCCAGGTAGGCAATCAGGCGGGTGTTCTCATCGTCGGGGTGGGCGGCAATGTAGAGGGCCGAGCCCAGTACGTTCAGCTTCTTGAGTCCCAGCAGAATCTCGGACGATGACCACGTTTTAGGCGCCTGCGCGGCGGCTTCGCCAATTAGTAATGCGCAATTAGCAAGGAGCAGCACCAGCAGCAGGGCAGCGGTGCGGACAGGGCGGCGAAGAGTCATTCGGGAAGCTGGAAACAAGCGCGATAAAGATGCGGGCCGCAGCGGCAGGTTGCAGAGCAGCAGGTAACGTGCGGAAATCTGCGTTGCGCACTACCTCCCCTCTACTCAGCCGTTGGAGTGGCGCCGGTGGGATGCCAGCCGGGTTGGTCGCCGAGGTTATAGATTTCCTGGATATCGTGCAGGATATGCACAAAATCTAAGTTCAGATCTTTGAGCAGGCCCGTTTTCAGATCGAATACCCAGCCGTGGACCGTGGGAAAACCGCCCTGCAGATAAGCTTGTTGCACGACGGCAGTTTTTACTACATTAATGCACTGCTCCTGCACGTTCAGCTCCACCAGCCGGTCGTAGCGCAGGTCCGGGTCGGCAATGGCATCCAGCTCGGTGTGGTGCAGGCGGTACACGTCGCGAATGTTGCGCAGCCAGGGGTTAAGCACCCCCAGATCCTGCGCCTGCATGGCCGCTTTTACGCCGCCGCAGCCGTAGTGCCCGCACACAATAATGTGCTTGACATGCAGGTGCCGCACGGCGTATTCTACCACCGACATTGCGTTCAGGTCGATGTTGTTGACCAGGTTGGCGATGTTGCGGTGCACGAATACTTCGCCCGGCTCCACGCCCATCACTTCCTCGGCCGTTACGCGGCTGTCGCTACAGCCGATGTAAAGGTAGTCGGGCTGCTGATCGGCGGCCAGGGAGGCCGGGAAATTGGGGTTGCTGGCGGTACGCGCGGCCACCCACTGGCGGTTGCGCTCAAAAATTTCGGCGTACTGGGGCATTGTCGTTGCGGAAACGGGTATGAGCGGAAAAAGTAGCAGGGCCGAAAGCTACGCACCACCGGCCGGATTTGAGTGGCGGCGGGCCGGCAGGGTTATTGCGACCGGTGCGCCAAAAAACTGCCGGCCGCGTGCGTCGGGGGCAGCCGAGCGGGTGTCTGTAAGCGGCCTGGCGGCCATCTGCGTGCTAGTTTTGCGTTGGTCCCTCTTGGCAGGGGCACCCCAGCGGGTCCGATGGCCGATATTACCTACTGTATCTTTCTTTGCACATGTCCTTTCCTCTTGCTGCCCGTTTGCGCCTCGCCGCGCTGAGCCTGGCCCTTAATCTGCCGCTGCTGGCCGCGGCCCAAACCACCCCGGCCCAAACTGCCCCGGCCCCCGCCCCGTCCACGCCCGAAGCCGCGGCGGCCCTGCAGTGGTATATGCTCGACCCCACCACCGACCGCGTGATGGGCGTGAGCGTGAACCGCACGTACCAGGAGCTGCTGGCCGGCCGCACGCCCACTCCCGTGGTGGTAGCCGTTATTGATGCCGGCATCGACACCACCCACGCCGATTTAAAGCGCATGCTCTGGCGCAATGCCCGCGAAGTGGCCGGCAACAGCCTCGACGACGATAAAAACGGCTACACCGACGACGTATGGGGCTGGAATTACCTGGGCGGGGCCGATGGCCGAAACATCAACCTCGAAACGCTCGAAGAAACCCGCCTGCTGGCCCAGCTGCAGCCCCGGTTCAAGGGCAAAACCCGCGCTACCGTGCCCGCCGCCCAGCGCGCCGACTTCGACCTGTACCTGAAGGTGAAGAAAAGCTACGATGCCAAGGTGAAGGAGAACACCGACCGCCTGAAGCAGTACAGCCAGGTATACGCCGATAATGTGCAGGTGTCCGATTTGCTGCGGCTGAAGCTGGGCGTGGAGCGCATCGATACGGCCGTACTGCGCAACCCGCCCACCACCGACCCCAAACTACGCGAGCTGTCGGGCCAGTTGTATGGGCTGCTGCTCAATACCGGCTTCGGCTCGCTCGATGACATTCTGGCCGAAATGAAAGATGGCCTGAAGCAAACCCAGGACCAGCTCGACTACGGCCTCAACCTGAGCTACAACCCCCGCCCTATTGTGGGCGACGACCCATTTAACATCAAGCAGCGCCTGTACGGCAACGCCGACGTAACCGGGCCCGATGCCCTGCACGGCACCCACGTGGCCGGCATTATTGGGGCCGACCGCGTGAACAACCTGGGCATTATGGGCATTGCCCCGCCCGTGGTGCGCCTGATGGCCGTGCGCGCCGTGCCCGATGGCGATGAGCGCGACAAAGACGTGGCCAACGCCATTCGCTACGCCGCCGACCACGGTGCCAGCATCATCAACATGAGCTTCGGCAAGTACTATTCGCCCCAGCGCGCGGCCGTCGAGGAGGCTATCCGCTACGCCGACAGCAAGGGTGTACTGCTGGTGCACTCGGCGGGCAACGAGAACGAGAACCTCGACCAGAAGCTGCAGTTCCCTACGCCGGTGTTTTTGGATGGCAAGCGCATCCCGAACCTGATTACGGTGGGCGCTTCCTCGCGCGACAACGACGCTGGTCTGGCCGCTGACTTCTCGAACTTCGGCAAAACCCAGGTAGATGTGTTTGCGCCCGGTAATCAGATTTACTCGACGCTACCCGGCGGCCGCTACGGCAACCTGAGCGGCACCAGCATGGCTGCCCCGGTGGTATCGGGCATTGCCGCCACGCTCAAAAGCTACTTCCCGCAGCTCACGGCCGCCGACCTTAAGCGCCTCATCCTGGCCTCGGCCCAGCCCACCCACACGCAGGTGCGCCAGCCCGGCTCCGATAAGCTCGTCGATTTCGCCGACCTGTCCAGCACCGGTGGCATCGTGAATCTGTACCGTGCTGTGCAGCTGGCCCAACAGGCCACGCCGGCCAAATAGCGCTTGCGGCCAACGCGCCGGGCCGTATCTTTAGCTCCCGCCGCGTTTCCTCTCCTTTATCACCTGTATATCCTCTCTTCATGCTCATTCCGCAACTGATGCTGCTACGCAAACGCCAACGGGCCGAATCCGACTCGCTGTCGAAGCCGATGCCGCAGCAGTCCCCACGGCCGGTTCGGCGGGGGCGGCGGTGGTGGAGGCGGCAGATAACAAACGCCTTTTTTCTGACAATGGGCGTGCTTTGCGCCGGATTTGGGCTCGAAAGTTTTCTGCTGCCCGGCGGCTTTCTCGATGGCGGGGTAACGGGCGTGTCGCTGCTGCTGCGGCAGGTGTTTGGGCTGCCGCTGCCGGTGCTGATTATCGCGCTTAATGTGCCTTTCATGATTATGGCCAGCCGGCAGTTGGGCCGCGGTGTGGCCATCCGGACGCTGCTGAGCGTGCTGGGGCTGGCCGCAGTGCTGGCCCTCGTGCCGTTCCCCATCGTGACCGAAGACAAGCTGCTGATTTCAGTGTTTGGCGGCTTTTTTCTGGGAGCAGGCATCGGGCTGGCCATGCGCGGGGGCGGCGTGCTCGATGGCACCGAAATCATGGCCATTTACCTGAGCAAAACCAGCAGCCTGACGGTAGGCGATATTATTCTGGCCTTCAACATCGTCATCTTCAGCGTGGCGGCCTACGTGCTGTCGGTCGAAACGGCACTGTACTCGATTCTGGCCTATCTGTCGGCCGCCAAAACCGTCGATTTCGTGATTGACGGCGTGGAGGAATACACCGGCGTCACCATCGTGTCGGGCCGCTCCGATGCCATCCGGCGCATGATTACCGAGAAGCTGGGCCGCGGGGCCACCGTGTACAGCGGCAAGCGCGGCTACGGCTCACACGGCCACCAGCCCAGCCCCATCGACATCGTTTTCACGGTGGTAACCCGCCTCGAACTCTCCCAGCTCAAATCCGAAGTTGAGCAGATTGACCGCCAAGCCTTTATGGTGATGCATAGTGTCAAAGACACCAAAGGCGGGATGATCAAGAAGCGCCCGCTACATTAGAATCAGCTGCCAGTTGCTAGTAAAAACGACGTAGGGGCGGGACTTGTCCCCGCCCGCCGTTGCAACGAATTGTGTGGGTCCTGCAAACAGTAGGTCAATGTATTGTTCTGACGGCGGGCGGGAGCAAGCCCCGCCCCTACGTCGTTTTTACAACCACCCGGTAACTGGCAACTCATCATCACCGACAACTAATATCTTTGCTGCATGTCTGACTCGCTCCTGCTCACCGACCTCTACATTTACCCGGTAAAGTCGTTGGGAGGTATTCGGCTTACCGAGGCCGTTGTGGAGCCCCGCGGCCTGCGCCACGACCGCCGCTGGCTGATTGTGAATGAGCGCAACCAGTTCATGACTCAGCGGCAGACTACGGCCATGGCCAACCTCAAAGTGGCCCCCGCCTACAACGGCTTCCTGCTCAGTCACCAGCAACGCCCCGAGCTGTTGCCGCTCTACGTACCGTTCGAGGCCACGCCCGAAAAAACGCTGTTCGTAACCGTGTGGGATGACATGGTGTTTGCCTGGCGGGCGCGGCCCGAGTGCGACGAGTGGCTGAGCGAGGCCCTGGGCCAGCCCTGCAAGCTGGTGTATATGTCGGATATGGTGCGCCGCGACACCGAGCCCGCCCTCAACCCCGAGGGCCAGCTAGTGAGCTTCGCCGATGCCTACCCGTTTCTGCTCGTTGGGCAGGCGTCACTGCTCGACCTGAATAGCCGCCTGGCCGAGCCGGTAGGTATGGAGCGGTTCCGGCCTAACTTTGTGTTCAGTGGTGGCGCGGCCTTCGTTGAGGACAGTTGGAGCCACTTCCGCATCGGGGAGCTTGCTTTCCGGGCCGTACGCGCCTGCGGACGGTGCGTGCTCACGACCATCGACCCCGCAACGGCCCGAAAAAGCGCGCTTGGCGAACCCCTGCGTACCCTGGCTTCCTACCGCACCGAAGACGGCAGCGCCATGTTCGGCCAGAACGTGACCAGTGCCGGCCGGGGCCGGGTGGCAGTGGGCCAGCCTATTGCCGTACACAGCTACAAGGCCTGACGGCGGCCCACCTGAATCTCCTTTTGCCTCAGGAGCCTCCCCCCACACAAACCTCACACAGGCCCCAAACCTGCGGGCACTGCATTCAGCGTGTTTCGACCAGTAAACCGGAGTACCAGCCGCCGCTTGCCAATGCTTGGTCGAATAACCCGGTACTTCGATTGGATTGCATTTTGCTAAGCCGCATAAAACATATACTTTTGATAAACCAATACCATCTCGGATAAAAGCTATTTCCGGTGGTTTCCTGTCTGGCTTATGCGCCTTTTTACCCCGCATTCGGGTTTGTACCGTCTGCTACTGAGTTCGTTGCTGGCAACAGTACTGCTATTTTCCGGCACAGCTGCCTTGGCTAACAACTCCGGATCGGAGCAGTTGCAGCAGCCCTGGAGCGCCCTGCTGCGCCTGCACGTTACGCCCGAAGGGCGGTTGAACTACGAGGGCCTGCTGGCTGATGAAGACAAACTGCTGGGCTACCTGCAAAGCCTGCGGAAAGTACGCCCCCAGGCCGAAAACTGGACTCCTGACCAACTAAAGGCTTTCTGGCTGAATACCTATAATGCTGCCGCTACCAATCTGGTGCTCGAAAACTACCCCGTAGCCAGCATCAACGACATTCGTATTAAAACCTTGGGCAGCTACGAGTCGCCCTGGGAGACGGTGGTCGTGAACGTGGGCGGGCAGAACTACTCCCTCAACCAGATAGAGCAGCTGTTGCGCCAGCAGTTCCGCGACCCGCGCATCCACTTCGCCCTCAATTACGGCGCGGCTTCGGCGGCGCCGCTACTGGCTGAGGCCTACACCGGCTCTCTGCTCAACCAGCAGCTCGACCAGCAGGCCCGTCGCTTCATCAACGACCCGGCCTTCAACCAGTTCAACGCTCAGCAGGTGCAGCTGTCGGGGCTGTTTCGCTCCTATGCTACCGAGTTCGGGGCCGAGCCGCAGCTGCTTGCTTTCATCAACCGCTACGCCTACGCGCCAGTACCGGCCACGGCCAGCATCGAGTACCTCTCGTTCAGCTGGGCCCTCAACAGCCCTACCTCCCTCGGCAACGGGCCGGTTGTAGGTCGTAAATAGCTCCTTGCACGGCGGCAGCGGCCAACTTGGAGCCGCGCTGCCCCGTACCGCCTAGCGGTGCGGGGCTTTTTTATGCCCGGTGCGTTTTGCCTTTCCGTTTATGAGCTTAGCCCTAACCCTCTCCTTCCTGCACGATCTGGCGGCCCACAACCACAAAACCTGGATGGACGAACACCGGGCCCGCTACCACGCCGCCCGCGCCGAATACGCTGCTTTCATTGAGGAGCTTTTGCGGCGCGCCACAGCCGAGCTGGACCCCGGCCTGCACGGCCTGCGGGCAACCGACCTCATGTTTCGCATCAATAAAAACGACCGTTCGCAGCTCGACCCCGAGCCCTACAAGCGCCACATGGGCGCGGGCTTTAAACCCGGGGGCCGGCACGCCCCACGAGCGGGTTACTTTGTGGCCGTACAGCCCGGCGGCGGCACCTACGTAGGAGCCGGCCGGCGTCTGCCCGAAGCCGCCGAGCTGGCCCGCATCCGGCAGGAAATCCACTACAATGCCCCCGCCTTTCATAGCATGCGCCAGCAGCCTGCGCTGCTGCACCACTTCCCCAAAGGACTCGATACGTCGCAGGCACTCAAAACGGCCCCCAAAGGCTACCACCGAACCGACCCCGACATTGAGTGGCTGCGACTCAAGAGCTACTTTGTGTGGCTGCATTTTCCCGACTCGGAAGTGCTGCGCCCGGACTTCCCGGCCCGCGTGCTCGACGCCTGGCAGGCCGCCCGCCCGCTGGTAACTTTCCTGAATGAGGCACTCGAAGGAAGCTAAGGCCGCAAGCGCAAAAAACCAGCTGTTAGCCAGGCCTAAACAGGCGCTGGCTAACAGCTGGTTTTTTGCGTTGAGAAGCTGAAGTTGTTTAGGAAGTACCTGGAATTAATCAGACCGTCATGCTGAGCGCAGCCGAAGCATCTCTACCGCTTCTCTGTAACATCCAACGAAGCGGTAGAGATGCTTCGGCTGCGCTCAGCATGACGGTCCTTTGAGTTTCTAAACAGCTTCGCTACCTAAAAGAGGCCGAACAAGGTGCTGTTGATTTTGTCGATGACCACGCTCAGGTCTTCGGGGTTGTTGACGTAGTCGAGGTTATTGACATCGACAATCAGCAGCTTGCCCAAGTCGTAACTGGCAATCCACTCCTCGTAGTGCTCATTCAGGTGCTTGAGGTAGTCGATTTTGATGTTGTTTTCGTAGCCGCGGCCCCGGCGCTCAATCTGCTGTACGAGCTTCGGCAGGTCGGCGCGCAGGTACAGCAGCAGGTCGGGCGGGTTAACCATGCTGATCATGGAGTTGAACAGGCCCAGGTAGTTCTGGTAATCCCGCTCACTCATCAGGCCCGATTGGCTGAGATTGGCCGCAAAAATATGGGCATCCTCGTAAATCGTACGGTCCTGGATGATGCCTTTATTGGTTTGCTGCAGCTGCTTGATCTGCTGGGTCTGGCGGAAGCGACTGTTCAGAAAGTATACCTGCAGATGAAACGCCCAGCGGGGCATGTCGTCGTAAAAGTCCTTTAGGTACGGATTGTCGTCCACATCTTCCAGAAATACCTCCCAGTTGAAGTGGTGCGCCAATTTGTTCGACAAGGTGGTTTTACCAGCCCCGATATTACCAACTATTGCAATGTGCATGAGCGAAGTGCGAAAAAACAGATTCGCAAAAATAGCAGTTCCCTCCTCACGATTAGCACCCGATAATCCTTGTCGTCTATAATTCTATATTTACGTATAATAATCTTATAAGCCAAGCTTCATCCTCTTACGGCCGCCCCCTTGTTCAAGCTCCAGCCTCTGAGCATTCTCACCGACGACAGCGGGAAACGGCTGGCCAGTATCGAGCACGACCCAGCCCGACAGTTGCTGGCGGTACGTTGGTTTGGCAACCTCACGGGCAGGCAGGTAATCTACGTAGCCCGCTGCACAATGCAGCTAACTGCTGCTATGCCCTACACCCTGCTGCTCAATGATAAAACCCAGGCAACCGGCGACTGGAGTGATGCGCTGGAATGGCTGGAGTACGAATGGCTGCCACTGGTATTAAAAGGCGGTCTGCATGCCATTGCCTATATTTTTACTCCCGATATGCATAACCAGTTAGCTAGCCACGAATTTATAGCGCGACTGAAACCCTACCTGCGCATTGAGGCTTTCGATGATGCCCCCGCCGCTTTCGAGTGGCTGGAACAGGCTTCTGCTGCTCCAAGAATCAACTTTATATAACCATTTGACCTGTTGCGCAGCTCGCCACCGCCTTTTTGGGCCGCAGCGAGCTGCAGGTGGCCTAGTCGCGCATCGAATCTTTTACGTTGCGGGCTTTCTCCAGCGTCCGGAACTCGCCCTGCAGCGTGCGGATGCGCAGGCGCTCCTCCAGCGGCAGTTGGGTTCGCACCTGCTCGTAGCGGGCATTCAAGCGACTGAGCACCTCATCAGCCGTCGTCCAGTCGGCCTGCGACCAGGCCTTTTTCTCGGTTCGCATGGTTTCCACCAACCGCTGATAGAGGTTGGGCAGCTCGGTGGCGCGAGCCCGGCTGATATTCACGTTCTCGTTCAGCAGCCGGGCCTGGGCCTGGGCAGGCGTAGTGGGCTGTCGGGCGGCGGCATCGAGGCTATCCTGGCGGGTGGCCCACTGCTGGTAGCGCGTTTTCTGGGCGGCGTATTCGCGCTGGCTCTCGGCCGAAAGGCTGTCGATGGCCTGGTCGAGCCGGCGGCTGCGGCGGTCAAACTCAGCCGTTACCTTGGGCACCTCGCGGCGGGTAACCTCTTCGGCCCTATCAACCTGTTTGCCAACCCAGCTGCCAAACTCGCTGAGCGTGCGTTCGAGGCTGCCGGCCGGGGCCGGGGCCGTTTTGGGAGTACCCGATTGGGCCTGGGCAGCCGGGGAGGAAGCCAGGAGCAGGCTGGTGGCGAATAGCAGGGTAGCGGAGGCAGTAGTTTTCAGCATGGCGGAAGGAAAGAAGCAGATAACGGGCGCGAAAGAAGCGCAGTATGCGGCGGTAGAGCCGTTTGGTTGGGAGAGAGGCAATTTCCGGCCCAAAACGGCCGAAAGCTGCCAAAGGGTTCGGTTTTGCGCCAGATTATCCCGTTTTTTGCCCCCTATGCCCGCCTCCCCCGCCGCTTCCATCCGTATCCGCCCGGCTACCGCCGCCGACATCCCCACCATTCTGGCGCTGGCCGAAGCTACCTGGGAGCCAACTTACCGCTTCATCATTTCGCGCGAACAAATTGAGTACATGTACCGCGTGATTTACACCGAAGCCTCGCTGCAACGGCAAATCAGCGAACAGGGTCACCAGTTTCTGCTGGCTTACGCCGAGGGCGAGGAAGCCAGCGGCTACGCATCGTTTTCGGCTCAGCCCGAAACAGGTTTTTTCAAGCTCCAGAAGATTTACGTGCTGCCTTCGCACCAGGGCCAGGGCCTGGGCCAGCAGCTCATCGGGGCCGTAGAAACGGCCGTACGTGCCGCCGGCGGCCACACCCTCGACCTGAACGTGAACCGCCACAACCCTGCGCTGGCCTTCTACGAGCACCTGGGCTTCCAGCGCCACCACGAAGAGGATATTGCCATTGGCCCCTACTGGATGAACGACTACGTTATGCGCAAGGAGCTTGGGGCTTAGAAGGATACTGGCCCCGTGTGGCCGGGCTGCGCTGCCCGCCGTATAGCTTTGCTTACTTTGCTTGCCAACTTATTCACCGACTCACACTTTCACTGATTTACCCAACATGGCCACCAAACTCACCGTCCTCAGCAATGGCTCCCTCCGCGTCGACGGAACCGATTTCGAACTTGTAGATGCCCAGGGCAACTCCTACGGCCTCGGCGGCCGCGAGCGAATCAGCATCTGCCGTTGCGGCCTATCGTCCAACAAGCCGTTCTGCGACGGCTCGCACAAAAACCACTTCGAGCACAACGCCGTGGCCTTCGACCTGCCTGCCCCCGGCACTGCCCCGGCCAAGCCTACCCCGCCACCCGCCGCTCCCGATGCTGGTGGCCAGCCGCTGGGCTAGCATCTCTTGCTCCGTTAGTTTCCGCAGGCTTCAGGCCCCAAACNNTGTTTGGGGCCTGAAGCCTGCGTCTGAAAGTAGAGCTACCGGCTTAGAATAAAGAATTCACAAAATCGACGTACTCCTGGCGGGCATCGTCCTGGGTTTTGCCCTTCTGGCCGGCCCAGGCGTCGTACTTGGCAATGGCTTTAAAATCGAATCCGCCGGGCCGGTCGCCCGAAACGTCGCCCTCGCTGCCCTGCTTATAGAGGGAATACATTTTGAGCAGCGTCGTGTTGTCGGGCTTGGCGGGCAGCTCTTTGCTGCGGGCGGCGGCGGCTTCAAATTCTTCGTGAGTGGCCATGGTAAGTGTGTGGTGAATAGGGAGAAAAGATGGTGTGGCTGATTGGGGAATAGGCCGCCACAGCTACAAAAAGCCAGCGGCCAGCGGCTGAAAGCAGCCAGCCGGAATGCCAGCCGATTTCAAGGTACGGATTGCCTCGGAAATAGTCGGCTTGCAGCGTTTATTTTCCGCTTATCTTCCGTCTCCGCAATCCTTCTTGCGGCACTTTCCCCGCCCTTATGCTGAAACCGCTACTTACCAGCCTGCTATTTGGTGCCGCCCTGCTGGCCTCGGCCCCGGCCGCGCTGGCCCAGAAAACCTACCTGCATTGCGGCCGCCTGCTCGATATGCGCTCCGACCGCGCCCAAACCGCCATGACGGTGGTAGTGGAGAATGGCCGGGTGCTGGCCGTAGAAAAAGGCTACACCGCCCCTACCGGCCCTCAGGACCAGGTTATCGACCTGAAAAACCGTACTGTATTGCCCGGTCTCATCGACTGCCACGTGCACCTGGAAGGCGAAACCAGCAAGGACAACTTCCTGCGCGAATTCATCGAAAACCCCGCCGACATGGCGTTTGGCTCGTTGCCGCACGCCCGCAAAACCCTGCTGGCCGGCTTTACCACCGTGCGCGACCTGGGCGGCTCGGGCGTGAACGTAGCTCTCCGCAACGCCATCAACCAGGGCAAGGTAGAAGGGCCACGCATTTTCACGGCGCGCAAGGCAATTTCGGGCACCGGCGGCCACATGGACCCCACCAACGGCTACCGCCTCGACCTGATGGGCGTACCCGGCCCGCTGGATGGCGTAATCAACAGCCCCGATGAGGCCCGGCAGGCCGT
Organism: Hymenobacter sp. ISL-91; assembly: GCF_018613725.1. Classification (GTDB taxonomy): domain Bacteria; phylum Bacteroidota; class Bacteroidia; order Cytophagales; family Hymenobacteraceae; genus Hymenobacter. The sequence continues at coordinate 28,343 of NZ_JAGGPS010000005.1, forward strand.
GCGCGAGCAATACAAGCGCGGGGCCGACCTCATCAAGATTGCCAGCACCGGCGGCGTACTGAGCGTGGCCAAAGACGGCTCGGCGGCCCAGATGACGGAGGCCGAAATACGGGCCGTAGTGGAAACGGCGCGCGACTTGGGCCTGGCTGTAGCCTGCCACGCCCACGGCTCGGAGGGCATGAAGCGCGCCATTCGGGCGGGCGTAACCAGCATTGAGCACGGCACCCTCATGGATGACGAAACGATGAAGCTGATGGTGAAAAACGGTACCTGGTACGTGCCGACCATCACGGCCGGCAAATCGGTAGCCGACTCGGCTAAAATCCCGAACTACTACCCGCCGCTGGTAACGCCCAAGGCCCTGGCCATTGGCCCCAAGCTACAGGGCACTTTTGGGCGGGCCTACAAGGCAGGCGTTAAAATAGCGTTTGGCACCGATGCGGCCGTATTCCGGCACGGAGCCAACGGGCTGGAGTTCCGCTATATGGTGGAGGCCGGCATGCCACCGCTGGCCGCGCTACGCTCGGCCACTGTATCGGCGGCCGAATTACTGGGCCAGTCGGAAAACCTGGGGACGCTTGAAGCCGGTAAGCTCGCCGATGTGGTAGCCGTGGAAGGCGACCCGCTCCAGGATATCGGGGCCATGCAGCGGGTGCGCTTCGTGATGAAGCAGGGCGTGGTGTACCAGCCGTAGCAGCGCCGGGCAGGCCACAGCGCCCAGCCGAAAAAATTGGCCTTAAAGAGCTGGCCTGATTAGCTGGAAAGAGGAGTTGCGGAAAATAATTTTCGTCCAGGGAACTTTTTCATAGACAACGGGCACGATTGTGGATTTACGATTTGCAGTTGCCGATGACCGGCAATACCATGCTGGCCAGCAGGTTCGTATTCTTCCCTTTACCGCTCGCTTATTATGAACCGCTACCCTATAGCCGGAGCCATTGTTTTACTGCTGGCCGCTGTTACTACCAAGGCCCAGGACGTTCCGCGCGAACCCGATGCCCGGTACCCCAGCCGCCCCCGCGGCGACGCCCAGTTTGAGGCCCGACCCGATGCTCGCTCAAATGGGCGTTCAGGCTCCGACCCTGCTCCGATGTACCACTCCAGCCTCGCGCTCGAATTGGGATGGAACGCGCCATATGGCTTCGGCATTACTTATGGCTACAATGTGTCGCCCGCCTTCGATGTAAACGCGGGACTTGGTATTGGCGTGGGAGGCAAAATAGGCGTAGGAGCCCGCTACTATTTCCGGCCCAACCGCCCCTTTACGCCCTACCTGGGCGTGAACCTGGTACGCACCGGCCGTCTCGACAACGTGGAGGCGGAGTTGGATAGCGAGCAGGTTACTTACTCCATGAGCCCGAGCGCCACGGCACATCTGCGGGGTGGTATCCGCTGGCAGCCGGGGCGAGTCGGGCTGCTCGCTACTATCGGCTACGCCAGCCGCATCAGCGGCGACCCCGTAACCTATGCTCCCGGCTCCTACCCCTCCCCCAGCATGCGCGACTTCGTGCAGATTATCAGCCCCGGTGGCGGCGAGTTTTCGGTGGGTATCGTGATTGGGCTGGGCCGCTAAAACCCCGCGGCAAGCTCAACCAAACCCTGCCCCCGGTAGGTTGCGTAATACAAGCGAAAACCCGACGTGCTGCCCGCCCGTCGGGTTTTTTCACTTGTAACCCTTACTGTTGAGCCTTTCTTCAGATGAAAAAAGACCTGCCCACCCAATTAGTCAAGCTTTTCATTCAGCAAAAGCTAACGCTGGCGCTGGCCGAAAGCTGCACCTGCGGGCTGGCCGCCGCGCAGCTGGCCCCCGCCGAGGGCGTGAGCGAGGTGCTGCTCGGTTCGGTGGTTACCTACCATGCCGAGGCCAAGCAGCAGCTACTGGGAGTGAAGAAGACCACCCTCAACACTTACTCGGCCGAGAGCCAGCAAACTACCAACGAAATGGCCCTGGGCCTGCACCGCCAGCTACCCACCGCCGATGTGTGCGTAGCCGTTACCGGCCTGTGCGGCCCCGGCCAGTCGCAAACGCCCGACAAGCCGGCGGGCACGGTGTTCGTAACGGTGTTGTTTGAAGGCCGGGCCCATGAGTACCGCGAGCAGTTTAGCGGCAATGCCGATGCTATCCGGCAGCGGGCCACCGAATTTATTTATGAAAAGCTGCTGGACTTGCTGGAACGCCAGCAGCAGGCGGCTGCAGGCTAACATTGTGCTAGCTCTTTTTTGGCGGAATCAGCATCAGCTTCAGATTCAGGCGCACCACGTCGCCCATGCTGCGGCAGCGGCTGAACTGCTCGGTACTATGGTGGCGGTTTAGCTCCTGCTTGAGCTGGCTGACCTTCTCGGGCGTCGAAACGGTGTCGTGGCGCAGGCAGTCGATAAGGTCTTTGAGGCGGTGGCGCTCCGAGCGTGCCCGGCGGGCCATCAGAGTGCGCTCCTCGGCCTGGTACTGCCGGATGTTTTCGGGCTTGAGCAGCCGGCTGCAGAGCTGCACAATGGCCCGGTTATCCTTGAAAAACTGCGGCAGGTACATGTTCTTCTTGCCCTCGTAGCACTGCTGGTCGAAGTCGATGGCCCGGACCCGGTACTGCTCGTCCTCGAAGTCCAGCGTCACATCGACGATATAGTTATAAGCCCGCATGTCGCCCAGCAGCCGGGCAAAGCACCGCTCGTTGAACTTGACGAACTCCTTGGCCATACGCACCTTATTTAGGTGCGGCCGCGCGAGATGGTGACGGATGAAGTCGTCGCCGGGAATGCCGGCAATGTGTTCCTCAATGAGCGTGTTGCCATTGAGCAGGTAGGTGATGCTGTTGGGCGAAAGAATATGCTCCAACTCGAGGCCGTACACCCGGGAGGCATCGGCCTTCTTCACGTAAAAATAATCGTGGTTGTCGTTGAGCTGGTTGACAATGCGCACCCGGAAAGGCTGGCTATTGCCAAAGCGGCAATAATCGATGCGGTCGGCCAGCAGGTGCCGGGTGAACGAGAGGTCGCCGGCGGTTTTGAGCAGGGCGTACACTTCGGTCAGGCCCTGGCTGAGCTCGCGCAGGGCGTTGGGTTCGTAGTATACCGTTTCCCAGAGGGTGTCGTTGCCTTGGCGGTCGAGCAGCGGGTAAGCGCCCGTAAAGCGGGCCAGGTCGGCGTACGTAACGGGCAGCCTGGTGGCACGGTCGTACTCGGCCAGGTACTGCTGCAGCCGCTCACCCACCGGGTAGGTTATCTTCTTCTTGGAAATAAGCGTCATATACAGCTGATCGGGCAGAGGAGAAAATGCGGCAACATACGGGCCAGCCGGAGTGGCATAGCTCCCGACGCCGCAGCTACTAGTACGCCAGCGCAGGCTGGCAGGGCTGAAAATACGGTTTTCTGGCCCTAACTGGCGGCCGAATTGTATCTTCGTTGCCGTCAAGCCTTTGGTCGGAATCTGCTATGAAAAAACTCCTACTTACCCTGCTTATCGTGCTGCTGTGCCCGAGCCTGTCGCCGGCCTGGGGCACGTTTGCGCACCGCACTGTTACGCAACTGGCCGTGTACGCGCTGCCTTCGGCTATGCGCGACTACTACTTCCGCAACATGCCCGCACTGGTAAACGGCAGCGGCAGCACCGACGAAGGCCGGGAGCGGGAACTGGCCGAATCACCCCGGCACTTTATTTCGATGGACCACTACGGCTCCGACCCCTTCGGGACGGTGCCCAAAGAGTGGGAAAAAGCCGCGGCCAAGTACACGGCCGATACGCTGCGCAAGTACGGTACGCTGCCCTGGGCCGTCATCGATACCAAAAACAAGCTCACGGCGGCCTTTCGCAACGCCGATACGACGGCCATTCTTACGCTTTCGTCGGAGTTGAGCCATCTGGTAGCCGATGCCTACGTGCCGCTGCGCACCACCGAAAACTACAACGGGCAGCTTAGCAAGCAGGAAGGGCTGCTGGCACTGTGGGAAAGCAAGCTACCCGAGCGCCACATTGGCAAGTACAAGCTCAAAAACGAGTCGGCTCGCGCCCTGAAAGACCCGCTGGGCGACATCTGGCAGGTGGTGCAGGAGTCGTACGGCTTTCTGGGGGCCACTTTCGATCTGGAGGCTGACATCACCCGCAAGTACACGCCCCAGACCAAGTACGTATTCAGCCACAAGTACGGGCAGACCCGCCGGGCGTACTCGGATGCCTTTGCCGACTCGTACCACGATAAAGTGGGTGGTATGATTGCCTTCCGCCTGAAGCTGGCCCCCACGCTGGTGGCCTCCATGTGGCTGACGGCCTGGAAAGATGCCGGCTCGCCCGACCTGAACAAGCTACTGAAGCGGCCCGTTTCGAAGGACGAACAGGACAAGCTTGACAACCAGCTGAGTGCCTGGAAGGAGAACGTGCTGGTAGACCAGAAAGACCTGCTGGCCCTCGAACCCATGAAGGCAGCCGCCCGCCCCGACCTCATCAATGCTGCCCGCGCCATGCCCACGCTTTCGGCCGATGTAGAAGCCAAGCCTGCCACGCCGGCTGCTGCAGCAACTCCAACCACTGCGCCAGCCAGCAGCCCGGCCGCACCGGCTACCAAAGTCAAAACCAAAGTAAAGCCCGCCGATGGACCGGCCGTGAAGGAGAAAACCAAACCCGCCAAGCCCGCCGCTAAGCCCAAGCCCAAGCCCAAGCCCAAAGCAAAGGCCGACGACGGCTGGGGCTCACCTGCCGGCTCGGGCTGGTAGCCTGCCAGGGTGGCCCGGGCCGGGCAACACCTTTAAGGGTGGCAGCGCTAGTGAGCGGGCCACCCTTTTTTGTGCCCTACGGCTGTTGATTGTTCGTACTACTGCCATGATTCGCTTCCGCTCCCTTCTGTATCCGCTGCTGGCAACGCCGCTATTGCTGGCCGCCTGCAACCAGCGCGCCCCCGAAACAACCGCCACCACGCCCACGCCACCGCCCCAGGCCCCCGGTCCCGACCTCATGGCTCTGGCCGACTCCAACGCGGCCCAACTGCTGCTGGCCTACGGGCGCGAGTACCCCGGCCAGGAAGTGCTGCTCCAGACCCGCCTGGGCAACATGCGCATCCGCCTCTACGACGACACACCTATTCATACGGCCAACTTTCTGCTGCTCAGCCGCAAGGGCGTGTTCGACGAATCGGTATTCAACCGGGTGGTGCAGGGCTTTGCCATTCAGGGGGGCGGCTCGGAGCGGCGTACTATTTCCATGCGCAGCTACCGGCTGCCGCCCGAAATCAGGCCTCAGCACTTCCATAAGCGCGGTGCCCTGGCCATGGCCCGCTACGACGGCGAGATGAACCCCGGCAAGCTCTCCTCCAACAACGACTTCTACATTGTTCAGGGCGAGAAGATGCCGGCAGCCCAGGCGAAGGCCAGCGCCGCCCGCTCACTCACGCCCGCGCAGGCCAACACCTACGAAACCCTCGGCGGCACTCCCGGCCTCGATGGCCAGTACACCGTGTTCGGCGAAGTGGTGGAGGGCCTCGACGTCATCGACAAAATTGCCAATGAGCCCGTGGGCATGGACAAATGGCCGGTGACGGACGTAGGCATCAAGGTGAAAGTGTTGAAGTAAAAAGTGAGAACAAAAACGGTCATTCTGAGCGGAGCATAGTCGAAGAATGACCGTTTTTGTTCTCACTTCTCCCGCCGAATCTGTACTAGGCGGGTATGCTGCACGTCGCCGGCCTGCTCCTGGAGTAGCTCCAAGGCTTCGGCGCGGGTGTAGGTCAGGGCTTTATCAGTGAAGAAGCCTGCGGCACTGACGTCGGCGGCCGGGTCGGAAGACTCCTGGCGGGCGGGCAGCAAATCGACCGTGGTGGGCGTTGCGCGGCTGACGCGGTAGAAAAAATACCGCTCCCCGGTCCCGCCGGCAGGCTGGTAAGCCACCACGTACACATCGTTGAGCTGCGGGCGCTGAATGCGGCGCGCCAGGGTGGTATCGGGTGGGGCGGTTAGCAGACCGGCTGGCGCGGCCGAAGCCGGCGCGGCAGCCGGGATAATGGCTGGGGCGGCAGCGCCGGCCTCGGCCGCGGGAGGGCTAGCAGGCTGCGACTGGCAGGCGGCCGAACCCAGCAGCAGGCCGAGTCCGGTAATACGAAGAATTGCAAGCATAGCCTATGCTACGAAAAAGCGCGCCGAAAAAGGACATAGATTCCGATTTTCAGTCGCAATGCTCCGCGCTTCGGCCCTGCTACCCTTGCCCAAATGAGGCTATAGCTACACAAAAAAGCGGCCCGCACAACTGTGCAGGCCGCTTTCAGCGTGGGCCGAACTCAGGGTATCTAAGCTGCTTTTCGTACTGCTATTTCCCGTCTTATTTCCACAAGATTTTGTTTTTGCGCGTGTGAATTTCTGTAAATCATGGCTATCAGAAACAACGGAATGGCAAGGTAGAGGACCCCGAATCCGTTTTTCACCAGGCCATACACCATCACACCAACTAAAAACCCAATAGCGCCGGCAGAAAGCAGCTGGTTTCTTTTGCTGATTTTCTCCTCTGCCAGTAACTGTTCCAGCGGCAGTGCAGCGTAATTCCTGTCGTTTGGCATCATTTAACTGTTCAGTTTGAAATCATAGCAGTAGCGGCCGGATACAAGGACCTACCAGATTTTGGCGCGGTCGGCCTGCGCCCGCATCATCTTGGCGTTTTCCTTGCAGCCGAACGCCTCATAGAACTCGGGCATGTTCATGAGCGGGCCCACAGTGCGGTATTGCGCCGGCGAGTGCGGGTCGGTCATCACCTGCTGGCGCAGGTACTCGGGGCGGGCGTTAGTGCGCCACACCTGGGCCCAGGCCAGGAAGAAGCGTTGCTCGGGCGTGAAACCGTCGTACTTAGGCACGTTTTTGCCGGCGTTGGCTTTCTGCAGCGCCGAGTAGGCCAGGGCCAGCCCACCGAAGTCGGCCAGGTTTTCGCCCATCGTCAGCTTACCGTTCACAAACACCGAATCAAGCGGCGAGAAGGCCGAATACTGCTTGTCCACCATATCGGCGCGCTGCTGGAACTTGGCAGCATCCTCCTTGGTCCACCAGTCGCGCAGGTTACCGGCGGCGTCATACTGACGGCCCTGGTCATCGAAGCCGTGCGTGATTTCGTGGCCGATGACCGCGCCCATGCCACCGTAGTTCACGGCATCATCGGCATTCGGGTCGAAGAACGGGGGTTGCATGATGCCGGCCGGGAACACGATTTCGTTCATGCTCGGGTTGAAGTAGGCATTCACCGTGGGCGGCGTCATGCCCCACTCCTGCCGGTCAATGGGCTTGCCGAACTTGCTGGTGTTGTCGTTGTAGCTCCACTGGCGGGCGGCCAGCACGTTCTGCAGGTACGACTCGCGCGAGATGTTGAGGGCCGAATAGTCCTTCCACTTATCGGGGTAGCCGATTTTTACGGTGAAGGCGGCCAGCTTCTTCTGGGCCTCCGCCTTGGTGGCCGGGCTCATCCAGTCGAGCTTCTCAATATGCTCGCCCATAGCCGCCCGGATGTTGTTTACCATCACCAGCGCCTTCTGCTTGGTTTCAGGCGTGAAAGCCTTCTCCACGTACACTTGCCCGAAAGCTTCGCCCAGCGCACCGTCGGTCGAACGCAACATGCGCTTCCAGCGGGGCTGCTGTTGCTTGGCGCCGGTCAGTACCTGCGAGAAGCGGAACTGCTCGTCGCCGTAAGCCTTGGGCAGCGCCGACGACAACGACGACACTAGGTGCCAGCGCATGTAGGTTTTGAGGTCGGCCACCGGCGTCTGCTTCATCAGGTTGCTTACTTCCTGCAGAAACTCGGGCTGGCCCACAATTACCTGCTGCGCGGCGCCCAAATTAAGCGTCTTGAGCGTGGCAGGCAGCGCCAGATTCGGGAAGCGCTTGTTGGCCTCGGCCACACTCATTTTGTTGTAGTTGGCGTTGGGGTCGCGCAACGCCACGCGGGTTTTCGAAGCCTTAGCCAGCTTGGTTTCGAGCGCCATTACGGCTACGGCGTTTTTGGCGGCCGTAGTGGGGTTGTCGCCCAACAGCTTAAAGGTGTTGGTCAGGTAGGTGGTGTAGGCTGCCCGGATACCCTTGGAGCGGGCGTCATCCTTGAGGTAATAGTCGCGGTCGGGCAGGCTCAGGCCGCCCTGATACAGGTTCACGGCGTACTCGTCGCTCTTCTTATCGTCTTGGCCCACATAGCCACCGAAGAAAATGCCGGTCTGCAGGCGCATCTGCTGGGGCAGTGCCGCCTGCACGTCTTTCAGCGTCTTGATTTTGCTGATGCGGTCCAGCTCGGGCTGCAGGTATTTCAGGCCGGCCGCGTCGATGGCAGCCGAGTCCATGGCCGAGGCGTAGAAGTCGCCTACTTTCTGGGCGTTGGAACCCTTGGCGGCCGACGTGTTGGCAGCCGACTCGTCCAGAATCTGCCGCATCACGGCGTTGTTCTTGTCGGCCAGCTCGTTGAAAGAGCCCCAGCGCACTTCGGAAGCCGGGATGGGGTTGTTTTTCAGCCAGCTGCCCGACGCGTACTCGAAGAAGTCGTCGCAGGGGTCGACCGAGGTGTTGATGTTGGCTACGTTCAGGCCAGTGCCTTTGGGAGCGGGGGCAGCCGTTGGGGGCGTTTCGGTAGTGGGCGCGGCGGTGGTAGTGGTAGTAGAAGCCACCGGCTGGGTGCTGGCGCAGCCACCCAGGGCTAGGCCGGCGGTGGCCAGGGCCGCCAAAGACAAAGGATTATTTTTTCGCATAAAACAGGAAGAAAGGAAGTATTGTCAGGAGTAAATCTACTAAAAAGCCCGGAGTTGCTGATTGAGGGAGGTAAGGGGCAATAGTTAGAAGTGAGAAGTGAGTACAGAGAGGTGAGAAAAGGAACGTCATTCTGAGCGAAGGCGCAGCCGAAGTCGAAGTCGAAGAATCTCTACCGCTTCGTTGCAATGGTAGCTCAACGAAGCGGTAGAGATTCTTCGACTTCGGCTGCGCCTTCGCTCAGAATGACGTGCTACCTTCCCCACACCTCCCCTCCCAGACTCTCTGCCAACGCTCCGTAACTTGCGCCTGATGCCGCTCTACAACCGTCGGCCCGATCCGGGCCTTTCTTCTGCCGCCAATACCGGCCCCGCGCTGCCGCCCGCCGCTTTGCCCCTGGCCGAGCTGCTGGCCCGGGTGCGCCAGACGCTGAGCGAGCGGTTTGCCGACTCCTACTGGGTGGTGGCCGAAATTTCGGACCTCACGCTGCCCCGTACCGTGGGCGCGCACTGCTACCTCACCCTCACCGACCAGCACACCACCGCCCGCGGGGCCACGCTCAAGGCCCAGGCCCGCGCTACCATCTGGAGCCAGCGCTACCAGCAGCTGGCGGCCACCTTCGAGCAGCAAACTGGCCTGGAGCTGCGGCCGGGCCTTAAAATCATGCTGCGGGTACAGGTGAAGTTCCACGAGCAATTCGGTTTGAGCCTCGATGTGCTGGCCCTCGACCCCACCTACACCGTGGGCGACCTGGCCCGGCTGCGGCTCGAAACGCTGCGCAAGCTCGAAGCCGAGGGCCTGCTGGAGCGGCAGAAGCGGCTGACGCTGCCCATCGGGGTGCAGCGGGTGGCGGTGGTATCGTCGGCGACGGCGGCAGGCTGGCAGGATTTCGTGCAGCAGCTCCAGGAGGCGCCCTACGATTTCGCCCTGACGCTGTTTCCGGCTACCATGCAGGGCGAGGGCGCGCCGGCCAGCATCCGCGCCGCCCTCGATGCCATCCGCACCCGGCGGGGGCAGTTCGAGGCGGTGGTTATCATCCGGGGCGGGGGCTCGAAGGCCGATTTGCTGGCTTTCGATGATTTCGGGCTGGCGGCGGCCGTGGGCGCGTTTCCGCTGCCCGTGCTCACCGGCATCGGCCACGAGCGCGACGAAGCTGTTATTGACTTGGCCGCTCACATGGCCCTGAAAACACCCACTGCCGTGGCCGCCTACCTCATCGAGCGGCTGTCCCGGCTAGAGGCGGCGCTCGAAGGCTACGGCGGCCGCATTCGCGAGCTGGCTCAGCAGCAGGTGCGCTACGCCGCCGAGCAGCTTAACCGCCGGCTCCGGCAGGCCCGGCGGGCAGTACAGGGCCAGCTCCAGGAGCACCGCGAGGCGTTGCACCAGCGCATTCGGGCGGCGGCAACTGCGCCCCGGGCCCAGCTGCGCCAGCAGGAGCAGCAACTCGGGCGGCGGCGGCACCAGCTGCACCGGGCCGCCCGCGAAGCTTTAGACCATCACGAGCAGCAGCTGCGGCTGCGCGGCCGGGCGCTGGCCCTGCGCTTCCGTCGCCTGCACCGCCGCCGCCGCGAGCAGCTGCTACGCCGGCGCTATAAGCTGCAGCTGGCTGCGCTGCGCCTCTTGCACCAGCAGCAGTTAAAGCTGGCCGAGCTGCGGCCCGCGCCTGTAGCAACCCGCCCTGCTCCGCCCGAGCCGGGCACCGTGCGCCTGCTCACGCCCAAGGGCCGCCCGGTTACGGGCGCGCTACGGCCGGGCCAGGAGCTGCTGCTGCGCCTGCCCGACGCCTCGGTGGTACCGGCCCGCGTGGGGGGGCAACTGCCACTGCTGCTATAGAACGGCCATAGTTTGTGGCTCGTCGTTGAACTGTGTTGCCTAATCAGCATCAGCAACGACCCGACGCAAAAGTTTACCTCGCTAAGCTGCTCAACTACCCTCACTATTTCCGCTTTTCCTTTAGTCATGCCCCCCAAGTCAACCGAACCCACCTACCGCCAGGCCATCGAGGAACTCGAAACCATTCTGCGGGCCCTCGAAACCGATGCCGTGGACGTGGACGACCTCACGAGCCGGGTGCAGCGCTCGGCCGAGCTTATCCGCCTCTGCAAGCTCAAGCTGCGCTCCGCCGAACAGGCCATCGACCAGGTTTTCGAGAATCTGGAAGACGAGGACGACACCGACGACTTCGCCTAACTATACACCAGAAGAGTCGAAACTGAGCAGCTTACCAAGTCATACCGTTTCGCCTATATTTGGTACTCCTATGCCCCTACCCGCTTAGTGCACCCATGACGAACAACGACCTGCAGCAGGCCAGCGCCTGGACTCGCAACTACCGCAACCAGAACCCAACCGGAACCAAAGCCCACTGCCTGACTGCCGAAACCCTGCAAAGTATTCTCAGCCAGCAGAACTGCGTGGGCGTGCGCGCCTATTATGGTCTGGACGACGCCGGTCAGCCCCAGTTGGTGCTGGTCGGCTACGATGCTGACGATCAGTATATCCTGGCCGGGCCAGCGGAAGCTACTCGGGGAGCGGTAATGCAAGAGTCTTATCCGAATGCTGAAGGCTTCCAGGTAGCGACTGACTTGCCAGTATGTCCGCCCTGCTGTAGCGTAGCCAATCCGCTCAACAGCTAACGCTTCGCAACAGCCAGATGGAATCGTGGGTTATTGCTCTTTGTAAGGCTGTCGACTGGCTGGTATACGGAGGGATGCTTGTACCCTTCCTGATTGCCCACCAACGCCGAAAAAACCTTACTGGCGGGCTCCGGACGCTACGTTTTGTACCTTTATTCCTGCTGGGCATGTATGGCTTGATGCACCTTGCCATTGCGATATGGCAGTATAGCATCCCCATAAATCACCTCAATACTATTGGTGAAACGCTGCTTTACCTCAAAGTGTACTACGATGAGTTTAAAAGCAATTCCACCAAGCTTTCCATCCGCATTATCACGATATTTTTTATAATTTTTGCCGTAATAGATTCCTTCTTCCTAGAGGGATTTAGTCAAATTAACTCCTACACCAACCTAGTGGAAAGCATCATAATTATATTTCTTGGACTCTTGTTTTTTGAGCGCGCCTTAATTCGCACGCACCGCGCCCAACTTTTAAGAACGCCGATGTTTGTAGTAACTATCGGTATTATAATTTATCTTTCCGGAACCATCATCCTTTATCTGATTACCAATAATCCCTATTTAAGTACCAGCGAATACAACAGCCGCTTGCTTTATTTAATCGGCTCCTGCTTTTTGGGTATAATGGCGCTGCTATTCTGCCGGGCGTTCTTGCTGGTACATCCTGATAGAGTTGATGCTACTTAATCAGGCTCTCCGTTTTCTTATACAGCCTTTTTACATCTCATGAAAAACAACGACCCTATTCCCGGCTTCAACCCCGATGCTGGCGCCCCCATTCCGGTAGCCGAGGCAGCCGCCTGGGCGGCCAACTACCGCAACGAGGCGCTTACCGAAGCGGAGGTAGCCGGCCGTAAGCGCATCAACGCCTATTACTTCGGCAACAAGCTGCTCGCTGAGATTCAAAGCCAGCAGAGCTGCGTGGGCCTGCGGTTTTATATGGGTCTGAAGAAGTCGAAAGACGAAAAGGGCAACAGCGGCGAATCGCAGCTGCTGGTAGTGGGGGTTGATAGGGACGGGCGCGATATTGTACCCCGCCTAGGAGCGGAGGGGGTAACTATGTACGATGATGGTATTGTGGGCGACGAATCGGGCAAGTGTCCGCCCAACTGCGACGTGCTCAGTCCGCTAGCTTAACCAAAACCCATGACCTGGCTGAGTAGCGTTGTCCCGTTGCTACGAATGGGAGAAAATATCAGCGTAATACTACTTGGCATAGTATGGGCTCGCAAGATAAAATTCAGCCCTACTTTTCAGCCATTCGTGTATTACTTGGCGGGCGATGCTTTCTTGTATATACTGGGCGCTTTTGCCAGGAAAGTACTACACAATAATATTTTTATCTTCCATTTATCAACCTTTAGCGATGTTGTTTGGCTAAGCATTGTATTCATTCATTTGGCTTCTAATAAGGCGAAGCCCTGGCTGCGAGGCAGCCTGCTAGTGTTTGTGGCCGTTGCCTTTGCCAGTGCTTTTTGGCTGGACGGCTTATTGCTGAATATAAACATAACCAGCCGGTTTTTTGGCAACATATTTCTGTGCTTTATGGCTTTGCGCCAATTAGCCCAGATGTTTCGTAATAATTATTTTATTCATCCATTTAAAACACCTGAATTCGTCTTCAGCATAGCCATCCTGATTTATTACTCGTGCTCGTTGCTGGTAATTGTTGGGCAGGATTTATTGCGCTACGAATGGTTTCGGAACCTGAATCCGGCACTGACCGAAGCCGAGCTTGGCCGTTTCGTGCGGCTACCCTATCCCCTCCTGCGTGCCATCCAGTTCGGTTTGCTGCTGCACCTCATCACGCTGTTTCCGATGGGCGTAACGCCGCACCATGCGCTGCCGCGGTGGCTGCGGTTCCGCATCGGGTGGCGGCCGCCTACCAAAAACTGGCGCTACCGGGTACTGCCGCCGCATCTGGTCGGCTAAATCGGTATCTTGCCCCGCTTACCCGGCTGGCCGGGTTGCTGGCTGCCCCTTCCCATGCCCGACGCGCTGCTTCCGCTTGTTCTCGTCACTCCTATTCTGCTGCTGCTGGCACTGGGCGTAGTGGGCTTCGTGGTGCGCTACCAGCGCCGCCTGATTCAGCAGCAGCAACAGATGCAGGAGCTGCACGAAACCGGCCAGCAGCAGGCGCTGGAGGCTGCTTTGCTGGCCCAGGAGGAGGAGCGCCGCCGCATTGCCGGCGACCTGCACGACGGCGTAGGCACCACGCTGGCCATCGTCAAGCTGCACCTCAACACGCTCAACCAACCCGCCCTCACCCACGAGGCCACGCTGCTGCTCGACCAGGCCATTAGTGAGGTACGGCGTATTTCGCGCAACCTGCTGCCGGCGGCCTTGCAGAAATTCGGACTGCCTTTCGCCCTCGAAGCGCTGGCCCGCACCATTCCGGCCGATGGCCCCACCCGCGTCAGTATCGAGCAGACCGGCACGCCCCGCCGCCTGGAGGCCCGCTACGAGCTGATTGTGTACCGCATTGTGCAGGAGCTAATGGGCAACGGCCTGCGCCACGCCCACGCCAGCAACATCCAGATGCTGGTCGATTTCGGCAATGAGGAGCTCACGCTGCGCTACATCGACGACGGCATCGGCTTCGACCCCACCCAGTCGGACCAGCAGCCGTTGCCTAGCACCCGCACCGGCCTGGGCCTCACTAACCTGCGCAGCCGTGTAGGCGTGCTCCGCGGCACTTTGCAACATCAGTCCTCACCTGGTCAGGGCACTACAGTGAAGATTTCACTGCCCCTGCCGTACTTTGCTTCCACCTCGCCCTCCAATTCCCCGCTGGTATGAGTCCTCTTTCTATCCGCCTAGCTGTCGTCGACGACCATATTCTGTTTCGCAAGGGTCTGCGGGCCCTTATCAGTGGTTTTGCCGGCATGGAGGTACTATTTGAAGCCGGCGACGGCCAGGAGCTACTCGAACGGCTCGACCAGGGGGTAATTCCGGATGTTATCCTGATGGACCTGCAGATGCCGGTGCTCGACGGGCTCCAGACGGTGCGGCTGCTACGCACCCAATATCCGCAGGTGCGCTCCATCATCATCTCCATGCACGACGAGCCCGAGCTGATTGACTCGCTCCGGTCCGAAGGTGCCCACGGATACCTGCTCAAAAACGCCAGTCCCGAAGAAGTGCTGGGTGCCATTCGCCAGGTAATGACTACCGTGCCGCTTGGTGCCTAGGGATTAGGGAGGTCGGTGTAGGGGCGGGGCTTGGCCCCGCCCGCCGTTCGCGCCATTGAACGATTCCCGTTGAAACGGTGCGCACGGCGGGCGGGGACAAGCCCCGCCCCTACACCGACCTCCGTAACAACCATTTCCTACGCGAAACCGAGGTCGAACTAAGACAGGTACGCAGCACCTTCACCCTCCACACGGCCATTTGCTACCCGGCTCACACCAGTTCTGCGGTCGGGTCCCAGAACAGCCGTTTGAAGTTCTGCACCTCATCATCGACAACAGTGAGACCTTCGGCCTCCAGCGCCTCCTGCATGGCGGTGGGCGTGGCAAAATGCTGTCGGCCCGTGAGTTGGCCGTTGCGGTTGATGACGCGGTGGGCCGGCACGTACTCGTTGGCCGTGTGGGCGGCCATCATGGCCCAGCCCACCATGCGGGCCCCACGCCGGGCGCCCAGGTAGTGAGCAATGGCTCCGTAGGTGGTTACCCGCCCAGCCGGCACCAGCCGCACTACTTCGTGCACTTCCTGAAAGAAATTACGCTGCTCCATATAACGTGAGGTGCTAAGCGGCAAGGTGCTGAGCCGCTGAAATGATTAGGTAGTATTTTAAGGCTGGCAACTACTATCAGTGCAAATAGCGCAATTCGGGGAAACAGAGCGGGTTGCCGGCCAGCCAGGTTACCGGCCGCGCAACCTGGGGGGCAAATTGGTGTCTTACCCCCATTATCTATCCTGGTGCCGGCAGTTTTAAACCTGCGACCGGGGCCGCGCGTTGTGGTACTTGCGACGGGCAGCCCAGGTAAGGGAGCACCGGTAAGCGCAGCTGCTGTTCATGCAAACTCAGGAATATTTAGAAGAAGAGCCCCAGGTAGCCCCGGCCCGTACCAGCGGAGCCGGCCGCCGGATACTGTGGCTGTTGCTGGCTCTGGCCGTAGTAGCCGGGCTGGTTTTTGCCAAGATGAAGTACTTCCCGGCCCCCGAGGCCAAAGGGGGTAAAGGAGCGGGCGGTAAGGGAAAAGCAGCCGCTGGTGGCCCCGCCAAGGCCGGCCCTGGCTTGCCGGTGGAAGTATACGTGGTAAAGGCAACCAACCTCGCCGATGCGGTAGCGGCCACCGGCTCGGTACTGGCCGAGGAAGCCGTTGTCATTAAAAGCGAAGTGGCCGGTAAGATAACCAACCTCAACCTGCGCGAGGGCCAGCCGGTACGCAAAGGCCAGGTGCTGGTCAGCATCAACTCGGCCGATATTCAGGCCGCGCTACGTAAGCAGCAGTACAACATCAAGCTTTACCAGGATCAGGAGAAGCGTCAGCGCACCCTGCTCGACAAGGAGTACATCAGTGCCCAGGAGTACGAACAGGCCAACAACCAGCTGCTCACGGCCCGCGCCGAGCTGGGGGCTTTGCAGGCTACGCTGGCCAGATCTACCATCCGGGCTCCGTTTGATGGGGTGCTGGGCCTGACTACGGCCACCGTGGGCACCTACGTGAGCCCCGGCACCGAAATTACCACGCTTTCCAAAGTGAAGCCGGTGAAAGTGGAGTTTGCCGTGCCCGGCCGCTTTGCCCGGCAGGTAGCCGTGGGTGAGGCCGTCACCATCACCGACGAGAGCTCCAGCCAGAAATACAAGGCCAAAGTGTACGCCCTCGATCCGCAGATTGACCCCGTGAGCCGCACCCAAACCGTGCGCGCCCGCTACGCCAATACCAACAACGAACTGCGCCCTGGTGCTTTCGTGAAGGTAAACCTGGAGCTGGGCCAGACAGAAGGCGCTTTGCAGGTACCCACCGAAGCCGTGGTGCCTGAGGCCGCCGGCTACAGCGTGTATCTGGTGAAAAACGGCAAGATGGAACCCCGCAAAATCAACATCGGCCTGCGCTCCAACCAGCTTATCCAGGTAACCGACGGTCTGGCCGTGGGCGACACGGTAATCCGGACCGGCATTTTGCAGGTGAAGCCCGGCGACGCCGTTCAGATTACT
Organism: Hymenobacter sp. ISL-91; assembly: GCF_018613725.1. Classification (GTDB taxonomy): domain Bacteria; phylum Bacteroidota; class Bacteroidia; order Cytophagales; family Hymenobacteraceae; genus Hymenobacter. The sequence continues at coordinate 44,836 of NZ_JAGGPS010000005.1, forward strand.
AATAAATAGCTTTCCTGTAACGGAACGCAGAGAATTTTGCGGAGGTCAGCAGAGAACGACTACCCTGAAACCCTGCGAAACCCTGCGTTAAATAAGCCATGAGTTTATCATCTACGAGTATAAATCGGCCGGTTCTCGCCTTGGTGATGAGCCTGGTGATTGTCATTTTTGGCGTCATCGGGTTTCGTTACCTGAGCGTGCGCGAGTACCCGAGCGTCGATCCGCCCATTATCAGCGTGTCGGCTTCGTACACCGGGGCCTCAGCCGACGTGATTCAGGCCCAGGTGACAGAAGTGCTCGAAGCGGCCATCAACGGCGTGCCGGGTATCAAGAACCTGACCTCTAACTCGCGCGACGGCCGGGCCAGCATCCGGGTGGAATTCGACCTCGATGCCGACCTGGAAACGGCCGCCAACGACGTGCGCGACAAGGTTTCGGGCGTGCAGGGCCGCCTGCCGCGCGACATGGACCCGCCCACTGTGAGCAAGGCCAACGCCGACTCGCAGCCCGTAGTGCTCAGCTACCTGACTTCCAAAGAGCGCAACCTGCTGGAGCTCACCGACTACGCTATCAATACGCTGCGCGAGCGGCTCCAGACCATTCCGGGCGTATCGGAAATTCGGGTGTATGGCGAGCGGCGCTACTCCATGCGCCTGTGGCTCGACCCGGTGAAACTCTCGGCCCTGGGCGTGAGCCCCGTGGACGTGCAGCAGGCCCTGGCCCGCGAAAACGTGGAGCTGCCCAGCGGCTCGGTGCAGGGTCAGGCCACCCAGCTTACGCTGCGCACCATGGGCCGCCTCACCAGCGAGGAGGAGTTCAACAACCTGGTAATCCGGCGCGATGAAGGCTCGCTCGTGCGCATGTCGGACATCGGCTACGCCGAGCTGTACGCCGAAAACGACCAGACGCTGTTCCGGGTGAACGGGGTGCCGGGCGTGGCGCTGGCCGTTATTCCGCAGCCCGGCTCGAACCAGATTGATATTGCCGACGAGTTCAACAAGCGCGTGGCCCAGTTCGGCAAAGACCTGCCCGCCGACCTCAAAATCGAGCCCGCCATCGACTATTCGGTGTTCATCCGCCAGTCGATTGACGAGGTAAAGCAGACGCTGATTGAGGCATTCATCCTGGTGGTGGTCGTCATCTTCCTGTTCCTGCGCGACTGGCGCTCCACGCTCATTCCCATCGTGGCCATTCCGGTGTCGCTGATTGGTATTTTCTTCGTGATGTACCTGCTCGACTTCTCCATCAATGTGCTTACGCTGCTGGGCGTGGTGCTGGCCATTGGTTTGGTGGTCGATGACGCCATTGTGGTGCTGGAAAACATCTACACCCGCATCGAGGCCGGCGAATCGCCCCGGGAGGCCTCCATTAAGGGTTCCGAGGAGATTCTGCTGGCCGTCGTGAGCACCACGGTGGTGCTGGCGGCGGTGTTCCTGCCCGTGGTATTCCTGACGGGCATTACCGGGCGCCTGTTCCGCGAGTTTGGCATTGTGGTAGCGGGCTCGGTGCTGATTTCGGCCTTCGTTTCGCTCACGCTCACCCCTATGATGTGCTCGCGGCTGCTCAAGCGCGAGGAAACCCACAACTGGTTCTACCGCAAAACCGAGCCCTTCTTCCAGCGCGTTGTAAATGGCTACCGCGACAGTTTACAGACGTTTTTGCGCAACCGCTGGCTGGCCTGGCTGGTGGTAGTCGGCACGGGCCTGGGCACCTGGTACTTTATGGGCATCATCCCATCGGAGCTGGCCCCGGTGGAAGACCGCAGCCGTGTGAACGTGAATGCCACCGGCCCCGAAGGCGCCTCCTATGAGTTCATGGACAAGTACATCACCCAGCTCAACCAGCTGACCGTTGATTCGGCGGGGGCTGATCTGGGCAGCGTATTTACCGTAACCTCACCGGGCTGGTCGGGCGGGGCCAACTCGGGCTTTGCGCGGGTGCTGCTGAAGGAGCCCGAAGACCGTACCCGAACCCAGGGCGAGGTAGCCGATGCTATTTCGGCGGGTGTGAAAAGCCTCACGGCCGCCCGCACTTCTGTCAGCCAGGACCAGAGCATCGGTTCGGGCGGCGGCGGGGGCTTGCCGGTGCAGTTCGTTATTCAGACCCAGGACTTCGAGAAGCTGCGCACGGCCGTGCCCAAGTTTCTGGAAGCCGCCCGCCTCGACCCCACCTTTCAGTTCGTGGATGTGGACCTGAAATTCAACAAGCCCGAATTGCGCATAAATATCGACCGCGACAAGGCCCAGAGTCTGGGCGTGTCGGTGCAGGATATTTCGCAGACGCTGCAGGCCAGCCTGAGCGGGCAGCGCTACGGCTACTTTATCAAGAATGGCAAGCAGTACCAGATTATCGGGCAGGTGGCGCGCGAAGACCGCAGCCAGCCGCTCGATGTGCGGCTGCTAAGCGTGAAGAGCCGCACCGGCGAGCTGGTGCAGCTGGATAACGTGATTAAGATGGAGGAAAGCAGCACGCCGCCCCAACTGTTCCGCTTCAACCGCTATAACGCGGCTACCTTCTCGGCAGCCCTGGCCCCCGGCCAGACGCTGGGCGACGGCATTGCTGCCATGCGCGCCATTGCCGACAAAACCCTCGACGACACCTACTCGACCGAGCTGGCCGGCGCCTCCCGCGACTTCGAAGAAAGCTCCTCGTCGCTGCTGTTTGCCTTTGGCCTGGCGCTGGTGCTGATTTACCTGGTGCTGGCCGCGCAGTTCGAGAGCTTCCGCGACCCGGTTATCATCATGATAACTGTGCCGCTGGCCCTGAGCGGAGCATTGCTGAGCTTGTGGTATTTCAACCAAACCCTGAACCTGTTCTCGCAGATTGGCATCATCATGCTCATCGGGCTGGTGACGAAAAACGGTATTCTCATCGTGGAGTTTGCCAACCAGAAAGTAGAGCAGGGCATGGATTATATGAGCGGGCTGGTGGAAGGCGCTACGGCCCGTTTCCGCCCCATTCTGATGACTAGTCTGTGCGCCATTCTGGGTATTCTGCCCATTGCCATGGCTACCGGCGCGGGCGCCCTGAGCCGCCGGGCCATGGGTATCGGCGTGGTGGGCGGCCTGTTTTTCGCTACGGTGCTTACGCTGTACGTAGTGCCGGTGATGTACTCGTATTTCGCCACGGCCAAAAAGCACAAGCATGCCCCCGAGCCCGAAAAAGTAGTAGCGTAACGCTGTCTGTCTGCTTCGGTTCTTCGCCCGGCTTTCTATCTATTTTTCCTCGAATGTCCTCCCGTTCCCTGTTCCTGCCGCTGCTTTTGCTGACTACCGGACTGCCTGCCCTGGCCCAACAGCCGGTGCTGCCCTCGCGCCGCGAAACCACCGAGAAGCCTCAGAGCAAGCCCCAGACCGAGAAGCCCGAAACCGTAGCCCCGGCACCGCCCCTCACGCTGGCCGAGGCTATCCGCTTGGGCGTGGAAAGCAACTACGCCATCCGGGTTTCCAAGCAAGATGTGCGCATTGCCGAAAACAATGTAACCCGTGGCAATGCCGGTCAGCTGCCGGTGGTGAACGGCAACTTCGTGCGCAACTTCAACCGCAACGATATCCGGCAGAAGTTCGGCACCTTCGATGCGGCGGGTAACCCCACTCCGGCCCGGGTAGTAAACGGGGGCACCAACAACCAGCTCAACGCTAACGTGGCTGCCACCTGGACCATTTTCGACGGCCTGGGCATGTTTATCGCTTATGAGCGGCTGCAGGCGCTGGAAGAGGGCCAGCAGCAGTTGACGCGGGCCACTATTGAGGAAACCGTGGCCGCCATTTCCGACGCCTACTTCGTGGTGGTGCGCGAATCGGGTAAAATCAACTCGTTTGAAGAAGCCCTCAAAATCGGTCAGGCCCGCATCGACCTGACCCAGGCGCGGGTGGACGTAGGCGTGAGTGCCAAGGTGGAAGTACTGACGGCCCGCGTGGACTACAACGCCGACCGCTCGGCCCTGATTCAGCAGCAGGAGGCCCTGAAAACCGCTAAAATTAATCTGAACGAGCTACTCGGCCGCGCCCCGGGCCTCGATTTCCAGCCGCAGGACTCGATTGTGGTGTCCCGCGACCTGGAGCGCGACGCCGTGCTGGCCGCCATTCGCCAGAACAATCCCCGTCTCCGGCAGGCCCTTATCAATACGACCATCACCACCTATGACCGGCGGCTGGTACGCGCTTCCCGATTTCCGCAAGTGGGCCTCACGACCGGCTACGGGCTGAACCGGAACATCAACAACGCCGCCTTTGCCGGCACGCTACTGACTACCAGCACCAACCGTAATATAGGCCTCAACTACGGCGTGGTGGCTTCGGTGCCCATCTTCGACGGCTTCAACAAAAACCGCCAGGAGCAGAACGCCCGCATTACCGAGGAGCAAACCCAACTGCAACTCGACCAGCTCCAGCTCCAGCTCGATGCTGATGCGGAGCAGGCCTATGCCCAGTACCAGAACCGGCTGGCGCTGCTGGAGCTGGAGGAGTCCAACATTCTGCTGGCCCGCGAAAACGTGGCCATTGCCCTGGAGCGCTACCGCCTGGGGCTGCTTACGCCGCTGGTGCTACGCGAAGCCCAGCGCACCCAGCTACAGGCTGAAACCCGCCTGCTCGATATTCGCTACCAGGCCAAACAGGCCGAAATCATTCTGCGCCGCCTCAGCAGTGGGCTGGTACAGACGAGCGAAGCTCAACCGTAGCTACTTCTTCTTATCAAGATACAATACCTTTGTTGTCATGCTTTCTTCTATTCCCGGTACTGACGACTACCTCCACTTAACTTACGATTCTGGTTCGGCTATGCTGGTAGTGCGCTGGCGGCGCAATGTATCGTTTGCCGAAATTCAGGAAGGCATGCGGGCGGCCCGCGAGATGAGCTACAGCCACGAGGCAGCGCGCTGGCTGATAGATACACGCCACCGCTCCCAACTGGATGCTGCCATTTCGGGTTGGGTTGCAACCACCCTTTTGCCCGCCGTAGCCGCCGAACTAGCGCCGGCCACGCTGCGTGTAGCCTATCTTTTTGCGCCCGAGCACATGGTCGTACTGCAGCAAAGCCCCGCCATGCGCGCCGCCACCGTTACGGCGCAAACACATCCGGCCTACACCCTGCAGCTATTACAGGATGAAGCAGAGGCGATAAGCTGGATGGCAGGCTAGGGCCGGGTTTCCTGTATCGGCGTAGCGGCCCGCAGCAGCTGGAGGGCTTCGCTGATTTTTGCGCGTACTTTCTCCGCTTCCATCTTCCGCTTCTCCGCATCTTTTTCTCTGTCCTCTCCCTTATCGTTGTTTGTGGCGGGCAGGCTGGGGTCTTTATAGAAAGCCAGCAGGTTCTGCTTGTGGGCGGCCGTCAGATGCTCAAATTTCTGGTCGGCCAGCTTTTGCAGCCACTCGCCGTAGGTCACGTCAGTTAAGGAATAGGCACCCGGCTTGGCTGGGCGGCCGGTATCGAAGTCGGTGTTGGCCAGCATGGGCGGGGCAGCCACCGTGTCGCGGGGCTGCTTTTCGAGCAACCCGCAGTAGTGCTTCATCACCTGTCGAAAACTGGCCTTGAACAGACTCTGGGCCTCGGGCGTGGGTAGCTTAAAGGCAAACGGTTTTAGCGGCCCGATTTTGGGCAGCACCCGCACGAAGTACGACAGTATCCGGGCGCCAAGACCGGGGTGTTCGTACTCGGTGCCGTACGTTTTTTCGTATTCTTGCTGGCTGTCCTTGTACACGTATTCGCGGCGGCGGGCCTGCGGAATCTCCTTGCGAATCTCGTTTTTCTTCGACTGCCAAGCCGCCCGGCTGGCAATCGGGATGAGGCTGCGCACGGCAAAGCGGAACGAGCCGATGGCCAGGTCGACGTTTACAATCACTTGGCCCAGCTCCAGCCCGTAAGTTTTCAGAAAAGCCCGCTCCAGCACTTCCTTCCCTACCTTAAACCCAATGTAGCGCTGGTAATCGGCCGAGCGGTAGCGGCCCGAGGCCATCTGCACCACATCGAAGGCAAATTCGAGCTGGGTGTGCTGAATGGGCGCTTCTTCGTAGGTAATAGCGTCACCGAATTTGGCCTTGAGCTCGGGGTACACGCTGGCCATGGCTTTGTTGGTGCCGGCCGGGTGGCCGTTTATGTCGGCGGCGTAGTGGGCCAGCGCCCCCAGGGCAAAGGCGTACTCGTTGCGGTTGCGGGCCTCGCTTAGCAGGTTGCGCACAAAGTCGCCGCTGCGCACGTAGTGCGTGAGGTTGGTAAACAGCTCCGAGCCGAAGGGGTAGTAACCCATGTCCTGCAGAATGGAACCACCGTACGCGTACGCCTTGGCCCCCAGCAATTCCTCTTCGGTGGCGCCGGGGTAGTGGCTCTGCAGCAGCGGCAGTATGCACGGCTTCCAGGTCGAGTCGACATTGGCCTGGTGGGTAAGCACGGAATAGGCCGCAGTTGGCCCCGAAACCACCAACCCGGCCAGCAGCAGCGCCGCGCAGAAGTACCATTTCATCATAAAGTACAGGCACCGGTGCCGGGCAGTTTGCGCAGCGAATGGCTGCCTGCCTTACGCGGCAGTTATGGTTGAGGTTGTGCGCCATTTTCGGGTGCCTCTTGGATTGATAATCATTCCAAATTTCAGCCGGCAGCCCTTTTTCGCAAACAACCCTACTTCCGGCGCGTTACCTTTGCTGTGATGAAGACGGTTGTTGCTCGGCTATTGGGATTTGTGATGCTACTCGGTAGCCTCCTGCCCCAGCACGACCTCTCGGAGCTGGCCAAGCTGCCCGAACTGGCCGAGCACTACCGCTACCACCGCACGCTGGCCAGCGGCGACTTGTCGGTGGGAGCCTTCCTGGCCCTGCACTATGGCCCCCAGAGTGCCCGCCACCACCAAAACCCGGTTTCGCACCGCGACGCCCAGGACCACGAGAAGCTACCCCTGGAGCAGCAGCACCACAACTGCCTGCTGGTAAGCTTTGTGCTACCCGTAGCAGCCCGCGTAGGGGTACCGGTTTCGCCCCTGGCCTGGCCCGCTGCCACGTACCGGCCCGCCCCCGGCTCGCTTTACGCCTTCAGCGTGAGCCGCCCCCTGCTGGAACCGCCCCGAGCGTAAGAACTGCCGCGCCCTTTTTTTAGCTGTTAGCCAGTAGCTGATAGCGGTTAGCTTTCCGTTCGACGGATACTAACCGGCTATTTGCTCTTGGATGAATGCTCCGTTGCACGCGAGCTAACAGCTAATAGCTCAAAGCTAACCGCTCGAAACAAATGATATCTGCCATTATCCGGGCCAGCGTGCGACATAAGCTGCTGGTGGTGGTGCTACTCGCGGGCCTGGTGGCCTGGGGTAGCTACTCCGCCGTCAACCTGCCCCTCGACGCCATTCCCGACGTTACCAACAACCAGGTCCAGGTCATCACCCAAAGCCCCGCGCTGGCCGCCCAGGAGGTCGAGCAGCTGCTCACCATTCCGCTGGAGCTGAGCCTACGTACCATTCCGGGCGTTACGGGCGTGCGCTCGATTTCGCGCTTCGGCCTCTCGGCCATCACCGTAGAGTTCGATGACGATGTTCCCACGCTCGAAACCCGCCAGCTGGTAGCCGAGAAACTACGCTCGGCCGAAAGCGACCTGGGCGCGGGCCTGGGCCGCCCCGAAATGGCCCCCATCACCACCGGCCTGGGCGAAATATTCCAGTACACACTGGGCGTGAAGCCAGGCTACGAAAAGCAGTTTTCGCTGGCCAAGCTGCGCGAGGTGCAGGACTGGGTGGTGAAGCGCCAACTGGCCGGCGTGCCCGGCGTGGTCGATGTGAGCAGCTTCGGCGGTTTCGTGCGCCAATACGAAGTCAGCATCAACCCCGAGCGGCTGAGCGCGCTGGGCGTGAGCTTGGCTGAGCTGTACGGGGCGCTGGAGGCCGGCAACGGCAACACGGGCGGCTCGTATTTGGAGCGCGGCCGCAACGCCTACTTTATCCGGGGCGAAGGCCGGGCCGGCTCGCTGCAGGACGTGGGCAGCATGGTAATCAAGCAAACCGGGGCCGGGCTGCCGCTGCTGGTGCGCGATGTGGCCGACGTGCGCTTCGGCCACGCCGTGCGCTACGGAGCCCTCACGCGCAACGGCGAAGGCGAAACCGTGGGCGGTATTGTGCTCATGCTGAAAGGCGCCTCCTCTGAAAGCACTATTGCCGGCGTGAAGGCGCGGGTGGCCGAAATCGACCAGCAGCTGCCCGAGGGCCTGTTCATCCGCCCCTTCCTCGACCGCACTAAGCTGGTGGACACTGCTATTACAACCGTGGCCAAAAACCTGCTCGAAGGCGGCGTAATTGTGCTACTGGTACTGCTACTGCTGCTGGGCAACTGGCGCGCCGGGCTGGTGGTGGCCTCCATGATTCCGCTGTGCATGCTGTTTGCGCTGGGCATGATGCGCGTGTTCGGCGTGTCGGCCAACCTGATGAGTCTGGGCGCGCTCGACTTCGGCCTCATCGTCGATGGAGCCATCATCATCGTGGAAGCCATAATTTTCCACCTCGTGCATTTCCGGGCACGGGCCGCCCGGGAGAGCATGGACGAGGTGGCCGAGGCCGCTGCTAGCCGCATGATGCGCTCGGCGCTGTTCGGCCAGCTCATCATCCTCATCGTGTACCTGCCCATTCTGGCCCTCACTGGCATCGAGGGCAAGATGTTCCGGCCGATGGCCCTGACCGTGAGCTTTGCCATTGTGGGGGCCATGCTGCTGTGCCTTACCTACGTGCCCGCCGTGTCGGCCTGGGCCTTGCGCAAGGACATCAAGGAAGAAGGCACGGTGGCGCACCGGATAATGAAGTTTCTGCACCGCGGCTATGCGCCGCTATTGGCCGGGGCGCTGCGCTGGCGCGGAGCCGTAGTGGCCGGGGCGCTGCTGCTGCTGGCCTTGGCCGGGTTGGTATTCAGCCGGCTCGGGGGCGAGTTTATCCCGCAGCTCGATGAGGGCGACTTCGCCGTGAACATCACCATTGCCCCCGGTTCGTCGCTGGCCCAAAGCGTGGCTACTACCACCGAAGTCCAGAAAATTCTGCTGGCCAACTTTCCGGAAGTGGAGCAGGTGGTGGGCAAAATCGGCACTTCGGAAATCCCCACCGACCCCATGAGCCTGGAGGATTCCGACCAGATTGTGGTACTCAAGCCTCAGGGCGAGTGGACTTCGGCCGGTACCCGCGAGGAGCTGGCCAACAAGATGGCCGAGGCCCTGGCCGGGCTGCCGGGCGTGAGCATGGAGTTTCAGCAGCCCATCCAGATGCGCTTCAACGAGCTGATTTCGGGCGTGAAGTCGGATATCAGCATCAAGATTTACGGCGACGACCTGGGCCTGCTGTTTGAGAAAGCCACCCAGGCCGCCGGCCTCATTGGGGGCCTGCCCGGCGTGGGCGACCTGAAAGTGGAGCAGATTGCCGCCCTGCCCCAGCTGCGCGTCACCTACAACCGCGCTAAGCTGGCCCAATACGGGCTGCGGGTTGATGACCTGAACACGCTGCTGCGCACTTCCTTCGCCGGCGACGTGGCCGGCCAGGTGTACGAGGGCGAGCGGCGCTTCGATCTGGTAGTGCGCCTCGACACGCTACACCGCCGCGGCATCCAGGATTTGCGCAGCCTGTACGTGGATTTGCCCGGCGGCCAGAAACTACCGCTTGACGAAGTAGCCGCTGTGGAGTTCCGCAACGCCCCCACCCAGGTCTCGCGCGACGACGGCCGCCGCCGCATCAACATCGGCGTGAACGTGCGCAACCGCGACGTGGAGAGCCTGGTGCAGGATATTGAGGCCAGGCTGAACGCCGGCCTGAAGCTGCCGCCGGGTTACTCCGTTGAGTATGGCGGGCAGTTCGAGAACCTGCAGCAGGCCAAGTCGCGCCTGGCCCTGGCGGTGCCCGTGGCGCTGGCCCTTATTTTCCTGCTACTCTACCTTTCCTTCGGCTCACTCAAACAGGCCGGCCTTATTTTCACTGGCATTCCGCTGGCCGCCATTGGGGGCGTGCTGGCGCTGTGGCTGCGCGACATGCCGTTCAGCATCTCGGCCGGCGTGGGCTTTATTGCCCTGTTTGGCGTGGCCGTGCTCAACGGCATTGTGCTGGTGGCCAGCCTCAACGAGCTGGCCCTGGCCGGCGTAACGGGCGTGCGCGAACGGGTGCTCCGGGCCACCGAAGAGCGGTTCCGGCCGGTGCTGCTCACGGCGGCCGTAGCCTCGCTGGGCTTCCTGCCCATGGCCCTCAGCACTTCGGGCGGCGCAGAGGTACAGAAGCCGCTGGCCACCGTGGTTATCGGCGGTTTGCTCACGGCTACGCTGCTCACGCTGCTGGTGCTGCCAGTGCTCTATACCTTCTTCACCAAAGACGGCGAACCCAGCCCCGGCAACGCCACGCCCGAAGCCATAGCCCAAGCCCGCGAAAACCACGGTGTAGGCATCTGAACGATGTAGGGGCGGGGCTTGTCCCCGCCCGCCACATGCACCGC
>NZ_JAGGPS010000005.1:55271-78494 GCF_018613725.1 Hymenobacter sp. ISL-91
CCCCGCCCCTACACCGTTGCACGACACCACCCTCATTACATTGAACCCCATGCGCCTCTTCCTGCTTATACTGGTTTTGATTCCCAGCTTGCTGCATGCCCAAAACACGCCCGGTACGCTGCCGCCACCGGCCCCGCCCGGCCCCGTCCGGCTTAATCTTGAACAGGCTCTGATTACGGGCCTCAGCCAGAGCCTGCTCACCCAAACCAACGGCCTGCAGATTGAGCAGCAACGGGCCCTGGTACGCACCGGCTACGATTTACCCCGCACCGTAGCCGACTATCAGTACGGTCAGGTTTCGGGGCCCTTGCGCGACCATACCTTCAACGTGGTGCAGCAAACGGCCCTACCGGGCGTGTATGCGGCCCAGCGCCGGCTGCTGGAAAGCCAGGTGGGTACCGCCGAACAGCGCGCCCGCCAGCAGCGCCGCGAACTGGCTTATTCCATCCGCAGCACCTACTATGAGCTGCTGCTTGGCTACCGCCGCACCGCGCTGCTACGCCGCCAGGACAGCCTGTACCAACGCGCCGCCCGCGCCGCCCGCATCCGCTACCAGACCGGGGCCACCAACCGCCTGGAGCAAGTGTCGGCCGAGGCGCGGCTTCGGGAGCTCCAGAACCGCCAGGCCCAACTGCTGACCGACCAACAGGTGCTTGGCCAGCAGTTGGCCGTGCTGCTCAACCAGCCCCAGCCGGCCCTCATCGACACCACTGTTTCGGCCCAGGTGCGCCTCATGCCCGCCGATACGGCGGGGCTTACGGCAGCCACCAACCCCACGCTGGGGCTGCTGGAACAGGAGCGCGAAGTAACTCGTCGCCAGACCCGGGTAGAGGAGCTGCGCCGCCTGCCCGACCTGCGCCTGGGCTACTTCACGCAAACTATCAACCAGGAAACGAGCTTTCATGTGGCCCAGGCCGGGGTAGCGCTGCCGCTGCTGGGCGGGGCACACAAGAGCCGCATTGCCGCCGCCCGCCTCGGCGAGCAGGCCGCCGACGCCCAGTTGCGTTACGCGGCGGCGCAGCTCGGTGGGCAGTTGGTGGGCCTGCGCCAGCGCCTGCGCCGGGCCACAGCTTCACTCGCTTACTACGAGCAAACTGCTCTGCCCCAAGCCCGCCTCATCCTCGATACGGCCGAAAAAAGCTTCCGGGCCGGCGACATTGAGTATGTGGAGTACGTGGTGAACACGGAGCCCGCCTGGCAAATCCGTACCACCTACCTCGACCAGCTTCAACGCTATAACGGCCTGGCTCTGCAGCTGCTGCTGCTCACGGGCCAGGACTAACGGCCTATACCACCGGTGTAGGGGCGGGCTTGTCCCCGCCCGCCTTTCGCACCGCCTCCATGATACCCGTTCAACGGCGGGCGGGGACAAGCCCCGTCCCTACGCTGTTCCAGCCTCCTTTTCTGCCTTTATGAAATACGCCTCTCTCCTACTGCTTTTTCTGCTGCCTGCCTGCGGTACCGATAAGCCGGCCGAGCCAGCCGCAACAACCACCTCAACACCTGCCCCGGCCCTCAGCCCCGACGAGGTACGCCTCAATCCGGCCCAGGAAAAGGCCGCGGGGGTGGAAACCGGCGCTTTCGTCTGGAAAAATATGACCTCCGATGTGCAGGCAAATGGTGTAATCGACGTACCGCCCCAAAACATGGCCTCCATTTCGGCCATTATGGGTGGCTACGTGCAGCGTGTGGCCGTACTGCCCGGCCAGCGCGTGGCCAAAGGCGGCACCGTGGCCGTGCTCCGCCACCCCGACTACATTCAACTACAGCAGCAATACCTCCAAAGCAAAGCCCGGGTGGAGTTTTTAACTCAGGAGCTGGAACGGCAGAAAATCCTCGACGCGGAAGATGTGGGGGCTAAGCGCAAGCTCCAGCAGGCCCGGGCCGACTATGCTTCTGAACAGGCCACCCTGCGCGCCACCACGGCCCAGCTGCAGCTGCTGGGCCTGCCCCTGGCTCGCCTCAACCGGGGCGAAATCACGCCCAGCGTGGTGCTTACCTCCCCTATTGGTGGCTATGTGAAATCGGTGAGTATAAATCCCGGCCAGTACGTAAACCCCCAAGATGTGCTGGTAGAGGTGGTGGACCGCTCCGACCTGCAGCTGGAGTTGAAGGTATTTGAGCGGGACATTGCGCGGGTAAAAATCGGTCAGCGCATCCTGTTCAAAATTCCCAGCCGCGGCTCCAGCGAAGACCTGACAGCACGGATATTTCTGGTGGGCAAGGCCTTCAACGATGGTCCTCAGCGTACCGTGAGTGTGCATGCCCACCTGGAGCCCGAACGCGACGACGTGCTACCCGGTCAATACGTAGCGGCCCACATCCAGACTACCGGGCGCCGCCAGCCTACGCTACCCGAAGATGCCGTGGTGCAGGCCGGCGAGTTCAGCTACGTCTTCACCCAAACCAAGCCCGGCACCTACCGCCGCTACCGGGTGCAAACCGGCCCTTCCGAAAACGGCGACGTGGCCCTCACCCTGCTCGACACCGGCGCCGACACCACCCGCCTTGTTCGCCACGGCGCCTATTTCCTCGATGCCGAATTGAAAAAAGGCCAGGAGCAGGAATGATTGATGGTTAATAGAGGGCGCTGTAGGGGCGGGGCTTGCCCCCGCCCGCCGTTGAACGACAACCGTAAAGCGGTGCGAAAGGCGGGCGGGGGCAAGCCCCGCCCCTACACCGTGCTGAATGACGTTCTGGCATTCTGCCCTACCCACCCTTCTGCTGCCGCAGCTGCTGTAGCTCGTGCTCCAGATCGAGGGTGCGAAACATGATTTTAGCTTCCAGGTCGGAATAGGCACGCTCCAGTTGGCCCTGCAGGTCTTTCTGGTCTGTGATGTCGGTATTGGTACCGCACCAGCGCACGATGCGGCCGGCTTCATCGCGGGTGGGCAGCGCCCGGCTCAAAAACCAGCGGTATTCGCCATCGTGGCGCCGGAGCGGAAATGTGTCTTCCCACTTGTCTTGGCCCTCAGTAATGGCTTTTCGGAAATTAGCCGTTACGCGCTCTACGTAGTCCGGATGATGCACGCTTTGCCAGTTCCAGCCCTGCATCTGCTCCAGCGTAGTGCCGGTGTAGTCGAACCAGCGCTGGTTGTACCAGAAGATGCTACCCGTCTCATCAGCCATCCAGGCCAGTTGCGGAATAGTATCGGCCAGCGTGGTAAAGTCCTGCTCTCGCTTCCGCAACGCCAGTTCCTGCATCTTCTGGTCGTGGATGTCGGTGCAGGTACCGAACCACTTGGTAATGCGGCCAGCCTCGTCTTGCACGGGTTGAGCCTGGCCCAAAAACCATCGGTAGTCGCCTTGCTTGCTTTTAAACCGGTATTCTATTTCGTAAAATTCGCCGGTTTCGAGCGAATGTTGCCAGCGTTTTGAGGCCCGCTGCCGGTCGTCCGGATACAACAGGTTGTTCCACATCTCGTCGCCTATACTGTCTTCTAGCGTGTAGCCTGTATAATCAATCCAGCGCTGGTTGAAGTAGGTATGGTAGCCGCTGGGGTCGGTAGTCCACACGAGCTGCGGAATAAGTTCGGCCAGGAAGCTGAAGTCGGCGGGCGTAAGGCGAGGAGTGACGGAGGCCATGGGCGAGCGGGCAAAAAGCGAACGAAAAACTTACGGCTGGGTGAGCTGCATTTCCATTCCAGACTGAAAATACAGATTCAGGTGGCTCTCCGAGCCAGTACGCGAACGGCGTAGCCGCGTTACAAGGGCGCGGGTCTGCTCATGGTCCAGCTCCAAGGTGAGGTACGGCCGGTTCAGTAGCTCGTCGCGCTGTACCATCCAACTACCCTCGTCCGATCGTCCCGGCCCTTCTATCTGCACCCGGCCCGGCTGCAACACCACCTGCTCGGCGCAGGCCATTAGGCTGGTGGGGTCGGTTTGGTTGAGCACCCGACTGGCAACCCGCCACACGCCCGCGAGGAGCTCATCGGGCAGTTGCTGCAGGTTTACATCAAACAGGGCTTGGGACATATAATACAGCTAATTGTGCAATTGGTATCACAGCAAATAAAAGGCCGCTCTGGCCTGAAAACCCTACTTCACATAAACATAATATGGCTGCGCCCCCAACCTAGCTGAGCAGTAAGCTACTGCGTTGCAGAAAATACAGACAGAAAAAGCTCCCCGGTTTCAACCGAAGAGCTTTTCTGGAAATCAGCCTTGGCTGCTAAGCGCCAACACGCTACTTGAACGCAGAGGAGGAGGGATTCGAACCCCCGGAGGTGTTACCCTCAACGGTTTTCAAGACCGTCGCAATCGACCACTCTGCCACTCCTCTAAAACAACAACCGAAAACTAAAAGTGAAGAATCAGAAATACTGAACCAGATTCTGCTTAACAGCTTGCTCCAGAATTTTCAATTCTTCACTCCCAATTTTCACCTCTAAAAAGCAGAGAAGGGGGGATTCGAACCCCCGATACCGTTGCCGGTATAACGGTTTTCGAAACCGTCGCATTCGACCACTCTGCCACCTCTCTGTAAAGGCCCAAACACGGCGGTTTGGGATGGCAAAAGTAAAGACGATTTGGAAATGAACAAGGTGCAGAGCAAAATTTTTCTTTCCGCAGACCCTACTCAGTTCATAATCAAGCGTTAATTGTTTTGGCATTGGGGCGGCGGCGGCGCGAAAAAAAGCCTGGTCGGCTGACGCCCCCCGTTACGGCATCGATGCTTACGTTTACCTCAAAACCCAGAATCAGGGTCATGCACACAAAATCGAGCCACACCATAAAGCCCACGAGTGTACCCACCGAGCCGTAAAAATGGTTGTAGCTGTCGAAAATTTTGACGTAGAGGATAAATAGAAACGACACCAGGAAGATGAGTAGCGTGGCAATAATGGCCCCCACCGACACAAATGGCCATTTATCATGCACCGGCGGCACATAGTAGTAAATCAGGCTGGTAGTCAGCAGGAACAGAAACACCACTGAGCCATAGCGCAATACGGCCGTCATTTGGTTGTTGAGGGCCTCGGGCACTATTTCCTTATACACCAGCGTATCAATAATGTAGGTACCAAAAAAGATGCCCGTAACCGCTATCAGCAGCACGGCTGCCAGCACGATGGTAAGCAGCGTGGCAATTACGCGCTTGCGGATGTAGGTGCGCTTCTTGAAGCTGGGGTATTTTTTTTCGAAGGCGTCGAGTAGCGCCATGATGCCGTTGGAGCTGAGCACCAGGGCCGTAGCAAAACCGAACGAGAGCAGCCCGCCGCGCTGGATAGTCACTACGTCCTCGATGGTACCCGATACGGCCCGGTACATCTCCTTTGGAATCAGGTCGGAGAGAAACTGCAGAATGTCTTCGTCGAGGTGCGGTATCGGAATCCAGGGGATGAGCGTGAACAGGAAGATAATGGTGGGGAAAATGGCAATGGTGAAGTTGAAGGCCATGTAGCTGGCCCGCTTGGCAATACCATCGAGCTTAATTTCCTGCAGCAGCTGCACTACCACATCATAAACCGAGGCCCGGCCGCGGGCAAACCGCAGCCGCTTCAGCCACACAATAAAGCGGCGGTACGAGCGGCGGCGCTGCACATCAGGCAAATGGTAGCGGCGCACAGGAGACCTCATGGACGGAAAAAGGGTGGTAGAGGAGAAAGTTAGGAAAAAACAGCCGCTCCCCTCCTTCCGGACATACTGCGCCTGGTACCGGAAGCCCAGGATAAGAGGCCGAAACCTCCGTTAGCTCAGGAATGCAGCCGGGGCCGGGGCGTCTGTTGGCGTGGCTGGCGGCGTGAGCGGACCGGCGGTTTCGTCGTCGGAGAAGTAGGGAGCCAGTTTGGCGGCAATGTCGGCCGGAATGGGCACGGGGCGGCCGGTGCTCATACTGGCGAATACCATCAGCGTGTGCCCTTCGGTCAGCAACACTTGGGCCTCGTTGTAAATTTCGTACTCGAACAAAATGCGGGTGCCTTCGGGCGGCTGGCGCAGCAGCAGGCGTACCGTCAGCAGGTCGTCGTAGCGGGCGGGGCGGCGGAAGCGGGTCCGGATTTCGCCCACCGGCATGCCCACTCCCTCGGCTTCCAAAGCTTTGTAGCTGATGCCCAACTGCCGGAAAGCCTCGGTACGGCACACCTCAAAATAGGCTGCGTAGTTGCCGTGGTACACGTAGCCCATCTGGTCGGTTTCGGCGTACCGTACGCGAATGTGGGTGTCGGAAGAGTACATTTTTAGTTGTTAGCTGTCAGTTGGTAGTTGTCAGTGCTCGGTTAAAGTAGCTGGACTGCCTGACAACTAGCAACCGACAACTGAAACCCTATTTCATAATGCCGGCGCGGCTGAGGGCAGCCTGGTAGCGACGGGCGTTTACGAGGTGCTCCTGCTCGTTGCGGGCAAAGGCGTGGTAGCCGCTGAAGTCTTCCTTGGCGCAAAAATACAGGTAGCTGTGCTCCTCGGGGTTCAAAACGGCATCGATGCTGGCAATACTGGGCAGGTTAATGGGGCCGGGCGGCAGGCCGCCATACTTGTAGGTATTGTAGGGAGAATCCTTAACCAGATGCTTGTTGAGCACGCGCTTGATGGTGAAATCCTGGTTGGCAAACACCACGGTGGGGTCGGCCTGTAGTTTCATACCCCTCTTGAGGCGGTTGAGGTAAACCCCGGCCACGCGGGGCCGCTCGTCGGCGTGCTGCTGCTGCTCGGCTTCTACAATGGAGGCCAGTACGCTCACTTCGGCCCGGCTTAGGCCCAGCTCCTTGCGCTTGGCGTCGCGGGCCGGCGTCCAGAATTTTTCGTGCTCCTTCTGCATGCGCTGCATGAGGTTTTCGGCCGAGGTGTTCCAGGCCAGGTCGTAGGTGTTCGGAATGAACATAGTGAGAATGCTCAGCGTGTCGAAGCCCAGGCTTTTGGTATAGGCGGGCGAGCTAAGCAGCGAATCGAACCGGGCAGCGGGCGCGTCGATGGCCTGGCCCAGGCGGCGGGCCAGATCCTGGCGCAGGCGCAGGCTCTGGAACGTAAGGCGCAGCGGCAGGCGGTTGCGGCCGGTGCGCAGGTCGCCGATGAGCTGGCGGTTGGTATAACCGTTTTTCAGCTCATAGCGGCCGGGTTTCACCAGCTGATCGTACTTCATAAGGCGGGCCACGAAGCGCAGGCTAAGCCGGTCGACGACCACGCCGCTGGCCTCAATCGAGTCGAGCACCTGCCGGCTGGTGTAGCCGGGGCGCACCGTTACATAGGTGGGCCGGCCCTTGGTTTCAATATTGGCCTCGAAGAAAACCTGGTAGAAATAATAAGAGAAGGTAATGAGAATGAGGCCGAAAAAACCAGTCAGGTAAGCAAACCGCTTGCGGCGACGGTCGGCGGCGGCTTTATACTCTTCAATGCGGGAGGTGGCCATGTAGCGGAACGGGGGTTAATACAACGGTAGCCCGTAAGTGGGACCGGACGTTAGGTGGCTTCGGCTTAAATTAGGTACTTTAGGGCTGACAAAAGTACGTTGTTTCCGCGGTCGGACTTGCGTGCCAACCTTCTTTGTATGTTTGCGTCCTTGGCTTTTTGCCCATCATTCTGATTCTGTACACCACTCAATTTTCCTTTCCTATGCAACACTCCTACTCGCTGCCTTCTGTAATCCGTATGGGTTTGGCCGTCGCGCTGCTTGGCCTTGCCCCAGCTGCTCATGCTCAACTGGGCCTTTATTCATTTACTGGCTCTACGGGCAGCGAAGCAACGCTGCCTGCTGACGCTCAGCCGGCCAACGCCACTCTAAGCGTCATGTCTCGGGGTACCGGAGTAGCGCCTTCCGCCGGGGCCAACACCTTTGCCTCCACTGACTGGAGCACCGCTACGCTGGATGCGGCTGATTACTACAGCTTCTCGGTGGCTCCGAGTACGGGCTATACGTTGCGCCTCGACAGCCTGCGCTTTTCGGAACGACGTTCGAGTACCGGTATCCGCGACTGGGCGCTTCGATCCAGTCTCGACAACTTCACGGCCAATATCATCACTGTAAACGTACCTGACAACACCGACACGCGAACTAATAAGATTATTGCCTTGCCCAAAACGTTCGAAAAGCTGGACAAGTCGGTGGAATTTCGAATCTATGGTTACAACGCAGAAGCTGCTCCAGGCTCGTGGCGTATTGATGACGTCCGGGTTAATGGCGCGGCTGTCGTTAGCACGCCTACCGGCGTGAGCTCGGCCAAGCTGGCTGGCAACGTGCTGGTATACCCTAACCCTGCCACCGACCAGCTAAACATTCGCGTAGCCGGCCGCGCCACCAAGGCAGCCGTAACGGTAACCGACCTGATGGGCCGCACCGTGCTCAAGGGCAAGGCTGCCGCCGATGGCACTTTCAGCCTGCGTAGCCTGCCAGCCGGCAACTACATGGTACTCGTGCAGGATGGCAATACCCAGACTTCGCACAAAGTGAGCAAGCAGTAAAGCAGGTAGCTGTTGCCGGATGGCTCCACATCCAGCCTACTGCCGGCAACAGACTCCTGACAGCTAATTTTCGAGAACGAGCCCCGGCCCAACCGCCGGGGCTCGTTGGCTTTAAGGGAAGTAGTATTTGGCAGACAGACAACAAAACCCTCGCTTTTACCGAAAACAGTAGCACCTTTCTGCCTTGGCTGTTACCTTGGCGAGTCCATCTGCTGGTTAGCCAAGCCAGCTCGGCCTCTATTTTTCATTTCTTGCCCCCTGCCTATGTCTGCTACGCTGCTACGCATCCATCCCGATAATCCGCCCCTCAACCGTATTCAGCAGGCGGTAGAAGTCATCCGCAAAGGAGGCGTTATTATTTACCCAACCGACACGGTGTATGGCATTGGGTGCGATATTCACAATGCCAAAGCAGTGGAACGGGTGTGCCGCATCAAAGGGCTGAATCCCGATAAAGCCAACCTCAGCTTTATCTGCCACGACTTATCCCACATCAGCGACTACGCGCACGGCATCACCACGCCCGTTTACAAGGTGCTGAAGCGGGCGTTACCGGGACCGTTCACGTTCCTGTTCGAAGCCAGCGCAAAAGCCCCCCGCCAAGGCGGGCGGCAGCGCAAATCCGTGGGCATCCGCATCCCCGACAATCCCATCGTTCTGCAGCTGGTGCGCGAGCTGGGCAACCCCATCATGAGTACCTCGGTGCGCGAAGACGAGAATACGTTGGACGAGTACGTGACCGACCCCGACCTGATCTATGAAAAATACCGCTCTATGGTAGATCTGGTTATTGATGGCGGCTTTGGCAACAACGTCCCCAGTACTATTATCGATTGTACCAATGATGACTTCGAGCTGATTCGCCAGGGTGCCGGCGACATCGAGCAGTATCTGTAGTGTTTGGGGCTACAAGCTATCAGCCGCAAGCTACAAGCTGATGTTGAACATCAGCTTGTAGCTTGCGGCTGATAGCTTGTAGCTCAATTACCGCTTATGCTTCCAGCGGCGGTGGCTCCAGAGGTAGTCGGAAGGACTGGCCTGGATGTCGCGCTCTAGCAGGCGGGCAAAAGCCTCCGTCAACTGGTGTTCCTGGGGCGGCAGCGTGGTCTGGCCGTCGTGCAGTTCGGTGAGGCTGATGCGGTAGTAGCCCCGCCGGACGCGCCGAATGGTGACGTACACGGCCGCGCAGCCAAACTGCGCCGCCAGCTTATCGGCCCCGGTATAGAAAGGTGTGTCCTGATGAAGAAAGTTAGTCCAGTAGGGCTGATCTTCCGGGCCGGCGGCTTGGTCGGAGAGCATGCTGAGGGCGCGGCCCTGGCCGCGGTGGCGCAGTAAGTCGCGCAGGGTGCTTTTCATCGGCAGCAGCTTGGCTCCTAGGCGGGTGCGCAGCTCCAGCAGAAACGACTCGAAGAAAGGATTCATCAGCGGCTTATATACGCCCGTTACCCGCCCCGGGAACACCACTGCCCCCGATGGCAGAATCCATTCCCAGTTGCCGGTGTGCGAGCCCAGCGTGAGAACCTGTTTGTTTTCGGCGAACAGCCGCGCCAACACCTCCGGGTTCTCAATCACCACCCGTCGCCGCATTTCTGCAGCCGAAAGTGTACGCAGCTTCAGGATTTCGACCATTACCTGGGCAAAATGCCAGTAAAAGCCATTGGCTATCTGGTCGATTTGCACGGCGGACTTTTCAGGAAACGAGTTGCGCAGGTTTTCCAGCACCACCCGCCGCCGGTAGCGTAGCACGTAGGCCATAAGCCAGTACAGCAGCCGGGCAACACCATAAAGCACCGCCAGCGGCAGGCTAGCCAGACCGACTAAAAGCCAGTTGAGGGGCCGGAAATACCAGGGGTAAGCGGGAAAAACGGTCGGACTTATTGGGACGCTCATCGGGGCATTGTAGCCCCGGCGGGGGCATAATCGGTGGGGTTGCGTTGCACGGAGGAGGTTTGGGTAGTCAGAACGCGGTTCTTGGCGTCCCGCACTTCCAGCGTGAGGCTATAGCTACCGGCGGGCACCTTGCTCAGGTCCAGCTCGCCGGTAAGCACGGTGGGGCGGCCGTCAGCGCCCTGGGCCAGCCCTTTGCCACTGGCCACGTTGGTCTTTCCGGCCAGCGCCCGCAGGCGGTAAAGCACTACCAGCGGCTGGCCCGCCGTGGCGTTGTACAGCTCGGCGTAAAAAAACAGCTTCTCCTGGCCGCGGGCATACAGCCCCCCGGGGGTTCGGGTCAGGCTCAGACCCTGGCGGATGAAGTTGTTGGCCTCGATGCCCGACCGACTGGCGGGCCGGGCCAGCAGCACCAGGCTGCTCAGCTGGGGCTTGGTAGCCCCAAACTCAACCACCAGCGGCTGCTCCACAATAACCGTCGAGGCGGCCCGGTTCTGGTCGCGCAGCTGGCCGCGCAATGTATAGCTGCCGGCCGGCAGCAGCAGGCGCTTCTGGAAGCTGATGGGGTTTTTAATGGCCGCCGTCGTATCGCGCAGCACCGGAGGCTTCAGGGTGATGGTTTCCTGATAAGCCGCCGTGCCATCGGGCCGGATGGCTTCGAGCGTAACCAAAGCCGCTGCCTGATATACCTTCGGAGCCCGGCGCTTGTATACCAAGTGCTGGCCTGAAACGGTGGCGTACACTTCCACTACACCACCCTTCACAGCTACATCATCATTGCGAAACGTAGCAGCGTCGAGCAGCAGCTGGGCATCGGCCGGAGCAACAGGTAAGGCCGACAGCAAAACCAGCAGCGGCAGGAAGAAGCGGAAGCGAACGGGCATTATGTCAGTTTGGCGGTACAAGCAGCGGTGTTGGCAGTGGGTTTGCGGAGAACAACCAGCGTTGCTGTAACGCAAAATTGCGACTTTTCTGCCAGCCTTTTACTGAACTTATAGCTATCAGCTGCTAGCTGTCAGCTTCGTTCACACCGCAAGTCGATTTTTCGGCTTACGATTTCTATTAAAACAAAAGCTAACAGCCGAAAGCTACTAGCCATCAGCTTAAATCTAGTGCCCGACGTTCTTTTTGAAACGCAGTACCACCCGCCCATTGCCTTCTTTGCCGCGCTGGCCAGGGCCGATGCTTTGTGGCTGGAAGCCCACGACCATTACCGCAAACAAACCTACCGCAACCGTTGCCTGATTCTCACGGCCCAGGGCGTAAAGCCGCTTTCGGTGCCCGTAATTGATGGCAACCGCAGTGAGAAGGTACTTAGCTCACTCATCGAGATAGACTACCGTCAGAACTGGCGGCACCAGCACCTGCACACGCTGCAAACCGCTTATGGTGGCACGCCGTATTTCGAGTACTACATCGAATATCTGCGCGACATCTACCAGCAGAAACCCGCCCGGCTCTTCGACCTGAACTTGGCGCTGCTCCGCTTTTACTGTCGCTGCCTACGCTTGCCTCTGCCCATTCACCTCACCACCCACTACCAGCCTCCCGTAACTGGCGGAGGGCTGCTGCCAGCGAAGGAGCTTCCCTCCTCTCCGCTCGATTTGCGCGATACCCTCTCGCCCAAGCACCACGTGCTACCGGCCGGACCTGACAGAGCGTCGGTACCGACTTACGGGCAGCATTTTGGTAAAGATTTTGCACCCGGACTCAGCATCTTAGACCTGCTCTTTATGCAGGGTCCGGCCGCCGGCAGTTTTCTTGCGTAGTGCCTACCAGTGCCCGAACCAACGCCCGGTACTAGCTGTTTCAGTTTACATCGGCCAAATCTGCTCCGTGAACCATTTCTATTGGGCAGCAATCCGTTTTTCTTTTCTACCTTATCTGCATGGAAGCTAAATTCTCAAACAGAGTCAAGGAGGTCATCTCCCTGAGCCGGGAAGAGGCCATCCGGCTGGGGCACGACTATATCGGGACCGAACACCTACTGCTGGGCATGATCCGCGAAGGGGAAGGTACTGCTCTAGGCTTGCTTAAAAAGCTGGGCGTGTCCATCGATGAGCTTAAGTATGCGCTCGAGCAGGCCACCCGCAATACGGCCACTCAGGGCACCAGCATTACTGGCTCGATTCCTCTGACCAAACAGACCGAGAAAGTCCTCAAGATCACCTATCTGGAGGCCAAAATCTTCAAAAGCGAAATTATCGGCACCGAGCATCTGCTGCTCTCGATTCTGCGCGATGAAGACAATATTTCGTCCCAAATTCTGAGCAAATTCAACGTGAACTACGAATCTGTGCGCGACTCGCTCGATTACCACGGTAACACGGCGAACAATCCTACCTCCGGCCCCGAGGCCGACGACGACGATAATGACCGCCTCTTCGGAGGTGGCGGGGCCGGCCGCGGCGCGGCGGGCGCCACGCCCAAGAAGGGCAACGACAAGTCGCGTACCCCGGTGCTCGACAACTTCGGCCGCGACCTCACCAAGATGGCCGAGGATGACAAGCTCGACCCCATTGTAGGCCGCGAGAAGGAGATTGAGCGTGTGGCGCAGATTCTGAGCCGCCGCAAGAAAAACAACCCAATTCTCATCGGGGAGCCTGGCGTGGGCAAAACGGCTATTGCCGAGGGCCTGGCCCTGCGCATTGTGCAGAAGAAGGTGTCGCGGGTGCTGTTCGGCAAGCGTGTGGTTACGCTCGACCTAGCTTCGCTGGTGGCCGGTACCAAGTACCGCGGCCAGTTCGAGGAGCGCATGAAGGCCGTGATGAACGAGCTGGAGAAGTCGCCCGACGTGATTCTGTTCATCGACGAGCTACACACGATTGTGGGTGCCGGCGGTGCTTCGGGCTCGCTCGACGCTTCCAACATGTTCAAGCCGGCCCTGTCGCGCGGCGAGATTCAGTGTATAGGTGCTACCACGCTCGACGAGTACCGCCAGTACATTGAGAAGGACGGCGCGCTGGCCCGGCGTTTCCAGATGGTGATGGTAGACCCTACCTCGCCCGAGGAGACGGTGGAAATCCTGAACAACATCAAGGACAAGTACCAGGACCACCACCACGTCGTGTACACCGACAAGGCCATTGAGGCCTGCGTAAAGCTGTCGGACCGCTACATGTCGGACCGGTTCCTGCCCGACAAGGCCATCGACATTCTCGATGAGGCCGGTGCCCGCGTGCACATCAACAACATCGTGGTACCCGAGGACATTCTCAAGCTCGAGGAGCAGATTGAGAACATCAAGGGCGAGAAGAACCGCGTGGTGAAAAGCCAGAAGTACGAGGAGGCCGCCAAGCTCCGCGACACGGAAAAGAAGCTGATTGACCAACTCGACACAGCCAAAAAGGACTGGGAAGAGGACACCAAGAAGAAGCGCTACACCGTAAAGGAGGAAAACGTAGCCGAGGTGATTGCCATGATGACTGGCATCCCGGTTTCGCGCGTGGCCCAGAAGGAAAGCGCCAAGCTACTCAACATGGGCGAGGAGCTCAAGGGCAAAGTGATTGGCCAGGACAAGGCCATTCAGCAGCTCGTGAAAGCCATCCAGCGCACGAGAGTGGGCCTCAAGGACCCCAAGAAGCCCATCGGCTCGTTCGTATTCCTGGGTCCGACCGGCGTGGGCAAGACGGAACTGGCCAAGGTGCTGGCCTCGTACCTGTTCGACAAGGAAGATTCGCTGGTGCGGATTGATATGTCGGAGTACATGGAGAAGTTCAGCATCTCGCGCCTGGTGGGCGCGCCTCCCGGCTACGTGGGCTATGAGGAGGGCGGCCAGCTGACGGAGAAAATCCGCCGCAAGCCGTACTCGGTGATTCTGCTCGACGAAATCGAGAAGGCCCACCCCGACGTGTACAACATTCTGCTCCAGGTGCTGGACGACGGCATTCTCACCGACGGCCTCGGCCGCAAGGTGGACTTCCGCAACACCATCATCATCATGACCTCCAACATCGGGGCGCGTGATTTGCAGGACTTCGGCGCCGGCATTGGCTTCGGTACCAAGTCGCGCCAGGAGAACATGGACGAGTTGACCAAGGGCACCATCACCAACGCCCTGAAGAAGACCTTCTCGCCCGAGTTCCTGAACCGTTTGGATGATGTGGTGGTCTTCAACTCCTTGGAGAAGAAGGATATCCATAAGATTATCGACATCAGCCTCAGCAAGCTCTTGAACCGCATCCAGACGCTGGGCTACAAGGTGGAGCTGACCGAGGCCGCTAAGGACTTCGTGGCCGAGAAAGGCTACGACCCCAAGTACGGCGCGCGTCCGCTCAACCGGGCCATCCAGAAGTACATCGAAGACCCGATTGCCGAGGAAATCCTGAAGGCGGAAATTGCCCAAGGCGACGTCATCACCGCCGACTACACCGAAGGCGCGGAGGAACTCACCTTCTCAACCAGCAAGGGCGACGGCGTAGCCATCCCCCAGGCCAGCGACGAGCGGCCCGAGGAAGCTCCGGAAGAAGCACCCGAAGCTTCCGACGACGAGCCTACCGATGCCAAGAGCAAAGGCGAGTAAGTAAGCTTGGGTTTGAAAGTAAAACGGCCGGCTCCCACTATGGGGGCCGGCCGTTTTTGTGACTATATTCCAACACACCTTCCATTAAAGGTATACATGAGGCTAATCCTACTGCTGTTTAGATTGAAGCTGTTTAGGAAGTGTCAGGAATCAATTTGGACGTCATGCGGAGCGCAGCCGAAGCATCTCTACCGCTTCATTAAACGACCACAACGAAGCGGTAGAGATGCTTCGGCTGCGCTCCGCATGATGTCCTTTTGACTTGCTAAACAACTTCAATACTAGCCTCGCCCGAAACTATGGGGTGGGGTGGCTTAAGCTTTTGCAAACCGGTAGCCTCGCAGGCTATTGCCGCGAATCATTTTGCGGAAGAACACCACCCGGCGGTAGTTGAACTGGCCGTAGTGGTGGGTGAGTACGAACAGGGCAATCGGGAAGAAGAGCAGGCACAGGCAGCCCAGCACCACTTTACCCGATGCCATCAGCGCGTTTAGCTGGAGGCTTTGGTAGAGGCTGCTGCTGGCCATGACGCCCGCATCGAGGGTGCCGGCCAGGTCGTTGAGGCTTTGCCACTGGCCGGCATAGCCGGCCCAGCCCAGCAGGGCGCTGGCCAGGGCCGTAGCGAAGAACGTGCGCACCATCAGCAGAATGGCCGTAATACCCAGGCTCTGCTCGGGGGTCATGTTGACGGCGGCATAGTACCAGACCACGATGAAGAGCAGGCCCATACCCAGCCCTTTCAGGAACATGGGAAAGTAGAGGTACTCGATGTTTAGCTGGGGCTGAATCAGGAAGTACAGGCAGGCCGAATGCAGGAAGAAAGCGAAAAAGCCGAGCAGGATGACGTATTTCAGGTTCAGGCTCTTCTTGAATCCGAAGAACGCCACGACGCCCGAAAGCAGAATCCCCGGAATCATCCACAGGTTCAGCTGCGCGTTAATCAGGTTGCTGTAGCCCAGCACGCCCATCGAGTACTGCACATAAATGCCCGAGCTGGCCAGGTAGATGCCCACAAACAGCAGCAGCACCAGGCTGTGCCACACATGCTCGCGCTTAATCAGCTCGAACTGAATAAGCTTGCGCTTGAGGAAGCGCTGCCGGATAACCGTGAGGGCCAGGAAAGCCACGCCGGCCACCAGGCCCAGCGGCACGTAGCCCGCCTGGAACCAGCCCTGCTGCCGCATAAAGCTCAGGGCGTAGTTGAACGCCATAGCCGAGGTAGCCAGCAGCAGCAGCGAAAGCCAGTCGAGCTGGTAGAGGGGCATTTTGCGGGCGAACCGCTGGTTGTGCTGGAAAATGAGGCCCAGCGCGGCAACGCCGAGCATGATGGCCGCCATCAGCAGGTAGGGCGCCTGGTAGCCGGAGTTGGCGATGAGGCCGGCGAAAAAGTAGCCGGCCACCTGGCTGACCACGATAATGATGGGGTAGAACAGTGAGTAGAACCGGCCCCGCTCGCCCTGGGGGGACAGAATGAACAGCACCGGCAGAATCATTTCCATCAGCCCGAACATCTTGAAGAAGCCAATAAGCAGGCTTCCGACAATCAGCACGTGCGGGTTGTCGGTGGTACCGTTCAGCAGCAGCAGCAGCGCCACAATGATGGACGTGCCCACCAGAATTTCCTTGGAGCGGAACCGCACCTTCACCCGCATAATAATGCTCAGCGCCAGTCCCATACCAATGGTGCCGGCGTTGTTGGCGGCCGCAATGTAGTCGGCATACACCCCCAGCGCGCCGGAAATATCGGTGATGTTGGTCGTGAATACGCCGCTGACCACGGCCAGCGGCGGCATAATGAGGAGAATGAGCAGCAACATCAGGGGCTTGGGCACCCAGGTTGCAAAGGGTCCTTGGTTGTACATGGCGGTTTATTGGAGCGTAACCTGCACGTTCATGCCGGCGCGGAGCAGTTCCAGGTCGGCGGGCTGGTTGCGGCTGGTGAATTCGATGCGCACCGGAATCCGCTGCTGCACCTTCACGAAGTTGCCGGTCGAGTTATCCACCGGAATGGCGGCGTACTTGGCGCCCGTCGCGCCCGAAATGGCGGTGATTTTGCCTTCGAACTCCTGGCCACCCAGCGCATCAACCCGGATAAGGGTGTGGCCGCCCAGCTGCACGTTGGCCAGCTGGTTTTCGCGGTAGTTAGCCGACACCCAGATGTTGCTGATATCCACGATGGTAGCTACCTGCTGGCTGGGGCTGAGCAGCTGGCCCACGTTCACGGCCCGGCGGCCCATAATGCCGTCATGCGGGGCCGTAACCACCGTGTAGCTCAGGTTGAGCCGCGCCATTTCCAGCGCGTTCTGGGTGCGCTTGATTTCGGCGTCGTTCAGGCCCAGCCGGGCCTGCACTTCGTTCACCGTCAATGAGCTGGAGCCGCCGTTGTTGGCCACCGCCCGGAACTGGGCCTGGGCGGCCTCCAGCTGGGCTTTGCTGGCGTCGTACTCGGCCTTCACCTGGTCGAATTGCTGGTGGGTGACGGCCTCGTCGCGGAGCAGGTTCTGGTAGCGGCGGAAGTTCTGCTCGGTGTTCCAGAACCGGGCCCTGGCGGCGGCCATGCTGGCCTTGGCGGCGGCCGTGTTGGCCGAAGCCGTCGAGACGTTGTTGGAAACCGTGCGCACCGACTGACGGGTGGCGTTTTTGGAGGCCAGCGCGGCCTGGTAAGCGGCCTCGGCCTGGCCCAGCTGGGTTTGCAGCTCCCGGCCATCCAGTACCAGCAGCGTGTCGCCTTTCTTCACCCGCTGGTGCTCAATAAACCGGATTTCCTTGATATAGGCCGATACCCGGGTATTGATAGGGTTGATGTAGGACTCGACCTGGGCCGAGTTGGTGTACTTGTCGTTGCCCACGTTGTAGTAGGCGGTGGTTACCCAGTAGAGGCCGCCCAGCACCAGGGCCAGCACCAGCCAGTTCACCAGGTTCAGGCCCGATTTCTTCCTGGCTACAGTTTTTTTGGGCGGCTGCCGGGGCTCCGACGACTGCACTGCGGTAGTTTCTTCGATAAGGTCGGTTTGGGTTTGTATGTCCGTTGCCATGGCAGGTAGGGGTAGCGTAGGTGGAGGGAGGGTATTGCGGGCAATTATTACAGCTGCCCGCTGTCCTTCAGGAGTTTGTAGTAGGAGAAAACGATGTTGGCCTCGGCATTCGTGAATTGCAGCTCGGCGTCGAGCTTGGCGTTACTGGCGTCGAGCAAATCCAGCAGAATGGCCAGCTGGTTGTTGTATTTGCTTTCCATGATGCGGTAGTTTTCCGCCGCCAGGCTCTTCTGCACGCCGTAGGTATTGCGCTGCGAAACGGCCTCGTGGTACTTGATGTAGGAGGCATTAACGGCCACCTCAAGCTGCTGCTCGGTGTCATTGGCCTGGGCCTGGGCTTTGTCCTGCTCGAAGCGGTTGAGCTGCACCTTGCGCGGTGTTTTGTAGAGCGCATCGAGGTTGATGTTGAGCGAGAGGCCGGTGCTCCAGCCATTGCTGTACATATCCAGGGCCGGCACGCTGGTCGTCAGGGGCCGTTGCAGCTTGTTGCCGCTGAACAGCGACAACGACGGCGAGCGTTCGGCCCGGATTACCTTGTCGGCCACGTCGTACACTTCCACGCTGCGCCGGGCCAGCAGCAGCGAGGGGTGGTTTTTGCTCGCCAGCTGGTAATCCTGCACCGCGCTTACCTCGGCCGTGGCCAACAGCGCCTCTTCGGGCACTACCACCACTTCGTCGGGCAGACCCAGCGCCACGGTCAGTTGCTTGTTGAGGATGGCGCGGTTGTTCTGCACGACCTGCCGGGCCAGGTTGAGGTTGGAGAGTTGCAGCTCGGCCCGCACCACATCGTTGCGCGTAACGAGGCCTTCCTTGTACAGGCGCTGAATGTTTTGCAGGCGCCGCTCGGCCAGGGCAATGTTCCTGGTATAAACTTTTTCCTGGTTGAGCAGCTTGTACACGTCGAGGTAGTGCCCCAGTACCAGCAGCTTGATATTCTGCTCGTTCGACTCGTAGTTGAGCTGCATCAGCCCTTCCTTCAGCGACTGAATCTGAATCGAGTTGCGCACGAGTCCGCCCTTCCACACCAGCCAGTTGGCTTCGGTCGAAAAGCTGGTGCCGTGGTGGGGTATGTCCACTTTCGTGGCATTCGAAAAGTCCTTGTCGAGCACCACTGCATTGCCCAGGTAGTAGCCCTGCAAGCCGGCCGATACCGAGGGCAGCTGCGCGTTCTTGGCTACTTCCGTGCTTTGCCGGGCAATATCGATATCGGCCTTGGCCACCTTCAGCTTGGGGTGGTTCTGCCGGGTTAGCTCAAACAGCCGGGCTACGGACACCCGCTGCTCGGTCTGCTGGGCCTGCACGGGCACCGCCAACAGCAGCAAAAACATGTCCGTCAGTAGGTTAACGAGAATAGTGGGTTTCATTGCACTTACCTTTTGGTATAGTACAAAGGTCGGCACCCCGGCCCGCCCCCGGAAGGTTGGGACAGCCTCAAAAAAGGTCTAAATGGTATCTACCCGCTGGTTCTGCTTGCGAAAGTTGAAGGGGCTGGAGCCGGTATGCTTCTTGAAAAACTTGCCGAACGCGTACTGATCCGAGAACTTCAGGGCTTCCGCTACTGCATACACGGGTTCTCTGGTATTCAGCAGCAGCTCTTTGGCCTCATTTACCAGCGTTTCGGCAATAAACCGGCTGGGCGGTTGCCGGGCCACTTCGCGCACGCAGTTCGACAGATATTTTATCGACACACAGAGCGTATCGGCATAGAATTTCAGCTCCTTTTCTTCCTTGGCATACTGGCTTACCAGCTCGAAGAACTGCACCGTCAGCTGCTCCTTGCGCAGGTTGCGGCTTTCGGTCTCGTGCAGACGCGAAAACATTTCGTCGGCTATCATAAAGCCAATAACCGAGCTGAGCCCGGTAACGATTTCGGTGTTGAAGCCATAGCCGCTGCTATTGGCCAGATGGTATTCCAGCTGCCGGCACAGTTCCAGCAGGTAGCCGAACGCCGGCTCGGGCAGCTCCAGCACGTTGGCGTTCGGGGCGCCACCCCCGCGCATAATCCGGAAAGAGCTGTAGCCGTTGAAGCTGTAGTTAATCCGCTGGCGCAGCTCTTTTCGGTCAAAGGAAATAATATAAAACCGTACGTCGGCGCTCAGTTCCTGAAACTGATAGACGTTGCCAGGAGATAAAACCACCAAATCCTGCGCCAGCTGCCGCAACGGCTGCTGATTGATTTCCAGCTGTGCGGTGCCGCTATAAATCAAGATAAAGCCAACGCCGGTAGGCCGGAACGAACTGCTTGTATTCAGCTGGTTTTGCAGGATTGTCTCGTTGTAGATTTTGATCATAGCTCAGCGTTATTCATAATGCTCAAGTTGCCGCGAATAGCACTCAGTCAGCCTTGGCATACGGCTCCGCTGCCAGTGCCGGCGGAGGCCCGGCAGCTGGCAGTTGCCCCACCTTGCTTTTGCTCCGCCCTCAAGGTAGCTACCTTAACCCGCCCACCCAACTGCTGCACGTAGCCTCTACACCACCAGCCGCGCCCGAATCTTGAGCGCGGCTTTTCTGGCTTGAGACCTTACCTTTGGCTACCTAACGCTGCTTACTTCATCCCGACTATTCCCACCCCGCAATGTCCGACTCGCACGCCGACGCCCAGCTGAGCCCGCTCGAAGTTCTCGCCCGCAAAAACCAGGAGGCCCTGCTCGGCGGCGGCCAGGCCCGCATTGATAGCCAGCACAAAAAGGGCAAGCTCACGGCCCGCGAGCGAATCGATTTGCTGTTTGACGAGGGCTCGTTCGAGGAAATCGGCAAGTTCGTGATGCACCGCTCCAAGGACTTCGGCCTCGATAAGGAGTATTACCTCGGCGACGGCGTGGTAACGGGCTACGGCACCGTGCAGGGCCGGCTGGTGTACGCCTTCTCCCAGGATTTCACGGTGTTCGGCGGCTCGCTGAGCGAAACCCACGCCGAGAAAATCGTGAAAATCATGGACCTGGCCATGAAGAACGGCGCCCCCGTTATCGGCCTCAACGACTCGGGCGGCGCGCGCATTCAGGAGGGCGTGGTGAGCCTGGGCGGCTACGCCGACATCTTCTATAAGAATACGCTGGCATCGGGCGTGGTGCCCCAGCTGTCGGCCATTATGGGCCCCTGCGCGGGCGGCGCGGTGTACTCGCCCGCCATCACCGACTTCATTCTGATGGTGGAGGACACGAGCTACATGTTCGTGACCGGCCCCAACGTGGTGAAAACCGTGACCCACGAAACCGTAACCAGCGAGGAACTGGGCGGCGCCAGCACCCACTCGGCCAAAAGCGGCGTCACGCATTTTTCGTGCGCCAACGAGGTGGCCTGCATCACCCGCGTGAAGCAACTGCTGAGCTACATGCCCCAGAACTGCGAGGAAACCGCCCCGATGCTGCCCTACGAGGCCGGCCAGAACGAAAGCCGCCCGGTGCTCGACACCATCATCCCCGAAAACCCCAACCAGCCCTACGATATCCGCGAGGTAATTGAGGGCCTGATTGATGCTGACTCGTTCCTGGAAGTGCACCAGAACTTCGCCGAGAACATCGTGGTGGGCTTTGCCCGGCTCGGCGGCCGGAGCATCGGCATCGTGGGCAACCAGCCGGCCGTACTGGCTGGCGTGCTCGACATCAACGCCAGCACCAAGGCCGCCCGCTTTGTGCGCTTCTGCGACTCGTTCAATATTCCGCTACTGGTGCTGGAGGACGTGCCTGGCTTCCTGCCCGGCACCGACCAGGAGTGGCGGGGCATCATCACCAACGGCGCCAAACTGCTCTACGCTTTCTGCGAGGCCACCGTACCGCGCATCACCGTCATCACCCGCAAAGCCTACGGCGGGGCCTATGACGTGATGAACTCCAAGCACATCGGGGCCGATATGAACTACGCCTGGCCCACCGCCGAAATTGCGGTTATGGGTGCCAAGGGCGCGGCTGAAATCATCTTCAAGCGCGAAATAGCCGCCGCCGAGAACCCCGAAGCCAAGCTCCAGGAGAAGGTAGATGAGTACCAGCAGAAGTTCGCCACGCCCTACCGCGCCGCCCACCGCGGCTTCGTGGATGAGGTCATCCTTCCCTCCCAGACCCGCCAGAAGCTCATCCGCGCCTTCAAAATGCTGGAAAACAAGGTGGCCACGCTGCCCCGCAAAAAGCACGGCAACATTCCGCTGTAGTTCTGCTTTTAATAGTAGGTCATTAGTAAAAGAACGTCATGCTGAGCTTGCCGAAGCATCTCTACCGCTTCGTTGCAATAGGAATCCAACGAAGTGGTAGAGATGCTTCGGCAAGCTCAGCATGACGTTCTTCTTTTTAACATTTACCCAACTATGCGTCAAGAATCATTCGATTTCCTGCAGAAATACCTCAACAATCCCTCCCCCACCGGCTTTGAGAAAGAAGGCCAGCAGATTTGGCTGGAGTACCTCAAGCCCTACATCGACGAGTACTTCGTGGATACCTACGGCACGGTGGTGGGCGTCATCAACCCCGAGGCCGAGTACAAGGTGGTGATTGAGGCCCACGCCGACGAAATCAGCTACTTCGTCAACTTCATCACCGAATCGGGCTTCCTGTACCTGCGCAAAAACGGCGGCTCCGACCCCCTCGTGGCCCCCAGTAAGCGCGTGAACATCCACACCAAAAAGGGCATCGTGAAAGCGGTATTCGGCTGGCCCGCCATCCACACGCGCAAGCCCGACCAGGACAAGGCGCCCACGATGGAAACGGTGTTCCTCGACTGTGGCGCTTCGAGCAAGGAGGAGGTAGAGGAAATGGGCATCCACGTCGGCTCGGTCGTGACGTTCGAGGATGAGTTCATGGTGCTCAACGACAAGTTCTATGTGGGCCGGGCGCTCGACAACCGCATCGGCGGCTTCATGATTGCCGAAGTAGCTCGTCGCCTCAAGGAAGAAGGCAAAAAGCTGCCCTTCGGCCTCTACGTGGTGAATGCGGTACAGGAGGAAATTGGCCTGCGCGGGGCCGAGATGATTGCCCACCGCATCCAGCCCGACGTGGCCATCATCACCGACGTGACCCACGACACGCAGTCGCCGATGTACGAGAAGAAGACCAGCGGCGACCTGTTCTGTGGCAAAGGCCCGGTAATTACCTACGGCCCGGCCGTGCAGAACAACCTGCGCGACCTCATCATCGAAACTGCTCTGAGCGCCGAAATTCCCTTCCAGCGCGCTGCCGCCACCCGCGCCACCGGCACCGACACCGACGCCTTCGCCTACTCGCACTCCGGCGTGGCCGCGGCCCTGATTTCGCTGCCCCTCAAGTACATGCACACGACCGTCGAAACCGTGCATAAAGACGACGTGCAGCATGTCATCGACCTGATTTACGAAACCGTGCTCCGCATCGAGGACAAGCAGGATTTCCGCTACTTCAGCTAAGAACGATGTAGGGGCGG
>NZ_JAGGPS010000005.1:78508-125714 GCF_018613725.1 Hymenobacter sp. ISL-91
AAGCCCCGCCCCTACACCGGTACAGTACAAGGAGCCGTCCGATGAGGGCGGCTCCTTTTGGTTAGACCGAACGCCTGGCTCTTCTATTCCCTATATCCGTCTTATGAACTTGCCGCCTGTTTTTCCGCCGCTAACCGTAACCGACCAGATGGGCCGGCAAGTAGCCGTGCCGTTTCCGCCGCGGCGCATTGTGTCGCTGGTACCTTCGCAAACCGAGCTGCTGTTTGATTTGGGCTTGGGCGAACGAGTGGTGGGCCTGACGAAGTTCTGCGTGCATCCAGCCGGCGCCCGGCAGGCGGCCACCACAATTGGGGGTACCAAGAACTTCGATTTCGAGAAGATTGACGAGTTGCAATCCGACCTCATCATCGGCAACAAAGAAGAGAACTACCAGGACGGCATCGAGCAGCTGGCGGCACGCTACCCGGTGTGGATGAGCGACATTTCGACGCTCGAAGAGGCGCTCGACATGATTCGGCGGGTGGGGCTGATAACCGGCCGCAAGGAAGCCGGCGACGCGCTGGCCACCGACATTGCCACTTCGTTTGCCACGCTGGCCCCGCCCGCTGCTGAGCCGATACCGGCCGCCTACTTCATCTGGCGTAAGCCCTATATGGTAGCGGCCGGTGGCACATTTATAGATGAGATGTTGGCCCGCGCCGGTTTCCGCAACGTATTTGGCCACCTGGGCCGCTACCCCGAAATCATACCCGAGCAGTTGCAAGCCGCCGCTCCCAGCCAGATTCTGCTTTCTTCGGAGCCCTACCCCTTCGCCGACAAGCATGTGGCCGAGTTCCAACGGCTTTGCCCCGCTGCCCATATCCGCATCGTCGATGGGGAGTTGTTCAGCTGGTACGGCAGCCGGTTGCGGTTATCGGCCGCCTATCTCAAATCATTGATTACTGCTGGTCAATCATAATGCATTAGTGCCGCCTGTTGGTGGCAACGGAGGTCAGTTGGCCAGGGTTGAAACATTGAAACCCACTTTCTCCAGTTCCTGCCAGAATTGCGGATAGGACTTGCGCACCACCTGCGGAGCCTCGCTGCGGATTTCGCCCAGCAAGGCCAGCGGCGCAAACGCCATGGCCATGCGGTGGTCGTGGTAGGTGGCTACTGTCTGGCCCGTTACTTTGAAGTTCTCCGAAGAAACCTCGAACCGGCCTTCCCCCGCATCCGTAAGCGCGCCGCCGAATTTCGCCAGCTCGGTTTGCAGGGCCGCAATGCGGTCGGTTTCCTTGATGCGCAGGCTTTCGAGGCCGGTAAAGATGGCCGGGATGCCCAGGGCCGCCACCACTACGGCTACGGTTTGGGCCAGGTCGGGGCAGTGGGCGAAATCCTGAGTGAGCTGGGCAGCGGGCTTGGTCTTGGTCAGGCGCAGGGTTTCATCGGCCAGAAACTCAGTGTGCACGCCCAGTTGGGCCATGATGCCGGCAATGGCTTGGTCGCCCTGCCAGGAGTAGCGGCGCAGGGTGGGCAGCGTCAGGTACGAGCCCTCGGGGGCCAGCGCCACCAACGCGTACCAGTAACTGGCCGCCGACCAGTCGCCTTCCACGGTGTAGTCGGTGGGCTGATACGCCTGGGGCCTGACCTCCAGTACCTCGCCCAAATCCCGGCACACGGCCCCGAAATGCTGCATCAGCGCCTGCGTCATCCGGATATAGGGGCGCGAGCCGACTTTGCCGGTCAGCCAGATACGTAGCCCGGCCGGCAGCGTGGGCGCAATCATCAGCAAGGCCGAAATGTACTGGCTGCTGATGTCGCCGCGCACCGTCAGCTCGATGGGTTCCGTTTCTTCGGCCGTGGCGGGCTGGGGCGTGCGGCCCAGCAGCCGCAGCGGCGGGTAGCCCTCCTGGCCCGCGTATTCGATTCGGGCACCCAGTTCGCGCAACGCATCCACTAGCACCGCAATGGGGCGCTCCTGCATGCGGGCCGTGCCGGTTAGCTCCGTCTGGCGGCCCGTCATGGCCAGGTAGGCCGTCAGGAAGCGCATGACGGTGCCGGCATCTTCGGCGTCGAATATCGGGGCCGCCGGGTCCTGTAACAGCCACTGCATTAGCTGGGTGTCGTTGGCGTCGGAGAGGTTGAGCAGTTGCCCGCCGCCGGCCAGCGCCCGGATGATGAGGGCTCGGTTGCTTTCGCTTTTAGAAGCCGGCACCTGCGCCGTGCCCCGCAGCGGGCCACCCGGCCAGGTAAGCGTGAGAAATGAGTTGATGAGGATAGTAGAATGCAGAACGAAACAATGCTTCGTCCCTGGTAAAAAAATACCCGGCGGGGCCGCTAGCCCGGCAGCCGGTGGTAATAGCGCAATGCTTCAGCCACTTCGGCCAGCGTTACCGGCTGGTCGTACACGCCGCGGCCGATGCTTTCGAGCAGCGTACAGTTGATGGTGGAACCGGAGTTTTTCTTGTCCTGCAGCGCGTACTCGGCAATGGCTTCGGTTTCGAGGAGCACAAACTGCACCTTCTCGAAGATGGAGAACAGGAAAGTCTCGATTTTGTCGAGCTCGGCCGCGCTTAGCATCCCCTTATGGTAGCTTAGCCAGGTTTCGCACACCATCCCGGCCGCCACGGCCTCGCCGTGCAGAATCTCGCGGCCCGGCTGCTGCAACAGGTAGCTTTCCAGCGCATGCCCCACAGTGTGGCCGAAGTTGAGAAGCTTGCGCAATCCGGTTTCCAGCGGGTCCTGCTCGACGATGCGCTGCTTAAGCGCCACCGATTCTTCGACCACCGGCGTCCAGTCATCGACCATTATCCCCACATTGCGGTTGCGGGCGAAGGCCTCGGCGTCGGCAATCAGCCAGTGCTTTACCACCTCGGCATAACCCGACTTGAGCTGGCGCGGGTCGAGGGTGCGCAAAAACCGCGGCTCGATGAATACGGCCGCTGCTGCCTGAAACACGCCCAGCTGATTTTTGAAGCCCATGAAATCGACGCCGGTTTTGCCGCCCACACTGGCATCTACCTGCGCCAGCAGCGTTGTAGGCACTTGCATGAAGCGGACCCCGCGCTTGTAAACCGCCGCCGCGAAGCCCCCCAAATCCGTCACCACGCCCCCACCCAGGTTCACAACTACGGTATAACGGTCGGCTCGTAGTTCCGTCAGCTCGGCCCACAGCAGCTGGCAGGTGTCAAGCGTTTTATACTCCTCACCGGCAGGCATTTCTACCAGCCGGTAGCTGGCCGGCAGATGTGGTTCCAATAGTGGCAGGCACTCCCGAACGGTATTCTCATCGGCCAAGACTACCACCTGGCTTACGGCCGGAGCATGCAGCAACTCAGCCAGCTTTGGCAGTGCTACAGGGCCTATTTCTATGGTCTGAATCATTTTTATATAACTTTTCGGTGTTTGTTCAAAATTATGATGATAATACAAACAATTAATGCTTATTTCGATGCAAATATTTTACGTGCGACAATATGCGTCCGCAACTTACATCCCATTTTATCATACGCGCACTGGTACGCCCTGCTTGCTGGCTGTTGGTAGTAGTCGGCAGCGGCCTGCTAGCCTCCTGCAGCCGGCAGGCGCTGCTTCCGGCCACTGAAGCTGGCCTGGTAGGAAACTGGGAGTGGCAGCAGACCAATAATGGAAGTCGTACGGCCCTCACGCCGGCCAATACTGGTCATCATATGAGCATTCGCTTCGACCGGCGGGGTCGGGCGCGCTTCTACCAGGATGATGTGTTGGTGAGTGCGGCCAACTTTACCGTACGTCGCGACGGGCTGCGTTGGTGGGGGCCAACGCGCTATATCATTACCTACCACGGGTATCAGCGCCGGCAGACGTACTCGTTAACCGGCAATCAGCTGCACTTACAGGACGTCATCAGTCAGCCGTCCACCCACCTGTTTCAACGAATCGATGGGGCTGTGACGAGGTCGGCGGTGCACCTGATTCGGTAAAGCCAAGCCAACGCAACTCCACTACTTTTGGCGCCGTGCCAGCAGGCACCTGGGCGGGCAAATTTTCTGCAGAAGGCTCCACCGTAGCTGGTAGAGCCTTTTCTGCATATGCGCCCATAGCTGCCCGGCCCACGGGGGTGCAACTCCGTAGCGACCTGATGCGAAGAAACTAGGTTGGCAGCTTATCTTTACTTATTCTTATTGCTACGTGGCCGTTTCGCGGCCGCTACCACCCGCTGCCACCCGCTGCTTTCTATGTCTCAACTACAGGCTCCCCCCATCTCCTTCGAGGATACGGCCGTCGCATTTGCGTCCCGCTCCAACAGCGAACTGCGTAAAATGTACGCGCTGTTTGCAGCCATGAACAACCCCACACTGGTGAAAACGGGTGGCGGGATGATGAAAATGGCGCTTAAGTGGCATCTGCCGGGCACCAAGTTTCTTATTAAAAAGTCTATTTTCGAGCACTTCTGCGGCGGCGAAACCATTCAGGAATGCTTGCCCGTGATTGACGAGTTGGGCCGCTACGACATTGGCACCATCCTCGATTACTCGGTAGAAGGCGAAGGCAACGACCAGAGCTTTGATGCCACGACCACCGAAATTCTGGCCACGCTCGATCTGGCGCATCGTTCCAAGCACATTCCCTTCTCAGTATTCAAAGTAACCGGGGTGGGCGAAGTGGCCATTCTGGAGAAAATACAGGCCGGTCAGAAACTGAGCATGGCCGAACAGGCCAGCTACGACAGAACAGCTCTACGGGTAAATGCCATCTGCGCCCGCGCCCATCAGTATGGCGTACGCGTGTTTATTGATGCCGAGGAAAGCTGGTTTCAGGATACAATCGACCAGTTGGCTTACCAGATGATGCGGCGCTACAACCACGAGTCTGCCATTGTTTGGAACACCTACCAGCTTTACCGCCACGACCGGCTGGATGCGCTC
Organism: Hymenobacter sp. ISL-91; assembly: GCF_018613725.1. Classification (GTDB taxonomy): domain Bacteria; phylum Bacteroidota; class Bacteroidia; order Cytophagales; family Hymenobacteraceae; genus Hymenobacter. Next base: position 83,356 of record NZ_JAGGPS010000005.1, read on the forward strand.
GAGGAAGCCACTGCTGAGGCCAAGGCCGGCCATTACCAGATTGGGGCTAAGCTGGTGCGCGGTGCCTACATGGAAAAGGAAACCCGCGTGGCCACGGCTCAGAGCCGCCCTACGCCCATCAACCCCAGCAAGCAAGCCACCGACGCACTCTACGATGAAGCCTTGGCTTTCTGCATCAGCCACATCGACCACATAAGCGTGTGCGCTGGCACGCACAATGAGGCCAGTTCGCTGCTACTTACCCAACTCATGCAGCAGCATAACCTGCGGCCCAACGATCCACGGGTGTGGTTTGCCCAGTTGTATGGCATGAGCGACAACCTAAGCTACAATTTGGCCAACGCGGGCTTCAACACAGCTAAGTATGTACCCTACGGCCCTGTAGAAGCAGTTATGCCCTACCTGCTGCGCCGCGCCGACGAAAACACCGCCATTGCGGGCCAGACCAGTCGCGAGTTTCGCCTGATTCAGAAAGAAATGCAGCGTCGCAAGCTGTAGTCGCACCACACGGTTGGGCCTACCGAAGCCAAACGGCATAGTTTTGGCTCCGGTAGGCCTTTTTCCCTTATAGGGCCTCGTATTTATTCACTCTCCCTCTTCTCCCGCCCATGATTGGCCGAGTACGCTCTCACCTCATCCGCTTCTCCCGCAACCAAATTGGCACCACCAGCTACCTGAACCTGATTCAGGAAGCTGAGTTAGGTCTTAATATGGAAATCACGCACGAGAAAGCCCGCCTTAACGAAATCCTGACGGACATTTCGGAGCAGGAGTTCCAAGCAGGCCGCCCGATGCTGAGCTGCTTGGTAAAGGTGAAGGGTTCGAAAGGCCAAGGTGACAACTTTTTCAAGATGTGTGAGCGACTGGGGTTAGGCGAATGGCGTACACTCAAGCAGGATGAAAACTTCCTGAAGGATCTGCGCCAGCAATGCCGTGCATTTTGGCAGGATGATGCCAATTTTGAAAAATTTGCGAAGGCGAAAAGCTAGGCTAAAAATTGGCTTATAGGAGATTTAAACCGGATTTGTTGAGAGTAAAAAGGTTGCGTATATCATTTTGGCGCAACTTCGTTTTGAGGGCTGCGTTAAAACCCTCGAAACCTCCGTTACTCTCTTCCTTTCCACTGGAGAACGGAAATCATTTATTTCCTTCATCTTAAATCTCCCATTCCATGAACAACGATTCGATCAACCCCACTAATTCAGGTACCGGTTCGGGTGCCAACTATGGTACTGGCAACACTGGCACGGGCTACGGCACGGGCAACAATACAAGCTCTAGCGGAAACATGGGCGACAACAACCCGCATCATGATTACAGCGCTACCCAGAAAGGTGCGGCTGCTGCTGGCTCGGTAGGCGCCACTGTAGGTGCGGGCATCGATGCTACCCAGAATGCTGCCGGCGACGCTGCTCGTGCTGTAACTGGCAACAACGAAACCTATGGCTCGGGCAACGCTTATACGGCCGGTTCGTTCCGCGACCGTGACAGCGCTGAGCGTGCTTACCAGTCACTCGCTTCGCGTGGCTACCACAAAGATGACGTGAACCTCGTAATGTCGGAGGATGCGCGTAAGCAGCACTTCGGCGACGATACTGTTGACACCGAGCTTGGCGACAAGGCTATGGAAGGTGCTGGCGTAGGTTCGGCCATTGGTGGTACTGCCGGTGCAATTATCGGTGCTATTGCCGCCATTGGCACTTCGGTAGCATTGCCCGGCCTGGGCCTTGTAATTGCCGGCCCAATTGCCGCTGCTCTGGCTGGTGCCGGTGCTGGTGGCCTGACGGGTGGCCTAGTAGGTGCCCTAGTAGGCTCGGGCATTCCAGAAGAGCATGCTGCTGAGTACGAAACTGACGTGAAGAACGGCAACATCGTGATGGGCGTACGTCCCCGCAACGAAGAAGATGCCCGCTACTTCGAAGAGGAGTTCCGTCGTCACAACGGCGACAAAGTACGTCGCTACTAAGCACATATGCCTTTGGCATAATTGAGTAAGTAAAAAGGTTCTTCCCTAGTAGGGAAGAACCTTTTTTTTGTGAGCTGGCCGCTAAAAAAATAACTTTAAATCTGTTTTGGGCTTCTATTTGCAGAGCTGTTATATTCACAGCCGGCAAGCGCCTACGTAAGCGTTCCGAGCATATACAGTCTTCCAACAGTTAGTTGATGTATAGCTTTAGGCACTTATTTCACTGCCCGACACGTTACCTTCTCGAATCCGCGTTCGGGCCCGCAGCCACCGATGGCTCAAGCTGCCTGTTTTTCATTTCCCCTACTTCTGCTCCATGCCTGCTCCCCGTATTAAAATAGGTCTTTACGTTTCGGTCCTGCTTGCCGTCTTCGTACTGGCTTCCTACAAGCTCTACCGGCGCAACGACACGCAGCCGCTTCAAAAAGATGAGGTGCTGATCAAAGCAATGGTACAGGGGCTCTCACAGGCTCACTACCAGCCCGAGCGCCTCGATGATGCTTTTTCAAAACGCGTGTTTGATTTATACCTCAAGCGCGTTGATGGTAGCAAGAAGTTTCTGCTGGCTACCGACGTGCAGCAGCTTCGGCAGTACCAGAACGACATCGACAACCAGATTATCCGCGGCACGCACGAGTACCTCGACCTGAGCACCAAGCTCATGGCCCAGCGTGTGAAGGATGTTCAGGGGATTTATCGTGATATTCTGGCCAAGCCCTTCGATTTTACGGTAGCTGAGACGTTTGAAACGGAGGCCGATAAAACGACTTTTGCAGCAACTCCGGTTGCCCAGCGCGAGGAGTGGCGCAAGTTTTTGAAGTATCAGACCATGGTGCGCCTATCCGAAATAATGGATGAGCAGGCTAAAAAGAAGGATAAGCCACTGGCTTCTGCCAACGCCAAGCCTTCGGAGGCTACGGTATCGAGCCCGGTGCTCAACGCCGAACAGATGGAGGCCGAAGCCCGGAAGCGCGTACTTAAGTACTTCAACGACTACTTCCACGACTTGGAGCAAACCGAAGCCGCCGACCGGCTGGCTATGTATGCCAACGTAATTGCCAACACCTACGACCCTCACACCGAATACTTCGCCCCACGCCAGAAAGACGACTTTGACATTGCCATGACCGGCCGTTTCGAGGGTATTGGGGCCACGCTGCAGGAGAAGGACGGCAATATTCGGGTAAACGACATCGTGCCCGGCTCGGCCTCGTACCGGCAGGGCGAGCTGAAAGCGGGCGACGTGATTCTGCGCGTGGCGCAGGGTGCCGACGAACCCGTATCGGTGGAAGGCTGGCGTCTGGACAAGGCCATTACCCTTATCCGGGGCCGCAAGAACACCGAAGTGCGCCTGACGGTGCGCAAGCCCGACAACAGCACCAAAATCATTCCCATCGTGCGCGATGTGGTAGTAATTGAGGAAACGTACGCGCAGTCGGCCACCATCAACGATAGTGGCAACAAGTTGGGCTACATCAAACTGCCTAACTTTTACGCCGACTTCAACGATAATGGCGGCCGTAGCTCGGCTGCCGATGTGAAGAAAGAATTGGAAAAGCTGAAGGCTGAAAACGTAAAAGGTATCGTGCTCGATCTGCGTTTCAACGGTGGTGGCTCCCTTCAGGACGCCGTGGAAATGGCTGGCCTGTTCATTGATAGTGGCCCGGTGGTGCAGGTGCGCGGCACCCAGGGCGCGGCTACCGTACTCAACGACCGCGACCCACGGGTGCAGTATAGTGGCCCGCTGATTGTGCTGGTGAACAAGTACAGCGCCTCGGCTTCCGAGATTCTGGCAGCCGCCATCCAGGACTACAAGCGTGGCGTGGTGATGGGCTCGGCCAGCACGTATGGCAAAGGCACAGTACAGCGCATTATTGATCTGGATGATGCCCTGCCTGCCGAATTCAACAGCATCAAGCCTTTTGGCTCACTTAAGCTTACCATTCAGAAGTTTTACCGCATCAACGGTGGCTCGACACAGTTCAAAGGCGTAGTGCCCGATATCATCCTCCCCGATGCGTATAGCTACCTCGACCAGGGTGAGAAGAGCCAGGAGTACGCGCTGAAATGGGACGAAATTTCGCCTGCCCGCTACCGCGCCTGGGCCGGCAATCCGCCTATCGAAAAGCTACGGCAGGCCAGCTTGGCCCGTGTGAACAACAACGCCAGTTTCAAGCAGCTCTCCGAAATGGTGCAGCGCATGGTGAAGCGTAAGGATGACACCAAAGTATCGTTGCAGCTGGCCAGCTACCGGAGCGAGCAGCAGCTGGCCAAAGTGGAGGCTGACAAGTATGAGGCAATCCAGAATGCAGCTCAGCCCATGACGATTGCTCCCTTGGCATTCGACCTGCGCCAGATTGGTGCCGACACGGTGAAGGTGAACCGCGCCTCGCGTTTTGTGAAGCCGCTTACCAAGGACATTACCCTACGCGAAGCCGTAGCTGTGCTTCACGACGAGATTTAAGCTACCAGACCCCACGTTACCCAATAAGTAAGCCTCCCGGACTATGGTTCGGGAGGCTTTTTTATCGACCAAGCAATACGCCCACTTTCCTTAGTAAACGTACTTGAATAAAATACTGCCCTATACATAGATCATACCTACACAATTCACTGACTAACAGAATTTTACTAACATAAATTGATTGTCAATATTTTTAGCAAATAAGAACTTATATTTGCGTCTGATGGTTTACTAATCATGACGACGACAGACATGGAAACTCCGATTATCCCCCTCGTAACCGAGGACCAGAAGCAAGCCGAGGAAACCTGGCGCAAATCGATTCCGGCCCAGGTGTTTCTCAATTACTTCTTCGCCATCAACTACCACATTCAGGAGGCCGACAACGCCCAGAGTGGCCTGCGTCACCTCCCCTACTTCCGGGCGCACCAGGCCGAGCTGAGCGAGGACGACGTGCAGACCGTAACCAAGATGCTGCACGCCTGCTGGAGCACCGAGTACGCTTTGCGGGCCACTGCTGAGCTGGGCGACGAAGACTATCTGCGCAACGCCCTTCACTGGACCTTCCCGCAGGCTTATCATACCATTATGGCTGGTCTGCAGGCCTTCCTGTATACAACCGGCGTGCGCGGCAACAACCCTGCACTGGTGCGCCGCGAGGTGGGTCGGTTGGTGGTACGCAATGCTTACCCGCGCCCTATCTCGTTTTATGCCGCCGGCGCCTACGGCGACTTCAGCATCCACCGGTTGCCGCTGGCCGGCTACAAGGCGGGCCTGCAGATTGCGGGCAAGGAAATCGATGCGCAGGCCCAGATTGGCCAGTTCCTGCGTACTACCCGCACCATCAAGGCCAAGGCTACCCGCCAGCAGGTGCAGGCCAACCCCAACACGGCGTTGCGCAGCCAGAAAACCGGCAAGGTGCTCGACAAGTGGACGCCTTCGCACTGGCAGCAAATTACCTGGCGGCTGGGCTACACCACCCTCTTCGACCTGCTGGGCCGCCTGCGCATTTCGCAGACCAGCCGCGAGATTGAGCGTTTCGTGGAGGCCGACATCGATTTCAGCCTCTTCCATCAGTCGCTGCTCGACATTGTGAGCTACCTCAATGGCCTGCACGAAACCTACGTAGCGAAGGCCCTGGGCCTGGAGCGCTACGAGCAGCTGGTGGCCGAGCTGCCCCGGCACCTGCAGAACTCATTTGTGGAGGAACGCCTGCGCACCCGCGTAGCTCCGCAGCTCACCGACGACGAGACGCCGGTACTGCGCATGGCCGCATAGATTCCTGAGCTATTAACTTATAGCTGACAGCTGTTCGCTTTTCCTCCGGCTTAGCGCTCATCATTACATCGTCCTTGCCCTACTCCATATATACCAAAGCGCCGGCCCCTTGGGTCGGCGCTTTTTGCGTTTACTACCTGCTTAATTAGCCCAAAAGCTAACAGCTATTAGCTATTAGCTAATAGCCTAAACCAGCAGTTAGGTTAGGCGAACAGGCTGCGCTATTTTTGCTGCTTGACTTCGCTCCGCCCTTCGCGGGGCCGCTACTCCCCTTGCCCTATGCAGCACCTCAGCGAACAGGAGATTATCCGGCGCAATAAACTAACGGAGCTCCAGCAGCTCGGCATCGAGCCCTACCCTTCGGAGCTGTTCGATGTGAACTTCTACGCCCAGGAAATTCTCGATAACTACCACGTCGAACTCAACAACTTTCAGGAAGTGCGCCTGGCGGGCCGCCTCATGTCGGTGCGGGTGAAGGGTAAAGCTTCGTTTGCCGAGCTACAGGACGCTTCGGGTCGGATTCAGCTCTACATCAACCGCGACGAAATCTGCCCCGGTGAAGACAAGGAGCTGTATAATACGGTGTTCAAAAAGCTGCTCGATTTGGGCGACTTTATCGGCGTAACCGGTCGGGTGTTCAAAACGATGGTGGGCGCAACGTCCATTCACGTAACCGGCCTGACGGTGCTCAGCAAGGCTCTGCGCCCGCTACCCGTTGTAAAGGAGCGTGTTGATGAGGTCACAGGCGAGAAAATCACCTACGACGCTTTCACCGACCCCGAGCAGCGCTACCGCCAGCGCTACGTGGACTTGGTGGTGAATCCGCATGTGCGCGAGGCCTTTATCAAGCGCACCCAGCTGGTGCAGGCCATGCGCAACTACCTCAACGACAAGGGGTATCTGGAGGTAGAAACCCCGATTCTGCAGCCCCTGTACGGTGGCGCGGCGGCCCGGCCGTTCAAAACGCACCACAACACGCTGGATATGACGCTGTATCTGCGCATTGCCAACGAGTTGTACCTGAAGCGCCTGATTGTGGGCGGCTTTGATGGTGTGTACGAGTTCAGCAAGGACTTCCGCAACGAGGGCATGAGCCGATTCCACAACCCCGAGTTCACCCAGATGGAGCTGTACGTAGCCTACAAAGACTACTACTGGATGATGGACCTGGTGGAGGAAATGGTGGAGCGCGTGGCCATGGCGCTGCACGGCAAAACCGAGGTGCAGGTGGGCAACAACCTCATCAACTTCCAGCGCCCCTGGAAGCGCTACACCATGGCCGAATCCATCGAGCACTTCACCGGCTTCAACATCGAAGGCAAAAGCGAAGACGAGTTGCGCGCTGCCGCCAAAGACCTGAAAGTAGGCCTCGACCCGAGCATGGGCAAGGCCAAAATCATCGACGAGATTTTCGGTGAGCACGTTGAGCCCAAGCTGATTCAGCCCACGTTTATCACCGATTACCCGGTGGAAATGTCGCCGCTGGCCAAGAAGCACCGGAGCAAGCCGGGACTGGTAGAGCGGTTCGAGGCCATCTGCAACGGCAAGGAAATCTGCAACGCCTTCTCCGAGCTCAACGACCCCATCGACCAGCGCGCCCGTTTCGAGGAGCAGCTGGAGCTGGGCAAGCGCGGCGACACGGAGGCCATGGTGCTCGACGAGGACTTCCTGCGGGCCTTGGAATATGGCATGCCGCCCACGGCCGGCCTGGGTATCGGCATCGACCGCCTGAGTATGATCATGACCAACTCGAACTCCATTCAGGATGTGCTCTTCTTCCCACAGATGAAGCCAGAGTACACAAAGTCGGAAAACGCCCCGCACCCCGAGCAGTAAGTGGTAAACGAGCGAGTAGGGCAAGCTGTATAGCCTGCCCTATTCGCTCGTTCTATGCCATGCCTATAAAAGCAGAAAGCCTCCCGTCAATAAGGACGAGAGGCTTTCTTTATGTACAAGCCGTCTACCATTTAAGGCAGGGCCGCAACAGAAGTGTGCGATGGGCAACGATTAATTTTACTGTCAGGCTATTTAACCAGGTTCTGACAGAAGCTTAACGGCCGGCAATTTTACTGTAACGGCTTCTCTACCTCTCTTTCAGGCAGCTTGTACAGTAGTTTACGGCAAGGGGGCGCGCAAGGTTACAGCCAGCGCAAAAATAATTTATATACCCGCACCAAGTCCGCTGGGCTGATTCATGGAATTGAGCAGGTCGTCGGCAGCCGTACGGTCGGCCGCTTGTTGTCCGGAATTGGCGGGAGCCTTCGCGATGAACGAATCCATGCGGGCCTTGCCTTCTTTGAACAGCTTCGCTAGGTCTTGATTAAGCTTCCCGGCCGACTCCTTAATATCGGCGCGGGCTTCGTCGCCGGTTTCAGGGGCCAGCAACAGGCCGGCCACAACGCCGGCGGTAGCACCCGCCAGCAGCGAGAGTAGTACTTTGCCTTTTGTGTCTTGCATGGGTAGAGAGATATAATGGCACTTGGTGGTGGCCAGCATGGCCTACCTGCTTTTGTAAACGTAGCAATGGCAGGTGGGTTTACGCAAAAAGCCTCTGCCTTACAAAAAGACAGAGGCTTTTATTGTTATGAAGCTCGACTTACAAGTCGTTGAGCATCTTTACTACTTCGTTTTTGGCTTTGCCGAGCTTGGTCTGCAAGCGGCCCACCAGTTCGTCGCCTTTTCCTTCGGCGTAGGTCAGGTCCTCGTCGGTTAGCTGTGCATACTGCTGCTTCAGCTTGCCCTTCAGGTCGTCCCAGTTGCCTTTCAGCTTCAGGCTGCCACCGGCCCCGGTCAGGCCCATGTCTTCGAGTTTCTCGATATAGCCTTTGAACTTGATGTCGAGGTCTTCGCCGTACTTGGAGAGCTGGTCGCCGAGCTGGCCGCTGTATTTGGTAGCAGCACTGCCGAGCTTGTCGCGGGTAGCTTTGCCTTTATCAGGAGCCATCAGCAGGCCCGCAATGATACCGGCGCCAGCACCGGCAATAGCAGCGAGGAGAATTTTGCCCGAGTTGTCTTCTTCGTGGTACGACATATTGTGGAGAGAAAGGTTGGAAATAGAGATGCAGAAGGAAAGGAAACGAGGCGCATAACTGCTGCCCTGGCTTCCGGTTATGGCTCCCTATACGAAGCTGGGCGGGCGGGGTTATACGTAGGCCGAAAAATCGATTGACAAGATACCAAAGTAGCTATATTATCGTAGTAGCTCAATTACTGTCTCCAAACTCTCCCCTTATCTTCGCGCCATGCTTAGTCGATTATTTTACTGCCTGCTGTTGCTACCGGCCCTTGTGGCCTGCCAGCGCAACTCCACATCCACCACCGCCGATCCGCTCTGCATCGACCCGGCCAAAATCCGTCCCGACGCAGCGTGTACCATGCAGTACGACCCGGTGTGCGGCTGCGACGGCAAAACCTACGGCAACGCCTGCCAGGCCACCAACGCCGGTGTAACCAGCTCCACCCCTGGCCAGTGCCCCGATCGGGCCAACTAACCACTCTTTGCTTTATTTGATGTCTGAAAAACGCTATTTCCGCCAGCAGAATCCCTTTATAGTTCCCACCACCGATGGCAAGCTCATCGAGGAGCACATTGGCCAGGCTAGTACCGGCACTGGCCAGTACAGCGTGGCCCACATGGTGGCCCCGCCCCAGTGGAGCGAGCCGCACCAACGTCCCGAATTCGACGAGGTAACGATTGTCGTGCGTGGCCGCAAGCGGTTCGAGATTGACGGGGACGTGGTAGAGCTCGGTGCCGGCGAGTCGTTGCTGATCAAAGCGGGTGCGCGGGTGCGCTATTCCAACCCCTTCGATGCCGAGTGCGAATACTGGTCTATCTGCGTGCCCGCTTTCAGCCCGGCTACAGTTAACCGCGAGGAGGAATAAAACCGGCTGCCGTTACTTGAGGCCCACCCAGCGGCGCAGCTCGGGCGTGCGGTGGGTGCTGGCCGTGAGGGCCACCCCGGCGCTTTTCAGATGCACTACCAGCGTATCGTTGAAATAAGGTTCGAGCCGCTCGATGGCACCGAGCTGCACCATTTCGGTGCGGTTGAGCCGGAAAAACTGCGCCGGGTCGAGCTGGGCTTCGAGCTGGCTCAGGCTTTCGTTTAGCACAAAGCTTTTGCCCTGCGCATCGAAGGCGTGCGTTACGCCGTTGCGCAGCTGGAAGTAGTGCAGCCCGGCCACATCCAATAAGTACAGTCCCTGGCGGGTTTTGCTCACGAGCCGCTGCTTATAAGCCGGGGCTGCCACCGAGGCCGCCCCGCCTAGCGTAGCAGCCAGTTGCTGCAGCGCCGCCCCCTGAAACGACTGGCGCAGCCGTTCGAACTTCTGCATGGCGGCCGCAAACTGGGCGTACTGCACTGGCTTGAGCACGTAGGCAATGCCGTTTTGCTCGAAAGCCTGCACCAGAAACGAGTCGTAGGCCGTGATGAAGATGATCGGGCTGCTGACGGCCACCTGCCCAAACAGCTGAAACACATTGCCGTCAAGCAGCTCAATATCCGACAGAATAAGGTCGGGGGCCGGGTGCTGCCGCAGGAAGTCGGCGACCTCGCTCACCTGCTGGCACTCGCCCACGATGGTAGCCGCCGGGTTATAGCGCAGGGCAAAGCGACGGAGCTGGTCGAGGGCGGGTTCCTCGTCTTCGATGAGTAGCAGACGGAGCATAGGAAGTGGCAAGGTTTCAGGTTGAAAAGTGGCCTTTACGCCGGAGCCGGGGCCAGCTGGCTCAGCGGAAGTTCTACGCTAAACCATTCCACCGACTCCGCCACCCGCACCGGTACATCGTGCAATAGCGCTAGGCGGGCGCGCAGCCCAGCCAAGCCGCTGCCTTCGCCCGGCGCGGGCACCGGCCGGGGCTGGCGGGCGTTGCGCACTTCCAGGCTGGTAGCCTTTATAATTAGCTGCACGCGTAGGGGCCGGGCGCGGCTACCCAGGTTGTGCTTAAGGGCATTGGTGAGCAGCTCCTGCCCCACTCCGGGCGGAATCAGCAGGTTTTCCAGCTCGGCAGCAGACACCTGTATATCTTCCTCGAATACATACGCGGCCCCAAACCGGCGCTGCAGCAAAAACTGGTAGTCGCGAAGAAAGGCCAGTTCTTCAGTCAGGGGCACAGCATCGAGCTGGCGGGTGCGCACCAGGTAGCGGTAGAGGCTGGCCAGGTGCGTCACGTAGTCGTGGGCAGCTGTATTGGCCGGCTCGATGAGGGCAGCCAGAATGTTGAGGTTGTTGAACAGGAAGTGTGGATCGACGTGCTGCTGCAGGGCCCGCAGCCGGGCCTGGGTGGCCTCTTTTTCCAGCTGCTCCAGCTCCAGCCGCAGCCGGGCCGCGTGCTGCTGGTATAGAAACGGCAGGTAGATGCCACCTACCAGCAGGTAAAAAAACAGATCCAGAAACAGCCCCCGTCCCAGCCGGTACCAGTCCCACCCAAAGGGCCGGCCCGTCGGCATCCAGCTAAAGCCGAAACTGATTGCCAGGGTCAGGACCTGAATCAGCAGCGCATATAGCAACCCGCCGCCCAGCAGCAGCCGCACATAGTACCCGCCACCTTCCACTACCGCCTGCTGGCGCTGCCGGGCCCGCTGGTCGAGCTTATCGAGCAGATATACAATAAGCAGCGTTTGCAGAAACAGCCAGAAGGGCGCGTCGGGGTACAGGTGAAAGTCGGCGGCCTCGGTGGCCAGCGTTAGGCGCGTGAACAGCGCCAGCAGCGTAGCCAGCCCCAGCAGAAACCCGTAAAACCAGATGGACTTGCGCATAACCAGCCGAAAAGATACACCCCGCGCCGCTACTTACCCGCCACCTGCTGCTTTACTTCCTGGCCCTGCTCATCGAGAAAGCGTAGCACCGGCTGGTTGTTTTTATCAACCCCAATACTAAGGCGGGTGCGACCCTGGCTGTCCTTGAAGTCGAGCAGCGACTGGTCGGTGTTGGCCACCAGCATCAGGCGGGTTTCGCCGCGCTGGTCGGCCATTACCAGCGCCGACGAGCGGCCCATGGTGGTGCCCACAAACATACGGCGCTGCAGGCCCAGTTTGCCTTCGCGTTGCGCCTGCTTTTTCTCCTCGGGCGTGGCATCCTTGTACTTTGCCTCCGTCACCGCCATCGACTCCTCAGGGGCATCACTAAAGGTGAGGCCCGCCTGGTAGTTGCTGCCCTGCTGCTGGTAATTGAGGGCAATTACCTGATCCTGCCCGAACCGGTCGAACGATAGGTGGCCACCGGCCGATACTTTTCCGTCCTTGTCTTTCTTGCCGCCGAAGATGAGGCCGCCGCACTCCTCGCCCTTCTCATTATAGAAGAGCATGCCGGGGTTGGTACGAGCGTAGTCGATATGCTGCCCATCAATAGTAACGCCCTGCGGAAACCGCTCCTTGTTACTCATAATCATCTTCACGGTACCGTCGCGCTCCACCAGATTAATGCGTTCCACATTGATTTCGCCGAAGCGCACGGGCTTGTCGGGTTTGCCAAAGGCGCATAGCAGCGCTACCGCCGGCAGCAGGGTAGCGCCCAGGGCGTAGGCTTTCAGGAATTTCACGTCGCGGGCTAGTTTCTGAGTGTCCATGGTAGTAGGGCTTTGGGTTGATGATGAGCCAAAGGTGCAGGCCGGCAGGGTCGGAAGCAGGCCTTTTCGCGTGAGTGCCGGAAAAATCGGGCGAGTGCCGGAAAGCCGACCGTGAATAGTTGAAAGCTGCCCTCGAATTCGTTACTTTTCCTTTCCCATCTATCCCCACCCCAACTCATGGATCAACGTATCATCACGCTCTTCAACGAGTACACCCACGCCCCGCTCGGTCGCCGCGACTTCCTGGACCGGCTTCACAAGCTTGCCGGTAGCACGGCTCTGGCGGCCGCTGCGCTGGCCGTGCTGGAACCAGGCTACGCCAGCGCCGCCACGGCATCGGCCGCGGCCGCCGGCCTGCGCGAAGAAACCGTAAGCTGGCCAGGTGCTGCTGGCGTTACCATGAAGGGGTACCTAGTTCACCCCAAAGGCCGGAAAAAGCGCGGCGCTGTAGTCATCATCCACGAAAACCGGGGCCTTACGCCGCACATCAAGGATATAACCCGGCGCGTAGCTGAGGCAGGCTATCTGGCACTGGGCGTCGATGGACTTTCGGAATTCGGCGGCACCCCGGCCAACGAGGATGAAGGCCGCACCCTCATTGGCAAGCTCGATAAAGAGCAGACACTGGCTAACTACCTGGCCGCCCTGGCCTACCTACGCCAGCACCCCAACGGTAACGGCCGCACTGGCTGCGTGGGTTTCTGCTGGGGCGGAGCCCTAGCTAACCGCCTCGCCGTGCACGACACTCAGCTAAATGCGGCCGTGGCTTACTACGGCACGCAACCGCCCGCCGCAGAAGCCGCTGCTATAAAAGGACACCTGCTGCTACACTACGCCGGCCTCGACGAACGGGTTAATGCTGGCAAAGATGCCTGGCAGGCCGCATTGCAGGCGGCGGGCACCAAGTACGAGCAATTTGTATACGAGGGCGTAAACCACGCTTTCAACAACGATACCTCACCCGCCCGCTACAATGCCCAAGCGGCAGCCCAAGCTTGGGGCCGAACCTTGGCACTGTTCCAGAAGCAGCTCCGCGGGTAACCGATTGGCTGCAAGTATTTTGCTTCTTAAATTTTGATTAACAATTAGAAACGCGAGAACTACTCTACCCTACTATTTTAGTGGGCTGATAGCGAGCGATTTTACAGCTGATCCACCGCAGCAGGGCGTCTACCATCTGGGCCATGGGTTCGTGCGGGCTGGTGGCGGGGCGGGTGATTTGGCGCAAGATATTGAGGCCGTGGCGGCTTAGGCTGGTGGCATAGTAGCCATGGTTTTTGCGGGCAATCGGGGCGCATTTGACGTGGGCCACTGTGCCCACACTTAGGCACAAGGCATAGGCTAAGCTGACCAGGGCGACGAGCTTGCACAACTTGTGGCGACAACACAAATGACTGACCTCCAGGATAAAGCCCTGCCCTTTCAGGTTTTGGAAGCATTGCTCAATCGTCCACCGCCTAGCATAGAGCTGGTCCATGTAGGGCAGGCGCATGACAAAATTCAACCCGTTGTCTTTGAGCCATTTTAGCCACACGTGGCCCACAAACTCCCGGTCGCTCAGCACGAGCCCAATGCGGTGCTTACCCAGCACGTGCACGCAGGTTTGCAGCAAGGCAATGCGGTCGGCTGCACTGGAATTACCGATGCGATTGTCGAGCAACTCCCAGTACAAAGGCACCTGAAACGCGCCCTGGCCGACGGTAATGAGCAGGATATTGACCTGATACTGCCCAAAGGCCCACTCCATGCGGTCCAGCCGCCGTAGGCGCAGCTTGCCGGTGGCGGGCAACAGGCTCAGTAGCAAGTGCGCTAGCAGGCCATAATCGAGCGGCACCTCGCGGAAAAAGTCCTGAATGCGGGTCTCGTTGGAGGCCACTTTAATCTGGTCGTGAGGTGCTGGGCGACTTCGCCAAACTGCACGTTGCGGCTCTTAATGAGTCCGATAACGAACTGGGCAATAAACTTTTGGCGGGACAGATGGCGCACAATCGGCACCTGTTGCAAAAGGATCGTAAGTTTGGCCTTGAGGCGTTGCTTCACGGGGCGGAACGGCTGGATGAAGGTGTAGGAACCCCAAGGGTCGACCGCCCCGTTTTAGCCCTCAAAGTTTATTAGGGCAGAGTAGTCTTGCCCTCAAGGGCATAGCTTGAACTAGCGTACTTGAAAATTCAATACATGCCTAGCGGAAAAAATTGACAGATTTTGATGCCTTTTTAGCATTACTGCATAAATATGCCCATACTTGTACCTACTTTAGCAGTAAAGTATGAGGGATACACCCACGGTTTCTTTTCTAATAACACTTTTCATGAAAAAAATTTTTCTCACTGCATTACCGCTTGTAGCCCTGTCGGCTACGCAAGTAATGGCTCAGACTCGCACTGTTTCGGGTCGGGTAACTGACCGCTCAACTGGTGAAGGAATGCCCGGTGTAACTGTGCTGTTGAAAGGCAGCAACAACGGAGTCTCTACCAACTCGGATGGTAGTTATACACTTACCGTACCTGCTACGGGAGGAGTGCTAACATTCAGCTCTATTGGCTTCGTTTCAACTGAGAAGACCATTGGCACTGACAACCAGATTAACATTGGTCTGTCGGCAGATAGCAAGCAACTAAGCGAAGTGGTGGTAACCGGTTACGGTATTCGCCAGGAAGTAAAGGACCTGACCGGTTCGGTAGCTCAAGTACAAGAAAAGGCTTTACTGACGCAGCCAGTGCAAAGCTTTGAGCAGTCGCTGACTGGCCGCTTATCGGGGGTACAGGTAACGAACACGGGTGGTGCATTGGGTGACGCAACGTCGGTTCGTATCCGTGGCGCTAACTCGATTTCGGGCAGCTCACAGCCTCTGTACGTTATTGACGGTGTGCCCATTAGCGGGCGTGAGAATGCCAACGTATTCAATGGCGGTGACGGCACACGCTACAATCCGCTGGCTGATATTAACCCTAATGACATTGAATCGGTACAGGTGTTGAAGGATGCCTCAGCCGCTGCTATCTACGGTTCGCGGGCTGCTAACGGTGTAATCCTGATTACCACCAAGCGAGGCAAAAACGGCAAAAACCAGCTGTCGATTAACTCTTACGTAGGTATCTTCCAGGCTACTCGTCTGCCAGATCTACTAAACGGTGATGAATTCGCTGCCATTCAGAATGAGAAAGGTACCAACGCCGGCCGCACCACGCCATTAGCCAATGATATAGATGTCGACGGCGACGGTCAACCTGATCGTACCGACTGGCTGAAGGAAGTATTCCGCAATGGCTTCTCGCAGAACTACCAGCTGGCTCTTTCCGGTGGCAACGATAAAGCCACTTATTATGGTTCTGTTGACTATAGCGACCAGAAAGGCGTTGTTTCTCAGAATCGTCTTCGTCGGGCTTCGGCTCGCATGAACCTCGATGTAACTCCTAAAACGTGGTTGAAAGGTGGCGTTAGCTTGGGTTACTCGCAGGCTCTCAACAAAGGTGTGCTGACCGACCGTTATTTGGCTGGTGCCACAGTTTCGGGCTACAGCGCGCCGCCCAACGTACCAGTGTACAACCCTGATGGCACGTATTACCTGAACTCGCTGGGCAACCTGGGTGATGGTAGAAATGCCGGCACCAACTATCTCTTTGCCTTCTCAAACCCACGTGCCGTTCTCGATCTGCAGCGTAACGAAAACACGTCGCGTCGTCTGCTGGGCAACGGTTATCTGACGGTAACGCCCATCAAAGGGCTGAACTTGACAACCAAGTATGGCCTTGACTACCTAGACAACTTTGAGGACCAATATAGCGACGTGCGTTTGTCGGGCTTGGGTCGTTCCTTCGGTGGCTTGATTCAGAACAACCGCCTGGACAGCTACCAGTACAACTGGCAGAACTTTATTAACTACAACACGCTACTGGCTGGCAAGCATGAGGTAAGCGGCACTGTAGGTGTTGAATTCCAGAATTTCAACGAAACTCAGCTGTATGTGGGTGCAAGCCAACTAGCTGACCCAAAGTTCAATAAAATTTACGATGGCCTTTCTTCAGGTGACCCCTTCAATGGTGGTACGGAGTTCGGCCGTGGCTTCCGCTCGTATTACGGCAACGTAGCCTATTCGTTTGACAACCGCTATTATCTCACCTTCACTGCCCGGTCTGACGCTAGTTCGCAGTTTGGTGCCAACAACCAGTCAGGCTTCTTCCCTGGCGGTTCGATCGGCTGGCGCATTTCAGAAGAATCATTCATGCAGGGTCTTAAGCCTGTTTTGAGTGACCTTAAGCTACGCGCCAGCTACGGTAAAGTAGGTAACTCCAACGGTATTGGCTCGTACGCTTCCCGTACATTGGCCGGTGGTGGTCGTTACGTCGACCTAAACGGATTCGGCATCACCCAGCTCGGCAACGACGATCTGCGCTGGGAGTCTTCGAAGAAACTGGACATTGGTCTGGACGCCACACTGCTTTCAGACCGGATTACGGTTACTCTCGATTACTTCAACAACGACATTGATGGACTGTTGCTGAATGCGCCTACAGCCTTTACGTTGGGCGTACCCGGTAGCTCGGTGGCTCGTAATATTGGCCGGATGGTCAATAAGGGTTTCGAAGCCAATCTGGGAACAGTAAACGTAAATACTGAGGGCGGCTTCCGCTGGTCGTCGAACATCAACTTCACAACACTGAAGAACGAAGTGAAGGAGCTTAGCTCACCAACCGATATCAACTCGGGCGTAAACCGTGCCAGTATAGGCCGGCCATTGGGAGTATATCAGCTCATCCGTTGGGCCGGAGTAAACCCCGCTAATGGTAATGCTCAATTTTTAGACGCCGCAGGAACTGTTAAGCAGTATGATGCTGTTGCTCGTAAGTGGCTCACTGAGAGCGGTGATGCTACCTCAGCCATCACGCAGGCTGACGCCGTTTACACTGACCGCACGGGATACCCCACCTACTATGGTGGTTTTGACAACACTATCTCTTACAAAGGCATCGAGCTTGGCATCTTCCTGCAGTTCAGTGGTGGCAACAAAATCTACAACGGTACTCGCGCTAGCTTGCTGACCACCTCGTTCGCTAACAACTTGGATGAAATCAAGGACCGCTGGACGACTGCCGGCCAGAACACGGATATCCCAAAGCTGGTGCTACAGGATGCGGTGTCGACCCAAGCTTCGACCCGTTGGCTGGAGGATGGCGACTTCCTGCGTGTTCGCCAGATTAACTTGGGCTACAATCTTCCCGAGACTATGACGGAACGCTATGGCATTGGCCGGGCCCGGATTTATGCGCAGGTACAGAATGCCTTTGTATTTACCAAGTATAGTGTTGGTGACCCGGAGGTAAACTCCAACCGTAACAACACTAACATCGCTTACGGTATTGACAACCGTTCGGTACCCCAGACCCGAGCTTACACGCTTGGCCTAAACCTCAGCTTCTAGCCTTAATTTAGTTTAACATGTTTCGTTCAACTTTCAACAAGTTCGCTTTAGGTCTTGTCTTCACGGCAATGGCTTCGAGTTGCGATGTTCTCACACAGGATCCGCCAACCGCTTTCACTATTGATGAGACGTTTGCAAACCCTACCCGCATCGAACAGTCGCTGTTTGGTGTCTATGATGGTCTGCAGGATGCTGAGTTTCTGGGAGGCCGGGCACTGATCTATTCCGACATTCGCTCGGGTGAGACCAGCCAGAACACCACTTATTTCGGCAACGTGCCGCTGTTCCAGCAGCTTTCCACTGATGTCTATGCGACCAATGCTTGGGCTGGAGGCTACCGGACTATTTTCTCGGCTAACTCCTTCATGCAGAACCTGACGGCTAATCAAAGCAAGGTTTCGGCCGAGGTAGCTGCCCAGTACACTGCCGAAGCCAAGTTTGTGCGCTCGTTGACGCTCTTTCACTTGGTAAATCTGTTTGCGCAGCCCTACAACTTCACGCCAGATGCTTCGCATCCGGGTGTAGTTATCCAGCTAACGGCCCCCAAGAGCGGCGCTGAAGCCTTTGACGCAGCTGCTTTATTGCCGCGTTCCTCAGTTAAGGAGGTATACGATCAGCTTATTCAAGACCTGACCGAAATTATTCCTGCTTTGCCCAGCACGTACCCAGATGCGTTTTCGCGCGTAGGTCGTGCTACCAAAGGTGCTGCTCAGGGTTTGTTAGCCCGGGTATACCTCTATAAAGGCGACTATGCCAACGCGGCTCTCGTGTCTAAGCAGATCATTGACTCCGGTAATTTCAGGCTCAATGCTGATCCAGGTACGGCTTTCTCCAACTACACCACTGCCGAGTCCATCTTCTCGGTGGCGCATAACCTTCAGGATAACCCGAACACCAACAACGCTATTGGCCAACATTATGGCGTCTCGCGTCGGGGTGATATTGCTATCAAGCCTTTCGCTGATATTTCAGCCACTATTTTCCCGGCTGATGACAAGCGTCGGTCATTGATTGTTAGAAACGCAACAGGTACACCTTTCACTAACAAGTTCAACGCAGTCGAAAACTGGACTCCAATTGTTCGCTACCCCGAAGTATTGCTGACTCGTGCTGAAGCACTAGCCCAAACTGCAGGCGTAACGACAGAGGCAGTAAGCTTGCTTAACCAAGTCCGTGACCGGTCGAAAGGAGCTACTCAGGTGTCATACACTATTGCAAACTTTGCCAATAAGCAGGCATTAATTGATGCCATTTTGACCGAGCGCCGTTTAGAATTGGCATTCGAGGGCTTCCGCTTATATGATCTGTTGCGCTACAAAAATGGCGTACCTGCTCACGACGGTATCCCAGCTATTGCTTACGGTGATGATAAGTTGATCTTCCCAATTCCCAACCGTGATGTTCTGTTGAACCCCAAGCTGGTTCAGAACCCTGGTTATTAAAAACCGGAATCAAGGTCAAATATTTAGTATTGAATATAAAAAATGCCCCGATTTATATCGGGGCATTTTTTATGGATTATTATTTTACTCACCTAGAAAATAACCCTTAATGCTCGATCTGGTAAAGAAATACCATCTACACGAGATAGTTATACTCGTCAGGAAGTGAGTTGCGAATCGAGGATATGATATTTTCGAGTTAGCAAGGACACGAGGTCGTGCTCGAACTCCGGGAGTCGAGTGAAGAAGTTGAGCACGGCCTGCCGAAACTGGCCCTTGGTGCGGTAGAAGGTGGTGTTGATAATCTTCTGGCGCAGATACTTCCACAACCGCTCGATCAGGTCCAGGTTGGGCGAGTAGGGCGGCAAGAACACCTGCACGATCGGCTTGCCTTGCAGCCACTGCGTCAGCTCTTTGTTTTTGTAGTAGCGCGCTTTGTCGCAGATGACGTAGATCGTGCCCGCTGTGGGGTGGGCCGCTAATAGCCGCTCGTAGAGGCGGCGTGTACTCTGCGCATCGACCCGGCTGGTTTCATCCAGCAGCAACTGCGTGGGCTGGTAGGCATTGACGGCTGCGTTCAGGTTCACCCGCTCGCTGCCGCTGACGGTGAGCAGCGGCCGCTCTTCTCCGACCTGGCACCAGGCTCGGGTAGAGCGCGTGTTGTGGGTAGGGTGGGCCGCGTCGGCGTAGTAAAGTACGGCCCCACCGGCCTCGACCTGGGCCTCCAGCACGGCCAGGTCGGTCAAAAAGGCCTGTTGCGCGGCCGCATTGGCCGCACAGGGCACGGGCGTGGTCAGTTTGTAAAGCCCAGCCGGTGCAACAGGTCCGTCAGCCCGGAGCGGGAGAAACTGACCTGGAAAGTCGCTTGCACCCACCTCAGCAGCGCGGCGCAGTCCTATAAAGGGTTGAATTGACTTGGTGGCAGAGGTGGGCCAACTGCGCGCTGGTGAGCAGGCCCCAGTAGCCGGGCTGCTCATGTAGCAGGTACTTGTCTAGGCCCAGCGCAGCGAAGGCGGCGGCGTAGCGGTAGACCGTGACTTGATCCAGACCTAGGTCTTCGGCCACGCTGGCCGGCGAGCGGCCCTTGTCGAGCAGCAGCAGCACGGTCACCTGTACGTAGCCCTCGTCGTTGCGCCGCTGGCGTTACAGCTGCCGCAAGTGCTGGCGTTGGGCGTCGGTCAACTGCACGTTCATGCCGTAAGAGTAGTACTTTTGACTGACAAGTTTCGCAAACTACTTCGCGACAAGTATAATCTACAACTCATCCACCCGCAGCACTACCTCCGGCCCCAGATCAGGCTGTTGCAGCCATGTCATAATGCGGCCGGCTACTTCGGCGGGCGGGCGCAACTGGCCCTGTTGATGAAAATCGGCGAATTTGGCGGCTTCGCTAAAATGGCGGGCATCGGCCGAGCGAATGTGCTCCTGCATAGGTGTATCGAGGATACCGGGCGAGAGGCTACGGATACGGATGCCGCTGCTGCGTAGCTCCTGCTCGTGCTGGGCCGTGCGCGAGAGGGCATCGAGAGCGGCCTTGGAAGCTGAATAAGCGCCCCAACCATCGACGGGACGCTGGGCAGCACCGCTGCTGATGTTGAGGATGGTGCGCGGCAACTCACGGCCTTGGTAGGCACTCAGAAAGGTGTTCATCAGCATGGCCGGGGCCAGCAGATTTATATCAAACACAAATTCGAAGTGCTCGTTGGGTTGCTCGCCCACGTATCCGATTTCACCCAACACAGCGGCATTGTTGATAAGCGTGAGGCTGCTGGCATCGGGAAAACGGGCGAATACTTTGTGCAGGTTGTGCTGCACGGCCGCCAGATCGGAGAGGTCGAGGGGCTGATGCTGGTACCGCTCGTGCTGAATGGTGGCGTGGCGACTGATGCCGATAACGGTGGTATTGGGTCGGGCCAGAGCGGCTTCGGCCAGTGCGCGGCCCAGGCCCCGGCTGGCCCCAGTAATGAGGTAATAGTGCATTTGCGTTGAAGTCAAAGAGAAAAATTCAAAAAGTCAAAGCCCGCCTTACTCGGAGTATTGCAGGAAGACTGTACAACTGGTACGACCGTACTCACGAATCGTTCCGCTATACTACTTCTCCCCGCCTGCTTCGAATAAAGCGGGCTTTGACTTTTTGACTTATTCTCTTTGACTTATTCTCTTTGACTTATTCTCTTTGACTTACAGAATGTACTGGCTCAGGTCGCGGTTGCGAACCATATCGGTCAGGCGCTCCTCCACCAAGGCGCGGTCGATGAGGATACGGGCGTGGGCTCCGATTTTGTCGGGCACGTCGAAGAGAATGTCGTTGAGCAAGCGGCTCATAACGGTGTGCAGGCGGCGGGCGCCGATATTTTCGACTTCGCTGTTTACTTCGAAGGCAATTTCGGCCAAGCGCTCCAGGGCGGAATCCTCAAATGTCAGTTCTACGTCCTCCGCCTTCAAAAGCGCCTCGTATTGCTTGGTGAGGGCATTCTTAGGGTCTTTTAGAATCTGGTAGAAGTCGTCCTTGGTCAGGCTCTGCAACTCAACGCGAATGGGGAAGCGGCCCTGCAGCTCGGGGATGAGGTCGGAGGGCTTGGCTACATGGAAGGCCCCGGCAGCAATGAACAAGATGTGGTCGGTGTGGACAATGCCATACTTGGTACTCACGGCCGACCCCTCGACGATGGGCAGCAAGTCGCGCTGCACGCCTTCGCGGCTTACATCGGGGCCGCCACCACCGCCCTTGCTGCTCTTACTGGCTACCTTATCTATTTCGTCAATGAAGATGATGCCTGAGTTTTCGGCGTGCCGCACAGCCTCATCCTTCACCTCATCCATGTCGATGAGCTTGGCGGCTTCCTCGTCGAAGAGCAGCTTGCGGGCTTCGGCCACGGTTACCTTGCGCTTGCGGGTTTTCTTGGGCATCATCGAACCCAGCATATCCTGGATGCCGGCCATGCTGGCCTCGTCCATGCCACCGGGGGCGCCGCCCAGCACACTAATGCCGCCGCCGCCCTGCTGCACCTGAATCTCAATTTTGCGGTCGTCCAGTTCGCCATTGCGGATTTTCTCGCGAAAACGCTCCCGGGTACGCTCATTCAGCTCCTGGTCGGAGTCGGGCACCTCGCCGGCGGAAGTAGGGCAGCCTAGGGCTGGCTTGGGCATTGCGCCGGGCGCGCCGGTTACAGGCGGAATCAAAATGTCGAGGATGGCCTCTTCCACCAGCTCGGCGGCCTTCCCCTTTACTTCCTCCTTGCGGCGGGTTTTGACCATGTTCACCGACTGCTCCACTAGGTCGCGCACCATGCTCTCCACGTCGCGCCCTACGTAGCCGACTTCCGTGAACTTGGAGGCTTCCACCTTCACGAAGGGTGAGCCGGAAATACCCGCCAGCCGACGAGCAATTTCGGTTTTTCCCACGCCGGTCGAGCCAATCATGAGGATGTTGTTGGGCACTATTTCTTCGCGCATTTCGGGGGCAGCCCGCAGGCGGCGCCAGCGGTTGCGCAGGGCAATGGCTACGTGGCGCTTGGCCTCGTGCTGACCGATGATGTATTTATCGAGTTCGGCCACAATCTGGGCCGGGGTCAGAAAATCTGCTGATTCAAGCATAAGGAGAATGTGGGTAATGTGCGGAATGTGTAAAATGTGAGAAGGCGCGGGAGCCGAATAAGTTTGCAAACTGTAATGACCATAACCTTTGAACAGCCACATTTCACACATTCTTCACATTTAGCACATGCAAGTCAAGGTTGTTTTTTGAACAGCGAGTCGAGGTTGCGGGCTACGGTAAAGTAATTGGCGCCGCCCGAGGCATGGTAGCCAGCGTGCGTGTAATCGAGCTGAAACTGGCTGATGCGCAACATTACCCCAAACGAAAAGCCGGCCCCACCCGCAGTATTATCGAGGCGCAACTCGCGGCGCTGGAGGTGGTTGTAGCCGACGCGGACGTTCAGGTTTTTGCTTAGCAGTAGTTCGCCACCCACGGCGAAGTGGCGCGCAATCTTGTCGCCCAGGCTCTTTTGGGGCTTCACTTCGTTGCCGTTCTCGTCAATCTGGCCGCGCTGGCTGGGGTCGAGGTATACAATGTCGAGCTGCTGGAGGTGATGGGCCGTGAGGGAAAACCGGAACGGGAGGTGCTCGGGCTTGATAGACGCACCCAGCTGCACATCGAATGGCATTGGCTCGCGCTCGGCCCCATCGTAGGCCTTAAGCTGCACCCCGGCGTTGCGCACCACCAGGCCCACCGTAAAATCGGCCGTGGGGTGCTTGAACAGGCCACCTACATCGGCCAGCACGGCATACGAGTGGTTGCCGGCAATGCCCGAGCCGGCCAGCTTGAGCGTACCGCCCAGCGTGAACACGCCCGACGTGTAGGAATCGGACAAGCTCAGCGCGTACTCGTTCACCGAAAACTTGCCCAGCGAGTTGCGGGCCGGGTCGAACTGCTCGAACTCGCCGTAGTTAAGGTAGGTCAGCCCCACGCCTATCCGGCCAGCTTTAGCCGTATTGAACACATATACGGCCGTGCTCTGCTTGATGTCGGCCAAGTAATCGACGAACCCCAAGGCCAGCCGACCGTCCATATCGGCGTTAAGCAGGGCCGGGTTGGCGTAGAGCATGGTGCCATCGGCATCGCGCGACGAGGTATTGACGCCGCCCAGACCGGCCAGTTTAGCGCTGGTGGGCAGGTTCAGAAACGAGAAGGCCCGCTGCCCCCCAATCTGGGCTTGTGCGGCGCCCAGCGTAAGGCCCGAAACGGCAAAAGCAACGGCGGTGCGGCGTAGGAGTTGGTTCATCAACGGTAAGATAAAGCAGTTCCCGGACAGGACGTTGCGGCGGCCGTATTTATTGTGCGGTGTGCGTAACTCGGTACTGGAAGAATGGCCATGCTGAGTTTGCCGAAGCATAACCGTTCTTTTGGGCCTACTACTCCCCTACTGCACTTCCACGCTCGGCCCCAGCGGCGCGGGCGTCTCGTCGCGCACCACCAGCTTCATGGGGTGCGCTACCTGCTCATCCAGCAGAGCCACGCGCAACACATCGTCCACGCGGTCGGCGTAATGGATGCTGAGGCCCTGCAGGTAATGCGGCGCTATTTCCTCGATGTCTTTGCGGTTTTTGGGGCAGAGGATGATGTCCTTGATGCCGGCGCGGCGGGCGGCCAGGATTTTCTCCTTGATGCCGCCCACCGGCAGCACCTTGCCGCGCAGGGTTATTTCGCCCGTCATGGCCAGATGGCTGCGGATTTTGCGCTGGGTGAACACCGAGGCAATGCTGGTGAAGATGGCAATGCCGGCGCTGGGCCCGTCCTTGGGTACCGCGCCCTCGGGGAAGTGAATGTGCAGGTCGTACTGGTCGAAGAGGCGGTAGTCGATGCCCAGCTCGTCGGCGCGGCTGCGCAGGTAGCTCAGCGCCGTCACGGCCGATTCCTTCATCACATCGCCGAGCTGGCCCGAGAGCGTGAGCTTGCCCCGGCCCCGGCTCAGCAGGCTTTCAATGAACAGAATATCACCGCCGACGCTGGTCCAGGCCAGGCCCGTTACCACGCCGGCCGTTTCGTTGTCCTGGTACTGGTCGCGGTCGAAAATGGGCGCGCCGAGGATGCGCTTCACATCGGCGGGCTGCAGCGTGGCGGGGTAACTTTCGTCGAGGGCCTTGCTTTTGGCCACATTGCGCACCAGGCCGCCGAGCTTGCGCTCCAGGCTCCGCACGCCGCTTTCGCGGGTGTAGTCATCAATCACGCGTTGCAGGGCCGCCGTGCTCACGGCGGCATCTTTGGGGCCGAGGCCGTGCTCTTCGAGCAGCTTGGGCCAGAGGTGCTTTTTGGCAATCTGGCTTTTCTCCTCCAGCGTGTAGCCGGTCAGGTCAATTATTTCCATCCGGTCGCGCAGGGCGGGCTGAATGGTGTCGAGCGAGTTGGCGGTGGCAATGAACAGCACCCGGCTCAAGTCGTACTCCACCTCCAGGTAATTGTCGGTGAAGGTCGAATTCTGCTCGGGGTCGAGCACTTCGAGCAGCGCCGAGCTGGGGTCGCCGCGGAAGTCGGAGGCCAGCTTGTCGATTTCATCGAGCACGATAACCGGGTTGGCGGCGCCGGCCTTCTTGATCTGGGCGATAATGCGGCCGGGCATGGCGCCCACGTAGGTTTTGCGGTGTCCCCTGATTTCGGCCTCGTCGCGCACGCCGCCCAGGCTCAGCCGGGCGTACTTGCGGCCCAGCGCCTTGGCAATGGAGCGGCCCAAACTAGTTTTACCCACGCCAGGGGGGCCGTAAAGGCACAGAATCGGCGCTTTCAGGTCGTTTTTCAGCTTGAGCACCGCCAGGTACTCTATAATGCGCGCCTTCACCTTTTCCATGCCGTAGTGGTCTTGGTCGAGGATACGCTGTGTGCGCTTGAGGTTGAAATTGTCCTTGGTGTACTCGCCCCAGGGCAAATCGAGCAGGTACTCCACGTAATTCACGCTGATGGGGTACTCGGCGGCCTGGGGGTTGAGGCGCGTGAGCTTGTCGAGCTCCTTCTCGAAGTGCTTGGCCACGGCTTCGGGCCACTTTTTGCCCTTGGCCCGCTGGCGCAGTTTGTCGGCATCCTGCTCGGGTCCATCGAAGCCCAGCTCGTCCTGGAGCACTTTTATCTGCTGGCGCAGGAAGTAGTCGCGCTGCTGCTGGTCGATGTCGGTGTGGACCTTGGTGTGGATTTCGCGCTTGATTTCCAGGTGTTGAATCTCCTTGAGCATCAGCTCCAGCAGCTTGGTGCCGCGCTCCACGCCGTCGTTGGTTTCGAGCAGCTGCTGTTTCACACTCACCTCCACATTGAGGTTGGACGACAGAAAATGCGTCAGGAAGGCCGGCGACTCGATGTTATCGAGGGCCACCTGGGCTTCCTGCGGGATTTCAGGGTTGAGCTTAAGCATGCGGGAAGCCGCCTCCTTGAGCGACGACACCAGCGCCTTGAGGCTGCGGGAGCTTTTGCCTGGGAAAGCCTCCGGCGCGTAGCTGACGCGGGCCGTTATATAAGGCGTTTCCTGCACCTGTTCCTCAATGCGGAAGCGCGACTGGCCCTGGATGATAATGGTGGTATTGCCATCAGGCAGCACCAGCATCTTCAGGATGCGGGCCAGCGTGCCCACCTGGTACATATCGGCCAGCGCGGGGTCATCGGACTCGCCGTTTTTCTGGGCCACCACGCCAATCAGCTTGTTGCCCTTGTAGGCCTTACGCACCAGCCGAATGCTCTTTTTGCGCGTTACGGTAACCGGCAGCACCACGCCCGGAAACAGCACCGTATTGCGTACCGGCAGCAGCGGCAGCACCTCGGGCTGCTCGCCGGGGGTCATGGGCTGGTCGGGGTCGGCGGCCACAATGGACACCATCTCGGTGGAGTCGTCGGTCATCAGCAGTAACGAGGATAGCGAAGCGTTAGGCGGGAAGGAATAGCTCATACGAGGCGAAAAGACGGGCAAAGAAGGGGGTGGGGTGCCACAATGGCAGGTCAGCCCCCCAGACGAGTGCTCCTTTACGGCGGAGCAACACTGCAGGTACAGGCTCGGCAAGCGCCGTGCCACGGCCAGGCTTTGCCACATCGGCAGGCAGGCGGGTGCATGAATGAGGAGACCGTCATGCCGAGCGAAGGCGGAGCCAAAGCCGAAGTCGAAGCATCTCTACCGCCAAAGTACTTCTGCTACCAAAATTTACCATTGCGGTAGAGATGCTTCGACTTCGGCTCCACCTTCGCTCAGCATGACTGTCCTTATAATCCCGCGCGGCGCCACCAACCACATCGAAATTTTCCTATTTTTGACGCCGGCCCGCTGCTTACTGCCGGTGCCGCGCTGTTTATGCTTCGATTCGTCATTTTACTATTTGTCGGCGGGATGCTGCTGGGCTTCGGAGCGGCAGTGCCGGCAGTTGGTCAGCAGAAAGCCCCGACCTATGCCCAGCGGCCGTTGTCGGCCAAAGTTATCCGCCAGCTGCGGGCCCGGCCCGACGCCACGCCGCTGTTTCCGAACGTGAATCGGCTGGCGTACTTCCGCGACAAAAAAGCCCTGCGCGCCATTCAGCAGGCCGAAAAGCGCAAGAACTGGCCGGCAGCCCGCAACCTGCTCGAAACCTACGTGGGCCAGTTTGGCACCGAAAACTTTTACCGCGACACGCAACTGCTGTGGCGGCTGGGCCAGCTCTGGGACAAGGCCGGCGACGAGCAGCGGGCCCGCGCCTATTTCCGGCTCGCCCTCAAGCACCGCCGCCACAGCCTGACGAAGGTGCAACAGTACTACGATTCGCTCGAACAGAAGGAAACTGAGCTGTACGTGCCCCTCCAAAAGTACTACGAGCTGGTAGAGTACCGCAAGAGCATTGCCACGTTCCGGCCGCCCAAAGGCGTGTACACCAGCATGGGCGAGGCCATCAACTCAAAAAAGGAGGATTATGGCCCCACGCTCAACACCGATGCCAACCTGCTGTATTTCACTTCGAAGCGCAAAACCCGCGGCCGGCTGCAGGAGGTTTCCGATGAAGACATTTACCAGTCGCGCCGCGAAAACGGCCTCTGGACCGAAGCCGAACCATTGCCCAAACCCATTAATTCGGCCTATAACGAGGGTTCGGCCTGCATCAGCAAAGACGGCAAAACGCTGTACTTTGCCCGTTGCGAGTGCCCTACCTGCCAGGGCAACTGCGACCTGTACGAGGCTACTTTCCAGGATGGCAAATGGAGCATGCCCAAAAGCCTGGGGGCCAACGTAAACTCGCCAGCCTGGGACTCGCAGCCGACCCTGTCGCCGGGTGAGGACACGCTGTACTTTGCCTCCGACCGGCTCGGCGGCTTCGGCCTATCGGACATCTGGTTTACCGTGAAGAACAAGGCCGGGCAGTGGACGCCGGCCCAGAATATGGGGCCGGTAGTCAACACCCGCGAGAGTGAGGTGAGCCCGTTTTACCACCCGCTCTACCACGTACTCTACTTCAGCTCGCGGGGGCAGCTGCTCAATTTCGGCGACTTCGATATCTATAAAACCTACCGCACCCGGGGGCGCTGGCAGGAACCCATCAACATTGGGCCGCTGGTGAACGGCAAGGGCTCGGAGTATTACTTCACCATCGACGCCGACTCGAAAGACCTCTATTACGCCCGTTCCGAGCAGGCCGATATGAAGAACCTGGACCTTTACTCCTTCCCACTGCCGATGGAGGCCCAGCCCACCGCCACCACGCACATCGAGGGCTCGCTCATCGATTCGGTAAGCCGCAAGCCGCTCAACGGCCTGGTCAGCATTATCGATACCGACAACGGGATTGAAGTGGCTAGCAAGTATCTGCGCGACGACGGTTCCTTCGATTTCGACCTCATGGAAGGCTCGCACTACGTGATGCTCATTCAGAGTCCCGACTTTTTCAGTGTTGAGAAGAGCTTTGCGCTGAAGAACGACACGGTGTTTCAGCTGATGACCAACGCCATCGACTATCAGCTGCCCATGGTGTTTCAAAACATCGAGTTCGACCAGGACAAGGCCAACATCCGGCCGACCATGTACCCCACCCTCGACCGGATTGCCACTTTCCTCGTCGACCACCCCACGTTCCGACTCAACATTGCGGGCCACACCGACAGCCGCGGCGACATTGACTTCAACCTGAAACTGTCGCAGGACCGTGCCGAGGCCATCCGCCGCTATATCGAGCAGAAAGGTAAGCTGCCCCCCAACCGCGTGGAAAGCATGGGTTACGGCAGCGAAAAGCCTTTAAAAGAGGAAAGAACGCGCGAAGATGCCCGTACCAACCGCCGCGTGGAGTTCCGCGTCATTAAGCCAGCCGGCGACGAGCAGTTTAAAGCCGACCCCACCCCAACCGGCCAGCCCGCACCCAAACCAGCCGGTGGGGATGATGGGTGGTAGCGGTAGATGAATGTTCTGTCATTGCGGGCAACGCGAAGCAATCCGCTCGTACACAGCAGTTCACCTCTATAAGCACAAAGCCTCCGACATGCTCAAGTCAGAGGCTTTGTGCTTAAAGGGTTTTGCGCCTTGCTCCCACGGATTGCTTCGTCGTGCCTTCTCGCAATGACGGGTAGATTCACCACTTCAGCTCCTGCTCCTCGTTGCCGCTGCGGAACAGGAAACTCTCCTTCTGCTTGCCCGCGGTGAGGTTGACGAGGTTCATCTGGTCTGGGAAGATGGTGAGCAACAGGCTTTGACGAAGCGTAACGCTGGTGGCCGTGGCCGGCAGCGGAGCAGTAAAGAAAAGCCAGTGCGAGTCGGTTTCCTTTTGGAGCCCTACCAGCGTGAGCGGCAGCAGCCGGCCGGGCTGGGCGCTAAGCTGCACCTCCCGCCGCAGCAGATTCAGCAGCAGCGGGTCGAGTTGGGCACGGGAAAGCCGGTCGATGGTGTAGGGGTTTGGCTGGCCCTGCGAAAGCGCGTTTTCCAGGTCGTCGGTGAAGACTTTGAGGGCAATTTCGAGCCGCTGCTTGTCGGGGTTGACGCGCAGCTCCATCAGACTGGCGTGGTAGGTGTGCGCCCAGGCCGCGAGGCTGAGCAACAGGAGCAACGGTAGAATTCGGAGGAGCTTGGGCATTTTTTCTAGAGGGATTTCCCACAAAGAAGCGCGGGAAAGATACAGCGCAAGAAAAAGCCGTGCCACCCCAACGAGCAACACGGCTTTTCCATTCAATGAGGCAATCTTATTCTCCGAAGGTCTTAATGAGCGGATTAATAATGAGCGTAAAGGCCATCAGGCCCAGAATAATCATCATGCCTACCTTCTGGGCGTTTTCCATGAAGGCATCGGAAGGCTTGCGGCCGGCCACCATTTCGTAGAGCAGGAACACCACATGGCCGCCGTCGAGGGCCGGGATGGGCAGCAGGTTCATAAAGGCCAGTACCATAGAGAGCAGGCCCGTCAGTGTCCAGAACCGCAGCCAGTCCCAGGTACCACCGTACTGCTGGGCAATTTCAATTGGGCCACCCACCGATTTGCGGAAGGAAGCTTCGCCCCGGAAAATCTTACCAAACGCCTTCATTTGGGTGGTCACGACGCCGAAGGCCTGCTTGGTACCTACCGGAATGGCCTCGATCAGCCCATACTCGCGGGTTTCAAATTTGAGCAGCGACTTCGGCAGGAAGCCAATTTTGCCGTCCTCGTCCACTTTTACATTCAGGGCTACGGGTTGGCCGGCACGCTCTACGCGCACGGCCACCGGCTTGCCGGCTTGGTCCTTGAGCGCCTTTTGCAGCTCGGGGAAGAACCGGATGGAGGCGCTGCCAACGGTCAGGATGCGGTCCTGGGGCAGCAGGCCGGCTTTGGCGGCCGGGCTGCCGGGCACCACCTGGTCTACCACAAACGGGTCGAGGGGCTGCACGAAACGCTGCTCGCCCTCGTCGGCGAGGCGGTCCATGAAGTTGAGAGGCACCGGTACATCTACCAACTGGCCGGCGCGGTCGACGGTATAATAGGCACTGGAGCCCAGAATGACATCGGGACTGTACACGTCGCTGAAATCATTGAAGGGCCGGCCGTTGATTTTCACGATTTTGTCGCCCTCGCGGAAGCCCATTTCCTGGCCCAACTCGCTTGGCACAATGCCGTAGCGCACCTCCGAGGCCGGCAGATAACTCTGGCCATAGCTGAACGTGAGCAGCGTGAAGATAACGATACCGGTAATCACGTTCATGATAATACCGCCCAGCATCACAATCAGGCGCTGCCAGGCCGGCTTCGAGCGGAACTCGTCGGGCGCCGGCTCGGCGGCGAGACTCTCAGCATCCTGCGTCTCGTCGATCATGCCGTGGATGGCCACATAGCCGCCCAACGGGAACCAGCCGAGGCCGTACTCCGTCTCGCCAATTTTCTTTTTGAACAGGGCGAAATTCATCACCCCGGGCAACGGAAACAGGAAGTCGAAGAAGATGTAAAACTTATCGACCCGGATTTTAAAGTATTTGGCGGCCGCGAAGTGTCCGAACTCGTGCAGGCCAACTAGCAGCGAAAGGCCCAGCAGCAGGTTGCCGGCCATGATTAATCCTTCCAAAAGAGCAGGGTAATGAGGTGATAAGGGGAAAGGTGATGGGGCGGGAGGGTGAAGAAGCCGACTGTCATGCTGAGCGAAGGCGCAGTCGAAGCATGACGAGCTTTCTTTACTCTTCTTACAACCCAACAAACAACGCGCCGCGGCCCGTGGTTCGCCAGGTTCCAGACAGCGTGTCAGGCGCGGGCGCCGATCAGGTCGGCAGCCACGCGGCGCGCTTCCTGGTCGGTGGCCACGTAATCGTCGAGTGTTGGTGCGGCAAGGTACGAAACCCGTGCGAGGCTGGTTTCTACCACGTCTGACATCTCCAGAAACCCAATTTCGTCGCGCAGGAAGGCGGCCACGGCTATTTCGTTGGCCGCATTGAGGATGCAGGGTGCGTTGCCGCCGCGGCGCATGGCTTCAAAAGCCAGCCCCAGGTTGCGGAAAGCGGCGGTATCGGCCGGCTCAAACGTTAGCTGCGGGTAATCGAGGAAGCTGAAGCGCGGGAATTGGTTGGCCAGCCGCTGCGGGTAGCCCAGCGCGTACTGAATGGGCAGCTTCATGTCGGGCAGGCCCAGCTGAGCCTTCAACGAACCGTCTTCAAACTGCACCAGCGAGTGGATAATGCTCTGCGGATGCACAATAACTTCCACTTGCTCGTTGCGGAGGCCAAACAGCCACTTGGCCTCGATTACTTCGAGGCCCTTGTTCATGAGCGAGGCCGAGTCGATGGTGATTTTGGCGCCCATGTCCCAGTTGGGATGTTTGAGGGCCTGAGCGCGGGTAACCTGGGCCAGATCTGCCCGGCTACGGCCCCTGAACGGCCCGCCCGAAGCCGTGAGGATGATTTTCTCGATGGGGTTTTGCTCCTCCCCCACCAGGCACTGAAAAATGGCCGAGTGCTCCGAATCGACGGGCAGCAGCTTAACGCCGTGCTCGCGCACCAGCTCGGTTATCAGCTGGCCGGCCACTACCAGGGTTTCCTTGTTGGCCAAAGCAATATCGTGGCCGGCTTTAATGGCCGCCACCGTGGGCAGCAAGCCGGCGTAGCCCACCATGGCCGTCAGCACCACGTCGGTGTCGGGCCGGCCAGCTACCTCAACTAAGGCATCGGCGCCGGCCAGCACCTCGGTTTCGGGCTGGCTGGCCAGCGCCTCACGCACCTGAGCGTACTTGCTTTCGTCGCCGATAACTACAGCAGCGGGCCGAAACTCGCGGGCCTGAGCCACCAGCAAATCGGCATTGGACTGGGCCGAGAGGGCTGTGAGCGTGAACCGGCCGGGCTGAGCGCGTAGTACGTCGAGGGCCTGGGTACCAATGGAGCCGGTAGAGCCGAGTAAGGCAACGCGCTTGGGAGTTTTGGGGGGCATGGGGCGGGGTTGGGTTCGATTGGCCCGCCTGTCATTCTGAGCTTGCGAAGGACCTTATTACGTCCGAACGACTTATCGTAACGTGATAAGGTCCTTCGCAAGCTCAGAATGACAGGCGGGCTCAGCAAAACTACGGTTTCCACCGTTTACCAACCGTCTTGCCAACCCCACCGGCCCAAAACCGCGTACTTTGGGCCTCCACCAGCCTCCCTTTCTTCCGCCGTGAGCACTCCCGCCCCTCCCGATTCTGCCGCCTTCGATAAAGCCCGCACCGGCCTTTGGGCCAGCCTGCAAAAACACCTGGCCACCATCTACGCCGCCGAAACCGACTACCGCGCCGCCACGCGCTTCACCGACACGTTCCCGTTTCCGGCCTCGGCTGCCACGTCCCAACAGCTGCTCGACTACCAGCACCAGCGGGCCGTACTCCGTGACCTGTTTGTAGATGAAACTTCCCAGCTCGACACGCTGGTAAAGGCCATCCGGACTAAAGGCTACGCCGAAGACGATAAGAAGCTGCTGCTGCTCATGCTGCTGGGCTACTTCGATCTGGCCGAAACCGTTTTCTCCCTGCTCGACACCCACCGCCCCAGCCAGCTGGAACCCGATGAGGAGCTGGACGAAGCCCGGGGCCGCTTTGAACGGGTCCGCAACTTCATCCGCCTGAACATCAGAGGCGTAGCGGGGCTGCTGAAGGGAATTTAGTGAACGTCATTCAGAGCGAAGCGAAGAATCTCGCGTGCTGACGTTGAGTTAGTAGTCCCAACAATAGCACGCGAGATTCTACACTTTGCTCTGAACGTCATTCAGCTAACCGCTAAAACCTGTACTGATTTTCCGTTGAAGCTCACCGCTTCGCCCGGGCGCTTGCCGGCCAGGGCAGCGGCCACCGGTGCGGCCGCCGATACGGCGAAGTAGTCGGTGCCCTCCAGCACGAGCTTGCCGGCGCTGATGCCGAGGTAGAACCAGCCCAACGACGTGTGCACCAGCGCGCCGGGACGCACCGCGTCGCAGGGCAGGTCGGGGTTGATGCGCTGGAGCTCGGCCAGAAGCTGGCGGGCCTGCTGGAGCTGTACCAGGTTTCGGTCGCGCTCATTCTGGGCCATGGCGCGGCCGGTTTCGTACTTGTCGCCGGCGCTGCTCTTGGTTTCGGAGTTGGCCGATTCCTGGGCCGCCGCTACGGCCGCCTGGATGGCGGCCATTCGGTCGTGCACGTAGGCCAGGCACAGGGCGTGCAGGCGGGGTTTCGTTAGCTGAGTTGGGCCTGCCATTGGCGTAGAGACATATTTGGGAGAAGCCAGTTGGCTAACAGGTGCCCAAGTTGGTTGAAGGAAACGACTTCGGCCGGAATTGAAAACGCGCATCTGCTTCGGCTGGGGTCTGGTTCTTGCCGCGCAACCCATACGCGGAGCGCGCTATGGTCGTGCGGGTTGTGGTGACACGCATCTGCCAACCGGAGCTTATGCGCCGCCGAGCCGAAGCGAACAGGAGTAGTTGCAGTCAGTGGAAAGCAGCTCAGCTCCTCCCCAAACGCCTTCCACAGGGGAATATCCAGGAGAAATGAACAGCGTATTTTCCCCTTTTTCTACCGAACGGTTGCTTCGGACCAATCGAATTTAGCATTGGAGCTTCTACCGAAGCGGATTTCCAACGTATTTCTATTCATGCATATCTTTCTTTTTAATCAAGGTAGCTGCCTTACGGTAGTTGAATTCCGAACCTGTACGAGAAGTTAATTTAAACCTCCGGTAATCCCCTGCTTCCCTAGATGTATAGTCCCAGAGAGAGATGGTGTATTTTTCGGCCTGGAATTTCGCACACACCTATGGGACAAATACTCCACGGCAGCGCCCGCACAACTTCGGCAATACGGGCCGCTATCCAACGTAGTCAGGAAAGCCTACAAACGCTAGCTGCCCGCCACGGCATCAACCCCAAAACGGTGGCTAAGTGGCGCAAACGCACGACGACAACGGATGCCGCGATGGGACCGACACCGGTTTCCACGGTGCTGACCGTCGCGCAGGAGGCCATTATCGTGGCCTTTAGAAAGCACACCTTGCTGCCGCTCGATGATTGCCTGTATGCTTTGCAGGCCACCATCCCCCACCTCTCACGCTCGGCGCTGCACCGCTGTCTGCAACGGCACGGCATCAGCCGCTTGCCGCTAAGCGAAGAGGGCCAAAGCCCGCCGAAAAAGAAATTCAAGGACTACCCTATCGGCTTTCTGCACGTCGATTTTGCCGAAGTGCACACCGAGGAAGGCAAGCAGTACCTGTTTGTGGCCATTGACCGCACCAGCAAGGTCGCCTTTGCCGAACTTCATCCGCGCGCGAAGCGGGTGGTAGCAGCAGAATTCCTACGGCGCGTGCTCGACAAACTGCCTTACAAAGTACACAAGGTATTGACCGATAACGGCGTCCAGTTCACGGCGCAGCCGCATCAAGTACTACCAGGCGGGCACAGTTTTGACCGCGTTTGCCGCGAATACGGCGTGGAGCATCGCCTGACCAAGCCCGCTCACCCTTGGACCAATGGCCAGGTCGAACGGATGAATCGCACGCTGAAAGAGGCCACCGTCCAGCGCTTTCACTATCAGACGACGCAAGAGCTCAACGAGCACCTGCAAGCCTTTTTGCTGGCCTATAACCACGCCAAGCGGCTCAAGACTTTACGCGGCCTCACGCCACATGAATTTGTCTGTGCCGAGTGGCAGAAAAACCCCGTTAACTTTACGCAGGACCCGACCCACCTCACGCTGGGACTATACATCTAAGCCGACCCTACAGGAAGCAGGACGTTTTTAGCGGTTTCGGATATTTGCAAACAGTTTCGCAGCTTACTTATCATTTAGCTAGTTCGCGTATGTCTGCTATTCTCAAGCGCAATAATGTGCGCATTCTGGGCGGCGGGGAAAAGATCCTGCTGTTTGTTAACGGCTTCGGCTGCGACCAGACTATCTGGCGCTTCATCACGCCTGCTCTGTCGGGCCAGTACCGGCTGGTTATGTTCGACCACGTGGGCGCGGGCCTCTCCGACCTGACGGCCTATGACCCGGTCAAGTACAACTCGCTGGAAGGCTATGCGGAGGACGTGCTCGACATCTGCCGGGAGCTGGAGCTGCGCGCTGTAACGCTGGTGGGCCATTCGGTGGGCGCCATGATTGGGATGCTGGCGGCCATCCGGGAGCCCGCGTGGTTTGAGAAGTTGCTACTGCTTTGTCCTTCTCCCCATTATCTCAACGAAAACAGCTACCATGGCGGTTTCGAGCGGCAGGACATTTACGATATGCTCGCATTCATGGACCAGGACTTTGTGGGCTGGGCCGATGAATTTGCACCTTTTATCATGGGCAACCCCGACCGGCCCCTGCTCTCGGCGGAATTGCTGCACAGCTTTTGCCAAAGCGACCCGGTTATTGCCAAGCGCTTTGCCCGGGTTACTTTTTTGGCCGACAACCGCCCCGACGTTGGCCACTGCCACACGCCCTGCCTGCTGGTGCAGTGCGCCCACGACCTGATAGCGCCTCCGGAAGTCGGCGCTTTTCTGTTGGCCCGCTTCCCCACGGCCCGGCTCATCACCCTGCCTGTAAGTGGGCACTGCCCGCACCTGAGCGCCCCGATTGAAACGCTGAATGCCCTGGAGCCCTTCTTGGCGGCGTAGCACAAGCCGGCATTACCTGGCAATTGCAACTACTCGTATCTGTACAGGTTGGCGCACGGCGGCTTTCCCTTCAACTCCCTAAGCAGCTTGCTGGCGGGCCTGTATGTGGTGGACTGGCTAGCCCCGCGCCGTTAGGTCAACTCGATTCTGGGAACAGAAACGGTGCTCTGCTAAACGAGTTTTACGGGAGGTATAAGGAGCCCTTCACCTGAATTCGTCGATATGCTCTTCTCGCAATGGGGTACGGGGCCTTTCCCTGCTATCTACTGCGTTTTTGCATTTCACTTCGTGAGGAGCACAGCAGTAGTGCGCCTGTAAAGTAGGAAGTACCACCAACGAAAAAGCCGACCCTGATGGGCCGGCTTTCTGTCTGGCTGAAAGCTACAGTACGCCAGGCAACTTAGCGGTTATCGGCTTTGGCTACCGGCAGCGGCTTGCGGGGCAGTTTCTGGTCGCGCATGGCGGCCTGGTACACAAACGAGGCTACCACCACGGCGGCCTGCTTGAGGTCGTCGGCGGGCAGGCGCTCGTAGGTATCCATGTTGGTGTGGTGGGTGCGGGTGCCGTAATCGAGCGGGTCCTGGATGAACTGGAAGCCCGGCAGGCCCACGGCGTCGAAGGCCAGGTGGTCGGTGCCACCGGTGTTGCGCAGCGTAACGGTGGTAGCGCCCATGTCGGCCATTGGGGCAATCCACTCGCGGAAAATGGGGGCGGCGGCCTCGTTGCCCTGGGCGTAGATGCCCCGGATTTTACCGGCGCCGTTGTCGAGGTTGAAATAGGCAGCCAGCTTCTCGTGGGCGGGTAGCAGCTTCATGGTAGCGGGGTCGGCGAAGTGGTTTTTCACGTAGCCCCGCGAGCCGAACAGGCCCTGCTCCTCTTCTCCCCAGAGCGCGATGCGAATGGTGCGGCGCGGCTGCACGCCGGCGGCCTTCAGCAGGCGCACGGCCTCCATCATCACGGCCACGCCGGCGGCATTATCGGTAGCCCCGGTGGCGGCGTGCCACGAGTCGATGTGGGCACCCAGCATCACTACTTCGCTCTTAAGCTTGCGGTCGGTGCCGGCAATTTCGGCTACCACGTTGTAGCCCTTCAGGTCCTGGTCCTGAAAGCGGGTGCGGGTTTCCATTTCCACTTCCACCGGCAGGCCGGCTTCCGAAAGGCGAATCAGGCGCAGCAGATCTTCGGGGGCCATTTCTATTTCGGGCAGCACGGGCTTGGCATCGGCGGCGTAGGGCGCGCCGTTGGAGGTGAAGAACGTGCCGTCGGAACCACCGCGCGAACTCAGGATGGCAGCGGCGCCCTCGGCCTGCACCATGTCGAGCAGCTTGCCGCGCAGAGCGAACATAGCGCGACGGTTTTTCAGCTGCTCATCGGCTTTAGGGTCGGCGGGCTTGGGCGTGGCGGTGGGGGCTTCCGGCTTGTATTCGGCCATTTTCTGCAGCGCCTCGTCGGTGTGGCGGCGGGCATCGGGCTCGAAGGACGGCTTGGGCGGGTTGGCCACATCGAGCAGCACAATTTTGTCGCGCAGCTGGCCCTTGTACTTGTCGAGGTCGGCTTCGGAAACGGCTTTTACCACCATTACCCGCTTTTTGAGCGCGCCGTTGGTGCCGGGCGTCCAAGCTTTGGGGGCTCCGATGAGGGCGTGGTAGTAGGGCGCCGTCATGGCCAGGTACGACTTGTCAATATTCCAGCCGCGGCCGAACGTGCCCCAGGGCTCGATGTTGGCCTTGGTCAGGCCCCAGTCGGCGAGTTGCTTGCGGCTCCACTCGTTGGCGCGGGCCAGGCCCTCGGAGCCGGCCAGGCGCGGGCCGCTCACGTCGGTCAGGTAAAAGGCTGTTTCCATCACTTTGGAGCGGTTCAGGCCTTCATCTTTAATCTTGGCGAGCATGGCCGGGTCGGCCTTGGTGCCGCCCGACTGGGCCAGTGCAGGGGTGGCGGCGGCCAGCGAGCCGGCCAGCACGAGGAAGCGGAAAGTGTGCAGCATACGCAGGAATATAAGTGAGGGAGAAGTCCAAAAACCCGGAAACAAACCGGCGGTTGCATCGAACCTGATGAGCGGGCCAGGATTTGGCCTATACTTGCCACCGTCGTTTCGGGCCCATACTACAAACCTCCCCCCGCCCTATCCGTCTTCTAACCGGTTCCACACTTAAGCCCGACTAAATGAGCCTCTGGCAGATTATTCAACGCCTGTTCCCGTACGTGCGGCCCTACCGCGGGCTGGTGCTGGGCACGCTGCTGCTCACGCTGGTTGGCTCGCTGGCGGCGCAGGTCAACCCGTTCGTGCTGCGCTACACCGTGGATACGGTGCAGGGGCTACTCAACCAGAACAAGGGCTTGGCGCAGGGCATGGACTTGCTGCTGCTGGTGAGCGGGCTGCTGCTGGGCAAGGAAATCATCTACACCTTCATCCAGTTCGGGCAGCGGTATTTCGGCGAAAAAATCCGCATCAGCGTGTCGGGCCGCCTGATGCACGAGGCGGTGCAGCGCGTGGTGGGCTACCAGCTGGGCTTCTATGCCGACACCGGCAACCAGACCGGCAAGCTCCAGACCCGCATCGACCGGGGCGTGGAGAGTTTGATGAAGCTGGTACAGAACTTCTTTATCGACATTCTGCCGCTGTTTGCCAACTCGGTGGTGGCGCTGGTGGTGATGTTTGCGGCCAACCTGTACGTGGGGCTGGTGGCGGTGGCGGTGCTGCCGGTGTACTTCTGGCTGAGCTTCCGGCAGGCCGACCGCCTCAATGGCACCCGCCGGGCGTTGCGCGGCCTGCGCGAGGCCCGCAGTCAGGGCCTGGTCAACCTGATTGATTCGGCCATCGTCATCAAGAGTTTCGTGCGCGAAGACTACGAGGCCACCAAGCAGAACCAGCTGCAGGACGAGCTCCAGGCCGCCCAGCTCCAGACGCGCCGCATCAGCTTCCGCTACGACGGCCTGAAAACCTTCACCGAGCAGATTGGCGTGGTGCTCATCATCGTGCTCACGGCCTACCTCGTGCTCGACGGGCAAATAAGCATCGGGGCCATCATGTTCCACATTCTGCTGTTCAACAACGTGTCGGCGCCCATCCGGCAGCTGCACCGCATCTACGACGAGATGAACGACGCCCTCACTTACTCCGAGGGCTTCTTCGATATTCTGGATGCCCAGAACGCCGTGGAGCCCACCGGCCGCCTGCAACCGCCGCACCTGCACGGCACCTTCGACATCTGCCACGTCGATTTCACCTACCCCAGCGGCACCCAAGCCCTGCACGACGTCTGCCTGACGATTGAGGCCGGCAAAACCACCGCCCTGGTGGGCCTGAGTGGGGCCGGCAAGAGTACCATCATCAACCTGCTCTGCAAGTTCTACGCCCCCGACCGCGGCCGGATGCTGCTCGACGGCCGCCCGCTGGCCGACTACGACACCCACGCGCTGCGCCGACAAATTGGGCTGGTGCTGCAGAAGAACCACATTTTCAAGGGCACCATCGAGGAGAATATCCGCTACGGCGTGATGGATGCTACACTGGCCCAGGTGGAGCACGCCGCCCGCCAGGCCTACCTGCACGAGCAGATTATGGAGCTGCCCAAAGGCTACCAGAGTGACGCCCAGCAGCTCTCGGGCGGGCAGCAGCAGCGTATCGCCATTGCCCGGCTGTTCCTGAAAGACCCGCCCATCATCTTTCTCGACGAACCCACCGCCTCGCTCGACGCTATTGCCACCGAGCAAATCAAGAACTCGCTCGACGCCATCAAGCAGGGCCGCACGGTGGTCATCATCTCCCACAGCCTGGCCCAGATTGTGGATGCCGACTGCATCTACGTAATGAAGCAGGGCCGCATGGTGGAAAGCGGCACCCACGAGCAGCTCTACGACCAGCGCGGCACCTACCGCGAGATCTTCGACGCTTCCGCCCGCAGCCTCAACATCGAAAAGCTGGCCCGCGTGCTGGTCGACGACGGCGACGAGCTGGGCGACACTGCGGGGTAGCCGGGCAGTAACGCGAACTTTGTAGTTCGCGACCCGGAACGGCAACAATAAGCGAGCGGCGCGAAAAATGGATTCATGCTATCGGGTTGTTCATAGCCGCGAACTACAAAGTTCGCGTTACTACCCTAACGTATCCGGCCAGTATGTGTAGGGCCATTGTTCCCAGCTTTCGGCCAGGCCGGCTTTCACCGGGTTATTCACCACGTAGGCAACCACGCGTTGCATCTCTTCACCGCTGCGCACGATATGGTCGTAGGTTTCGCGCTGCCAGAACTGCCCGGTTCGATTCAGCAGCTTATTGGCTTGCAGCGCCGTGTAGCCCTTGAGGCGTTGCAGCGTATCAGCCAGCAAAGGCGCATCTTCTGCCAAGGAAACGACAGCATGCACGTGGTTAGGCATAATGCAGTAGCAGACCAGGTGGTATGCTTTCCCATGAAAATGGCGTAGCGAAGCAGCTACTACTTCGGCTACGGCTGGCTCGCGTAGCCACACCGGCCCCTGGGCTGCGCCGTCCAATAGCGTATCGAAGCGGCCGAAATAGCGGCGCTGCTGGGCGTAAGTCAGCTCGGCGCTATCTGCTTCGCTGCTCCGAAACTGATTCTGCAATCGGGCTACTACGCTGCTGGGCAGAGAGCCAGCCAGGCGGAACGTCAAGAACAGATCAGAGCCCGGTGGCAGACGGTGCGGCAGGTTGCGCTCATAATACAGCAGCTGTCTCATACGGTTAAGATAGGACAGCAGCGTGAACTTTGTAAGCGCCGACGAACAACCGACACCGGGCTAATAGAGCGATAGTAGCGCGAACTTTGTAGTTCGCGGCCCCGAACGACCGGCACCGGGCAAAATCGAATTCCTGCTACCTGCTGCCGAGTCGTTCCGGGTCGCGAACTACAAAGTTCGCGCTACTACCGCTTTATAAGTCCCCATGACCCTCGACCTCACAGGTATTACCAGCAAAACCGCAATTCACCAGCTGTTCAAGGAGCAGTTGGGCTTTGAAGACTGGTACGGCCCGAGCTGGGACGCCTTCTGGGATTCTATCATCGCCATCGTGGAGATGCCACCGGTGCTCACGCTCACCAACTGGCAGGATTTCGCCCAACAGTGCCCCCGTGACATGCAGCTACTACGGCAAGTTATCCAGGATTACGCCGAAGAAATGGCCCCTAAGCGCATCGAGCTAGCTTAATATTAATAGCCAGAGCAGTAGCGCCGGGCCAGCACTCTGCCTGACCCTCCGGACGTTTTGAACCGCAAAACAACGGCCTCCGGTTACCTGGGTGTTTGCGAATGATTTTGAGCGCCTATTTTGCCAATGCCACAGATATCATATTTTAGCCGTCGGGCGGCTTTTGCCCAGGTCTTCAGCCATCCAGAAAATGCGCCATCGAACTTCGCGTACACTCTCTTTAGCCCGAAGGATACTGGTGGCCGCTCTGGTGGCAGTGGCTGGCTGGGCTCGGGCCCAGACGACTGAGGAAGCCAGCGCCCTGTACCTGAGCGGCCAACTCGACCAACTCATTGCGCAGGGCGAAACCTCGCTGCGGCAAAACGACGAGCAGCCGATTCTGCACCTGTTGGTCGGCCGCGCTTATGCCGACCAACACCGGTTTAATAAGGCGGTTCCGCATCTGGAGAAAAGCAGTCAGGTGCCGCCCGGCCCCGATGGCGTGCGC
This sequence comes from Hymenobacter sp. ISL-91, assembly GCF_018613725.1. Classification (GTDB taxonomy): domain Bacteria; phylum Bacteroidota; class Bacteroidia; order Cytophagales; family Hymenobacteraceae; genus Hymenobacter. The sequence continues at coordinate 125,160 of NZ_JAGGPS010000005.1, forward strand.
GCCTGGAGCCTGGGCTACCTGGGCTTGGCCTACTACTATACCGACCACCCCGATCAGGCCCGCACCGCCCTGGCAGCGTGCGTAGCCCTCAACAGCACCCCAAACGCTACCCGGTACGCGCAACGGCGGTTGCAGGCCTACCAGCTAACTCCTTTTTTCGCCGAATGGAAAGTGGTGGAAACAGCTCACCTGCGGCTTCATTTCCAGTCGCCGGAACAGGTGCCGGCCCTGGCCCAGTATGCAGCCGACCGCGAGCGGGCCTACCAGAGTATTGAAGCTACCTTTCCGGTGCCCGCAGCCAAGAAAATCGACTTTTACGTCTGGAACAACACGGCCGATTCGAGGCCGGTTGTGCAGCGCAACCTGGGGTTTGCCGTGCCCGAATACCTGCTGGTGAATGCCCGCCAGAACCAGACCCGCGGCCACGAACTGGCCCATGTGCTGGTGCAGCACAGCCTGTCGCCCACGCACCATAGCCAGCTCATCAACGAAGGTGTGGCAGTTTAAGTAGTGTTGCATAAGTAAACGGGTGGTACGTATGGGCGTATCTTTGGG
>NZ_JAGGPS010000006.1 GCF_018613725.1 Hymenobacter sp. ISL-91
GGACAAGCCCCGCCCCTACAACGTGCTTACAGCGCCGTACTGGCCGCATCGTTCCCTTCCCCTCACCTCCCACCTTCCCACCCAATCCCCTCCTTGGAAACCTCCATTCTTGTCATCTACACCGGCGGGACGGCCGGCATGGCCTACAACAAGCGCGGCGAGCTGGTGCCGATGAAATTTGAGCAGATCCGGCGCAAGATGCCCGAGCTGCGCCAGCTAAACATGGCGGTGGACGTGGTGAACCTGGGCGAGCCCATTGATTCGAGCAACGTGGCGCCCGCCGACTGGCTGCGCATGGCCGCCCTCATTGCCGAGAAATACGACCTCTACGACGGTTTCGTGGTGCTGCACGGCACCGATACCATGGCCTATTCGGCGGCGGCGCTCAGCTTCCTGCTCGAAAACCTGGGCAAAACGGTGGTGTTCACCGGGGCGCAGGTACCCGTGGGCGGCATCCGGACGGATGCGCGGCGCAACCTGGTAACGGCACTGGAAATGGCCGCCGCCCGCCACCCCGTGGGCAACGCGGTGCGCGTGCCCGAGGTATGCCTGTTTTTCAACGACCTGCTGATTCGGGGCAACCGGGCCAAGAAGGTGGAAAGCCAGCAGTACGACGCTTTCCGCAGCGAAAACTACCCGCCCCTGGCCCAGGCCGGCATCGAGCTCATGTTCCACGACCGGCACATACGGCCGCTGCCGGCCGGCCGGCTGCACGTTCATCAGCGCCTCGATGAGCGGGTGGCCCTCATCCGGCTGTTTCCGGGCCTGAGCGAGCGGGTGCTGCGGGCCCAGCTGGAGCTCGACGATTTGCGCGGCTGCGTGCTCGAAACCTACGGCTCGGGCAACGCGCCCACCACCCCCTGGTTTTTGCAGTGCCTGCGCGAGGCTTCCGACCGGGGCGTGCTGCTGTTCAATGTCAGCCAGTGCGAGGAGGGCCGGGTGCTGCAGGGCCGCTACGAAACCAGCGCCTACCTCTCCGACATTGGCCTGGTGGGTGGCGACGATATTACGGTGGAAGCCGCCATTACCAAGCTCATGTTTGTGCTCGGGCTGGAGCTGGCACCCGCGCAGGCCCGCCGCCTGATGGCCCAGGACCTGCGCGGCGAAATAACGCTGCTTTAGCGCCATTAGAACAAGCACGCCCGAACGGCCACGCCCGAACGGCCACGTCCGAACGGCCACACCCGCACGGTGTAGGGGCGGGGCTTGTCCCCGCCCGCCGTTGAACGATTGTCGGTAAACGATTCCCGTTCGCGCCGCTACAACGGTTTTGTTCAATGGGAGTCGTTCAACGGCGGGCGGGGACAAGCCCCGCCCCTACACCGTGCGGGTGTTCCTGTTCGGGTGGTGTCGTTCAACGGCGGGCGCAGCTAAGCCCCGCCCCTACGTCGTTCGGCCGTGTCCGTTCGGGCGTGGCTGTGGCACTACTGGCGCATCTAAAGCGGCGGGGGCTTGCGTTTCCGGAAAATCGGGTGTTATTTTGCGCCACCAAACCGCATCACCCAGAGAGGTGTCCGAGTGGTTGAAGGAGCACGCCTGGAAAGTGTGTATGGGTGCAAGCTCATCGTGGGTTCGAATCCCATCCTCTCTGCAAAAAGCCCCGTTTCTGTCTCAGAAACGGGGCTTTTTTCGTTTGTTGCGGTACGTGCTTTTACTACTGGGGCTGGCTTTCGGCCTTCGTGCCCTACCCGGCGTACAGCCCCTCCTCCGTTTCGCGGAGCAGGCTGAGGGCGACCAGCGTGGCCAGCAGGGGCTGCACTTTGGCGGCGGGCGTGCGGCGGAAGCGGGCCGCGACCTGGGCGGCGCTCAGGGGCTGGCCGGCCTGTTGCACGGCGTCGCGGAGGGCCTGCATTTGGGCGGCCAGCTCCGGGGGCCAGGGCTGGAGGCTGGTAGCGGCGGTGGCGGCGGGGGCTTTGGCGGCGCTGCCGGGCAGGGCCAGCGCCTGCTGCTGCAGCTCGGGGGCCTGGTAGGCGGGGCGCAGGTACCGTACGTGGCCGTGCTGCTCCTCGCGGGCGCGCTCGTGGTTGAGAGCCACGAGGCGGGCCAGCAGCTCGGGCTCGGGCAGGGTGGCGGGCCAGTTGTAGGCGGCCGCTACGGCGACATCGAGCTGCTGGTGCAGGCTGAGCACCACCGAGGCCAGGCCCTGCTGGTTAACGGTGTGCTCCTTGGGGGTGGTGAGGGGCTGGCCGGCGCGCAGCTTCTCCACCACGTTGTAGAGGTCGGTGAGGGTGAGGGTGGGGTGCAGGGCCTGCTGGCGCTTGCGGTGGGCGTCGAGCTGTTCGGCCAGCTCCCGGATGCGCGCCTGCTGCTCCGCCGTGGCCTCGGGGAAAGGAAATGGGTCGAAGGTGCGAGACTTGGCATAAACCGAATCATTCCCAACGCCTAAACGGCTACCTGCTGCCATTGCCCAAGCTACGTGAATTCGGCTTGAAAGAACACCCAAATGATAAGCATCATCCAAAGCAATTGCAACTAGCTTATTGTCCGGCAAAACATCTGCTGTGACAAATTGAAGAACACGATGCTTCGCAGTTTCAGCAGTGGCAATATACCGGTCAAGTCCTTTCAATGCAGGTCGAAAATTGGCTCGTGGCTCTCCAAAGAACCACCAATTATTCTTGTAGGAAGCTCTGTTATTTTGGTCGCGTTCTGGCTTGACATTTTCCAGAAGGTGTTGATAGGCTGCCGGGAATCGGGCCAGCACTTCGTCTGCCTTCAAACCGAAGAAATCAATGACCATGACACCACGCGGCTTATCGGTAAGGTCGCGGCCGTTCCGATAAGGGCGAATGTGCTTATCTAAACCTTCTACGGAGTCCAAGCCAAGCTCCTCAGCTCTTTCAGGCGAAACGATAAACCCTGCTCCCATCAACTGAACGCCTCGATTAGCCAAACCTGAATTGGCCTTGAGAATATCAGCGCTATCCAACGCGGCCCCAATTGACAAATCCGGCAGAATCCTTCCTTGCTGTTCTGTAAAAGTTACATCAGCCGCATCGTCGCCTTCCGCGGCGGCTTCGGTTTTCAGCGTCCATAGCAAGCCGGGGGCGGGCGTGGCCGGGGTGCGTTCGGCGACGGTCATGGCAATGCGCACGGCGGCTCCTTCGGCGGCATCCACCCAGGGGTGGTCGGGCACGGCGAAGGTGAGGGTGAGCGGGGCCGGGTCGCCTTCGAGGAAGGGCTGCATGACCCGGCGGTTGAAGGTTTGTTTGAGGCTGTTGGTGGTGATGAAGCCGAAGCGCTCCGAGTCGCCCCGCTGCACGGCGGCGGCGGCGTTGTACCACCAGTACATCACGAGGTCGGCCGAGTCGGGTACCTTGCCTTTGTAGGCTTTGCGCAGGGCTTCGGTGTAGCCGTCGCCGAGGGCGTCGCGCATGCGGGCCGGCCCCACAAACGGCGGGTTGCCCACAATGAAATCGGCCTGGGGCCACTCGGCGGGCCGGGGGTTGGGGTAGTCGAAAACGGGCGTGCGGGCGGTTTCGTCGGGCACGGGCTGGCCGGTGGCGGGGTGCAGGCGGGTGGTGCCGTCCCAGCGCGTTACGGGCTGGCCCTGGGCATCGAGGCGGGGCTGGGGCGCATCGTGCTGGAGGGCGGCATCCTGCTGGCGGATGTTCTGGTACTCATCGAGCAGGGGCTCGCGCAGCTCGGAGGGGCCGTAGGTGCGCAGGTGCCATTGCAGGTAGCCGATGCGCAGCACCACGTCGGCAATGGCGGCGGCGCGCGGGTTCAGCTCCAGGCCCAGCAGCTGCTGGGGGCTCACGGTGGTGCCGCCGCCCAGCTCCAGCAGGCCCGTCTGGCCGTAGCTGTTGATGGCGGCCAGCACCTCGCCTTCGAGCCGCTTGAGGTGTTCGAGCGTGACGTACAGAAAGTTGCCCGAGCCGCAGGCCGGGTCCAGAATGCGCAAACTGGTGAGGCGTTGCAGGAAGCGCACCAGCTCGGCGCGGGCTTCTTTGGGCTGGTTTTCGTCGAGGCGGCGGGCGGCGGCGGCCTGGGCGGCGCTCCACTCGCGGCGCAGCGGCTCGAGCACCGTGGGCAGCACCAGCCGCTCGACGTAGCGGCGCGGGGTGTAGTGGGCGCCCAGGCTGTGCCGCTCGCGGGGGTCGAGGGCGCGCTCGAGCAGGGTACCAAAAATAGCGGGCTCCACCTCCGTCCAGTCGGCGCGGGCCGATTGCAGCAGCAGCTCGGCCTGGGCCGCGCTCAGGGGCAGCGTGCTGGCCTCATGAAACAGGCGGCCATTGAAGCGGCGCAGGCGGGCCTTGAGGTCGGAGGAGTAGCCGCCGGCGTCCATGGTGCGCCACAGGTTGCCCAGGGCGTCGGGCAGAAACTCGAGCAGCTCGGGGCTGCCGTAGGCCTCCAGCATGCCGGTAAAGCTGCGCTTGGGTATCAGGCCGGTATCCTCGGAAAACATGGTAAACAGGCAGCGCATCAGAAACTGGGCCACCACTTCGGGGGTGTGGCCGGCCGCTTCCAGCTGCTCCGAGAGCCGGGCCAGCCGGCCGGCCAGCTCGCGCGTAACGCGGGCGGCGCGGCGGCTGGCATCGAGCTCGCGCGGGGCCAGCCAGATGCTGCGCAGCAGGGCCCGGGTGTTTTCGTCGGCCAGCGCCTCCAGCCGGATGCGGTAGCGGGTCTGGTCGGGGAAGGGCACAAACGAGTCGCCGACGCCGGCAAAGTTGCTGTACACATCGAGGCAGTAGCCCACGTCGGCCACCAGCACAAACAGGGGCCGGGGCTCGTGCGGGGGCAAGGCGCGCACGTAGCCGAGGGCCTGCTGGCGGGCGGCCTGCATCATTTCGGCCCATTTGGCGGTGTTGCGCACGGCGTGGCCCCGGCGGCGCCTGGCGGGCTCCAGGCCCAGCTCGGCGCGCTGCTGCTTTAGCTGCTGGTCGGGCGTATCGGTGCCCTGCTTGGTTTCGAGCACGAAGCAGCCGCGCTTGTACAGGTCGATGCGGCCGGTGCTGGTTTTGGAGCCGCTGCTGCCGCCACTACTGCCGGGGAATTGCACGGCGCGTTCCAGCACGTAGGCATCCTGGGCGGGGTCGTCGGTGGTGGGGTCGGGGCGGGGCACGCCCAGCAGGTCGCAGAGGTCTTGCAGAAACAGGCCGTAGTTGGCCCGCTCGGCGCCGCCGGAGTTCTTCCAGCGGGCTTCAAATTCGGGGTACGTCACGCGGGGGGTAGGATAACAGGATAATGGGGTGGGGAAGATAGGGAGTTTGCCGCGGTAGGGGCCACACCGGGAATGTGGGAACGGGAACGTAGGGACGATGTAGGGGCGGGGCTTGTCCCCGCCCGCCGTTCGCGCCGCTGCACCGGGAATCGTGCAATGGTAATCGTTCAACGGCGGGCGGGGACAAGCCCCGCCCCTACGTCGTGCGGGCGTGGTCGTTCAACGGTAATCGTGCTATGGTAACCGTTCAACGGCGGGTGGGGACAAGCCCCGCCCCTACGTCGTGCGGGTGGTTCCGTGCGGGTAGTACCGTTCAACGGCGGGCGGGGACAAGCCCCGCCCCTACATCGTGCGGGCGTTCCTGTTTTGAGGGGTATTTTGTATACTTATTCAACTGTATCCCTATGGAACCACTTCCCGAACGGCGCAGCATCCGCTACGCTGGCTACGACTACAACATGGCGGGCTACTATTCCCTGACGCTTTGTGCCCAGGGAAAGGCCCACCTGTTTGGTACGCTGCCACCCGATGCACCATTGCAGCCATCGGCGCTGGGAGAAACGGTTGTGGCCGAGCTACTGGCCCTGGCCGATTACTACCCCACCATTCGGCTCGATACCTGGGTGCTCATGCCCAATCATGTGCATCTGCTGCTGGCACTCACGCGCAACCGGGTAGTGGCCTTGAGCCAGCTGGTCGGGCGCTTTAAGTCGCGCTGCTATCAGGAGTGGCGCCGGGCATTGCTGGCCGCCGGACACACTGCCCCACCGTCCTGCTGGCAGCGCAATTACTACGAGCGTATCATTCGCTCGCCCGGTGAGCTGGAAGCCCACCGCCGCTACATTCTCGATAACCCCAGCCGTTGGAACTCCATGTAGGGGTAGGGCTTACTGCGCCGGTGAACAGAAACACCCGCACGATGTAGGGGCGGGGCTTGTCCCCGCCCGCCGTTGAACGACACCACCCGAACGCCCCCCGCACGGTGTAGGGGCGGGGCTTGTCCCCGCCCGCCGTTCGCGCCGCTGCCACGGAAATCGTGCAATGGTAATCGTGCAATGGTAATCGTGCAATGGTAACCGTGCAATGGTAACCGTGCAATGGTAATCGTGCAATGGTAATCGTGCAATGATGACCGTTCAACGGCGGGCGGGGACAAGCCCCGCCCCTACATCGTGCGGGTGTGTTCGTTCGGGCGTATCCGTCCATCCGTTACCGTTCTGGTGCCAGCCGCTGCATTACGCCGCAGTGGCAACCGGCTGCGGGGCGGGCAGCAGTTCGGCGGGGTGAGCCAGGGCCAGCGGCAGGCATACCACAAACTCCGTGTATTCGCCCTCGCGGCTTTCCACGCTCAGGGTGCCCCGGTGTCCCTTGGTCACAATGTCGTAGCTCAACGACAGGCCCAAGCCGGTGCCTTCGCCGGCGGGCTTGGTGGTGAAGAAGGGCTCGAACACATGCTGGCATACGGCCGGCGTCATGCCAATGCCGTTGTCGCGCACAACAATACGCACGCTGGTGGGCGTCTGCTGGGTGCGCAGGCACACTTCGGGCTGGAAGCTGGCCCCCAGCAGCCGCTGCTTTTCGCGGAGGGCGTAAAACACATTGGCCAGCAGATTGAGCAGCACCCGGCACACATCCTGGGGCACTACCCGCAGCCGGGGCAGCCGGGGGGCCAGGTGCAGGCTGAAGTGCGCGCTGAATCCCGGGTGCTCGGTGCGCCAGCTTTCATAGGCCCGGTGCAGGCAGTCTTCGGTCAGGGCATTGAGGTCGGTTTCCTGCACCTGGCCGCTGCTGGCGCGCGAGTGCTCCAGCATGCTTTTCACAATGCGGGCCGCGCGGTGGCCGTGTTGGTTGATGCGCACCTGGTCTTCGCGCAGCTCGGCCAGCAGCTCCGCGCTCAGGGCCCGGCCGCTGGCCGAGAGGGGCTCCTTGTCCAGCCCGGCCGCCAGCTCGTCGAGCAGCTCCAGGCTCAGGTCGGAGAAGTTGTTGATGAAGTTGAGCGGGTTCTGCATCTCGTGGGCCACGCCCGCCGTCAGCTCGCCCAGCGAGGCAAGCTTCTCGTGTTGCACCAGCTGCGCCTGGGTGGCCTGCAGCTCGGTCAGGGTTTGATCGAGGTGGTCGCGCTGGGCGGCAATCTGGTCGTTTTTTTCCTGCAGGCGGCGGTTGCTAGCCTGCTTGAGGTAGATGTTGCGCATCAGCAGCGCCGTTAGCAGCAGTACGCCCCCCAGGCCCGCCAGCAGGCCGTACACATGCTGGCGCTGGCGGTCGGCTTTTTGGGTCTGGAGCTGGCGGGTTTTGGTAAGCAGCACAATCTGGTTGCGCCGCTTGTCCAGCTCGTAGCCGTAGCGCAGGGCGCTGGTGCGGCGCTGCGTATCCTCCCCCGAAAGCGTATCGTCGTAGGCCAGCTGCAGCGTCCGGAAGCGGTAGGCCGCCCCGAATTTGCGCTGGCTGGCGTAGGTTTCGGCCAGCAGCTGGGCGGCCTCGCGGCTGATTCTGGTGTTGCTGTTGCTGCTGCGCTGGCTGAGTGCCAGGGCCGAATGCGCCAGCGCCAGCGTGCTGTCGGGCTGTTGCCGAAGCTGGTAGGCGCGAGCCAGCGCCAGCTGCAGGCCCGGAATGTTGTAACCGTCGTGGTGGGTGCGCACCAGCTGGCGGGCGCGCTGGCCGTGGGCCAGGGCCTCCAGGGGGTTGCCCAGTCGGCTGTACACTTCGGCCAGGCTTATCTCGGAACTGGCCTCGCCCTGCTGGTCGCCCTGCTGCCGGTTCAGGCGTAGCGCCTGCTGGTAGCAGCGTAGCGCCCGGGGCCAGTCGTGCAGCATCTGGTACGAGTCGCCGAGCGTACTCAGGGCCGTCAGCACCATTTGGTGGTCGGCGAGCTGGCGGCCGATGCGCAGCGTGGCTTTCAGGGCGGGCACGGCTTCGTCGTAATTGCTGGTCTGGTAGTACGTGGTCCCGATTACCAGCTTCAGGCGGTTCTGGGTTTGCAGGTCGTGGGCGCGCTCGGCCAGGGGCAGGCCGCGCAGGGCCGCTTCCAGCGTTTCAATGGGGTTAGACTGCACCATGGCCAGGGTGCTGAGCTCCAGCCAGGCCCGGCTTTCGCCCCGGTAGTGCCCCAGCCGGGCAAACAGCGGCTGCGCCTGCCGGGCATAGCGGTGGGCCATCGTAAACTGGTTCTGGCGTCGGTACAGGTTGCTGAGCGCCAGCATCGCCTCGCCCTGCCCCACCGAATCGGACAGGGCCCGGGCCAGCCGCAGGGCCTGGTGGCTTACCTGGATGGCCTGTTCGGCATCGGTGGTTTTCAGGAAATGGGACAGGGCCTGCAGCCGCCGCACGCGCAGGGTATCGGGCCGGCGCTGGGTGCGCAGCAGCTGCCGCAGGCTATCGGGGCCGGCCAGTTGGCCGAACACGGGCGGCACTGTTGCCAGCAGGCTTAGCAGCAGGGCAATCAGGAGGGGTTTCATGGCAGTAAGCTCAGGTATTCAGAACGGCGCGGGGCCGGCCACTGCCAGCCCCCAGGCCCCTGAAAAACGGCTGCTGCCGGTTACCTGTCGTCACCCGGGGCCTGAGTGGCGGTTTGGCCGGCCGGTTTGGCCTACCAGTTGGGGTTATGGATAACCCCAACGGTCGTATCGTCGGATGTAAGCTGTTGGTGTGTCTGGAACCGAATGATGCTCATGGTTATCATGGCCTGGTAACCATCCTGTGCTGAGAGGGGAAGCGCCCAGACAAGGGTTGGAGGAAGAACTAGTTTCGCACCCTGACTTGTGGCATAGCTAACGGCCGCTGTTACCAAATCGGGCTTGGCCAATGGTAAGTGCCAAATAGTTCGGGTGGCCTGAGTAGTAAGAAGCTTCGGGTCATCGGTTTTAATGATATATAATTCGACCCCTACGGCTAGCTGGAATATAGCTATAGGCGGCCCTGCCTGCTTGAATGATGCTGGTAAAATATGATTGTAAAAGCTGACGACTTGCATCCAGGTCGCTGGAGAGGTATATACCTCCCTGATATAGCCGTCGGCAGATTTTGAGTCGTGGGTAGAGAAGTCAGCGGGGGTGTCCATAACGTAGGGAGCAAATTGGCGGGGGGAAGTATTTTCGTTAGGGAATATAAGTTATTTTAAATTATAGTTAAATAAATTATAAATAAAGTTATATTTATGGGAATTCGTTATACATAGACCACAGCAGGGCTGTAGCGCGAAGCTCCCGCTTCGCGCATCGTTGCTGACTACCGGACAATTTGACTGCCGGACGATTCCGTTCGACGAAGCGCGAAGCGGGAGCTTTGCGCTACAGCACCAGTCGCAAACCTTCGTTTAGTGCCGCTGCTTGTGGCTGAATAGTGTGGAGCAGTACCATGCCGGGTGCCCAGCCTGCTGGCTTAAGCTAACGCGCGGCCCACTCGGCCAGGAGCGCGGGCACCTGGGGGGCGTCGTCGGTGAGCCAGTAAAGGGCCGTTTCGGGGTCGTCGAAATACTGCGAGTCGAAGCCGATGGCAGGCTGCACCAGGTCGTGGAGGGCATCGATGGCCAGCTGGTGGTAGGTCTGGTGGCTGCCAACAATAAGCACCAGCCGTTCGAGCGGCATAGCCAGCAGGGCAGGCATGAAGTGCGCACCCAGCCACAGCTCGTCGTACACTGTCAGTAAGGGCACAGTGCGCATATCGATGAGCAGGCGGCGAACGGTATGCGCGCGGGCCAGTGCCAGCAGGGCCGTTACATCGGGGCGGCGCAGTGCCGGTTCGGTACTCACCCGGTATTCTACCCGCAACAAGCCCGATTCCGCATCGGTTTGCAGGCAGAAAGCAGGAATATACTGATGTAGCATGCGTCGGGATTTTTCAGAAGCAGCCCGCAAGTGGCCCGTAAAACCGATAGCAAAGGCCGGCTACCTGCAAAGCAGCAAGTTAGGCGCGTAGCAAGCTAACTGAAAGAACTGGTTCTGGCCCGATGCAGGCAACATAGCGACGAAACCCGGGTTTTACCGATTAAACCAGCAATAGCTACCCGCATGGCGAACACACATCCGGCCGGTTACGTATGCCGGTAGTGCCCTGGCTTGCCCCGGTATAGCGGGTTTGCGAACGATGTACCCATTGTGCTGTAGAGACGCAGTATTTCGCGTTTCCTTGTTGAACGGCCGTGCCGCATACCAACCGTTAGCCACGACGCGACGCAGACTATTGCGTTTCTGCAACAGGGCATACCCTTCGCCAAACCGCCACAGTACACCTTCTTCTCCTTCGTTTCTGCCCTATGCCTGGCCCTACTACTCCTGCGCCGCTCAATCCCGACGGTTCGCGCCGCACCTTTATGAAACAGGCCGGCGGCTTTCTGGGGCTGGCCCTGGCCCCGCCCTTCCTCAGCCAGGCCGAGCGCCTGACGGCCCTCTCGAAGAAGGTGGAAGGCGTATCGACCATCAGCCTGAAAGTAAACGGCACCGTGCGCGCCATCCGGGCCGAGCCCCGCGTAACGCTGCTCGACGCCCTGCGCGAGTACCTGGACCTGACGGGCTCCAAAAAAGGCTGCGACCATGGCCAGTGCGGCGCCTGCACCGTGCTCGTAGATGGCCGCCGCGTAAACAGCTGCCTCACGCTGGCCGTGATGAGCCAGGGCAAGGAAATAACCACCATTGAGGGGCTGGCTAAAGAGGGCGGCGAGCTGCACCCCATGCAGGCCGCCTTCCTCAAGCACGACGGTTTCCAATGCGGCTACTGCACCCCGGGCCAGATTATGTCGGCCGTGGCCTGCGTGCAGGAGGGCCACGCCGGCTCCGAAGCCGAAGTACGCGAGTGGATGAGTGGCAACCTGTGCCGCTGCAGCGCCTACCCCAACATCACAGCCGCCATTCTGGAGGCCAAGGGCCAGATGGGGTAGGGGAGGACTATTTTCAGCAGTGTAAAAGAACGTCATGCTGAGCGAAGGCGCAGCCGCAGTCGAAGCATCTCTACCGCTTCGTTGCCACACCAACATTCACGTCAGGAGTAGCGCTGCGGTAGAGATGCTTCGACTGCGCTCCGCTTCGCTCAGCATGACAGTTCTTTTACGCTGCTAAAACCAGCCACCACCACCCGCCTACCCCTCATCCAACCCTCCCCCAGACCCTACTACCATGAATAACTTCTCCTATATCCAGGCCGATAAAGCCAAGGAGGCCACGGCCGCCAAGCGCGACGATAAGTCGGCGGCCTTTATTGCCGGCGGCACCACGCTGCTCGATTTGATGAAGCTCAATGTGGAAAACCACGGCCAGCTGATTGACGTGAATATGCTGCCCTTCCGGGGTATTGAAATGACCAAAGACGGCCTGCGCATCGGGGCGCTGGAACGCATGAGCGAGGTGGGCGCGCATCCGCTGGTGAAGGAGAACTTCCCGGCCGTGTCGGAGTCGCTGCTGCTGGCGGCTTCTGCCCAGCTGCGCAACATGGCCAGCATTGGGGGCAACGTGCTGCAGCGCACCCGCTGCGGCTACTTCCGCGACACGGCGTTTCCGTGCAACAAGCGCGAGCCCGGCACCGGCTGTCCGGCCCTGGAAGGCGACAACCGCAACCTGGCTATCCTGGGCACCAGCGAAACCTGCATTGCCACCAGCTACCCCGGCGACCTGGCAGTAGCTCTCATTGCCCTCGATGCCGTGCTGACGCTGGAAAATGCCAAAGGCAAGCAGCGGCAGGTGCCCATCACGAAGTTTTACCTGCTACCCGGCACCACGCCCCAGCGCGAAACTGTGCTCGAAGCCGACGAGCTGATTGTGGCCGTAACCATTCCGCAGACCGCGGCGGCGCGCAAGTCGAAGTACCTGAAAGTGCGCGACCGGTCGTCGTATGCCTATGCGCTGGTATCGGCGGCGGTGGGGCTGGAAGTGCAGGGCGGTACCGTTCGGGCGGCCCGCGTGGCGCTGGGCGCAGTAGGCGCCCAACCCTGGCGCTGCTTCGAGGTCGAAAAGGCCCTGGTAGGCCAGCCGGCCACCGAGGCCACGTTCAGGGCCGCGGCCGAGCTGGCGTTACGCGGCGCCAAGCCGCGCGAGCACAACGCCTACAAGATAGAAATGGCGAAGAATACGCTGGTACGGGCCTTAAGCGAGGTAGCGTCGGTGTAGGGGCGGGGCTTAGCCCCACCCGCCGGTGAACAGAATCGTTGAAGCGGCGCGAACGGCGGGCGGGGACAAGCCCCGCCCCTACGTCGCCCTGACATCCTCCGCGCTCCTCTGCGGGAAACCAATCTGAATCAAATGGAAACCAACCAGAAAGAAAACGCGCCCACCAACGTAGTCGGTAAACCCCTGGACCGCGTAGACGGCCCGGCCAAGGTAACCGGCGCGGCCCGCTACTCGGCCGAAATAAGCGTGCCCGGCACCGTGCATGGAGTGCTTAAAACCAGCACCATCGCCAAGGGCCGCATCACCGGCATCGATACTTCGCGGGCCGCCAAGGAGCCGGGCATACTCAACATATTCACTCACGAAAACCTGCCCAAGCCGGCCAAAACGCCCAAGCAGATTGAGAAGTGGCGGGCAGCCCAGAGCTACCTGCCCATGCAGGACAACCAGATTCAGTATGCCGGCCAGCCGGTGGCGCTGGTGGTGGCCACCACGCTGGAAGCAGCTACCCAGGCGGCGGCCCTCATCCGGGTAACCTACCAGGCCGAAACGCCCATCGACTCCTACCACGACCCCAAGGCCGAGCTGTTCGACCCCCAGAAAATCCAGCAGGGCAAGAAGGACGGCCACGTGGTGCGCGGCAACCCGCAGCAGGCCTACAACGGCGCGGCCGTGAAGCATGAGGCCACCTACGTACACGCCATCAACCACCACAGCCCCATGGAGCCGGCCGCCACGCTGGCTGTGTGGGAGGGGGCCGATAAGCTGACGGTGTACGAGGCCAGCCAGAACGTAACCATGCACCAGGGCAACCTGGCCGAGCTGCTGGGCATGCCCCGCGAGCAGATTCGGGTGGTGACCAAGTACATCGGGGGCGGTTTCGGCTGCAAGGGCTCGTTTTGGCCCCACACCATTCTCACGGTGCTGGCGGCCCGGGCCGTAAACCGGCCGGTGAAACTGGCTCTTACACGCCAGCAGATGTTTACCGGCGTTGGCCACCGCGAAGATCAGGAGCAAACCCTGAAGATGGGCGCTACGGCCGAAGGCAAGCTGGTATCGATAGTACACACAAAGAAAGCCACCACCTCGCCCTGGGACAACTACACCGAGTCGAATGGCAAGGTGATGGACATGCTGTATGCCTGCGAGAATTACTCGACGGTGTACGAGCTGGCGCGGGCCAACGTGATGACGTCGGTGTGGATGCGTGCCCCCGGCGAGGCGCCCGGTTCGTTCGCGCTGGAGTCGTCGATGGATGATCTGGCCAACCAGCTCAACCTCGACCCGCTCGAAATCAGGCTGCGCAACTACGCCGACTACGACCACAGCAACGGCAAGCCCTGGAGCAGCAAGAGCCTGAAGCAGTGCTACACTCGCGGCGCCGAGCTGTTTGGCTGGAGCAAGCGCAACCCCAAGCCCGGCCAGACGCGCCGGGGCAAGCTGCTAGTGGGCCACGGCATGGCCTCGGCTACTTACCCGGTGCACAGCTCGCAGGGCACGGCTCGCGTACGGCTATTCGCCGATGGCCACGCCGTAGTGGAAGCCGGCGCCACCGACCTGGGCACCGGTACCTACACCGTCATGACACAGGTTTCGGCCGACGCGCTGGGCTTGCCGCCCGAAAAAATCCGCTTCGAGCTGGGCGATACGCGCCTGCCTACGGCTCCTGGCTCGGGCGGTTCGGTGGCGGCCGGCACAGTGGCTTCCTCCATTATGGCCGCCGCTGAAGACGTGTGGGATAAGGTGGTAAAAATGGCGGTGGCCGATAAAAAGTCGCCGCTGTACAAGGCCAAACCCACCGATGTGAAAGTAGAGCTGGGCCGTATGTTCCTCAGCAAAGACCCCAAGAAGGGCGAGACGCTGCTGGCGGCTCTGGGCCGTAGCGGCCAGCCCGATATCGAGGGCAGCGGTACCGGTAAGTACGGGGCTGGCTACGAGGAAAAGAACTTCGGCCAGAACGGAGCCAACCAGAACGACGACAAGCAAAAGCCAGGCGGCCATTCCATGCACTCGTTCGGGGCGCACTTCTGCGAAGTAGAAGTTGACCCCGACTTGGGCACGATTCGCGTGACGCGCTGGGTGGGCGTGCACGGCGCAGGCACCGTGCTCAACCTGAAAACTGCTACCAGCCAGATGACCGGCGGCGCCATCTACGGCATCGGGGCGGCCCTGATGGAGGATACGTTCCGCGACCCCAACTTCGCCCGCTACACCAACGCCGACCTGGCCGGCTACCACGTTCCCGTCAACGCCGATATTCCTAACATTCAGGTGGAATTTGTGCCCGAAACGGACCCCTACATCAACTATCTGGGCGTAAAAGGTATTGGCGAGCTGGGCATGGTAGGAGTGGCCGCCGCTGTGGCCAATGCCGTGTTCAACGCCACCGGCCGCCGCCTGCGCAGCCTCCCGATGACGCCCGATAAGGTACTGGAAGCCCTGCGGCTGCCAGCGTAGCCTATGCTGAAGAGCAAATATATCAGCCCGACGTAGGGGCGGGGCTTGTCCCCGCCCGCCGTTCGCGCCACTGCCACGGTACTCGTTCAACGACAACCGTTCAACGGCGGGCGGGGGCAACCGCAGGACAGCGCAGCTAAGCCCCGCCCCTACACCGTGCTTGTAACTTGAGTTATCCTAACGAAAAGCTAACAGCCAACAGCTCAAAAGACATGACTGAACTCGAACGCCTGCTCCATGCCTACGACCAGCACCGCGCCGCGGGGCGGGCCTGCGCGCTGGCCTCGGTGGTGGATGTAGCCGGCTCGGCCTACCGCCGCCCCGGAGCCCGGATGCTGGTAACCGACGAAGGCCAGCTGACCGGGGCCATCAGTGGGGGCTGCCTCGAAGGTGACGCCCGCCGCCGGGCCCGCCGCACCATCCGCCAGGGCCGCCCCGCCTTGGTCACCTACGACTCGACCGACCCCGACGACGACCTGCAGTTCGGGGCCGCGCTGGGTTGCCAAGGCATTGTGCAGATTCTGCTCGAACCCCTCGACTTTACCGACCCCGACAACCCGCTGGAACTGCTGCGGCGTTGGGCCGAGGCCACTGCCCACAACCCGGCCGTAGTAGCCACCGTGTTTGCCGGAGTAGGCCCCGAAGAGGAAGTACAGGTTGGGCAGCGCCTGCTGCTGCTGGCCAACGGCCGCGTCGAAAGCACCCTGCCTGCCACAGCTGCCTTCCGGGCGTCGCTGCTAACCGACGCCCGCGCCGCACTGGCCTCCGGCCGACCCGCCACTCGCCACTATCCGGCCGGCTCGGGAGCCGTGCGCGTCAGCCTGGAAATCCTGCGCCCACCCGTGCGCCTGACCGTGTATGGCGCCGGCAACGATGTGCAGCCGCTGGTGCGTCTGGCGGCCGGACTGGGCTGGCGCGTAACAGTAGTCGATGGCCGGCCGGCCCAGGTGCAGCCAGGCTGCTTCCCCGAGGCCCACGCCGTGCGGGTGCTGCCGCTGGAAAAGGTAGCAGAGCAGCCTTATGATGGGAGCTTCGCGTTGCTGCTGACGCACAACTACTACTACGACTTGGCGGTGCTGCGCCACTTGCTGCCCGATGCCACCACGCCCTACATCGGGCTGCTGGGCCCGCGCAAAAAGTACGAGCGGCTGCTGCAGGATTTGGTAAAGGAAACGCCCGATGCCGCCGCGCAGCTGCACAGCCGCCTACACAGCCCCATCGGCCTGAACCTGGGCGGCGAAACGCCCGAGGAAATTGCCCTTTCTATCGTGGCCGAAATCCAGGCGGTGCTCACGGGCCGCCCCGCCGGTTTCCTGCGCGACTCGCCGCACCCCATCCACCCCACCCTGCACGCCGATGCCCCGTTGGTGCCCGAGGGCAGAGTAGAAGCGGTCTGCGAGCTGTAGCAACCCATTTCTACCTAGCTCAATTCCCACCACATGCCTGCCATCATTTTATTGGCGGCTGGTGCCTCCAGCCGCTTGGGCCGCCCCAAGCAGCTACTTGCGTACCAGGGCCAGACGCTGCTGCGGCGGGCCGCCGAAACGGCTGTGGCTGCCGGCGCGCCGGTAGTGGTGGTAACCGGGGCGCAACACGAGGCCCTGCTACCCGAGTTGGCCGGCCTGCCGGTGCAGGTAGTGCGGTGCCCCGATTGGGCTGCGGGCATGGGTGCTTCCATAAAATGTGGCCTACAGCAGCTTGAAAGCCTAAGGGCTGATTTTACGACGCTGACGGTCATGCTCTGCGACCAGCCCCACGTAACGTCCGCGCTGCTGGGGCAGCTGGCCGAAACCCATGCTGCCAGCGGCCGACCTATAGTGGCAAGCCAGTACGGCGACACGCTGGGCGTGCCGGTGCTGTTCGGCTCCGAGGCCCTTCCGCTGCTCCGGCAGCTACCCGATTCGGCCGGGGCGGGGCAGCTGCTTAAGCAGCACCCGGCGCTGGTAGCCGCCGTGCCTTTCCCGGCGGGGGCCGTTGATGTGGATACGGAGGCCCAGTATGCGGCGCTGCTGGCGAGTGAGTCGGGGCGTGCTGCCGGAACGTAACCGTTGCCGGGCTTCCACAACCACAGCCGTGAAATCCCGTTATCTTGCCCGCACTACTGCCCAAGCCCCTGCCTGTATGAGCGACGCTACCGCCGCCGTTACGTCCGCCGAACCCGGCGTGCAAACCATTCCCAAAGACGACAAGCGCATCACCCGCGGCTGGACGTTCTACGACTGGGCCAACTCGGTTTATCCGTTGGTTATTACCAGCTCCATCTTCCCCATTTACTGGGGCTCGGTGGTGAAAAGCCTCACGGGCACTGATAGCGGCAAAACGCCCGTCGAGTTCCTGGGCATGAGTGTTCCGGGTACTTCGCTCCAGAACTATTCGGTGTCAGCGGCCTTCCTCATCATTGCCCTCATCAGCCCGGTACTCACGGCCCTGGCCGACTATTCGGGCCGGCGGAAGCTGTTTCTGCAGATTTTCTGCTACCTCGGGGCGGCCTCGTGCGCGGGGCTGTATTTCTTCGAGGCCAGCACGTTCACGATGGGGGTGTTCATCTTCATCATGGCCACGGTGGGCTTCTCGGGCTCCATTGTGTTCTACAACTCCTACCTGCCCGATATTTCGTCGGAGGAGCAGTTCGATTCGCTCTCGGCCCGCGGATTTTCCATGGGCTACATCGGCTCGGTGCTGCTGCTCATTCTTTGCTTGGTACTCATTCAGGGGCCCACGCTGTCGGGTACGCCGCTGTTTGGGCTGACCACCGAAAAGGCAACCCGCCTGAGCTTCCTGCTCACGGGCATCTGGTGGGCCGGCTTTGCCCAGATTCCCTTCGCCACCCTACCCGCCGACCCCGGCCGGCCGGCCGGCGCAACCAACGATTCGGGCTGGCTGCTCAACGGTTTCCGCGAGCTGGGCAAAGTCTGGGAAGAGACCAAGCAACAGCCCAACCTCAAGCGGTTTCTGCTGGCCTACTTCACCTACAACATGGGCGTGCAAACGGTGATGTACGTGGCCACACTCTTCGGTGATGAGGAGCTCAAGCTCGATACGACTTCGCTCATCATCACCATTCTGCTGCTGCAGCTAGTGGGTATTCTGGGGGCCTACCTGTTCTCCAAGCTCTCGGAGCGTATCGGCAACACCCGCGCCCTCAGCTGGGCCGTGTTCATCTGGATGCTGATTTGTATTGCCGGCTACTTTGTGCAGGCCGGCTGGAGCTTCTACGCGCTGGCCTCCGTTATCGGCCTCACGATGGGCGCCGTGCAGAGCCTCTCGCGCTCCACATATTCCAAAATCATCCCCGAGAACACGCCCAACCCGGCCGCTTACTTCAGCTTCTTCGACGTGACCGAGAAGGTGGGCATCGTTATCGGTCTGCTGGTGTTTGGCGGCATCTCCCAGCTAACGGGCGGCAACATGCGCTACAGCATCCTGGCGCTCATCGTGTTCTTCATTCTGGGCCTCATTTTCCTGCTCCAGCTGCGCGGCCGCAAGCTCCGCGAAGACTCACCCACCGGCCCCGATACGTTTCCCGGCCCTCCGCCCGCCTCGCCCACGGCCAGTACGCCGCTGTAGGAAGTCAGAAGAATCATAAGCGAAAGTGAAAACGGCCTTAAAGCAGGCCGTCATGCTGAGCTTGCCGAAGCATCTCTACCGCAACAGTAAACCCAATGATAGGATTACCATTGCGGTAGAGATGTTTCGGCAAGCTCAGCATGATGGGCTAATAGTCCGCTTCATTTCCGCACGGCTGTCCTAACGATTAATTTTTAATAGCTACTTCCTTCATGCATACCTCTTCGTTGCAACAAAACATCCTGGCCGAACTCGACCATGAACTGGCTACTACTCGCAAGCTGCTGGCGCTGGTGCCTTTTGAGCAGGCCGATTACCAGCCTCACCCCAAGAGTATGAAGCTGGGGCAGTTGGCTACGCACATTGTGAACCTGCTCGCCTTCAAGCAGCTGTTTGTGCAACATCCGAGCCGCGACTTCCTCGACCCCAACGGCCCCAAGCCCGGTCCTTCGCCCACCAACCACGAGGAGCTGATGGCCCGTTTCGAGGAATACAGCGCCAGCCTGCGGGCGGCTTTGCAGCAGGCTACCGACGAGGAGTTAACCCACAGCTTCCGCCTACACCGCGGCGAGCAGACGCTGCTGGAGTACCCCAAAGCCACGGCCATCCGCATCATGGGCCTCAACCACAGCATCCACCACCGGGGCCAGCTTAGTGTGTACCTGCGCCTGCTCGATGTTCCGATTCCCGCCATGTACGGTCCCTCAGCCGACGAACCTGGCTGGTAGAGTAAAGGCAGTAAAAAAGCCGCCCGTCATTCAGCGCAACATGTGCTGAATGACGGGCGGCTTTTTTACTGCCCTGCGTCTATTTCACTGAAAACACTTTCTCACCCGCAATCCAAGTTTGCTGCACTTTGGCGCCCCGCAGCTTCTCGTTGGGCGCTTTCAGCAGGTCGGTATCCAGCACCACGAAGTCGGCGGCCATACCGGGGCGGATGCTGCCCTTCTGCTTGTCCTCGAAGGCGGCGTGGGCGGCCCAGGTGGTCATACCGCGCAAAGCGTCGGGGCGCGAAAGCGCGTTTTCGGGCTGGAAACCACCGGCCGGGTAGTTCTTGGCATCCTGTCGGGCCACGGCCGAGTGGAAGCC
Source organism: Hymenobacter sp. ISL-91 (assembly GCF_018613725.1). Lineage (GTDB taxonomy): Bacteria > Bacteroidota > Bacteroidia > Cytophagales > Hymenobacteraceae > Hymenobacter. Next base: position 19,372 of record NZ_JAGGPS010000006.1, read on the forward strand.
GAACAGCGGGTTGATGTCCTCCACCGGGAAGTCGGAACCAATGGCCACCTGCCCGTACTGCTTGCGCAGCTGCTCGTAGGCGTAAGCCGTTTTCAGGCGCTCGGCTCCCAGCCGCTCGCCGGCCCAGTACATATCGGAGGCGGCGTGGGTGGGCTGCACCGAAGGCACTATGCCGAACTGCCCGAACTTGCCCATATCGGCCGGCGTTACCACCTGGGCATGCTCAATGCGCCAGCGCCGGTCCTTCTGGCCCTTCAGCACTTCACCGTAAATGTTGAGGATAAGCCGGTTGGCCGAGTCGCCGATGGCGTGGGTGTTCATCTGAAACTTGCTGGCCGCCAATAGCTTAGCCAGCTCCCGAAACTCCTTTTCGGTGGAAAGCAGGAAGCCCGTTTCCTTAGGTTTGTCGGCGTATGGGTCAACCAGGCACGCCCCGCGCGAGCCCAGCGCCCCGTCGGCGTACACCTTAAACGAGCTGACGGTAAGCCGGTCTTTGAGCACTGGCCCGTTTTTGAGGTAGAAATCCTTGTTCTCCTTGGTAGGAGCGAGCATGGCGTGCAGGCGTACTTTGAGCTTGCCAGCCTCCTGCAGCTGGTCGAGGCGGTCGACCTGGGCTTTTTCCAAACCGGCGTCGGCCATGCTGGTCAGGCCCACGGCCAGGCAGCGCTGCTGCGCGTCGAGCAGGGCCGCTTCGGCTTCGGCCGCGCCGGGCGCCGGTATCTTGGCCGATACCAGGTCCACGGCATTATCTACCAGCAAGCCCGTGAGCTTGCCCTGAGAATCCTTGGCAATGCTGCCCCCGCTGATGGGCGTGCGGGCCGTTATGCCGGCCAGGTCCAGCGCCTTTTGGTTGACAAGGGCCGCGTGCCCATCCACCCGGATGATGAATACCGGCGTGTTCGGAAACAGCGCGTCGAGCGTGTCTTTGGTTGGGAACTGCTTGTTGGGCCAGTCGTTCTGGTCCCAGCCGCGGCCCGTAAGCCAGGCCGCCTGCGGGTACTGCTGCCGCTGTTGGCTCAGCTTGGCCACCACGGCCGGCCACGACTCAGTTCCGCCCAAATCAGCATCGCGCAGGCCCAGTCCGTAGCGGTAAAAGTGACAGTGCGCGTCGTAGAAACCAGGGTAGATGAACTGCCCTTTCGCGTCCACTTCTTCTTTCGCTTCGAACTGCCCGCGTAGTTCCTCGGCCGTGCCCACGCCCACAAATTTGCCATCCTTCACGGCAAACGCCTGCGCCGAGCTGAACGCCGAATCGACGGTGTACGCCGTGGCATTGTACACGAGCAAATCGGCGGGTTGGCGGTTACCAGAACTGCCTGACTGGCACGCCGCTACGCCGAGCGGAAGAAGAGAAAGCAGCAAGCGGAAATGTGGGCGCATAGAGGCGGGAGTAGATTTGGAAACGGGGAAGTCGGGGAAAAGCCGCTGGGAAAGATAACAGCGAAAAAAAGAACGTGTCATCCTGAGCGGAGCGAAGGATCTTATCACGCTCGAACGACCGTAACAACGACTCGTTCAAGCGTGATAAGATCCTTTGCTCCGCTCAGGATGACACGTTCTTCTCGGCTTTTAAAAAGCCGTGTTTAGTCGAAGCGCATGTGCTTCACCGACTCGCCGGAGTTCTTCAATTCCAGCAACGACTCGATGCCGATTTTCAGGTGGTTCAGCACGTAGCCGGCAGTTACTTTCTTGTCGCTCTCCGACGTTTTCACGCCTTCGGGTGTCATCGGGTTGTCGCTCACCAGCAGCAGGGCGCCGTGCGGAATGCCATTCACGAAGCCCACGGTGAAGATGGTAGCCGTTTCCATGTCCACGGCCATGGCCCTCACCTGGCGCAGGTACTCCTTGAATGCCTCGTCGTGCTCCCAAACGCGGCGGTTGGTGGTGTACACCGTGCCGGTCCAGTAGTCCATCTCGTACTTCTTGATCATGCTGCTCACGGCGCGCTGCAGGCGGAAGGAGGGCAGGGCCGGAATTTCGGCCGGCAGGTAGTCGTCCGACGTACCCTCGCCCCGAATAGCGGCGATGGGCAGAATCATGTCGCCGAGCTTGGTGTTGGACTTCAGGCCGCCACACTTGCCCAAAAACAGGGCTGCCTTGGGCTCAATAGCCGAAAGCAAGTCCATGACGGTGGCCGCCATCGGGGAACCCATGCCGAAGTTGATGATGGTGATGCCGTTGGCCGTGGCCGTTTGCATAGGCTTATCGAGGCCGCGCACCTCGGTGCCGAACTGCTCGGCAAACATGGACACGTAGTTGGCAAAGTTGGTCAGCAGGATGTACTGGCCGAATTCCTCTAATTCGACTCCGGTATAGCGCGGGAGCCAGTTTTTAACAATGTCAGCTTTCGTCTTCATACGAAGGGGTTAGGGTTGCGAAAGATACGGTTACACCAAAACCGGCAGCAGCCTAAAGCCGCGGCCAGCGCAGTCGGCCGGAAAAGGGTAGGTACAAAAAAGCCGTCGGTGCCCGGAAGGGGGAATCGACGGCACGGAATGAAAAGCGGGAGAGATACCCCGGGGCCGTACCTTTGTAGGTGATGCAAGAGTTGAATCTGCCGCCTTTCGAAGCCAAAGTTACACAAAGCGGCGAAAAGTTGCTAATCTGGGACGTGCTCCGCCGCCGTCATGTGGTGCTCACGCCCGAGGAGTGGGTGCGCCAGCATTTGGTGCATTACCTCATCAACCACCGCGGCTACCCCAAGGGCCTGCTGAGCCTGGAGCGCGGCCACCAGTACAACCAGCGCCAGAAACGCACCGACCTGCTGGCCCTCGATGCCACCGGCCAGCCCCTGTTGCTGGTTGAGTGCAAGCGTCCCACCGTGCCCATTACGCCGGCCGTTGCCCACCAGATTGCCACCTACAACCTCACCGTTGGCGCGCCCCTGCTGCTACTCAGCAACGGCCTGGAGCACTACTGCTGGCGCGTAGATGCCGCAAACCGCACCAACGAACGACTGAGCGAGGTACCCGAGTATAGGAGTTATTGACTCGTAGCTAACCCAAGTTGTGGAGGGCGGCGTAGGGGCGGGGCTTGTCCCCGCCCGCCGTATGCAACATTGAACAGAATCGTAGCAGCGGCGCGCACGGCGGGCGGGGACAAGCCCCGCCCCTACGCCGCCCACCGCATTTAGTTTAGCTGACAGCCTCTGCCAACACTGCCGCCAACGCGTCAATTTCTGCTTCGGTGTTGAAGGAATGTACAATAAGCCGGAGCCGCTCGGTACCGGCGGGCACGGTGGGCGCCACAATGGCGCGCACATCGAAGCCGGCGGCCTGGGCGGCGGCAGCTACGGCACGCACAGCGGCGGGGCCGGGGTTTTGGGTGAAGAAAACCGGGTGAATAATGTGGCTGGTGGCCGGCACGTGCAGGCCCGGCACGGCGTTGAGCGTGGCTTTCAGATAATCGGAAAACCGGAAAAGCTGCTCGCGGGCCGGCTGCAGCTCCGGCAGCAGTTGGTAGGCTGCCGTGAGGCCCGCCACAGTGGCCGGGGGCAGGGCCGTGGTGTAGATGAAGGGCCGGCTGAAATTGAGCAGATAGTCGCGCAGCAAAGCCGAGCCGGCCACCGCCGCGCCCTGGCTGCCCAGCGCCTTGCCAAAGGTGAGGATGCGGGCAAATACGGCCTCCTGCAGCCCCAGCGCCGCTACCAGCCCTTCGCCCCGCGGGCCGTATAGGCCGTTGGTATGCGCTTCATCGACCACCAGATGCAAACCCAGGCGCTGGCAAACGGCCACCAGCTCGGCCAGCGGGGCTACGTCGCCATCCATGGAATACAGCGCCTCCACGGCCACGAACACCGCGCCGGTGGCCCGCGCCGCCTTGCGCTCCAGGTCGGCCAAGTCGTGGTGGCGGAAGCTCCAGGCGGTGGCCGGCGTGGCCCGGATGCCATCCTTGACCGAGGCGTGGCTGGCCTCATCGTAAAGGATGGTGTCGCCGCGCCGGGGTACGGCCCCAAAAAAGCCCAGGTTGGCCGCGTAGCCCGAATTGAAGAGTAGCGCCGCCTCGGCCCCGTGGAACTGCGCCAGGTGGGTTTCGAGGGCCTCGGCAGCTTGCGAGTTGCCGGTGAGAAGCCGCGAGCCAGTGCTGCCGGCCGGCAGCCGGGCCGCCTGCTGCATTGCAGCCAGCACCTGTGGGTGCCGGCTCAGCCCCAGGTAGTCGTTGGAGCTGAAATTGGTGAGGTTGGGCGCGGGCGGGGCGGGCAGGCGACGGCGGGTGCCGGCGGCCTCGCGCCGGGCCAGCTCGGCGGCCAGGCGCTGGTGCAGGGAAGTAGGCATAGGAGCGCGAAAAACTGTCTGTTATCCTTCGTCGCCGTTCAATTGGCGGAATGCTCAGGATGACACGAAAACCTCAGCCTGCAAACGGGCCTACCGAGAGCCACACACTGCCATCCTGCCCGAAAGTGCGGGCGCTGATAACCAACCATTCCGAATCCACTTCTACCCGGTCGCCGACGGCGGGCAGTACGCCGTGGCGCTGCATCACCAGCCCCAGGGCCGAGCCAACCTTGTCTTCCAGCTCCGAAATCAGGTCGTGGGCCTCGCGGGCCTCGTGCTGCTGCCGGATGCTTTCGGCGTAGGCATGGTCGAGGTTAAGGTCGAAGGGAATTTCCATAAACAGAGGGGTAGTGAGGGAGAGGCGTGGGGAAGAAAAAAAAGCGTCATGCTGAGCGAAGGCGGAGCCGTAGTCGAAGCATCTCTACCGCAATGCTAATCCTGATAATGGATTTACTTGTTGCAGTAGAGATGCTTCGACTACGGCTCCACCTTCGCTCAGCATGACACGGCTCTGGAGTGCTAAAGGCCCAGACTACGCCTCCACCGCTACCGGGGCCTTGCCGCGGCCCATCAGCACGGCGCCTTCGGGCACATCTTTAAACGATTTGCGGGGCTTGAGGCCGAGCAGGGCAAACATCTGCTGGTCGGCATCGAAGTCGGGGTTGGGGGTGGTCAGCAGCTTCTCGCCCGAGAAAATGGAGTTGGCACCGGCCAGAAAGCACAATGCCTGCTCGGTAACGGGCATTTCCTGGCGGCCAGCCGAGAGGCGCACCATCGTGTTGGGCATCAGAATGCGGGCCGTGGCAATCATGCGCAGCATTTCCCACACGCTCACGCGGGGCTGCTCGGCCAGGGGCGTGCCCTCCACGGGTACCAGGGCATTTACCGGTACGCTTTCGGGGTGAGCCTCCAGGGTAGCCAGCGTGTGCAGCATGGCTACGCGGTCCTCGTCGGTTTCGCCCAGGCCAATGATGCCGCCCGAGCACACCGAAATACCGGCCTTACGAACGTGCTCCAGCGTGTTCAGCCGGTCGTCGTAGGTGCGCGTAGTGATGATGTCGTCGTACTTCTCGCGGCTGGTATCGAGGTTGTGGTTGTAGGCGTAGAGGCCGGCTTCTTTCAGGCGCTCGGCCTGGTACTCGTTCAGCATGCCCAGCGTGCAGCACACCTCCAGCCCGAGGCCGTTTACCTGCTCTACCATGCCCAATACGCGGTCAAAGTCCTTGTTGTCGCGGATTTCGCGCCAGGCGGCGCCCATGCAGAAGCGGGTGGAGCCGGCGTCGCGGGCGCGCTGGGCCGAGGCCAGCACTTCGGCGTCGGGCAGCAGCTTATGGGCCTGCACGCCCGTGTGGTAGCGGGCGGCCTGGGGGCAGTAGGCGCAATCTTCGGGGCAGCCGCCGGTTTTCACGCTCAGCAGCGTGCACACCTGCACTTCGCCGGTGGCCTGGGTTACGGCATGGATGGCGGCCGCCTGCGAAACAAGTTCCAGCACGGGCTGGTGGTAAATGGCGGTTACTTCGGCAAGGGTCCAGTCGGTGCGGAGCATTGTTGGAGCTGTTAGCTGTTAGCTGATGGCTGTTAGCTTTTGTGGCAGTGCTGTCAGGCGGGAAGCCAACAGCCAATAGCCAACAGCTAACAGCTAAAATGTAGCCGCAAGATACTCAGCGGGGCCAGAGTATCCGCGCCTCCTCTCACCGGAGGGCTGCCTAATTTTCGGGGTACTGGTTTTGCGGCTTCGGCTCGGCAGGCTGCTCGGCGCGGGCGTCGCGGGTGTTTTTCTGCACGGCAATAGCCGCGAACAGGCTCAGCAGAAACGACATGGCATAGAAGCCTTTTTCGCTGAGCGTGAGTGTGGCGTTCCACAAGCCCACCGTGAGCAGGGCAATGGAAAGGATAGTGGAAAACCAGCTCAGGCCGTAGTAAATGCTGGTTACCGGAATACCGTCGAGCTGGTCGCGTACTGATTTTTGCAGCGAAATAGCCGAAAACAGCCCATACATCAGTACAGTGAAATAGTAGCCCTTCTCGTTAAGTAACATCTGCGCATTCCAGAGGCCAATAATGAAGGCGGCCATGCCGGCCAGCAGGGCAAACCAGGAGGCGGCAACAAAGGCATTGGAGGGCTTGGCGAGCGGAGCGTTCATGGCAATGAGGGTGAATTGGTGAAAAAAGCGCCGGCGGCAACGCGTCCGACATGTCAAACATACGCGCCCACTGCCGACCGGTAGCTCCAGAATTTCGCGCATTCAGACTTTAGCCAGCCACCCTTGCTCCGAGTGAAAACGCCTACTGCGCAGACATGAAAAGACTGCCTGAGAGCAAAAACGGCCATTTCAATGCTGCATCTACCCTGAATATACTGGCACAGCCGGCTCACTATCCGACTTCCTGACGGGCGTGTTTCAGCAGGAACAAACCCTGTTGCGGGTCGGAAACGAACGGAGAAGCTGCCGAAAAACAGCAGCCCCCGACCTGTAGAAAGATCGGGGGCTGCTGAAATTGCGTTCGGGTGGTACTACCGGCTGCGGCTGGAACCGCGGCTGCCGCGGCTGCTGCTTTGGCCTTTAGCCGGGCCGCCACTGCCTTTCGCCGGGCGTTTGCTGGCTCCTTTGGGGCCGCTTTTCGGGCCGCCAGCTTTGCCGGGGCGGGGGCCGGCTTTGTCGGTGGGGCGGCCCGAGCCGGCGGTGCGGCCGGCCGTTACCAGCCGCTTGGGCTTGGCTCCCGGGCGCACCGAGTCTTTGTCGAGCCAGGTGCCGGCCGGCAGGGCTTTGGCTTTGCGCGGGGCCTCGTCGCCCATCGAGGGGTCGGAAGGGAGGCGCACAATGTCGGGGCGGGTGGTGGCGCGGCGGGCGGTTTTGCGGCCCGGCTGGTCGCCCCACTGTTCGGCCGTCGATACCACTTTGCGGCGGCGTGGCGTGCGGCCGTCATCGGTGCCGCTCGAGTTTTCGATCATCTCAAACAGCACCTTCAGCTCCTTGTCGCGCAGCTCGCGCCACTCGCCGGGGCCCAGGCCCTTGATGCTGATGTTCATGATGCGGATGCGCTCCAGCTGCACCACTTCGTAGCCGAAATGCTCGCACATGCGCCGGATCTGGCGGTTCATGCCCTGCACCAGCGTCAGCCGGAAAATGTAGGGCGTTTCCTTCACCACCTTGCATTTCTGGGTCATCACGCCCAAAATGGGCACCCCGTTCTGCATGGCCTCGATGAAATCGTCCTTGATGGGCTTGTCCACCATCACGATGTACTCCTTCTCGTGCTGGTTGCCGGCGCGCAGGATTTTGTTCACGATGTCGCCGTTGCTCGTCATCAGCAGCAGGCCCTGCGACTCCTTGTCGAGCCGACCGATGGGGAAGATGCGCACTGTGTGCTTGATGGCGCGGATAACGTTGTCCTTTACGCCCAAGTCGGTGGTCGTGACGATGCCGGGAGGCTTGTTGTAGGCCAAATACACCGCCTCTTCCTCGGGCCGGGGTTCGATGTGGGCACCGTTCACCACCACCCGGTCGCGGCTGGTTACCTGGTCGCCAACGGCGGCGCGCTTGCCGTTCACCGTTACGTTGCCCTGCTCGATGTGGCGGTCGGCTTCGCGGCGCGAGCACACGCCACTTTCGCTGATGTATTTATTGAGTCGGGTTGCCATAAGAGGAGTAATGCTTAGTGCGGAGTGCCGGGTGCTTGGGCCACCAAAAAAGAAGCTGCCGGCCCGAGGTGGGTCGGCAGCCTGCAAAGGTACGCCGTATTCAGGACAGGGGTGGTATTCCGGCTGATAACCAGCGGGCAGGCTTGTACTCGAACAGAGCCTAAGCGAAAAACGCGAACAGCGCCGTTTCCAGCTCGGCGGGCAGCGTGGGCGGCGTGATGGTGCGCAAGTTCAACGCCTGGGTACCATCAGTAGGCGAAAAGATGCCCTCGGTAGCGTTGAAACGCAGCTGGCCCTGCGTGAACTCGCGCAGGTGCTCACCAGCTTCCGTGCGCATATCCACGAAATCGAGCTGGCTGAGTTGGCCGCTGGCCTTATCGAAGTGCAGCCAGAAGTACAGGTGACTGGGGTTCTTGCTCTGGATGTCGAGGCGCTTTATTTCGAAAACGGTGGCCATGTCGGCTTCAAACAGAAACAGGGAGCGGTAGGGGAAATGCATAGGAGCAGAGAAAAGAGGGCTTACAGCGCGTACACAAGCAGCCCAAGCAGGGGCGCAAAAATCAGCAGGCACAGCAGCAGCGGCCGCCAGATGCTGCGGGCCGGGTGGTCCTTTTTGTTCAGGATAAACGAATCGGCGTATGTATTGAGGCCATAGCCGCCGGCCAGCCCGATGCCCGCAATATAGGCCCCGTAGGCAGAGATATTAGGCAGAAAGGACACCAATACCCCCATCAGGACCATGTACACCACACTCGCCCAGATAACCTTGCGCGCTTGGTCGGGACGGCCTATTGTCCGCAAATTGCTGGCCGTAAGCGCGCTGCCCGCAATGGTGGTGAAGGCAAGCGAAAACAGTCGGATACTCCGCTGAGAATACAGAGAAACAGGAGGCGCGGGGTCGGAGGCAGAAGCAGGCATCAGGGGAAACGGGGCGTTGGCCGGAAAATAAGCGGCGTTCGGACTACAATTTTACCTCTTTTTCGCCCTTATCCACCCCTTTCAGCCACGTTATCAGGCCGCGCATATAGGTTTGCTGGTCGTCGTAGAAGCTCATGTGGGAGCCTTTGGGACAGATGAGGGCGGTGCCGTGCTGCACTTTTTGGGCCACCATGCGCATGTGCTCGGGGTCCATGGTGTCGTGTTTGCCACCGATGCTGAGCACGGGCATGGCCAGCTTGGGCAGGTCGGGCACACGGTTCCAGTTCAGCAGTTTGCCCGATACGCCGAACTCGCTCGGGCCCTGCATCGTCACGTACAGCGACTGGTTCATTTTGGCAAACGAGCGGTTCACCGGCTCGGGCCACTGCTCCAGGGGGCGGCGCAGAATGTGCTGAGTGTAGAAATTGGGCAGCAGCAGCTCCATGTAGCGCGGGTTTTGGAAGTCCTTGCGCGCCTCAATTTCCCGGATTTCCTTCAGCACTTCGGGCTTGAACTGGGGCGCCAGTACTTCTTCGGCGTACTTGCCGTAAGCCGGAATGCTCATCATCATGTTGCTGATGACGAGCCCTTTGAGGTGCTGCTGGTACTTGAGCGCGTACTCGGCGGCCAGAATGCCACCCCAGCTGTGGCCCAGCAAATAGAAGTTGCTGCTGTCGAGCTGGAGGGCCTGCCGCACCTGCTCCACTTCCTCCACGTAGCGCGGCAGGCTCCACATGCTGGTGTCCTGGGGGTTGTCGGAGTTGCCGCAGCCGAGTTGGTCGTAGTAGATGAACTCGATGCCCTCGCGGGGCAGGAAGCTTTCCATGCACTCAAAGTATTCGTGCGTGGCGCCCGGCCCGCCGTTTAGCAGCAGCAGCTTGATACGCGGGTTGCTCCCAAACCGCTTGGTCCAGACCTTAAACGTGCCCTTGGGCGTCGTAATAGGCACCATTTTCACGCCGCCATCGGCCAGCGCAGCCGTATCGGGAGCCGGGAAGTAGGCCGTGAGGGCCGGCGCGGCAGCAGCATCGGGCGCTTCGGTAGCGGAAGGGGAACAGGCGGCGGCCGTCAGGGCCAGCAGGGTAGGAGCGAGGAGGCGTTTCAGCATCCGGCAATATATTCAGTTGTCAGTTGTCAGTTGTCAGTTGTGAAGGGCGATGTAGGGGCGAAGCTAAGCCCCGCCCCTACATCGTTCCGTTTATTCCGCCAGCCATTGGCTGGCCCGGTACTCGCCGGGGCCGATGAACAGGCGCAGCAGCTCGTCGGTGAGAAGCAGGCCGTTGGCGCTGTTGGTGAAGAAGAGCAGGCTTTCGCGGCGGTTGGGTAGCACCATGAAGAAACCCTGAAAGTCGCCGTTGTCGCCCCAGTGCCAAAGGGTGGAACCGGCGCTGGTGCGGGCCACGCCCACGCCCACAGCCCAGGCCACGAATGGGTCGGTGGGGGCGGTGGGCCGGCCACAGCGGTTGGCTTCGTTGGCGGCCAGCCGCAGCAGCTGGGCCGTGGTGGGTTTCAGGCCGCGGCCGGTGCGCAGGGCCTGCAGGAAGCGGTTGTAGTCGGGGGCAGTGGCAAGTAGGGAGTAAGCAGCGTAGGGCTCCGCGAAACGGCGAACCTGGGTGGGCTGGCCGGCTTTGTCGTGGCCGGTGGCGGCATTGGCTGAAAACCGGGGCTGCCACCGAAAGCTGCTGCGGCGCATCTTCAGCGGCCCAAATACCTCCCGCTGGGCCAGGGTTTCCAGCGGCTCGCCAGTTAGCTGCTCCAGCGTGTGTTGTAGCCACACAAACCCTTCGCCCGAGTAATTCCAGCAGCTGTCGGGCGCAAACCGAAAGACCAGGGGCGAGGCGGCCCAGGTGGGCCCCAGCGGGTTATCGGCCCAGTTGGGCAGGCCGGTGGTATGAGTAAGCACCATGCGGGCCGTTACGCGGGCGGCCCGGGGCTGGCCCTGCACCCGCAGATACGGCGCGTAGCGCAGCAGCGGCTGGTCAAGGTCGAGCCGGCCCTGGTCGTGGAGCCGCAGGGTGAGGTAGGCCAGTACCACTTTGCCCAGCGAGGCCGCCTGAAACACGGTTTCGGCCGTTACGGCCGCGGCCGAATCCTGCCGCAGCCTTCCTGCGGTATAAGTCGTAGCCTTGCCTCGTTTAGTATGCACCAGTTGCAGCCCCGGCACGTTTTGCTGGCCCAGCAGGGCCGTTAGCTCGGCTTGCTGAGCGGGGGCAAGCAGGCTGAGCAATAGTATGGCCAGCAGCAGGAGCAGCAGTTTCATGGGACTCAGGAAGGCCGGACGCAGGGTTGCGGCTGGGGCGGATGCTGCGGTAGATGTGGGGGCTAAGGCCGGCAGTTGTCCCAACAAAAAGTAAAACGGGCCGCCCCAACTGGAGCAGCCCATCAAACCAGCAAAATCGGCTACGAAATCCGTGAAATCCGCTAAAATTCGTGCTAATCCGTGATCAGCCAAGCGTGTGGTACACGGCCTGTACGTCGTCGTCCTCTTCGAACTTCTCAATCAGGTTCATCACTTCTTCCAGCTCGTCGCCTTCGAGGTGTACGGTGGTGTTGGGCACGCGCTGCAGCTGGGCCGATACCACGTTGAGCTGCTTTTCCTCCAGCGCCTTCTGCATCTGGCCGAAGTCGGTGAAGGCGGTTTCCACCACGATAAAGTCGGTGGTCTGGCCCTGCTCGTCCTCTTCCTGGTCGGCGTACACGTCCTCGGCGCCGGCATCAATCAGCTCCAGCTCCAGTTCCTCCAACTCCAGGCCCTCGGCGGCCAGCTTGAACACGCCCTTGCGGGTGAAGGTGTAGTCGGAGGAACCGGCGGTGCCCAGCGCGCCGTTGCCCCGGTTGAAGTACATGCGCACGTTGGCCACGGTGCGGGTAGGGTTGTCGGTGGCAGTTTCAATCACTACGGCCACACCGTGGGGCGCATAGCCCTCATATACTACCTCTTGGTAGTCCTTTTCCTCGCGCGAGGAAGCCCGCTTGATGGCGGCTTCCACCCGGTCTTTGGGCATGTTCACACCCTTGCCGTTCTGGATGGCCGTGCGCAGGCGCGAGTTGGTATCGGGGTTGGGGCCGGCCTCCTTCACGGCCATCACAATTTCGCGGCCGATGCGGGTAAAGTCTTTCGACATCTGGTCCCAGCGCTTCATTTTGCGGCCTTTGCGGAATTCAAACGCGCGTCCCATCTATAGTGATTTGGTGAAATGGTAAGGAGTAAGTTGTCGTGCGGCCCCGAGGGGGCGGAACGGGCCGCAAGTTAGCAGAAAGCCGGCCGGGGCGCAACGGCTGGCTCCTCCGGTGCTGCGTGCCCATGCCGCCACCCGGCAACGGAGGTGCGGCCCCGCCCGCTGCTACTGCCGTTGCAGCGTGTAGGTGCTCTGGTTGCCTACCGGAAAGCCTGCCACTACAATAATGAGCTGGTCTTTTGCCAGCCGGAAAGTGCCTTCATCGGTGCGCGGGCGGCCGTTTTTGTCGGTGTGCGTGAAGCGGATGCGGCCGGACGTGAACGTGTAGCGGCCGTCTTGGTCGAAGCGCATGAGGCCGCCGTTGGCCGTCAGGGTCAGGCGTTTCTGGTAGGTGCCGTCGGGGCGCAGCGTAAGGGTGCCGCCCACGCCCTGCGCCGGCAGGGGCTCGGGGCTGCTTTCCCGGTCGAGGATGGTATAGGACAGGTAGGCGTAGGTGCCGAAAAATGGCGCAGGCGCAACCGGCCGGGGCAATGGCAGCGCGCGGGCAGGCTGTCGGGCCGCCAGTGGCAGCGCCGCCAGCAGCAGATAAAGCAGGGGCAACAAGGAGCGAAGCAGGTTCATGCCGAAAGTTAGGCGTCCTGAGGCAGATAGTTTTGGCGGCAGTACCCCGGTCAATGTTCAGGCCTCGATGCTTAACACCCAGGCCAGCGCGGCATCTGCCTCATCAAAATCGAAGGTTTTAATAGGCAGCTTCTGCGTAAGCGAAACAGTGCAGGCCACCGCTTCGCGGGAAGGCCAGTCCATGGCATTTATCCAGGCTACGGCCCGCACGCCACGGGCGGCCAGCGCGGGCGCCAGCACTTCTCCAATCCAGTTGCCGGCTTCCAGCCACTCGCCAAATACTTCACTGCTGTCATTCACCATGCGGTGCACGGGCTGCGTGGGGGGCAGGCTGGCAAGCATCAGCTGGCACTGCTGCTGAGCCAACTCCGCATCGAAGCGGCCTCGCCACTGCGCCTGTATCAACTTGTGCCGGCTGCTGTAGCTCACCAGCAGCGTGGGTGTGTCAAGCAGGATTTGGTCGAAGTAAACCATGCTTCTCAAGAGTAGGGGCGAGGGTGCAGAGGGCCGCCGCCGGTCGGCAGCCTGTAGGTACATACGGCGCCTGGCGCCTAAAAGTAAGGGCTGCCGGAATATTCATTCGGATAAGCTAGCGCAGAGCTAGATGTAATAAGCTCGACTGTTCGTTTGGCCGCCAATCTGTTACTTTGGGCTATGGCTGATTTTCTGCGTGAACTGATTCGCCCGGCCGCCGAGCTGCCCGTCGCCGACGTGTGTCTGGTGGGGCTGCCGCTCGACTTCGGAACGGTGCTGGAAGGCGGACGGGGTGGGGCTGCCCATGCCCCGAACGCCATCAGAAGCGAGTTGCGGCGCTACCACAAAACCTACAACCTCGAACACCACGCCACCCTGCGCCAGCTGCGCATAGCCGACGCCGGCAACCTGCCGCTGCGCGCCGCCCGCCACACCGACAACCACGAAACTATTGCCACCGAACTGGCCCGGCTGCTGGCGCAATACCCGCGCGTGGTGGTGCTGGGCGGCTCGCACGATGGCACCTACAGCACCGTGCGCGGCCTGCACGCCGCCACCGGCGGGCAGCCTCTGGGCGGCATCAACCTCGATGCCCACGCCGATGTAAAAGACCGTCCTGGCCTGCTTAGCAGCGGCACACCGTTCGGAAAGCTGCTGCGCGAAGGCTTGTTAGCCGGGGCGCGCTTCACGGAAATCGGGCTGCACTCCAACCTCAACATGCAGGCCGATATTGATTTTCTGCACCAACAGCAGGCTCATGTAGTGCCGCTGGCCCAGGTGCAGGCCAGAGGGATGCCTGAGGCTATGAGCCGGGCCCTGGCGCGGGCTACAGCGGCTGGCCCGGCCTTCGTGAGCTTCGATATTGACTGTTGCGCCCAAGCCCATGCCCCAGGGGTAAGCGCGCCCAGCGCCGATGGCCTGACGCCTCGCCAAGCCACGGAGGCCGCGTGGCTAGCGGGCTGCAGCGCCGGCGTACGCCTGTTTGAGGTAATGGAGCTTAACCCGCTCTTCGACCGCGACCAGCAGACGGCACGGCTGGCCGCTACCGTTGTGGCGGCGTATCTTACCGGAGTGGCCGCCGCGTCAGGCCATTAGTACTCACTGCCCCGGTTTCCCTGCTGCCTCTTTCTGCTCTGCTCTTCTATGAAAACGACTCTGTTACTTCTGCTGCTGGCTGCCGGCCCGGCTGTGGCTCAGAAAATGACTCCATCCAAAGCCCCGGCCGCCAAAAAGACCACTCCCGCAGCAAAACCCCGCCCAACTGGGCCGGCTCCCGTATTCTCGCTCGATTGCGCCACCAACCCGCCACCCGCGGGCCCGCTGCAGAAAATGCATTGCGAAATTCGCCACCTGACGCTGCCCACGCCCCCCGCCGACATACCCCTGACGGTGGATGCGTGCACCAACGGCAGCATTAGCGTACGGGCCTGGACCGGGACCGATGTGCGGGTGCGGGCGCGAATTACGGGCACGGGCGCCACTGCCGAAACGGCCCGGGCTCTGGCTACCGCCGTGCGCTTCAGTACCACCGCCCACACGGTGCGGGCTGCGCTGGCCAACGGCTCGGTAGAGGGCTGGGCCGTGAGCTACGAGGTGCTGGTGCCAGCCCAAACCAACCTGGTGCTGACGGCCGTGAACGGGGCGCTAACGCTGGAAAACGTGCGGGGCCAGCTGCGCCTGACCACCACCAACGGGCCGCTTGTGTTGCGTGGCGTATCCGGCGACGTGCGCGCCCAAACCACCAACGGCCGCATCGACCTGAGTCTGAGCGGCGACACCTGGACCGGCCCGGGGCTGGACGTGAGCACCGTGAATGGGGACATCAGCTGGGAGCTGCCAGCCGATTACACTGCTACGCTGCTGGCCCGCGCCACCCGGGGCCGGGTGGCCGCCGAACTAAATACCAAGCGCCTCAACCTGCTGCCCCACAACCTGGCCGCTACCCTGGGCAAAGGCGGGGCGCAGCTGAAAGTCAGCACCGTAAACGGCAACGTGCGGGTAACGCCGCCCCAACCCGCTCCCGCCGCCGCCCCCGATTCTCTCGACGCGGAATAGCCCCTTTGGGCTGGCCCCAACGGAGCCGCCCAAAGAGGCAGACTATTGCGCTTCGCCGCTCATGATCTGAACGTGGCTGAGCACCGCTATCAGCGTAATGCCATTAGTGTTGTTGCCCCGCCGGCCCCGCCCACAGCCGCCAAGCTGAATATCTTCAACGGAAGTGTAATAATGTGGCTGAAGTGCGCGAGGCTCACCGAATACGTCATCAGGCCAATGGCTCACACCCGGACTAAGTTGCTGGTCTTCGTTGGTGGCAGCCTGGTTAGCCTGCCATATAACGCGCAGGCTAACAGATCAGCAACAGTACGGTAGTCCAATGTTCAGCGGGCTACTTCCTCGGTGCGGAAGCGCTTGGGTTCACCGGCTTTAGGGCGCGGGTATTGGTTCTGCTGCTTTTTCTGATACGATTTCACGAGCCATGCTGCGCCCACCAGCGCCCCCAGCGCCGCGGCCGCTAGGCCAAACTTGGCCCGAATTGGGTCGTGGGGCGCGGGGGGCAGATAGGCTACGCCATTGGCATCGAGGCGGGCGGGATGTTGCACGTAGCGACCATGAGCTGGTATGCGGAACTCGTCGGCCAGTTGGCGCAGGCCGGTGCCGGCACCGGGCCCTGGCATGGCCGGACCGTGGCCGCAGCCAATAGCCTCGGGGCGCAGGTCGGCCAATTGTCGGATGGATTCGCCCACCTGCTGCCAGTCGTAGTTGAACGGAGCCCCCGCGATACTAATGTCTTCCAGTTGCAGGAGCACTGCCGGCACCGACTCGTGGTTGCAGGTGGCAAACGCATCGGCTCCCAGTAGCGTACGGTCTTTCTCGCGGAACAGCGCAACCTGGCCCGGAGCATGGCCGGGTACGTGGTGCCACTGCCAGTCGGGCAGAAAGGGCGGGTCGAGGTCGTTGGCGGGCAACTGTTGCACGTAGTCGGAGAGCTGAAACGACTGGGGCGGGAAAAACCGGGCTACGAAGGCCAGCGAGCCACCGCCAGCCACCGTTGGGTCGGCGGGCGGATACACGGCCCGGGCTGTGAGGAAGGGCAGCTCCAATGCGTGCGCTAATACCGGTACCTTCCAGTGTTCAGCCAGCGCCTGTGCCGAGCCGGAGTGGTCGAGGTGGCCGTGGGTGAGGATGATGGCCTCGGGGTGGGTGCCAGGATAAAACAGCTCGTCGGCGGCCGCGACTATGGCCTGTGCCGAGCCCGGTAGGCCGGTATCCACCAGCACCCACTCGCCGGGCCGGCCGGTTTCAATAAAATAGACATTTACAAAGCGTTGGATAGTAAGCTGATGAACGCCGGGAGCTACTTGTTTCATAGGAAGGCAGTGAAGTAGAAGGATGCCAATAGTACGTGCCTGCCCCCATTTTGATTTGCCTTGCTGCGTTGGCAAGCGAGTCTGCATAATGATTCAAATCAGACAATCCGCTACTTTAGCGCCTTCACCCGGCCGCCAGAACTTCACATTGGCGGCTTTAAGGCATCTATGGTTACCAGCTCCGACAAAATTGCCCGCTTTCTGGAAACCCGCCAGCAGCTGGAAATTGATGGTTTCCGAATCAGGCACGAGGACCTGGCCCGGCCCTGGGGCGGTTTCTTTGTGCTCGATGACGCGCAGACTCAGCGGTTTGCCAACCAGTACTTTGCTGGCTTGGCGATAGACGAACTGCGGATTGCCGGCCAGCTAAGCCCCAAAATTCTGCTGGTAGCTCCGCAGCAGCGCCTTTCGTGGCAGTACCACCACCGCCGGGCCGAAATCTGGCGTGTGGTCAGTGGCCCGGTGGGCATCGTCATCAGCGACACCGACCAGGAAGGGGAACTGAGAACCTACAATGCCGGCGAGCAGATTACGCTCCGGCAGGGCGAGCGACACCGCCTCGTCGGGCTGGGCAACTGGGGTATCGTGGCCGAAATATGGCAGCACACCGATGCCGCCCACCCCTCTGATGAGGACGACATCGTGCGCGTGCAGGACGATTTCAACCGTTAACACCACAGCGGCGGCCAGCCACCTAGACCAATAAGGCAGCACGCAAGAGCGCCCCGGCTACTACAGCCGGGGCGCTTTTGTATGGTAGTAGCAGACACCGCCGGCCCCACCTGTTTTGGCCAGGTAGCGCGCCACACTAAATGGGGTGCGCAAATGCTGGCAGGCACTTATTGCACCTTGCCAGGATGTAGTAACCCCCAAGGCAGTGCGACACGGAAGATGCACTGCCGGTAGAGCTGCCACGTATGGCAGAAGTGGCTGCTGAACTGCTGCTTTGGGTTTTTATGAGGCAGACATTTGTCGGCAGGAGTTCAGCAGCAAGCTTACTTTTTGCGCTTTTTCTTCTGTTTGCCAACAGGCGCTTCTGCCGGAGCAGCGGCGTCAGGAGCCACCGCCGCAGAAGCCGTTGCGGTCAGCGGTTCGCCTTCCCCATTCAGCTCAACTACCTCATAGCCCAGGGCCTGCAGGGCAGGGAGTTGCGCCTTATCGCCAACCACCACATAATAGAGGTTTTCGGGCAGGTATTGCTGGGCCGCAGCCTGCACATCGGCCTGGGTAAGGCTTTTGAGAATAGCGGCCTGCTGGGTTACGTAGTTGGGCGGCAGGTTATAGTCGAGCAAGCGGTTGAGAAACAGGGCTTTTTGCAGGCCGGTTTCATACTTGAGCGCGTCACTCTGGCCTACCGAAGTTTTCAGGCGCGCCAGCTCCTCGGGCGTAATGCCCTTGCGGAAATTCCGGATTTCCTCTACCATCTCCTGCAGGGCCGGGGCAGTAGCATCGGCCCGCACGCTGGCGTAGGCCGTAAATGGGCCCGGGGCGTGCGTGCTCTGGAAAGAGGAAAACGCCCCGTAAGTGTAGCCCTTCTTTTCGCGCAGGTTGGAATTGAGACGCGAGTTGAAGGCTCCGCCCAGCGGGTAATTGGCCAGGAAAGCGCGGTAGTAAGGGCCGGTGGCATCGTAGGGCAGTGCGGATAGGTAGCCAACCCGAATTTCTGACTGCGGCGCGCCGGGCTTCTCAACGAAGTAAAGGCGCGCCTTATCGGGCTGGGGTAGCGCGGCCGGAGCCGGCGGCATGGCCACCTGCTGGCGCGGCCAGGCCTTCAGGAAGGCCAGCTGAGGTAATATCTGCTCCTCAGTTACGTCGCCCACAATCACGAGCGCACCCACATTAGGGGCGTAGCTCTGCTGATAAAAGCGTTTCACATCATCCAGGGTCAGGCTGGCCACGGAAGCCGCCGTGCCCGAAGTAAATACACTCATGATGCTGGCCGGACCGTAGAGCAGGCGGCCATACAGCTTATCGGCAATGGTGCCAGGCTGGGTGGTTTGGTCGGCAATCTGCTGCAGCGTCTGCTGCTTTATGCGGTCAAAATCGACTGGGGCGAAGCGCGGGTGCAGCAGCAGCTCTTGCAGAAGGGCCAGCGTAGCGGGCAGGTTTTTGGTCAGCGACTTCACGTAAATCAGCGTGTTGTCGTCGTTGGCGCTGGCCGAAACGGTGCTGCCCATGCGCTTGAGCATAGCGCTGAACTCTTCCCCGCTATACTGCCGGGTGCCCTCGTTCAGCATGCGGGCCGTGAGGCTGGCCAGGCCTGCCTGGGCCAGGTTGCCCTGCTGAAGCCGATGGCCCCCGCGCAAAGTCAGCAGCAGCGTAACCGACGGAATTTCGGTGTTGCGGGTGCCGATGATTTTAAGGCCGTTGGCCAGCGTATCCTGCCACAGCGCCGGCACCTGTACCACCGGGTTGGGGCCCGGCTGGGGCTGCCGGCTCCGGTCGAATGTGTCGCGGGCCTTTTGGTAGCTCAGGCCCGCGTACTCGTCTTTGGGTGCGCGGTAGCCGGTAGGGTCCACGGTGTAATTATCGGCGCGGGCCACCAGCTCGGGCTTGGTTTTGGGCACTACGCTCAGAACCACGGCGGGCTTGCCCTGCACGTATTTGGCAAATACCCGCTGCACATCGGCCGCCGTAAGGGCCTGCAGGCGCTGCTGCTCTACCCCCAAATAGTTGGCGTTGCCCGTAAACGTTTGGTTGGCGGCCAGCCGGCTCACCTTGCCACTCACGCTGGCCAGGCTGCCCACTAGCTGTGCCTCGCGGCTGGCCTTAAAGCGCCGGATGGCTTCCTGGCTGGGGCCGGTGCGGGCAAACTCGGCCAGCGTCCGGCGCAGGCGTGCGTCGGTGCTGTCGAGGCGCTGGCCTTCGGGCGCCAAGGCGAGCAGGGTGAATTCGCCGGCCAGCTCCGAGGAGCTATTGTAGGCCGTTGCCTCGACGGCCAGCTGGGGCTTTTCCAGGTTTTTGTAGAGCAGGGAGTTGTTGCCCTGGCCAATGATTTCGGCCAGCGCCTCCAGGGCCAGCTCGTCGGGGTGGTTGCTGGGCACGCTCGGAAATACCATTTGCAGCATCGGGTACAGCACCTCATCGGGGTAGCTCACATACCGGTCCTGGGCCAGCACCGGCTCGGCTACCTTCATGTTCTGTACGGCGGGGCCCTTGTGAATAGTGCCGAAGTACTTCTCCACCAGCTTCACCACCTGGGCCGTCTGCACGTCGCCGCCTATTGTCAGAGTAGCGTTGTTGGGGCCGTACCAGCGCAGAAAGAAATCCTTGAGGTCATTTACGTCGGAGTTATCCAGGTCTTTGAGGTAGCCGATAGTGGGCCAGGAGTAGGGGTGGCCGTAGGGATAGAGCGCCCGGTCCAGATACTCGCTGGCCTGGCCGTAGGGCTGGTTGTCGATGTTCTGGCCCCGCTCGTTCTTGACGGTAGCGCGCTGAATCTCAAATTTTTCCTGGGTAACCGCATCGAGCAGAAAGCCCATACGGTCGGCCTCCAGCCACAGCACCATCTCCAGCTGGTTGCTGGGAATGGTTTCGTAATAGTTGGTCCGGTCGCGGGTAGTAGAGCCGTTGAGCGTACCGCCGGAGCCGAAAATCAGCCGGTCGAACGTGCCCTCTGGCGCGTTATCAGAGCCCTCAAACATCATGTGCTCAAAGAAGTGCGCGAAGCCCGACTTGCCGATCTGCTCCCGCGCCGACCCCACGTGGTAGGTTATATCCACGTGCACCAGCGGGTCGGAGTGGTCTTCCGTAACGATGAGCGTGAGGCCGTTAGGCAGCACATACTTGCTGTACGGAATCAGTAGCTGGCCGGGATTGGCCGAAATGCGCTCCACGAGCCGGGCACCCATAACGGGGCCGGGCGTGGCTTTGGCGCTGCGGCCGGCCGGCTTTTTGGCCTGGGCCACCACCGACAATGGAGTGGCCAGCAGCGCGCCGGCTACGAGCACGAAAGAGAAGGTACGAAGCATACGAGTGGGAAAGTAACGCCCGGCACGCCGGACTTTTAACGTGAAATGAGAGCAGGGTTGAAGCAAGGTTGAAGCAGAAGCAGGGCTGCTAGGCTGGCCCACCGGCAGCCGCCAGCCGGTCGATGGGCTGGTAATGCAGCCAGGTAAGCTCGGGAGCCAGATAACCGGGCCGCACGGGCTCTTCGCGCAGCAGGTCGGTACTGAGGTACTTTTTGTTGCTGTCGCAGAGCAGCGTTACTACGGTTGCCGCGGGGCCCAGCCTGGCCGCCAGCCGGATAGCCCCAATCACGTTGGCGCCCGACGAAATGCCGACGGCCAGCCCCAGCTGCCGGGCCAGCTGCTGGGCCACCAGAATAGCATCGCCATCGGAGGCCTGTACCACCTCATCGAGCTCATCGAGCTGCACAATGGCCGGGATAAACTCGTCGCTGATGCCCTGGATGCGGTGGGAGCCTACCTTATACCCGGTGGTGAGCGTAGGCGATTCGGCCGGTTCGAGCGGATGAATATGTACCTGAGGGAAGTGCGTACGCAGGTAGCGCCCGACGCCCATAACGGTACCGCCCGTGCCCACGCCGGCCACGAAAGCCGTGGGCTGCCGGCCGACGCTGGCCAGCTGGGCCGCAATTTCGGGCCCGGTGGTGCGGGCGTGGGCCTCGGCGTTGTAGCAGTTCTCAAACTGGCGTGTCAGAAACACGCGCGGGTCGGCGGCCGCCATGTCCTCTGCCAGTTCAATGCTGCCCAAAAAGCCCCCCTGGGCCTTGCTGACGAGTGTAACCTCGGCCCCCAACGAGCGAATGATGTCGCTTCGCTCCCGGCTCAGCCAGTCGGGCATGATAATGCGGACCGGGTGGCCCAGCGCCCGACCAATGGCCGCAAAGGCAATGCCGGTGTTGCCGCTGGTGGCCTCCACAATGGTGTCGCCGGGCCGGATCTGGCCCAGCGCGTAGGCCTTCTGCAGAATGTAGAGAGCCATACGGTCCTTGAGGCTGCCCGTCAGGTTGTAGTGCTCGCACTTGGCATAGATGGTGCCCGCCTCGCCTTGGTAGCGGTAGTGCAGCGCCACCATGGGCGTGTTGCCCACCAGCAGCCAAAACCGGTCAAAAGTGGTCTGTAACTCCGGTGCCAGAGTGGCAGCGGCAGTAAGTTGGGTCCACATAGAATGGAGAGCTTAACGCTTGGTGCTTAGTGGTTAGGGCGTGGGCGGGGATGGCTTATTTACCGAAAGCCCGCAGGCCGCTGTCGAGAAAGTTCACGAAGTTGTCGGCGTCGTAGTTGGCGCCCTGGGGCGGGGTGAGCACCTTTTCGGTGGCCGGGTCGAGCAGCACGTAGTAGGGCTGCGAGTTGGCCTGGTAGCGGCTGGCCTGGAAGTCGCTCCACTTGTTGGCAATGGTGCGGATGGGCTTGCCGCTGAACGCCGACGTGGTGTGCTCGGCCACGGGCAGCTCCGTTTTGTCGTCCACGTACAGCTGCACCAGCACGTAATCCTGGCGCAGGCGCTGGAGCACGCGCGGGTCGGGCCACACCGTGGCTTCCATCTTGCGGCAGTTCACGCAGGCGTGGCCGGTGAAGTCAATCAGCAGCGGCTTGCCGGCGGCCTGGGCAGCGGCGCGGGCTTCATCGTAGTCGAAGTAGGCATCGAGGCCCAGCGGCGAGTGGAACAGGTCGGCGTACTTGTGGGCCGGGCGCGGCGTGGCGGGGCCGGCCGAAACCGGGCCGCCGCCGAGCGAGGGCGTGTAGAGGTCGAAATCCTGGGTGTGCTGGGGCGGCAGGAAGGCGGCCACGGCCTTGAGCGGCGCGCCCCACAAACCCGGCACCAGGTACATGGTGAACGAGAGCGTGAGCACGGCCAGCAGCAGCCGCGTCACCGACAGGCCACCGGCCGGCGCGCTGCCGTCGTGGGCCAGCGGCAATTTGCCCAGCAGATAAAAGCCCAGCAGCCCGAAAATGATAATCCACAGCGCCAGGAATACCTCACGGTCGAACCACTCCCAATGGTAGGCTAAATCGACATTGGAGAGGAACTTAAGGGCCAGCGCCAGCTCCAGAAAGCCCAGCACCACCTTCACCGAGTTCAGCCAGCCGCCCGATTTGGGCAGCGCCTTCAGCCAGGTCGGGAACAAAGCAAACAGCGTGAAGGGCAGCGCCAGCGCCAGCGAGAAGCCCAGCATGCCGATGGCCGGCCCCAGGTACTGCCCGGTAGTAGCAGCCTGCACCAGCAGCGTCCCGATGATGGGGCCGGTGCACGAAAACGACACCAGCGCCAGCGTGGCGGCCATAAAGAACAGGCCCGTCAGGCCGCCCTGGTCGGCGCGGGCATCGGCCTTGTTCACCCAGGAGCTGGGCAGCGTCAGCTCGAAAGCGCCCAGGAACGAGGCGGCAAACACGAGCAGCAAGGCAAAAAACAGGAAGTTGAAGATGCCGTTGGTGGCCAGCTCGTTCAGCGCATCGGCCCCGAACAGCACCGTAATCAAGAGCCCCAGGGCCACGTAAATGACGATGATGCTGAGCCCGTAGATGGCGGCCCGGCCCACGGATTTGCTGCGCGAGTGGTCCTGCTTGGTGAAGTAGCTAACCGTAAACGGCAGCAGCGGGAAGATGCAGGGCATCAGCAGGGCCGCCAGTCCGCCCACAAAACCCGCCAGGAAAATCGCCCACAACGACGAAGGCGCCTCCTCCGCTACCGGCGCCCCGGCCGGTAACGTGGCATCGGCGGCCGGCGCCACCGTAGCTCCGGCTACCTCCGACGCCCCCGTTGCAGCGGCGGTATCGGTGGCAGCCGGAGCGGTTGCAGCACCAGACGTTGGTACCACCTGGGCCTGGGCCGGCGCGGTAACGGCTGCGGCTGCAGTGGCTGGCGTGGTGCTGGTAGTGGGGGCCGCCGACGAAGCGGCCGGCGTGGTTTTGGCCGGCGTGGCCGTAGCAGGGGCAGCAGCGGTGGTTTTGGGCTCGGCCGCTTTCGGTTCGGCAGCCGTGGCGGGCGCCTCGGTGAGGGCGCTGGCCGGTACCGAAACGGTGATGCTGAATGGTACGTCCTCGGGCGGCAGGCAGCGCTGGTCGTCGCAGACCATGTAGGTGAGCGTGCCCTTGATGGTGGCCGTGGGGGCCGTCAGGCGCACGGTTTGGGTGAAGGTGGCCTGCTCCTCGAACGAGGAGATTTCCATGCCGAACATTTCCTCGTAGGCCGTGTGCGGCTTGGTGGCTTCCTTGGGCTTGCCAGTCAGCACATAGCCCGCGCCCTTCTCAAACTCGAACGAAGTAGCCACCGGCCCGCCCGGCTTCACATTCAGCGAGTAAATATGCCAGTTGGGGTCGATGTTGGCCGTGAAGCTCAGCGTGGCGCTGGCGCCGCCGGTGACCTTGGCCCCGAAGCTCCACTTCACCGGCCGCAGAATCTGGGCTTGGGTAAGCCCGGCGGTGAGGAGCAGGCAGAGCAGCAAAAACAGTTTTTTCATGCGGAAGGGAGGGTAGACGGGCAGGTAAGGTAATCAGGCACGTTGTCATGCTGAGCTTGTCGAAGCATCTCGCGTGCAGTAGTAACTTCTGACATTTAATTAGCCTTGCACGCGAGATGCTTCGGCTTCGCTGTGCTGCGCTCAGCATGACAACGTATGGGCGTTTCAACTCAGATTTTCAAATCCTGCAGGGTGGCGTCGAGGTAGGCGCCGCGCATTTCCACGCGCATGATGCGGCCTTGCTTGTCGAGCATCAGGCTGAAGGGAATGCCCAGGATGCCGTAAGCTTTGGCAATGTCGCCCTCGAAACCCCGGGTGTCCACCAGCTGGGGCCACACCATGCCTTCCTCCTTCATGGCCTTGCGCCAGTCGGCATCCTTTTCATCAAACGAGATGCTCACAATCTGGAAGTTCTTGCCCTTGGTTTCGTACACGTTGCGCAGGTGCGGAATTTCGGCCCGGCAGGGGCCGCACCACGAGGCCCAGAACTCCAGCAGCGTGTACTTGTCCTTGGGCACGTAGCTCGACAGCTTCACCGCCTTGCCCTCGGGCGTGGTCAGGGTGAAATCCTGGTACTTGGTGCCGATGGCAGTGCGCTTGGCTTTCTCGGCCTTCTCGTTGAAGGCGGCCAGGCGCGGCGTGCCGGCCCAGCCCTTCGCCACGGCGGCCTGCAGCTCCTCAATCTGCTTCACGGTCATATCCACGAACATGCCGCTCAAAAAGTAGTTGGCCTGGTCGTAGGCCACCACCGATTTAGGGTTGGCCTTAATAAAGGCCATTTTCCGCTCGCGCAGCTGGTCGTTGAGCGCCCACTCCTGCTTCGCCAGCTTGATGCCCACCGGGGTGTTAAACTTGCCCTCCATCGCGGGGATGTGGAACTCGTCGGTGTACTGCTTATTCACGGCGGTCAGTTGCTTGCCCAGCGGGGCCAGCGACTCGCGCAGGGCCGCAGCCTGGTTTTCGGTGGCCGAGCCGGTAATGCGGGGCTGGGCCACTACCCGGTCGCGCTTGTAGTAGAAGGTGGGCAGGCTGTCGAGGTTGCCGGCGTAGCTGATGGGCGAGTTCTCCAAGTAGAAGCTCGACATCAGCCAGTTACGCTGGGAGGTCTTTTCTCCCTTCGGCGTTTTGTCGATAATAATGCGGTGCAAATCGGGGCCGGCCAGCTTGCCCTTGAACATAAAGCGGCCGTTTTGAATAACGGTGCTGTCGACCATGTGCGGGTCGGGCCATTGGGTGTCCTGCAGGTATACCTTCAGCCCGTCGGGGGCGTTGGCCACCCGGCCGTCGATGGTGTACTGGTTCTGGGCCACGGCCGAGCACGAGGCCAGCAGGAGGGAAGAAAGGAAAAGCAGGTTTTTCATGTCAGGGAAAAGGATGAGTAGGAATGGATGGGAAACCGCCTGTCATCCTGAGCGGAGCGAAGGACCTCATCACACCTGAGCGGTCATAGCAGGTCTTTCAAGCCTAATAAGGTCCTTCGCTTCGCTCAGGATGACAAGGGGGGGGCAAACAACTGGCTACGGGTGGTTGCGCACCATGCCGGGGTTGAAGCGCAGCACCCGCGCCGGAATTTCGAAGGTGTAGCGCGGGCTGCGGGGCGGCAGCGTTTCCAGCACCTGGCCTTCGGGGTCGAGGCGCTGGCCCGCGCCGGGCATGCGGCCCTGCTCGTCGAGGCGCTTCATGTCCTGCCAGCGGGTGCCGCGGAAGGGCAGCTCGCGGCGGCGCTCCAGCAGCACGGTGGCCAGGGCCTCGGGGCCGGTGCCCACTTCCAGCGGCTCGTAGCTGCCGGCATCGATGCGCTTTGCGCGCAGCTCTTCCAGCACCGCCAGCGCCTGGGCGGCCTGCCCGGCGCGGGCCAGTGCCTCGGCCCGAATCAGCAGCATTTCGGCGAAGCTAATGCCGTGAATGCCGTAGTCAAACCGCCCATACACGAAGCCCGTCCCGATATCGAACGCCAGCAGCTGGGCCCGCAAGTCGTCGGGCTCGTAGAGGGCCAGCAGGTCAGGCGAGTAGTTCAGGAAGAAAAGGCCGCCAATATCATCGGCCTGCCGCAGCCACAGAATTTCGGGGTCCTCCGAGTCGACGGGGATATTGAACTCGTTGTAGTCGTTGAGCTGGTGGGGGGCTTGCAGGGCGTTTTCGGCGTAGGTTTTGGCGCCGGCGTAGTCCTGCATGTACAGGCTGATGCGCGCCAGCATCCCGTAGGCCACGTACTTGGTTACGCGGGCCCGATTCACGTTGGTGGGCGGCAGCACGGCGGCGGCGCGCAGCAGGTTCTGGCGCAGCGTGTCGAGCATTGTTTGCACCGGCATGCGCGGGGGCGTAGCGTCCGTCACGTCGATGCTCGTTACGAAGGGCACGCCGGGGTCGGTGGCGGCGGTGGCCGGGTTGTAGGCCTTGGCAAACACCGTGAGCAGGTTGAAATACAGGTCGGCGCGCATCACCAGGGCCTCGCCCAGCACCTGCTGACGCTTTTGGGCCGTGCCGTCGGTAGCATCAAGCACCTGGCTGATGATGACGTTGGCGTTGTAAATGGACCGGTAGGCCGGGCCCCACACCAGCGGGCTCGATTCCTGCTCCACATCGAGGTTGGGGTTCCAGAAGTAGGCGTTGGCCAGGCTCGTGCCGGCCTGCTTGGTCAGGCTGGGCTCCTGCACGTCGTCACTCATATAGAGCATGGCCAGCGGGAAGGTCTGGTTCAGGGCCGGCGAGTTGAGTAGCAGCTCGTAGTCGGCTACCTGCTGGGGAATCACCAGGCCCTTGGGCTTCACGTCGAGGTACTTCTCGCAGCCCGTCAGGGCCAGGGCCGCCAGGGGCAATGCGGCCAGTAAACGAAGGTTTTTCATGGTCGGGCGGGCTTAGAAGTTGGCGTAGAGCGACAGGCTGTAGAAGGGCTTGGGCCGCAGCAGGCGGGTACCGTCGCGCCGGTCGATGGCGTCGGGGTCGATGTCGTTGCCGCTGAACGTGTAGTTGAACGCGTTCTGCACCTGGCCCCGCAGCTGGGTGCGCTCCAGGCCCAGGTTGGTAAAGAAGGCCGACTTGAGGTTGTAGCTCAGCACGATGTCGCGCAGGCGGATATTGTCGGCTTTGCGCACGAAGTCGCCGGCGAAACCGTAGGCCGAGCGGGTGTAGTCGTCGAAGTAGCCGGGCTCGCCCAGGCCGGGCGAGAAGCCGGGCACGCGGGTCGTCTGCTCGTCGCCGGGCTGCTGCCAGTAGTCAGTAGCGCCCTGCTGCACGCGGCCGGCGCCGCCGATTCCCTGCACCTGTAGCGGGTCGGGGGCCTCCACGCGCATCACGTAGCCGCCGTAGTACATGAACAGGAAGTACAGGTCGAAATTCTTGTAGCTCAGCTGGTTGTTCAGGCCCAGCACGTAGCGCGGCGTGGTGCTGCCCTTGTACTCCAGGTCGGCCAGCGTGATGCTTTCCGAGCCGGTGCCCGACAGCGTCAGCAGGCGCCGGGTGCCGTCCTGCCCAAAAATTTCGGGCTGGCCCAGCGCGTTCAGGCCGGCGTAGCGGTAGGCAAACAGCGCATTCACCGGGTAGCCCTGCTGCAGGCTGAGCACCGAAATCAGCGGGGCGCCATCGGGGTCGCCGGTCACGGTTTTCACCTTCGTTACCTCGTTTTTGTTGAACGAAGCCGTCAGCTGGGTGCGCCACGAGAAGTCCTGGGCCCGCAGGTTCAGGCTGTTCACGCTAAACTCGAGGCCCCGGTTGCGGATGGCGGCCGTGTTGGCGCGGTACTCATTGAAGCCCAGCGTGGGGTCGGCGGCGTACTGCCCGAAAATGTCGTCCGAGTTCTTCAGGTAGTAATCCACCGCCCCGTACAGGCGGCCGCCGAACAGCGCGTAGTCGAGGCCGGCGTTGTAGTTCTTGGTCTTCTCCCAGCGAATCGACTGGTTGCGGGGCGCCAGCACGTCGTAGTACTGCTGCACCGGGTCGAGGTAGTAGTTGAGGTCCGACGTAAGCACCAGGAACCGGCCGCTGTTGCTGGTGGGCACGTTGCCGTTCAGGCCGTAGGCTAGGCGCAGCTTCAGCTCATCCACCCATTCGGTGTCGTGCAGGAAATTCTCCTGCTTCATGCGCCAGTTGGCGCCCACCGAGTAAAACGGGTTGTTGCGGTACTCGGGGTCGGTCCCGAACAGGTTCGACTTATCGAGCCGGATGCTGCCGGTGAGCGTGTAGCGGTCGAAGTAGGTGTAGGCCGCGTTGCCGTAGAACGACACGAAGCGCTGGTCGTTGTAGCGCTCGTTGAAGTAGCTGCTGAACGGGAACGTGGCCGGGCTTGCGGTGGGCAGCGTTTTAAACACCGGCGCCCGGTACGAGGTCAGGTTCACCTGGTTGATGGGCTTGGCAATCAGCGTCTGCCCGTCATAGCCGAAGAAGGTGTTGGTGAAGTCGGAGTTCGTGATTTTGCGCACCTCCATGCCCGCCAGGCCCGTGATGGTGTGCTTGAGGTTTTCGCTGCTGTGGTTTGCGTTCAGCTGGCCGCGCAGCGTGTAGCTCTTGGTCTGCCCGTTCACGCGGGTCAGGAACGAGCCGCGGGGTAGGTCCGAAAACACCGGCACGCCGGTTACCGGGTCTTTGCCGGCCTTGTAGTTGAGCAGCCTCCGCACCACCAGCGCGTCCTCGGTCAGCAGCCGCGACTGGGTGCTGGGCTGGTCTTCGTACACGCCGCCCAAATCCAGGTTCAGCCAGTTGGTCAGGTCGGCCCGCAGCCGCCCCTGCAGGCGCAGCGTGGTCGAATTAAGCTTGCTGGTGCTGGCCGTCAGTTCCTGGTACGGGAAGTAGCGGCCGTCGTAGAGGCCCAGGGCCAGGTTTTGCTCGTTGAAGTCGTTGTTGATGCCCGTGTTGGGGTTGAGGCCCGGCCCCAGCGCCACGGGCAGGGCCCGGCCGTTCTCATCCACCAGCCGCTCATATGGCAGGAAATTGTTCAGGTACTCGCCCGAAAGGCCGCTGGCCGATTGGAAAGGGCTTTTGGTGGTGGTGTTGGCGTAGCGCCCCCGGAACTCGAAGCTCAGGCGGTTCGTGAAACGGTGGGTGCTGGCCAGGTTCAGCAGAATCCGCTCGTTGCCGGTGCGCACCTGCTGGTCTTCCTCGCCCAGGTAGTTGAGGCCGATGAGGTAGGTGTTCTTCTCGCCGCCGCCGCTCATGTCGAAATCCACCTGCCGGGCCTGGCGGGCCCGGTAAAACAGCCGCTCGTACTCCTTCAGGTTGTCGTAGGCGCCAATCTGGGCCACCCGCTGGTCGAGCACGCCCCGGTCAATCTTGCCTTCCTTGAAATCGAACACCGCGTCCTGCACCGGCGACGTGCCCACGCCGGCCCGCAGCCCCGCCCGCGTGGCGTCGGTCGAGAGCAGGTAGTCGCGCTGCAGGTTGGCGTAGTCGGCGGCGCTGGCGTAGTTGAGGTAGCCGAAGTCGGAGCGCGGCTGCACGCCGTAGGTGGCGCGCAAGCTGAACACCGGCGCACCCGATTTGCCGCTCTTGGTTTCAATCACAATCACGCCGTTCGAGGCGCGGGTGCCGTAAATTGAGGCCGCCGCGGCGTCCTTCAGCACGTTCACCGACACGATGTCGTTGGGGTTGATGCTGCGGATGTCGATTTCGGTGGGGAAGCCGTTGAGCACAATCAGCGGCTGGCGCACGGCATCAAACGTCGACACGCCCCGGATGGCCAGCTCGCCGGTCTGGCTGTTATACAGCAGGCCGGGCACCTTGCCCTCCAGGCTCTCCAAAAAGTTGCCCGTTACAGCCACCCGCTGGTCGTACTGCTCGCGGTTCAGCGAGGCCACCGAGCCCGTGAGGCGCTCCTTTTCAATCTCCTGGTAGCCGGTGGCCACCACCTGCACCTCGTCCATCTGGTTGCTGGTGGGCTGCAGCGGAATATTGAGCGTCGTGCGGCCCGCCACCACCTGAATTTCCTGGGTGATGTAGCCGATGTAGCTGAAGACCAGGATTTCGCCCGCTTCGGCCTGCACCGTAAACCGACCGCTGGCATCGATCGGTGGTGCTGCCCCGGGTGGTGCCCTTCACGGCCACGGTAGCGCCCTCCAGCGGCTTCTGGTCGCTGGTGCTGCTCACTACGCCGCTGATGGTTTGCTGGCCCTGCTGCACCGAGGTTGTCGGGGCGGCGGCCGTCTCGCGGGGCTTCACCACAATCGTGTTGTCGGTGATGACGTAGGTCAGCGGCTGGTCGGCGAAGCACGCGGCCAGCACCTGCTCCAGCGGCTGCTGCCGGGCCGACACCGTGACGGGCCGGGCCTTGCGCAGCAGCTCCTCATTATAAATGAAGAGGTAGCGGCTCTGGCGATTGATTTCCTTGAACACCTGCGACAGCGGCGCGTTGCGCACCTCCAGGTTGATGTTCTGCGAATAAGCCAGCGCGTGCACCTGCAAACAGGCGGCCAGCGAAATCAGCACTGTGGTGCGGGCCACCCGACCAGCCCGGCCCGGGCTGCCGGTGGTGGCGGGCGCCAAGTAGCGTAGAGGGAACTTCATAAGCGAGGGGAAGCAGTTGAAGTGAGGAATGTGAAGGGAATGTGCGGAATGTGGGAAATGTGCAGAATGTGGCAGATGGGGTGACAGTAGGGTGCGGGGCCTGAAACTCATTCCGTCCGTGCTTCACAGTTGCCCACCTTTTATTTTTTTGGTTCGACGCGCACCGTGCGGCCGCTTTGCTCGAAGCGCACGTCGCCGGTCAGCGTGAGCATCTCCAGCACCTTGGGCAGCGTGCTGCGGCGCGAAATGAGGCCGCTGTAGTGGCTTTCGGGCAGCTGGCTGGCGTACTGCACGTCCACGTTGTACCAGCGGCTGAGCTGGCGCATTACCTCGGGCAGCGAGTGGCCCCGGAAGGAGAATAAATCCTGTTTCCAGGCCACGGCGGCCTCCATATCGGCCGCCCCGATTACGATGTCGGAGCTGCCCAACGCGCACACTGCCTGCTGGCCCGGCCGCAGCCGCGCCGTGCGGCCGCGCCGCTCAATGTTCACCGAGCCTTCGAGCAGGGTGGTGCGCACGCCTGGCTCGTCGGGGTAGGCCATCACGTCGAAGTGCGTGCCCAGCACCTGTACCGTGGTACCGCCGGCCTGCACCCGAAACGGCTGCCGCTTGTTGGGCGCCACCTCAAAATAGGCCTGCCCCGTCAGCTCCACCCGGCGCTGGCTGCCCACGAAAGCCGTGGGGAAGCGCAACGACGAGGCTGCGTTCAGCCATACCCGGCTGCCATCGGGCAGCACCAGCTGGTAGCGGCTGCCGCGCGGGGCCGCCAGCGTGTGGTAAGCCACTGCCGAGCCGGCTGGTACCTTGCCCACGACCTCATACTGTACTACCCCGTCCTGCTGCGACACCCGGATGCCGCCACCGGTCCAGACACTGCCATTGCGCAGCTCATGGAGGTTGAGCACTTTGCCATTGGCCAGCTTGAGCTGGGCGCGGGCACTCGCCGGCGCGCTGGTAGCAGGGGCGGCCGGCACCGGGGCCACAGCTACTGTGGAGGCCGTAGGGCGGTGGGTTATTTCGTAGGTAGCGGTGCCCAGGCCCAGCAGCAGCGCGGCGGCAGCGGCCACGCGCCAGGCCGTGCGTTGCCACCAAGCGGGCGCGTTTTCATCGGTCGTAGGCAGGTCGTCGGCTTCTTCAGGCGCATTGGGTGGGGGCAGCAGGGGGCGCACGGTGGGCTGGCTGGTTTGCTGGGCCACATGCTGCCAGGCGGCGCCAGGGTCGAGACGGGCAAAAAAGGCCAGCTCATCGCGCAGGGCCTCGGCGTCCTGCAGCGAGTCGAGCAGGGCCGCGTTGCGCGGGTCGGCGGCCAGCCACTGCCCGAAGGCCTGGGCCTCGGCGGCCGTCAGCTCGCCGCGCAGGTAGCGGCCGAGCAGCTGGGCGGCGTCGAGGGCTTGTTGAGTTGGTTTCATAAGGGAGAGGGGGTATTCTTCCTTAAGAAACCTAAGCCGACAAAACGGGTGAAAAGAGGGTGAAAAAAAGCTAACTTTTTTTCGGGGCGGCGTAGTTGGCCACTCCCGCACTTCAGGCCGGCCGGTTTATCGGTTCCCGTGCAGCGCCTGCTGTTTCGCCCACCGGCGTTACCCGGTTGTGCGGACGAGCAGCAGCAGGGCCAGCAGGGTTTCGGGCCGTAGGCGCAGGCGTAGCAGCTGCAGCCCGCGCTGCTTCTGGGTTTTTACTGTATTCACCGATATGCCCAACTCGGCGGCTATTTCGTGGTTTTTCTTGTTTTCGAGGTAGCCCAACCGCATAATGGTGCGGCAGCCGGCCGGCAGTGTCTCCAGCGCTTCATAAATTTCGGCCACTACCTCGGCCTTAATCAGTGTCCGCATTACATCGGGCTCTGCCTCCGGCGCTACCGGAGCGGCCTGCGCCTTATCCTGGTGCAGTTGCACGACCTTGGCGTGGCGTACGGCGTTGAGGCTGGCGTTTCTGACGGTGCTGTATAAGTACGCCTTTATGGCCGCTTCCGAAGCCGCTACTTCCTCGCGCTGGTGCCAGTACGTGATGAATGCCTCCTGGGCAATGTCTTCGGCCGTCGTCTGCTGTCCGGTTATCTGGTACGAGAAGTAAACCAGCCGGGAGTAATAGTGCGCAAAAAGCTGCTCCAGTGGCTGGGGCTGCCCGGCAGGTACTTCCGGAATACCATCTGGCGGGAAGGAGCTGGCGCCCATAATCTTAACTGGCAGGACAGAGCAGAAGCAAAAAAACGAAGCGGAAGCAGTATTTCTGACCCAAGTTGTGCAAATAATCAGTCTGCACGGTATTGGGGGCGGAACTGCGCTTCGCAACCTGGGTTATTCACAGCCCAAAATCAGCCATGTTCGGGAAAATCTTAAACCAAGATAGAGCTTTAAATACGGGTTGTATTACAGCCGTTTCGTGAAGCTGTGCAAAAATGCGCCGCTGCAGCCTGAGTGTACAACGCTCAATCCACCAGAGGCTACCACACAAAAGCGCCCCGGCTATAGTAGCCGGGGCGCTTTTGTGTGGTAAGTAGTGTTGCATAAGTAAACGGGTGGTACGTATGGGCGTATCTTTGGGCC
>NZ_JAGGPS010000007.1:0-34103 GCF_018613725.1 Hymenobacter sp. ISL-91
CCTTAGCAGAACAGTGTAGGGGCGGGGCTTGTCCCAGCCCGCCGTCAGCACCGCTACAATGGTAGCTGCTGCAACGGTGGCCGTTCAATGATGCTAACGGCGGGCGGGGACAAGCCCCGCCCCTACATCGCGCCGACCTCCTTACGTCGCAACTTAGGTTATTTGGTCTGAAGCCGGATGTTGTGCAAAATACCGGGCTTTGTGGCAGGAACTATAACAAGGCTGCCGGTTGGCTGTATCTTTGTAGACCAAGCTGTAGCCCCCGTTGGGGCACCACGCAGCCCCCCACCTGCGCCACGCCAACTGACCGGGCCGTAGGTAAGGCCCTCGTTTCCTCATTAGTACCCCACCCCATGCATGCCCCCAAATTTGCGGCTTCCCGCTCCTTCCATCAGGAGCTGAAGCGGCGCACGGCCGCCTACTTTGCCGAGGCCGGCAAGAGTACCACCGGCGGCAAAGCCCTGTTTATCAAGGCTGTGCTGCTCACCGGCGCTTTCGTTGGTATTTATCTGCACCTCGTGTTCTGGACGCCCCCGGCGCTACTCGGTATCCTCGAAGCCGTCCTGCTGGGGCTGCTGGGCGCGGCTATCGGCTTCAACGTCATGCACGACGGAGCGCACGGCTCGTTCAGCAAGCGTAAGTGGATGAATCAGTTTGCCTCCTTCACGCTTAACGTAATGGGCGGGAACTCCTTCATGTGGCACAACAAGCACAACCTCATCCACCACATGTACACCAACGTGGAGGGCGTCGACGACGACCTTGATGCCCAGCCTTGGCTGCGCTTGAGCCCCGAGCAGCCCCGCCGGCTGCTGCACCGCTTCCAGCACCTCTACTTTTGGTTTTTCTACGCCCTGCTGTTCATCGCCTGGATTTTCTTTATGGATTACCAGAAGTATTTCAAGGGCAAAATTGGCGAGATGCCCATCAAGAAAATGACGGCCTCCGACCAGGGCGTGTTCTGGGGCTTCAAGGCTCTGCATCTGGTGTTGTTCGTCGGCCTGCCCATCTGGACGGTGGGCTTCGTGAGTTGGCTGATAGGCTTTCTGGTATTTATGGCCGTAGCCGGCTTTACGCTCAGCATCGTGTTTCAGCTGGCGCACACCGTTGAGCATACTTCCTTTGTTGTGCCGCACGAAACCACCCGTAAAATCGAGGATGAGTGGGCTATCCACCAGATTCGGACCACCGCTAACTTCGCCACCGATAACAAGCTCATCAGCTGGCTGGTAGGCGGGCTCAACTTCCAGGTTGAGCACCACCTGTTCCCCAACATCTCTCATGTACATTACCCGGCCCTCAACAAAATCATCCGCCAGATGTGTCTGGAGTTCAATGTGGAATACAACGAGTACCCCAAGATGCGCTACGCCGTAGCCTCGCACGTCGCCCACCTGCGCGAGCTGGGCCGCCGGTAGGGTTTGTGTGAGCTACTAGCTTTTGGCTTTCGCTCGGTAAGGCTGTGCACCACTGCCCAATAAATAAGTTTGAAAGATCAAAAGGCCCGTTCTGCGCTTCGCAGGACGGGCCTTTTGGCATCTTAATTAGAACGAAGCTAAGCGTTTCACTTCAGCCGACAGCTCTGAACCTACCCCCGCACCTTACCGCGTTTCACCAAGTAGGCGTGCAGCACTTTATCGAACGGTTCGCGGGTATCGACCGGCACGAAGTCGATTTTGTACTGGGCGCAGCGCAGGGCTAACTCGTGCTCGTAGGTGCGCATGGCGGCCTGGTATTGCTCGCGTACCTGGTTGGGCTGTAGCTTCAGGGTCTGGCCGGTTTCGAGGTCCTCGAACAGATACGGACGGTCCTGGAAGCTGAAGTCGGCCTCGGTCGTGCGGTCCATGATGTGGAAGAGCAATACCTCGTGGTGCTGGTGGCGCAGGTGCTGCAGCGCGGCCAGCATGTCGTCCTGCTCGGCAGGGGCGCGGCCCAGCATATCGGAAAATAGCACCACCAACGAGCGTTTCGGGATTTGCTGGGCGATGGTATGGATGACTCCCGCTACATCGGTGCGGGCCCGGCCGGGAGCAACGGGCCGCTCCAGCAGCTGTTGCAGCGTAAGCAGCAGCGTGTGGCGGTGGGTGCTGGTCGAGCGCACCGGCGTCTGCAGCTCCACAGTGTCGGCAAACGTAACGAGGCCCACCGCATCGCGCTGCTTTTGCAGGAGCGTGGTGATGGCCGCCGCGCACAGCACCGCGAAGTGCAGCTTGTCGTGGCCGGGAGCGGGGTAGTACATGCTCGGGCTCACATCAAGCAGCAGGTGGCAGCGCA
This sequence comes from Hymenobacter sp. ISL-91, assembly GCF_018613725.1. Classification (GTDB taxonomy): domain Bacteria; phylum Bacteroidota; class Bacteroidia; order Cytophagales; family Hymenobacteraceae; genus Hymenobacter. The sequence goes on from NZ_JAGGPS010000007.1 coordinate 2,275, forward strand.
GGTTGGTTTCTTCCTCGTAGCGCTTCACAAACAACTTATCGGTGCGGGCAAACACTTTCCAGTCGAGGTGGCGGGTGCTTTCGCCGGGGTTGTAGAGGCGGTGCTCCGAAAACTCGACCGAAAAGCCGTGGTAAGGCGACTGGTGCAGGCCGGTAATAAAGCCTTCAACCAGCTGGCGGGCCAGAAATTCGAGGTTGGTGAAGGAGCGGACAGCAGCTAAATCGAGCGGTTGGGCCATGGCGGGCAGGGGTGGGGCAGGATAAAAAGCAAGATACGGCCGAATCGGACGCGACCTGGGGTAAGGCCGTGTGGCGTATGGTGCGGCACAACGCAGTACGGAAGAGGTGTACCCGTTATAATCTTGTTTTGGCGTAGCTACTGGTTTAAAATAGATAATTCACAATCCCGGTAGAAATCAATTAACAGCTGATTTTTACCGCCGTTGCAGGATAACAGGAAAAATAAGGCTCCGGAACTTCCTAATCTTGTGGCAACTCCGTATTTTGCGTTCGACTTAGATCATCTTGGAAAAACCAAACTTTAACGGAAAGGACAGTGGAAGACCGCTACGAACAGGAAGAAATTTACTCCCAACGCATTAAAGCCGGAAAGCGCACGTACTTTTTCGACGTGAAAGCCACACGCGGGCAGGATTATTATCTGACCATCACGGAGAGCAAACGCCGCCTGCGCGACGACGACACGTTTTCTTACGAAAAGCACAAGATATTCCTGTACAAGGAGGACTTCCTCAAGTTTGTGGATGCCCTGCAGGACGCCGTGGACTACGTGCGCGAAGAGCTGCTGACGGCCGAAGAAGTGGCCGAACTCGACCGCCCGCGCCCCGCTTACGAGGAACGCGAAAACCGCGGCGACAACAGCTACAATACCCCCGACGCTACCTACTAACCCTCCTTACAGCCCCGCGCCTACCGAAACAAGCTTTACGCATACCCGCACACAGCAGCGCGTGCCCGGCTTCGGCCGCGGCACGCGCTGCTGGTTTGTACCCGGCTCGTTTGGGCTGGCGCGTGCTTTCCTTGGAAAAGCCCCGTACCTTTGCCCCCTGAATTGCGGGGCAGCCTGCCTGGGCAATTCTTACTTCTACTCCTCCATTTTAATTCCAGAACATGGGTCTCCGCTGCGGTATCGTCGGCCTGCCGAATGTTGGCAAATCCACGCTTTTCAACGCTCTTTCCAACGCCAAAGCCGAATCGGCCAACTACCCGTTCTGCACCATTGAGCCCAACGTGGGCGTGATTACGGTGCCCGACGAGCGGCTGCGGATTCTGGAGGAACTCGTAAACCCCAAGCGCGTACTGCCCACCATTATCGAGTTCGTCGATATTGCCGGCCTAGTGAAGGGCGCTTCCAAGGGCGAGGGCCTGGGCAACAAGTTTCTGGCTAACATCCGCGAGGTTGATGCCATTATCCATGTCGTGCGCTGCTTCGATGATGAGAACATCGTGCACGTAGCCGGCGGCGTCGATCCGGTGTTCGACAAAGACGTGATTGACACCGAACTGCAGATCAAGGATCTGGAGAGCGTAGATAAAAAGCTGGCCAAGTCGGAGCGCTCGGCCAAAAGCGGCGACGCGGCGGCCAAGAAGGAAGTGGTGGTACTGCAGAAGTTCAAGGATGCTTTAGAGGCCGGTCAGAATGCCCGCGCCCTTGCGGCCACGCCCGAGGAGCTGGAGGCAGTAGCCGATTTGCAGCTGCTCACCATCAAGCCCGTAATTTATGTGGCCAACGTGGACGAAGGCAGCATCCAGAATGGCAATGCCCACGTGGCGGCCCTGCAGGCCCACGTGGCCCAGGAGGGCGCCGAAGTGGTGCTGGTGTCGGCCGCCATCGAGTCGCAGATTGCCGAGATGGAAGACCCCGAGGAAAAGGAAATGTTCCTGGGCGAGTATGGCCTTACCGAGTCGGGCCTCAACCGCCTTATCCGCGCCTCCTACTCGTTGCTCAACCTGATTACTTACTTCACGGCCGGCGTGCAGGAAGTACGTGCCTGGACGGTGCATAAGGGCGACAAGGCCCCCGCCGCCGCCGGCGTTATCCACTCCGACTTTGAAAAAGGCTTCATCCGCGCCGAGGTAATCAAACTGCCCGATTACCAGCAGTATAAAACCGAAGCCAAAATCAAGGAAGCCGGCAAGATGGCCGTGGAAGGCAAGGAATACGTGGTGCAGGACGGCGACATCATGCACTTCCGCTTCAACGTGTAGTTGCAGGCTTATAAAACCGTCATGCTTCGACTGCGCTCCGCTTCGCTCAGCATGACGCTTGGTTTCTTTTCCAATCTTCTCACGACCTCATGGACGTAAAGGACAGCAACGGCAACCTGCTCGGCGAGGGCGACTCGGTAACGCTGATCAAGGACCTCAAGGTGAAGGGTTCCTCGCTTACGCTCAAGCGCGGCACGGTGGTCAAAAACATCCGCCTCACCAACAGCCCCGCCGAAATTGAGGGCCGGGCCGGCGGCAGCACCATGGTGCTGAAAACCGAGTTCCTGAAGAAGGCGTAACCGCTCTGTAGTATGCCGCTGTGGTTTTGCCGCGTCTGCGGCCTCGATTACGACGAGTCGCCTTGGGGCCCCGCGGGCCGCACGCCCGACCACACCCTATGCGGCTGTTGCGGCACTGAGTTCGGGTACCACGATGCCACGCCCGACGCGGCCCGGCAGTTTCGGGCGCAGTGGCTGGCCGCCGGAGCCGGCTGGTTCTACCCCAACCTGCAGCCTGCCAATTGGCAGCTAACCGAACAGCTGGCCCAAATTCCGGTTGCTTATCAATAACCTGTAATTACCGCGTCGTTTACTTATGGGAGTTGTTGAGAACCTGCTGTTTGCCCTGCCCGTCTGCCTGATTTCGGCGGTGATTACCGTTTACATTGCCCACATGTATGGGCGGCGGTTCTGGCCCTGGCTGCTGTTCGGTTTCTTCGTGCCCTTCATTTCTACCTTCATAGCCATTGCCCTAGGCATCCGCGACGCCCGCCGGAATGGCGAGTGAATAAGCCAGCCTGAAACAGCAGAGAGCCTCTGAAGTCCTTACAGGCATCAGGGGCTCTCTGCTGTTTCAGGCTGTTTCACCGCTTCACCCCAACGACTGCCACAGATACTTGCTGGCCAGCGTGCGGTAGGGGCGCCAGGGCTCGGCCAGCTCGGTCATGCGCTGGAGTAGAGGCCGGCCGGTTTCTTCGAGGCCGTAGTGGCGGCGCATGGCATTCTGGATGCCCAGGTCGCCCTCCGGAAATACGTCGGGCATATCCAGCGCAAACATGCACAACATCTGGGCTGTCCAGCGGCCTACGCCTTTTATCTGGGTCAGGTGCCGGGTCAGCTCTTCCTCGTTTAGCTGGTTGAGGCGGGTGTGGTCGAGCTCATCGCACAGGGCAAAATCGGCAATGGCGCGCAGGTAGCCGGCTTTCTGACGCGAGAGGCCGGCCGTGCGCAGCTCCTCATCTGAAAACGCCAGCAGCGCTGCCGGCTCGGGGTAGCCTTCGGGGCCGAACAGGGCCTGAAACTTGCGCCAAATGGCCGCGGCTGCTTTGGTAGAAATCTGCTGGCTCACGATGGCCCGTAGCAGGCCCAGGTACAGGTCTTCGTGGGCCGCGGGAGCAATGGGCCGGCCGGCATCAAGCAGTAGGGCCAGTACCGGGTCGGCGGCGCGCAGGTGCTGCACGGCGGCTTCGGAAGCGGAGGTGGGCATGGGGCGGGAGGTAAGGGGCTAATCCAGATCAATATCGAGCGGCGAGGTAGGCACCCGGAATTCGGCCAGCACCTCGCCGGCAGGTGAGAGGCGCACCCCCGTCAGGCCCCGGTTCAGGTAGGCACCGGTATCAATGTACAACGTATCGGTGAGCGAATCGAGCAGGATTTCACCGTCGGGCGTGGGGGTGTGGCCCACCACCTGGCGGCGTCCTTCCAGAGCCAGCAGTGGCCCGCGCCGCCACAGCACGCCGTCGGGGTCGGTGGGCTCCAGGGGCGTGGGCGTAGCGGCAAAACCGGCGTGGCTCACTACCACCTGGTCGTTGGTCCAGAACAGGGGCCGCTCGTGCAGCCAGGCCAAGTGCTCGCGCAGCATAGTGGGCCGGCCCCGGTACTGGTCGACGGTGGTCTGGCCTCCCCAGCTCAGCCATGCCCGGTACGGACCGTGTGGGCCGTAGTGGCGCAGCATGCAATGCTCGTGGTTGCCCAGCAAAAACACCGTGCGGTCGGGGTGAGCGGCTTCCAGCTCGCGGGCCAGGGCCACGCACTCGGGTACGCCGTGGCCCCGGTCTACCAGGTCGCCTACCTGCACCAGCAGCTCCTGTTTCGGCTGCCAGTGCCGCAGCACCGCCCGAAACGTGTGGTAGCACCCGTGCACGTCGCCGATAACGAATAAATTCATAGTTGGATAGCTGTAAGCCGCAAACTACAAGCTCTCTGCACAGGCTTGCAGCTTGTAGCTTGCGGCTTACAGCTTAAAAAAGCTAGTGCATTCCCGGTTCAGACGTCGTGCTGAGCCCCAGTCTCTTCACCAGTGGCCCAATGGTAAGACCCTGCACAATGATGCTAAACACCACCACCACGTAGGTAGTGCCCACAATCAGGTCGCGCGGCATAGTATCGGGCAGCGAAAGGGCCAGGGCCACCGAAATGCCGCCCCGCAGGCCGCCCCAGCTCAGCACTTTCAGCGTATTAAGGTCGAAATCGGTGCGCTTGCGCAGAAAGCTGAGCGGCAGGGATACCGAAATGACGCGGGCCAGCAGCGTAAGAAAAATGGCGGCCACGCCCACCAGCAGCACGGCGTTGCTGATGTCGAGGATCAGCATTTCGAGGCCGATAAGCACGAACAGCACGGCGTTAAGGATTTCGTCGAGCATCTCCCAAAACTTATCCAGGTACTCGCGCGTCAGGTCCGACATGCCCTTGGAGCGCCCCTTGTCGCCCACAATCAGGCCCGCCACCACAATAGCCAACGGCCCCGAAGTATGCAAGGCCACCGCCAGAGCAGTACCCCCCATCACCAGGGCCAGCGTAATGAGCACTTCTACCTTGTAGTTGTCGATGGTGCGCAGGGCCCAGTACGCAGCATAGCCCAGCGCCATGCCCAGCAGAATACCACCCGCCGCCTCGCGCAGAAACAGCTCGCCGATAAACGAGGCCGAGGCCTTATCGGTACCATTCAGGGCAATCTGGAACAGACTGATGAACACCACCACCGCAATGCCATCGTTGAAAAGCGACTCGCCCACAATCTTGATTTCCAGATTTTTACTGATGCGGGCCTGCTTGAGAATGCCCATCACGGCAATAGGGTCGGTGGGCGAAATAAGGGCCCCGAACAGCAAGCAGTAGATGTAGTCCGTGGGGAATCCCATCAGGGGCAGCAGGTAGTACATACCGGTAGCCACCAGCACCGTCGAAAGTAGCGTACCCACTACCGCCATGGTGCCCACCGCCCCACGCTCGGCCCCCAGGGTGCGCACATCAACGTGCAGGGCCCCGGCAAACAGCAGGAAGCTCAGCATCACGTCCATCAGCACGTCATGAAAGTCGATGCCGCGCACCAGCTCGCCGGCCGTAAGCACCCACTGCACCCCCAGCCGCCCCAGCCCGATGGCCAAAAGCGAAGAAACCAGGGCTAGGATCATGAGGCCAATAGTGGCGGGCAGGCGCAGAAAGCGGTGGTTGACGTAGCCGAAAGCGGCGGCTATTACCAGCAGCAGGGTAAGGGTATTATATAATTCCATGCAGATGAAAAAGGGCGGAAAGTGTCGTAAATGACGCGAATTCAGAATAAATCAGTGAACTGCTGCCGGACTGCAGAGCGGTAAGAGTACGTCATTCAGAGCGCAGCGAAGAATCCCGCGTGCCACGGTAGCTCTTACTTACAGGATTACTTTGGCACGCGAGATTCTTCGCTACGCTCTGAATGACGTTCCATCGTCACTCCCTACAGCCCAGCCAGCACCGTTTCCACCCGGGCCAGCATGGCATCGTCGATATCGAGGTGGGTTACGAAACGAATCAGCTGAGGGCCGAACGAGGTGGCCCGGATGCCGTGCTGCTCCAGGTGCGCCAGAAAATGCTCGGCGGGCATTGTATCGGCGAGGCGGAAGATGACGAGGTTGGTTTCGACGGGCAGCACCTCCGTTACGTAGGGGCGCGCCGCCAGCGCCTCGGCCAGCTGCCGGGCGCGCCGGTGGTCGTCGGCGAGGCGCGCTACGTTGTGTTCGAGGGCATACAAGCCGGCCGCGGCCAGGTAGCCGGCCTGCCGCATGCCACCGCCCATCACCTTCCGAATACGCTTACACTTCTCGATGTAGGCCGCCGAACCCAGCAGCACCGAGCCCACCGGCGCGCCCAGGCCCTTGCTCAGGCACACCGAAATGGTATCGAACAGGCGGCCGTATTCGCGGCCGTCCTGGCCGGTGGCTACCAGGGCATTGAATACCCGGGCTCCATCGAGGTGCAGGGGCAGGCGGTGGCGGCGGGCTACGTCGGCCAGGGCTTCCAGCTCGGGCAGGGCATAGCAGCTGCCGCCGCCGCGGTTGTGGGTGTTTTCAAGCGAAATCAGGCGCGTAATTGGGTAATGCACGTTTTCGGGGCGGATGGCGGCCTCCACCTGCGCGGCCGTCAGGCGGCCCCGGTCGCCGGGCAGCAGGGCCACCGAAGCGCCCGAATGGAAGGCAATGCCGCCCACTTCCCACAAGTAGATGTGCGACGTCTGCTCGCAGATAACCTCGCTCATGGGTTCGGTATGGGCTTTGATGGCCACTTGGTTGGTCATCGTGCCCGAGGGGCAGAACAGGCCGGCTTCGAGGCCGAAGCGGGCGGCCGTTTCGGCCTCCAGGGCCCGCACGGTGGGGTCTTCGCCGTACACGTCGTCGCCGACCGGGGCCTGGAACATGGCCTCCAGCATGGCGGGCGTGGGGCGGGTAACGGTATCGGAGCGCAGGTCGGCGGTGGGGTGGGTCATGGCAGGTAGAAAAGGTAAAATCGGAGAAAGGTTTTCGGGTGTCAAATTTAGTCGTTACTTTTGCCCCTCAATTACCGAAAGACTTAACCGACCCGGAAAAAATGAGCGTTACCCGTCTGAAGCGGAAGCACCGCAAGAACATTGCCCGCGCCAACAACAAGCAGCGCATCATCAAGCAACTCCTCCTGACCCCCGTTCTGAAGAACGTGGACCTCGACGAGCTGAAGTCGCGCTTCGGCCAGAGCGAAGCCAAAACCGAAGCCGCCGCCTAATTCGCGCCGCCTCTGGCTGCCCGTATCCCGGTGTCGGTGGGTTTGCTAGCCAGCCTTTTCAAAGTGCCTCCTCTGTAGCAGAGGAGGCACTTTTTGGCTTATTGGTGTACTGCACAACAGCGCGTGCCGCCGTTATTGGCTCATGCCGCGCGGCCCCAGCTCTACAGCTTGCAGCTGTTGCACCTTGCCGGCTGCTACCTCGAACAGCAGCAGTGTACGCACTTTATGAAACCCGTGGCGGCCGGCCGCACCGGGGTTAAGGTGCAGTAGCTGGCGGGCTTTGTCGGGCATTACTTTGAGGATGTGCGAGTGGCCGCTGATAAACAGCCCCGGCCGGTGCTCCTCGACCAACGCCCGGCCGGCGGGGCTGTAGTGGCCGGGGTAGCCGCCAATGTGCGTCATGAGCACCCGCAGGCCCCCCAGCTCGAAGCTTTGCACCAGTGGCTGGGTCAGGCGCACGTCGCGGCCGTCGATGTTGCCGTACACGCCCCGCAGTGGCGCCAGTTGCTCCAGCTGCTCTACTACGGCCGCGTTGCCAAAGTCGCCGGCGTGCCAGATTTCGTCGCAGCCGCGCAAATGGTGCAGAATCCGGTCATCGAGGTAGCTGTGCGTGTCGGAGAGCAGGCCTATTTTTTTCATGCAACGAAGAAAGGGCGAAAAGCCGGGATAGTGAAACGGGGTGTTTGCCAGATGCCAGCACTGGCTACGTGCCCGGCACCCTGGTTACCTGCTCCCCGGTCTCTTGCTGTTCAGTTCCCTGTCAGCCCAACCCAACCGGCTACTTCGCGTATCTTGCCCGGCCCGGGGCCTTTTCGTTTCCGGAGAAATATGCTGTGCTTTGCAGCCAGACGCTTTCGTTTTCACCCGCCTCCTGCTCACCCCGCCGAGATGAACGTTTTCATCAACGACATTCCGCTGATAATTAAAAAAAACAGCGAAAAAATTTACAAGCACAAGTACGACCTGATTCTGAATCCGGAAGACGAATTTTCGTCGAAGGACTTGGTTGGCGACGTACTGGTGCGCGACGTAACCGATGGGTTCGTTGACCGGCTGCTGCGGCTGATGGAGGTGAAGAAGCTCAAGAAGCTAACCTCGCTCACGCTGCTGGCCCGCAAGAAAAAGCGCCTCATTCTGCACCTCAAAGACCAGTTCCGCATTGTGAAAGCGGCCGGCGGACTGGTGGAAAAGGATGGTATGGTACTCATGATTTTCCGGCTGGGCAAATGGGATTTGCCCAAGGGTAAGCTCAAGCGCGACGAAGACCCGGCCCTGGGGGCGGTGCGTGAAGTGGAGGAGGAGTGCAATGTGAAGATTGAGTTGGGCGAGAAGCTGCCCAGCACCTGGCACTCTTACGCCTACAACGGCAACAAAATCCTCAAAAAAACGAATTGGTATAGCATGCCTTGCCTCGACGATACGCTCATGAAGCCCCAGGCCGAGGAGTACATTGAGGAAGTACGTTGGATGACGCCCCAGGAGGCTTTGGCTGTGCTCGATAACTCGTATGCCAGCATTGCCTTAGTAGTGCGGCACTACCTGAGCAAGATGGCCGGCCAGACGTCGTCCAGCCCCGAAAAAACAGCTTAACTCCAGCCTTAACTCTGTTTCTTATGCGTTCTACTCTATACTTTGCTCTTGTCTTTCTGGCGGCTCTTGCCACTGCCTGCAGCGGCTCGCAGGTAGCGGGCGAAAAAAGCGCGCCTGCCACCGGTAGCCCCGAAACCGGCCGTAGCGCCTCCGTCGATGTACCATCCCTGATGGGCCGTAACATCGACCAGCTGCGCCGTACGCTGGGCGCCCCCAAAGAAACCCGCGAGCAGGAAATTGGTCTGGAGCCCACGGCCACTCAGATGAAGGCAACCCGGGGGAAGGACTGGATCAATACGTTTGAGCGCAACGGCACGACCCTGGTTGTAACCTTTGATGCCAGCACCCGCAAAGTGCGCGACATTGTGCTGCTCGGCAGCGACGAAGAGCAGCTGATGCGCGAAGCCAACCTGAGCCTTACTTCGGCCGATTATCTGGTGTTGCCCGTTATGAGCCCGAACAACAGTACCGAACTCATTGGCATGCGCGTAGTAGCCCGGCGCTAACGGGTAGCTCAGCTACTGCCAGCCAACAGAAATGCCGCCGGATTTCTCTTGCAAAGGAGAGGTCCGGCGGCTTTTACGTTGGCTAATGGATTGATTTAACCCCCAGGCTTCGGGAGGGCGAAGGGCACGAAGTCGTCGACGTTTCCTCCGAAACGGTGTATTTCTCGGATAATGGTGCTGCTGATGGCAGCCAGGGTGGGGGAGGTGATGAGAAATACCGTTTCGAGGGCCGGGTTGAGGTGACGGTTGGCCTGGGCAATGGTATTCTCGTATTCGAAGTCGGTGGTGTTGCGCAGGCCGCGTAGCAAAAAATTGGCGTTTACCTCGCGGGCGAAGTCGGCCGTCAGGCCCTGGTACTCCCGCACCGACACCCGCGGCTCGTCCTGGAAAACATCCTCTATCATGCCAATCATCTGCTCTACGGGCAGGTAGCGCTGCTTGCTGCTGTTGTTGCCGATGGCAATAATGACTTTATCAAACAGGGCCGTACCCCGCCGCACCACATCGAGGTGCCCGTTGGTAAACGGGTCGAAAGAGCCGGGAAACAGGGCAATACGCATGGGGCGGGAAAATGAGGTGTTGGGGTTCAGAACGGAAAAAGGAGCCGCCGGTGCAGACAGCGCGTTGAGCGTACCAATTCACGGCTAGCGGGTGCAGCTACTCGCAGAGGTGCAGGGCAAATAGCTCGAAGTAGCGGTACTCGAACAGGTCGTTGAGGCGGTAGCTGTAGGCCAGGTCGAAGGGCCGGTTGCCGAAGCGCAGATGGCGGATGTACTTGCGCAGAATGGTGAACAGTTCCGAGTCGTGCATCAGGTCGCCCCAGATAACAACCGGGTCCTGGTCGGGGTCGAGCTGCAGCTCCTGCATCACCAGAATAACGTAATAGATCAGGTCTTCGGGCGTGCTGAAGGGATACACGTTGCAGAGCCGCGGCTGCTTGCCCTGCATCACCAGTATCGTTAGCTGGCCGGGGCCAATGCTGAGGTAGATGCGGCTGGGCCCGTTGGCTTCGCTCTGCTGCGCCACACCCTGCAGCAGGGCGCTGGTGCGGTGCACCAGCCGGCCGGCGGGGTAACTCTGCCCAAACCAGCTGGTCAATTCCCGCTCGGCCGCAAACAAGCTCACAATGTCCAGCCCGCCATGGGCGTAGGCATGTACCGACTCGTGTTCGGAGCTAAGGGCATGATGCAGGCCCAGGTAGGTAGCCTCGTCGCCGGGTCGGAACAGGGCGGCAGGAAGTAGTGTGAAAGCCCGGTTATGCACGGCCAGCCGCACCCGGTGCCAGCCGCTACGGCCCAGCAGGTCGTGCTCGGCGGCCAGCGCCGCCAGTTGCTGCGCATAGCTGACCCCGGCTTCGGGGGCAGTATACTCTTCCAGCATCAGAAACTTGTTGCGCCGCGCATCGGCCACGCCCAGGCGCAGGCCGGCCGGTCCGGCCGTGATATACAGGTTGTAGGCGGCCAGCTGCTCGGGGTCCAGCGTTTCGTCGCGCAGGCGGTGCAGGGCCGCCGGGGCCAGAGAAGCAGGAGCAGAAGTTGACATGGGCAGCAGTGGGAGAGAGGGTAAACTATATAGAGCCAACGCACCCGTCAGGCCGCGTTCCAGCCTTTAAAGGTACAAAGGGCCGGGTTTTACTGAAACCGGATTTGCGGAATGAACACGTCGTCGGAGCTGATGAGGTCGCGCAGTACCGGATGCACCTGCCGGGGCAGCAGCTGCCCTAGCTGCCGCGGACTCACGAACTCCAGCTGTGTAAGTAGCTGCTCGTCGGGGTCGTGCTCGGGGTCGTGGCCGAGGTGGGGCAGGGCACTGGCATCGAGGGGCTGCACCTCAAAAAATAGCTCTAGCGCCTGCAAACCCGGCCCCTGGTACTCGTGCAGGTGCAGAAAGCGCCCCACCGTTACGCGCAGGCCGGTTTCTTCCGCAAACTCGCGTTGCAGGCACTCACGCAGCGTTTCGCCAAACTGCCAGCCCCCGCCCGGCGGCGACCAGAACGGCAGCCCATCGGGCAGCAGGCCGCGGTGGGCCGTGAGCAGCAGGGCGCCCTCGCGTACCAGCAGGCCGCACACCCGCACCCGGGCCCGGCCGGCGTAGGCCGCCAGCAGTTCGGTGGGCGGTACAGTTGAAAGAGCATCCATGAGCGCGCAAAGCTACAGTATGAAGCAGTAACGCGTTCGGCAGCTCGATATTTCGTTTGTCAGCTTCCCAAAATGATGCGCCTCAAGCGCGTCGAAAGCCCCAACTTTGCGCCCATGACATCATTCCCCGATTCTTCCGCCGAGCCCCTCGAAGCCCTGCAAGCCCGCATCCGCCGCAAGCTGGTGCGCCAGCACTTCATGCACCACATCGGCGCCGACCTCACCCTGATTGAGCCCGGCCGCGTGGAGGCCGAGTTGCTGCTCAAAAAGCAGCACCAGCAGCACACCGGCTTCGCCCACGGCGGCCTGGTAGCCACGATGGCCGATTTGGTGGCCGGCTTTGCGGCCGTTACGCTGGTGCCCGAGGGCACGGGCGTGGTCACGGTCGAGCTCAAAACCAGCTACCTGCACCCCGGTGTGGGCCAGCGCCTGCGGGCTGTGGGCTGGGTGCTGAAAGCCGGCCGCCGCCTGCATTTCTGCGAGTCGGAGGTCTGGTGCGACGATAAGTTGATTGCCAAAGCCACCGCCACAATGGCCGTTATCGAGCCGGTTAGTTGAGCTACAAGCGGCAAGCCACAAGCTACAAGCTGATGGTTGAACGTCAGCTTGCGGCTTGTAGCTTGCCGCTTGTAGCTCAAAGATGGGGTATCTTTGTAGAGTATGCTAAGTGTCAGAACTCCATCCGTCCGCGACTATTTTCCCTTCGAGCCCACCCAGGACCAGGCCGCCTTGTTTCAGCAGCTCGATGGGTTTTTGAAGGATGATTTACCGGGCCGCAAGGCATTTGTGCTGCGGGGCTACGCCGGTACCGGCAAAACCACCGTGGTAAGCGCCCTCGTGCAGTGGCTACACCAGATGGGCCGCAAATACGTGCTGATGGCCCCCACGGGCCGCGCCGCCAAAGTTATGGGCACCTACTCGGGCGTAGCCGCCAGCACCATTCACAAAAAAATATACCGTCAGACCAGTGGCCAGCCGGCCCAGGGCCTCACGTTTCAGCGCCAGCCCAACCGCGCCCAGGACACGCTCTTCATCGTTGATGAGGCCTCGATGATTTCCGATGAGAAGGCCTTCGGCTCGACCGGCCTGCTCGACGATTTGATGAGCTACGTGTTTGAAAAAACGTCGAACCGCCTGCTGCTCATCGGCGACACGGCCCAGCTGCCGCCGGTGGGCCAGCTGCTCAGCCCCGCCCTCGACCCCGACCTGCTGCGCGACCGGTTCCGGGCCGAAGTGGGTTCGGTGGAGCTGCGCCAGGTGATGCGCCAGGCCGAAAAGTCGGGTATTTTGATGAATGCCACCGTGCTGCGTGAGGAGCTGCGCCAAGCTGAGCCCAACATTCAGTTCTTCACCAAAGGCTACCCCGATATCTTTTCGATGGGCACCGACAAGCTCGAAGATGGCCTACGCTGGGCTTACAAGCACTTCGGCTACGAGAACAGCACCATCATCTGCCGCTCCAACAAAAACGCCAACCAGTACAACCAGTACATCCGCCGTATCCTGTTCGAGGCCGAAGACGAGATTGAGTCGGGCGACTACCTGATGGTGGTGCGCAACAACTACTACTGGCTCCCGCGCGACTCCGACATCGGCTTCCTAGCTAACGGCGACTTCGTGCAGGTGGTCAAAATCATCCGGCTCACCGAGGAGTTCGGCTTCCGCTTTGCCGACGCCCGCGTGCGCCTCGTCGATTATCCCGACGAGCCCGACCTGGAGGTAAAGCTGCTGCTCGACACGCTGCACACCGAAAGCCCCGGCCTGCCCGCCGACCGCAACAAGGCCCTCTATGAGGCCGTTAGCGAAGATTACAACCACCTCACCACCAAGAAAGAAAAAAGTGCCGCCCTGCGCAAAGACCCGTTCCTGAACGCGCTGCAAGTGAAGTTCGCCTACGCCCTTACCTGTCACAAGGCTCAGGGCGGCCAGTGGCAGGCCGTATTCGTCGACCACGGCTACCTGAAGGAGGATATGGTGAACTCCGAGTTTGCCCGCTGGCTTTACACGGCCGTTACCCGCTCCTCAGAAAAGCTGTTCCTGCTTAATTTCAACCAGAAGCTGCTCGGCGACCCGGCCGAAGAGTAGCGCAAGCCATTACTAGGGCTGATGTGGCTCGGGCAGACAGGTCGAAAAGCTGGCCCGAAACTTGGCGGGCGAATTGGAGTGGAATTTTTCGTACTTTCAACTGTCATTTACCTATTTGCCTTATGAAAAATGTTCTTTTTCTGGCTCTGTCGCTGTCGGTGATGGGCCTGAGCGCTCAGGCGCAATCCGTGAAGCCGGCCAATGCCCAGGCGAAAGTAGCCGGTGCGCAAATCCAGTTTGAGGAAAGCAAGTTCGAGTTCGGAGCCGTAAAAACCGGCGCTGTTGTCGACCACACCTTCAAGTTCAAAAACGTGGGCACCCAGCCGCTGGTCATTTCCAACATCGGCGTTACCTGCGGCTGTACCACGCCCGAATGGACGCGTGAGCCCATTATGCCCGGTAAGTCGGGTACGGTGGTAGCCAAGTTCAACACGGCCGGCAAGTACGGTATGCAGAACAAGGTGCTGACCATCGAGTCGAACTCGGTAGGCGGCAACGCCATGGTGGCCTTGGTAGGCGATGTAAAAGAGGAGGGCGCTGCTATGAAAGCTGCTGAGTCGATGGTTGACCAAAGTGCCCCTGACGGCAAGCAGAAACTGAAGATGGACGACAATAAAATCAAGGCCAAGAAGAAGTCATAAGCGGATTCTTGCATAAAAAAGGCGCTTCCCTGCGAGGGGAGGCGCCTTTTTTATGCAAGAATCCGCTTATGACTATCAGAACAAAAGCAGATAGCTGTCAGCTAAAAGCCAGCAGCTGAGAAAGCCTACAGCTGCCGGGCGGCCAGTAGCAGCATAATCCAGCCGGCAATGAACAGCACGCCGCCAATGGGCGTAACGGCCCCGAGCTTGGTAATGCCCGTGAGGCACAGCACGTAAAGCGAGCCGCTGAAGATAAGGATGCCGCCCAGCCACAGCCAGGCCACGGTGCCTAGGCTCTTCAGTTCCGGCCGCATCAGCAGCAACAGCCCAATGCCCAGCAACGCCAGCGTATGGAAAAACTGGTAGCGCACGGCCGTTTCAAACGTCTCGAAGCGGCCGGAGTCTTCCAGCATCTTGCGTAGCCCGTGCGCCGCAAAGGCTCCGATGCCCACGCTCAGAGCGCCCAGCAGCGCGGCTAGTTGAAGGATGATTTTAGCAGTCATGTGGTTGGTTTTTGGTGTGTGGTCTGAGGGAGAAGGTCCGAAAAAGGCCTGTCATCCTGAGCATGTTGCGCTTGGAGCAAGGACGAAGGACCTTATCACGTTAAAACGAGCCGTTGTTGCGTGGTAAGGTCCTTCGTCCTTGCTCCAAGCGCAACATGCTCAGGATGACAGATGAGCTTCAAACCTCATCGGCGCCCAAAAATAGCGCTGCCCACCCGAACCAGCGTGCTGCCCTCACGGATGGCCAGCGGATAGTCGGCGCTCATGCCCATCGACACCTCTTTGAACGTGGGCTCATCGGAAAAAAACAGAGCCTGGAGCTTATCGAAGTAGCCGCGCAGCTGCCGGAACTCGCGGCGCACCTGGTCCTCGTCGTCGGTGTTGGTGGCAATGCCCATTACGCCGGTCAGGCGCACCTGGCGCAGGGCCTGGTACTCCTCGGAGCGCAGTATTTCCTCGGCTTCGGAAAGCGTGAGGCCGGTTTTGGTGTCTTCGTCGGCAATGTGAAACTGGAGCAGGCCTTCGATTACCCGGTCGTGCTTGGCGGCCTGCTTCTCGATTTCCAGCAGCAACTTCAGGCTGTCCACGCTCTGAACGGTGTGCACGAAGCCGGCAATGTACTTGACCTTGTTAGTTTGCAGCTGCCCGATGAGGTGCCACTGCACATCTGCCGGTAGCTGGGGTTGCTTCTCAGCCATTTCCTGGGCCCGGTTCTCGCCGAACAGCCGGCCGCCAGCGTCGTAGGCTTCCTGCAGCAGCGCCACTGGGTGGGTTTTGGTAACGGCCACCAGCCGGGCGTTGGTGCCGGCCAGGGTGGCTTCGATGCGGTGGAGGTTTTCGGCAATGGACATGCGGGCAAGTTCGAGGTTTTGGTGGGAAAGGGCGTCGGTTTGGTGGGCGCTCTGAGCGCCGCTGCTTCGTAAGTAACTTGGGAAGCGGCTGTTGTGTTGGAACCGGCTCAGCTCTGTGTTTTTATGCACCGGCCACGGCGGAGCATAACATAACGTTGATTAATCAACTGCCAACGATGCTTACTCCAACAAAACAGATAATTAGAACCAAGGATCATCTGGGTACGGGTACTATGAATAAGGTTTTGAGTCAAGAGGAAATCGGGGAATTGCTTGGTTTATATGCTGCAATTAAGAATCGGTTTGCTGAACTGTTACTTGAAAGAAAGCTGCAGAAGCCCGGGCTTCTTGCGTTTCTGAGTGATCTGCTGTCATCCAAACGCACCAATAGCAGCCTGGCTCTACCTCTCTGGAGACAGGAAACGGAAGATATTATCAGGACACTTGCCGCCCATGATAGGCAGGAGTTGGCGTCGCTGATGAACCTGCACGCTTTGAACGCCGCTATAGAAGCCGCACGTTTTCAGGATTCAAATCTGGCCCGGTATGCGGAGGCGCTACGCCGCTTTTCAGAAGAGGCCAGAAACTTTATAGCCAAGCAATAAGCAACCTTTTCATTCCTGCCCCAAAGTCCGTATCTTTGCGCCCCTGCCAGGGTGGCGGGCCGGCGCTTTGGCGTTGGGTATCAAGCAAAAACGCGTTCCGGGGGTGGGCCCTGCGCCGGACGTGTACATAAGGGCCACTGCAACCATCATGGCAGAATTAGTTGACAATTTCGACTGGGACAACGTAGACGCCAGCGGCTTCGGAGGTAACTATACCGCCGAGCAGCGCGCCGAAATGGAGGAGATGTACAGCGGTACACTCACCACCGTTCAGGAAGAAGAAGTAGTAACCGGCACCGTAGTTGGCATGACCGACCGCGACGTGATCCTGAACATCGGCTTCAAGTCCGATGGTCTGGTGCCCCTGTCCGAATTCCGCGACCTGCCCGACCTGAAGGCCGGCGACACGGTGGAAGTATTCATCGAGGAGCAGGAAAACGCCAACGGCCAGCTTATCCTGAGCCGTAAGAAAGCCAAAATCAAGCAGGCCTGGAAAGCCATCTACGACGCACTGGAGAATGATTCGGTGCTCGAAGGCGTGGTGAAGCGTCGCACTAAAGGCGGCCTCATCATGGACCTCGACGGCGTAGAAGCCTTCCTGCCCGGCTCGCAGATTGACGTGAAGCCTATCCGTGACTTCGACATCTATGTGGGTCGTCGCATGGAAGTGAAAGTGGTGAAAATCAATGCCGCTTTCGATAACGTAGTGGTATCGCACAAGGTGCTCATCGAGAAAGACCTCGAGAAGCAGCGCGAAGCCATCCTCAACAACCTGGAGAAAGGCCAGATCCTGGAGGGCGTTATCAAGAACATGACCAACTTCGGCGTGTTCATCGACCTCGGCGGTGTCGACGGTCTGCTGCACATCACCGACATCTCGTGGGGCCGTATCGCCCACCCGAGCGAGGTACTGCAGCTCGACCAGAAGCTCAACATCGTGGTGCTCGACTTCGACGAGGCCAAGAAGCGTATCAGCCTCGGCCTGAAGCAGCTGACCCCGCATCCGTGGGATTCGCTGCCCGAGGACATGGGCGTAGGCACCAAGGTGAAGGGCCGCATCGTGAACGTAGCCGACTACGGCGCGTTCATGGAAATCATCCCCGGCGTAGAGGGCCTGATCCACGTATCGGAAATGAGCTGGAGCCAGCACCTGCGCAACCCGCAGGACTTCATCAAGCAGGGCGACGTAGTAGAGGCTCAGATTCTGACCCTCGACCGCGAAGACCGCAAGATGAGCCTCGGCATCAAGCAGCTCAGCGAAGACCCATGGACGCGTGGCGACTTCGCCGACAAGTACGCCATCGGCAGCAACCACAACGGCTTGGTGCGTAACCTCACCAACTTCGGCCTGTTCGTAGAGCTGGAAGAGGGTGTTGACGGCCTCGTGCACGTTTCGGACCTGTCGTGGACCAAGAAGATCAAGCACCCATCCGAAATGGTGAAGGTAGGCGACCGTCTGGACGTGGTAGTACTGGAGCTGGACGTAGCCAACCGCCGCCTGGCCTTGGGCCACAAGCAGCTGGAGGAAAACCCATGGGATACGTTCCAGACGGTGTTCACTCCCGGTTCGGTACACACCGCTACCATCATCGACAAGAACGACCGTGGTGCGGTGCTCGAATTGCCTTACGGCATCGAAGGCTTCGCTTACCCCAAGTCGCTTCAGAAAGAAGATGGTTCGATGGCTGAGAACGGCGAATCGCTCGAATTCCGCGTGATTGAGTTCTCGAAGGACGACCGTCGCGTTGTGCTTTCGCACCAGGCTGTGTACAACAAGCAGGCTGAAGAGGAAGGCCGCGCTGCTAAGTTCGCCAAGAAGAAGCCGTCGGCTGGTGCCGCCGGTGCTGCTTCGCAGGGCGAAGGCAAGCTGAGCGACATGAAGAAGACCACCCCGGCCGAGAAATCGACCCTCGGTGACCTCGACGCTCTGTCAGCTCTGCGCGACAAGATGATGGACAACGAGTCGTAAGACTTCGCGTTCAGTGTAAACAGGAGAGGCCCCGGCGCAAGTCGGGGCCTCTTTTTTGGCTATTAGCTTATAGCTGTTAACCGTTAGCTTTTCGTGCTACATTGCTGCTCGCCAACGACGACGTGTATGCGGGAACAGAAGCTATCAGCTAAAAAGAAGCTACACGTCACCAATGACTTACCCGCGTACGGCACAAAAAACGCGCCCGGGCTTTGGCTGGCTTCAGATTAAGACGTATGTTTGCATCCTCAAAGCCCTCCTGGTGACGTGACCGAGCGGCTAGGTAGAGGTCTGCAAAACCTCCTACGGCGGTTCGAATCCGCCCGTCACCTCTCTTTTTTGCTCATTGGCTGAACCCCGGTTGATTCGTTTCAATCGGGGTTTTTTGCGCGTCAGGATTTTATATATTTGTCGGGATACCGAAAGTTTAGATTAGCCATTTCATGCATGAAAAGCCGTAACAATGACTGTACTTTTTACAATGCAAAGGCAGTTGATTTCAACTCGAATACTACTCTTATTGTCCGTACTGCTGCTGGGCCTTACAGCCTGTAGTAAGTCTGACGAAGAGGCCGAGCAACTCAAAAGCGAATTAGCGGGTACCTGGAACATAGTCAGTACCCGCTCAGCTGTGTACGATGGCCAAGGCAAAGAGCTTTATAACCCACCAGCAATAGCAGGGCAGCCGGGCGACTACTGGATTTTCACCGATGATAATATTGCGCAGAAGTTCTACCAAGAACAACTGCAAATTGATGGTCGTTACCGTTTGGATGGAAACAGCGTGTTTGTAACTGATGGGCAGCAGGCCACAACTACTTATCTAATCAAAAACATAACTAGCAACTCCCTGACGCTGGAACTTACCAATCCGGGCAACGGCAACAACAAAGTTGTCCATACCACTGTATTATCTAAGCGACTTTAATATCGGTTTGGGTCACATCTATTCATTATGGCCCCGGTTGATTCGTTTCAATCGGGGTTTTTTGCGCCCACATGTAACCAGCGGGCAGCGCAGGGAGCGAAGTGTAACGCTGCCACACAACTACGGTTTTTTGGAGCGAAATTTAGCGGCCTGGCTGTAGTTACCCCATGCTTTATCCGTACATTCCGTTCCTGCGTAGAATGCGTACCAACCTGTCCTCTCTCTTCTCTTTCTCTTTATGAAAATTGTGAACCTGCGCACTATGCGCGGCCCCAGCTTCTGGTCTGTTAAGCATTACCGTTTGATTGTAATGAAAGTGGATTTGGAGGATCTGGCCGACAAATGGTCGAGCAGTATCCCGGCGCTGGCCGAGCAATTACCCGGTCTGCTTCCCCGCCTAACCGACGCACCACCTTCCGACGCAGATAAGGCGATACTAAAGAAACCCCCGCTAACGGCCGAGCAACTCACCGACGGCGAACCGCTGGGCTACGTGCTGCAGCACGTGGCACTGGCCCTGCAGCGCACAGCTGGCATGCCCGTGTTTTGGGGTAAGTCGTATCCAGCCGAGCACGAGCCGGGGGTGGAGTTTGTGGTATTTGCTTACCAGGAAGAGCGGGCTGGCCGCATGGCTGCCGAGGCTGCCGTGCAGCTCGTTGATGATATCTGCCAAGGCCGGCCGGTGAGCATCGAGCGCACGATTGAGGAACTGCACGAAATCAGGGAAGAAGAATTCTTTGGACCCAGTACCTGGAGCATTGTATCGGAGGCGGCCTCGCGTAATATCCCTTACATCCAGCTCAAAAACAGCAGCATCATTCAGCTGGGCTATGGCGTCAACCAGAAGCGCATCTGGGCCACTACCACCAGCTATACCAGCCACGCCAGCGTGGAGGTAGCCGGCAATAAAAACCGCACCAAGGCCATGCTCGACGCGGCCGGTGTGCCTGTTCCCAACGGCACCACGGTGTACTCGGAAGACGAATTGCGGGAGGCCATTGAGGAGCTTGGCTTCCCGATTGTTACCAAACCGCTCAACGGCAACCACGGCCGCGGGGCCACCATTGGTATCAAGAGCTGGGCCGAGGCAGTAGACGGTTTCCAGGCCGCCCAGCAGCATTCCAAAAATTCGCGGGCTGTTATTGTGGAGCAGCTGGTGCAGGGCCACGACTTCCGGATGCTGGTAGTAAATGGCAAACTGATTGCCGCTGCCAAGCGCACCCCGGCCGCCGTAACCGGCGACGGCCAGCATACCATTCAGCAGCTGATTGATAAAGTAAACGAAGACCCACGCCGGGGAGTAGGCCACGAGAAAGTGCTCACCAGCATCAAGGCCGACCAGCACACTCAGGACTTACTGCTCACCCAGAGCCTGACGCTGGATTCGGTGCTGCCTGCCGGGCAGGAGCTGTACCTGAAAACCACGGCCAACATCAGCACTGGCGGCACGGCCACCGATGTAACCGATCTGGTGCATCCGTACAACGTGCTGATGGCCGAGCGCGTGGCCGGCATAGTAGGTCTCGACATCTGCGGCATCGATCTGCTAACTTCCGATATTGCCATTCCGCTGAACGAAACCCGCGGTGCTGTAATCGAGGTAAATGCAGCCCCCGGCTTCCGGATGCACATTTCGCCCACCCAGGGGCTGGCCCGCAACGTGGCTGCTCCGGTTGTCGATATGCTGTTTCCGGCGGGTAGCAAAGCCCGGATTCCGATTTTTGCCGTTACGGGCACCAATGGCAAAACTACTACTACGCTGCTGCTGGCCCATATTGTGGCGGCTAAAGGTTACAAAGTAGGGCACACCACCACCAACGGTATCTATATCCAGGGCGTGCAGCTGCAGAGCGGCGACTGTACCGGTGGCCAGAGTGCCGAATTTGTGCTGAAGGACCCCACGGTGAACTTCGCGGTACTCGAAACGGCTCGCGGCGGCATGCTGCGTTCGGGACTCGGCTTCCATACCTGCGACGTAGCCATTGTAACCAACGTGGCCGCCGACCACCTGGGCCTGCGTGATATTTATACGGTGGAGGATATGGCGGCCGTGAAGGGCGTGCTGCCCCGCACGGTGCGCAAAAACGGCTGGGCCGTGCTCAACGCCGATGACGACCTGGTGTATGCCATGCGCGAGAAGCTCGACTGCCGGGTGGCCCTGTTCAGCATGGATGAGCATAGCCCCCGCATCCGGGAGCACGCCGAGCATGGCGGGCTGGCCGCGGTGTACGAGGAAGGCTACATTTCCATCTACAAGAACAGCTACAAGCTGCGCATCGACCGGGCGGCTGAGTTCCCGGTTACGTTTGGCGGGCGGGCAACGTTCAACATCGAAAACGCCATGGCGGCGGCCCTGGCCTGCTACTGCTACGGCTTCGATAAGGATGATATCAAGTCGGCGCTCCGCACGTTTGTGCCCTCGGGCGTGAAAACGCCGGGCCGCATGAACGTGTACAAGTTTCCGGACTTTGAGGTGATTGTAGACTACGCCCACAACGCCCACGGCATGGAGAAGTTCGCCCAGTTCCTGGAGGCCACTGAAGCCACCCACAAGGTAGGCGTGATTTCGGGCCTCGGCGACCGGCGCGACGAAGACACGCTGGGCTTTGCGCGTATTGTAGGTCGGGTGTTTGATGAAGTGGTACTACGTCAGGACCGCGACCTGCGCGGCAAAACGGCCGAGCAGCTACGTGAGCTGATGACCGAAGGCCTGCGCCTTGACGCGCCCGATATTCCCATCACGTACATCGAAAACGAGATGGAAGCCATGGACCATGTGTTGCAAAACGCCCGGCCCGGCTCGCTGATTGCCATGTTCACCGAGGACATTAAATCCACGCTGCAGAAACTCGACGAGTTCGAGGCGCAGATCACGGATTAGCACGGATTTTAACTGATTTCACGGATTTTGTAGCTGGCCTTTACGGCATCCGCATCCGACGAAAGCAAAAAGCCACCTCGCAAGAGGTGGCTTTTTTAATCGGCTACAAAATCCGTGAAATCCGTTAAAATCCGTGCTAATCCGTAATCCTACTTGAGCGTGAAGGTGGTTTTTCCAATCAGTACGCCGCCTTCATACAGCTCAACGGTGTGCAAGCCGGTTTTGTAGGCGGCTCCCTTGGCGTAGGTGAACTGCACAGGCTGACGGGTATTGTCGTACACGATGTCCTGTTTGGCCGTATAGAACGCCTCGGAGCCGTCAATCATGAACGTGCCACCGCCGGTGCTCAGGTTGTAAAGCGCGGCGCCATCCGGCTCAATCAGGCGCATCATAATTTCCTTGGTTTCCTTCGGCGACACGTCGTTGCGGGCCAGGTTGAAGGTTACCTTAATTTTCTCTACCCGGCGGGCTTTGAACTCGTTATCGGTGTCTTCCTTCTCCTTATCGCGGCTGTTCACCACGTTTACCCGGATATTCTCGGCCTGCAGGCGCGAGGCCACGGCCACCTTCTGGCTCAGCTCCTGGTTGGAGCGCACGACCGACGAAATAGTATCGGTCAGCTTGTTCTGGCGCTCTTTGAGGGTAGTGGTTTCGGTGTACAGCGCTTCGTTGTCGGCTTTGAGCTGAACAATTTCTTCGTCTTTCTTGCGCAGCTGGGTTTCAAAGTTGGCCGCCCGCTGCTTGAAGCGCTGCTGCTCGGCCACGCTGAAGCTGCTGGCCCGGAAGGAGCGGAGCTTGAGCAGATCGGAGTTGATCTGGGCCAGCTTGGCTACCAGCGAGTCGTTGGCGAGGCCCATGCCCTGTACTTCCTGGCTCTGGCGCTCGTAATCGGCTTTCAGCGACTCGTACTGCTTGATCTGGTCTTCGAGCTTGGCGTCCTTGCTTACCACATCAGCCTGGAGCAGTTCGTTCTGCTTGCTCTTCTGCTGGTTCATGTAGAACAGAAAGCCGTTGATGCCCAGCAGCACCAGAACGAGGGCCCCAATCAACAGAAAGCGGTTATTGTTCTTCGGTTCGGGGCTCTGATCTTGTTCCATAGAGAAAGGGGTTTGGTGGAGGTCCGGACAGTCCGGACGCGGTAGTACCTTTGGGCAAAAATAACGGAGTTTGCTACCCCGGCAAGTGCCGAAGGTACAACCCCGCCACGAAATGCAGCCTGTACCCGCTCTCGATACCGCCTACTGGCAGCAGCGCTACGAAATCGGCCAGACCGGCTGGGATGCAGGAAGCATAACCCCCCCGTTGCGTGAATATTTCAACCAACTGGGTTTGCCCGACAGCCGCCGCATCCTTATTCCGGGGGCCGGCCGCGGCTACGAGGCCGAATACCTACACCGCGCTGGCTGGCCCCAGGTGTTTGTAGCCGACCTTGCCCCGGCGGCCCTACAGGACCTCCAGGCTCGTGTTCCCAGTTTTCCGGCGGACCAGCTGCTACTGGCTGATTTCTTCGCGCTGGAACCGGCCCCGCCCTTCGACCTCATCGTGGAGCAGACCTTCTTTTGCGCCCTCGACCCCGCCCTGCGGCCCGCCTATGCCCGCCAGTGCGCCCGGCTGCTGCGACCCGGCGGCACGCTCATGGGCCTTCTTTTCGATACCGAGTTTACCCAGGCCGGCCCGCCCTTCGGGGGCTCGCGCGAGGAGTACCGCGCCTACTTCGAGCCGTATTTCGATTTCGAGCACTTCGCGGCCGCTACCAACTCGCTGCCACCCCGCCAGGGCCGGGAGTTGTTTATCTGTTTGAAACGGAAGGCCACGCTGCCCGAATAGGCGCACAAACCAGTTCTCCTTACTTTCTCTGTCCTTAAATACCCAAGCTCATGCTAGAAGCCCTTGCCAACGCGCTGCCGCACTTTCGTAACACCAATTCTGGTCAGTTTTTTCTGATGGCTGGCCCCTGCGTGATTGAGGGCGAGGACATGGCGCTGCGCATTGCCGAGCGCATCCAGCACATCACCGATAAGCTCCAGATTCCCTTCATCTTCAAAGGTTCGTACCGCAAAGCCAACCGCTCGCGCCTCGACTCCTACACCGGCATCGGCGACGAAAAGGCCCTGCGCATCCTGCAGAAAGTAAGCCGCGAAATCGGCGTGCCCACCGTCACCGACATCCACGAGTCGGGCGAGGCCGCTATGGCCGCCGAGTACGTGGACGTGCTGCAGATTCCGGCTTTCCTATGCCGGCAGACCGATTTGCTGGTGGCCGCGGCCCAGACCGGCAAAGTGGTAAACGTGAAGAAAGGCCAGTTTCTGAACGGCGAGGCCATGCAGTTTGCGGTGGACAAAGTGCGCCAGTCGGGCAACGATAATGTGTTGTTGACGGACCGCGGCAACTCGTTCGGTTACTCCGATCTGGTGGTCGATTTCCGTAACCTGCCCGCCATGCGCGCCTTCGGCGTACCTGTTATCATGGATGTTACGCACTCCTTGCAGCGTCCTAACCAAAGCAGCGGCGTAACCGGCGGCCAGCCCGCGCTTATCGAAACCATTGCCAAAGCCGCTATTGCCGTGGGTGCCGACGGCCTGTTCATCGAAACCCATCCCACACCCGCCACCGCCAAATCCGACGGCGCCAACATGCTGCCCCTCGATCAGCTGGAAGACCTGCTGACCAAGCTGACACGAGTGCGCGAGGCAATTCGTTGAGCAGCCAGTAGAAGACCGTCATTCAGAGCGAAGCGAAGAATCTCGCGTGCAATAGTAACTCCTGATACTATTGCACGCGAGATTCTTCGCTTCGCTCTGAATGACGGTCACCACTAATCAAGCCCCAAACACCCGGCTTAACTCCAACAGCTTATCCACGGGGTTATCAAAGCGTAGGGTGAAATGCTGGCGGGGCAGGCTGGGGCGGAAGAAGACGAGGCTGATGTAAAACAGGTCGACGGTGAGCGTGACATCGGGGTGCTGGCGGATGGCCTCCCAGGCCCGTTCCATTTCGGCCGACCAGTGGATGTCGTCGAGTACGAAAACGCTGTTGGGCGTGCGGTGGGCGTTGAGCTGCTCGAAGTAACGCAGCGTGGGCTCGTAGCGGTGGTTGCCATCGAAGAAGGCAAAATCGACGGGCGCGGGCAGGGCCGCCAGGGTGGGGGTGAGGGTGTCGTCGAGGTTGCCTTCGATGAGTTCGACGTTTTCGGCGCCCACGGCCCCGAACGTCTGGCGGGCCACGGCCGCCGTAGCGGGGCAGCCCTCGAAGGTGAAGACTTGGGCCCGCGAGTCGGCCAGGGCGAGGTAGGCAGTGGTGAGGCCCAGTGAGGTGCCCAGCTCCACGATGGTGCGCGGCTGGTAGTGGTTGACGAGCCGGAACAGCAGCTGCCCCAGCTTCGGCGGCTTGGCGGCGGTGCGGGCAATGTCGCACAGGCGACGAGAGCGGCCCGCCCCGGCCACCCGCGAGCCGGCCCCGAAGTCGCGCACCGTAATGGCGGTAGAATCGGCGAGTAGGGCAGCCCGGCGGGCCTCTACGGCCTCGTAGGCGGCAAACCGGCCCGAGTGGTGGATAACGTGCGCGTACAGGCCGAATACGAAGGGCGAGTGCAGCCCGTGGGCGTTGCCCGAGCGCCCCAGGAAGCGGAGGTAGGTGAGAATCTGGAAAAGCAAGGCGGGGCAGCGGGAGGTTAGGGTTTCAGGCCGAAAGGTAGAAACCGTTTGTCATCCTGAGCGGCGCGAAGGACCTTACCGGGTCAAAACAACCGTAGCAGCGCCTCGTTTCAACCTGATAAGGTCCTTCGCGCCGCTCAGGATGACAGAGAGGTTTTTAGTTTCCAGCCCACAAAAAAGCCGCCCGAAGGCGGCTGTAAGCAGTTCAAAGCCAATCTAACGCCTTAGTTGAGTCGGTAAGGCACGATGAGCGTGAACTCCGGAATTTCGACGTCGAATTCGCTGCCGTCCATGATGCGCTCCATCTGGTAGGTGCCGCGCATCTTGCCCACACCCGATTTCAGGTTGCAGCCCGACACATACTGGTGCGACTCGCCGGGCTCCAAAACCGGCTGCTGGCCCACCACGCCTTCGCCTTCCACCTCGCGCACCACGCCATTGGCATCCGAAATAAACCAGTGGCGGCGCAGCAGCTTCACGGTATATTCGCTGTTGTTGCGAATATCAATTTTGTAGGCAAAAACGTAATGCTCCTGACCCGGGCTCGAATAGTCGGGCAAATAGTTGGTGGTAACGCTGACGGTTACGCCCTGAGTGGTGGTCGTATTCATAACGGCGGAGTTCCAAAAGAGAAAAAAGCTAACAGTGCGGGCCCGGGTTTGGTTTACTTGCCTTCCTCTACGCAGTCCGGGCTGCCAATGCCGTCTCAAACTAACACAAACTAACAAATAATCCTGGTTCGCATGTCGGTTAAGATTGAAGAAAGCTGGCGGCAGGTGCTGGCGCCCGAGTTCGAGAAGCCCTATTTCCAGCATCTGATTGCCTTCGTAAAGGGCGAATACGCTACGGCCGAAGTGTTTCCGCCCGGCCCGCAAATTTTCCACGCCTTCGAGGCCTGCCCGTTCGATAAGCTGAAAGTGGTGATTCTGGGCCAGGACCCCTACCACGGCCGGGGCCAGGCCCACGGCCTGAGCTTCTCGGTGGCCGAGGGCGTGCGCACGCCGCCTTCGCTCCAGAACGTGTTCAAGGAGCTGGCCACCGATTTGCCCGACACGGCTCCGGCGCCCAATGGCAACCTCGACCGGTGGGCCCGGCAAGGGGTGCTGCTGCTCAACGCCACGCTTACGGTGCGCGCTAAGGAGCCCGCCAGCCACCAGAAGAAAGGCTGGGAGCAGTTCACCGACGCTGTTATCCAAGCCATTTCCGACCAGAAAGAGCACGTCGTGTTCATCCTCTGGGGCGCCTCGGCCCAGAAGAAGGGCGAAGTCATTGATGCCCGCAAACACCTCGTGCTCAAGGCCGCTCATCCCTCGCCCTACGCCGCCGACCGGGGGTTCTTCGGCAGCCGCCCCTTCAGCCAGACCAACGCCTACCTACAGCAGCACGGCGAGGCGCCGATTCAGTGGTGAATCACAGATGGTGCAGATAAAGCCGCGGATAACGCAGATTCGTTCTGATAGCGGATTCGTTTCTAACTGGTTGAACGAATCTAACTACATCAGAACGAATCTGCGTTATCCGCGGCTTTATCTGCACCATCTGTGATTTAGTGCACTAAGTTGAACAGGCGGTTCCAGCGGATTTTGCTCAGGAAGCTGCCGTTGGGGTCGACGGACATCCAGATGAGCACGGCTTTGCCCACGATGTGGTCTTTGGGTACGAAGCCCCAGAAGCGCGAGTCGAGCGAGTTATGGCGGTTGTCGCCCATCATGAAGTAGTAATCCTGCTTGAAGGTGTAGCTCGTGAGTGGCTGCCCGTTCTGCAGAATCCGGCCTGTGCCATCGACGGTGATGCCCTCGTTGTGCTCGTAGCGGGTGATGATTTTCAGGTACTGGGGCGTATTCTGGGCCGTCAGCTGCACGGTCTGGCCTTCCTTCGGAATCTGGAGGGGGCCATAGTTGTCTTTGTTCCAGCTCGGATAAGGTGCCGGCGACAGAGACTGACTGTAGGGATAGTCGGGGTTGTTGGGGAACACCTCCTGGCCCTCGCGCTGGCCTACGGGGGTTTTCAGCTCGATGATACCCTTCACGTAGGGTTGCTGCTTGAAGTAGGCGTACGAAGCCGGGGTCATGCTGATGAGGTAGCCCGGGCCGTACTCGGCGCTGTTTTCCTGGATGGGCAAGCCGTCGGGCATGTTGTACTCTACAATGCCCTGCTCCTTAAAGGCCGTCATCAGCTCGTCGCTGGGCTGGGGCACCTGCAGGTAGTAGCTGTTCTGCATCTCAGGGAAATTCTCGGCCGGCTTCCCATTGATGAACACCTGGCTCTGGCGCACTTCGAGCACGTCGCCGGCTATGGCCACGCAACGCTTGATGTAGTTGGTGCGCAGGTCGGCGGGGTGCTCGGCCTCAAAAGGCACATTAAACACCACCACGTCGTTGTTCTTCACCTCCGAAAAGCCCGGCAGCCGGTAGCTGGGTAGCTGGATAGCTTCGGAATAGCTTTTCAGGCTGGTACCCCAGACGGTCTGGTGGGTGAGGGGTACCTGCAGCGGCGTTTGGGGCGTGCGCGGGCCGTAGTGCAGCTTGCTCACAAACAGGTAGTCTCCTACCAGCAGCGTGTGCTCCATGCTGGGCGTCGGGATGGTGTAGGCCTCAAACGTGGCCCAGCGGATGAGCGTGGCCGCAATTACGGCGAACAGAATCGCGTCGCCCCACTCCCGAATCGGACCCTTGCGTTTCTTGGCCACAGGTACGGTGCCGCCCGCTGGTGCCGCGCCTGCCGGATTCTTTTCGAGATATTTCTCCCAGGATTGTACTGCCATGATGCAAATGAGCCAGAAAAAGCGAACTGCCGGCCAAAGCCGGAACGCTACGGATTAAACAATGGAAGATGCGAAATAATGCGCGAACTGCGAATAAGTGGCTTGGTGAATGCGTGATGTTGGGCGGTTATCGCACGGGGTAGGGGCGGGGCTTGTCCCCGCCCGCCGCTAACGCC
Source organism: Hymenobacter sp. ISL-91 (assembly GCF_018613725.1). Classification (GTDB taxonomy): domain Bacteria; phylum Bacteroidota; class Bacteroidia; order Cytophagales; family Hymenobacteraceae; genus Hymenobacter. Next base: position 30,805 of record NZ_JAGGPS010000007.1, read on the forward strand.
GTAGAACGGTTTTCGTTGAAACGGTGCGAACGGCGGGCGGGGAAGCCCCGCCCCTACAGCACTCGTTCACCTACAGCCCCAGCAGGTCGTTCATTCCGAAAACGCCCTGGCGGCCGGGCAGCCACTCGGCGGCCAGCAGCGCGCCCTGCACGAAGCCTTCGCGGGTGTGCGCCTCGTGCTTTAGCTCAATCGTGTCGGCGGGACAGGAGTAGGTAACAATGTGGGTGCCGATAACCGCGCCCTCGCGCTCCGAGAGCACCGCCAGCTCGTGCGCCTCGCTGGTAGCCTCGTTGCGCCAGGTGGTTTTACCGGGGAAGTGCCGCAGAATGCCTTCTGCCACGGTCAGGGCCGTGCCGCTGGGCTGGTCAACTTTCTGGGTGTGATGGATTTCGCGCACCTGCACATCGTACCCGCCGAACTGGTGCATTTTGGCGGCCATATACTCGCTGAAGTGGAAAAACAGGTTCACGCCCACGCTGTAGTTGGAGGCGTAAAACAGCGGGATGCCGGTTTGCTGGCTCAGGGCCTTCGCCTCGCCGAAGTGGTGCAGCCAGCCCGTAGAGCCGCACACCACCGGCAGGCCGGCCCGCAGGCAAGCCGCCACGTTCTGGAACGCCGCATCAGGATGGGTAAACTCAATGGCCACGTCTACCTGGGCCGGCGTGAAATCGGTAATGCGTACCTCGGGCCGGCTGGGGTCGATGATGCCGGCTATCTGGTGGCCCCGGGCCCGGGCCTGAGCTTCGATGGCCCGGCCCATTTTGCCGTAACCGATCAGGAGAATATTCATGGAGAAGCTAGGAGTTAGAAGCTAGGAGATAGAATGGCATGTGGTTGTATTGTAGGAGAGCTGAGAGCAAGCAGGCAAAAACAGAACGGCGTATTTGATTCCGGCTCCTATCGCTCAACTTCCGGCTCCTCACTTTACAGACAGCGTGAGGGCCAGCCCGGCGCGCGGCGCCTGGCCCGGGCTGGGCAGCAGGGCCGGGTCGAGGCGCAGGCTAAGGTCGTCGCTGACGTCGAAGTTGCGCAGGTGGGCGTCTACCAGCGCGTCGAGAATGGTGATGCCATACACCACGGCCGTGTAGGCAATAAACGTGTCGCGGTTGCGACGGTAGAAATTGACGCCCCGCTGTACATTGGCCGCACTCGTTTCCTGGCTTACCCGTTTGCCCTCCAACTCGCTGATGGCCATATCCGGGTTGTCAATCAGTTGATTTTTACCGTCGGCGTACTCGCGGTAAGCTGTTTGGTAGAAAAACAAGCCGTAGCCCACGCCACCCAAGCCGCCATACACCAGCGGCAATTTCCAGTAGCGGCGGTTGTATACCTGGCCCGCGCCGGGCAGTGCCAGTGCCAGCAAAGCTGCTTTCTGGGGCCGCGTAACCCGCATGCCCAGCAGCCGCGCGGTGCGCCGCGCCGAATCGGAGGCAACTGGCCGCGCCGCTACCTGCACCGAATCGGTTCCGGCGGTAACCACCTGGGCCGGAGCCGCCGACGGCCACAGCGCAGCCACGGGTAGGGCCAGGGCAAAAAGCAGAGAAAAACGGAGACGAAGCATACAGACGGAGTTGAAGCAAGCCGCGCGAACGGCCGGAAAACCGGACAAATACGACCGGCTTCCAGCCAACGCACTGTGCAGGGCCCTTGGTATAAAGTGCCGGCTGCGGCTAGGAGGGCTGCAGAATGTGCAGAATGCGCTGCATGTCCTCTACCGAATCGAAGGCAATTTTGATTTCGCCCCGACCCTGCGGCCCTGGTTTCACCAGTACCCGGCTGCCAAAACGCTCTGAAAGATGGCGCTCGGTCCGCTTGATTTCGGCTACTGGTACCACCGGCTCGGGTGCGCTACCCGGTTTTTTCTCGGTTTCGCCACCCGCGCCGCCGCGCACCAGCTGCTCTACCTTGCGCACCGACAGCTCCTCGGCCACAATGCGCCGGAACAGGGCCAGCTGCTGGTCCATGCTCTCGATGCTGATGAGGGCGCGGGCGTGGCCCATGCTGATAACCGTGTCGCGCAGGCCGATCTGGATATCGGGCGGCAGCTTGAGCAGGCGCAGGTAGTTGGTTACGGTCGAGCGGTTTTTTCCCACCCGGTCGCCCAGTTCCTCCTGCTTGAGGTTGCACTCGCTCACCAGGCGCTGGTAGCTGAGGGCAATTTCGATGGCGTTGAGATTTTCGCGCTGGATGTTCTCAATCAGGGCCATTTCCAGCATCTGCTGGTCGTCGGCCTTGCGGATATAGGCCGGAATGGCATCAAGGCCAGCCAGCTTGGAGGCCTGCAAACGCCGCTCGCCCGAAATAAGCTGGTAGGAGTTGGTGCCCGTCTGGCGCAGCGTAACGGGCTGGATAATGCCCTGCACCCGGATGCTCTCGGCCAGCTCGCGCAGCGCGTCCTGGTCGAAGTGGGTACGGGGCTGGTAGGGGTTGGCCTGGATCTGGCCCACCGGAATCAGGCCCACCGAGTTGACGGGGTGGGGCACCAGGCCGCCCAGCCGCTCACTCTTTTTCTCGTAGCTACCCTCAATCAGGGCGTTCAGGCCGCGGCCCAGGCCACCTACCCGGCGCTTAGGGGCGGCGGCGGCGGTGTTCTTCTCTTCGTTTTTTTCAGACATACCTGCATGCCGCCCTCACCCAATAGCACGGAGCAAAAGCGGGAGTCAAAAATACACAAACAAGCGGGATGGCGGGATAAAAATGTTCCACGCTGACAGAAAAACCGTGAAACACACGGCAATGAGCTACTTAGCCGGCAGAATTCGTTAGCTCCTTACAGCTCAGGTTGCGGCTCTGCAATGGAAAAGCGCCCAGCCTGCCAGCCCCGGCCCGCCAGGCTAGGGCTGCCGGAACGGCCGGCGCTTAAAGCTGACATTGCTCAGCAAATCCTTCTCGTACACCGCCAGGCAGTTGGTGCGGAATTTCGGCGCAAACGGCTCGGAGCCGGGCTGCAGCTGCCTGGGCGCGGACCGGGCCGCAGCGAAGAAATACACCTTGGTGTTGCCGTACTTGGTATAAGGCATGTATTCGCCGTACTGCTCCATTTCGGCCCAGCGGGCGGTATCGGCCACCGTTACGGCGTAAATGCGCTGCACCGGGCCGGTATTGTTCTCATTGCGGTACAGGGCCACCTCCGTGAAGCCGCCGGCCAAATCCTGGGGGCCGGGCTGGGTCAGGGCATCGAACACAAACCACAGCAGCAACGCCACTGCGGCCGCAACCAGCAGGTATTTAGGGCGCAGCTGCATTTTCAATTAGGCTTACTAAGTATCTAATGTATAACGCGAGTTGTAGGGGCGGGG
>NZ_JAGGPS010000007.1:34114-66448 GCF_018613725.1 Hymenobacter sp. ISL-91
AAGCCCCGCCCCTACAACTCATGCGTTTCCTATGCCGCGGCGTCTTCCGGCTCCTCGTTGCCGGTGCCGTTTAGGACCTCAATGTTCTTTTCCACGATTTCGCGGGCCAGGTTGAGGTAGCTGATGCTGCCCTTGCTCTCGGCGTCGTGCAGGATGACGGGGATGCCGAAGCTGGGCGACTCGCTCAGCTTCACGTTGCGCGGGATGATGGTGTCGAACACCAGCTGCTGGAAGTGTAGCTTCACCTCCTCGACCACCTGGTTGCTCAGACGCAGACGCACGTCGTACATCGTGAGCAGGATGCCCTCGATTTCCAGCTCCTCGTTCAGGCGGCTCTGAATGATTTTGACGGTGTTGAGCAACTTGCCCAAGCCCTCCAGAGCGAAATACTCGCACTGCACCGGAATGATAACCGAGTGGGCGGCCGTGAGGGCGTTTACTGTAATCAAACCCAGCGAGGGCGAGCAGTCGATGATGATGAAGTCATAGAGGTCGGCCAGCGGGCGCAGGGCGTCCTTCATCTTCTCCTCCCGGTTGGGCAGGTTGATCATTTCCACCTCGGCGCCCACCAGATCGATGTGGGAGGGCATCAGGTCGAGGTGGGGCAGCACGTTGGTTTGCAGGATGATGTCTTGGGCATTGATGCCGTCGACCATGCACTCATAGATACTGTTCTCGATATCCTTCGGGTCGAAGCCCACGCCGGAAGTGGCGTTGGCCTGCGGGTCGGCATCGACGAGCAGGGTGCGGTACTCCAGCGCCGCCAGCGAGGCGGCCAGGTTGATTGACGAGGTGGTTTTGCCCACGCCGCCTTTCTGATTGGCTACGGCAATGATTTTGCCCATGAGGTCGGAATGAAGCTGTTAGCTGATGGCTGCTAGCTGTTAGCTTAGTTCAGGTGGCGGCCGGGCTGGCGCATCGCCCCGAAGTGGTGCGGAAGCAAATCCCGGCCGGGAAGATACCTTTGGCAAATATACACGGTTTCATGGTTCCCCTGCTTCCAATTCTGCCCCGCACCGCGGGATTTGTGCGTTTTCAACTGCTAGCGCCACGGCTGTTCGGGCGGGTGCAACGGCGCCTGCCGCTGCTACTGGCCCTGTTGGCGATAATGGGGCTGGCGGCCTGCACCGATTCGGCAGCACCCACGGATGCGCGCCGGGTGTTCCGCTACAACCAGCCCGAAAGCCTCACCTCACTCGACCCGGCCTTTGCCCGCAACCAGGCCAACACCTGGGCCACCACCCAGCTCTACAACGGCTTAGTGGAACTCGACGACAGCCTGCGCCCCGGCCCCAGCCTGGCCCGACGCTACCGCATTTCGCCCGAAGGCACCACCTATACCTTCTGGCTGCGGCCCGGGGCCCGCTTCCACGATGCCGACGTGTTTGCGGGCGGCAAAGGCCGCCGTGTAACGGCCCAGGATTTCGTGTACTCGTTTAAACGACTGCTCGACGGGGCCACGGCCAGCCCCGGCGGCTGGATTTTTCGGGGCAAGGTACTGGAGCAGGCCGGCGGCGAGCCGTCGGATACCTGCTTCGTGGCCGTGAACGACTCGACGCTGCGCATTCACCTGAAAGAGCCATTTATTCCGTTTCTGGGTATTCTCACGATGCCGTACGCCTACGTAGTGCCCCGGGAGGCCGTGCAGAAGTGGGGCAAGGACTTCCGGGCGCATCCGGTGGGCACCGGGCCGTTTATGTTCAAAGAGTGGGACGAGGGCAACGCCATCATCTACCACCGCAACCCCAACTACTGGAAGAAAGACGCGCAGGGCAAGCAGCTGCCCTACCTCGACGCGGTGCAGATTACGTTCATCCAGGACCGCAAAACCGAGTTCCTGACCTTCATGCAGGGCAAGCTCGATTTCTTGAGCGGCATCCGCAGTGGCTCGCGCGACCTGATTATGTACCCCGACGGTGAGGTGCGCGAAGATTTCCAGGGCAAGTTCCAGCTGCAGAAAGTGCCCTACCTGAACACCGAGTACATCGGCATGCAGCAGGACCTGACCAACCTGCGCGGCGACAACCTGACCACCGGCCGCGCCCTGCAGGATAAGCGCGTGCGGCAGGCGCTCAACTATGCCCTCAACAAGCCCGAGCTGCTGGCGTACTTCCTCAACAACGTGGGCCGGCCGGGTAATTCGGGCTTCGTGCCGGCCTCGCTGCCGTCGTTTAGCGCCGCCAAGGTGCCGGGCTACAGCTACCAGCTAGCCAAGGCACGGCAATTGTTGGCGGCGGCCGGCTACGGGCCGGGCAAGCCGCTGCGCCTGCGCCTCAACACAGTGGCCGAAACCAAGGAGCTATGCGAGTACTACCAGAAAAAGTGGGCCGAGGTGGGCGTACTGGTCGAAATTGACGTGAACCAGGGCGCCGCGCACGGTGAGCTGATTGACAACGGTCGCGCCGCCTTCTTCACCCGCAGCTGGCTCGGCGACTACCCCGATGCCGAGAACTACCTGGCCCTGTTCTACAGCCCTAATTTCGCACCCGCCGGCCCCAACAAAACCCACTTCAAAAGCGCCGCCTACGACCGCCTCTACCAGCAGGCCAAGCTCGAACAAAACGATGCCAAACGCTACGCCCTCTACCAGCAGATGGACCGCATCATCGTGGCCGAGTGCCCGGTTATTTCGGTGTACTACGACGAAGTAGTGCGCCTGACCCAGAACAATGTGCAGGGCCTCACGCCCAACCCCATGAACCAGCTGGTACTGGAAAAAGTAATTAAGAATTAGGAATTAGGAATTTCGCCCTGCCGTCCTGAGCTTGCGAGGGACTTTGCCACGTTAAAACAAGCCGTTGTTACGGCCGTTCTTGCGTGATAAGGTCCTTCGCTCCGCTCAGGATGACAGGGCGAAATTCTTAATTGCTAATTATTAATTCTTAATTATCCCGCTAGGGATTCGTGCTCCACATGCTGGCTTCCTTGATGAAGATGCGGCGGTTGAGGCGCAACTGGCTGATAACGATTTCGGCCAGGTCTTCGGGCTGCATAACCTTTTCGGGGTTGCCGTCGGTGAGGTTGTTGGTGGTGGCCAGCTCGGTGGCTACGGTGCTGGGTGTGAGGGCCGATACCCGGATGTTCTGCTTGCGCACTTCCTGCATGAGGGCTTCGGTGAGGCCCATCATCCCGAACTTGGAGGCGCTGTAGGCGCTGGAGCCCGCCGAGGCCCGCAGGCCCGAGGTAGAGGCCACGTTGATAATGTCGCCGGACTGGCGCTCCTGCATCTGGGGTAGCACAGCGCGCGTCACGTAGTAGGTGCCCAGTAAGTTCACCTGGATAATGTGCTCCCAGTCGGTGGGCTCCATATCCATGAACTTGCCAAACGTGCCGATACCGGCGTTGTTGATGAGGATGTCGATGCTTCCGAGTTGCTCCAGGGCCTGGGCCACGGCGGCATCTACGGCGGAGCGGTCGGCCACATCAGCGGTTACGACTACGGCGGCGGGGCCACCGGCAGCTTCAATTTCCTGGGCTACGGCTTGCAGGTCGGTGGCGGTGCGGGCCAGCAGGGCCACGCGCACCCCTTGCTGGGCCAGGGCCAGGGCAATAGCGCGGCCGATACCTTTGCCTGCGCCCGTTACGAGGGCCGTTTTGCCGGTTAAGTCTTCCATAATTTCTGCGGTTGGATTGGATGAAGTAACTATAACCCGGCTGCCAGGCAAAAGTTGAGTCTCTGGCTCGCGGCTGGCCCATAGTTGGGCTTGCAAAACGTGCTTACCTTGCCGCCGCAGGCTCTGTAGTGGCTCGCGCTGGCCCGCCCGCCTGCAATGCGCCATCATTTTCGGGCCGTGGCGGGCCTCCATCATTGTGAAATTTCCAACCCCATGTTGATTCGTGGTTCTATGAAGCACTTGCACATTGCCCTCACTGGCCTGCTGGCCGCCGCCCTGCTAACCGGCTGCAACCAACAGCAACCCGCCACCGACGAAAACGCAGCCTACACCGCGCCCAACCTGAAAAATGTAAAGGACATCGACCAGCTGTTTGCGCATTACTGGGAAGAAAACTCCCGGCTGTTTCCGCTCGATGCCACCACCCAGGGCGACAACCGTTTCAACAACCAGCTGCCCAACGACGGCACTCGCGCGTTTCGTGAGCAGCTACGCGCCTTCTACCAGAAGTACCTCGACGGCCTGCACCAGTTCAAGCGCGAAAAGCTGTCGGTGAACGACAAAACGAGTTACGATATTCTCGAATACGACCTGCAGAACAAGCTCGAAGGCCTGAAGCTGAATACTTGGATGATGCCCTTCCAGCAGTTCTGGGGCCTGCCCTTGAGCATGGGGCAGTACGGCTCGGGCGAGGGCGTGCAGCCGTTTAAAACCGTGCAGGATTACGACAATTGGCTGGGCCGCGTACACGGTTTCACGGCCTGGACCGATACGGCCATTGCCAACTTCCGGCAGGGCATGGCGGCCGGTGTGGTGCTGCCGCGGGCGCTGGTGCAGAAGATGATTCCGCAGATGCGGGCCATGGAAACCAAGGACCCGACCAAAAGCCTGTTCTACGGTCCCATCAATAAGCTGCCCGCCAACCTGCCCGACGCCGACAAGCAGCGCCTCACGGCGGCCTACCAAACGGCCATTCTCATGGAGCTGGTGCCGGCCTACAAAAAGCTCGGCGACTTCCTCGAAACCGAGTACCTGCCCAAAGCCCGCAAAAGCACCGGCATTTCGGCCATTCCGGGCGGCCCGGAAATGTACCGCTACCACGTAAAAACCTGGACGACCACCGATAAAACGCCGGAGCAAATCTACCAGACCGGCCTGCAGGAAGTGGCCCGCATTCGGGGCGAGATGGAGCAGGTGAAGACACAGGTCGGCTTTAAGGGCGACCTGAAGGCTTTTTTCGAGAGCCTGAAAACCAACCCCGAGCTGATGCCCTACAAAACGCCTGAGGAAGTGTTGGACGGGTTCCGGGCTATTCAGGCCAAAATGGAGCCCAACCTGAAGAAAATGTTCAGTCGGGTACCCAAAACGCCGTTTGAAATTCGCCAGACCGAGGAGTTCCGCGCCGCCTCTGCCTCCGCTGAGTACAACCAGGGCTCCCCCGACGGCTCGCGCCCCGGCGTGTTCTACCTGCCTATTCTCGACGCCACCAAGTTCAACGTCACTTCGGGCATGGAGTCGCTGTTTCTGCACGAAGCCATTCCGGGCCATCACTACCAGATTTCCTTGCAGCAGGAGAATACCGAGCTGCCCAAGTTCCGGCGCTTTGCCTGGTATGGTGCCATGGGCGAAGGCTGGGCGCTGTACACCGAAAGCCTGGGCAAGGAATTGGGCCTTTACACCGACCCCTACCAGTACATGGGGGCCCTCGGCGACGAAATGCACCGCGCCGTACGCCTGGTAGTTGATGTAGCCATGCACACCAAAAACATGACCCGCGAGCAGGCTATTGGGTACATGATGGCCAACGAAGCCATCAGTGAGGAGGGCGCTACGGCCGAGGTTGAGCGCTACATGGCCATTCCGGGGCAGGCATTGAGCTACAAAATAGGCGCCCTTAAGCTGCGGGAGCTACGCCAGAAATACGAGCAGCAGCTGGGCGGCAATACCAACCGCCTGCGCGAGCAATACGCCGGCCAGAATCGTCCCCACTTCAAAATCAGCGACTTCCACGACGAGCTGCTGCGCGATGGGGTGATGCCGCTGGCCGTGCTGGAGCGTAAAATGGACACCTGGGCCGCTAACGAGAAGTAAGCAGCCGCTGCTCAGAATGACAAGCTCCTTATTTCTTACTTTCCTACCCCCGCAAAACAACAGCGTCCTTGCCGCCGTTAGAAAAGGCTCCTTGCTTTTCCAACAATCTGCCTTTTATCATGACGAACTATCAATGGCAAACTATCGGGCTGGGTACGCTGGCCGGCTTCCGGAGCATGACGGCCCCGGCGCTACTTAGCAGCAACCTGCTTGGTTATCACCCGAGCACGCTGGCCGGCTCGCCGCTGCGCTACTTGCAGAAACCGTGGGTGGCCCAGGGCCTTAAGCTGCTGGCCGCCGTTGAAATGGTGGGCGACAAGCTGCCCCAGATGCCCGACCGGATTGCGCCCACTGCCCTGCTGGGACGGGCCGCTTCGGGGGCGCTGGTTGGGGCCGCCATTTTCCGCATCAACCACGACAAAGCCCTGAATGGGGCCGTGTTGGGCGTGCTGGCCGCTGTAGCTGGTAGTTACCTTAGCTTCTTTATGCGCAAGCAGGCCACCATCGAATCGGGCCTGCCGGGCGGGCTGGTAGGCGGCTTCGAGGATTTGCTAACGGTGGGCTCGGGCTTGGCCCTCACCAAGGGCACCGACGTAGGCAAGCCCCAGCCCCGCGCCTGGAACTTGTAAGTCGGGCGCCAAAACGCGACATGCCGACCAATAAGCACAATGCCCCGCCGGATAATCCGGCGGGGCATTGTGCTTGAAGAGGAAGGAGGAAGATAGTAGGGCAAAGGCCGGACTAATCCGGTAGGCAGATGCGGCCGGAGCCGGGGTTAGTTTTCGCGGGTGGTGGCCTTCACTTCGGAGTTGGATTCGGGCATGGAGGTGATGGGCGAAGTGCCCGGGTTAGCATCCATAGCCGCATCAACCGACGTTTTCTGGTCGGCGGCCGAGCCTTTGCCGATGGGCGTGTAGGCATCCTGGCTCTGGCTTACGCTGTCGAGGTCGGTATCGGCGGCAGTGGCTTCCGGGCCTTTGGTGAAATCCTGGCTGAATTGCGGCTCTTTGCCGGGGCCTTTATCATAGTCACAGGCGGTGGTGAGGCCCAGGGTGAGGGCGGCCATCAGGCATAGGGAATAGGTACGGTTCATAGGTAGAGAGGTCAGAGGAGGAAAGTTCGGAAGTAGCTTCATCGGGCAAACGTGCCGGACAGGGGTGGGGTTGCGTCGCGTTGTACCTTCGCCCTATGGCTATTCCAACGCTGATGAACTGGAGTGGGGGCAAAGATTCGGCCCTGGCGCTCTACCACGCCCTGCGCGACCACGCCCTGCATGTGACCGACCTGCTCACCAGCGTAAACGCCCACCATGGCCGCGTATCGATGCACGGCGTGCGGGTGGCGCTGCTCGAAGCCCAGGCCCAGCGCATTGGCCTGCCCCTAACGCAGCTACGGCTACCCGAAAGCCCCGACATGGCCGGGTACGAGCAGCTAATGCGCGCCACGCTGGCGCCGCTACGGGCCCGGGGCGTGGCGCGGTCGGTGTTTGGTGATATTCATCTGGAAGATTTGCGCCGCTACCGCGAACAGCAGTTGGCCGCTGTGGGCCTGGAAGCCGTTTTCCCGCTCTGGCAGCGGCCCAACGCCGAGCTGCTGGCCGAGTTTCTGGCGCTGGGTTTCCGGGCCATAGTGGTGTGCGTAAACGAGCAGCACCTCGACCGCAGCTTCTGCGGCCGCGAGCTGGACGCTGGTTTTTTGCGCGACCTGCCCTCCGGCATCGACGCGTGTGGCGAAAACGGCGAGTACCATAGCTTCGTGTATGATGCGCCCTATTTCAGTAGCCCGATTGCGGTGCAGCGCGGCGAGCTGGTGCGCCGCACGTATCCGGCTCCGGCCGGCAGTGGCACCACCGAAACCGCCTTTTGGTTCCAAGATTTGTTGTTGGTAGAATAAGCACGTCATTCAGAGCGTAGCGAAGAATCTCGCGTGAGTCATTCGACGTTAATCGTTCAACTACTGCAAACGAGATTCTTCGCTACGCTCTGAATGACGTTCAATCAGCGTAAAACCATGGCTCCTGTTATTCTCTTTGATGGTGTTTGCAACCTGTGCAACGGGTTTGTGCAGTTTATCATCCGGAACGATGCCGCCGGGCAGTTCCGGTTTGCCGCCCTGCAGTCGGCGGCGGGCCAGGAGCTGCTGCGGGCCCACCAGCTGCCCGCGCCCCCCGAGCCCGACTCGGTGGTGCTGCTGGCCGATGGGCAGGCGTATACACACTCGGCGGCGGCACTGGGCATTATGGCCCGGTTAGGCGGGCGCTGGGCGGCACTGGCCCGGGCCGGGCGCTGGTTTCCGCGCCCCCTGCGCGACGCCGTGTACCGCCTTATTGCCCGCCACCGCTACCGCTGGTTCGGCCGCCAGGAAAGCTGCTGGCTGCCCACCCCCGAGCTCCAAAGCCGCTTTCTGTAGGTAGAGAACAGGAAGAACGTCATGCTTCGGCTTCGTTGCACTCCGCTCAGCATGACGTTCGTATTTCCATTAACCACCAACCACCAACCACCAACTAAATGCAAGCTCTCGTTCTTTCCGGTATTGATCAGCCCCTGAAGTTGCAGGAGGCACCTACGCCCGTGCCCGCAGCCGGGCTGGTGCTGGTGCAACTGCACACCGCCGCTCTTAACCACCGCGACGTCTGGATTCAGAAGGGCCAGTACGCCGGCCTGAAGTTTCCCATTATCCTCGGCTCTGATGGGGCCGGCACGGTTGCGGCCCTTGGCGAGGGCGCACCCGCAGGCCTGCTGCACCAGGCCGTGCTCATTAACGCGGGCCAGGGCTGGGGCACCGACCCCCGCGCCCAGGGCCGCGACTTCCAGATTCTGGGGCTGCCCGCCGACGGTACCTTCGCCGAGTACGTGTGCGTGCCGGCTGCGGCCGTGCGGGCCAAGCCGGCTCACCTGAGCTTCGAGCAGGCCGCCGCGCTGCCGTTGGGCGGCCTCACGGCTTACCGGGCCGCCTTTACACGCGGGCAGGTGCAGGCCGGCGAGCGGGTGCTCATCAGCGGTGTGGGGGGCGGCGTGGCGCTGCTGGCGCTGCAAATGGTGCTGGCCGCCGGCGCCGAAGTCTGGGTGACGTCCGGCTCGGAAGAGAAGATTGCCCGGGCCGTGGCGCTGGGTGCCAAAGGCGGCATCAGCTATAAAACCGAAAAGTGGCCTGCCGCACTCAGCAAGCAGGCCGGCGGTGGCTTCGACCTCATCATCGATAGCGCGGCCGGTCCCGGGTTCAACGACCTGATTGACGCCGCCGCGCCCGGGGGGCGCATCGTGTTCTATGGCGCTACCCAGGGCGACGTGCCCGACATGGCCGCCCGCAAGGTGTTCTGGAAGCAACTTTCACTGTTGGGTACTACCATGGGCACCGAGCAGGACTTTGCCGATATGGTGGACTTCGTGGAGCAGCACAAGCTGGTGCCGGTAGTTGATGAAACCTTCGCGCTGGCCGAAGGCGAGCAGGCTCTGCGTCGCATGGATGAAGGCGTGCAGTTTGGCAAGATCGTGCTAAAAATAAAGGCTGAAAAGTAAGCGCTGAATGCATCTTTAAAGCAGAAAATTTCGTCTATGAAACGGAATTAAATAGCTGCTAATTTGGTTAGTTTTATATCCGCTAACTACGAAGTTTTCTGCCCTATGAAGATGCCCGCTGAATACCTCGCCTGTCCTGTTTTTGAGCTCACCTACCCAACCGGTGAAACCGCCGAATCGGTGCCGGTAGTGGCCTACACCGATGCCCTGCAGGCTGTGGAAGCTGCGCTGGCCGATGCCGAGCGGTATAAGTATCTGCTTATGCGGGCCCTTCGCCGTAGCGCCCCAATTGTAGCGCAGCAGTACCCCGAGTTGCCCGTGCTGCCTTTTCCTGAGCCCGGCACCGATACCCGCGTGCTGCCGCTGTACCCGCCCAACGAGCAGGCAGCTTAAGCAAGCTATCCACTTACAGCGCTATTATCGGCATCTCATCCTGCAAAAAGCCCCGCTCCCGGTATCGGAAAGCGGGGCTTTTTGCAGGCTGCGGAAACAAGGATTCTGCTACACCTCGGCGCCCTCTAGCTGGCGCAGCCGCTGGCCCAGCAGGCGGGCCATGGTTACGGCCTGGGCGCGCAGTTCGGGCACGGCCGTCGATTCGAAGTAGGCGGGGCGGCGGCTGGGGCCGAGCGTGAACAGGATGCCGGAGGCCTGACCGGAGGTGTCGAGCAACGCGCCGTCGGCATCAGTCAGCATCCCTAAACCCAGCGGGTCGGGCACCAGCTGGCCGGTTTCGCGTAGCTGCACCACCAACGGCTCCTGAATGCGGCGGTAATCGAGCAACGGGCCGGTACAGGTGATGACGTGCTGGGCCGTGAGCTGTTGGTCGGGTTGGCCAGTGCGGCTTATGGTTATCAGCAAGTCGTCGGCGGCGGGCACAATTTCGCGCGCCCGTCCTCGCAGCTGCTGTACCCGGCCCGAAGCCAGTAGATCTGTAATGATTTCGGCGTTGCCGGGAGGGCTACGGTGGCGCAGTACCGACCAGATACCGGCCAGATGGCGCAAAAAGCGCGCCTGTTCGGCCAGCGGCCAACTGGCCCAGATACGTGGCAAGTCGGGCCGGAGTGAGTCGAGGACGGGTTGCCAGGGGAGACCCTGGGCCTGGGCGGCGGCTACGTGCCGGCGCACCACCCGCAGCACGGCCCCCACGCTGCTCAGGCCGGCTAGCTCGGTGGCCCAGAAACTGGGGTAAGCCGGAGCACCGGGCACGGCAGCGGCGGGCCAGCGGCCGTGCTGCGAAACCACCGTCAGGCGGCCCTGATGGCCATCGGCCCGCAGGCCCAGCAGCACATCGACGGCCGTCAGGCCCGAGCCGAGCAGCAGTACGTTATCAGTGGGCTTAATGCCCAATAGTGTCCGGGAGGTCCAGGGGCTGCCATGGTAGGCGGGGTGGCTGAGGTAGTTGTGGGGCAGGGGAGTAGGTGGGGCGGGCGGGAAGTTGCCCAGCGCCAATACCACCAAGTCGGAGCGGATAAGCTCGCCATTGCGCAGCCGTACCACAGCCCCGCACCCATCGGGGTTGGGCTCCACGCTGAGCGCCGATGAGTTGTGCCATTGGCAGTTCATACCATTCATCGACGGCCACTCCAGCACCTGGCCCACCAGCTGCTGGAGGTAACGGCCATAACTCTGGCGGGTACAGAAGCTCGCCTGGCAGTCCTGCTCGGCCCCGGTAACGCGCAGCCAGTTCTGGAAATGGTCGGGCTCCTCCGGAAACGCGCTCAAGGCTTTGGCGGGCACGTTCAGCAGGTATTCCGACCGGCGCGCAGTATAGGCCAGCCCCGGCCCCGGCGCCGGGCGGGGCTCTACCAGATGCACATCGCACTGAAAAGGCTGCCCCGCCAGCCGGGCCAACTGCACGGCCAGCATCGAGCCCGAGAATCCGCCACCGATGATCGTAATGCTCCTGCGCTGCATAGGCTGATAGGTTGGGAGCTTTAAGATAGTGTTCTTGCCGGACTGTGAGCTAAAAAAAATATCTACTATCCTATACTTATTGCCCGTCGCTGAACGAAATCAGTTGAAAGACGTAGGGGCGGGGACAAGCCCCGCCCCTACGTCGTGCTATAGCTGCGTAACAGCTGTTAATAATAGGCGCCGGGCACCAGGTAGTTGCGTACGTAGTCGTTGATGCCGTCTTCGAGGCGCGTAAAGGGCCGCTCGTAGCCGATGCCGCGCAGCTTGCTCATGTCGGCCTGTGTGAAGTATTGGTAAGTGTCGCGGATGTCTTCGGGCGTGTCGCGGAAATGGATGTCGGCCGTGCGGTCGAGGGCGGCGAAGGTGCTCAGCGTCAGGTCGAGGAAGGTGCGGGCCTCGCCGGTGCCCAGGTTGTAGATGCCCGAGGCGCGGCGGGTCTGCATCAGAAACATGCACACATCCACCACATCTTTCACGTACACGAAGTCGCGCTGCTGCTCGCCGTCGGCGAAATCGGGGTTGTGCGAGCGAAACAGCGTCATCGAGCCCGTTTCCTGAATCTGGCGGAAGGCGTGCAGAATAACGGAAGCCATGCGGCCCTTGTGGTACTCATTGGGGCCATACACGTTGAAAAATTTCAGGCCGGCCCAGAAAAACGGCTTTTCGGGCTGCTGCACGGCCCAGTTATCAAAGTCGTTCTTCGACTCGCCGTAGGGGTTGAGCGGGCGCAGCAGCGGCAGCAGTACGTCGTCGTCGGAGTAGCCCAGCGTGCCCGAGCCGTAGGTGGCCGCCGACGAGGCGTACACCAGCGGCAGCTGGTAGCGGCAGCAGGCCTGCCACATCTGCTTCGAGTACTCCAGGTTGAGGATGTTGAGCAGGTCGCGGTTGGTTTCGGTGGTGTCGGTGCGGGCCCCGAGATGGAAAATGAACTCCACTTCGGCGTGGTGCTCATCGAGCCAGGGAAAAAACTGCTCGCGGTCTACGTACTCGGTCAGGTGTTTGCCCGAGAGGTTGAGCAGTTTCCGCTCGTTAGTGAAGTTATCGACCACCACAATTTCGTTGAAATTGGCGGCGTTGAGGCGGGCGACGAGGGCACTGGCAATAAAGCCGGCAGCTCCGGTGACGACGATCATAAGGCAGAGAGTTTAGATTCAAAAGTAACCAGCCGCCCGCGAACGGCCGGCAACCGGTGGGGTTGGGCGATATAATAGGCTGAGCACTCCTGATACGAACTGTGCCGCCAGCCAGTGCGCAGCATCCTCCCTGGCCACCTGATACGCAGATTGTGACCATAACAGTTCGGCCATGCTTTCGGCCGGTTACCTTTGCGCGCATGCCCCGTTTATCTGTTGCCCGCCTGCTCGGGCGCAGCCTGCCGCTCCTGCTGCTGCTGGCCGCCTGCCGCCCCGATACGCCCGAAACCACTGCCGCACCCGAAGCCGCCGCCGCGCCCCAGCAGCTGCGCGACGATTTGGGCCGGACCCTGACCGTACCGGCCCACCCGCGCCGCATTATGGCCCTGGCGGCTTCCATGACCGAAATGCTGTACGCCGTGGCCGATACGGCTACTATCGTGGCCCGCACCCAGGTCTGCGACTATCCGGCCGCGGCCCTTTCCAAGCCCATCATCAACAGCTACCCGCTCGACCTGGAGCGCCTGGTAGCCCTCAAGCCCGATGTGGTGTTCACCACCACTGGCATCACTTCCGAGGCCGACGCCCAACGCCTGCAGGAGCTGGGTATTCCGGTTTATTACCAGCAGTACGAAAAGGTGGAAGATATTTTCCGGGGCCTCACCGATTTGGGCCGCATCCTGGGCCGCGTGCCCCAGGCCCGGCAGCTGGTCGATTCGTTGCGGGCTGAGCTTCAGGTGCTGCAGGCGTTGCCCGAGCCTTCGTCGGCCCCAGCCGTGCTGGCCATTACCTGGACCGACCCGATTTACGTGTACGGCCAGAATACGCTCTTTACCGATAAAATCTGGCTGGCTGGCGGGCAGAATGCCGTGGTAGAAAAGTTTGCCCAGCCCTACCCAGCCCTCACCCGCGAGTACATTCTCAAGCTGAATCCCGACATGCTGCTCGGCGGCTCCTTCGGCAAGCTCGACAGCACCTTTTTCCGGCTCTACCCCGAGCTCAAGCGCATCAAAGCCTACCAGACCCGCCGCATTTACGACACCACCGACGACCTGATGTCGCGCCCCGGCCCCCGGATAGTAGAGGGCGTTCGGAACCTACGGCGGCTCATTTGGGCACCGCCCGCGCTATGAGCCGTCCCGCGCTGCCCTTTATTCTGGCCAGCCTGCTGCTGACAGCGGCCCTGCTGGCCGTGGGCCTGCGGGTGGGTAGCTATGAAACCGACTACGCCCTGATTGCCCGGGCGTTGCTGCACTACGACCCACGCGACCCGGCCCAGCTGGTGCTCATTGAGTTGCGGCTGCCGCGGCTGCTGCTGGCACTGCTCGCGGGGGCCGGGCTGGCCCTGAGTGGCTACGTAATGCAGGCCATGGTAAACAATCCGCTGGCCGACCCCTACTTGCTCGGTACGGCTTCGGGGGGAGCGTTGGGCGCCAGCCTCACGTTTCTGTTTCTGCCCGGCCTGACAATATTCGGCCTCTACGCGCCCCCGCTGGCGGCGTTGCTGGGGGCGCTGGGCGTTACGCTGGTGGTGGTGGTAATTGGCAGCCGGCGGGGGCGGGTAGTGCCCACGCTACTGCTGCTGGCGGGCGTGGCCATGGGCTCGTTGGTAACGTCGGTGGGCGGGCTGCTCACGTTTCTGGCCGCCACCGAAGAAAAGCTGCGCACCATCACGTTCTGGTCGTTGGGCGGGTTCGAGCGCGCCAGCTGGGCCACGCTGCCCTACCCGGCCGCTGCCGTGGGGCTGGGGCTGGGGGGGCTGGCGCTGCTGCGGCCCCGCCTGAACCTGCTGCTGCTGGGCGAGGAGCGGGCCACGGCGCTGGGCCTGCCGGTGGCCCAAACGCGCTGGCTGCTGCTGCTCATTGCCTCGGGCCTCACCGGGGCCGTAGTGGCGCTTTGCGGCCCCATTGGATTCGTGGGCCTGGTGATTCCGCACATCACGCGCTGGCTGCTGGGCACGGTGGGCAAGGGCAATATGCTGTTCTGTGCGTTGCTGGGGGGCAATTTTCTGGTACTCTGCGACCTGCTGGCCCGGCTGCTCTACCCGCCCGCCGGCCTGCCCGTGGGCCTGGTCACGGCCCTGTTCGGCGTACCGTTCTTCGTATATTTGCTGCGCAAACAAGGAGCCTAGGAAACTACGCTTCCAACAACTTAGTAATGATCTACATCAGCCGCCAGGAACACTTCAACGCCGCCCATAAGCTGCACAACCCCAAGTGGAGCGACGAGCGCAACAAGGAAGTATTCGGCCCCTGCGCCAACACCAACTGGCACGGCCACAACTACGACCTCATCGTGACGGTCAAGGGCCGCCCCGACCCGGAAACGGGCTTTGTCATCGACCTCAAGGAGCTCAGTACACTTATCCGTACCCACGTCATCGACCAGGTCGACCACAAAAACCTGAACCTCGACGTACCCTTTATGGCGGGCCAGCTGGCCAGCACCGAAAATCTGGTGGTGGCTTTCTGGAAAATTCTGGCCCCCGAAGTCGAGGCTATTTCTGCGGCCCGCCTGCACTCCCTCAAGCTCTACGAAACGCCCCGCAACTTTGTAGAGTATTTCGGCGAAGAGTAGCCCCCCGAAGCTGTCAGGCCGAACAGTGCGAAGCATCTCGCCCGTTCGTAATCAAGTTACTTTGGCAACGTCAGCACGCGAGATGCTTCGCGCTGCTCAGCATGACGGCCAAGTTTAATTTAAACACATGAAGTACTACCTGATAGCAGGCGAGCGGTCCGGGGATTTTCACGCGGCCAGCCTGATGCAGGAGCTGCGCCAACAGGACCCCGAGGCCGAGTTCCGTTTCTGGGGCGGCGACCTGATGCAGGCCGAGGGCGGCGAAATGGTGCGCCATTATCAGGAAATGGCCATTATGGGCTTCTGGGAGGCCGCCACCAGCGTACTCAAATTCCGCGGTTACCTGAAAGAGTGCCAGCGGGACTTGCTGGCTTGGCGGCCCGACGTGGTGATTCTGGTCGATTACGCCGGTTTCAATATGCGGGTGGCCAAGTTCGCCAAAGAGGCCGGCCTGAAGGTGTTCTACTACATCTCGCCCAAAATCTGGGCCTGGAACCAGGGCCGCGTGCACCAGGTGAAGAAGGTAGTCGACCGCATGTTCGTGATTCTGCCCTTCGAACAGGAATTCTACCAGCGCTTCGATTACAAAGTTGACTACATCGGCAACCCCATTGCCGACAGCGTGGGCGAGCACCAGAAATCGGACGATTTTTACCTGCGCAACCAGCTCGACCCCGCGCGGCCCATTATTGCGGTGCTGCCCGGCTCGCGCAAGCAGGAAATCGAGGAAATGCTCTACGAGATGCTGGCCATTCTGCCGCCGTTCCTGCACTACCAGTTCATCGTGGCCGGCGTCGACAACCTCGACCGTGGCTACTACGCCCACTTCGAGCGCAACAACGTGCGCATCCTCTTCGACCAGACTTACGACCTGTTGGCCCACGCCACGGCCGCGCTGGTAACCAGCGGCACGGCCACCCTCGAAACGGCCCTGTTCCGGGTGCCGCAGGTGGTGTGCTACCGTACCAGCGCCGTGTCGTACGCCATTGGCAAGGCCGTTATCAAGGTGCCGTTTATTTCGCTGGTGAACCTGATTGCGGGCCGCGAAGTCGTGAAGGAGCTTATCCAGGGCGATTTCAACTCCCGCAACCTCGTAGTCGAGTTGAAGAAAATCACCGAAGACGAAGCGTTTATTGCCCAACAGAAAGCCGGTTACACCGAAATCTGGGAGAAGCTGGGCCAGCAGAAATCGGCTGAAAAAGCGGCGGCCCTGATGGTGGGCTACCTGCGCGAGTCAGAAACGGCTTAAATGTCCGGCTGCCATACTGCAAAAGCCCCGGCTACCGCTATTGCAGCGGCGGCCGGGGCTTTTTGTTTCGGTGCAGAGCTACCGCTTTCTACGTCAGCATGCCGCCGTCTACCTGCAATACCTGGCCCGTGATGTAGGCCGAGTCGTCGCAGGCCAGGAAGGCGGTGGCTTTGGCCACGTCTTCGGGGGTGCCGCCGCGGCGCAGCGGGATGGCCTTGCGCCACTCGTCGACCTGCTTGGCGTCGAGGGCGTCGGTCATTTCGGTTTCGATGAAGCCGGGGGCCACCGCATTGCAGCGGATGTTGCGCGAGCCCAGCTCCAGGGCTACCGACTTGGTGAAGCCGATAATACCGGCCTTGGAAGCCGCGTAGTTGGCCTGCCCCGCGTTGCCCTTCACGCCCACCACCGACGACATATTAATGATGCTGCCCGCCTTGGCCCGCATCATGGGCTTGGTGGCGGCCTTGGTCAGGTTGAACACCGACTTCAGGTTCACGGCCATTACCTGGTCCCACTGCTGCTCACTCATGCGCATCAGCAGCCCGTCCTGCGTAATACCGGCGTTGTTCACCAGAATATCGAGCTTGCCGAACTCGGCTACCACGTCCTCCACCAGCTTTTCGGCCTCGGCGTACACCGAAGCATCGGAGCGGAAGCCTTTTACTTTGGTGCCGGCGGCTGAGAGTTCCTGTTCCAGCTGCTGTCCTTTCTCCACGCTGGAGAGGTAGGTGAAGGCCACCTGCGCGCCCTGCTGGGCAAAATACGCGGCAATGGCGCGGCCAATTCCTTTCGAAGCCCCCGTAATAAGGGCCACTTTTCCGTCGAGCAGTTTCGTCATATCTTTGGTTAGAGCTACAAGCGTCAGGCTGCAAGCTACAAGCTTTGCTGGTTTAGGTGCAAGTGAGAAGCTGCAAGGCGTCGGTTGTTGGCGCACGAGTTGTCAGTTTTAGGCTGGCAGAACATAAGCTTGTAGCTTGCAGCTTAAAGCTTGTAGCGAACAAAAAATGCTCATTTGTATTCTCGGGGCGGGACCGGGCGGGGCCACGGCGGCCCTGCACCTGGCCAACGCCGGCCACCACTGCCTGCTGCTCGACCGCGCCACCTTCCCGCGCGATAAAGTGTGCGGCGACGCGCTCAGTGGCAAAGTGCTCAGCGAGTTGCGCCGCATTGAGGAGGAGTTGCCCGCCCGCCTGGCTGCCGAGCCCGCCCAGCTCCCCAGCTGGGGCATCGACTTTTACGCCCCCAACGGCCGCCGGCTGGCCGTGCCTTTCAAACCCCACTATAACCCGGCCACCGACCGCGCCGCCGGCCACATCAGTAAGCGCATCGACTTCGATAATTTCCTCATTGAAGAAGTGCGCCGCCGGCCCGAAATCGACTTCCGCGAAAATACCGACGTGGCCGCCCACAAGCAATTGCCCGACGGCCGCTGGCGCCTGCTGGGGCCCGATAAGCAGGAAATTGCCACCGCCGATGTGCTGCTGGTGGCCAACGGGGCCCAGTCGAACTTTGCCCGCGTGATTGGGGGGCACGTGCTGGAACCGGCTCACCATTGTGCCGGCCTGCGGGCCTACTACCGCGGCGTAACCGGTCTGCACCCCGATAACTTCATCGAGCTGCACTTCATCAAGGAGTTTCTGCCCGGCTACCTCTGGGTTTTCCCGCTGCCCAACGGCCAGGCCAATGTGGGCGTGGGCATGCTCTCAGAGGCCGTAACAAAGAAGAAAGTGAAGCTACGCGAACGGCTCGACGAAATCCTGCGCACCTACCCGGCCCTGAAAAACCGGTTTGCCACCGCCGAGCGGCTGGGGCCGGTGCGCGGCTTCGGGCTGCCGCTGGGCTCCAAGCGCCGCCCACTCTCGGGCCAAAACTACCTGCTGCTCGGCGACGCTGGCTCGCTCATTGACCCGTTTTCGGGCGAGGGCATCAGTCACGCCATGGTAAGCGGCCGCCACGCCGCCGACTGGGCCGCCCGCGCCGTAGCGGCCCAGAACTTTACACCCGAATTCCTGGAAGGCTACGACGCGGCCGTATACAACCGCCTGTGGCAGGAGCTGCGCCTGAGCCGGGCTATGCAACGGCTGCTGGGCTACCCCTGGCTGTTCAACTTCATTGCCAACCGCGCCGCCAACAACCCCACGCTGGCCGAAACCATCAGTAACATGTTCCTCGACCTCGACCTGCGCGAACGGCTGCGCCAACCGAGCTTCTACTTTAAGCTGCTACTGGGCAAGTAGGGGAGGAGGTGATGAGGGAAAGAAGTGAGGGAAAAAAGGCGTGTCATTCTGAGCGGAGCGAAGAATCTCGCGTGCCACAGTAATTCCTGACGACAGGGTTACCATTGAACGCGAGATTCTTCGCTCTGCTCAGAATGACACGCCTTTTACCTCCTCACCTACCACCTCCTTCCCTCATCACCTATTTATCCTTGTTGCCCACGTAGCGGCGCAGGCTCTTTTCGGCGGCGGGATTAAGTTGGGCCGCCTTTTCGAGGTCGGCGCGGGCTTCTTTGAACTTGTTGATGGAGGCGTAGCTAATGCCGCGGTACTCGTAAGCATCGGCGTAGTTGGGGTCGAGGGCAATAGCCCGGGTAAAATCGGGAATGGCCGAACGGTAGTTGAACATCTGCATCTTGGCTGACCCCCGCCCAAAGAAAGCGTCCCGGTCTTTGGGGTTGTATTTGGTCGCCTTGCCGAAGTCCAGGATGGCGCCGCTGTATTGCTTCATCTCCAGCCGGTTGAGGCCCCGGTTGTAGTACACATCACTGTTGGTAGGCGCCAGCTGAATGGCGGCATTGTAATCCTTCATTGCTTCGCTGTAGTCCTTGAGTTGGCTCTTGGACTTGGCCCGTAGCAGCAGCGCATCCACGTCGCCGGGCACAGCCAGCAAACGGGCATCGGCTTTCTTTATATCCGCCCGAAAGTCGGGCGCCGTTTTGCGCGCAGCCGGGTCGATGTACTCGGAAGAACCAGCCGTTGGGGCGTTGCGGTCGATGGTGGGGGCGCTGCTGGCTGCGCCTGTTTCGGTGGAGGCACGGGCGGAAGGGCGTTCGACGTCGGTAGTACTGCGGGTACAGGCTCCGGCCAGCAGGAAGGTAGTGCCGGCTAGCAAAGAAAGAAAGGGTATCTTCATGAAAAAGGAACGTATATCTGGTGAAAACAGCCACCATGACCGGCAGGCCACGGTGGCGGCGCGCCTTTGTACGGCCGCCGCGGCCAAAGGGGCAAAGACGGGGCCGGAATTTTGCGCCGCCTGTTTTAGGCGCTCTAACAAAGGGCGCGCCCGACTGCCCCGGCCTGCCTATCTTTGCCCGGCCGGCCGCGGGCACTGCCCGGCGGCGGGCGCTTCTTTTACTCTTCAACCGAACATACTATGGCATTGCAATACGACCTGGTCGTTATCGGCACCGGCCCGGGCGGCTACGTAGCCGCCATCCGGGCCTCGCAGCTGGGCTTGAAAGTAGCCGTAATTGAGCGCGAGTCGCTGGGCGGCATCTGCCTCAACTGGGGCTGTATTCCTACCAAAGCCCTGCTCAAAAGCGCTCAGGTATTCGAGTACCTCAATCACGCCGCCGACTACGGCCTGCGCGCCGAAAACGTGGCCTACGACTTCGGTGCCGTAATTCAGCGCAGCCGCGGCGTGGCCGATGGCATGAGCAAGGGCATCAATTTCCTGCTCAAGAAAAACAAGATTGAGGTGCTGATGGGCACCGGCAAGCTGCTGGCGGCCGGCAAAATCGAGCTCACGAAGGCCGAGGGCGGCACGGAAACCGTAGAGGCCAAATCCATTATTCTGGCTACCGGTGCCCGTTCGCGCGAGCTGCCGGCCCTGCCCATCGACGACAAGAAGATTATTGGCTACCGTAAAGCCATGACGCTGGAGCAACTGCCCAAGCGCCTCGTAGTAGTGGGTTCGGGGGCCATTGGCGTCGAGTTTGCCTACTTCTACCGCACCATGGGTTCGGAGGTGACGGTGGTGGAATACCTGCCCCGCATCGTGCCCGTTGAGGACGAAGAAGTGTCGCGGCAGATGGAGAAGTCGTTCAAGAAAATTGGCGTGAACGTGCTGACTTCGGCCGAGGTAACGGCCGTAGATACCAGCGGCGCCGGCTGTACCGTAACCGTGAAAACGGCCAAGGGCGACCAGCAGATTGCCTGCGACGTGGTGCTGAGCGCCGCCGGCGTCGTCACGAACATCGAAAACCTGGGCCTTGAAGAGCTGGGCATTAAGGTGGAGAAAGGCCGCCTAGTGGTGGACGACTTCTACCAGACCAACGTGCCCGGCATCTACGCCATCGGCGACATCGTGCCCGGCCCCGCGCTGGCCCACGTAGCCTCGGCCGAGGGCATTATCTGCGTCGAGAAGATTGCCGGTCACCACCCCGAGCCGCTCAACTACCAGAACATCCCCGGCTGCACCTACGCCTCGCCCGAAATTGCCTCCGTGGGCCTCACCGAAGCCGAAGCGAAAAAGCAGGGCTATGATGTGCTGGTGGGTAAGTTTCCGTTCTCGGCCTCGGGCAAAGCCTCGGCTGCCGGCGTAAAGGACGGCTTCGTGAAAGTCATCTTCGACAAGAAGTACGGCGAGTGGCTGGGCGCCCACATGATTGGGGCCAACGTAACCGAAATGATTGCCGAAGTGGTGGTAGCCCGCAAGCTCGAAACCACGGGCCACGAAATCATTAAGGCCGTGCACCCGCACCCCACCATGAGCGAGGCCATTATGGAAGCCGCCGCCGCCGCTTACGGCGAAGTAATTCACCTGTAAGCCAGTTGCTTTATACCCAGCAATAAAGAAGCCCTTCCGCAAGTCGGAAGGGCTTCTTTTATATATTGGGGCTTCCATCCATCTAACTACTGCCCGCTATGAAATGGCTGCCTTCCTTCGTGCGCTTATTTATGCTGCTTGTCCTGGGCCTGCTGCTGACTTTTCTCGGTGCCATGGGCTCTATAAATCATATAGGAGAAGGCTCCGGTACCTTATACAGTTTTGCCCGAATTCTTGGTCTGGTTCTATCGGTAGTCGCCCCGCTGCTGATACTGCTGAAGCTTTTCTCCCGGCTCGACCGCAAAAACGCACAGTAAGTACCGGTTACTGCGCTTGGTACTTGCTCTTGATGAAGCCGGGCATGTCTTGGCCGTAATCCTCGGTTTTGGTGGCTTCGGTTTTCCAGAGGGCCTCTACCAGCAGTAGCAGCAGGGCCGTTTCCTTGTCGGGGTCGGTGTACTGGAGTTGCTCGAAGGCCTGCCGGAGCCGGGCCGGCAGCGGGCGCATAAACCGCTCGTGCTGCTGGCGGGCCATTTCCGAGTCGGCTAGGCGGTACTGCAGCTTCCAGAAGTACGGCTCGTCGCGCACCAGCTTAAAGGGCAACTCGATAACGCTGTGGATGAAGGTGAGCGGGTTTGGCTCGGTGAGGCCCCCGCGGTTGGCTTCAATAATGCGTTTGTAGCCGCTGCGGATAACGAACTCCAGCAGTAAATCTTTGGAACCGAAATGTTTGAAGATAAGCGCTTCCGATACGCCGGCCTCGCGCGCAATGAGCTGGGTGGAGCTGTTATTGAACCCTCGGTCCCCAAAAAGCCGCAGGGCCACGTCGGCAATGTGCTGTTTGCGGTTGGTCATGGCAGGCAGGCAGGCAAAGGGAGAGTGAACAGGCCGAAGCCCGGCCATAATTGAACCCGCAAGTACGGGTGCAAAAGCCTAAATAGGTGCAAACGCCGCAAAATAAGTAGCTTCCGAAAGCCCCAAAAAGAAGCCGGCCGATTCGGGGATTCCGAATCGGCCGGCTGCGTTTGTTCCGAAAGCCAACGGGCGGCAGCGCCGGGGCAGGGCCGCGCAACTTTCGGAGAAGGCCGGATGTGGGTGGGAGTACATCCGGGTAATCAGGGCGGGGAATTGGCCGGCGGCGCTTAGTGGGAGTCAGCAGCCGTTAGCGGGAGCAAACTTACGCAATGATTCCGAAAACCAGTAAGTGTTAGCTCACTTTTGCAAGGTGAGCAAACACTTACCAGGTTTGCACAGGTGATAAGGTGCTGAAATTCGATACGTTATCAGGAAGTATAAAATTTTGGCCCGGATGAATTACTCCGGTTTTCAGGTTGGTGTAGAACTTATGAGGTTGGTAGTAGCGCGAACTTTGTAGTTCGCGTCGTCCCCGAACGGCACGCGGGCGCGAACTACAAAGTTCGCGCTACATCTAAACGACCGGAAACCTCCGCTAGCTGCCCGCCTGTGCCTCACCGAGGCGGCTACCTGCCCGAAACCGCGCCACTTTGCCCCGGATTTCGGACAGTCCCAGGTTGTGTACGCTGCCCAAATGCGTAGTCTGGAATTCGCGGTGCGGCTCGTAGGAACCGTCTTCCACGGCACGGCCCACTTGTTTGTAGGCTTCGCGGAACGGCACCCCGGCCTGAATGAGCAGGTTGATGTTTTCAACCGAAAACACGGCGTCGTATTTAGCTTGGTTGAGCAGGTTCGGTTTGATGCGCAGTTCGGGCAGAGCGAACAGTACAATATCGAGGATATCGAGCAGCTGCGTCATGGGCTCGAAGAGAATTTCCTTGAGCAGCTGAAAGTCGCGGTGGTAGCCGCTGGGCAGGCCGGCCGTAGCCAGCAGCAGCGTATTGGGCAACGCCTGCAGCACCTGGCAGCGCCCCCGAATCAGCTCGAATACGTCGGGGTTCTTCTTGTGCGGCATAATGCTGGAGCCAGTGGTAAAGGCCGCTGGCAGCTCCACGAAGGCCAGATCCTGGGAGTTATAGAGCACGAGGTCGTAAGCCATTTTGGCCAGCGTGGCAGCCATGCCGGCCAGCGCAAAAGCAAGCGTGCGCTCGGTTTTGCCGCGTAGCAGCTGGGCCCCCACGCTGCTCACAGCCAGGTTGCCAAAACCCATTTCACGGGTCGTCATCTGGCGGTCGATGGGGAAAGAGGAGCCGAAGCCCGCGCCGGAGCCCAGCGGGTTCTGGTCAGCCACGGCATAAGCGGCCTCAAACAACGACAGATCGAGCAGTAGGTGCTCGGCGTAGGCCGAAAACCAGAGTCCGAACGAGCTGGGCATGGCCGCCTGGAAGTGGGTGTAGCCCGGCATCAGGTCGGTTTGGTGGGCTTCGGCTTTGGTCAGCAGCACCTCCACCAGCTCCAGCGTACGGCCGGCAGTGCGGTGGCAGTAGTCCCGAATGAATAGCTGCAGGGCCGTGAGCACCTGGTCGTTGCGTGAGCGGGCGGTGTGGATTTTTTTGCCCGCGTCGCCGAATTTCTCGGTCAGGTACGCCTCAATTTTGGAGTGCACGTCCTCGTACTCGGGTTCGATGACAAAGGTGCCGGCCTCCAGCTGCTGCATCAGCTCGCCCAGGCCCTGCTGGAGCTGCGCGTTTTCGGCCGCGGTAAGCAGGCCCGCAGCGGCCAGCATGTTGGCCTGCGCCCGCGAGGCCTGCACATCAAACGGCGCCAGATACAGGTCCAGCTCCCGGTCGCGGCCCACCGTGAACTGTTCGATCTTATTGTCGACGGCAATGCCTTTATCCCAGATTTTCATGCGGCGTTAGTTGGCTTTTAGCTGACAGCTACTAGCTGTCAGCTTTCGGTTTAAGAAAAGGAGGTGCTACGCCTTGGCTGACCGTCCAAGTTGGTTTCTCGCAGAAGTGCGTAGCGGTATTTGCGGAGGCAAAACAAGGTATGGCGGCTTGCGAAGGATAATTCGACGGTTGAAGCTGCCGGTTATTAGCCGGCAGCTGGCAACTCAAAACCATGCAGCAGCTCCACGTAGCCCCGCACGCCGGCGCTTATTTCGCTGAGCAGGATGTACTCGTCGGGGGTGTGGGAGCGGGCCGAGTCGCCGGGGCCAATTTTGACGGTGGTAAAGGGCATCATGCTCTGGTCGGAGAGCGTGACGGAGCCGAAGGTACGGCGGCCCAGTGCCACGCCGCGCCGCACCAGCGGGTGGCTGGGGGCGATGCGCGAGGAGTTCAAGTGGGTGGAGCGCGGCACAACGTTGGAACCTAGCAGCCCGCGCACGATTTCTACTACCTCGGCATTGGTGTACAACTCGTTGGTGCGCACGTCGGCCACAAAAGTGCAACGGTCGGGCACTACGTTGTGCTGAGTGCCGGCCTGAATCTGGGTAACCGTCAGCTTCACCGGCCCGAGCAGCTCCGAAACCCGTTCAAACTGGACGTTGCGCAGCCGCTGAATATCGTCGAGGGCCTGATAGAGGGCATTTTCGCCTTCTTCGCGGGCGGCGTGGCCGGTGCGGCCGTGGGCAGTGCAATCGAGTACCACGAGGCCTTTTTCGGCTACGGCGAGGTTCATTTGGGTGGGCTCGCCCACAATGCCGAGCGCAATTTCGGGCAGCAGCGGCAACAGCCGTCGGATGCCGTCGGGGCCTGATATTTCTTCCTCGGCCGTGATGGCGCAGATGAGGTTGAAGGCGGGCGGGTGCTGTTCGAAATACAGAAAAGTGGCCAGCAAACTCACGGCGGCGGCGCCGGCGTCGTTGCTGCCCACGCCCGTCAGCTTGTCGCCGTCCACTAAGCCCCCAAACGGGTCGGCGGTCCAGCTGGGGCCGGGCTGCACAGTGTCGTGGTGGGAGTTGAGCAGCACCGTGGGCCGAGCCGGGTCGTAGTGCCGGCTCACGGCCCACACGTTGTGGGCGTTGCGCTCGGGCCGGGCCCCGTGGAAGGTCAGGAAGCGCACGAGGTGGGCGGCCGTCTGGTCTTCCTGCCGCGAGAAGGAGGGCGTCTGAATCAGCTGAATCAGCAGCTGAATGGCGTCGTCGGTGAGCTGGGTCAGCAGCGGCTCGTCTAGCTCCGGCATAGCACGGTTTTCATGGGTTCGTTGATTCGGAGCGCGTTTTCAATCACCACGCGCTCTACGCCGGCTTCCAGCGCGGCAAAAGCATTGTCGAGCTTGGGTATCATGCCGGCGGCTACCGTGCCGGCGGCTTTCAGTTGGGCGTAGTCGGCAGCCGTAAGGCGCTCAATTACCGAAGTATCGTCGTTTACATCAGCCAGCACGCCATTTTTCTCAAAGCAAAAGTGCAACTCCACCGCACGGCGTGGGGCCAGCGCCACGGCCACGGCGCTGGCAATGGTGTCGGCGTTGGTGTTAAGCAGTTGGCCGTGGCCGTCGTGGGTGATGGCGCAAAGTACGGGCAGCAGACCGGCGCGCAGCAGCAGTTCCAGCAGGCCGGTATTCACGGCGTCGGTCGGCAGGTCGCCCACGAAGCCATAGTCAACGGTGCCCACCGGCCGGCGCACGGCCCGGATGGCGTTGCCATCGGCCCCCGAAAGGCCCAGCGCATTGGCACCTGCAGCCTGTAGCCCGGCCACCAGCTGCTTGTTGGTTTTGCCGGCGTAGAACATCGTCACGATGTCGAGCGTGGCGGCGTCGGTGATGCGGCGACCCTGCACCAGCTGCGGTTCGTGGCCCAGTTGGTGCAGGAGTTGGCTGGCTCCACGGCCGCCGCCGTGCACCAGCAGCCGGGGGCCCGGTACCTGGGCCAGCGCGCCTACAAAGCGGCTCAGCTGGGCGGGCTCATCGAGAATGGCCCCGCCGATTTTATAGATTTTCAGGGTTTCAGCCATAGCACTAATACGCGAGGAGGGGCGAAGAGGAGCGGCGGCGGGGATACCCTGCACGATGTTGAACAGCCGGTGCCAGGGACTTTTTTTGCCGTCGCTGCAGCAAAGTTTCCGAAAAAAACATTTACGTTTGCAACGCTTTTCGGCTTTAACCCATTTTAAAATCCGGAAAGCATTACCCGTCGCCCCGCGGCATCTGCACATGATTCATCTCTCTACTACTGCGCTTCTGCGACGACCAAATAGGGTCGTGCGAATTATGCCAGCTTAAGCTGGCCGCACTAGTATTCCCGTGTTCTTCGTCGCCGAAGAGCCGGTTCGGGGCCTGCCCACTGGCCCGCCCCCGAGAACCTTTCCGAATCAGCTGTTCCTAGTCCGAGTGTAAGCTTCCGCGTGTTTTTTCCGGCCTGGTGCCGGAATGCTCCGCCCTCCCGGTTCGCCGCCGCCCCCGCCGCCTAAGCGCCGCGGCCGGTTGTTTTCGCCGCCCACCCCGTCCGCTGGGGTCTGCGCTGCCTGCCTGCTTTCGTGTTTCCACGCCTGCCGCCCATTGGGCCGCTAACCGACCATCCGTCATGTTGCTCCGAGTCGCCGAAGCTGCCGATGCGCAGTACGCCGAAACCCTATGTCAGTGGTATGCCGAATCGGCCCGTCAGCGGGGCGTGGGCATTGCCAAGCGCGACCCTAACTATCTGATTAAGAAGATGAAAAAGGGTGATTCCATCATCGCCTTTCTTGACGGGGCGCTGGCTGGTTTCTGCTATATCGAGACCTTTGAAGACGCCAAGTTCGTGGTCAATTCCGGTCTGATCGTGAACATGGAGCTGCGACAGGAGGGCCTGGGCCGTGCCATCAAGGAGCGCGTGTTCGAGCTGTCGCGCACCAAGTACCCGGCGGCCAAAATCTTCGGCATCACCACCAGCGCGGCCGTGATGAAAATCAACTCCGAGCTGGGCTACCGGCCCGTTACGTTTCCCGAACTCACCCAGAGCGAGGATTTCTGGAAGGGCTGCGCGAGTTGCAAAAACTACCCCATTCTGCAGGAAAACCAGCGGCGTATGTGCCTGTGCACCGGCATGGTATACGACAAGCTGAACGACCGTTTCAGCCAGCAAACCATCTCAGTATTGAGTAGTGAGACGTGAGTAGTGAGTATGAAATAGTGCGGTGGCTTAACTCATTTAAGGGGTTGCCCGGCTCTTTCTTTCCCACTCGTCATTCCTCTCACTACTCAATACCCACTACTCAATACTAGACATGAAAAAGAAAGTCGTTTTAGCCTATAGCGGCGGCCTCGATACCTCGTTTTGTGCGGTGTACCTGACCCGCGAGCTGGGGCTGGAAGTGCACACGGTTATCGTGAATTCGGGCGGGTTTTCCGCTGCCGAGCTGGCCGCTATTGAGGCGCGGGCCTACGAGCTGGGCTCCTCCCGGCACGAGGTAATCGACGTAACCCAGCGCTTTTATCAGGACTGCCTGCGCTACCTGATTTTCGGGAACGTGCTCAAAAACGACACGTATCCGCTGAGCGTGAGTGCCGAGCGCATGTTCCAGAGCCTGGCGCTGGCCGAGTACGCCCGCGCCCATCAGGCCGACTACATTGCCCACGGCAGCACCGGTGCCGGCAACGACCAGGTGCGCTTCGATGTGGCCTTTTCGGTGATTGCGCCGGCCACCGAAATCATCACGCCCATCCGCGACCTTAAACTTTCGCGGCAGGCCGAAATTGACTTTCTCAACCAGCACGGCTTCGAAATGAGCTGGGAAAAGGCGAAATACTCCATTAACAAGGGAATCTGGGGCACCAGCGTGGGCGGCGTGGAAACGCTGACTTCGCGCGAGGCCCTGCCGGAAAGTGCCTACCCGTCGCAGTTGCAGCGCCAGGATTCGGAGCGCGTGGAAATCACGTTTGAACGCGGTGAGCCCGTGGCTTTGAATGGACAGAAAATGGAGCCGGTAGCCCTGATTCAGCAGCTGAACGAGCTGGGCGCGGCCTTTGCCATCGGCCGCGATACGCACGTGGGCGACACGATTCTGGGCATCAAGGGCCGGGTGGGGTTTGAGGCGCCCGCGCCGCTCATCCTCATCAAGGCCCATCACCTGCTCGAAAAGCACACGCTCAGCCGCTGGCAGCTGCTGCACAAGGATTACGTGGCCAATTGGTACGGCACGCTGCTGCACGAGGCCCAGTACCTCGACCCGGTGATGCGCGACTTCGAGGCCCTGCTCGAATCGAGCCAGGCGCGGGTGTCGGGCACGGTGTTCGTGACCTTGCAGCCCTACCGCTTCGAGCTGCAGGGCGTGGAGTCGAAGTTCGACATGATGCAGTCGAAGGTGGCCACCTACGGCGAGGAAAATAACGCCTGGGACGGCCG
The DNA here is from genome assembly GCF_018613725.1 of Hymenobacter sp. ISL-91. GTDB lineage: Bacteria > Bacteroidota > Bacteroidia > Cytophagales > Hymenobacteraceae > Hymenobacter. The sequence continues at coordinate 62,161 of NZ_JAGGPS010000007.1, forward strand.
TGACGCCCAGGGCTTCATCAAAATTTTCAGCAACCAGCTGAAGATTCATTCCTCTTTCGACGATGAAAATTAAAGTCGGCATAGTGGGCGGCGCGGGCTACACGGCTGGCGAACTAATCCGCATTCTGCTCCATCATGAATACGCCGAATTAGGCGCCATCGTGAGCTCCTCCAACGCGGGCAACGCGGTGCACCAGGTGCACGACGACTTGGTGGGCGAAACGGAACTGCGCTTTGCCGCCGAACTCGCCAGCGACGAGGACGTGGTGTTTCTGTGCCTGGGCCACGGCAATTCCAAGGCGTGGCTGGAGAAAAACACGCTGCCCGAAACCACCGCCGTTATCGACCTGAGCAACGATTTTCGCCTGGCGGCCGATGCGGAATTTGCCGGTCGTGAGTTCGTGTACGGATTGCCGGAGCTGAACCGCAGCCGCATTCAGCAGGCCCAGAGTATTGCCAATCCGGGCTGTTTTGCCACGGCTATTCAGCTGGCGCTGCTGCCGCTGGCCCAGGCCGGCCGGCTCACGGATGATGTGCACGTGTCGGCCATTACGGGCAGCACGGGCGCGGGGCAGGGGCTGTCGGAAACGGTGCATTTCTCATGGCGCTCGAATAACGTGTCTATCTACAAGCCCTTCACGCACCAGCACCTCGGCGAAATCGGCGAGAGTCTGGCGCAACTCCAGCCGCAGTTGGGCGCGGATATTCACTTCATCCCCTACCGGGGCAATTTCGCGCGGGGCATCTTCGCCAGCGTCTACACGCCCTCAGAGTTGACGCAGGATGAGGCGCGGGAGTTGTACCAGCAGTTTTACGCCGATGCGCCGTTCACCACGGTGTCGGATAAGGAAATTCACCTCAAGCAGGTAGTGAACACCAACAAATGCCTTCTGCACATGCAGAAGGTAGGCAAGCAGCTGCTGATTACCTCGGTGATTGATAATCTAGTGAAAGGCGCCTCGGGCCAGGCCGTGCAGAACATGAATTTGCTGTTTGGCCTGCCGGAAACAACGGGATTGATGAGCAAGGCTTCGTTTTTTTAAACCAGAACGTCATTAAATCAGCACGTCATGCTGAGCTTGTCGAAGCATCTCTACCGCTTTGCTGAACTTAACTTCTGCCATACTTATGACCGCAGATGAATACAAGCAGGTCAAGAACAAGGAGAATATTCTTGATTTTAGTACGCTGAACCTCACACGCCAATATCTGGAACAGGTTGGAAGCAATGGTGTAGCTGAGGAAGTTAGCCAAATACTGATTCATAACAAGGTTGAGAAGCCAGCATTACATAATAGACAGCAGGAAATACACACCGATTTTTACTATGTAAATCTCACTTCAAGCAGTGTGGAAATTATCACCTCAATGCTCATTGATTTCGAGGCTGCATCAGTAACAGAAACTGGCGAGTCAACAACGCTTACCGCTCATTATAGCGGCATGCTGGATAGATGGAGTAATCTTCAATAAAGCAGTAGAGATGTTTCGACTCCGCTGCGCTTCGCTCAACATGACGTTCCAGTTTTAACTACGCTCTGATACCACTAAAAACCATGGAGCTTTTCAACGTGTATCCCCTCGTCAACATCACGCCCGTGCGCGCACTCGGCGCCAAGCTGTGGGACGATAAGGGACAAGAGTACCTGGATTTCTATGGTGGCCACGCCGTTATTTCCATTGGCCACAGCCACCCGCACTACGTGCAACGCCTCACCGAGCAGCTGCAACACATCGGCTTCTACTCCAACTCGGTGCAGATTCCGATTCAGACGGAGCTGGCCCGCAAGCTGGGCCAGGTATCGGGCTACGAGGACTACGCGCTGTTTCTGTGCAACTCGGGCGCCGAGGCTAATGAGAATGCGCTGAAGCTGGCATCCTTTCACACCGGCAAAAAGCGCGTTGTGGCGTTCAAAGGCGCGTTTCATGGCCGTACCAGCGGCGCGGTAGCCGCCACCGACAACCCCAAAATTGTGGCGCCATTCAACGCCGGCCACGCCGTCAGCTTCCTCGAATACGACCTGGCGGCGGTAGAAGCCACGCTGCAAGCCGGAGACGTGTGCGCCGTAATTATCGAGCCGATTCAGGGCGTGGGCGGCATCATCATGCCTTCCGACGAATTCCTGCAGGGCCTGGCCGCGCTGTGTAAGCAGTACGGCGCGCTGCTCATTGCCGATGAGGTGCAGAGCGGTTACGGCCGCAGCGGCAAGTTCTTTGCCCACCAGCACGCCGGCATCCGGCCCGATATTATTTCGGTGGCCAAGGGCATGGGCAACGGCTTCCCCATCGGCGGCATCCTGATTTCGCCCGAGTTAAAAGCTTCCTACGGCCTGCTGGGCACCACCTTCGGCGGCAACCACCTGGCCTGCGCCGCTGCCCTAGCCGTGCTCGAAGTCATTGAGCAGGAAAACCTGCTGGCCCACGCCACTGAGCTGGGCGACTACCTCCGCACACAGTTGCTGGCCCACGCCGGCGCCACCGAAATTCGCGGCCGCGGCCTGATGGTGGGCATCAGATACGACTTCCCCATCAAGGAGCTGCGCGACCAGCTGCTCACCGAGCACCATATTTTCGTGGGCAATGCCTCCGACCCCACGGTGCTCCGGCTGCTGCCGCCGCTCAACATCACGCGGGCCGAGGTTGACCGGTTTTTGGGGGCCTTGTACGCGCTGGTGCCGGTTGCAGCCAGAACGGTGTAGAGCGGATACTGGCGTCTGGTAGTTGAACGGCCCACGCCCGAATGACCCTGAGTAAACAGCATTAGTAACGATTGAGAGGCGAATATGCGTCTCTACACCCCACGCCATGTCCCAAACAGTAAAACTTGTTCTCGAAGACGGCACCTCTATTGAGGGCGAATCCTTCGGCGCGTTCACCTCCGCCGCGGGCGAGGTGGTGTTCAGCACGGCCATGACGGGCTACCCCGAAAACCTGACCGACCCGTCCTTCGCCGGCCAGATCCTGGTGCTCACCACCCCCATGGTGGGCAACTACGGCGTGCCCGGCGAGGAACTGTACGAGTCGATTTCCCGCATTTTCGAGTCCGACAAAATCCACGTGGCCGGGCTGGTGGTCAACTACTACTCCCAGGAGCACAGCCACTGGAACGCGGCCAAAAGCCTGGGCGACTGGCTGAAGGAGTACAACATCCCCGGCATCTGCGGCGTCGACACGCGCATGCTGACCAAGAAGCTGCGCGAGAAAGGCGCCATGCTGGGCAAAATCGTGGCCGAAGAAGATGTTCCATTTCATGACCCCAACCTTGACAACCTGGTGGCCCAGGTGAGCCCCGAAGGCGTGCAGCACTACGGCCACGGCCAGCACAAAATCGTGCTCGTCGACTGCGGCACCAAAACCAACATCCTCCGCTGCTTCCTGGAGCGCGACGTGGAGCTGATTCGCGTACCGTGGGACTACGATTTCACGACGCTGGACTACGACGGCCTGTTCCTGAGCAACGGTCCCGGCGACCCCAAGCTGTGCGCGGCCACCATCGGGCACCTGCAGAAAGCCCTGCAGCAGGACAAGCCCATCTTCGGCATTTGCCTGGGCTCCCAGCTCATGGGCCTAGCGGCGGGCGGCGACACCTTCAAGCTCAAGTACGGCCACCGCAGCCACAACCAGCCCGTCAGGCTCACCGGCACCCAGCACTGCTACATCACCAGCCAGAACCACGGCTTTGCGGTCGATACCGACACGCTGCCCGCCGAGTGGCAGATGCTGTTCGAGAACCTGAACGACGGCACCTGCGAGGGCATCAAGCACGTGTCCAAGCCGTTCTTCTCCACCCAGTTCCACCCCGAGGCCGCCGGCGGCCCGCAGGACACGGAGTTTCTGTTTGACGACTTTTTGGCGGCGGTAGCGGCGCATAAAACCGCTCCGGTGTAGCGGCGCCTGCTGGCGTTTGCCGTCAGAACGACTGGTGCCGGCTTGTCTGGCTTACATCACATCCGCAACGATGGAGACGCTGACAGGCGTCTCTGCATCCCGCTTGTCCCTCCAATGACCAAACCCAACAAAGTCCTCATCCTCGGTTCCGGCGCGCTGAAAATCGGCGAGGCCGGCGAGTTCGATTATTCCGGCTCGCAGGCGCTCAAGGCGCTGAAGGAGGAAGGCATCCGCACCGTCCTGATCAACCCCAACATTGCCACCGTGCAGACGTCGGAGGGCATGGCCGACGACGTGTACTTTCTGCCCGTGACGCCCTACTTCGTCGAGCAGGTCATCCAGAAAGAGCGGCCCGATGGCATTCTGGTGGCCTTCGGGGGCCAGACGGCCCTGAACTGCG
>NZ_JAGGPS010000007.1:66605-187317 GCF_018613725.1 Hymenobacter sp. ISL-91
GCATCACGGTCTGCAACATGGAGAACTTCGACCCCATCGGCATCCACACGGGCGAGAGCATCGTGGTGGCCCCGTCGCAGACGCTGAGCAACCGCGAGTACCACAAGCTGCGCTCTATCGGCATCCAGACCATCCGCCACCTGGGCATCGTGGGCGAGTGCAACATTCAGTACGCGCTGGACCCCGCCTCGGAAGACTACCGCGTGATTGAGGTCAACGCCCGCCTGTCGCGCTCCTCGGCCCTGGCCTCGAAAGCCACGGGCTATCCGCTGGCCTTCGTGGCCGCCAAGCTGAGTCTGGGCTACTCGCTCTCAGAGCTCAAAAACAGCGTCACGCAAACGACGTCGGCCTTTTTTGAGCCGGCCCTGGACTACGTGGTGGTGAAGCTGCCGCGCTGGGATTTGGGCAAGTTCACGGGCGTCAACCGCCAGATTGGCTCGGCCATGAAGAGCGTGGGCGAGGTGATGGCCATCGGCAAAACGTTCGAGGAAGCTATCCAGAAGGGCCTGCGCATGCTCGATACCGGCAAGCGCGGCTTCGTGGCCAACCGCCCCGAGGACGCGCTGGATAACGCCGCCCTGGACCAGCTGCTGAGCGCGCCCAACGAGGAGCGCATCTTTGCCATAAACAGCGCCTTTGAGGCCGGCTACACGCTGGAGCAGGTGCACGAGCTCACGCGCATTGACCACTGGTTTTTGCAGCGCCTGCTCACCATTTTCTCCTTGGGCCGGCAGCTGGCCGCCGGTCGCGCCACCGGCCTCGATGGATTGGAAACCAAGCTGCTGCGCGAGGTGAAGAAAGCCGGTTTCTCGGACCAGCAGCTGGCCGTGCTGCTGCTGGGCGAGGGGGATGTGAAGGCGGACGAGCTGCGCGTGCGGGCCCGCCGCAAGGCCCTGGGCGTGCTGCCCGTGGTGAAGCAGATTGACACGCTGGCGGCCGAGTTTCCGGCCCGGACCAACTACCTCTACCTCACCTACCACGGCACCGAACACGATTTGGCGCCCGAAACCGAGCAGTCCATCCTGGTGCTGGGCTCGGGCGTGTACCGCATCGGCTCGTCGGTCGAGTTTGACTGGTGCGGCGTGCAGGCCGTGCAGACGGCGGCCGAGGAGGGCTACAAAACCATCCTCATCAACTACAACCCCGAAACCGTCTCGACCGACTACGACGTGAGCGACCGGCTCTACTTCGAGGAATTGAGCTTCGAGCGGGTAATGGACGTGCTGGATTTCGAGCAGCCCGGCGGCGTTATCCTGAGCACCGGCGGCCAGATTCCCAACAACCTGGCCATGCGCCTCGAAGAAGCCCAGGCGCCTATTCTGGGCACCACGGCCGCCCACATTGATGAGGCCGAGAACCGCCACAAGTTCTCGCGCATCATGGACGAGCTGGGCATTGCCCAGCCGCGCTGGAAGGAGCTCACGTCGCTCGAGGCCATGGAGCAGTTCGTGCACGAAGTGGGCTACCCCGTGCTCATCCGCCCGAGCTACGTGCTGTCGGGCGCGGCCATGAACGTGGTGTCCAACGCCTTCGAGCTGGAAGAATTCCTGAAAGCGGCCAAAGAAGTAAGCGCCGAGTACCCGGTGGTCGTGTCCGAGTTCATGCAGGAAGCCAAGGAAATTGAGCTCGACGCGGTGGCCGACAAGGGCGAAATCGTGAGCTACGCCATCAGTGAGCACGTCGAGTTTGCCGGCGTGCACTCGGGCGACGCGACCATGTACTACCCGCCCCAGCGCGTGTACGTGGGCACCATCCGCAAGCTCAAACGCATTGCCGAGCAGGTGGCCCGGCGCTACGCCATCAGCGGCCCGTTCAACATCCAGTTTCTGGAGAAAAACGGCGCTATCAGCGTAATCGAGTGCAACCTGCGCGCCGCCCGCAGCTACCCCTTCGTGTCGAAAATATCGGGCAACAACCTCATCCAAAAGGCCACCCAGGTGCTGCTGGGCAAGAAAGTGGCCCGCGACGAGAGCGAGCGGGTGTACGATTTGCCCTTCGTGGGCGTGAAGGCCCCGCAGTTCTCCTTCACCCGCCTGCCCGGGGCCGACCCGGTGCTGCGCGTGGACATGGTCAGCACGGGCGAAGTGGGCTGCCTGGGCGACACGGCCGAGGAGGCGTTGCTGAAGGCCATGCTGAGCGTGGGCTACCAGATTCCGCAGAAGTCGGTGCTCATCAGCGGCGGCCCCATCACGTCGAAAGTGGCGCTGCTTTCCGTCACCCAGCTGTTGGTGCGCAAGGGCTACCAGGTGTACGCCACGCTGGGCACCCACCGCTTTTTCACCGAAAACCACGTGCCCAGCTCCCTGCTCTACTGGCCCGACGAGCTGCAGGAGCCCAACGTGCTGACGTACCTGAAGGAGAAGAAAATCGACCTGGTCATCAATATCCCCAAAAACCTGAGCAAGGGCGAGCTGGACAACGACTACACCATCCGCCGCACCGCCGTGGATTCGGGCGTGGGCCTGCTGACGAATGCGCGGCTGGCCAAGGCCTTCATCAAGGCCTTCTGCACGCTGGAAATGAAGGATCTGAAGATTAAAAGCTGGAACGAGTACAAGGCGATGTAGAGACGTCGGAACGAAAGAAAACAGAACGTCATGCTGAGCGAAGCCGAAGCATCTCTACCGTTTCGTTGTGGAAGTAATCATATACTATTGCGGTAGAGATGCTTCGACAAGCTCAGCATGACGTTCTGGTTTTTTCATAACACAGTTATCATTCGGAATTCATATGAAACTATTTATCTGGTCCACTCTATTGGCAACTGTTCTTGTGGCCGAACCACCGATTCTAGTATACAAAGGCGGCCGCTGGGGTTATTCAGGAATTACCCTCACCATCCAGCCAGATTCGACTTTACCTATTCTTCCTGGTATCATCACAGCAAGGGTGTGTCAAAGGACAAAGGCCTTTGGCAGCGACGAGGAAATTTCTTTGTGTTGGACTCGCGTAGCAAAAAGAAAGGGTTCTTTCATAAAGAGTCCTTCAGAATTGTAGGTGACACGCTTAAGCTTTACTCAAAGGAAGACTCTATTAAGGATTACGATTTTTACAGACGCTATAACACACTTATTCTCCGGCATAAACCCATTTAGGAGTTCAAACCTTGCAACGAACTGCGAAATGCAATTTCGCGCTACAATAACTCATGAAAAACTTTACCTCCTTCGCCGACGCGGGCGACTATAACGCCCTGTTGCAGCAAGCCCTGGAAATCAAGGCCAACCCGTACGGCTACCAGCACGTCGGGCGCAACAAAACCGTCGGGCTCATCTTCTTCAATCCCAGTTTGCGCACCCGGCTTAGCTCGGTGAAGGCGGCCTACAACCTCGGGGCCCAGGTGTGGGTGCTGAACGCCGGCACCGACTCGTGGACGCTGGAAACGGCCGACGGGGCCGTGATGGACGGCTCGACCCAGGAGCACATCAAGGAGGCCATTGCCGTGATGAGCCAGTACTGCGACGTGCTGGGCGTGCGCACCTTCCCCACGCTCACCGACCGCGAGGCCGACTACGGCGAGGTGTTCTTCAACAAGATTATGCACTACGCCACGGTACCCGTCATCAGCCTCGAAAGCGCCACGTTGCACCCGCTGCAAAGCTTCACCGACCTGCTGACGGTGGCCGAAACCAAGCAGCAGGAGCGCGTGAAAGTGGTGCTCACCTGGGCCCCGCACGTGCGCGCCCTGCCCCAGTGCGTACCCAACTCGTTCTGCGACTGGTTCACCGATATCGACTGGGTTGATTTGGTTATCACCCACCCCGAGGGCTACGAGCTGGACCCGCGCTTCACCCGCGGCGCCCGCATCGAATACGACCAGCACAAGGCCCTGGCCGGCGCCGACTACGTGCAGGCCAAGAATTGGAGCAGCTACTACGATTACGGCCAGGTACTCAGCACCGACCCCAGCTGGATGCTCACACCCGAGCACATAGCCCTCACCAACGACGCCAAGTTCCTGCATTGCCTGCCCGTGCGCCGCAACGTGGAAGTGTCGGATGCCGTGCTCGATTCGCCCAACTCGCTTATCATTCAGGAAGCCGGCAACCGCACCTTCGCCATGCAAACCGTGCTACACGAGCTTCTTAAATAAAGTATATAATTGAGGCAAAGTAAAACTGCGGTCTAGGAAATGCGTTGAAGCCCTAAATTCGAAATAACCGTCCGGTTGCTCCGAAATTCTCACCCTAGTTTCTTTCCTTCCTGACCATGAAAAAGCTATTTGTTTTTGCCGCCGTATTCGTATTTGGTGCTACTGCTGCTAACGCGCAAACCACTAACACCACCACGACTACCACCACTCCCCAGCAGAGCACGACCACGCAGACGGACCCGGCTACTGGCACGATGAATTCGACCACTACTACCGCCCCAGCTACCACTACTACTGTGGAAACGAAGTCGGATGCCACCGTAGCTCCTATGACAGAGGCTACTACGATGCCGACTGACGTAAAGGTGAAAGACAAGAAAAAGAAGTCGAAGAAGAAAATGAAAGCCAACGACTAACTGCACAGCACGCGGGCTACCGCATCTGGCAGAGAAAGCCTGATTGCCTTATAGGCAGTCAGGCTTTTTTTGTCTGACGTAAAACGCCGGTACTCGGGCATCGGTCAGTTTCGGCCTAGCCTTTTTAGGGCTAAATTTGTGGCAATGTTCCTATTGCCTGCCGCCGCCCGCTTCCCGTTTTTAGTATTGATTGCCTGCCTGCTTATCGGTTTGCCCCGAGAGGTGTGGGCCCAGGACGCCGGAGTGCCGCCGAAGCGGGAGCTGCGAGGCGTATGGATTGCCACCGTGGAGAATATCGATTGGCCCAGCAGCCGCAACCTGAGCCCTGAGCAGCAGCGCCGCGAGTACCGCCGGATTCTGGACGACCACCAGCGCACGGGCATCAACGCGGTGTTTGTGCAGGTGCGGCCCGCATCCGATGCCTTTTACGCCAGCGAGCTGGAGCCCTGGAGCAAGTGGCTGACCGGCACCCAGGGCAAGGCCCCCGCGCCCTACTACGACCCGCTGCCTTTCCTGATTGAGGAGGCCCACAACCGCGGCATGGAGTTCCACGCCTGGTTCAACCCCTACCGGGCTACCATGGACACGCTCACGCGCCGGCTCGCGCCCAACCACCCGTTCCGGCAGCACCCCGAGTGGTTTTTGCGGTTTTCGGGCAAGCTGCTCTACAACCCCGGCCTGCCCGAAGTGCGCGCCTACATCAACCGCGTGATTATGGACGTGGTGCGCCGCTACGACATCGACGGGGTGCATTTTGATGATTACTTCTACCCCTACCCGGAGGCCCGGAAGGTGATTGAGGACCAGGACGCCTTCGCCCGCTTCAACCCTGATAACCTAAAGCTGGCCGACTGGCGCCGCCAGAACGTGAACCTGCTCATCCGCGACTTGCATGACTCCATTCGGAGCACCAAGCGCTGGGTGAAGTTCGGCATCTCGCCCTTCGGCGTGTGGCGCAACCAGCGCACCGACCCCAACGGCTCCGATACCCGCGCCTTCGAGGGCTACGACGGCCTGTACGCCGACGCGCTGGAATGGACCCGCCAGGGCTGGGTGGATTACGTACTGCCCCAACTGTACTGGAGCACCGGCTTCGCCGTTGCCCGCTACCCCACGCTGGTGGAATGGTGGGCCCGCAACGCCAACGGCCGCCACGTGTACATCGGCCACGGCGCCTACCGCATGCTCGAAAATACCAAGGCCGACACCGTGTGGCGCAACCCGCGCGAGCTGCCCCGGCAGGTGCGCCTGAACCGCACGTTCCCTTCCGAGCTGCAGGGCAGCGTGTTCTTCAGCTCGAAGTCGCTTATGGCCAATCCGCTGCGTACCACCGATTCGTTGCGCCAGCACGAGTTCCGCTACCCGGCCCTGCCGCCCACCATGCCCTGGATTGACGCCGTGCCGCCGCTGCCACCCCAGCGCCTCACCCTCACGGCCAGCACCGCTGCCAACGTGCTCACTTGGCAGCCCGCCCCGCCTGCCCCCGATGGCGACCGGGCCAGCTATTACGCCCTCTACCGCTTCACGCCCGAGCAAACGCCCCGCCCCGACGACCCACGCAACCTGCTGGCCCTGGTACGCCCGCTCCCCGGCACCGGCCTCGTTTTCGCCGATACCACTGCCCGCCCCGGCCAGGCCTACGCCTACTACCTAACCGCCCTCGACCGCCTGCACAACGAAAGCCGCCCCGTGTGGGTGCGCACCACCGGCCGCGCCGCCGAAGTAATTGTAGCCCAGGCCCCGCCCGCGCCCGCGCCTGAACCAGCACCCGTTCCGGCCCCTGTAACGCCGCCCGTGCCCCAGCCGGCTGCCCCGCCCGTTGTGCCGGCCCCGCGCCCGCCCGTTGCGCGGCCTACTCCGGCTCCTACTAAAGTCAAAGTGAAAACCAAAAGCAAAAAGCGCGGTGGCTTCTTCGAGCGCATCTTCGGCGGCCGACGGTAGCTGGATGTAGCGCGAAGCTTCCGCTTTGCGTGTCGTTGCTGACTTCTGAATGATGACGCTCGACGATACGCGAAGCTTTTGCTTCGTGCTACAAGCTTACGGTCTTCTGTGGAAGTTCTGAGCGCCCTCCCGATACTATAAGTTCACCCAAAACAAAACTGCCCCGACTCAGACGAGTCGGGGCAGTTTTGTTTTGGGTGAACAGCTAACTACAGCGCCTTTATGGCCAGCGTAACGGCTACATCAGTGGCAGAAGTGCGGTTGAGGCTGGTGACGGTGAAGATGGCGTACTGATCGAGGCCACGCAGGCGGGCGATATAGACGTCGCCGATGAGCACATTATCGAGCTGGGCAACCTGGCTGGCGGCGGCCGTGGCCTGGTAGGTCTGGCGGATGCTGCTGAGCGTGGCGTTGGTGTAGGCCGCCGCGCCGCCGGTAGCCACGCGCACGAACTTCGTGGTGTTGAGGGCCTGCAGGCGTACCGCATTGCTGGCCGTGCTGGTAATGGCTACGTCTTTGGTGGCAACGGGAGAGGCGGCGGCTACGGGCGCGAAGGTGGTCAGGTCGAAGGCGGCCAAGTCGCCGCCGGTGGTGCCGGCGTAGCTAAGCGTGGCGGTACGGGCGGCGGCCAGCGGCGTGGCGGCTACGGGCGTGAGGGCCGCCGCCGTGGCCGTAGCCGAGCGGGTGCTTGGTGGCACACTCAGGAAGCGGCTCTTGGCTTCGAAGCGGAACACCACCGGCTGGCCCGCGCTGCCGGCCGGCAGTGCAACATCGACGTTCACGGTGGTGGCGGCTCCGCTCTGGGTGCCGGCTACCGGTACGCGCTGGCGGGCAAAGCGCCGCTCGGCGGCCGTGCCCACCTTCACGTAGGTAATCAGGCTGTCGAGATTATTATACAGAATGCCGGCAGCCGTGAGCGAGGAGGCGGTATTAATGCCGCCCTCGTTGATGAGTACCGGAAAGCGTACCACGTCGCCAGGAGCAGGGGCGGCGCCGGCTGGCAGAGTCACGTTGGTCGGGGCTTTCAGGCTGATAGTAGGCGTGGCTTCGGCCAGCCGGAAGCTGAAGTTACGGCCCTTGATCTGGCCGTTGGTGCTTACCAGTAGGGCATCCACCTTCACGTTGGCTTTGTTGGCCCCGGCCGGCACCACGTAGTTTACCACCAGCGTATCGGCCTGCCGGATGCGCGAGAAGGACGACTTGTACGGAATCGTAGTAACCAGCGTCGAGTCGCGGCCGGGCTCTATTTTCTGGTAAATCAGAATTTCCTTGATCGGGTCGGTTTGGGGAGCGAAGCGCAGCTCGAATGGCACTACCTCACCGGTCGCGTATTTGCTGGCCGTGCCCAGGGCGTTGGTGGAGAAGGTGGGGAACTGGGGCCCGACTTCGGAATAGTACGTATCCAGCTCCTTCTCGCAGCTGCTCAGCAGCAGCACCGCCGCCAGCGGCAGCAGCCGGGCCGGGCGGGAAAACAGAGGCGTAGAGTTCATATCAAAAGGGAAATAGTCGAAAGAAGAGAGTTAGAACGGGTAAGGCACCCGTCATGCTAAGCTTGCCGAAGCAGCCCTACCGTAACACACCCAGGCGTGGTAGCCGACGCTACAACGAAGCGGTAGAGATGCTTCGGCAAGCTCAGCATGACAGCTACTTTGGCAACGTCAGCACGCCAGATGCTTTGTGGTTTCAGTATGCCAAATGGCTTCTTAAGGCCGGTCGAACCACAGGGGCTTGCCGATGTAGTCGTCGTTGGTGGTGGCACCGGCTTCGGCGAACTGGCGGGCTACTTCTTCGGGGTTGTACAGGGTTTCGGTGGCACCCGGCAGCAGGCGGCGCGGGAAGCGCAACTTGGGGTCGGGGTTGCCCGATAGTTCGGCGTTGACGCTATTGCCGGTGGGGTACTGGAAGTTCACGTACACGTCGGAGCTGAAGTCGTAGCGGCGCATATCGGTCCACGACTCGGGGTTGAGGAACATAGCAATGTACTTCTGCTCCATGATGGCGCGGGGTACGGCGGGGTTGGTGGGCGAGGCCAACTGCTCGGGCGTCTGGGCTACGGCGGCGCTGTTGAGGTAGGCCGTAATCTGGGCCGCCGTGATGACGGGGAACGTAACATTTGGAGCGGCGGAGGTGCCGCCCACCCCGATTTTAGCCATGTGTGCCCGAATTCCCTCTTTGTACGCCGTCAGGGCCCGGGTTTTGTTGCCCGCTTTAAAGGCGGCCTCAGCCTCGATAAACTTGAGCTCGTGGTAGGTAATCACCTCGAAGTAGCCCAGGTCGCGGGCATACCAGCTGGCGTAGAAATCGGTGAGCGTGCTGCCCGGCGTGAGGTTGGTGCCGGCGGGCGTACCGGCTCCGGGAGCCGCCCCGGTGCTGGTGGTAGGCGCCATAATGCCGAAGCGTGGGTCGGTTACGCCCGGAAACGTAGTGCCATCGAGATAGTCGAGGAAGTTGTTCGAGAACGTGGCCGTGCCGAAGTTGGCGCGCGTGGTGCCGAAGATGTTGGTGGTATTGACCTGAGGCGCTACGGCTGCCTGGAACTGCAGCTGGGCATCGTCGGCACTGTTCTCAAATCCCTTGTCGACCAGGGCCAGCACGGCGTTGGGGTCGTAGCTGGCTTTCTTGGTGAGGTGGTTGAGCTGCCGGGCCTTGAGGGAGTAAGCCAGCTTAACCCACTTGGTCGGATCGCCTTTATACAGAATGTCGCCACTCTCGCTGGGTGTGGTGCTGTAGAAGGCCCGCGTGTTTTCGCTGGCGGGCTTGCTCATCTCCACAATACCCTCGTCGAGCAGCTGGTTGATGGACGCGTACAGCTGCTCCTGCGAGTCGTACTTGGGCTTGTAGTTGGCCCCGCCCTGGTAGGCTTCACTGTAAGGCACGTCGCCCATCATGTCGGTGAGGTGGGCCAGAATCAAGGCCTGCATAATCTTGCCCGCGCCCACGTAGTACACCGAGCCCTCGGCCTGCGCCGCCTGTATCATGGGCGGAATGTTGCCGCCCGATTGAAAGTAGGAGTAGTTGAACGTGTTGGTGCTCTGGGCGTTGGTGAAACGGTACTGGTCGTTGCCGCCGCTGTTCACGGTGCGGCTCACAATGTACTGCTCGATATACGGCGTACGCAGGCTGGTGAACATCTGCGTTTGAATGCCGTTGGCGATGATGTTGGGCAGCAGGAAGTTGGGCGAGGCCTCGGAGGGGTTGTTGGGGTTGTCGTTCACGTCGAGAAAACTCTCGCACGAGCTCAAAGCCCCGGTTCCACCCATAAGCAGCCCCAGAAACAGAAGATACTTTTTCATCGGTTAAATCAATTTTAAAGCTAATAGCTGATGGCGGGTAGCTTTCAGCTGCTGGCGGGGGGGGCTTTTCCACAGAAAAGCTAATGGCTAACAGCTAAAAGCTACCAGCTTAAAATGTAACGCGCAGGCCCATGTCCACGCCACGGGTGGCGGGCACGTTGCCGTAATCGAAGCCGTTGGAGCCGCCGCCGCGCACACCCGAGCCGGAAGCCGCCGTTTCAGGGTCGGCTCCGCTGTATTTGGTCAGCAAAACCAGGTTGCGGCCGGTTACGTTCAGCTCCAGGCCCTTGATAACGCCGGTGCGCTCCAGTAGCGCGGCCGGCAGCGCGTAGCTGAGCGTGGCGTAGCGCAGGCGCGTCCACGAAGCATCCTCGATGAAGGGCGTACCCACCGCGCCCAGAATGTTCTGGTAGTAGCCCTGGGTCAGCTCGACGGGACGGGCGTTGGGCGAGTAGGTGCCGTCAGCATTGGTCACCACGCCATCGAACACTACCTCCTTATAGCGTTCGGTGGTGCGCGGGCCGGTGCCTGTAGAGGTACTGTACAGGTCGTTGCCATTGACTACTTTGCCACCCACCCGGAAATCGAGCAGGAAGCTCAGGCCCAAGCCCTTGTAGCTGACCGTGTTGGTAAGCTGCGTGGTGAAGCGCGGGGCCCGGTTGCCAACGTAGGTGAACGTGTTGCCCGGAATAGGATAGCCGGTGGTGGGGTTGATGAGCATCTTGCCGAAGTCGGGACTCTCCGGGTTCGTGACGCGCTGGAAATCGTAGGCGGCAATGCCCGTAATGGGCCGGCCCACAAAAGCGCCGCCTTGGTGCACGTTGGTAATAAAGGCATCCGACTGAAACACCACCGTCAGCGGCGACGGCAGCGACTCGGTGCGGTTGGTGTTGTGGTAGAAGTTGGCCAGAATGTCCCAGCTAAAGCCCGACGCCGAACGAACGGGCGTGCCGCTGAGCGTTATTTCCTGGCCTTCGTTGGTTACCACCCCGCCGTTGATATACTGCAGAATGAAGCCCGTGGCCTGGCTGACGCGCGGGGCAATCAGCTGGTCTTTGGTGCGCGAGAAGTAGTAGTTGAAATCGAAGCCCAGCCGGTTCTGGAAGAACTGCAGGTTAACGCCGGCCTCGTAGGAGCGAGTTTGCTCGGGCTTGAGCAGCGGGTTGGAGCCGAAGAAGTCGTTGCGGAAGCCGCCCCCGATGTAGGTGTTGCTTGTGAGTGGCGACAGTACCCGGTAGGGGCCCGTGTCGCGGCCTACCTGGGCCACCGAGGCCCGCAGCTTGCCGTAGTTGAGGATGCTGTTCTGCTCCAGGCCCAGTGTGCGGGTAAACTCGTAGCCCAGCGCGGCCGAGCCGTAGCCAAAGCCCTTGCCGAATATCTTGCCCTCATCGGGCCGCGGCAGCGTCGACGACTTGTCGTAGCGGCCCTGCAGCTCCACAATCACCTGGTCGAAGAGCGTGGCGCTCAGTTGGGCGAAGTTGCCCACCAGCCGGCGCGTGCTCACCCGCTGCAGGGCGTTGCGGTTTACCGTGTTGTTGATGCTCACGAAGGTTGGATTCTGGAAAACCAGGCCTATGTAGTCCACGGCCTCGGAGCGGCTCTGCTCAATGGTATTGCCCAGAATCAGCGAGCCGCGCAGGTTTTCGCTGAACGTGTGCTGGAACGAGGCCAGGGTGGTGGCCGTAATCAGCCGGTTCAGGTCCACGGTTTCGGCAATGCCGCCGTTCTGGTTGCCCACCTGCGAGGTGCCCACCGCCCGCACCGAAGTCGAGTGCGTGCTGGCCAGGTCGGTGCCAATGTTGTGGCTTACCGTCAGGAAGGGCAGTACCTTGAAGCTGAGCTGGGTGTTGCCCAGAAAGCGGTTGGTGCGGTCGGTCTGAGGGTTGAAAATGGCCGACCAGTAGGGGTTGTCCGCGTCGACGTCGGTGCCGTTGTTGGGCGGCAGCAGGCGGCGGCGGGTACCATCGGCGTTGAGGTAAATGCGGGCGTCATCGTTCTGAGGCCAGTTCAGCAAACTCAGCAGAAAGCCGCCCTGCGAGCCAAACAGCCCCGGGCCCTGCAGCGTGCGCCGCCCGCCCGAGTTCAGATACTGGGCCGAGCCCGTTACGTTAAACTTGGGCGAAAGCTGGGCCGTGCCCGAAAGGCGCACCGTGGTTTTGTCGTACTTGTTTTCGGGCGTTACGCCGCTCTGGTCGAGCCGCGAGGCCGACACAAAAAACGTGGCCTTCTCGGTGCCGCCCGACATGTTCAGGAAGTTCTGGAAGGCATAGCCCTTATCGAAAAAGTTGGGCAGGTTATCGAACTGCGCCTGGCCCGGCGCGAAACGTGGCCCCCACGAGTTGCGGGTGGTGGCGTCGAATACGCCATTCGAGCCCTGCTGGTACTGGTCCTGCGTTTTGGGTAACCGGTTCACCTCATCCACCGAAAATTGTGTGCGGTAGTTGATGGTGGTGCGGCCGGCGGTGCCCTTTTTGGTGGTGATAACCACGGCCCCATTGGCAGCCCTCAGGCCGTAGAGGGCCGCGGCGGCCGGGCCTTTCAGCACCGTCATGCTGGCAATATCTTCGGGATTAAGGTCGCCGGCGCGGTTGGGCGTACCCACCGAGCGGCCCAGCAGTCCGTTGAACTGCGAGCCCCCGCCGGGTGCCGTGCTTTCCTGAAACGACGAGTTGTCCATAATCATCCCGTCGATAATGAACAGGGGCTGGTTGTCGCCGTCGAGCGAGGTGCCGCCCCGGATGACGATGGCCGAGCCCTCGCCTGGCGAACCGCCCGATGAGGTGATGTTGACGCCCGCCACCTTGCCCTGCAGCGCATTCACGATGTTGGTCTGGCGCGAGTCGATAATGTCCTTGGCCTTCACCTCCTGCACCGCCGTTACAATGTCGCGCCGTTCCTGGGCAATATTGTAGCCGGTAATCACCACGTCGCTGAGGGCCGTGGTATTTTCTTTCAGCGCAATGCTGATGGGCCCGTCGGCGGCATCCACGGCCCGCTCCTGGGTGGTGTACCCGATAAAGCTGAACGAGAGCGTGCTGCCTACCGGGGCCGCTACCGAGAACCGCCCTTCCGAGTCGGTGGTGGCGCCAATGCTCGTGCCCTTCACAATTACAGTTACGCCGGGCAGTGGCGAGCGGTCGAGGGCGGCCGTTACAACGCCCGTTACGGTACGCTGCGCCGTTGTCTGGGCCCAAACTGCCTGGGGTGGCAGGGCCAGCGCGGCCCCCAACACAGGGGCCAGCCAGTAGAGTTTTTGCATGATGCAGGGAGAAGAGTGGTGGGAAGATAGCGTTGCTAGGGGCTAAAGCTGTCGGCGCGGGGCTGGAATCAGGTGGTTGGAAGTGCGCCCAAAGGACCCAAATAAAGCGGTTCGAGCGGCATGTAAGGGTACTAAGATGCTCATAAAGTTGAAAAAGGACTAGGTTTAGTCAAAGTATATTGTCCGGCCGAGTGCCCAGCGGCTGGCCGGATGGCCGGTTACAGCGCACCGCGCCCGGTGCCAACCACGGCCGGCTACCCGCTTTTCTCTGCTTCACCATGACTACTGCTACCACCCAGGCTGCCCTCGAAACTACCGACGCGCAGCCGCTGGCCGAACCGAAGGAAAGCGTAAGCCAGGCCTCACAGCCGGCCCGCCTCATCAGCCTCGACGTGTTCCGGGGCCTCACGGTGGCAGCCATGATTCTGGTGAACAACCCCGGCGACTGGGGCCACATCTACGCTCCGCTGGAGCACGCCAAATGGCACGGCTGCACGCCCACCGACCTGATTTTCCCGTTTTTCCTGTTCATCGTGGGCGTCAGCATCAGCTACGCGCTGGGTGCGGCGCGGCAGCAGCCGGCCACCCACGGCGCTGCTATGCTGCGGGTGCTCCGGCGGGCGGCGTTGCTGTTTGGGTTGGGGCTTTTGATGGCGCTCTACCCGAAGTTCGAGTTCGGTACCGTACGGATTCCCGGCGTACTGGCCCGCATTTCGTGGGTGTTTCTGGCCTGCGGTATTCTGTTTCTGAAAACCAGCCGCCGCCAGCAAATCGGGCTGCTGGTGCTGTTGCTGGTAGGCTACAATGTGTTGCTGCAGCTGGTGCCGGTGCCCGGTTTCGGGCCAGCTAACCTGGAGCCCGAAACCAACCTCGGCGCCTGGCTCGATAGGGTGGTGTTTACCGAGGCGCATCTCTGGAAGCAAAGCCGCACCTGGGACCCCGAAGGCCTGCTGGGCACGCTGCCGGCCATTGCCACCGGCCTGCTCGGGATACTGACGGGCCAGTACCTACGCCGCCGCGAGCTGGAGCCGGCTGTGCGGGTGGCCCAACTGTTCGTGGCCGCCGCCGGCCTCATCGTGGCCGGCCTTATCTGGAATGAGTGGTTTCCCATCAACAAAAGCCTCTGGACGAGCTCCTACGTGCTGTATACCGGCGGCCTGGCTACGGCCGCGCTGGCCTTGCTCTACTGGCTCTGCGACGCCCAGGGCCGCCGCGGCTGGTGGACGCGCTTCGGGCAGGTGTATGGTGTGAATGCCATTACTGTGTTCTTCCTATCGGGCATTGTAGCCAAAACGCTGGGCGCTATCAAGGTTACGGCCGCCAACGTGTCGCTCAAAAGCTGGCTCTACAACACATTCTTCACGCCTTATTTCAGCCCCGTTAATGCCTCGTTGGCTGGGGCGCTGGTGTGCGTGCTCATCTGGTTTGGAGTGCTGTGGCTGATGTACCGAAAGGGCGTTATTATCAAGGTGTAGTTAACTGGGCAACGCTGAGACGCACCCTTGCGTCTCGGCGTTGAACGACAATACCTGCGCCGCCCGGGGTAGCAGGCTCAGCGTCGTCAGCAACGTTTTAGGATCAGTATGCCGCTTCCCGGCTTGTCCGAGCAGCCCGGCAATGCACAGGAACTGGTGCATCATGCGTCCTAGCATCTGATATGACGCTCTTGTAGAGCTTCAGGCCAACGCTTTCTCCCGCGCAGGGGCGCAGAAGATAAGCGCGGAGGTTCGCAGAGAATGACCTCCGCAAACCTCCGCGCTTATCTTCTGCGCCCCTCTGCGAGAAACCGGTTTTACTCTTCTACAGTCGTTTCCACTGCCGGCTTCTGACGGATGCTTTCCAGCGCCACCTGCAGCACGTTGGTACGCACATTGAGGCTGGAAATCTTGTTGTTGCGGCGCGTGGGGTTTACGCGGTTGGTAAGCACGATGCAAATCAGCTCCTCCTTGGGCTCGACCCAGAACAGGGTACCCGTGAAACCAGTATGGCCGTAGCTGGCCGGCGAGGCGCTTTTAGCCGAGTTCAGCCCGGGGTTGGTGGCCGGCCGGTCGAAGCCCAGAGCGCGGCGGTTGTCGGGGCAGAACTGGCAGCGGGTGTACTCGGCCAGGGTTTCCGACTTGATGAGCTGTTGCCCGCCGTAGCGCCCGTTCCAGGCGTAGAGCTGCACGAGCTTGGCCAAATCGTTGGCCGAACCAAACAGGCCCGCATGGCCCGACACGCCCCCGAGCAGGGCCGCGCCCTCGTCGTGCACCGTGCCGTGCAGCTGGCCGTGGCGGAACAGCGAGTCGTACTCGGTGGGCGCAATGCGGCTCAGCGGGAAGCGCCGGGTGGGGTTGAAGCCTAGTGTGGTGGCGCCCAGCGGCCCGTACAGCTCGTTGCGCACGAATTGGTCGAGCGGCTTGCCCGAGGCGGCCTGCACGAAGCGTGGGTACATGATAAACGACAGGTCGGAGTACACGTAACCGGGCTTTTCATTCAGCGGCGACTTGGCAATAGCCTTGGTAATCAATTCCGGGAAATTCTGGCGCGCCCACAGGCCCGGGCCGGCCGGCAGCGGGAACCGAGCCGACGAATCGGGACGGAAGTAGCGGCGGTTCAGCTCGGCGGGCTGAGTGAGCGAAACGGTGGTGGCGGCCGGGCTCTTGCCGAACAGGGAGTTAAACAGGCCGCGGGGCTTGGTGTAGTCTTTCCAGAACGGAATCCAGGACTTAAGGCGGGCCTGATGGGTGAGTACGTCGCGCAGCTTCAGGTCCTGCTTGTTGGTGCCTTTGAACTCCGGGAACAGCTGGCCCAGCGTCCTATCGGGCGAGAATTTGCCTTCGTCCTGTAGCTTCATCAAAGCCGGTAGCGCGGCGCTTACTTTCGTGAGCGAAGCCAGGTCATAGAGGTCGTTGTTGCGTACCGGCCGCGACTTCGAGCCGTAGGTTTGGGTGCCGTAGCTTTTGCGCAGCACCACCGTGCCGCGGCGCGCAATCAGCACCTCGCCGCCCGGGAAGGCCCCGGCCGCCAGCGCCCCATTCATTATTGAGTCGACCCGACTTTCCAGGTCATTGCTCATGCCCACCGCCTCCGGGAAGCTGTAGCGTAGCCGTGTGCCCCCGGCCGTGGCCAGCCCAGCTCCGTAGCCGTAGCTGCGCGAAACGGTAACCGGCAGCTTGCCGCTGGCCGAGATGCCACCGAAAATAGCCTCGGCGGCCACTTCCTGGGCGTTTTGGCTTTCCTGGTAGGCCAGCACCACGGCCCCGGCGCGGTTCAGGTCGCGCAGGCGGTCTACGGCGTAGGCCGTGCCAAACACACTTACTACCAGCTGCTGACCTTTACCGCCCAGTTCGCGCAGCAGCACGTTCATCTCGGGCGTTACGCCGAAGCCCGTAGCAGGCTGGCGGCCCAGGTTGTTTACGCCCACCAGCACCGTGTTGTAGGGCTTCAGGGTTTCGCGCATCTTCGTCAGCTCATCGAGCGAAGGCGAAGCGGGCAGCCAGAAGTGGCGCACGGGTGCGTAATCGGCCACCCGGCGCTGGAACGCGGTGGTGTCGGTGGTGCCGAGCGTGAGGGTGGCCAGCCGCAGCGTGTCGAGGCGCTGCAACGGCAGCAGGCTTTGCTGGTTGCGCAGCACCGTTACGCTCAGCTCCGACAGCTGCCGGCTCAGGTACTGATCGTGGGGCGTATTCAGGTCGGCAATGATGTTCTTCAGCTCTATGGGCTGGTAGCGGTCCAGGCCCGACCACTGCTTCAGGGCCAGCACCTTGCGGCAGCGGCGGTCAATTTCAGCCTGGGTTATCTGGCCTTTGGCTATGGCCTCGCGCACCATGCGCAGTGCCAGCGGAATATCCTCGCTGAACTCCAGAATGTCGTTGCCGGCCAGCAGGGCGCGCACGTCGGCCTCACCGGCAGGGTACTTGCTGGTCACGCCCTTCATGTTCATGGCATCGGTGAAGATGATGCCCTCGAAGCCCATCTTCTGGCGCAACAGGCCTTCAATAATCGGCTTGGAAAGCGTGGAGGGTACGCCGGTGGTGTCGAGGGCCGGGATGTTGAGGTGGGCCACCATCATGCCGCCCAGGCCTTTAGCCATCAGCTCCCGGAACGGAAACAGCTCCAGCGTATCGAGCCGCTGCCGGTCAACTCGCAGCAGGGGCAGAGCGAGGTGCGAGTCCACGTCGGTGTCGCCGTGGCCGGGGAAGTGTTTGGCCACGGCCAGCACGCCCGCATCCTGCATGCCCTGCATGTACTGCAGGCTCTTTTCGGTTACGTTTTCGCGGTTTTCGCCCCAGCTCCGGAAGCCGATAACGGGGTTCTGGGCGTTGTTGTTGATGTCGACGACGGGCGCGAAATTGACGTGCATGCCCAGCCGTTTGAACTGCGCGGCCACCTGCCGGCCCATCTGGTAGATGGGCGCATTGTCCTTCAGGCCACCCAGGCTCATCTGGAACGGGAAGCGCACCACACTATCCAGGCGCATGCCCACGCCCCACTCGGCATCCATGGCCACCAGCAGCGGCACAGTGCTTTGGCTTTGGTAGCGGTTCAGCAGCCGGCTCTGGCGCACGGGCCCGCCCTGAAAGAAAATCAGCCCTCCGATGCCGTATTTCTGAATGAGCGCCGACACTGAATCCTCGTCGGCGCGGGTGCGGTTGGAGTAGGCGGCCACCATGAACAGCTGGGCCACGCGCTGGTCGGGCGTGAGCGTAGCCATCACCGAATCAACCCAGCGCGAGCCGGCCATTTGCCCGGCAAACGGCACGGGCTGGTTGCGCGGCGGGGCTGGTTTGGAAGCAGTCGGCATGTTAACCGGGCGGGTAGCAGAGCGGCGCTGGGCCGTGGCCGTGGTGGCGGCGGCAAGCAGGGCAAGCAGGAGGGTAAACCGGCGGAAGTAAACCAAGACGGGCAGTAGTGAAGGATGAGGGGGGTGGCGTCAATTTACGGCATGCAACGCGAAGGCGCGGCGGGCCGGCGCTTATTCCAAGCGGATTGCCTGCTCGTAGAAGACGTTGCCAGCCTCGCCGCGCAACGACATATCCAGCAGCAACCGACCTTCGGGCGCCCGGAAACGGAACAATGCATAGTGCTTCTGATTGACCAAAGGCCCTACCCGTAGCGCGTTTGGCTCGCTGGTATTCTGGGTGGCTGGGTGCGTCAGGCCGCTCGATGTTACCTCCAGCACCGGCCGCGCCAGCCCCGGCACCGCCAGCTCCGACACCTCGCCAATGTGCCGGTCGCCGCTGACGAGTAGCAGACCTTTCGGTTGGGTTTCAGAAAAAAGGTCGAGCAGGCGTTGGCGGGCGGCCGGGAAGTTGCTCCACTTCTCGTAGGGATGCTGGGTGGGCAGAAACTGGATGCCCGAGCCGATGATGTGGGCATCGGCATCGGAACCGGCCAGCTGGGCGCGCAGCCAGGCCCACTGCGCCTCGCCCAGCACGTCGCCGGTGAGATTGGGCTGGTACACCTTTTGGGCATCGCGGTAGAGCGGGTCCTGGAAATACCGGTCGTCGAGCAGCAGCACTTTCACCTTTTTACCGGCTACCCGGTACTCGTAGGCGGCATAAATTCCCTCTTGGCGGCGGCGGGGACTGTCGGCGGGCTCCTCCAGAAAATCGAGGGCCAGCTGCTGGTTCTGGGCCTTAAAGGGGTAGTGCTTGTCGCCGTCGTTGCGGCCGTAGTCGTGGTCGTCCCAGGTGCCGATGATGCGCGTGCCCTGCTCGCGCAGCTGGCGGTAGCCGGGGTTGCTGAACTGGGTAGCGTACTTGGCGCGCAGCACGGCTGGGTCGTCGGAGTCGCCGTAGATGTTGTCGCCCAACCACATCCACACGTCGGGCTGGTCGCGGGCAATATCGGCCCACAGCGGCTGGGGTAGGTTCTGGCGGCTGCACGAGCCGAACGCAATGCTCAGCTCGGCGCCTGTTTCGGCCGGCGCAACTGCAACAGCGGGCGCAGTAGCCAGAGGAGCCTTGGGTGAGCAGGCACCCAGCAAACCCAATAGAATCAATCGGCGGAAAGGCAGTTTCATACCCCAAAGATGCCTCGCAAGGCCCAAAGCTGCGCCGCTCAGTTACTTTTAGCGCGCTGGCCGGTTACGGTTCCATGCCTGAAAATCCTGAGCCCCGCCGCGCCTACCATTCCCACAGCGACATTCGCCTGTTCAAATTCATCGGCATCGGCCTGGGCTGCGCCTTTCTCACCGGCTTGGTGCTGATGGGCCTGGTGCTGTATTTTAGTTTGTAAACGAGGATTTAGGGCTAAAAAGAACGTCATTCAGAGCGAAGCGAAGAATCTCGCGTGCTACAGTAACCCCTATTGTGAGGAATACTGTGACACGCGAGATTCTTCGCTTCGCTCTGAATGACGTTCTTTTTGCTAACCGCTAACCGCTAACCGCTAACCGCTAACCGCTAACCGCTAACCGCTAGCGCCGGGCGGGCTTGCGGGTCTGGCCTTTTACCATCGAGCCGAAAGCGCCCTTTTTCTCGAACGCGGCTACCACTTCATCCTCGGCCGGGGTGCGCTTTACGACCGGGTTGTTGGCCCAGAATTCGGGGTCGTAGGGCTTGGCCCGGATGGCGTCCAGGTCCCGGTCGTTGAGGCTGGCCTGGGCATAGGGCAGCCGCGGGTTGGTGGTGCTCTGGTTGTAGAAGTAGGTGAACGACGATACCTTAATGGCCAGCGGCTCCTTGCCCGGCTCGGTCAGGTCAGTAGTCAGGTCCATTTTCATCAGCTCCAGTGGGGCCACACCGGCTTCTCCGCCGGGCTTAAAGGTCATTTCGATGGTGAGCTTGGCGTTGGTAAACTTCTGGCGCGGGTTGCTGGTGCTGCCCGTAAAGCTGGGCTGCACCACCCGGTAGCGCACTACCTGGTTGGTTTCCAGATCAATCCAGACGGTGCCCTGGGCCTGGTAGGCCAGCTCGGGCCGGGTTTCGAAACCTATTTCGGCAACCCCAACGGTCGAGTCTTCGCCCACAATGCCTTTCAGCTCCAGCAGGTAGTTTTTCTCGACGTTGGGGCTGAACAGGGCCAGCGAAGTGGTGCTGTCCTGCCGGATGTCGAAGAGGCCGTAG
Source organism: Hymenobacter sp. ISL-91 (assembly GCF_018613725.1). GTDB lineage: Bacteria > Bacteroidota > Bacteroidia > Cytophagales > Hymenobacteraceae > Hymenobacter. Next base: position 86,660 of record NZ_JAGGPS010000007.1, read on the forward strand.
CGGCGGGTGTACACCGAGAAGTTGCTTAGGCTGATGGGGGCCTGCACGCCGGCGTAGCGGCCCTGGGCCAGCGTGGTGCCCTCAATGCGGGCGGGGTTGGATTTTACGTTCCAGACCACTTCCTGCAGTTCGGTTGGCTCGTCATCAATGCGCGTAATCTGGCGGTAAAAGGCACGGCCGTAGTAGCTGCGGCGGTAGTTGCGCGCCAGGTTCCGGAAGGCCCGGTCTACGAGCTGGAACGGGTAGCTGGCCACCTTCACTTCGGGTAGCACCACGGAGGCCGGAGCCAGTGTAATGTTCAGTAGCTCGCCGCCGGCCGTTACGCGCACCGTGTCGCGCATGTGGCTTAGCTCCGACACCAGCAGCTGAGCGGGCAGCTCCTTCACCACGAGCGTAAACTCGCCCTCCAGGTTGGTAGTGGTGCCGTTGGTAGTACCCAGCACGGCAATACTGGCGAAAGGCAGTACTTCCTGGGTTTCCCGGTCGCGCACCACGCCTCGCAGCTGCACCTGCGCCTGGCTAAGGTGGGCGAGGCCCAGCAAAACGAGCAGAAGAGGAAGAAAACGAATAACCGGCGGCGAAAAGCGGAAAGTTGGCATATACATTAAAGGGGAGAAGCCACCGGGCGGCAGCCAGAGAAGCAGTAACGCGGGCCGCTCCCAAAACCGTGCCCGAGCGCGTAAAAGTACGGCCAAAACCGAACCTGGACCGGCAATTGCAGGTAAGCGTTGGTATATTGGGGCAGTATCTGCTGCTCATTATTCGTTTTTTGGGGAAGATTTTCTTCAGCGTATTGGATGAAGCGCTTTGCCTTGAAACCGAACCAATCGGCCCCGAAAAACGAATAACTATCCATTGAAAACGAAAGCCTCCTTCCTATGATCAAGCGCGATTTTCTCAAAACCGGTCTGCTCACTGCCCTCGGAGCCCTCGTGAGCCCCACTTTGCTGGCCGCCGCCCACGATGAAAAACTACTGCGCGAAGCCCGCGCCACGCCCATTGCCGACGGGCCCTTCAGCCTGCCCGCGCTGCCCTACGCTTTTAATGCCCTGGAGCCCCACATCGACGCCCGTACGATGGAAATCCACCACGATGCCCACCACAAGGGCTATGTGAGCAAGCTGAACGCGGCCGTAATGGGCACACCAGCCGAAAAACTGAGCATGTCCGACTTGCTGGCTTCCATGAGTAAGCAGAGCGAAGCCGTACGCAACAACGCCGGCGGCCACTGGAACCACTCGTTCTTCTGGCTCACTATGACCCCCAAAGGTGGGGGGCAGCCTACCGGTAACCTTAAAGCAGCCATCGATAAGGATTTCGGTTCCTTCGATAAGTTCAGTGAGGAGTTCACCAAAGAGGCCAGCTCACGCTTCGGCTCGGGCTGGGCCTGGCTGATAGTAGACAGCAAAACCGGCAAGTTGGCCGTCACCTCGACCCCCAACCAGGACAACCCGCTCATGGATCTGCCCGGCAACCGGCGCGGCTTGCCTATAGTCGGCCTCGATGTTTGGGAGCACGCCTACTACCTCAAGCACCAGAACAAGCGCCCCGACTACATTAAAAATTTCTGGAACGTCGTCAACTGGCCCGAAGCCGGCCGACTCTACGACGCCGCCAAGAAGGGCTGAGTAGGCTAAAAGCTGAGGAGAAAAAGGCTGGGCCGCTGAACGTTACCATCAGGTTCGTTCAGCGGCCCAGCCTTTTTATGTTCGTGCAAAATTACCGGTTAAGTGCTCAAGCCGTAGCGCGAAGCTCCAGCTTCGCGTGCCGTTGCTGACTGCCAAATGACATCGTGCAACGATACGCGAAGCTGGAGCTTCGCGCTACATCCTGCAGCCTCGTTTGCGCAAGTCATATTGATGTGAGGACGCTTCTACTTTTCGGCCACTACACCCAGCGCCTTCTGCACCTCGTAATCGAGTTGGGTAAAGAGTTTCTGCAGGCTCTCGGGGCCGCCTTCGTCAACGCGCACCGTTTTGGTGCCTGTAGCCGTCGTGATGCTAAGCGTAGTGGAAGGCAGGTCGAGGGTTCCTTTGGAGTACACGTCGCGCAGTTGCGCAAAGCCCAGCTGCTCGGCCTCGCGTAGCAGCTGCTGCACTACGGCTGGTGCCAGCTGTACGGTGCGGTTGCCCACTACAGGTGCGTGCTCGCGGCCCTCATACTCAAGGCGGCCGTCGGCAAAAAAGCGGGCTGTGTAGTCGGGGCAGGTGCCGAAACAGGCCGTGCGCCCGAACACGAGCACGGCTTCCTGCTGCTGTGGCTGCGTGGCAGTAGCGGGGGCGGTTGCGGCGGCTGTAGTGCTGTCCGCAGCCGGACGGCTGGTTTTGCAGGCGGGCAACGCGGGCAGGCCAAGCATCAGCATGAACATCGGAAGGAGCAGGGGAGTACGCATGGGCAAGGGCAGAAACAGGGGAGAGGCTGGGAGGAAAATCGGGGCAATATACCAATAGGCTAATGCCAAAGTTCGGGCCAGAAGCCACCAAAAAGCCCCGTACCTATTATAGGCGCGGGGCTTTTTGATAAGTGCAGCCGTACAGCAGGCTTACGAGCGGCGGGTTTTGCGCGGCTTTTTTGGGTTGGTCACGTCATCGGCACCGGTGCCGGGCTCGGCCTCATCGGCCGCGTCGTTGTTGGTAGCCAGCTTCTTGCTGCTGCCCGGTTTGGTTTGGGCATCGCGCTCCTGGGCCGCTTTCATGGCATCGGCCAGGCGGGCCGAGAAGCCGCTGGGCTTCTTGTCTTTGTTTTTTACCCGGTTGGCTTCCAGCTTGGCCCGCACCTTATCGTCATCAATAAAGCTGCGCGTCAGGGCCATCTGGCCCATCGTTACCAGGTTGGAAACTAGGTAGTACCAGGTCAGGCCGGCGGCGAAGCTGTTGAGCACGAAGAAGAAAATCAGCGGCATCAGGTAGCTGTAGAACTTCATCGGGCCCTGCATGGCCGATGGGTTCAGCTGGTTGGTCTGGTACGTCATGGCCAGCGTCGAGAGCGTCATCAGCACCGTAAACAGGCTGATGTGGTTGCCCATGAACGGCAGGGCGAAGGGCAGAATAATCGGGTTGTCGTAGGTGCTCAAGTCCTTCGCCCACAAGAACGCCTCCTGCCGCAGCTCGATGGCGTTGGGGAAGAACTGGAACATGGCAAACAGAATCGGTAGCGTCAGCAGGGTGGGCACGCAGCCACTCAGCGGATTTACCCCCATGCTCTGGTTGAGCTTCATGGTCTCCTGCTGCTGCTTCATCTGGTCGTCGGGGTACTTTTCCTTGATGGCGTCCATCTCGGGCTTAAGCACCTTCATTTTGGCCTGGCTTTCGTAGGTTTTGTACGTCAAAGGCCAGGTAACCAGCTTTATCAGAATTACCAGCAGCACGATAATCAAACCGTAAGAGGCGATATACTGCTGCAGAAAGTGGAACACCGGCAGTATCACAAACTGGTTTACCCACCGGAACAGGCCCCAGCCCAGGTACACGTTGCGGTCAAAATCGGGGGCAACGGTTTTGAGCAGGTCGTAGGAGTTGGGGCCGAAGAAAAACCGGAAGTTAGCCTTGCCCTGCTGCACATCCGTCACCGGAATCTTAAGCGTGCTGCTCAGCGTTTTCAAATACGTCGAGTCGTTCAGGTCAACCCCCGAGTTCAACTGGCCCGAGGTAAACTCGTTGTCGGCCACAATGCCGGCAATAAAGAAGCCGTGCTTGTGCGAGGCCCACTTTATCGGCTCCTCTACTTGAATTTCTTCCGGTGTCTCGCTGGCCTCGAATAAGACCGTGTGGTCGCCCGATGCGAGGTAGCGGTTAATGGTGGTTTGGTTGCGGTTCTGGGTGCGGTCCTGCTCGGTCTGGCGCACATTGTCCACAAACGTGAACGTAAGCGGCTCCTGGGCAAGCGTCTGGCTCAGGCCATTAAAGCGCAGCTGGTAGCCCACCTCATACGATTCGGGCGCCAGCGTGTAGGTCTGCTCAATCTGTCCGCCGGCCACCTCAGCCACGAAGCGCAGGGCATTGCTGCCCTGGGGCTCGGCCCGGAAATAAAGGTCCGACAGCTTTATCTGCTGGCCGCTGATGGTGCGGAAGCGCAAATCCATCTGGGCGCTCTTGACATCGAAAATGTCGAGCGGCTGGCCTCCGAAGGTTTTGTACTTATGCAGGCGCGCAGCCTGGGGCTGGCCGCCCTTCGAAGAGAAGGTCACGGTCAGCAGCTTGTTGCTCAGCTCCGTCGTTTGGGCTGTGCCCTGGGCAGCGGCGGCAAACGAGCCGAGCTGCCGGGCCAGCTGCGCCGAATCGGGCGCGACAGGTACGGCGGCGCGGGCAGAATCGGTGCCCGCCGTGGCCGACTTGGTAGTCTTGGCCAGCTCGACGGCGGCGGGCTCGGGTTTAGGTGCGAACTGAAGGTAAATCAGAAGCAAGGCCGCCATCAAAAACAGGCCAATTGCTGAATTTCTGTCCATTTACTGAAAAGTGTGCGGAGCTACGCCGGGGCGCTTCCAACGGAAAATAAAGAGCCGGGCACCGGCCGAAGTCCGCCACCCGGCCGCAAAGGTCGGACTTACCGGCCGAATATTTTTCGGCGGGGGAATTTGAGATTGTAAGGATAAGTGAAAACTGAGAAAAGACGTGTCATGCTGAGCGCAACGGAGCATGACACGTCTTTTCTCAGTTCCCCGGACCTCCAAAACCCTACAACCCCTTCCGGTACTGAATGGCCGCTTTCACGAAGCGTACGAACAGCGGGTGAGGGTTCTGGACGGTGCTTTTCAGCTCGGGGTGGAACTGGCCCCCTACAAACCAAGGGTGGTCGGCCAGTTCTACCACTTCTACCAGTCCGGTTTCGGGGTTGCGGCCACTGGCCAGCATGCCCGCCGCCTCGAAGCGTTCCAGGTAGTCATTGTTGAACTCGTAGCGGTGGCGGTGCCGCTCGCTGATGTGGTTGCGGCCGTAAGCCTTGGCCGCCTTCGAGCCCCGGCGCAATTCGCAGTCGTAGGCCCCCAGGCGCATGGTGCCGCCTTTCTGGGTTACGGTCTTCTGCTCTTCCATCATGGCAATAACCGGCTCCGCAGTCTGGGCGTCCATTTCCGTCGAGGAGGCTGCCTGCAAACCCAGCACGTTGCGCGCAAATTCTACCACGGCCACCTGCATGCCCAAACAAATGCCGAAGAACGGGATGCCGTTTTCGCGCACATATTTCACCGCCGAAATCTTGCCCTCGAAGCCCCGCTCGCCGAAGCCGGGCGCTACCAGCACGCCATGTACGCCGGCCAGCTGCTGGACCACATTCTCGGCCGTCAGGTTGTCGCTCTGGATGCTGCGCACCGTCACCTTGCACTCGTTCTGGGCCCCGGCATGAATGAACGACTCGATGATGGACTTGTAGGCATCGGGCAGCTCCACGTACTTACCCACCAGCGCAATTGTCACCTCTTCGGTGGGGTTCTTGAGCCGGCCCAGAAAGTCCTTCCACGCTTCCAGGTCGGGTTGGGCCGCGCCGCCTTTCAGGTTGAGCTTCTTGATTACGCGCTCATCGAGGTGTTCTTTGAGCATAAGCAATGGCACCGAATAGATGCTGTCGGCGTCAAGGCTTTCGATTACCGAGTTGATGTTGACGTTGCAGAACAGCGCGATTTTACGGCGCATCTCGGCCGGAATCGGGTACTCGGAGCGGCACACCAGAATATCGGGCTGCAGGCCGGCGCTGCGCAAATCGCGCACCGAGTGCTGGGTGGGCTTGGTTTTCAGCTCCCCGGCCGCCTTCAGGTAAGGCAACAGCGTGAGGTGAATCACCAGCGAGCTGCTCTCGGGCAGCTCCCAGCGCAGCTGCCGCACCGACTCGACGAAGGGCAGGCTTTCAATGTCGCCAATCGAGCCCCCGATTTCGGTTATCACCACATCAAACTGGCCCGTTTGGCCCAGCAGCAGCATGCGCCGCTTGATTTCGTCGGTGATGTGGGGCACGACCTGCACGGTTTTACCCAGGTAGGCACCCTCGCGCTCCTTGGTTATCACGTGGTCGTAGATGCGGCCGGTGGTTACGTTGTTGGCCTGCGAGGTGGGCACGTTCAGGAACCGCTCGTAGTGGCCCAGGTCGAGGTCGGTTTCGGCCCCGTCGTCGGTTACGTAACATTCGCCGTGCTCATAGGGGTTGAGCGTGCCCGGGTCGATGTTGATGTAGGGGTCGAACTTCTGGATAGTGACCCTAAAGCCCCGGGCCTGCAGCAGCTTGGCCAATGAGGCCGAGATGATGCCCTTACCCAGGGAAGATGTAACGCCGCCCGTTACAAAGATGTATTTGGCCGTTGGCGCCGCGGAAGTTGAATTTCGGTCTGGCATAACGGGAAACAAAGGTAGCCTTTATCTCCGGGCCGCTACGATTGCATTTTGTTTTCTTTTGACTTAGGGATGCGCTGCACCGGGCGCAGAAGTAGCAACAGAGAAAAAAAACAGTGTAGTGAACCAGCAAAAAATAGCCGCTATCTTATGGGCTGCATACTTACTGGTAGTAAATGAAACGTTGGCAAACTGAGTGGATTACGGCTGTTCTAGTACTTCTGGCACTGCTGAGTACCGACAGTTGGGCGCAGTCAGTTGTGTTGCGCGGCACGGCCACTACCACGGGTAACCACTCGGTTCAGATTGAAGTGAATGATACCCTACGCAAAATGGGGCGGGCAATACCAGACCAGCCGGTGCTTTCCCAGCACCAAAAGGAATTGGCAACTCAGGCCCTCAAGCAGATCCAAACGGTTAGGACTACAGGCCGGTATGTGCTAACTGCCGACTCTGCTGGCCAGTTCAGCCTAACCGTCCGGCTACGCGACTCCGTGCAATTTTCCGCGTATCGGCATTTTCCGCAGAGGTTTGCGGTGCATGACCTGCAGCGTCAACCTCAGATTCACATTCAACTAGCCCCACAGCCGTGCAAGGAATACATGCCTTGCCAAGAAGACGCCCCGGCAACTTTCGTATTCGTTGGCCGGAAAATTCGGGTGAATCGTGCTGAGCAGCCCTACTACTGCAACCGCATTTCTATGGACAGCAAGTTTGTGGGGCGGTACCAGGTCCTCGCCAATGCGTCTGGATTGCTGCCTGACTCCGTGCTGGAATTCACAGCATACGACCACTACGGCTGGCCCGGTTTCAGCCGCTACGAAACTGTGCTGCTGTTTGTAAGTCGGTATTGTGGGGAGTATGTACAGCAGAAATACATGTATTATCCACTGTACAAAACCATCGACGGTCGGTGGGCTTCACCGGTAATGGCCAGCGACCTGAAACACCCGATGGCCAAGGAAGCGCCCAAGCCGCGTAAAATCGTGTTTGCAACTCCGGTTGAGATTGACATAACAGGCTCTGATGCTGAATGGGTAAAGGAGCAGTACCCTGCGCCATACTACCGGATGGCAAATGGGAAGGCTATAGCCGAATACGGCAATTTTGTGGATGAGTTGGTGAAAATTCAGCAACAAACTGTGCTGAAAGCCCGGGGCGTTAAACTAAAATAACCCAGACCATTACTGGCCTGGGTTACCGTGTGTGGTTTCCTGGGTGTCTACTCGTGCTGGCCGCTACTGCTACTCCGCCACCGACGACACCCCAATAACTTCTTGCACCGGGCCGGTGCTGAGCAGCTGCTGGCGCAGCGTGTCGGCGGCTTGCTCCAGCTGGGGCCTGATCTGGTCGAGGGCCAGACGCAGGCCCTGCACATCGGCGAGGCGGGAGGCGTGGCCGTGGCCCTGGCCGTAACCGTGGTACACGGCCACACGCACTTTGCTGCGGCCCTGGCCGGCGTAGGTGCCAATAGTTTCGCCGCGGGCGTCAATAATCTGGACTTCGGCGCGGATGTCGGTGCGGTACCACTCCAGCGGAATGCCCAGCAGGCTGGGCGTCATCAGCGTCAGCATCTGGAAAATCTGCAGGACCCGGCCGGTGCGGCGCTGCGTGGCCTGGGTAATCTGCAACTTGGCATAGCCGTACTGCACGCTGTCGAGGCCCGCATCGAGGCCCGTCGCGGCCGATTCGGCCAGGTGATAGGACAGTTCCTTGCGGAACACCTTGCCCGGGTCTTCGGGGTAGCCGTCCTCCGAGTTGGTCGTGAGCGGTCCGGCATCGACGACGGCTTCCAGCTTGGGCAGCGTGCCCACCGCCACCGAGTTGTTGCTTTGAATAGTGCGAAATACCGCCTTTTCAGTCGACTTGCAGCTTCCCAGACTCAGGGCAGCCAGCAGAAACAGAGCAGTACCACGATACAAATTCCTCATACACATTCCAGTCAGTAAGCTGTCAGTCAGATAGAAATGCAAAAATACGGGGAAAGCCAGGAAATTGATTCCAGCAATTAGGAGAAATATAATCCGGGTTTTTCACTCCAAAAACAAAAAATAGCACTTCCTGCCGATAAGCAAGAAGCCTCTGCTTTTTGCACAAAAAAAAGTCCCGCCGGTGCAAAACCAGTGGGACTTTTTTGGCAGAATTGCCCAAATAAAATTCAAGTAACCAACAGCTAAACCTAGTGGCCGTGCTGCACCAAGGCGCTGTCGGCTTCGGCCAGGTCGTCAACCGGGTCAGGAGCCACATAGTTGTCGATGAATTCGCCTTCCCAGCGGGCTACTACGGCTGAGGCCAGGCAGTTGCCGGCTACGTTCACGGCCGTGCGGGCCATGTCCATCAGGGCATCAATGCCCAGAATAATGAACACCGGCCAGGCTGGTAGATTGAACGAAGCCACCGTGGCCAGCAGAATAACAAGCGAGGCGCGCGGCACGCCGGCCACGCCCTTGCTGGTAAGCATCAGCGTGAACACCATCACCAGCTGCTGGCCCCAGGTCAGGTCGACGCCCGCGGCCTGGGCCACGAACACGGCCGCCAGCGAGAGGTAGAGCGTGGTACCGTCGAGGTTAAATGAGTAGCCCGTCGGCATCACGAAAGCCACGATGCGGCGCGGTACGCCCACACTTTCCATGGCTTCCATGGCCCGGGGCAGCGCCGCCTCCGACGAGGTAGTGGCAAAGGCAATACTCACCGGCTCGGCAATGGCTTTGATGATGCGCATGATGGGCAGGCGCGCAATAAGGGCTACCGGCAGCAGCACTACCAGCACAAATACAATAAGCGCCGCATAGAGCGTGAGCAGCAGCTGAAAGGCGTTGAACAGCGGCGCAAAGCCCATTTTACCCACCGTGTAGGCAATGGCTCCACCTACGCCAATCGGGGCGAAGTACATCACCACGTTGGTGAACTTGAACATCACCTCCGACAGGCTCTCGGTAATCGTAATCATGGGCTGGCGGTGGCGCTGGTGCACCATGGCCAGGCCCACGGCGAAAATCAGGGCAAATACCACTACCTGCAACACCTCACCGTTGGCCACCGATTTGGCAATGTTTTCGGGGAAGATGTGCAGGATAATGTCGCTGGTGGTCTGCTCCACGGTTTGCAGTTCCTCCACATCGGCCGCAATGCCGGTCCGGTCGATGCCAGCACCGGCCTTGGTGAGGTTGATGGCGGCCAGGCCGATGAACAGGGCGAAGGTGGTCACGACTTCGAAGTATACCAGCGCCTTAACGCCCATGCGGCCTACCTGCTTGAGGTCGGCGTGGCCGGCAATGCCCACTACGAGGGTGGCAAAAACCAGCGGCGCGATAATCGTTTTCACCAGCCGTAGGAAGATGTCGCTCAGTACCTTGAGGTTCACGGCTATTTCGGGGTAGTCGTTGCCGATTTCAGCCCCGATAAACATGCTGATGACGATCCAGAACGTGAGCGAGCGGCGCTTCCAGGCGGCCCAGGTGAGGGCTACCAGAAACAGCCAGCGGGCGGCCAGCGCCACGGTGGGGTCGAGCATACCGCGGCCAGCCAGTACGGTTAGGCCGGCGGCCAGCGCGAGTAAAACGAGAACCAGGAGCGTGAGTCGGGATATTTTCATGCGGTGTAGGGGTGCGGGGCAAGCACCCGCCGGTTTGGTGGGAGTAATGATGGAGAGCTGTAATTGGTGCGGCCCGTAAAAGCAGCATCCGACAAATATAGGCGGCCCGGCCGGAGAACCGCGGCCGAAGCCTTAGCTTAGCCCGCGGCTTGCCCACCATCCGCCCGCCCCGCCCCATGCTCACCTGGACGCTCACGCCCCTGGCGCTACCGCTGCGCTTTACCTGGAAAATTGCCCGCAACGCTTCGGCCTCTAAAACCAACCTGCTGCTGCAGGTGGCCGGTGGCGGCTACACCGGCCGCGGCGAGGCGGCACCCAACATCCGCTACCACGAAACCCCCGAAGGCTTGCAGCAGGAGTTTGCACAGCTGCAGGCTGCCGGCCTGGTCCATTGCGAAACCCTGGCCGAGCTAACCGATTTCCTAACCCGGCACCAGCCGGCCGCCGCGCTCCGCTTTGCCCTCGAATCGGCATTCGTACACTACGAGGCCGCCCGGCTGGGGCTGGCGGTGCCCGAGCTGCTGGGCGTGCCTGCCCCGGCTGGGCCAGTGCCCACGGCGGCTACATTACCCATTATGGAGCCGGGCAAAGTAGCCGGTTTTATCCGCGAGCAGCGCCTGAGCCGGTTTCCGCTGCTGAAAATAAAGGTGAACCGCGACGGGGCCTTGGACTTGCTGCGTGAAGTAACCCGCCTGCTGCCCGGCCACTCGCTCATCATCGATGGCAACGAAGCCTGGCCCGATGCCGACAGCCTGCGCCAGAACTGGGAGCAGATAAGGCAACTGCCCGGCCTGCATGTGCGCCTGCTCGAACAGCCGCTGCCCGCCACCTGCGCCACCGACTACCGCGCCCTCAAAGGCCAGCTCGGCTGCCCCGTTTTCGCCGACGAATCGGTGACTGACGGGGCCGACTTTGCCGATATTGCCCGGCAGTTTGATGGCGTGAATATGAAGCTAATGAAAGCCGGTGGCTACCTGAACGGCCTGCGCATCCTGCGCGAAACCCGTGCGCAGGGCCTGCAAACCATGCTTGGCTGCATGGTCGAAACCTCGCTCGGCATCTGGTCGGCTCTGCAGCTGAGCGCCCTGGCCGACGTGTGCGACCTCGACGGCTTTCTGATTGTGCGCGATGAGCCCTTTGGAATGGTGGAGGAGGAAAACGGCCTGTTGCGTAACTCTGTGAAGAAAGCGTAATCCGAACGTCATATTAGAACGTCATGCAGAGCAAAGCGAAGAATCTCGCGTGCCAAAGTAACTTCCTACATCAGGATTACTTTGGCACGCGAGATTCTTCGCTTTGCTCTGCATGACGTTTTGCTTATTTCAGCGCGACGTGCTGCTTATTTCAGCTTGGCATCGATAGCCTGAATCTGGCTGTCCAGCGCCGAGGTGTCGGCGGTTTTGCCGCCGCTGCTGAGCAGGCTGATTTTCTGATTGAGCAGGCCGATTTTCTGCGCCATGAGGCCTATTTTGTCGTTCATTTCGTTCAGGCGGGTTTCCATGGCGGCGGCGTTGCCCGGGGCCGGGCGCGGGTCGGTGTAAGTGCTGAACTCGGCGGTAGCAGGCACCGAGTTGTCGCCACGGGCCTGAGCGGCGCTGGCCGGCGAGCCAAACACAATATCGCCGTTGGGCCGCACATAGTCGCCCGCTTTAAGCGTCGTGATTTTACCGCCGGGCAGCTCCACAATGCCGCTTTTGTAGTTGATTTTGGTGCCGTTCTTCAGCAGCACATTTTTGCTGAGCGAGGTGGCGCGCTGACCTTTCATGAGCACTACCTCGCCATTCTGGAGCATAAAACGGTCGGAGGGTGAGGTTTCGACCGGGCCAGCTACTTCGCCAGCGGGCCGCGTTTGGGCATGCAGGGCCGGGGTGGCGGCCAGGGCCAGCAGCAGGGCACAGAGAATCTTTTTCATGGGGGCAAGTTACGTCGGAGAATGCAGCTACTTACGGCGTTCAGGTCGTTGCGTTGGGCCGGGCGGCGCGGTTGTTGTCTGTCCGGCCGGGTATACTCACCGGAACTGTGGTGGATTATTAAATGTATGTACATATATTTGTCGCCAGATCCGCCTTTCCCCGCTGCCCATGAAGATTGAGGACGAAATCAAACAGGTTGCTTTCCGCGACGACTACCAGAAGGCGCACGTCAACCTGATTTTTACGGCCAACTGGCTGCAGCAGCAGCAAAGCGGCTTTTTCAAGCAATTTGGCCTTACGCTGCCGCAGTTCAATATCCTGCGGATTCTGCGCGGCCAGCATCCTAAGCCGGCCACTGTTAACCTGCTTATCGAGCGTATGCTCGACAAAACCAGCAACGCCTCGCGCATTGTTGATAAGCTGGAGGCTAAAGAACTGGTAACGCGCTGCGTGTGTCCCAGCAACCGCCGCGCCGTCGATATCCGCATCAGCGACGCCGGCCTGGAGCTGCTCGGGCGCCTCGATGCGGCTATGAATGAGCAGCAGTTCGGCGTGCAGCACCTCACATCGGCCGAAGCCGCCCAACTCAGCCGGCTACTCGACAAAATCCGCGACTAGCGACCATACTTCAGATTTCCCATTTTCTCTTTTCACTTCTTCCCTTTTTGTCATGAACAAATTCTTCCTGCCCGCCTTGCTGGCCGCTTCGCTGCTGGCAGCTGCTCCGGCCTCGGCCCAGAAAAAAGCCAAAACCGCCTCCGCCCAGACTGCTTCCGCGGCCACTTACCAGTTGCAGCCTCAGCTGAGCACACTGGGTTGGGAGGGTAAAAAAGTAACCGGTGCCCACAACGGCACTATGCAGTTCCAAAGCGGTGCTGTGGCCGTGCGCGGCAACCAGATTACAGGCGGCAAGTTTGTTGTGGATATGAACTCGCTGAAAGTAGAGGACATCAAGGACGCTGACTCCAACGGAAAGTTGGTGGGCCACCTGCGCTCCGACGACTTCTTCAGCATCGATAAGAACGCCTCGTCCACGTTCACTATTACCAGCATTGCGCCGCTGCGGGGCGATGCTAAAGGCAACAACTCCACCATCACCGGCGACCTCACCATTAAAGGCATCACCCAGCGCATCAGCTTTCCGGCCAAAACCGGCGTGAAAGGTGGTGTAGCCTCGGCCACCGGTGTGGCTACCATCGACCGCACCAAGTTCGACATCAAGTACGGCTCCAAGTCGTTCTTCGAGAGCATCGGCGACAAAGCCATCATGGACGAGTTCACGCTCAGCTTCAACGTAATTGCCAAGAAGTAAACTAGTGCCTCGAGCGTAGTACATACTACGAAAGCACGGTACGCAAAAGGCCCCGCAACTATAGTTGCGGGGCCTTTTGCGTGTTCAGAAGCGGCAGAAGCTTATTGCCCGCTAGTAGTGGGCACGGGAGCCGAAGCCGGCGTGGGCATTGGGGCAGCTGCTGGAGCTGCTGCCGCGCTATTGCGGAGTGTAAGCTTGAGTGGCGCCACGTTGGTTTCGCGCAGGGCCATAATGCCGTACACAGTTTCGCCGGGCCGCAGCACTTTGTTGGTCAGGTCGTAACGGGCCAGTTCGTTGCGCATGTTTTTGTTGGCCGCACTGGCGCCCAGCATGTTGCCGCCGGCAATGAACGGGCCGGTAGGAAGGAAGACCCGATTATCTTCTGTTATCTGGCCATTTACGGTGGTGTAGTTGCCAACGGTAACGTTCAGCAACACATACAGCAAATAAATGGCCACGCCCTGCTTCAGGTCTTCAGATGCCTGCATAGAGGAAACCGGCTGAATGGGCCGGTCGCCAAAAGACAGTTCTAGGTCGCGGGAGAAGTTGAGCTCGTTAGCCGTGTTGTTGCGTAACTGTACGGCCACCACCTGGTAACCGCGCTTGCGCTCCTTTTTTACGTACTTTTTGTTGGCTCCGTTGGTAATCAACGCGCTGTAGCGGTAGCTAAAATCGACCGGCGCGCCGGCTGGCGCGGCCGGCTGGTACGAGGTGATGCGCTCCGGCTGGATAGCACGGTAGCTACCGGCACAGCCCGACAACAAAACGGTCGCTGATACAGCGGCTGCCACTTGGGTAAATGTTTTTCGCATATAAATACGATGAGAATGATAGCACCAGCATACCACACGCTGATATTTCGACCAAATGTATAGGTCGGCAGAACTGCTTTGTACCAGTGAATGATAAAATTTATACTTTTTGTTAGCCCAGTCTATAACTTTTTTTAAACAGCCTAATCTGTGCCATCCACCTGACTCATATCAGTCGGCCAATACCAACTCCCGGGGTAGCTCGAACTTGAGGCTGCGGCTTTTGCTGCGGGCGTGCAGCTGGGTCAGGAAGTCATCCAAGTCGGCTTTGTATTCAAGCCAAAGGTCTTCGTGCAGGTTCTTCTGTATCAGTTGGGTAGTGCGGGCTGCCAACCGGGCCGTAGCCGTGTAAAAGCCCGCGTACGAACTCTCGAACTGGCCGGTATAGTTCTCGAAAATATGCCGTAGCGCGTACAGGTTCAGGTCTATTTCCAGACGCTTGTCCTTGGTGATGCGGCGGGCGCGGGCCACCTCTTTCACGGTTTTGCTCAAGGCCTTGGTGAGGCTGCGGTTGAGCAGCCGCCCGGTGGCGCCCACCGCAAACAGCTCATGAATCTGGTCGGAGGCCTGCTCGTACACGGTGGCCGCGTCCACGTCGGGCAGTAGCTCGAAGCAGAGCGTGTCATAGAGCTCGGCGTCGCGGCGGGCGGCCCGCAGGAGCAGGGCTTCCTTTTCCTTCTCGGAAAGCTGTTTGAGGGCGCGCTTGAAATCGGCGGACGGGACAGGCATTGGGGTCGGCTAAATAATAAAATTGACGAATTAAAAGTTGTCGGGGGCTGCCCAGTAGCTGCAAAACCGTTGCGCGGCCTCCGTCGAAACTCTTTTACGCAACCCAGAAACGAATCGGCGCGCCGCCCTGTTATACCCGGCTGCCAAGAGCGTAGCAGCCAGTTTTCTGGCCGGTTTTTCGTATTTTTGTGCCATGAACAGCAACCCGCAAATCGAGTACGACGAGGACGTTCTGCTCCTGGAAAAGACGACGGATGTGCGCGACCTTATCGTGTACAACGACGACCATAACACCTTCGACCACGTCATCAAAACCCTGGTTGATGTGTGCGGCCACCAGCCCGAACAGGCCGAGCAATGCACGCTGCTTATCCATTACAAAGGCCAGTGCACCGTCAAGCACGGCAGCTACGAGGAGTTGGCCGGCATGTGCACCGCCATCCACGACCGTGGTATTTCGGCCGATGTAATCTAATCTGAGCTGCAAGCTGCAAGCTACAAGCCACAAGCTTTCTGTTGCGGAAAGTAAAAGCTTATAGCTTATAGCTTATAGCTTGTAGCTAAACTACATGGAGTTTCCTTCCAAGCTAATTGAAAACGCCGTTGGTGAGCTCTCGAAGCTGCCGGGGGTAGGTAAGAAAACGGCCCTGCGGCTGGCTTTGCACCTGCTGAAGGCCGAAACCGACACCACGGCCTCACTGGCTGAGGCGCTGGCCAAAATGCGCTTCGAGATTCGCTACTGCGACACCTGTCACAACATTTCCGATACGCCCGAGTGCGCTATCTGCGCCAACCACCTGCGCGACCAGAGCACGGTGTGCGTGGTGTCGGACATCCGGGACGTAATTGCCATTGAAAACACGGCCCAGTACCAAGGGATGTACCATGTGCTGGGCGGCGTCATTTCGCCCATTGAAGGCATCGGCCCCGGCGACCTGAACATTGATTCGCTGCTGGAGCGCATAACCCGCGAGGGTTCCGAAATCCGGGAAGTTATTCTGGCTATCAGTCCCACGATGGAAGGCGACACCACGGCCTTTTACCTCTCGCGCAAGTTGCGCGACCAGCCCGAGCTGCACCTCAGCAGCATTGCCCGCGGCATCCCGATGGGTGGTGAGTTGGAGTACGCCGACGAAATTACGCTCGGCCGCAGCATCGTCGACCGCCAGCGCCAGGCGCAGTAGGGGAGGAGGGTTGTAGCGCGAAGCTCCGGCTTCGCGTGTCGTTGAACGGCTTCCCTCGGCAGTCAGCAACGGCGCGCGAAGCCGGAGCTTCGCGCTACAGCCCTTCTGTGTAACTTTCGCGGCCCTAACCGCCGACGCTCCGCCCCGTGCCGCCCGAAGAAGTTGCCCTGTCCGTTATTATCGTCAACTACAATGTCTGCTACTTTCTGGAGCAGGCGCTGCTGTCGGTGCGGCGGGCGGGCGAGAAGCTGGGCCGGCCGCTGGAGGTGTTCGTGGTCGATAACAACTCGGTGGACGGCTCGGTGGCCATGGTGCGGGCCAGGTTTCCGGAGGTAATCCTCATGGCCAACCACCACAATCCGGGGTTCTCGAAGGCCAATAACCAGGCACTGCGTAAAGCCAGGGGCCGGTACGTGCTGCTGCTCAACCCCGATACGGTGGTGGAGGAAGATACCTTCCGGCTGTGCTGCGAGTTTATGGATGCGCACCCGCGCTGCGGTGGCCTGGGTGTGAAAATGCTTGACGGGCAGGGCCGGTTTCTGCCCGAAAGCAAGCGCGGCCTGCCCACGCCGGCGGTGGCTTTCTACAAGATATTCGGGCTGGCGCGGCTGTTTCCGAAGTCGCGGCGCTTCGGGCGCTACCACCTGGGCTTCCTCAGCCCCAACGAAACCCACGAAATTGAGGTGCTCAGTGGGGCCTTTATGCTGATGCGCCAGGCGGCGCTGGCCGAAGTAGGACTGCTCGACGAGGACTACTTCATGTACGGCGAGGACATCGACCTTTCGTACCGCCTCACGCAGGGCGGCTGGCAGAATTACTACTACCCCGGCACCCGCATCATTCATTACAAGGGCGAAAGCACGAAGCGCACGAGCGTGAATTACGTATTCGTGTTCTACCGGGCAATGGTCATTTTCGCTCGCAAGCACTTCGCCCCGCAGCGCGCGGGTACGTTTTCGGTGCTGATAAACGCGGCTATCTGGCTACGGGCGGGCGCAGCGGTGGCCCAGCGGCTGCTGCTGCGGGCCGCCCCGGTGCTGCTCGATGCGGGGCTGCTGTACGCGGGTATGTACCTGCTCAAAAACTACTGGGAACAGAACCACAAGTACGTGCGCGAGCCCTACCCCGAGCAGTACATGCTGCTGGCGGTGCCGGTCTACATTGCTGTGTGGCTGGGTTCGGCGTTTCTGAGCGGGGCCTACGACCGGCCGCTGCGGGCCGGGCGGCTGGTACGCGGCATTGTGGTGGGTACGCTGCTGATTTCGGCCTTTAGCAACTTCCTGGACGCTTGGCGCTTCTCTAAAGCCCTTATTCTGTTGGGGGGCGCGTGGGCGGTGGCGGCTTTGCTGCTGCGCCGGGCGGCGGGCAATTTCCTGCGCCACCGTCGCTTTAGTCTAAGCGAAAGCCAGCAGAAAAACGTGGGCATCGTGGGTTCGGCGGAGGAAAGCGGCCGGGTACGCCAGCTGCTGGAGCAGGCCGCCGTGCCGGCCCGCATTATCGGCTACGTAGAGCCGACCACCGCACCGGCTACCGGCGCCGCGCCGCCGCCCGACGACCTGCTGGGCGAGGTGCGCCAGCTGGAAGACATCATCCGCATCTATGGGCTCGATGAGTTGGTGTTTTGCGGCCGCGACCTACCCGCAAGCCAGATTATCGGGCTGATGGCCGGCCTGCCCCAACACCCACCAGTAGCGTTCAAAATTCTGCCCCCCGGCAGCCAGTACATCATCGGCAGCTCGGGCAAAGATTCGCCCGGCGACTACTATGCCCTCGATATTACGCTCAATCTGTTTCGGCCCGAGCAAGTGCGCAACAAGCGCCTGCTCGATATACTCAGTAGCCTGCTGCTGCTGACGCTGAGCCCGTTGCTGGTGTGGTTTGAGCAGCACAAAGCAGGGTTTCTGCGCAACTGCCTGCGCGTGCTGGTGGGCGCGCGTACCTGGGTAGGCCTGCGCCATGCCACCGCACCGCAGGCAGCGGCCCGGGCCATCCTTTCGCCCGCCGATGCCGCCGCCACCGCCGCCACCGGCCCACTCGACGAAGCTACCCAGCGCCGCCTGGAACTGCTTTATGCCAAGGACTACCACCCCGCCATCGACTGGCGCATTATGGCCCAGTGCCTGCGCCACTTGGGCCGGGAGGAGTAGGGCAGCACAACGGCCTATACTATCGGTTCCTGACGAACAGTTTACCTTTACCGTTCCACCCACCCATAGCCCCTAGTATGTCTGCTACTGCTGCCACCGACCGCGCCCCGCTTGTTCTCTCCGACCGCATTAATGCCATGCAGGAGTCGCAAACTATTGCCATGGCCAAAAAGGCCCGGGCGCTGGCAGCCGAAGGCGTTGATGTTATCAGCCTGAGCTTTGGCGAACCCGATTTCCAGACACCTCAGTATATAAAGGACGCTGCCAAGCAGGCCCTCGACGAAGGCTACACCTTCTACACGCCGGTGCCCGGCTATCTGGAGTTGCGGCAGGCTATCTGCGACAAGTTCCGGCGCGACAACCAGCTGGACTATCTGCCCGAGAACATTGTGGTAAGTACCGGCGCCAAACAGTCGCTGGCCAACGCCGTGCTCAGCTTAGTGAACCCGGGCGATGAGGTAATTGTGTTTTCGCCGTACTGGGTGAGCTATGAGGAAATGGTGCGGCTGGCCGAGGGCGTGAGCGTGCCGCTGGTTGGGGCATTCGAAAATAACTTCAAGGTAACGGCCGCGCAGGTAGAGGCGGCCATTACGCCCCGCACCCGGCTCATTATGTACTCTTCGCCCTGCAACCCTACCGGGGCGGTTTTCAGCCGCGAAGAGCTGGCTGAACTGGCCGCCGTAGTGGCCCGGCACCCCCACATTCATGTGCTGGCCGACGAGATTTACGAGTACATCAACTTCGTGGGTGAGCACGTAAGTCTGGCCCAGTTTGAGGAGGTGAAGGACCAGGTAATTACCGTGAATGGCTTCTCGAAGGGCTATGCCATGACCGGCTGGCGGGTGGGCTACCTGGCTGCCCGGCGCGAAATTGCTGCCGCCTGCGAGAAAATCCAGAGTCAGATTACTTCCGGCACCTGCTCGATTGCCCAGCGGGCCAGCATTGCGGCCCTGGAGGGCGGCCGCGCCTCGGCCGATGAGATGGTGGCTGCCTACCGCCGCCGCCGCGACCTGGTGCTGGAGCTGGTACAGGATATTCCCGGTTTCCGGACCAACGTGCCCAGCGGCGCTTTCTATCTGTTTCCTGATGTAACCGGGTATTTTGGCCGCACTACAGCCGCCGGCGAAACCATTGCTACGGCCTCCGACCTGGCCATGTACCTGCTCAATGATGCCCATGTAGCTGCCGTCGATGGTGCCGCCTTTGGCGCACCTGACTGCCTGCGCTTCAGCACCGCCGCTGCCGACGAGAAGCTTCGCGAGGCTTTCGAGCGGATCAAGGCATCGTTGGCCCGGCTGAAATAGAAGCGAGTAGATACACTGTCATTCTGAGTAGCGCGAAGAATCTCGCTCGAATCCTTTGAACGATAATTGCGCAACGATTCGAAGCGAGATTCTTCGCTGCGCTCTGAATGACGTTCCTTATCTCCCCTCTCTGTACTCACTACTCAATACTAAACTACCTTTGCGGCTTCTTACCGGATTCCGTTTTTAATGCCCGCTACTACCTTGCCGCCTGCTTCGCTGCCTGACCTTTTTGCTGCTTTCAACCAGCTAACCGTGCTTATTGTGGGCGACGTGATGCTTGACGCCTACGTGTGGGGCCGCTCGGTACGCCTCTCGCCCGAAGCTCCGGTGCCGGTGGTAAACGTGAGCCGTACCGAGCAGCGCCTGGGCGGCGCGGCCAACGTGGCGCTGAACGTGCAGGCGCTGGGGGCCACGCCGTTGCTGTGTGCCCTTATCGGGCAGGACGCGGGCGGCGACCAGCTGCTGGAGCGGCTGGAGGCAAACGGGCTGCCGGCCGAGGGTATTGTGCGCTCCGGCACCCGGCCCACTACGGTTAAGCAGCGCATTCTGGCCCACGGGCAGCAACTATTACGCATCGACTCCGAAGTGGAAACGGAAGCCGACGCCACCGAAAACGAGGCCCTTACGGCCCGCTTTGCCCAGCTGCTGGCGCGGGCCGATGTGGTGATTTTCGAGGATTACGACAAGGGCGTGCTCACCGAGAGCAACATCCGCCACTTTATCAGTCTGGCCCGCGAGCGAGGTATCCCCACCGTAGTCGACCCCAAGAAGCGGAACTTCCTGGCCTACCAGCACTGCACCCTGTTCAAGCCCAACCTGAAGGAATTGCGCGAGGGCCTCAAGCTCGAATTCGGCGACCCGGGTACCGACCAGGCCGGTTTCGAGGCGGCCGTGGCCCGGCTGCGGGAGGTGCTGAAACCCGAAATGGTGCTCGTTACACTATCGGAGCACGGCGTGTTTGCCCAGCGGCAGGAACACAAAACCTACCTGCCGGCCCACCTGCGCACCATATCCGATGTGTCGGGGGCCGGTGATACGGTTATCAGTATTGCCGCCTTATGCGTAGGCCTGCAGCTGCCGGTGGCGGCAACGGCGGCCCTGGCCAACCTGGGTGGCGGCCTGGTGTGCGAGCAGGTGGGCGTGGTACCTATCGAAAAAAAGCTGCTACTGCAGGAAGCCGAGCGAGTGGGCCTGAACCTGAGCGTCGGCTGATTGCAACCGCTGTTCGTGTTGCGTAGGCTCGGCTATGGCAGGCAACTAGTTGAGGAGCTTGGGACCCTCTCTCAGCAGGGCCTGCGTGGCACCGGAAAGGGTAAAGCAGAGGGTTAGGAACAGCAGATACGTTAGTACCAGTGGCAGCCGGTAAGGAGCCAAGCGGCGCCACGTCCAAGTGGCTGGCCATCCGAAGCAGGCAATTGCCACCAGGAGCAGGTGCAGCGACAACACATAGCGGCATTCTACGGGCAGCGGCACCGATATCAGGGCAGGTATTAGCAGGGCCGATATCAGCAGGATGTGCGTAACGGTAAGTTGGTTGAGGCGCAGCATGCAGATGATGATGGCCACGAATAAAAGGGTGTAATTCATCCCGGCCAGTAAGCCCGTGGTGGTGTATACCCGGTAGAGATACGGGGTAGGGTAGAGCACGTCGAGCCCGTTGAACAGGTGGCGGGCATTGAGGCCCAGCATGTCCAGTGGATGACGCAGCACGAACTGCAGGTATTCGCCATAGGAATCCATTTTCCTGTTGAAATCCAGTGCGAGCAGTGCTGTTCCGCTCAGATCCAGGTACTGGACCTGGGCGTTGGAATAATCGACTGCAATGCCGGTTTCATATTTCTGGACCGTAAACCCGTCAGTAATTTTCTGCAAGTACAGGTCGCCGGTTGCCACCATAGCCGGGTCTGTGTAGTCGATGCCAATAACGAGCGGACGATTTATCCCAAAGTTTTCCCAATTGATGTACCATTGCGGTGCGCTCAACAGCATGAATCCCAGGGCGTACGCGCCTAAAAACCGGCTTACCGCAATGTGCCACCGCCGGGTACTGTCGTGGTAAGCCAACCAGCTACCCACCGCCAACACCGATGGTAAGGCCACCAGATAAACGGGCCGCATATTGATGACGGCCGCTACCAGTAGGCCCGCCAGCACGCTTTTTGCCAGGGTAGGGCGAGGCAAGAGCAGGCACAGTGCTCCTACCAGCCCTGCTACGGCCGGAAAATCGGTGAGCATGTAGTTGAAATAGTCGCGCCAAAGCAAAAACCCGACGACGATAAATGCTCCCCGCCGCAGTGGTGGGAGCTTCGTGCCAGTGACGCGCTGCCACAGCAGCGCCGGCAGCCATCCGAATATGGCGCCGGCTACCAGAGCCCCTACAAGTTTAATCAGGGCCTCTTCCGAGACAATGCTCTGGGCGTTGGCCAGCGCAACTATTGGAACGTACAGCAACGGGTACAGGTAGCCGCGCAGGGCGCTATCGAAGCGGAGCAGCGCGAAATCACCCCCATTGTATAGTTTATATGCCAGCTCCCGGTAGCCGTTGGCATCGTACACCTGGATGTGGAAACGGGAGGTAAATACGTGTACTCCGAACAACAGAAACGCAATACCGAACCAGAACCAGGAACGGGCTGTAAGGCGGGTGAGCAGGGCAGGCATAGCAAATGGGTAAGCCACAAAGAACACGACAAAACGGAAACAGCCCGCCAGTTTCGTAGTGGAGCACCTGAAACTGGCGGGCCGTTGTAGCCAGAAGCAACGACGCTACCTGCGCATCCCCGCGCTGTACTCCTTCACCGTTTCAATGAACACCTTCACGTTGTCGGGGTTGGTGTCGGGGTACACGCCGTGGCCCAGGTTGGCAATGTGGCGCTGAGGGCCGAACTGGTCGAGCATAGCCCGCGTGGCCGCCTGTACCTGGGCGGGTGTGCCATAGAGGGCGCAGGGGTCGAGGTTGCCCTGCAGGGTTTTGTCGCCTACCAGCGGGCGGACCGTGCGCGGGTCTTGGTTCCAGTCGAGGCCGATGGTGCGGCAGGGCAGGGCCGCAAAGTCTTCTATGGCCCAGAAGGCACCTTTGGCAAATACCGTTACCGGTACGTTGGGCAGGGCCGCGCAGATTTCGGCAATGTAGCGCTGGCTGAATTCTGCGTAATGTGCGGGCGGCAGAATACCGGCCCAGGAGTCGAACACCTGAATCAGATTAGCACCGGCCGCCACCTGCGCCTGCAGATAGGCAATGGTAGTAGCCGTGATTTTGCGCAGCAGCTCGTGGGCCAGCTCCGGCTCCTGGTACAGCATTCGGCGGGCCTTGCTGAAGGTTTTCGAGCCGTGGCCCTCTACCATATAGGCCAGGATAGTCCAGGGCGCGCCGGCAAAACCGATGAGCGGCACCCGGCCGTTGAGCGCGCGCTTGGTGACGCGCAACGCCTCCAGCACGTAGCCCAGGTGCTCCTCGGGGTCGGCAATGCGCATCCGGGCTACATCGGCGGCCGTTTTGATGGTTTCAGGGAACAGCGGGCCTTTGGCTTCCACCATTTCGTAGGTCAGGCCCATGGCCTCGGGCACCACCAGAATATCGGAGAAGATGATGGCGGCATCCACATCGAGTGCATCAACGGGCTGGATGGTAACCTCGGCGGCCAGCTCGGGTGTTTCTACCAGCTCCTTGAAGCCGCTGAGCCGGCCCCGCAACGCCCGGTACTGGGGCAGAATCCGGCCCGCCTGACGCATGAGCCATACAGGGGTACGTTCGGTTTCTTCGCCGCGGGCGGCGCGCAGGAGCAGGTCGTTTTTAAGCACGGGTTTTTAGCTGTTAGCTAATAGCTGGTAGCCGTTAGCTTTCTGTTGAAAAGGGCCTGTGGTAAGTTTGATAAGCGAGAGCTACTGAATAATAGCGCTCGGCTGATACCTAATCTACGAACAAGGCTTTGATGGCGGTCATGATAAAGTTTACACCGATGGCCAGCGTGATGAAGCCCATGATGCGGGCCAGCGCCGCCAGGCCCGGGCGACCCAGGAAGCGCGTGAGCCGCAACGACGACATCAGAATGATGTAGACGGCCAGCGCCACCAGCACGAAGCCGGCAAAAATCAGCCCCATATCGAAATACGTGAGCTTATTGGTGTACAGGCTGATACACACGGCAATGGCCCCCGGACCCGAGAGCATGGGCATGGCCAGGGGCGTAAAGCTGATATCATCCTTCTCGCGGCTGGCCTCGATGGTTTCCTGCGACACTTTGGTGCGGTTGCCGCCGGGCGTGAGCAGATCGAAGGCCGAGCGCATGAGCAGGATACCGCCCGCAATGCGCAGATGATGAATGTTGATGCCAAAGAAATTGAGCACGTACTGGCCCGCGAAAAACGACACCGATAGCACCGCCAGCACCGACAGGCAGGCCTTCAGACCAATACTGGCGCGCTCGGCCGGCGTGTCGCTTTCGGTAAGCGACAGAAAAACCGGCATGGCACCAAACGGATTGACCACGGAGAACAGGGTAGTGAACGTGGCGAGCAGAATATCCATAGGCGCGGGCAGGGTATGGCCGGCAAAGGTACGAGCCTTTGTGGCACGAGCACGGGGAAAATCCTACTTTTAGCGAAAACAACCCCTTGGCGGTGGGTGCGTAATGCCCTATTGCCGCTTTGTACCACTCCCAAAAAGTGGCCGAATGGCTTCTTTCTTATCCCAATTTCTAGTCTAGTGCCTCACTTCGACGAATTTACCTGGCACACGCTGGTGCAGGCGCTCATACTGGTGCTGGCCGCCGTCGCGCTTATTGCTACCCTGCTGCCGCTGTTGCGCCATACCATCTGGTGGATTCGTGTGTTCGACTTTCCGCGTTTGCAAATTGTGGGCGTGCTGCTGCTGGTGCTGGTGGCGGGCGCGCTACTGGGCTGGCACCAACCTGCCGAAGATACCTACTGGATGCGGGGGCTGCTGGCGAGTGTGGCGCTGGCTACCGCCTACCAGGCATTCCGGATTCTGCCCTACACGCCGCTGGCCGGCAAACATGTGGGCGATAGTACCCGCACCGACGGCAAAGGCCATCTGAGCCTGGTGATGATGAACGTGCTACAGTACAACAAACAGAGCGCTAAAGCCCTGCAAGTGCTGCAAGCGGCCGATGCGGATATTATTATGGCGGTGGAAACCGACGAGTGGTGGCATCAGCAACTGAAGCCTCTGGAGAAAACGCACCCCCACACCTGCCACGAGCCGCTCGACAACACGTACGGACTGCTGTTCTTCTCGCGTCTGCCGCTTGACGGCTGCGAAATCAAGTACCTCATCGACGACGATGTGCCCAGCGTGCATACCAAGGTGCAGCTGCCCGACGGCCGTACCTGGGTGCGCGTGTACGGCCTGCACCCCAAGCCCCCGGCTCCTGCCGAGTCGGAAACCAGTACCCGCCGCGACGCCGAGCTGCTGCTGGTAGGCCGCGAGCTGGAGGAGCGCGACGAGCCCACCATTGTGTTCGGTGATATGAACGACGTAGCTTGGTCGCACACCTCCGAGCTTTTCCGGCGCATCAGTGGCCTGCTCGACCCGCGGGTGGGGCGCGGCCTGCTGCCCACGTTTCATGCCGAGTACCGGCTGCTACGCTGGCCCCTCGACCATGTGTTCGTGTCGCCCCATTTCAAGGTAGATGACATGGCGCGGCTCCCGTATGTTGGCTCCGACCACTTCCCCATCTTTATCAAGCTTAGCTTCGAACCCAAGGATAAGGCGGAGCAGGAAGAAAATCTGGAAGAGGTGGATGAGGCCGATGAGCAGGAGGCGGTAGAGAAAATTGAAGAGGCCCGGCAGGAAGAGCGCGAGGAAGAAGCGCAGGAAGCGGGTCAGGCAAAAGCCTAGCGTCCGGGCGTAGCGTACCTTTGCGGCATGCCCGAGCAAGCCACCGACGATATTCTGCACGTGTTGCGCCAAACCTGGGGCCACACCCGGTTTCGGCCGCTGCAGGAAGACATCATCCGGGCAGTGCTGGCCGGGCACGATACGCTGGCGCTGCTGCCTACCGGCGGGGGCAAGAGCATCTGCTTTCAGGTGCCCGCACTGGCCCGGCCGGGCCTGTGCCTGGTCGTGTCGCCGCTGATTGCGCTGATGAAGGACCAGCTGGAAAACCTGCGCCAGCGGGGCGTGAAGGCCGAAGCCGTGTACGCCGGCATGAGCCACCAGGAAATCGACCAGACCCTCGACAATTGCGTGTACGGGCCGGTAAAGTTCCTGTACGTAAGCCCCGAGCGGCTGCTGACCGACATGTTCCGGGCCCGGGTGACCAAGATGAAGGTGAGCTTGCTGGCTATTGATGAGGCCCATTGCGTGTCGCAGTGGGGCTACGATTTCCGGCCGCCTTACCTGCGCATTGCCGAGCTGCGGGCGCTGCTTCCGGGCGTGCCCTGCATTGCCCTCACGGCCACCGCCACCGAGCAGGTGCGCCAGGATATTGTGGAGAAGCTGGTATTTGGGGCCAGTCAGCAGGTATTTCAGCAGAGTTTTGCCCGGCCCAACCTCTCGTACTCGGTGCTTGAAACTGAGGACAAGATGAAGCGGATGCTGGAAGTGGTACGCGGGGTGGGCGAAGGCAAAACGAGCATTGTGTACGCCCGCACCCGCCGCCAGACCGAGGATGCCGCCGCCTACCTGCAGCAGCAGCGCCTGTCGGCCGCCGCTTACCACGCCGGCCTGCCCGCCGACCAGCGCACCCGCGTGCAGCAGGACTGGATGCAGAACAAAACCCGCTGCATCGTGGCCACCAACGCCTTCGGTATGGGTATCGATAAGCCCGATGTGCGCCTGGTAGTGCACCTGGAGGCTCCCGACAACCTAGAGGCCTACTACCAGGAAGCCGGCCGCGCCGGCCGCGACGAGAAGTACGCCTTTGCCGTGCTGCTCACCGGTCCCGCCGACGCCGACGAGCTGCGCCGCCGCACCCGCCTGAGCTATCCGCCCCTCGATACGGTGCGCCGCGTGTACCAGGCGCTGGCTAACTTCTCGCGCACCGCGGTGGGCGGCGGCGAGCTGGTGGCCTTCGATTTCGACCTGCAGCAGTTCGCCGAAACCTACCGCATCAAAGCCCTCGACGCTCACAACAGCCTGCGCACCCTGGCCCGCGAAGGATTCGTGCAGTTGAACGAGGCCGTCAGCAACCCCGCCCGGGTCCATATCCCCATCGACCACACCGACCTGTACCGCTTTCAGGTGGCCAACGTGCAGCACGACCAGCTTATCAAAAGCCTGTTGCGGCTGCATGGGGGCGAGCTGTTTGCCGGTTTTCAGCGGATTTCGGAGAACAGCCTGGCCCAGTACCTGCGCCTGAGCGTGACAGAGCTGCGCAAGATGCTGCTGTTTCTGCACCGCTCGGGCGTCATTCAGTTTCAGCCCCGCCACGAGTCGCCCCAGGCCCTGTTTACCACCCCGCGCTACGATGCCGATAAGCTGCCCCTCGACCAGAAGCGCCTGACCAAACAGCGCGATCTGGCCACCCACAAAACCGACTCGGTTATTCGCTACGCCACCGGCGGCCGCTGCCGCCAGCAACTGCTGCTGGCCTACTTTGGCGAGCTAGATGCACCTGCCTGCGGCGTGTGCGACTTCTGCCTGGCTCGCAAAAAAGCCCGCCAGGACTCCGTGCCGCTGCCCGAGCTACGCGCCCAGCTGCTGGAACTACTTAAAGCTACGCCCCAGACGCCCCGCGAGGTGCTCACCCACTACGCCCCCGGCCAGGCCTCCGCCATTACTGCCTTGCTGCGCGACCTGGTAGAGCTGGGCGAACTGCGCTATGCCCCCGACGGACGGTTGAGCGGGTAGGAGGGAAGCGGTTGTAGCCTATTTTCCCGATTCTGAAAAATAGGCTACAACCGCTTCTCCAGCCGAAACCCGGCCTGGCCATTACCTTCGCTGCTGATGACTGCTCCGACTTCCTCCCCCAACCTGACCACCCGCCCCATTGGTGTATTCGACAGCGGCATTGGCGGGCTTACTGTCGCGCGGGCCGTGGCCCAGGTGCTGCCCCACGAGCGGCTGGTGTACTTCGGCGACACGGCCCACCTGCCCTACGGCGACAAAAGCACAGCCGCCATTCAGGCCTATGCCGTGAAAATCTGCGACTTGTTGCTGCGCCAGCAGTGCAAGGTTATTCTCATCGCCTGCAACTCGGCTTCGGCCGCTGCCTACGAGCTGGTGCGCGAATATGTAGGTTCCAAGGCCCAGGTGCTCAACGTTATCGACCCTATTGTGGCGCACGTCGGGCAACAGTACGCGGGCCGCACAGTGGGTCTGATTGGCACCAAGCAAACGGTGAACAGCAATGTCTATAAGAAGAAAGTAGACGACCTCGACGCCGGCGTAGACCTTCGCAGCCTGGCTACCCCATTGCTGGCCCCCATGATTGAGGAAGGCTTCTTCAACGACACCATTGCCGGAAACGTCATCGAAACCTACCTCTCCAACCCTGCGCTGGAAGGTGTGGAAGCGCTGGTGCTGGCCTGCACCCATTACCCGCTGATTAAAGAGCAGATTGCCGAATTCTATCAGGGCCGCACCGAAGTGCTCGATGCCTCCGATGTAGTGGCCCAGCATGTGCGGCAGTACCTGGAAAGCCGGCAGCTGCTGGCACCTGCCATTGCTGCGCCGCCTCGCCACCACTTCTATGTCTCCGATTTCACCCGCTCATTCGAGGAGAGCACCCGCATCTTTTTCGGCCAGGAAGTGAATTTGGAGCACTATCCACTTTGGGAATAGAAGTAGGAAATTAAGCAGTGTAATTTTACTTGTCGTGTGATTAGTTATATTCATATACTAAATACTTACATTTAGGCACCGTAAGAGCCCGTTGCCTGACTGTGCTCTTCCGTTTGTTGCTCCTAAGCTGCGGCGGTGCTATGATAAATTTCGTTGATTTCTGGCGAAAATGGGGCTGGTGGCTGCTACCGGGCCTGCTGCTGCTTGCCCCGGCCGCTCTGGCCCAGGGCGTGCGGCAGCCCCCGGCCCGCGTGAAGCAGCAGGGCAGCCCTGTGCCGGCACAGGCCCCCACCAACGAAAGCAAAGCAAACCCGCTTACCCCTAAGCAGCTCGAAGAAGCCCTGCGGCTGCTGCTCCAGGTAACGGCCGACTCGACTAATACCCCAAAAGTCCAGCGTGGCTTCGAAATAGATGGCCTCGTCGTCGACCAGACCATTAGCAAGCTCGGGCGCGACTTCTACAGCTTGTTTTTCAGCACGTTCGAAGCCCCGACCGGCTCGGGCGACTACGTGGTTACGATTACCGAAAAGCCTGCCCGGGGCACCAGCATTCTGGTTACGGTAGCCGTCAACAACACCGATTTGCTTGAAATGCCGCTCCAGCCAAATGAAGAATATATTGAGGCGGCTGCCAGCGAAGCAGTTGGCACTGTTACGCAGCACCTCATCGAAAACAACCGTCTGGGCAATGAGCTGGAAAAAGGCAACAGCCAGCCTCTGGAAGTGTATTAGCCCCGTTCTGCCTTAGTTCTCCTGTCTTCTCTCTTAACCTGTTCCCTTATGAAATACCTGTACTGCTCTTTTCTCGCGCTACTGCTGGCCTTGGTTGCCGCACCAACTGCCGGTGCCCAGGATTTCATATATGAGCCTGTCAATCCGAACTTCGGCGGCAACACATTTAACTATTCTTCGCTGCTGAGCGCAGCCACTGCCCAAGACACCTTTAAAGACCCTGATGCCGAGCAGGCTCGGGCTGTCGAGGATCCTCTGGCCTCATTCGCTACCAATCTAAACCGTCAGATTCTGAGTCAGCTGACTGACCGCTTCATCAGCGACCAGTTTGGCCGGGGTACGGTACGAGCCGGCAGCTACACGGTGGGCGGCTACCAGATTCAGGTAACACCCGGTTCAAACGGCGTCGTCATCGTCATTGCCGACCCCGCCACCGGCAACCAAACCACCGTCACGATTCCTAACCTGCCTTAGCAGGGCCGGCTTTAGTGCGGGTGGCAAATCCGTGGGCACGGCTACCCGTGTTGCGTGCCTCTCCATATTTCTCTCTTCTCTTCAATACTGGTCGCTCTATGAATACTTCTACTGTGCGCACTTATACCTATGCATGGTGCTTGCTGGCCGGAATACTGCTGGCTGCCTGCAGCCCCTACTTTCATCAGCCCTTCAGCCCCGAGCGGGCTCGGCTGGGGGCCGAGGTAAACGGTAGCGCCGAGATGCGCAATCTGCCGGCGCCCAAGTCCCGCACGGTAGTAGCCGTGTATAAGTTCCGCGACCAGACCGGCCAGTACAAGCCCCAGGTCAATGGCTCCAGCTTCTCGACGGCTATTACCCAGGGCACCACCACCATTTTGCTGCGGGCGCTCGAAGAGTCGGGTTGGTTCGACCCCATTGAGCGCGAGAACCTGGGCAACCTGCTCAATGAGCGCAAAATCATTCGCTCTACCCGGGCCGAGTTCACCGAGCAGACGGGTGTGCAGCAGCCCGTGCTACCGCCCCTGCTGTTTGCAGGTGTAATGCTGGAAGGCGGTATCATTTCCTACGATGCCAACATGCTCACCGGTGGAGCCGGCCTGCGCTACTTCGGCACCGGTGCCTCGGGCCAGTACCGCCAAGACCGCGTAACGGTGTATCTGCGGGCCATCAGCACCAGCAATGGCCGTATTCTGCGCACCGTGTACACCTCCAAAACCATCCTGTCGCAGCAGATTCAGGGTAGCCTGTTCCGCTTCGTGAGCTTTAAGCGCCTGATGGAAGCTGAGACGGGCTTCACCTACAATGAGCCCAGCGAAATGGCTATTAAGGAAGCCATCGAAAAAGCCGTACAGGCCCTCATCTACGAAGGCATTCAGGACGGACTATGGTTGCCCAAAGACTCAACCGAAGCTACAGGCCCAAAAATGCTGCAGTACGTAAGCGAGCGGGAGTACGGCAAGTTCTACGATGTATTGGGTCGGCAGGTGCTGAACCGCAAGAAGGCGCTACTGGCAACCGTTTCGGGCGGGGGCCAGCGCTACGCCGGCGACTTTGCTTCGCCCCGCATTACTCCCATTACGCAATTACAGGTAGCATATCAGCCCGCAGGCGGTTTCCTCAACCCCTACGTTGCTGTTGGGCAGAGCCGACTGGCCGCCCGCCAGTTCTTCGATCAGAAATTTTACTTCACTGAGGCAGGTGTGATGATGCGCGTGCTACCAACCGACCGATTTACTCCCTACCTACAGCTAGGTGGCGGCGTAACCACCAGCGGCAACAGTTTGTCCACGGTCGGAGCATCCAGCCGCTTTATACCCCATATTTCGGCCGGTGCCGGCCTCGAGTATCAGTTCAGCTTAAACTGGAGCATGATGGGTGGAGTAGATAGTCGCCTGTTTCTGCGCGATGACATCGACGGCGCTGATGTTGGGCGTTATAACGACAATAGTGTTGGGGTCCGGCTTGGAATCACCTATCAATTGAGTGCCCGACGAAAAAGTCCGGCTGCTAAATAACCATCTGCTATAAAAGCNNGCTTTTATAGCAGATGGTTATTGGTCTGAAATACCTCTAATACCGCCCCTTATTACTATAAATTAGGCGTAAGGCGGTTGCAACTACGTTATCTGGTGTCCCTCAGCGAATTTCATCCTGCCCCTCGTAGCACCGAGGGCTATTGCGTGCTTTCCTTGAATCGAGGCCGGATATCAGCCATTATGCAATGGCTCCGCAAAGTAGCGCGGTTGTGCAGGCAGGTACATTATAGCAACGTTGATGCTTCAGGGGCAACATTAATCATTCACGCATTGCATCGGCTGGGTGACGGGGGCTGTGCTTATTGCCACTCAGTATTGCTACTATGCTACCCTGCAAAGATTTGTTGTGTAAGGTCGACGAAAGCTAATAAATGCGTAGTCATATCATTTGGGCTGATGATAGGGTGTAGAGCTTGTGCATGCCCGCTATTGAAGGGCCCGGACTTGGATTGGCAATGGTGGGCGGAGACAGGCCCCACACTCTTTATCAGTAAGTCTTAGCCGTGTAATGCGAGTGAATAACTCCTCTGATTTAATGAGTTGCGAAGTAGATGCCCTCTGATGGAAAGGAGAGGGTGCCAGTGAGTTAGAGCAAGGAACAAAGGCATACGGTAATCCGACTGGTGCCTGGTGCAGAACAACAACGCATGGATACTCCCTTTTGCCAGCGCTTCTTTAGCACTAAGCAGAAAGTACCATCCTTATAAGCCATTTTCAACCGATTGCACAGATCAACCTACTCTCTCCTCTTATCACTTTGGAGGATAGTGTATAGGAGTAACTGTGAATCGAAGGTCGTTATGGATGTTCATGTATGTGTAAGATAAAGACTTCTAGCTGCTTGTGGTAAAAATAGGCTGTGATTATAATAGAACCGGAATGTAATTTTTTATGCAAATAAAATATAACTAAAAAAATATTGTTTTTAACTATACTCATTTAATGTTGATTATGAGGCACATACGATATATACGCTCAATGGCGTTCTTGAAAATATAATATTGTAGTGTAAAAGTGTAACTAAACTTTTTAAAAGCCTGTTGCATGTTGATTATTCTTATTTATATTTGTCTCAATCAAAGGGCAAGGATAATCTTAAAAGGGAATAGTTCCTTTCTAGGGCCAGGCTTACCCACCGAATTTTTCCTCATATTTTTTTCACTCTTTTCCCCATTACCATGAAAAAAGTACAACTCCTCGCCGCTGCGGCCGTTCTGTTCGCTAGCTCCGCTTACGCCCAGTCGGGTACCCGCGAATCCTTTCGCGCAATTAACGCCTGCATAGGTTGCGAGCCTCTTGCACCTTCAATTCGTGAAGCTAGCCAGACTAACCCTAATGGTACGCCTGCTCTCGCCGCTATCGACAACTGCTCGGTAGTAGTACAAGGGGGCGCTGGTGTTACAACCGGAAGCGACAACCGGGCCGTTGTTGACCAGTCTGGTAATGGTAACCGCGCTGCGCTGTTTCAGCGTGAAGGCGACCGTAACTACGGACTGCAGGTGCAAACGGGTAACTCTAACCAAGCTACTGCAGTTGTTTGGGGCAACCGTAATACCTCCCTGCAGCTCCAGAGCGGTGACCGTAACAGAGCAGGTATCAATGTAGACCAGGTAGAAGGGTCGGAGAGCCCACGCGGTACGCAGAACGGTAACGACAACTGGGCTGAGCAGAACCAAGCTGGAAATGACAACAACGCCGACATCAGAACTTACGGCAATTCCAACTATGCCTCGCAAAACCAAGTAGGTAGCCGCAACAGCGGTAGCATCATGCAGCGCGTAAATGGTAGTGCTGCCACCCAGTCGCAGATTGGTAACGACAATACTGCTGTAACCATGCAGGGCGGGCTAGCCAACGTGCCTTCCTCTATCAGCGGTCAGCGTAGCTGCATCGAGCAGGGTGGCAACAGCAACCAGGCTTTGGTACTGCAGGATCGTCGCTAGGCCTTCGGGTATAGCAAGCTAAGCCTGTAAGGCAGGTAACAACGGCCGGGCCCCTTTTCTCGCCGGAGAAAGGAGGCCCGGCCAATGCCTGCTTCTATCGGGTAAGTAGTAGGGTGGGAACGTTCTTAAGCGTCTGCCCGACTTCCTGAATAGCTCTATTCTACAGGACTTTGTGTAACTTCCACTCCTATGAAACAGCTCCGTTTTTTCGCATCTGCCGGCCTGCTGACCTGTTTGCTGAGTTGGGCCAATGTGGCGCAGGCACAACAGGAAGGCCAAAGTGAGGCCAATAGCGTATCTCAGCGCTTGGTCGAGGACTTTGGTTTCTCCGCGCTCGACCAGTTGGTGACGCCAGCAACGCTTAACACCCGTAACCTGGCAAAATTGGTACAGCTAGGTAGCTTCAATAAAGCCCGGGCCGAGCAGGACAACCCTGGAAGCTTTGCTAACCAGGCGTATATCTTACAGGTAGGTTCCTCCAACGAAGCTACACTGACTCAGAGGGGTAGCGGTAATACGACAACCCTTAATCAATTGGGTTACAATAACAAAGCCACGAGCAAGGTGCAGGGTGATAATAATACCACTAAGCTCAACCAGATCGGCAATGGTAATGACTTCGTGCGTGATGTAGCTACCAACCAGACTGATTTCAAGCTAACGCAACTAGGCAACAATAACCAGCTCCGTCAGACCGGTACCGAGTCGTTAGCTCCTCCGCGCTACGAAGTGGAGATGAAGGGCAATGGTATTCAACTCTCAATTCAAAACGGCCGAATCGGCCAGTAGCGAAACGACTGCGTGTCGTGCCATATCTGGCCAATGTTGACAAACACCCGCCCTCTCAAAGTGGCGGGTGTTTGCGTGTTTGAAATACAGGTTATGTGAGGGCTATAAATAATCTGAGTTTAATGGTACTATGTTTCTAAAAAAAGGTATATTTGACGTAAATAAAAAATGCTAAACTACTATGTATACTGCCTTGTTTTTTCTGGCTGGCTGGGCCGCGCTAATGGGAGTCAGCCAAGCTGCATCTGGTCCACCCTATCGGGTCTGGTTGGAAGCTACGCCCCGTGGTAATATGCTGGAAATGAGTGGCAATTGTGCGAACCTGACAAAAAAAACAGCCTCACTCAGATATGAGATGACATTGGAGCGCCAGTCAGCCGGTGGGCGTTCAAGCAGTCAGCAGGGCGGTAAATTCGAGTTGACTCCTGGCCAATCGGTAGTGCTATCTAGTACACGCATAAATGTTGATGGGCAGACCACTTATATTGGCCATCTAGGCGTCTTCGATGCGCATAATGTTTTAGTAGCGCAGGATTCTATCCGGCATGAGCCGGAAAATAAGTAGTTTTCAATACGCCTTAGCCTGTCGGTAATCAGTTGCCGGTGCAGCATGCAAGTTCCCTCCGTTTTTCATTGCATTATCCTCCCACCCATGTTGCTCTCCATCCGCTCCCGAACGCTGTGGCTGCTATTAATTATCTCTTCGCTGTGGCTCACGAGTTGCGAGGATAATCCGGTCGAGCCTGTGCTATTTGGCAAGGTAACCGGTACCGTTCGCGACGCTCGCAACAACCAGCCGCTGGCCAATGCCTCTATTACCACAACACCTGCCACATCTTCGGTGGTAACCGATGCCCAAGGAAATTTCGAGCTAACGGGTGTACCTACTGGCCGTTTGACTGTTGTGGCAACCAAAGTCGATTACCGCTCGGTGACAGTAGCTGTAACCGTGGAAGATAAAGCCACCGCGGCTATGGCTATTGTACTGGAAAAAAACCTGTCGACCACACCGCCCTCGCCACCGGTACGGCCCGCGCCTGCCGACCAAGCCACGGTTCCTGGACCAGACGTGAAGCTGGAGTGGCATCCGGCAGCAGGAACGAGCAGAGGCGACTCATTGCGTTACGATGTAATATTGTACCAGGGCACGAATGGTGTTGCCCGCAATCTGCTCACCAATAGCCGCGATACTACGGTGGTAGCTAAACAGCTGAGCTACAACACCACGTATTTTTGGCAGGTAACGGTGCGCAATGCGGGTGGCAGTTCGGCTCGTTCGCCACTTTGGAGCTTCCGGACCGGAGCGCAACCTGACAACCGTTACCTCTTTGCACGCACCGAAAATGGTAACACCGACATCTATTCCAGCAACGAAACCGGCACCACACTAACGCGCCTCACCACTTCGGCTTTCGTGGAAGCCAATCCCCGGCTCAGCCCCAACCGCGACCGGATAGCGTATACCTCCAATGCTACGGGTCAGTTTCAGCTCTACACGATGAACCGCGACGGTTCCGATGTGCGGCAGGTAACCCTGCAACCCGTAGATGGCTACTTCAACCAGGGAGTGGGCTACAGCTGGTCGCCTGATGGGGGGCAGCTGGTCTACAGCAGCTTCAATAAGCTCTACCGCATCAACCGCGACGGTACTGGCTTGGTGCTGCTGGCTATGGCCCCGGCTGAACGGCATTTCCGGGAGGTAGACTGGACGGGGCAGGGCAACCGCATTGTAGTGCAGACGGTAGGGGTAAGCATCTACGATTCGGAATTCTACCTACTCAACGCCGATGGATCGAACTTTACACAGCTCATCGGCAACCTTCCCGGTCGCCTCGATTCTCCCTCCTTCAGTGTAGACGGGCAACGCATTGTGTATACCCGCGACATAGACGCATTCAACGATGCTAACGGCCGGCAGCTTAATGCGCACATTTTTACGCAGAACCTCGACGGCAGTGGCCTGGTAGATGTATCAGCAGGCTCGGGTGGCACCACCAATTCTACTAAGCCTGCTGGCTTCAACGACGTGTTTCCTCGCTACTCGCCTGACGGAGCCCGGATTATATTTGTGCAGGTGAACAACGTAGCCCAATCGGTACCCGAGATTTTTACGGTTGACTTGACTGGCCGGAACAGAGCAAAGCTATTTGATAATGCCACGATGCCTGACTGGAAATAAAAATAGCTACCAGTTGACCCAGAAGAGGGCCACCCGCAGAAGTCGGGTGGCCCTCTTCTGGTTTAACTGGTAGATAAACAATCATATGGCATGTTATTGGTGCTTTATCAGTTGTCAAGTGTATTTAGAAAGGAAGGGACATGAGTGGTAATGTCTCCTTCCGCTCGCCATTAGCGGATTTGTTACAAGAGGATATTCAGGCAGATAAAACAGCTTCGGCGCCTGGAAAAGTATCTATATATGAATAGTTATATAAATACTTGTCTTTTAAAGCATGATTATATGAACAATGCAGGTTAACTTTGCAGCTGCAAAATAGGGTAGGTCTAGTAAGTGTCTATATGTAAGTTATATAGTGTCTCCTGCGCGCTGGTATAATACTTGAAGCCAGTTGCTTAGAAACATACAAGTTTATTTTTCAAAGGATTAACACAAAGATGAAATTATGTTGTATTACTAGGTTTCAATTGTATAGGGCGTATGCATACTAAAAGTAGGTAGATATTTATGTGTCATATATCCAATTTAAAATGAAAAAAATCATACACCGTGCCGTGCGTGCGCCCGTATAAGACGGTATTTCAGACAAGGCTTTATATAAAGAAGCCGAAGTTTGGCATACTCGTTGCGGAAACAACCTGTTGCTCCGCGACATCCTCTAAGAAGAAACCTTCCAATCGTAAACAGTTCATTCATCATACTCATGAAAAAGAAATACTTACGCAATAGCAAGGCCGGCTCGGACGGGCGCTTGTGGGCCTTACTGGCCCTGCTGTGGTTTGCGCCCTTACTGGGCCAGGCTCAGACATTTACAGAATCAATGGGCAATACGGCCACTGAGGGGCAATCTGTAGCTTCTTACACCTCGGCCCTTGGCTTTGATAATGATAACGAGAGAGGACTGAGTTACCTTGCCAACGGTACCGATGCTCCAGTGCTTTCGCTGGCTAATCCGGGCGGGGTATCTGGCGGTGTCAACGTACTCTTCCCGAATAGTAGCTCAGCAGCCAACTTCTTTATTCGCGACATCAGCACGGCTGGTTTCAGTTCTGCTTCTCTTACGTTTCAGTTAAACGCCCCTATTAACCAAATCCCAGGAACCAATGCGTCGGCTACAGGCCGGTTTCGTATTGCATACAGCGTGGGCTCGGTAAATGACGCGGGCAACGATACATATGGTAACTATGTAAACTTGCCTTACACTTACACTGCTGGAAGTTCAGGGGGCTGGGGTGCTGTTACGGTTGATCTTCCGGCTGCTTTTGTAGGCAATTCGCTGGTAGCACTTCGGTTCCAGCGGGTTGGAGGTGCTACAGGTGATTTCCGGATCGATGACGTGCAATTGAGTGGCACCACGACTCCGGTTGTAACCGGCCTGCCATCCAACCTCGACTTCGATAATGTCGCGGTGGGTTCCAACAGTGCCATTCAGAACATTCGTGTTAGCGGCCAGCAGCTAACTGGTAACCTCACTGTAACGGCACCTGCCGGTTATGAAATCCGGGTTAGCGGTCAGTTTGTACAGAGCATTTCTTTTGCTCCTATTAATGGAGTGGTGCCCGGTACGCGGGTACAGGTGCGTTTCGCGCCGACGGCAGCGGGCCCTAACAATGCTTCTTTAATTGTGTCGAGCCTCAATGCTGATGAGGTAGCTATTGCTTTGACGGGTAATGGTACTGTTCCTACGCTTGTCGCCTCACCAGCTTCCGTAGATTTCGGAACCACTTTTGTTGGGCAGGAGACGCCAGCAACCAGCATAACGGTTTCAGGTACTAATGTAGTAAGCCCTGTAACGGTGACTGCGCCGGCCGGTTTCTCGGTGCGTCGTACGTCTGCCGACGCTTACACGCAGTCAATTGTGCTGACGGCCGCCGAAGCTAACGCAGGCTTTGCTTTCCAGGCGCGCTTTAACCCAGCAACTTCTGGTGCTTATAACGCCGCCATTCAGATTACTACCCCAAATGCCAGCACGTCGGTAGCAGTACAAGGGCAGGCTACAGTAGCTCCAACCGGTCCGTTTATTGTTGTTAGCCCAACCAATCTGGACTTCCAGACGGTTTCCGGAAGTGGTTCAGCCCAGACATTGGCCTTCTCTATCAACGCTGGAAATCTAGACGATCCATTGGTGTTGACCGGCTCCAATAACAATATCGTCTTCCGGGATGCCTCGGCTGGTGGTGATTTTGTGAATGGCCCTATCACCATTAATCCTACCGACGGTACGGTTTCTCTGCGCGAGATAGAAGTGCGACTGGTTGCTCCAGTGCCTAGCGGCGCATTCGCTGGTACTATTACTGCTACCAGCACAGGCGCAGCCCCCAAAGTTGTTACTATTCAAGCCAATGCCATCCAAGGTAACTCGACTATTAACATTGAGGGTGTACTGGCTCAGTTCTCCACTGTACCTGGCATACCTTCCGATGTGCAGTCGTACTTCGTAACGGGTACTAACTTACTACAGGATCTGAGAATAGCCGCGCCGCAATTTTTCCAGGTTTCGCTCGACCCTACTTTTGCAGGGGTTGTAGGTACTGGTAATTCGTTCTCGATTACACCGAGCTCAAGTGGTGAGGTGCCTAGGACGCAAGTATACGTACGCTTCTTGCCTCCATCAGCTCTTACTATTACCGATGTTATCATCAACTCCAGCAG
This sequence comes from Hymenobacter sp. ISL-91, assembly GCF_018613725.1. GTDB lineage: Bacteria > Bacteroidota > Bacteroidia > Cytophagales > Hymenobacteraceae > Hymenobacter. Next base: position 125,028 of record NZ_JAGGPS010000007.1, read on the forward strand.
CCCTGCCACCTCGCAGGCTGTTCAGGCCAATGGTACCAGCGAGCCCAGCATTCAGATCCTGAATCAATTCGTGGAGGTGCGCAACGTTGTGATCAACACAACTTCTGCTTCGCAGGCAATTACTATCAATGCTAAGCGAGTGTTGCAGCCTATCACAATTTCAAAGTTGCTGACGCCAAGCTCGCTCAATGTTAATAATGAGCAGCAGTTTCAGCTGTCGTTGGACAATGTGACATTTACCAATAGCATTGTCTTGACTCCTAATTCTATGACTAACGAAGTCAACCAAGAGATTTTTGTACGCTACCGTCCAACTTACCTCGGCACTGGCCAGTCTACTTTACGGTTCCAGAGCAATGACTTCGCTAATCAGAACACCCAGTCGTTTGGTGCAAATGACTTACTCTCCGGCCGTTCTATTGACGTGGAGCCTACCTTGCGGAGTGCTGTTAACGTGACGCGTAATGGTGCAACTGCCACTGTAACGTTCACGCTGCCTGCCAACTATGCCGCTATTGGTTACGGTGAAGGTCGTTTGATTGTCGCCAGCGAATCGGCAACATTGCCATCCACAAGCCAGCCTGCCGATGGAACGCCCTACACTACAGGCAACCAGACTTACGGCGTAGGTCCGCAGATTGCACCCGGCTTCTTCGTTGTGTACTCGGGAGCCAACAGCTCGGTTATTATCGATGGCCTGAATCCGGCGGTTACCTATTACTTCTATACGTTTGAGTACAACAACATTCAGAACAACCTGAACATTGCTGTACCCGGTGCCGAGAACTACCTGTCGCCGCCAACGCCTAACCTGATTCCGGGCATTGAAGCTCCAGGTGAGCCGCCACTGCCTGTAACGCTCGTATCGTTCTCGGCTAAAGCCAGCGGTTCGCAGGTAGCTATTCGTTGGGAAACCGCTTCCGAGCTCAATAACAAGCACTTTGTAGTTGAGCGTAGCCGCGACAGCCGTGCATTTGTACCTGTGATTACGCGTGCCGGCCAAGGAACCACCAACGCCGCTACTGTATACAATGAGGTAGACCGTCAGCCGCTGAATGGCCTGTCGTACTACCGCCTGAAGCAGGTAGACCTTGATGGCAAGACCAGCTACAGCAGCATTGTGGCAGTAAGCCTCCTGAAGGCCGGTGAAGTAGTTATGTACCCCAACCCGGTTACCGACCAGCTCACTATCACGATGAACGGCGGTACTGAAGGTGTATCAGCAACCATCACCGATTTGTCGGGCCGCACTATTCAGGTACAGCAGCTGCGAGCCGATGGAAAACTCAATGTGGCTAACCTGAAGGCTGGCACCTATCTGGTGACAGTTGGTAACGGTAGCGCCAAAGTGACCCGTCGCATTGTGAAGCAGTAAGCATCTGCTTTAAGCCAATCAGAAAAAAGCGCCTCCATACTGGAGGCGCTTTTTTTGTTCATACGACTCTATTCTTCAAGCTTAAAAACAAAAAATAATTGATAAAATCTTGTTTTTGTAATTTTATATGGGTATACTGAGTTATCAATCTATGCTCTATGCCTGTGAAAGCTTTTTCCTCTTCTCAGTCGGTTTATGCTCAGTCAACCCACTTACTGTGGAGCCTATTGTTGACTATATTGACACTGTTGACTCCTACAATGGGCTGGGGGCAGGCTAGTTTGCCTACAGCCCATAATGGTCCATGGGCTAATGGCTTACCTAGCGGCTGGGTCCAAAACGGACTGGGGGCCGACTATCCGAGTAGTTTGGGCACCAACAATGCCAATGGATCAGCTAAATTCGATGACACAGGAGATGTTTTAACCATACGAGTATCGGAGGCGGTTGGCAATGTCAGTTATTATCTGAAGGGTAATCCTGGCAGTGGACAGAATACGCAAGGAACATTTATAATAGAGGAATCAGCTGATGAATCCAGTTACAGTGTACTCAATAGTATTTCGGATAAGAGTAATGTAGTAGAATATTTCAGTAGCCAACCGCTTCCTTCTTCCCGATATATCCGGTTTCGATATGTATTGAAAACAGCGGGAAACATTCAGCTGGATCAGGTAGCCTTAACAGCAGCAGATGCTAATCCGGCTACCATAACCGTACCGGCCGGGCCACTCACTTTTAGTACTACGGTAGGTACGCCTTCAGCCGAGCAGAGCTATACTGTGACAGCGGCCAACCTTGCGGAGCTAATCAACCTCGCGGCTCCGGCGGGTTACCAGCTTTCGGCCACTGCCGACAGTTATGAAAGTGCCACCAACACATTGCAGTTGCCAGCTACTGGTGGCACGGTATACGTGCGGTTGGGCGGCACTACTGCAGGCACCTATAATGGCAGTATTACGCACAGTAGTTTAGGCGCTGCTACGGCTAGCGTAGCCGTGCAAGGCAGCGTAACAGCGGCTCCCGTTGCCTCAATAGCAGCCAACCCTACCAGTATCAATGGCCTGAGTACTACGCAGGGAACGGCCTCGCCCCCGCAGATGTACACCCTGACACCAAATGGTCTTGGAGCCCCAATTACCGTTACGGCACCCGTTGGGTTCGAGGTGTCGTTGGCGTCAGCATCCGGTTTCGCAGCTAGTGTTACAGCTTCCCGCACAGCCGCTACCGATATCTATGTGCGTATCGCGGCCACTACGCCGGCCGGACCTGTAAGTGGCACGATTAGCAACGTGTCGGGGAGTACCTCGCAGGATGTGCCAGTAAGTGGCACGGTAAATACAGCGCCGGTAGGGGGAGCAGTATGCTTGAGCGACAACTTCAATGACTTCAACGGAAATGATGGTATCCGTTCATCCGGGGTGATAACATCAGGTCTTACTATATATAATACTAACAATAGTTCGGGTGCTTCCCCTAATTCTGCCCAATTTAACTCTATCGGTGATAGACTTGAAACTCCTCTTCTTACTGGGACGGCGACAGAGCTAGCTTTTTTTATAAAAGGTAATGGTACGAATGCAACATCAGGTCTGCTTATAGAAGGATACAATGGATCTGGCTACATAGCTATAGCTACTATTTCCCCCTTACCAACAACTGGCACAACTGTTACTTATAACGCCACTTCCTCGCCGAGCTTAGCCGCTGGAATATATACACGCTTCCGGTTTACTTACACTAAGAGTGCCGGTAATCTGGCATTCGATGATCTGTCTGTTACGTGTGGTGCGCCAACGCCTGCTGCCCAACCCACCGTGCAGCCCACGGTAAGTGTTACTGATATTACTTCCGGTACGGCCAATATCAATGTGGTGGGTGGTGATGGCGCGGCCCGCCTCGTTGTGATACGGCCCACGGCGGTAGCAGCAGCTGCGCCTTCCGATGGGGCCACTTACACCGCCAGTGCCACCTACGCCGCAGGCAGTGCTACTGGCCCCGAAAATTATGTGTTGGCCGCTGATGGAACCACCGGCAGCTTGACGGTAACAGGCCTGAGTCCGCTGACTGATTATACTGTGGATGTGTACGCCTACAACGGCAGCGCAGGTGCTCAGAACTACCTCACGACGCTGCCCGGCACGGCGCCTTTTACTACACTTGCTCCGGTTGCTACCACCTACACCTGGAACGGTACGGGCAGTAGCTGGAGCGCCGCTGGTAGCTGGACACCCGCCCGCACCACGCCCGCAAACAATGATATACTGGTATTTGATGGCAACGTAACGCCTTCTGCTACTGCTGCTCTGGATTTCACCTCTTCGCAAACCATTGCTCAGCTACAGCTTACCAATCGGGTGTCAGTCACGCTTACCAACGCCGGAGCACCCCGCACTCTCCTGCTCGACGGGAATGTAGCCGGCGACGACCTGGCAATTGGTACCAGCTCGGCGCTCCGACTGGAGCCATCTACAGCCGGAGCGCCTATTGTTATCGACGTTACCGCCGGCGAAACGGCTCGCATTGCCGGCGCCTTTACCTCCGATGCTGCTACTGGCGTTACGGGTACCAACCGCCTGATCGGGCGTGAGGCCATTGCCATTGTGGTGCCCGCAGGCGGCCTGTTTGTTGCCGGGGCAAACACCACAGGCGGCCCCTTCGATGGCAGCGTACCGAATGCCGTGGTATTTGAGCGTGGTGCCAACTACCGGCAGGAGGGGGGCTCCAGTCCCTTCGACCTGCCCCAACCTGCTACCTTGGTAGAGTTCCAGAGTGGCAGTATCTATGACTTTGCCCGAACGGATGGTTCGCCGGCACTATCGGGCCGTACCTATGGACTACTGCGCTTCTCCACTATTAGCTCAGGCCTAGCCAACATGGAAGGCAGCTCACCGCTTACTATCCTCAACAACCTGGAGGTGGCGGCCCCTACCACTGTGGGCATTAACTTAACCAACGGTATTTTCATTGGAGGAAATATTCTGGTGGATGCCGGCGGTTCGCTTACTTTCGACCCGGGTTCTGCCAGTGCTGTTGTCTTCGATGGGACAGTACCCCAAACCGTTAGTGGCCCTGGACCTGTGGTGTTTGGTTCGGCCGCTACGCTTACCATTAACAACGCCAGTGGGATTACGCTGCTTGCTCCCGTACGAGCCAATGGAGGGCTTGATTTGCAAAGTGGCCTTCTCACAACTACCAGTATCAACCTGCTAACACTGGCAGCCACTTCAGTTGTTGAGGGAGGTAGTGCTACCAGCTTCGTGAATGGCCCGGTAGCCCGGGTGTTGCCCGCCAATACCACTGCCAGCCAGCTGTTTCCGGTGGGCAAGCAGAGTGCCTACCGCCCCGTAACCCTAACCCCGGCTACGCTTACGCAGGCTACCACTGTTACGGTAGAGCAGATGGAGGGCGCACCTGCTCCGCAGCCCTTCAACGATGGTATTACCCGGGTGTCGGGCGTTCGACGCTATGCTATTTCGGCCAGTCCGGGCATCACGACTCCGGGTATTTTTACCGGTACCGTCACGCTCAGCTTCGGCCCCGACGACAAGGTAACCGACCCCGCGCAGCCCTCGTTGGTAATTGCGCAGAGCGACGGTACCGTTTGGAACAGTGTCGGCCGATCGGCCAGTACCGGCGTGGCCGGCACCCCGCCCGAGGTATTTGTTGCTGGTACGCTCACGTCAGCGCCATTCCAGACCTTTGATGCGTTCAGCGTGTTCGCGCTGGCCAGCACCGACCCCGATGCCTCCAACAACCCGTTGCCGGTGCAGTTGCTCAGCTTTGGGGCCGAACGGCGGCCGGCAGGAGTGCAGGTTCGGTGGGCAACCGCTACCGAGCAGAACAGCGCCCGTTTCGAAGTGCAGCGCTCCGCCACAGGCCAGGCGTTCCGCACTATTGCATCCGTGGCGGCCCAAGGCAACAGCAACAGCCGCCACGAGTACACCGTCTTCGATCAACAGCCCCTAACCGGCACCGGTTACTATCGCCTGCATCAGCTCGACCACGATGGCAAAAGCAGCTACTCGGCCGTTATAAGTGTAACTGCTCCGGGTGAGATGCGCGTGTACCCGAACCCCGTGCTGACGAAACTGACGGTAGAGTTGCCTGCAGCCGGAGGACGCTACCGGATTCTCAGCATGCTGGGCGGCACACTGATGGCTGGAGAGTTATTCGACAGCAAAGCCGAGCTTGATATGACTACCCTGCCAACCGGACTATACCAACTGGAGATAAGCACTCCGGCCGGCCGCGAAATGCGTAAAATCATCAAGCAATAAACCCTGCTGTCCGAGGTGCTCCCATTGAGCTGTTACCAGCAGAAGTGTTTTGCACAGCCCGCACGCAGATATATAGAAGGTATGAAAAAAGGGTTCTGCCAGCCGGCAGAACCCTTTTTTGTAAAAAACAAATTGCGTAGAACCCCTATACCGAGAAACTCTCGCCGCAACCGCAGGTGCGGGATGCGTTGGGGTTGTCGAAGTAGAAGCCTTTGCCGTTGAGGCCGTCGGAGAAGTCGAGTTCGGTGCCGGCCAGATAGAGGAAGCTTTTCATATCCACTACCACCTTTACCCCCTTGTCCTCGAACTCCTGATCCATGGGCTTCATTTCGTTGTCGAAGTCGAGCTTGTAGCTCAGGCCCGAGCAGCCGCCGCCCGCTACCGAGGCCCGCAGGCGGTAGGTAGCGTCCAGCTCCGCATCGTGCATAAGCCGCTCTACTTTTTCCTTTGCTTTATCCGAAACAGTAATCATAGCAGTAAGTCTTTTAAGCTGATGGTCTGAAAAAGGTTAACAGCTAGAAGCTAATGGCTATCAGCTTGTAACGGCTAGTGGTGCGACTTGGCCATTTCCAGCTCGGGCATACCGTTTTTCACACGGTAGTCGTTGATGGCCGACTTAATGGCATCTTCGGCCAGCACCGAGCAGTGGATTTTAACGGGCGGCAAAGCCAGCTCTTCCACAATCTCCATGTTGTCGATAGCCAGTGCCTCGTCTACGGTCTTGCCTTTCAGCCACTCCGTTGCGAGTGAAGAAGAAGCAATGGCCGAACCGCAACCAAACGTTTTGAACTTGGCGTCGGTGATGGTGTTGGTTGCCTCGTCCACCTCAATCTGCAGGCGCATTACGTCGCCGCACTCAGGCGCGCCTACAAGGCCCGTGCCTACGCTTTTCTTGTTTTTATCCAGCGTACCCACGTTGCGGGGGTTGCTGTAGTGGTCGATTACTTTATCGGAATAAGCCATGTTTTTTCAATTAAGAATTTTGAATTTTAGATTATGAATTAAGCTCTGAATTGTGCGAATGGCTCAGGCGGCCAATTCGAAATTCAAAATTCCTAATCCATAATTAACGCGCTAGTGCTCGGCCCACTCAATTTTGTCGAGGTCGATGCCGTCCTGGAACATCTCCCATAGGGGCGACATTTCACGCAGCTTCGTAACGGCTTCTTTTACGTGGTTGATGGCGTAATCGATTTGCTCATCGGTAGTAAACCGGCTCAGACCGAAGCGCAACGAGCTATGGGCCAGGTCGTCGCTCAGGCCCAAGGCTTTGAGTACGTACGATGGCTCCAGTGAGGCCGAAGTACAGGCCGAACCCGACGATACTGCCAGATCCTTTACGCCCATCATCAGGCCTTCACCTTCTACATACTTGAAGGAGATGTTGGCCACGTGCGGCAGGCGGCGTTCCACCGAGCCGTTCACATAGCTCTCCTCCAGCGTCAGCAGTTCCTTTTCGAGCCGGTCGCGCATGGCACTGAGGCGGGCAGCATCGGCGGCCATTTCCTGCTTGGCCAGTTCGCAGGCCTTGCCCAGGCCCACAATGCCGGGCACGTTGAGCGTCCCCGAACGCATGCCCCGCTCGTGGCCGCCACCGTCCATCTGGGCAGTAACCTTCACGCGTGGGTTCTTGCGGCGCACGTACATGGCACCCACGCCCTTAGGGCCGTACATCTTGTGGGCCGTGAAAGCCATCAGGTCGATGCCATCGGCCTGCACGTCAACCGGAATCTTGCCTACGGCCTGGGTGCCATCGGTCATGAACAGCGCACCGTGCTTGTGGGCAATGGCGGCAATTTCGCGGATGGGCTGAATAGTGCCCGTCTCGTTGTTGCCGAACATAATGCTCACTAAAATGGTCTGGGGCGTCATGGCAGCTTCCAGCTCAGCCAGGTCAATCAGGCCCTCCGAATTCACGGGCAGATAGGTAACCTTGCCACCGATTTTCTCGATGTGCTTGCAGGTGTCCAGTACGGCCTTGTGCTCGGTGGTGGCGGTGATGATGTGGTTGCCCTTCTGGGCATACATCTCGTAGATGCCCTTGATGGCCAGGTTGTCCGACTCAGTAGCACCCGACGTGAAGATAATTTCCTTTGGGTCGCAGTTGATGAGGCCGGCAATCTGGTCGCGGGCGTAGTCAACAGCTTCTTCGGCAGCCCAGCCAAACGGGTGGTTACGCGAAGCCGCGTTGCCGAATACCTCGGTCAGGTACGGCATCATGGCTTCCAGAACCCGCGGGTCGAGGGGCGTGGTGGCGTTGTTATCGAGGTAAATGGGTAATTTGAGCATAGCCCGGAGTTCTGGTTTGTCAGCGGAGAATCATTCGTAGGTAGAACACAAAACCCGGCAAACAGGTTTAGTTTCGCCCTACATTCGTAGCTACAAAAGTAGAACAAAACCAAAGAAGCCGCGCTATCCGGTAGCGGCCCCCTGCCATTCCTTCTGCATGTTTACCAACCTAGAGCACCTCGGCCTGGCCGTTAACGACCTCGAAGCGGCTACGGCCCTGTATACCACCCTACTTGGCCAGCCCCCCTACAAGCGCGAACATGTGGCTTCCGAAGCCGTAGACACGGTTTTTTTTCAGGTTGGCGGCTCCAAAATAGAACTGCTGGCCGGCACATCGCCCGATAGCGCCATCACCAAGTTTCTGGCGAAGAAACCCGAGGGTATTCACCACGTTGCTTTCGAGGTAACTGATATTCGCGCCGAAATGGAACGCCTGCGGGCAGCGGGCTTTACGCTACTCAATGAAGAGCCCAAGCGCGGGGCCGACAATAAGCTCGTGTGCTTTGTGCACCCCAAATCGGCTGCCGGCGTGCTGGTCGAGCTGTGCCAGTCGGTAGGAGATGCCCAGAGCGCAACAGAGTAGCTCCTATCTGGCCTCTTCGCCTTCCTCACATATTATTCTTCCGACTTATGTCCCCAAAATTCCTGCGTTCCGAGGCCGATGCGGCCGTAGATGCGCTGCTGATGCAACAGGTGATACTGTACCCCACCGATACCGTGTGGGGGCTGGGCTGTGATGCGGAACTGTCGCGAGCCGTAGAGCAGCTGTACAAGCTTAAAAACCGGCCGGCCGAGAAGGGCTGCATTGTACTGGTGGCCGATGAAACTATGTTTGCCCGCTACGCCTCTGTGGTGCCCACCAACCTGCCCGAGCTGCTGGCCACCCAAACTCGGCCCACCACCTACATCGTGCCCGGCAGCCGCCACCTGGCCCCCAACCTGCTGGCCCCCGACGGTACCATTGGTCTGCGCGTGGCACTCACCGACGAGTTCTGCCGGCTGGTGTTGCGGCGGCTGGGGCACGGGCTGGTATCCACCTCGGCTAATACCAGCGGGCAGCCCACCCCGGCTACGTTCGGCGAGGTGGATCCTGAGCTTGTGCGCAAAGCAGATTATGTAGTGAACTGGCGGCAGGATGACACCACCCGCGCTGCACCGTCGCGGGTGGTGCGGGTGCTGCCCGATGGCACACTGGAAACGATACGGGAATAAATTTTTTTAAAAAAGTAAGCTCGACAGGGGGTTACGTTTTGCAGGTAGTTGGTATGAAGCCCCAAATCATCTTACCACACTTCTATAAACTGACCATGAAATTCTCGTTCAAAAACCTGCTCGTATTGGCCGCTTTCGCTCCTTTCGCCCTTGCTTCGTGCTCGGAGAAGACCCAGGAAAACGCTGAGGCTACTGCCGAAAGCGCTGCTACCGATGCTGCCAACACCACCGATGCTGCCGGTAACGCCATCGAGAACACAGCCGACCAGGCTGCCGCTGAAATGGCTCCTGAGACTGGCGACACCGCTGTAGTAAAGGACGTACCCGCCGACAAACTGGTGGAAGAAGTTCCAGCTCAGTAAGCATACAGCCGGCAACGGCTCGCACAAATAAAAGCGCCTCCTGGATTTTCCAGAGGCGCTTTTTTTGTGTGGGTCGCTCATGATGACGTCAACTGGTCCGGTCCCGGATTCAGCCCATACTGGGGGGCTTGTTACCTTTGCGCCATGCAAACGCCGCAACTCCCCGACCTGCCCTTGTTCCAGACCATTGCCGCCGCCGCCGCTGCCCAGGGGGCGTCGGCCTACGTGATTGGTGGCTTTGTGCGCGACCTGGCTTTGAACCGACCCAGCAAAGACGTAGACGTGGTGTGCGTGGGCGACGGTATTGCGCTGGCCCAAGAGGTAAGCCGCCGCCTGCCCGGCCGTCCGCGCGTGACGGTGTTCAAGAACTTCGGCACCGCCATGCTGCCCACACCCGATATCGAAGTGGAGTTTGTGGGTGCCCGCCGCGAAAGCTACCGGGCCGAGAGTCGCAAGCCCGAGGTGGAGGCCGGCACGCTCGAAGAAGACCTAGCCCGTCGCGACTTCACCATCAATGCCCTGGGACTGAGCTTGAACGAGGCCGACTTTGGGGCGCTGGTAGACCGCTATGACGGTATAGGCGACTTGGCCCGCAAGCTCATCCGCACGCCGCTCGACCCCGATATTACGTTTTCGGACGACCCGTTGCGGATGCTGCGCGCCGTGCGCTTCGCCGCCCAGCTCAACTTCGATATCGAGCCCGATACGTTTGATGCGCTAGCCCGCAACAAGGAGCGGATTAAGATTGTGTCGCAGGAACGGATTACAACCGAAATCAACAAAATGCTGCTGGTGCCCAAGCCCAGCTACGGCTTCAAGTTGCTATTCAGCAGCGGGCTGTTGGCCCTCATCTTCCCGAAGATGGCCGGCCTGCACGGGGTAGAGAAAGTGGGCCAGCACGCCCACAAAGACAACTTCTACCACACGCTGCAGGTGCTCGACAACGTGGCCGCGGCCGGCGGCGGCCTGTGGCTGCGCTGGGCCGCCGTACTCCACGACATTGCCAAGCCCGCTACCAAGCGCTACGACAAGCGTGTGGGCTGGACGTTCCATGGCCACGAAGACAAGGGTGCGCGTTGGGTGCCGGGTATTTTCACTGATTTTAAGCTGCCGCTGGGCGAGGAGATGCGCCAGGTGCAGAAGCTGGTGAAGCTGCACCTGCGGCCCATTGCGCTGGTAAAAGAAGTGGTAACCGACTCGGCCGTGCGCCGCCTGCTGTTCGAGGCCGGCGACGACATTGACCGGCTGATGCTGCTGTGCCGCGCCGATATTACGAGCAAAGACCACAACCGCGTGGCCCGCTACCTGCGCAACTTCGATGTGGTGGAGCAGAAGCTGAAAGAAGTGGAGGAGAAGGACAGCCTGCGCAACTTCAAGCCCGTCATTACGGGCGAAATTATCATGGAAACCTTCGGCCTGAAGCCCAGCCGCGCCGTGGGCGAACTGAAGGAGGCCCTGCTGGAAGCCATTCTGGAGGGCCGGGTGCGCAACGAGTACGACGAAGCCTTTGCGCTGCTGCTGGAGTTGGGCCATCGGCAAGGTTTGGTGCCGGTAGCGGGGTAAGTTGTTTCGATACCGAACAGTTGCTGCATCGAGCTGACCTCAACCCGGGCGGCGACCCTGCCAACACCAGCCACCAGCGCGGGTTTTTATGAGTCGGCGACTCTGCGGCAATCAAGCATCAACCAAAAAGCGGCCGGCCCCAGAGTGGGGCCGGCCGCTTTTGCGTTTGCCGAGTAAGCGGCAGGCGGAAAAAGAAAGCCCCAACCCTCCTGTTGCAGCAGGGAAACAGGCTGGGGCTCTCCGGGTCGCATTTTTTTCACTCACATACGGACCCTTACTCAAGGTACCCTGGGGCACTACGCTGTAGCGGAATAAAAACCGGGCCAACAGCTAGCTGCCGGGGAATGCCTTTATGCCTAGTAGAACGGCTAAGAAGCCAGTGGGTTACAGCAGCAGAAGAATGATAGGGGCAAGCCGACTGTGGAGCCTGCCCCTACTGTGCGGAGCCGCGTGCCGGGCTGTTTAGTCGCGCACGGCCCGGATGCTGGAGGCCCCCACGGCGCTACGGCGCACATTGGTAGGCGAGCCGGTGTACTCGATTACGCTGGCTCCGGTGGCCTCGGCCTGCAGCTCGCCGGTTACATTCAGGCGTACTTTGCTGGCGCCCACCACATCAATGTTGGCATTGCGGGCCGTGAAGTTGGGGGCGGTTACCTCGCAGGCACCGGCTCCGTCAATCATCAGCTCGGTGGCCGAGCCGCGCAGTGCTGCCCGGCAGGCGCCGGCCAGGTCCAGGCTCAGTTGGCCAAATTGGCCGTCCAGGCTCAGCTGGCTGCCGCCGGCCTGCTCCACTTGCAGGTCGCCGGTGCCAAAGCCGCTTACCTGGGCGCGGGCCCCACCCACCAGCTCCAACTCGTTCAACTCAGGAAGCTCCACGGTTATCAGTACGCGGCTGGCTTCCGAAGAAAAATCGCCCATCCGGAACACGCTGCGGTTGCGGGGCTTGATAACCAACTCGCTGCCGTTGCGCTCTACCAGCAGCTGGCGCAGGGCCTCGTCGGAGCCGGCGGCTTTGACGGAGTAGCTGCTGCCGGGGCGCACTACCAGCCGGTAGGGTCCCGCCACCGATACATGGTCGAAGTCCGACTCGGTGTAGCTGCGCCGGCCGCTGCCGTAGCCGCTTTCGGAGGTGTCGAAGCGGTCTACGCCGCCAAAGTCGAGGTTGATGTTGGCATCGGCGCGACCTTCGTCGTAATCGGCGCTGGTTTCGTCGTCGGCAGTGTCCTCGTTGGTGCCACGCAGGTCGGCGTCGGTGCAGTTCAGGCATTCCAGTCGGCTGCCCTGCATGCGGTACACAAAGTTCTCCGGCTTGTAGGGTTGGCGGCCGGTCACATAGTCTTCCGGAGCAAGCCAGTTGGCAAAGTTCTCCGTCATGCGGAAGGTCCGGCCGCGGGGCATGAGCAGGCGCAGGTGCATCTGCTGGTCGCGTAGGCGGGCATTGGGCTGGTACGTGAAGTGGTCGTCTACGCTCAGGGTCGAGTCGTTGAGGACGCGCAGGTTGTGGGTAGTGGATGTGGCCGCCGTGCGGCGGGCCAGCGAATCGGACGAGCCTTTGGCGGAGATGATGCGCTCAAATCGGGGTGCCTGGGCGCTGTCAATACCAATCATGTCCAGGCCTACCCACTGGTCGTTATCGAGCTGGCGGCGCTCCAGTACTAGTCGGGCGCTGGTCAGGCCGTTGAGGGCCACCGTTTGCGTAACCTCCGACTCGCGCTGAAACTCACGGCTGGCCCGTACGCCCGCCATCGAGCTGCCCACGATGCCCAGCAGCCACAAACCCAGCAGCGTGAGGTTGGCCGCCCTCGACAGTACCGGCCGGCGCAGCAGCATGCTTATGCCGGTAAGCAGCAGTGCCAGCGCCGGAATGCCGACCAGCAGAAAGAACGACAGCACGGCCCAGACGGAAATATCGTTGAAGAGCAGGAAGGGCTGCAGCGGGCCCACATCCACCCAATCGGGTGCCGTCGTCATGCCCAGGCCAACTCCCAGGCCCAGAATAATGGGCAGCAGCAGGCTGAAACCGGTCAGGATGAGCAGGCCCCCTACGATGGCCCGGATGATGCCGCCAATACCGTTGAGCACCGGCCGGATGTTGCTGAACGAGTCTTCCAGAAACGTGCCTACGGGCCGGTTATTAGGCGTGCCGGTGTCAGAGCCAGCCGCATACGGATTATCGCGCAGGTTGCTGTCGAGGGCCGAGAGCGTAACGGCCGAGCCGCGCATGCGGAGCCGGTCGGAGGCCGTTTTGGCTTCGGGCAGTAGAATCCAGAGGGCAATGTAGAGCGGGAAAGCGAAGCCTCCGGCAATCAAACCCACCAGGAACAGAATCCGGATCAGCACCACATCGACCCGGAAATAAGCGGCCAGACCGGCCGATACGCCGCCCACTTTGCCGTTGTCGGTGTCGCGGTAGAGCTTTTTGAAGGTCGGGTCCTCGTCGGCCGGCGTGGCACCGTAGTGCTTTGGCAGGGCAATCCAGAGTACGATGTAGGCCAGCACCGCGAAACCACCCAGGCTGAACCCCTCGAAGCGGAACGACTCATCGTCGAAGTCGAACACGCCCCGGGAAATGGGCTTGATAAGCGCCAGGACCAGAAAACCCAGCCGGATCCAGAGTGGATTGACGGCGAAGTAGCGGGCAATACCAGCGGCCACACCCGCTACTTTGCGGTTGGCCATGTCGCGGTACAGGCGCTTGGTGCCCGTTTCGGTTTCATCGGTGGTGGGGGGCACATCGGTAGTGCTGCTGCCGCCGGTGTTGCCGGTGTAGGTGCCCTCAGCCGAGCCGTTGGCCACGGCCGAAGCCAACAGCTGCTCGTCTTCATCGGCCTCGTCGGCGGGCTGGAAGTCGCTCACGCGGCCCATCTTGGCGGTCATGCTTTCCACGTCTTCCAGGGTAATTACCTGCTTGAGTGGCGTGATGCGGGCGGCGAAAAGCTCGGCAATACGGCTCTCAATATCGGCCACGATTTCCTCGTGCCCACGGTAGCCGCTGAAGTGGGCCTTTACCTCGGTGAGGTAGCGGCTGAGCACTTCGTATCCGTCTTCCTCAATGTGGAAGATCATGCCCTGGAGGTTGATGCTGATGTTCTTTTTCATCGTAGTTGCTGCAACAAGTCAACAATAGGAGTAGGGAAGGGAAGCGGCGCTTAGAGCGCGGGCGCGGAGCCGGGATGCTGGCGGATGATGCGCACCGACTCCTGGACTTCTTCCCAGGTCAGGCGCAGTTGGTGCAGAAAGTCCTGCCCGACCTCGGTGAGCGTGTAATACTTGCGAGGCGGGCCACTCATGGATTCTTTCCAGGTGTAGTCCAGCAAGCCTGCGTTTTTGAGGCGCGTGAGCAGTGGGTAGAGCGTTCCTTCTACTACCAGCATGCGGGCCGCCGTCAGCTCCTCGAGCATATCGGAGGCATATACTTCGCCGCGGGCAATGATTTCAAGGATGCAGAACTCCAGAATGCCCTTCCGCATCTGCACTTGGGTGTTCTCGACTTTCATAAGTGAAGACAGATTGGGGGTGAAGAATGAGTCAAAGGTAGCAAAAGGTACTATGTAACACAAGGTACTGTTGAAATATATTTTTTGTTGCCTGATTTTAGGGCTTCCAGCGCATTTTCAATTGTAGGGCTAAGTGGCAGGAGCGTATCTTTGGGCCTGCTTTTTAGCTTTTTAGCAGGCAAGGCAATCCGCGACGCACTATTACTAAGTATCTTGCGTTGCTGCCGAACAGTGTTTTTCTTCCTTTATCGGACTCGAATCTGGCCTACTTTTCTATGCTCCACTTTTCCTTTCACAAAGCCCTGTTGCTGGGGGCCGGCCTAACCGTGGCAGTACTGTCGCCGGCGCTGGCCCAAACCAAAACGCCCAAATACAGCAACGAATTTCTGAACGTGGGCGTGGGTGGCCGGGCGCTGGGCATGGGTAAAGTACAGGTCAGCTTGGCCGACGATGCCACCGCCGGCTACTGGAATCCGGCCGGCCTGGTGAGCCAGAAAACCAAGTACGACGGGGTGCTGATGCACTCCGAGCTGTTTTCGGGCATCGTGAAGAACGACTATGCCGGCTTCGGCATGAAGCTCGACGACAAAAGCGCCCTGGGCGTGAGCCTGATCCGGCTGGGCGTTGATGACATTGCCGACACCCGCAACCTGGTGAACGAGTACGGCTACATCGACTACAATAACATCCGCTACTTCTCGGTGGCCGATTACGCACTGCTGCTCTCCTACGCCCGCCAGATAAGCTCTATTGAGGGCCTGCAAGTGGGCGCCAACGCCAAGGTCATCTACCGCAACATTGGCTCGTTTGCCGATGCCATTGGCTTTGGCATTGATGCCGGCGTGCAGTATCGGCGCAACGGCTGGCAGCTGGGCCTGATGGCCCGCGACATCACCACCACCTACAACGCCTGGACCATTCACCGCGACCAGTTCGAGGGCCCAGCCAACGCCCTTGACCAGATTCCGGAAAACAGCACCGAAATCACGCTGCCGCTGTTCGTGTTCGGCGGCAGCCGGCGCTTCGAGTTGCCCGGCGAGTTTACCGCCTTGGCTGCCCTCGACATGGAGTTGAGTACCGATGGCCAGCGCAACACGCTGGTATCGAGCAAGGCCATAAACCTCGACCCGCGCGCCGGCCTGGAGTTGGGCTACAAAAACCTGGTGTACCTGCGCGGTGGCGTGGGCAACGCCCAGCAGGTGCAGTCCTTCACGGGTTCCGAGACCTGGAAAGTGCAACCCAGCCTAGGCCTGGGCGTAGCCCTGAGCGGCCTGCGCCTCGATATGGCTTTAACCCGGCTGGCCGTGGAAAAGCTGGGCCAACGCTCACAGCCCACTTCCATTATTGTGTCGTTGGGCTACGGAATAAAGTGAGCTGATAGCTGAGAGCTATTAGCGGTTAGCTTTTCGTGCTGACGGATAATGGTTTTCAGTTGGAACAGTACGGTTATGAGCCGGTCAGCTCGATGTTCCTGGCCCATTTTTTGGAACGAAGACTAACCGCTATCAGCTAAAAGCATACAGCTTAAAAAATATGAAACACCACTACCTGAAAACCGCGTGGCTGGTACTACTGCTGAGCCTGCTGGGCACCGCCGCCTCAGCTCAGTCGGGCCCCTACGGCAACGAGTGGCTGGTACCCGGTCAGCCGTACTATAAAATTAAGGTCGCGAAGGACGGTATCTACCGGCTCGACTACGCTTACCTGCAGCGCGCCGGCATTACCACTGCCGACCCGCGGCGGCTGCAGCTGTGGCGGCGGGGCAAGGAGGTAGCCGTGCATGTTGGCGGCAACGCCACCGCCCTGGATGCCAGCTCGTTCGTCGAGTTTTTTGGCCAGCGCAACGACGGCCAGCTCGACCGGGGGATGCATAAAAACTCCGCCGACCAGCTCAACCCGCTTTATAGCTTGTTTACCGACACGGCCGCGTATTTCCTGACCGTGTCGCCCGCTGCACTGGGCAAGCGGATGGCGCAATCCCAGGTGGCGGCAGCTACGCTCCACCCCAACTGGCTGGGCCAACGCACCCAGCTCCGCACCGAGAATTACGCCGATATCAGCGAGGAAAAGCAGATATATATGCCTTGGATGGAAGCCGGTGAAGGCTTCACGTCGGGGCCGATTGGCTTCCGCAACACAACAGAGGTAGGTGCCGCCTACAACACCTTTACACTTGACTCGCTAAGCACCGTTGCGGGTGCACCTGTTGTAGAGGTACTGGTATCTGGCTTCCGGCAGATAACCCGCACCGTCATCGTGTCGTTGGTATCGGGGGGGAACCCCCGCGAAATCGGCCGCTTCGACTTGGCGGGCTTCAACAAAAAACTGTTCCGGGCCACGCTGCAGCCCACTGATGTTGATGCTGACGGCAAGCTGCGCATCAGGGTGGTGGCTCCCCAGGTGCCAGGCTTCACCAAGGACAACTTCGTAACTGTTGGCTACGCTCGCCTGACGTATCCGCAGGCTCCCCGCTGGGTAGCAGGCCAGGCGGGCGTAACCTTCCGCTCTGACTCGACGCTGGCCGGGCCGGCCGCTTACTCCGTTGCGGCTCTGCCCGCTACCGTGCTGGGCTATGATGTGACAGACCCCTACAACGTGACGCGCGTGCTGCCCCAGCCGGCAGGCGCTGCCAGCCAGGTGGTATTTGCAACGGCCGGAGGGAATAGCCGGGAGCTTCGGCTGCACGATCTGGCCCGGGCGCTGGTGCCGCCGCTACCGGCCCAGCCAGTGCGCTTCCGGGCGCTGCCGGCTACGGCCAACTTTTTAATAGTAAGCGCCCGCGGACTGATGCGGCCCAGCACCGATGGAGCCACCGCTAATGCGGCGCATAGCTACGCCAGCTACCGGGCTTCGGCAACGGGCGGCGGCTACGATACGCTGGTGGTAAGTACCGAGCAGCTCTATGACCAGTTCCACTACGGCGAGAAATCGGCGCTGGCTATCCGGCAGTTTGCGCAGTGGGCGCAGGCTACCGGCGGGGCTCGCGCCCGCTACCTCCTGTTGCTGGGCAAAGGCTACGAAACGGGGCAGAAGATAGCCAACAATGTATACCACCGGCAGACGTCGCCTACCCGCTACGGCTTCAGCTCCGACTATGTGCCTACCAGCTCACGGGGCGCCTCTGACATCTTTTTCACTGCCGACTGGCAGAAGGACGACTACATTCCCAAAATCGCTACTGGCCGGGTTTCGGCCCAGAACCCCGACCAGATTATGAGCTACCTGCGTAAGCTGCAGGAGCACGAGGGGCTGGGACTGGAACCCTGGCGGCGCAATGTGCTATTGCTGGCCGGTGGACAGACGGTATCCGAGCAGGAAGAATTCCGGGACTACCTGCAACAGTATGGGCAGATTATGCAGAAGCCCTTTTTTGGCGGCCGTATCGTGCGCTTTGATGACCGCGTTGGGCGGGTGAGCAGCGAAACGGTAACTGTTGATATTGCGCCGCAGGTA
Organism: Hymenobacter sp. ISL-91; assembly: GCF_018613725.1. Taxonomy (GTDB): domain Bacteria; phylum Bacteroidota; class Bacteroidia; order Cytophagales; family Hymenobacteraceae; genus Hymenobacter. Next base: position 143,059 of record NZ_JAGGPS010000007.1, read on the forward strand.
AACGCCGGACTGTCGGTTATCAGCTACTTCGGCCACGGCGGAGTCCGCGACATCGACCTGACTCCGACCAACATTCTGGCCCCAGCCAGCGGCTACGCCAATAAGGGGCGTTACCCGGTAATGTTCATCAGTGGCTGCTCGGCCGGCAACGCCTTTCAGCCCTTCGGCTCTATGGGTGAGGATTGGCTGCTGACTGCTGATAAAGGGTGCATCGGCTTTCTGGCTTCTTCCTGGCTCGATGTGGCACCCAATATTCATCTGGTGGATGAACTGACGTATAAGCTGCTGTTCAATGACCCGCAGTGGTATGGTAAGCCTGTAGTTGAGGTGCATGCCGAAGCCTTGCGCCGTCTGCAAACCAGACTCCTGACGGGCGCTAACAACCTTTATTCCATCCCAACGCTGATGAGCACCATCTGGCAGGGCGACCCGGCCCTGCGGTTGTTCTCGCCCGAACGCCCCGATTTCCAGACTTCCGACAGCCGCCTGCAACTGGCCGCCGCCGTGGTACCAGCTACGCCGGGCGCCTCATTCCAGTTGAAACTGGGCGTAAGCAACCCCGGCAAAATCACCACCGGCCCACTCCCGATTCGGGTAACGCGCACTGTGGGCAGTACCACAAGCACCTTCGATTTTGTGGTGCCCCAGCCCCGTCAGGATACCACCTACACGCTGGCGCTGGTCAACCCCATCACCGGCAGTGTGGCCGGCCAGAATACGTTTCAGGTGGATATCGACCCTGATAACACTATTCCCGAACTCGATGAAACGAACAATCGAGCCACGCTCAACTATACTTTCCTGACGGGTGGGGTAACTACGCTCAGCCCGCCCGAGTTTGCCATTGTGGGCTCGAACGAGGTACGGCTGGTAGCCCAGAGCAACGTGCCCACCACCGTCAGCCGCGAGTACGATTTTGAGTTGGATACTACCCAGACTTTTGCCCGCCCGCTGCGGCAGGCCAAGCTGACGGCCATAATGGTGCCCGAATGGGCGCCTGCACTGCCTGTATTGCCCGGCCAGCCCGACAGCATAGTGTGGTACTGGCGCGTGCGCCTGCACGCGCCGCAGGGCGACGAAAGCTCCGACTGGGCCGTCAGCTCGTTCCGGGTATTAAAGGGCCGCACCCAGGGCGGCTGGTCGCAGAGCCACCCCGGCCAATTCCGCCGCGACGAGCGGAGCGGGGTAGAGGTAGCCGTGCCCGGTGGGCAATGGAGCTTCAACGAAAATACAAAGCAGGCGACCATAACGTCAACCCGTATCGGTCCGGCCCAGCAGTGGGAGACGCTCTTCCACACTATCCGCACCACTCCAGGTACCGACTATACGCTTCAACTGTTGGGTATCGACAGCCTGGGTGCTACCACGGTCCTTAATCCCAATATCACGAACCGGGCGTTGGCTCTGGGCGGGGTATCGGCTAAAGAGTACCGGTATCTGCAGCTGCAGGCTACTTTCAGCACCGACAATCCCGGCGACGCGACTCCGCAGCTGGAGCAGTGGCTGGTAACCTACCAGGGCGTACCCGAAGGGGTAGTGCGCCCCAGCACCACGCCGCTTACGGCCGCGCAACTAACGGAGCAGGCCCAGAAAACGGGCGCGGTTACGGTGCCGGTAGCCTTCCAGAACGTATCAGATTTTGATTTCAAGGCGCCGCTCGTGGGCTACATCGTGTTGCGGTCGGGCACGGCTGGTGTTCCGCGCGAGCGGTACTACCCGCTCAGCGGCCCGGCCCTGCGGGCCCATACGCAGCAGACCTACAACGTTACGCTCGATGCCCGCGGCCTCTACGGGCCCCTGTCGGGACAGGTAGTGCTTAACCCGCGACGCCAGCCCGAGCAGGATTACTTCAACAACGAACTGTCCATAGTGCCCTTCGAGGTAACCAACAACGACACCCCGCCGGTGCTCGATGTGGCTTTCGACGGCCGCCACCTGCTCAACGGCGAAATCGTGTCGTCGCGGCCCAGTATCAGCATTCAGCTGCGCGATTTGGATAAGCTGCGCCCGGTTACCAGCCGCGGAAACTTCCTGCTGGTGCTCACCCGCCCCGGTGGGGCCGGCCAGGCCATCGACCTGAATGGAGCCAGCATCACGTCTTTCCAGGCCGATTCGGCCCAGGGCCTGGCCCGCATGGTGTTCGAGCCGGGCAAGAGCCAGCCCCTCACCGATGGCATGTATACGTTGGAGGTACAGGGCAAAGACGGTAGCGGCAATGCGGCCGGTACCGAGCCTTACCGCATCACGTTCGAAGTCGTTTCCAGTGCCGGTATCACCAACGTATTCCCGTATCCGAACCCGGTAACCAGCAAAACCCGCTTCGTTTTCACGTTAACCGGAGCTGCGCCGCCGCGCAACATGAAAATCCAGATCGTGAGCCTGACAGGCCGCGTAGTAAAGGAGATTATGATGGCAGACATGGGCCCCTTGCGCATCGGTAACAACATCACCGAGCAGTACTGGGACGGCACCGACACCTACGGCGACCGGCTGGCCAACGGCACCTACCTCTACCGCGTGGTGCTCGATGACCCCACCGGCGAATTCAAGCAGCGCGCCACCGCCGCCGACAAAGCCTTCAAAAAAGATTGGGGCAAACTGGTGTTGCTCCGGTGAGCAGGTAAAAACCCGTCATCCTGAGCAAAGCGAAGGACCTTATCACGCAAGAACGACCGTAACACCGATTCGTTCTTGCGTGATAAGGTCCTTCGCTTTGCTCAGGATGACGGCTTTCTTTATGTCAAGTCCTGTTTGCTTTTTACCGCCGCCGCAGCGTCACGAAGCTGAAGGCATAGTCGTGGGTGGCGTCGGGCTCGTGCCGCTCACGGGTTTCCTCGCGCCACTCGCCGGGGTGCAGTTCGGGGAAGGTTATGTCGCCCTCAAAGGCATGGTGTACTTCGGTCAGGTACACGGTGTCGGCGGCGGGCAGGGCCTGCTGGTAGATTTCGCCGCCCCCGATAACGAAGATGTCTTCATCGGTGGTGCGGGCCATTTCCAGGGCCTGCAGTACCGAGGCGGCCGTTTCGCAGCCCTCTGCCTGCCAACCAGCCTGGCGGGTAACCACGATATTACGCCGCTTGGGTAGAGCCCGGCCGATGCTGTCGTAGGTGCGCCGGCCCATGATGATGGGGTGGCCCAGTGTGAGTTGCTTGAAATGCTTTAAATCGAGCGGCAGGTGCCAGAGCAGGCGGTTTTCGCCCCCGATAACGCCGTTATCAGCCACGGCTACAACGAGTGCGGTCATAGAGTAGAATGGTGAAAAAATGAACGAATGAGTTGCCGGTCAAAAGGAAATAAAAGAACGTCATGCTGAGCAGAGTCGAAGCATGACGTGCCCCTTCTGGCAACTAACAGCCGACTTAGCCAAGCAGCTTCACATCGAAGCCGCGCAGAAAGTCTTGGATGGACATGCGCTTTTTGCCTTCCAGCTGTACATCAAGCAGGTCGAGCAGACCGTCGGCTGTTTGCAGGCGCAGGTAGTTGCGGCCGTCGGTGTACCAGTGGCCGGCGCCGCCCATGTCGGGGCCGCTGGCTTCCTCGTCGCTGAATGGCTGGGCTTTGAATACTTTGAGCGTGCGGCCGTCGGGCAGCTGGATAAAAGCGGTGGGGATGGGAGCGAGGCCGCGCACCAAGTTGGCCAGCGCCGGCGCCGACTGTTGCATGGGGTCGAGGCGGCCGGTTTCTTTGGTGAGCTTGGGTGCGGGCCGGAGCTCCGGCAGCTCGGGCTGCGGAATGCTGGGCGCTTCGCCGGCAGCAATGGCCTGCACCGAACGGAGCGCCAGTTTCGCCCCGGCCGCCTTCAGCTTTTCGTAGAGCGAGCCGAAGTCGTCTTCCGGCGCAATGTCCACGGCATCCTGGTAAATAAGGTTACCGGTGTCGATTTCATGGCGCAGGAAAAAGCTGGTCACGCCCGTTTGCGTATCGCCGTGGATGAGGGCCCAGTTGATGGGCGCCGCGCCCCGGTATTGGGGCAGCAGCGAGGCGTGCACGTTGATAGAGCCGAGCGGCGGCATGTTCCAAACGGCCTCGGGCAGCATCCGGAAAGCCACCACTACCTGCAAATTGACCCCGTAGCCCTTCAGCTCGGCCTGAAATTCGGGGGCCTTGAGGTTGGTGGGCTGGAGCACCGGCAGGCCGTGGGCCTCGGCCGCCGCCTTCACGGCCGAGCCCTGCAGCTGTCGTCCGCGTCCGGCGGGCTTGTCGGGCGCCGTTACCACGGCCACCACCCGGCAGCCGTCCCAGCCCAGCAGGGCTTCGAGCGTGGGCACCGCAAATTCGGGCGTGCCCATGAAGATGATGTTTAGCATGGTAGTTCGGGAGTTTTTAGCTCGCAGAGGACGCAGTGTTTTCGCAGAAGGCGCAGTGCAGTTCAATAGAACGACACTGCGCCTTCTGCGAAAACACTGCGTCCTCTGCGGGAAATGATGACAGAACTACTCAAAATCCGGATACAGCAGATACTTCTGGCGCATCACCTTATAGGCGCCCAGTTTCGGCTCCCAGGATGCCCGGATTTCGGCTTCCGACTTACCAGCAATAATTTGCTGGCGCGTGTCGGCCGTACCCATCAGCCGCTCGAAGCCCGAGGTGAAGAACTTGTCTTTGGCTGTGCTCTGCTTGTAGTAGTCAATCAGATACGACAGCGTGAAACCGACCTCGCCGACGCCTTTCAACTCCTGGCCGTAGCAGCGCTTGCCGTTCTGGGGCGGGGCCGTGGAGCCGGGATTGGGCGTGGGCACAAAGCTAAACGGACGACTAGAGGGTTGCGTAGGCGCCCCGATTACCTCAAACGGCCGGTCGGTACCGCGGCCCACACTCACGTCGGTGCCCTCGAACAGGCAAAGGCTGGGATACAAATTCACTGAATGGGCCGTGGGCAGGTTGGGGGAGGGGCGCACCGGCAGCTCGTAGCGCGTGGCGTGGGTGTAGCCGGCTACCGGAATAACCGTCAGGCGGCATTGTTTGCCACCGGCCAGCCATTTTTCGCCGTTTATCATCTGGGCCAGCTCGCCCACCGTGAGGCCGTGCACCACCGGAATGGGGTGCATGCCCACGAAGGTTTTGTACTTGGGCTCCAGCACCGGCCCGTCCACGTACCAGCCGTTGGGGTTGGGCCTGTCAAGGATGATGACCTCCTTGTTCTGCTCGGCGGCGGCCTCCATTACGTAGTGCATCGTGCTGATGAAGGTGTAGAAGCGTGCGCCCACGTCCTGAATATCGAACACCAGCACGTCGATGTCGCGCAGCATCTCGGGGGTGGGCTTTTTGGTGGCGCCGTACAAGCTCAGGGCCGGCAGGCCACTACGGGCGTCTTTACCATCTTTAATAGTAGCCCCATCGGCTGCCTCGCCCCGGAAACCGTGCTCGGGGCCGAAAATCACCTTCACGTTCACGCCCCGGCTCAGCAGCGTATCCACCAGAAACGCTTGGCCCACGCGGGCGGTCTGGTTTACGACCAAGCCTACTCGTTTGCCCTGCAGCAGCGGCAGGTATTTGTCGAACTGCGCGGCGGCTACCTGCAGCGGCGCGGCAGCCGGTTGTTCCAGCACTACCTGGGGCGGCGCGGCCACCGTTTGGGCGGCCGACGCAGGGGGCAAAGCGGCTGTAGGCGAACCTGTCTGGGCCGGGCGGGTACAGTCGGTGAGCAGGAGCGCGAGGCTGAGCAGACTCTGGGGCAGGAAAGAAGGCATGGGCAGGGGTGGAAAACTACTCGGATTCATCTAGCTTTACGCCGGTGAACGTTTCGCAGTACATATCTCATAAGATTGACGGGGCCGATGCGGGCTCGTTCACCTCGTCGGTGACAAAGATAGCCATCATCAGCATTGCCATGGGATTGGCCGTGATGGTGGTATCGTTTGCCATTCTGGAGGGTTTCCGCAACGAAATCCAGAACAAAATCTTCTCTTTCGGCTCGCACCTGCAAATCAGCAAGTACGACACTAACAACTCGCTCGAAGCCGAGCCCATCGGACAGCCGCAGCTTATGCGCGAGTTGGGCGAGAACCCCCAGGTAGCCACTATTCAGCCTTTCGCCCGCAAAACGGCCATCATCAAAACCAAGGATGAGGTGCTGGGCGTGGTGATTAAGGGCATCGACGAAAAGACCAGCCCCTCGTCGATGCGCCAGAACCTGGCTGCCGGCAAGTTCATCTCCTTCCCCGACTCCTCAGCCAGCAACGACGTGCTGGTGTCGCGCAAGGTGGCCGACAAGCTCCGGCTCAAGGTCGGCGACAAGGCCCTGTTCTACTTTATCCAGAGTCCGCCGCGGGTGCGGCAGTTCGTGGTCAGTGGCATCTACCAAACCGGTCTCGACGAGTTCGATGAGGCCTTTGTTATCGGCGACATCCGGCAGATCCGCGACCTGAATGCCTGGCCCGACACGCTGGTGGGCGGGCTCGAAGTAACGCTCAAGGACTTCAACCGCCTCGACCCGGTAGCCGACAACCTCTACGAAAACCTGCGCTACGACCTCAAGCTCGATAAAATCACCGAGCAATATGTGCAGTTGTTCGAGTGGCTGAAGCTGCTCAACCGCAACGTAGTTATCTTCCTGGTGCTGATAATTTTCGTGGCCACTTTCAACATGGTAGCCACCATTTTCATCATGATTCTGGAGCGCACCAACATGATCGGGGTGCTCAAAGCCATTGGGGCTACCGACAACCAGATCCGGAGCATGTTCTTCTTTAGGGGCCTGAGCCTGACGGTGCGCGGCATTCTGTGGGGTAACCTGATCGGGCTGGGCTTCTGCGCCATGCAGTATTACCTGCACCTCATCCCGCTCGACCCCGAAAACTACTACATGGACCGCGTGCCGATTCATTGGGACTGGGCCATCATTCTGATGCTGAACGCGGCCACGTTCTTTACCTCCCTGCTGGCCGTGCTCATCCCAACCTACCTGATTTCGCGCATCAAACCCGTCGCGGCCATCAAGTTCGACTGATCACGGAGTAGCACGGGTTTTAGCGGATTTCACGGATTCTGTAGACGATTAAAAAAGGGCCACCCTACGCAGGGTGGCCCTTTTTCGTTCAACTCAAGGGGAGGTACCTGTGATTTAATAGTTGACCGCGCCAGCTACAAAATCCGTGAAATCCGCTTAAATCCGTGCTAATCCGTGATCTGGAGAATCAGGTTTGGGTCGGGGCACAGGGCGGCCCACGTGTCGCGCTCCGATACCAGCGCTACGCCGGGAAAGTCGCCTACGCGGCCCTGCAAATCGGCAATTACCTGGAAATGCAGGTGCGGCGGCCAGTCGCCGTTTTCGGGTGCTGGGCCGACTTCGGCGAAGGTCTGGCCCTGTTCGATGGTGAGGCCCGGGCGCAGCAGGGCCGTTTCGCGGCGCGTGAGGTGGCCGTAGAGCGTGTAGAAAATGACCCCTTCCAACTCGTGCTCCAGAATAACGGTGGGGCCGTAGTTGCCGTGGCCTTCGTTGTCGGCGAGGCTGTGTACGGTGGCCGGCAGCGGGGCCAGCACCGGCGTGCCGGCGCGCACCCACACATCGACGCCCAAATGCAGCGAGCGGGCCGGGGCGGTGGGGTCGGCGTCGAAGAGGCCGGGGCTACGGCGGTAGATTACCCGGTCTTCGAGGTAGCCGCCCACGCCAATCAGGGCGTTCTTATCGGCCAGCAGCCGGGCTACCAGCTGGTCGAAGGCGGCTGTGTCGTGTAGGTTGGCAGCCGTAAGCAGCGGGTTAGCGGCCGTAAAATCGAGGCGCGCCACCTCGGGCGCGTTCAGGTCGAGGGGCAGTACCTGCCCGAACTCGGTTTGGTGGCGGCGGAGTAAGTCGGAAAGCATTGGGGTGGGTTAAGGGAAATTGTTAAGCGGAGCGAAGGTGTAAGATGAAGGACGACATCGTTCTGTTTGTCTGGCCTGGCACCGCGCCAATCAGTTCCGCCTCACATTCCGTACAAGAAACAAATATCGAATTACGAACTTTGTGTTCAAACCCACCCCGAAAGTTCTGATAGCCCCTATGAGTAGCCCTTACCTGACGCTGAACGTTGTTGAACTGACCCAGGAAACCCCCGACGCCGTTACCATCCATTTCGAGCGGCCCGACCGCCAGCCCGTTGCCTGCCAGCCGGGCCAGTTCCTGACCCTGATTTTGCCCTGCGGACCCGGTGGTAAAAAGGAGCGCCGCGCCTATTCGCTCAGCAGCACCCCGGGCGAGGCCCCACGCCTGGCCGTTACGATAAAGCGCGTAACGGGCGGTTTGGTGAGCAATTACCTGCTCGACACTGTGCAAGTAGGCCAGCAACTGGAGGTAATGGCCCCGCTGGGCAACTTCGTGCTGGCGCCCCAGCCTCAGGCGGCGCGCTCCATTGTGCTGGTGGGGGCCGGCTCGGGCATTACCCCGCTCATGAGTATGCTCAAAGCCATTCTCCGCGACGAGCCCAAAAGCCACGTGCTGCTCATTTATGGCAACCGCAACGAGGATTCGGTGATTTTTGCTGACCAGCTGCAGAAGTTGGAGCAGCAGTACGCCGGCCGCTTCCAGATCGAGCACGTCTTCAGCCAGCCCCTGCGCCCGTCGGCCGAGCACAAGCACACGGGCCGCCTCAACCGCACCACGCTGCTGCGCATTCTGGAGCAGCGCCACCAGTTTCCGGCTGCCCAGGCCGAGTATTTCCTCTGCGGCCCCGATGGCCTGATGCTGGAAGCACAATCGGCGCTGGAGCTGCTGGGCGTGCCACTTGCCCGCGTGCGCCGCGAGAGTTTCGTGGCCGCCGCCGACACGGCCGAGGCTGCGGCTCAGTCGGGCGGACACGGCGACGTATCGGCCGCTGCCGATGAGGAGCAAAGCAGCTCCCGCAACGTCACCATTCACTACGAGGGCGCTGAGTACCAGTTCGAGGTCAGCCCCGAGCAGACCATTCTCGAAGCCGCCCTCGACCAGGACATCGACCTGCCCTACAGCTGCCAGGCGGGCCTGTGTACTGCCTGCCGCGGCAAGTGCCTCTCGGGCAAAGTCCACCTCGACGAGCGCGAAGGACTTTCCGACTCCGAGATGAACCAGGGCTATGTGCTCACCTGCGTTGGCCACCCGCTCACGAGCGACGTGGTGATTGAGATTGGCTAGGCTGTTTTAAGAAACTGGAATGGCCAGTAGCGCGAAGCTGGAGCTTCGCGCTACTGGCCATTCTGGCCCCCCGCTTCCAAACTTTCCAGCTTCCCCGAAATGCCCCCTTCTATGCCCGCCGCCACCCTTGCTACCGACACCCAGCGGCCCCCGCGCCAGTACCTGCCCGAGTCGTTTACCGTGACCGACTGGGCCACGATAGAGCCGTATTTTCTGGAGTTGCGCGACCGGGAGGTGGGCTCGGTTGCCGAGTTGGAGCGTTGGCTGCTGAACCGCTCGGAACTGGAGGCAGTGCTCGGCGAAGATTTGGCCTGGCGCTACATCCGCATGACCTCCGACACCCAGGACAATGCGCGCACCGAGGCGTTTCAGTTTTTCGTGAACGAGATTGAGCCGCACGTTGCGCCCCACGACCACGCGCTCAACGAAAAGATGCTGGCCTCGGCGTTTCTGAGCGAGTTGGATGAAAACCGCTACCGGGTGTTTGTGCGGTCGGTACGGCAGGCGCTGGCCATCTACCGGCCCGAAAACGTGCCGCTCAAAACCGAAATCAGCACCCAGCAGCAGCAGTACGCCGCCCTGGCCGGGGCCATGACCGTAACGCTCGACGGCGAGGAGCTGACCCTGCCCCGCGCCGCCGACCGCCTCAAAAGCCCCGACCGGCAGGTGCGCGAAACCGCTTGGCGGGCCGTGCAGGAACGCCGCCTGCAGGATGCCAAGGCCCTTGATGAGCTGTATACCCGCCTGATCGGGCTACGCCACCAGATGGCGCTGAACGCGGGTTTCGCCAACTTCCGCGACTATATGTTTGCCGCCCTGGGCCGCTTCGACTACACGCCCCAGGATACGCTGAACTTCCACCGCGCCATCCGCGAAACCGTGGTTCCCCTCATCGACAACCTCGACCTGGAGCGCCGCCAGGACCTAGCGCTGGCCGAGCTGCGCCCCTGGGACCTGGATGTGGACGTATCGGGGAAGGCCCCGCTGCGGCCGTTTGAGACGGGGGCCGAGTTGCTGGAGAAAACAACCGTCGTCTTCGACCGACTCGACCCATTTCTGGGCCAGTGCCTGCGCACAATGGGCCAGATGGGCAACCTCGACCTGGAAAGCCGCAAGGGCAAGGCCCCCGGCGGCTACAACTACCCGCTCGACGAAACAGGGGTGCCTTTCATCTTTATGAATGCCACCAGCAGCCTGCGCGATGTGGTAACCATGCTGCACGAGGGCGGCCACGCCGTGCATAGCTTCCTCACGCGCCGCCTGCCGCTGGGCGCCGACAAGCACCCGCCTTCCGAAGTAGCCGAACTGGCTTCCATGAGCATGGAGCTGCTCAGCCTCGACCACTGGGACGTGTTTTTCTCCAACCCCGACGAGCTGCGGCGGGCCAAGCGCACCCACCTCGAAAGCGTGCTCGAAACCTTCCCGTGGGTGGCCACCATCGACAAGTTTCAGCACTGGGTGTACGAGAATCCAACCCACACCGAGGAGCAGCGCCACGCCCGCTGGGTCGAGCTGTTCGACGAGTTCAACCAGCGTACCGTGAGCTGGAAAGGACTGGAGCATATCAAGCCTTACCTCTGGCAGAAGCAGCTGCACCTCTACGAAGTGCCGTTTTACTACATCGAGTACGCCATGGCCCAGCTCGGCGCCATTGCCGTGTGGCGCAACTACCGCCAGAACCCGCAGGATGCCTTAGCTGGCTACCAGCGCGCCTTGGCCCTCGGCTATACCGCGCCCATCGGCGACATCTACGCGGCGGCTGGCATCCGCTTCGATTTCAGCACCGAATACCTGCGTACCCTGGCCGACTTCGTACAGGATGAAATGGCAAAAATATAGCGGCTGCTCCTTTGCAGAAGAATAGGAGGGTAATAAACAATTTTGATTGATTGTCAGGCCATTGAACGGTGAACAGCGCGAACTGAGGTGAAAAGTACCGCCTTTGCTTGCACCGTCCGAATAAGCCTGCTACTTTTGCACTCCCTTCTGAAAAGGCTTTGGCCTGGTGGAGTGGACTGATTCTGTAGCTCAGCTGGTAGAGCAATACACTTTTAATGTATGGGTCCTGGGTTCGAATCCCAGCGGGATCACCAAAACCCCTTGCTACGTTTCGTAGTGAGGGGTTTTTCGTTGATAGGGCTGATGCCGGCCGGCCACGTATCTTGCAGCCATGAAAATTTTGCTGGTTGAAGACGAACCTAAGGTAGCCGCGTTTCTGCATCAGGGCCTGAGCGAACAGCACCACCAGGTAGATTTGGCGGCCGACGGTCTGCTGGGCCTGCGCCTGGCCAAGCAAGGAGGCTACGATTTGCTCATCCTCGACACGCTGCTACCGGGCCTGAACGGACTGGAAGTGTGCCGGCAGGTGCGGGCCCAGAACACGGGTGTGCCCATCCTCATGCTGACGGCCCTGGGCGAAACCGACGACAAAATCCGGGGCCTCGACGCCGGGGCCGACGACTACCTGGTGAAGCCCTTTGCGTTTCAGGAGTTGCTGGCCCGCATCCGGGCCCTCACGCGCCGCCGCCACGATGTAACCCCGGCCGGGGGTACGCTCCAACTGGCCGACCTCACCCTCGATCCGGCCAGCAAAATGGTACACCGGGCCGGCCAGCCCATCCAACTAACGGCCCGCGAGTTTGCCTTGCTCGAATACCTGCTGCGCAACCAGAACCGGGTGGTGTCGCGGGTAGATATTCTGGAGCAGGTCTGGGATACGAGCTTCGATACCGGCTCCAACGTCATTGATGTGTACATCAACTTCCTGCGTAAAAAGCTCGATAAAGACTTCACGCCCAAGCTCATCCACACGCTTGTGGGCATGGGCTACGTGATGAAGGAAGAGTAAATGAGTTGCTATTTGGCAGGATGCAACTCCATCCAGTGCCAGCCAGCTAACCCCCGGCAACCAACAACCGAAAACTAACTGATGACAATTCGGGCGCGGCTTACGGTGCAGTTTGCAGCCATTTTGGTGGTTACGCTGCTGCTGTTTGCCGCCGTAATCTACTTTTTTACTTACCAGTCGCGGCACGAAGCGTTTACCGAAAGCCTGTTTTCGCGGGCCCGGGTGGTTGCGCATGTGTACCTCGATGGCACGCGCCGCGGCGACGAGCGTAGCCGGGCATCGTACCGCCGCTACCTGCGGCAGTTTTACCGCACGTTGCCAGCCGAAGAGGTATACGTGTTTGACGCCCGCAACCGGGTGGTGTTTCGCGAGGGCCGCAAGGGCAAGAATGTGCCGGTTACCCTGTTGCAGCAGGTGCGCCAAACCGGCCGGGAGGTACGGTTCAAGGGCCGTTTCCATCAAACAGTGGGCCTGCTTTACAAGGAGCCCGGCCGGGGCAACTTTGTGGTGGTAGCTTCATCGGCAGATGCCGACAGCAAAGAAAAGCTGGGCAACCTGCTAACGGTACTCACCTTCGGGTTACTGGTTTCGCTTGTAGTAGTAGGGATTGGGGGGCTGGTTTTTGCCGGTCAGGCGCTTATGCCCATGAAGCGTATCATTCGCGAGGTGGATAGCATAACGGCTTCCGACCTGCATCAGCGCCTGAGCCCTGGCCAGGGTCGCGACGAAGTGTCGTTGCTGGCCCAGCGCTTCAACAGCCTGCTCGATCGGCTCGAAACAGCTTTTGTAGGCCAGCGAACCTTTGTGCGCGACGCTTCGCACGAGTTGCGTACGCCTCTTGCCGCTATTATCGGGCAGCTCGAAGTAGCCCTGCTCCAGCAGGAGCGCACCCCCGAAGAGTACCAGCGGGTGCTGCGCACCACGCTCGATGCGGCCCGGCTACTCAAAGACCTGACCAACGGCCTGCTTCAGATTGCCCGCGCCTCCGACGACCCCAGCCAGGTACCACGCAGCCGGCTGCGCCTCGACGAGCTGCTGCTGCAGGCTTACGAAGAGTTGCACCGGCGTCATCCCACCCGACGCATCGACCTCGATTTCCACGAAACCCCCGGTGTGGCAGCTGCCGTGCCGTTTGCCGTGCTCGGCAACGAGGCGCTGGTGCTGGTGGCCTTCCTCAATATTCTGGAAAACGCCTGCAAATTCACCGCTACCAATCCGGCTGCTCCCATTGTGGCCACGCTTACCGCCACCCGTAGTCACATCCAGCTGCTCGTCGTCGACCAGGGACCGGGCATGAGTGAGGCCGACCGCCAGCAGGTATTCGTGCCTTTTTTCCGGGCTGAAGCGGTACGGACCGTGCCCGGCCATGGTATCGGCCTGCCGCTTACGGCCAAAATAATGGAGCTGCATGGCGGACGCGTAGAAGTGGCCAGTACTCTGGGCCAGGGTACCCGTGTACAGCTCAGCTTCCCGGCAGCCGGTTAGCTGCCTGACAATTTGGTAGATACTTCAAAACCTAAAAGGGGGCTAAATACGAAAAAAATAGCAGTAGGTACATAAATTAAATATCTGTAAGAAAGGTGTTTACATAGTTTTAATCGGGCTTTAATTCATTTTTAACCAGAGTTTAACGAGCCGGCCGTACTGTTGCATTAGGGGGGTGATTTCGCTCAAGTGAGTGGATTGCCCTCCTGATTTTCTGCACTGCATCCCCTCGTTATGATAAAAAATGCACCGGCCCCGAACAAGGAGGCTGTTCCGGTCGTTTCCGACCGCCTTCCATCACCGTTTAGTTCGCTGAGCCAGGATTTACCTGCCGGACTGGTGGTATTTCTGGTGGCATTGCCGCTATGCCTGGGCATTTCCCTGGCTTCGGGCGCACCGCTGCTGTCGGGTGTAATTGCCGGTATTGTGGGCGGCGTGGTCGTGTCCTGGCTTAGTGGCTCGGCTTTGAGTGTAAGCGGTCCGGCGGCCGGCCTCACAGCCATTATTGTAGCAGGTATTGCTACGCTGGGCTCATTTGAAGCCATGCTGGCAGCCACGGTAATGGCTGGCATTCTGCAGGTTGGCTTGGGCATAGCCCGGGCTGGTATCATCGGCCTCTACTTTCCTACCTCGGTTATTCGCGGTATGCTGGCTGCTATCGGCCTGATTCTGATTCTAAAGCAGATTCCTCATTTTTTGGGGGTTGATGCCGACTATTTCGAGGACCTGACCTTTACGCAACTCGACGGTTTTAACACCTTCAGCGAGATTGGCAATGCCCTGCAAAACATTCAGCCTGGTCCGGCTACAGTGGGTTTTGTAGCATTGGGGCTGTTGCTGTTCTGGGATAAGGTGCTGAGCAAGCGCGTGAAAGTGGCCAAGCTGGTGCCGGGGGCACTGGTAGTAGTAGTGGTAGCTATTCTGCTCAACGAGGCCTTCCGGGGCATGGCGCCCGGCCTGCTGATTGGCTCGGAGCACTTGGTGAGCCTGCCGCCCATCAACTCGCTGCAGGATGCGGCCGGACTTATTACAACCCCCGACTGGACGGCTTTCAGCCGCCCCGAAACCTACACGGTGGCGTTTACCATTGCTATTGTAGCCTCGCTCGAAACCCTGCTTAGCGTAGAAGCTGTCGATAAGCTCGACCCGCACAAGCGTAATACGCCCACCAACCGCGAAATGATGGCCCAAGGCGCGGGCAATATGATTAGCGGCCTGCTAGGTGGTTTGCCTATGACGGCTGTTATCGTCCGCAGCTCGGCCAACATTAATGCTGGTGCCCAAACCCGGATGTCGGCCTTTTTCCACGGCTTGTTGTTGCTCGTGAGCCTGCTGTTTCTGGCCCCGTTACTCAACCGGATTCCGTTGTCGGCGCTGGCGGCCATTTTGCTCGTTATCGGCTATAAGCTCACCAACCCTACGCTGTACCGTACCCAGTGGAAGCTAGGGCTGCAGCAGTTCCTACCCTTTATCATCACCATTGTTGCCATTATGTTCACCGATCTGCTCAAGGGAGTGGTAATGGGCCTGGTAGTAGGAGTCTTTTATATCCTCAAAGCCAATTACGATTCGGCCTACTTCCGCAGCGAGCCAGGACAGGCAGCCGATGGTCCTATTGTTCTGCGGCTGGCCGAGCAGGTGTCGTTTCTGAACAAAGCCAGCATCATGCGGGCTCTGGAAGAACTACCGCACGATACGCGTGTAGTTGTCGACGGCTCCGACTCGGTACATATTGATTACGATGTGCTGGAGGCCATCGAAAACTTCCGTCGGGGAGCACCCGAGCGGGGCATTGAGGTAGAGCTGCGCAATATTCCTCAGGTAGAGGTAATGGGCCACTAAGGGCAGGCAAATAAGGGCCTCCGGTTGGCGCTACATCGTGCTGGCAGGTATGAGCTCTGTATAGTTTGATTGAAAATACACCGGTTACTCAACTTCAACCAATGGAAGAAATACTAGAAAATAACCGCCGCTGGGCGGCCCAGAGCCGGCAGGCTGACCCTGAGTTTTTCAGCCGGCTGGCCAACGGACAGAAGCCTAAGTACCTCTTTATCGGCTGTTCCGATTCCCGGGTATCTGCTTCGGCCATAACCGGTACCGGCCCTGGCGAGATGTTCGTGCATCGCAACATTGCCAACCTGGTGGTGCCTACCGATTTCAATCTGCTCTCGGTGTTGCAGTACGCTGTGGAAGTGCTTAAAGTAGAGATGGTGGTTGTGTGCGGCCACTACGGTTGCGGTGGTGTAACTGCAGCGGCCGGCGACAAGCAATACGGCCTGATCGATGGCTGGCTGACCGGCATCCGCGACGTTATCCGGCTGCACGAAACGGAGTTTTCAGGCATTCAGGATGAAGCGGCCCGGTTACGACGTCTCGTGGAGTTGAACGTGATTGAGCAGGTACGCAACCTGACCAAAACCAGCATCATCCAGAACGCGCTGCGAGGCCCCAACCCCCCAAAGCTTTACGGCCTCGTCTACGATATCAATGACGGTCTGCTGAAGGATTTGCAGGTGGAAAACGAAAGCCTTGCTGACCTGGACCCCATTTACGGTATTATGTCTGCTGAAGAGAAGTCGGTGGCCCAGGAGGCTTCTGCCGCTTTCTCCAACTCATAAGTCAACGCCCTCGCCCTGTTGCCGCAGATATGGCGCTAACGAGAAGGCAAGCGGCCGTGCGAAATAGATGCATGGGTTTGCTACCCTTCCGGCATAAAAGCCGTCTGCGGTTATTGTGGGCAACCAAACATCTGGGCGCATTCTGAGGGGAGTGTGCCCGGATGGCTGAAACCGCTGTGCCTGTCAGGTGCGGCGGTTTTTTGCGTCCGCACGTTTGGGTCGGGACACCATAGCTTCCGGTAGCGGCATCTCCTTCTTACCCGCCACGAAGAGTAGTCGATTAGATGGCTGGAAGCAAGTGATTTATTGTAATGACTTGAATTATAATTAATTGCAATGTTTAGGTGTAACCAAAGTTGCTTTAAAGCAGTCTACCCTATGGCTGCGGTTAGCTGCAGCCTAGTGCCTGCGCTTGCTTCCCAACTCTTTCGATATGCCTGCTCCCCTGTCATCCGACCGACTCAAAAACCAGATTGCCCTGATTACGGGCGGCAGCTCCGGCATTGGCGCGGGAGTAGCTAAGGCTATGGCCGCCGAGGGCGCAACGGTCGTGGTGAACTTCGCCCATAGCGCCGACGAGGCGGCGGCGGTAGTGAAGGAGATTACCGATGCCGGGGGGCAGGCCGTGCCGTTTCGGGCAGATGTGAGCAAGGAAGACGATGTGCTGCGCATGTTCGATTTTGTGCGCGAGAAGTTCGAGACCCTGCACATTCTGGTCAATAATTCGGGCATTCAAATGGACGCCAAGTTCGTGGACATGACCCTGGAGCAGTGGCAAAAGGTAATCGACGTAAACCTGACGGGGCAGTTCTTGTGTGCCCGTGAGGCGGCCCGCGAGTTTCTGCGCCGCGGCATGCAGGAGGAAATTTCGAGTGCGCTGGGTAAGATTATCTGCATGAGCTCGGTGCACGAGGTAATTCCGTGGGCCGGGCACGTAAACTATGCCACCAGCAAGGGCGGCATTATGCTGCTGATGAAGAGCATGGCCCAGGAGCTGGCTCCCGACAAAATCCGCATCAATAGCATTGCGCCGGGCGCTATTGCCACGCCCATCAACCTCACGGCCCGCGACACGCCCGAGGAAGAAAAGTCGCTGCTCACGCTCATTCCCTACGGCCGCATTGGCCAACCCCTCGATATTGGCAAGGTAGCCGTGTGGCTGGCTTCCGACGAGTCGGATTATGTAACCGGCACCAGCATTTTCGCCGATGGTGGCATGACCCTGTATCCGGGCTTTGCCGATAATGGCTGAAGCGTTTAGTCGTCAGTTGCTAGTTGTCAGTTGCTAGTTGTCAGTTGTTGGTTGTCCGGCTGTTCAGCGCCACCTTGCTACTGAACAGCCGGACAACTGACAACTAGCAACTGACAACTAAGAACCCCCAACGCATGAACCAGGAGCAGCAGCGGCAGCAGGAACTGCGCGATGGTAAGGCCAAGTGGCACCGCTTCGGCCCGTACGTATCGGACAGGCAATGGGGTACCGTGCGCGAAGACTACTCGGCCGATGGCCAGCCCTGGACCTACACTACCCACGACATGGCCCGCTCGTACGCCTACCGCTGGGGCGAAGAGGGCATTGGCGGCATCTGCGACGACGAGCAGCTACTGTGCTTGGCACCGGCCTTCTGGAACGGGCAGGATGCTATTCTGAAGGAGCGGCTGTTTGGGCTGGCCGGCCCCGAAGGTAACCACGGCGAAGACGTAAAGGAGCTGTACTACTACCTCGACAGCACGCCTACTCATTCCTACATGCGGATGCTCTACAAGTATCCGCAGCACGCTTTTCCGTACGACTGGCTGGTAACCGAAAACGCCCGGCGCGGCCGCGACAAGCCCGAATTCGATCTGATTGATACGCTCGTTTTCAAGCAGAACCGCTACTTCGATATTGTGATTGAATATGCCAAAGCCGGCCCCGACGACCTGCTGCTGCAGATAACAGTGCACAACCGCGGCGACCAGCCCGCCCCGCTGCATGTGTTGCCCCAGCTGTGGCTGCGCAACACCTGGGCCTGGGGCTACAACCAGTACCGGCCCGAGTTGCGGGCATCCGAATCGGATGCTTCTATAGCCGTCGACCACACCAGCCTGCCCGGCCTGGAGCTGTACTGCGAGCCGGCTGGTAAGCAGATGCCCGAACTGCTGTTCTGCGACAACGAAACCAACGCCCAACGCCTTTTCAACTCGGAAAACCCGTCGGCCTACTGCAAAGATGGCATCAATGACTACCTGCTTCACGGCCAGGAGCAGGCCGTAAATCCGGCCCGCCGGGGCACCAAGGCCGCCGCGCATTACCTGCTGGAGGTACCGGCCGGCGAAAGCCGCACCGTGCGGCTGCGGCTGGCGGCCCCCGGCCTCGCGCAGCCCTTCGCCGATTTTGCCCCCTTGCTGGAGCAGCGCCAGCAGGAGGCCGATGCCTATTACCACGAGCTGCAGAAGGGGGTGGAGAGTGCCGACGCCCGCAACGTGCAGCGCCAGGCGCTGGCCGGCATGCTCTGGAGCAAGCAGTACTACTACTACGATGTGGCCCAGTGGCTGCGCGGCGACCCTGCCTTGCCCGAGCCGCCCGCCAGCCGCCTGCACGGACGCAACCACAACTGGAAGCAGCTCAACAACGCCGACATCATCTCAATGCCCGACAAGTGGGAGTATCCGTGGTATGCGGCCTGGGACTTGGCTTTTCATTGCCTGCCGCTGGCCATGGTTGATGCTGACTTTGCCAAAAATCAGCTCCGGCTACTGTGCCGCGACTGGTACATGGCTCCTAATGGCCAGCTGCCGGCCTACGAGTGGAAGTTTAGTGATGTAAACCCGCCGGTGCACGCCTACGCCACCTGGCGGGTGTACAAAATCGACCAGAAACAGCGCGGCGGCACCGGCGACACGGTGTTTCTGGAAAGCGTCTTCCATCGGCTGCTGCTCAACTTTACCTGGTGGGTGAACCGCAAAGACCGCGACAACCGCAACGTATTCGAAGGGGGCTTTCTGGGCCTCGACAACATTGGCGTATTCGACCGCTCGGCCCCGCTGCCCACCGGTGGCTACATCGAGCAGGCCGACGGCACGGCCTGGATGGCCATGTTTGCCCTCAACATGATGCGCATTGCCCTGGAGTTGGCCCGCACCAACCCCGTGTATCAGGATCTGGCCAGCAAGTTTTTCGAGCATTTCCTGTACATCGCCCAGGCCATGACCCGCGTGTCGGATGAAAGTATCGACATGTGGGACGACGAGGACGGGTTCTACTACGACGTGCTGAATACGCCCGACAGTGGCCGCTTTCCGTTGCGGGTGCGCTCTATGGTGGGCCTCATTCCGTTGTTTGCCGTGGAGGTGCTCGATACGGCTACCCTACAGGATGTGCCTTGGTTTGTAAGCCGGCTGAACTGGTTTCTGGACAACCGCCCCGAGCTGGCCGCTTTGGTAAGCCGCTGGCAGGAGCCAGGCAAAGGCCAGAGCCACCTGCTGAGCCTGTTGCGCGGCCACCGCATGAAACTGCTGCTGCGCCGCATGCTCGACGAGGCCGAGTTCCTGTCTGAGCACGGCGTGCGCAGCCTCTCACGCTACCACCTGCAGCACCCATATGTGTTCGATCATGAAGGGGACGTAAACGCGAAGGTTACGTACGAGCCGGCTGAGTCTACCACGTCGCTGTTCGGGGGCAACAGCAACTGGCGCGGCCCCGTCTGGATGCCCACCAACTTCATGATTATCGAGTCGTTGCAGCGGTTTTACCACTATTATGGCCCCGAGTTCAAGGTGGAATACCCCACGGGCTCGGGCACATACTGCACGATTCTCGAAATCTCACAGGCGCTATCCGAGAGGCTCATTAGCTTATTTCTGCGCGATGGAAATGGCCAGCGGGCCTGTTTCGGGGCCAACCAGCAGTTGCAGACCGACCCCCATTTCCGCGACCACCTGCTTTTTCACGAGTACTTCAATGGCGACACCGGCGAGGGCCTCGGCGCCACTCACCAAACCGGCTGGACTGGCCTCGTGGCCAAGCTCATTCAGCCCCACACCGATGAGATGCCGGGGATGCCGAAATGAGGCCGGGCGTCTGCGTAGCGTCCTCAACACGGTTTGTCCCCGATTCTAAATCCCTGAACTATGGAATGGCTTGATTTTACAACTCCCATCACCGACGGCATGGCCTACTGGCCCGATAATGCGCCGGTGCGCATCCGGCGCACCCTGAGCATGGCCGATGGCGCGGCGGCCAACGTGTCGGAAATTAGCATGAGCGTGCATACGGGCACGCACGTTGATGCGCCGCTGCACTTCCTGGCCGACGGCTCCGACGCAGCCAGCCTCGATTTAAGCCACCTGATGGGACCGGCGCTAGTGGTAGCCGTCGATTCGGAAAAGGTTATTGCCCTGGCCGACGTGGAGCACCTAACGCTGGAGAAAGGCGCACGGGTGCTGTTCAAAACCCGCAACTCAGCCCGCAACTGGTCAACAGAGCCCTTCGACCCCGACTTTGTGCGCCTGGGAGCCGAAGCCGCCACCTGGCTGCGCGAGAAAGGCGTAGTGTGCGTGGGCGTCGATTACCTCTCGGTCGGCAACGCCGATACCCATCATATTCTGTTGGGCTCGGGCATCAGCGTCATTGAGGGGCTGGCGTTGCAGCACGCGCAGCCCGGCGAGTACGAGCTGCTGTGCCTGCCGCTGAAAATAAAAGGCACCGATGGGGCGCCCGCCCGCGTACTGGCCCGTTGGGTCGAGGCAGGGTAGACAAACTGTCATTGCGAGGAGGTAAGACGAAGCAATCCGCTCGTACAAAACACGAAGCCTCGGAAAGAAATAAACTCCAACCGCAGGGCTTTTCGCTTATCAGGGCTTTGGGCATTGTCCCCATGGATTGCTTCGTCGTGCCTCCTCGCAATGACAGCTCATTCACCAACTCACGCATTCACCGCATGAAAAAGACGCAAATAGGAATTATCGGCTTAGGGAAGATGGGGGCGGGCCTGGCCCTGCAGGCCGTTGAGAAGGGCTACCCCGTAGTGGGCATGGACATCCGGCCCCGGCCCGACCTCGAAACTGAAAACCTGCGCGTGGTAGGCACCGTGGCCGAGCTGGCGCAGCAACTGGAGCGCCCGCGCAAGGTATTCCTCTACATTCCGGCCGGCGCGGCTGTCGATGGCCTGCTCGACCAGCTGGAGCCGTATGTTGAGGAAGGCGACATTATCGTGGACGGCGGCAACTCCTATTGGGGCGACTCCATCCGCCGGGCCGACCGGCTCCGGCATAAGGGTATTTACTTTATCGACTGCGGCACCAGCGGCGGCCCAACCGGTGCCCGCAATGGTGCCTGCTACATGGTGAGTGGCGAAGAAGCAGCCGTAAGCCAGCTGAAAGACTTTTTTGTGGATACTGCGGTGCCCGAGGGCTTTCTGCACACTGGCCCAACTGGCACGGGCCACTACGTGAAGCTGGTGCACAATGGAATCGAGTTCGGCATGCTGCAGGCTATCGGCGAAGGCATGGGCATGCTCACGCACTTCCGCGACCAGCTCGATATCAGCGCCATTCTGGGCCTCTGGAACAACGGCTCGGTGGTGCGCTCGTGGCTCGTGCAGCTCATGAAACAGATGTACGACCAGGAAGGCGGCAGCTTCGATGTACCCAGCTACATTGAAGACACCGGCGAAGTGAACTGGCTGGTAGCCGATGCGCTGCGCATGGAAGTGCCCATTCCGGTTATTTCGCAATCCATTATGCAGCTCTTCACCTCCCGCGACCAAAACCCCACCTGGGCCAAGGCCATTGCCATGATGCGCCACGGCTTTGGCGGCCACCCTTATGGCGAAGACGAAGGACTGAAGCATGAACGGCGCTTTGGCCGCGTGGGCGAGTACGAAATGCCGAAATTTGCAAAAGGAGGGCAGCCGCAGCAAAAGGAGTGAGCCAGACCTCCTTATTCCGGCCAGGCCCAACTATCCTTTCCGTTCTGCTGTTCTTCTTCCGTGACTGACTCAACCGCTACGCCACTGCCCGCCCGCCCCGATCTGCTGCGCATCCCCTACGATGACTACCGCGTCCTGCCGGCCATTGCCAACTCCGACCTTTCGCGCCTGCGCGACGCCCTCAATGGCCGCCCGCCGCGACCCCATAGCAGCGTGGGCGGAGCGCTGGGCCTGGGCACGGCCTTCCATACGGCTCTGCTCGAACCCGACCTCTACGAGGCCGGCCAGCCCGGCATCAACGATACGCTCATCTGGTGGATGGTGGAAGGCGTGCAGCTCGACCCCGAGGTAAAGGTGCTGCTTGAGGTAGGCACGCCCGAGCCTAGCTGCATCTTCACCGAGCCGGTTACGGGTACGCTCTGCAAGCTGCGCGCCGATCTGGTCATCGACCACCCTGGCTACCCCTATACGGTTGTGGATTTCAAAACCACCATGGCCCGCGACTACAACCACTTCGTGGAGCAGTGCACCTACTACGACTACGACCGGCAGGCGGCCTTTTATGCGGATGCGCTGCAGGCTGAGCGGTTTTTGCTGATAGGCGTTCAGAAAACGGAACCCTTTAAAGTGTTTGTATATGCCGTGCCGCCGCTGATGCGTTCGGAAGGCCGGGCCAAGTACTTGCGGCTGTTGCACCTGCTACACCCCGAAGCGCCCGTGCCGCTGTCGGTGCTGCCCGCCGTGCGTACTGTGCGCCACGCGCTAAACGGCGAGCCGGATGACGAACCCGCGTAGCAGGCCACACAGCAGGATAAACAAAAATATGTGGATAAAAACTTGCAAATAATATAGCGTCTTGCTATACTTGTATAACCCCTGAATAAACGGGGTATTCCAATGCGCCACTTTCGCAATATCCGCCAGAATAATAACTCGAATAATAATCTTATTCGGGACTGGAAGGCTATTGCTCCCTGGGAAAACTAAAAATCAGTAATTGATTTTTTTCTCAAGCCTTCCTCTCCGGAAGGCTTTTTTTTGTGCCTTTGAAGCAGAAATAGCCCTGCAACGGCTGATTGCTGCGTCGGAGCTTAAATGAATTTGGTAGAATAAAAATCGAAAAAATGCTCCGGCCGGAGCAGGGAAACCTGTGTGCCTTTTTGAAAATAAAAACTCTCTCAAAACTCTTTAAAAGACAGCGCCATGATGACCACCATTACCGCCGAAATGACCACCACCGACCTGCTCGAAACCGAAGAGGCAATTAGCCTGGTAAAAAGCGTATTTGCCCGCGAGCTGGCCCGCCGCCTGCGCCTGAGCTGTGTTTCGGCCCCCATTGTCGTGCTCGATGGTACCGGCATCAACGACGACCTGAACGGGATAGAGCGGCCGGTTGCTTTCCCGGTAAAGGCCCTGGCCGAGCGCCGGGCCGTAGTGGTGCATTCGCTGGCCAAGTGGAAGCGGCTGCGGCTGCGCGAGCTGGGCATAACGGCCGGCCGTGGCCTGCTCACCGACATGCGCGCCCTGCGCCCCGACGAGGATTACTCGCCCATTCACTCCATCTATGTTGACCAGTGGGATTGGGAGCAGTGCATCACCGCCGAGCAGCGGACACCGGAGTTCCTGCGCGCTACTGTCGAGCAGATTTACGAGGCCCTGCGGGCTACCGAGGCCGAAGTGGCTGCCCGATACCCCGATATTCTGCCAGTGCTACCCGGCCGCATCACGTTTCTGCACGCCGAAGATTTGCTGCGCCAGTACCCCGAGCTTACCCCTAAAGAGCGCGAGCATGAGGCCGCCCGGCAGTACGGGGCTGTGTTTCTGATGGGCATTGGGGGCGCGCTCGGCAACGGGGAGGCCCACGACGGCCGCGCCCCCGATTACGACGACTGGAGCACCGAAACTGCCCCCGGCTACCGTGGCCTCAACGGCGACCTGCTGGTGTGGCACCCGGTGCTGCAAACGGCCCTGGAGCTGTCGTCGATGGGCATTCGGGTGGATAGCCTGGCGCTGATGCGGCAGCTGACCGTGCGCGGCTGCGAGCAGCGTCAGGAGCTGGATTTCCATGGCCGACTGCTGCGGGGCGAACTGCCCGAAAGCATTGGGGGCGGCATTGGCCAGAGCCGGGTGTGCATGTTCATGCTCCGCAAAGGCCACATTGGCGAGGTGCAGGTGAGCATCTGGCCCGAGGAAGTGCGCCGCGAAATGGCCGACGCAGGGGTTACGTTGCTGTAAGCTGCTGCGCAAAAGCTGAATGCGCGGAAGGGTGGAGAAGCAGGGCCGACGCCTGATGCTTCTCCACCCTTTTGCGTGGGGTCGGGCGTAACCGGTACCACAGGCACTGCGTTGAAGAAACGGGCTAACTGCGGTCCATACTTCCTCATTTAAAACTACCTGCTTATGGCTGCCAACGACCACGATTCCGATACTATCTACACCGAATTCAAAAACGACGTGAACATGACGGCGACGGAGCTGGAGAAGTGGCTGAAAACCGACGACTCAAAGTCGGTGGGCCAGGACAGCGGCGACGGTAGCAGCATTGGCCACCACTCGGGCGAGAAAATCGTGCAGATTCTGCAGAAGAAAAAAGCCGACCTCACCGCCGCCGACCACGACCACATGCACAAGGTGCATAGTTACATCAGCCGCCACCTGGCCCAGGGCGGCCCCGATGACAAAAGCACAACCGACACCTCGCCCTGGCGCTACTCCCTCATGAACTGGGGCCACGATCCACTGAAAAAGTAGCAACCCCAAGCTGCGCGCTATACGCCTGCCAGCACGCTGTAGGGGCGGGGACAAGCCCTGCACCGTCCGAATATTCTGTGCAAAACGATGCCACCAGAACGGATAAGCATAAAAGGTGTAGGGGCGAAGCTTGTCCCCGCCCGCCGGTGAACGATTCCTGTTGAACAAAACCGTTGCAGCGGCGCGGACGGCGGGCGGGGACAAGCCCCGCCCCTACACCGTGCTGATAAACACAAACTACCATGCTCCATAAGGCCGCAAAGCAGCCTGCGGCTATACGTGCTACACGTGTACTGTAAGTACCGGTGGAGCCGCATGCAGGGCTACCGATTCGGAGATGCTGCCCTGCAGCAGGTGGCTGAGGACGGAACGGCCGTGCGTGAGCATTACTACGAGGTCGGCATGGGCCTGCTCGGCGAAGCGTGGGATGCCGGTGCTGACGCGGGGGGCATCGAACACGTCGGGTTCGTAGTGGCTGAACTGGTGGCGCCTGGCAAATGCGTGGATGGCCTCCAGGGCCCTGGCATGGTGGCCGGCGCTGGGTACCACATCGAGCAGGTGTAGCATGGCATCCGGAAAAAGGCCTAGTAGCTGCTGCAATGTCGGTACTACCTGGTTGGCCTCGGCCGAGAAGTCGGAGGCAAATACCAGGTGGCGTACATCGAAGTTATTGACCGGATGCTTCACGGTGAGCACCGGGCAGGGTGCTTCGCGCATGATCTGCTCGGTATGCGAACTGAGGAAAAAGCGGGTCCAGGAAGTGTTTTCGTGTGCTCCCAGCACCACCAGGTCAATGTTTCGCTCGCGAACAATTTCCGGAATGGCTGTTTCGGGCTCCTCCGTGAGCACCAGCTCGTGCACCGGTACGCCGGGCGCCAGCTCCCGGGCTTGGTCCATCAGCTCGTGCATGCGGCGCTTAACGGCCTGCAGGCTTTTGAGTACGTACACATCGTTGAGGCCATGACTGCCCACCAGCCCGCCGGTGGTGGAAATATTAGAGTCGATAGGAGGGACGAAGCAGTGCAGCAACAGCAGATGCCCCCCACTGCGCTGTGCCAGCTGCAGCGCCGCCTCAAAGGCATACCGGGATTCGGGGGAGAAATCGGTGGGAACCAGAATGTTTTTCATGGTACGGTGGCGAAAGGTGGGAGAAATCTGCCGAGAACCAGCAGCAGGACAGTGTATTAATATATAGATAAAGGAATTTATTTGCAACTGCCAACGCCTCGCAAACTCCGCTGGTATTGGGCTGACATCCACCTGAAACGGCCGATTGAGTGTATTGGCCTGTTACTTTGCAGCCCCATAGCTGTTAAGGAGCCTATGACAGATTCTTCTTCGGTTATTATATTGGGGGCCGGACTTTCGGGCTTGGTGGCGGCCCGGCGGCTGGTGGCAGCCGGCCGCACCGTGCGGGTGCTGGAGGCTCGCCACCGGGTGGGCGGCCGTACCCATGCCGTGCCCGCCCTCGCCGGTGCCGCCCCCGCCGACCTGGGCGCCACCTGGGGCTGGAGCCATCAGCCGCAATTATTGGCGCTGGCACAGGAGGTACAACTCGCGCTATTCGAGCAGTTCAGCGCCGGAGCTACCGCCTACGAAACGGGCGGCGTAGTACACCGGCTGCCCAACCCATCGGGCTCGGCGGGCTACCTGCGGTTTGCGGGCGGTGCGGCGGCGCTGGCCCAGCGCCTGGCTGCGGCGCTTCCCAGTGGCACCGTGCAGCTGGGCACCCGCGCCACCGCCCTGCGGCAGCTGCCCGATGGGATAGAGGTAACAACAGAGAAAAACGGGCAGCCACGCACCTACCAGGCCGATGCAGTGGTGGTGGCGCTGCCGCCGCGCCTGGCTGCCCACAACCTGGCTTTTGAGCCCATGCTGCCCGCCGCCGTGCAGGCCGCCCAGCAGCAACTGCCTACCTGGATGAGCCACTCCATGAAAAGCCTGGTGACCTACGAAACGCCGTTCTGGCGCGACCAGGGTTGGTCGGGTTTTGCCGTGAGCCAGCAGGGGCCTCTCACAGAAATCCACGATGCCAGCCCGCCCGAAGGCCGGCTGGGCGTGCTGTTTGGGTTTTTCGCTGCGCCTCATCCGCTGCGTAGTGCTCCGCTTGCCATCCGTGAGGCAGCCGTAGTGGACCAGCTGGTGCGGGTGTTCGGGCCGGATGCTGCCCGCCCGCTGGCTTACCAGGAACTCGACTGGGCCCAAGAACCATTTACCAGCACGCCCGTCGGAAGCCCCGCCGCTATCCGTGCCGCTGCAGGGCCCACCCGAGCTGCGTACACCGCTCTGGCAGGGCCGTCTCGTCTGGGCAGGGGCTGAAACTGCCACCGGCGAGTGGGGCCGCCTCAATGGGGCCGTGGAAGCTGGCACCAGGGACGCCGGGCAGGTGCTGGCTGGCACCGGATCAAATGCCTGACAATAGTTATCAGCCGTTGACTCCGGGTTTGTTGGTTGGCAGCACCTTGGCCCCAGCATACAGCAGGCCCCGCCGGAGGTAGGCGTGCAGCACCAGGCCAACCAGCCCCAATCCGGTGCCAATTAGCATGGGCAGCACGGCCCCGAAGGTATAGGTCATGCCCAGCACAAAGCCCAGCAGGCACTCCGGCCGGTAAATCGGGACAAAAAAGGCAAATGCAAACAGACCAAGCAGCAAATTACCCGCCATATCCGATTTGCCGGCCGTAAACAAAACGGCTATCAGGACCCCAAACAGCAAAGCCCCCACAAACCCGTACAGGGCACGCAGCAACGCCTGAGTGGGTGTTGAATGCGAGTCAGTCTGGCTAAGGGCTTGCTTCCGGATGCGGAAGAGCAGCAACCCGGCAAGCAGCGGCAGCAACAGCCCGCCCCACCAGTTTGATATTTCGGGCATATCTGCCCGGGCCAGGAAATGATGGCTTGGCACGCCGCCGTGGTAATGGCTCCAGGCCAGCAGCGCCCAGACAGCTACTGTTATGAGGACTGTGCCAGCCAGGGGAACCTTGGAAAAGCTATTTTCATTCATGCGTTCTGCCGGTGAGTGCTCGTAGTATGCGCTGCTTACCCCGTAAGCGGAAGTAATATAGGTATAATAAGATACTTGCTCTTCTCACCGTTGCCTCCTATTGCTGCCTGGGGGAAGCAGGCTTACTAGAAGCGGCACCAGCTGCCAAATGCAGCCGGGTTACGTTTCATAGATTAGCATTGCAGCAGAGACGATGCGACTTCGCTCAGCATCGGCCTTCGTTCGTTTACCCTCAACTACGCCCCATGAAACCACTTGAAACTGCCACGTTTACCAATTCCTTCGTCGATGAGCTGGCCGGCGACCCTTCGCGCGAGAACGTGCCGCGCCAAGTGCCGGGCTACCACTATTCGCCCGTAGCGCCTACGCCCGTGGCCAACCCGCAGCTGCTGCAGTGGTCGGCAGAGATGGGGGCGGAGCTGGGCCTGGAGCGGCCGCCGGAGCAGGGTGCGGCTGTAGAGCTGCTGGCCGGCAACCGCGTGGCCGACTCAATGCGGCCCTACGCTGCCCGCTACGGCGGCCACCAGTTTGGCAACTGGGCCGGCCAGCTCGGCGACGGGCGGGCCATTTCGTTGGGCGAGCTGCCGGGCCAGGACGGACGACGCTGGGAAGTGCAGCTGAAAGGGGCCGGGCCTACACCGTACTCGCGCCGGGCCGATGGCCGGGCCGTGCTGCGCTCCTCGGTGCGCGAGTTTCTGTGTTCCGAGGCCATGCACCACCTGGGCGTGCCCACCACCCGGGCCCTGAGTTTGGTGAGCACCGGTGATGAGGTGCTGCGCGACATGTTTTACGACGGCAACGCCCGGCCCGAGCCGGGCGCCATCGTGGCCCGGGTGGCGCCCTCGTTCGTGCGCTTCGGCAACTTCCAGATATTGCTGGCCCACCAGGAAACCGACAACCTGCGGGCGCTGGCCGATTACGTAATCCGCCAGCACTTCCCCGAGTTGGGCGCCCCCGATTCGCCAGAGGTGTATGTGGCCTGGCTGACTGAAATAGCGCGCCGCACGGCCGAGATGGTGGCGCACTGGCAAACGGTGGGCTTCGTGCACGGCGTGCTCAACACCGACAACATGAGCATCCTGGGCCTGACCATCGACTACGGCCCCTACGGCTGGCTGGAACCCTACGAGCCCGGCTGGACGCCCAACACCACCGACTTCACCAACTACCGCTACGCCTTCGGGCAGCAGCCGCAGGTATGCCTCTGGAACCTCACACAATTGGCCCAGGCCCTCACGCCCCTGGTACCCGACCCTGAGCTGCTGCGCCCGGCCCTCAACCAGTACGTGGCCACCTTCAACCGCAGCCACCACGTGCGCCTGCTGGCCAAGCTCGGCCTCACGGCTTCCACCGATGAGGCTGCCGACAAGCTGCTGGTTGGGAGCCTGCTGCCGGCCATGGAAGGAGCGCAGGTGGATATGACGCTCTTCTACCGCCACCTGTCCCACCTCGTGCCCCGGCTACTGGCCGACGAATCGGCGGAGGGACTGGCAACGGAGTTGCTGAGCGCCGTTTCGTACGCCGCACCCGAGGCTGCCGGAGCCGCGCCGTTGCGGGCCTGGCTGGAGGAGTATGCTGCCCGGCTGCGGCAGGAGCCAGGCACACCCGAAGCCATTCGGGCCGGCATGCTGGCCGTGAACCCCAAGTACGTGCTGCGTAACTACCTGGCCCAGCAGGCCATCGAAGCCGCCGAGGCGGGCAACCTGGCCCCGCTGCACACCCTGCACGAAGTGCTGAAACGGCCTTTTGACGAGCAGCCTGAGCACGAGACCCTGGCAGCCCGCCGCCCCGCGTGGGCCGCTACCAAGCCCGGAAGCGCCACGCTTTCGTGCAGCTCGTAGCCGCTGCCCGGTGTGGTGTCGGTTAGTAGCGGCCCTGGCGCACGAGCCAGCTGTAGGCCGTGGCCACATCATCAAACAGCGAAGCTGTTTAGGAAGTCGTCAGGCGGTCATGCTGAGCTTGTCGAAGCATCTCTACCGCTTCGTCAGGTTCGTTCAATGAAGCGGTAGAGATGCTTCGACAAGCTCAGCATGACGTCCAACCTTGAATTCTCAGACTTCCTAAACAGCTTCAGCACCACGGTGGGCGTGGTAATGAAGAGCATGGCCGTTTCCATGCTCTTGCGCGCCGACCAGTTGGTGGCGCACACCCAGGCCACGTAGCGCATCTGCAGGTCGGCTAACTCTGGGTAAAAGTCGTTCCCTACCCAGCGGGCAGCTGGCTCCCAATCATTCGTTACCAGTGTGTTGTCGTTGAGCATTTTGTGGCAGGGCTTCTGGCGCAGGCAGGCTAGTACCTGCTCGCCCCCGCTAAGGGCGCTGGCTGCCGTATGGCTCCCGCGCCACTCCACGTAGAGCCATTCGTGAGCCGGATCGTAGGAAATAGCAAGTGGCGGTGAGTCGTAGAGGACTTCCATATCTGGGAGTGCTTTGTAGGAAATCTTCAGAGCTAAATGTATGGAAATTGAAGCGCTTGGCCCTAGGCCGCTGCTGCGCTGGCGCGACGTGCTGACATACGCCCGCTACGGCAACCCCGAACCCCCGCACCGCCTGGAGCTACCGGAAACCGAGTGGGCCGCCCGGCTCACGGCGCGGCAGTTTCGGGTGTTGCGCGGAGCCGAAACCGAGCCGGCTTACCGCAACGAATTCTGCCGCTCCTACGCGCCGGGCCGCTACTGCTGTGCCGGCTGCGGGCAGCTGCTGTTCGATTCGGCCACCAAGTACCACGCCATTTCCGGCTGGCCCAGCTTCACCCAGCCGGCCAGCCGCCACGCCTTGCGGTTTCAGTTTGATGACAGCCACCACATGCACCGCGTGGAAGTGCGCTGCAACATGTGCGCCGGCCACCTGGGCCACGTTTCGGCCGATGGGCCCGCGCCGGCCGGGCTGCGGTTCTGCATCAACTCGGCCAGTTTGGTGCTGGTAGACGAATAGGGGCGGACGGCTTCCCCGCAGAGGTCCGCGGAGGGTTGCGCAGAGGAAACGCAGAGCTGTTTTGCTGGAGTAAAGCCTGGCTTATTCGGCAAAAGGGGTGAATTCTGCGTATTGCCGGGTTCTACTTTACGCTGAATGTATGCCGGAATTGAAAGCTGAACAGCCAACTATTGGCTTCGTGCAAGTGCGCGGGGCGCGGGAGCACAACCTGAAAAACGTAGACGTGGATGTACCCCGCGACGCGCTGGTGGTGTTTACCGGCGTGTCGGGCTCGGGCAAAAGCAGCCTGGCGTTCGGCACCCTGTACGCCGAGGCTCAGCGCCGCTATCTGGAGTCGGTTTCGCCGTATGCGCGGCGGCTGTTTCATCAGATGGCGGTGCCTGAGGTGGATTCTATTGAAGGTTTGCCGCCAGCTGTAGCCCTGCAGCAGCAGCGCGGCACGCCCACTACCCGCTCATCGGTGGGCTCGGTTACCACGCTCTCCAACCTCGTGCGCATGCTGTATTCGCGGGCCGGCGACTACCCCAAGGGGCAAAGTATCATCTATGCCGAAGCGTTTTCGGCCAACACGCCCGAGGGCGCCTGCCCCACTTGCCACGGGCTGGGCCGCGTGTATGAGGTAACCGAGCAGAGCATGGTGCCCGACCCCACGCTCACCATTCGCGAGCGGGCCATTGCCGCCTGGCCCCAGGCCTGGGGCGGCCAGAACCAGCGCGACATCCTCGTGACGCTGGGCTACGACGTGGACACGCCCTGGCAGGATTTGCCCCAGCAGCAGCGCGACTGGATACTGTTCACCGACGAGCAGCCGGTGGTGCCGGTGTACCCCGGCTACTCGCCCGAGCAAACCCAGCGGGCTGTTAAGCGGAAGCAGGAACCCAATTACATGGGCACCTTCAGCAGCGCCCGGCGGCACGTGCTCTATACCTTCGCCAACACCCAAAGCGCCCAGATGAAAAAGCGGGTGCAACAGTACATGCTGAGCACCGCGTGCCCTACCTGCCACGGCAAGCGCCTGCGCCGCGAGTCGCTGAGCGTGACGTTTGCGGGCCTCGATATTGCCGACTTCTCGGCCCTGCCGCTCAAGCAGGTAGCGGCCCTGCTGCAGCCCTACGAGGCCGGCACCGAAACCGGCCATGCCCAACACGCCGCCCACGACCCGGCTCAGGTGGAGGCCGCCCGCCGCATTGCCGAAGACCTGCGGGCCCGGCTGGCGGTGCTGCTCGATTTGGGTCTGGGCTACCTCTCCCTGGAACGAAGTACGCCCAGCCTTTCGCCCGGCGAGCTGCAGCGGCTGCGGCTGGCCACTCAGCTCTATTCCAACCTGTTTGGGGTGGTGTACGTGCTCGATGAGCCCTCGGCGGGCCTGCACCCGGCCGATACGGAGGCCCTGCTCACGGCCCTGGCCAGCCTGCGCCGCGTCGGCAACTCGCTGTTCGTAGTCGAGCACAACCTCGACGTGGTGCGCCGCGCCGACTGGCTCGTGGACGTGGGGCCGCAGGCGGGCGAGCAGGGCGGCCAGATTCTGTACAGCGGCCCGCCCGAGGGACTGAGGCAGGTAGCGGCCTCCCACACGCGCCGGTTTCTGTTTCCGGAAGAAGAGGATAAACCAGCCGCCCCAGCCGAAACCCGCGAGCCAGCCGGTTGGCTGGCCCTTTCGGGCATTACCCGCCACAACCTGCACGACCTTTCGGTGCGCTTCCTGCTGGGCGTGCTCACGACCATCACGGGCGTGTCGGGTTCGGGCAAATCGAGTTTGGTGAGCCAGCTGCTGAAGCTGGAAGTGAAAGGAGCCCGCGAGAAAACCCCGATGGAGGACGAGCCGGAAACTGACGACGAACGGCTGGCTCTGGACCGCGACGATCAGGACGATGCAACCGGTGCGGCCCTCACGTTCAGCTTCTCGCCCGGCGCGGCCCCGCTCACCCGGCTGGTGCAGGTCGACCAGAAGCCCATCGGCCGCACGCCGCGCTCGAACATGGCCACCTACACCGGTCTGTTCGACCACGTGCGGCGGCTGTTCGCGGCCACGCCCGAGGCCCGCCGGCGCCGCTACGATGCCGGGCAGTTCTCCTTCAACGTGAAAAAAGGCCGCTGCCCAAACTGCCAGGGTGAGGGTTTCGTGATGGTGGAGCTGCTGTTTCTGCCCAGCGTGTACGCGCCCTGCCCCGTCTGCCACGGCACCCGCTACAACGAGCAAACCCTCGAAATTGAGTACAACGGCCAGAACATTGCCCAGGTGCTGGGCATGACGGTGGATGCGGCCAGCACCTTTTTCGCCGACGAGCCGCCCGTGCATCGGGTCCTGACGGTGTTGCGCGAAGTGGGCCTGGGCTACCTGCGCCTGGGCCAGCCGGCCACCGAGCTAAGCGGGGGCGAGGCCCAGCGCATCAAGCTGGCCACCGAGCTGCAGCGCCCCGCCCGCGGCCACACCCTCTACGTGCTCGACGAGCCCACCACCGGTCTGCACCCCGCCGATGTGGAGCGCCTGCTCGTGCAGCTGCAGGCGCTGGTTTCGGCCGGCAACACGGTGGTAGTAGTGGAGCACGACATGCGCGTGGTGGCCGCTTCCGACTGGGTAATCGACATGGGGCCCGGCGCCGGCGACGAGGGCGGCCAGGTGGTAGCCGAAGGTTCGCCGGCCACGGTAGCCAGGTCGGAAGCCAGCAAAACGGCTCCGTACCTGCGGCGGTTCATGAGGCAGTAAATTGCTGCTTCCGCTTCGCGTAGTATTCACCGGAGCCAGTAGAGCGTCAGCCGGGCAAGCGTGACTTTCGGGCCGGCCGGCTTCCGGAAGTATTTCAGCGGCTCTGATACACGCGCTTTTCAAGCAAGCCGTATGAAGTAGCGGAAGCCCAACGAGCGAGTATTCCAAAGCATATTTTCGGGGTACTCGCTCGTTGGGCTTCTGCTCTTTTTTCAGGCCGTAAAATCACTTCGGCAGCACATCTGCCAAAATCAGTTCCTGATAAGTAAGCGGCTTTCGGAGCCCTGTGGGGTAACTGACCGCAACAGGTAGGCCCCGGCCGGGAGCGTGCCGATATCCAGCAATACCTGGTTATCGGTGGGCAGTACGGTGCGGGAAAGCAGGAGCTGGCCGGTCAGATTATACAGGTTAAGGAGGGTGGTCTGGCCGCGCTTGTTTGGCAGCAACACGGTTAGGCGGCCATCGGGCGTGGGGTTAGGATACACCTGCAGAGCAGTAGGCACCGATGAGGAACGGGTTGTGGTGATGACCAGCGGCAGAGAAGGCTGTGAAGCGCAACCCTGGTCCGAGGTTGTGATGACCGTGTAGCTACCCTGGGCCGCATGGGGGTCGGTGGCCAGGGTAGTGGCCGTCGCACCGGGCAGCGCTGTTCCGTTCAGGTACCATTGGTTGCCGGTTGGGGCGCTGCTGGTTAATACCGGCCCCGGCGCGTAGCTCACCGATACCGTTGGGCGAACCGGAACGGGATTTACGCGCACGACTACCGCGCCCGAAACCGTGCTGCAGCCGGCGGAGCTGGTAACCCGAACCGTGTAGGAACCACTGGCGGTAGCCGCGTAAATGGTAGCCGTGGCGCTGGCAATCGGCTGCCCGTCGCGCAGAAACTGGTAGGTGTAGCCCGGCGCATCGGTGGTGGTGGTAAGCCGAACCGAAGTGTCGGCGCAAACCGTAGTCGGGCCCGCCGCCGCTAGTGCCACTACGGGCAGCGGCAGCACCGTAATGGTTACCGGCTCGGAATACACGATTTCGTTGGCCGGGTTGCGCAATACGGCCCGGAAGGTGGTGGTGGCGGAGAGGTTGGTAAACGTAAAGGCCAGCTCGGTGCCGGGCAGGTTGGTGTAGCCGGAACCCGTGTTGGCCTGGTAGCCGAGCACCGTGCCTACGGCGTAGTTTAGCGTAAGCGTGCCTTGGTTGGAGCCCGCGCAGACCGTCGTTGCCGGGCTGCTTAGCACGCCGCCGCCATCGGTGTTGAGGCGGACACTGACCGCACTGTTGCTCTGGCCCACGGTCAGCACATCCACGTCACCATCGCCATCCACGTCGCCCAGCGCCAGGCCCTGAGGTGAGATGCCGACTTCGTAGTTGCCTTCGCCCGAAAAAACGCCGGTGTTAGAGCCCGAATTATCGCCCCCGTTCAGCCGCACGCTCACCGAGGTGCTGATGCTGCCGTAAGTGATGGCCAGATCCAGGTCGCCATCGGCATCAAGGTCGGCCAGGGCAATGCGGCGAGGCGTGCCGGCCACTGCCACGCCGGTAGCCGGCCCAAACAGGGGCGCGCCGCTGCCCGAAGTTGCTCCGGTGTTGCGGTACACCAGCACCTTGCTCACGCCGTCCTGCTCGTTGCCCACCAGCAAGTCCAGGTGGCCGTCGCCGTCAATGTCGGCCAGCAGCAGGTTAGCGGGGGTGTTGCCGTTCAGCAGCTCCTGCGCGGGTTGGGGGTTGAAGCGTCCCCCGTAGCCGCCCCTTTCGTTGCCCTCGTTGAGGCAAATGCGCACGGTGCCGTCGCCGCCGCTGGCAAATACCAGGTCCAGGTCGCCGTCGCCATCCACGTCGCCCAGCGCCACGCCGCTGGGGTCGCGCCCGGCCGGAATCCGGTAATTGACGCCAAAAAGACCCGCCCCTCCGTTGCCGGTTACATGGATGTAGCCCAGGCTGCGGTCGGCCGTTACCATATCCAGGTCGCCGTCGCCGTCGATGTCGCCCAGCGCCAGGTTGTAGGGGCTGGATAGGTCGCGGATATCATTGCCGCCCGAGAACCGGCCGGTATTGGAGCCCGAGGCGTCGCCCCCATTCAGGCGCACGCTCACCTGGCCGCCGGTATAGCCCTCGCAGGCCAGCACCAGGTCCAGGTCGCCGTCGCCATCCACGTCGGCCGGATGCACCTGGCGCGGTCCTTTGGTCGTTTCAATAGTTTGCCCACCCGAAAACCGGCCGGTATTGGAGCCGGAGGCGTCGCCCCCGTTCAGGCGCACGCTCACGGTGGCGGCATATTGGTTGGTCGTAATCATATCCAGGTCGCCGTCGCCATCCACATCGGCCAGCGCCACGCTACTGGGGTAGTAGCCCACGGCTACCTCGGAGCCGGGACGCAGGTAGCTGCGGCCCGCGCCCGAAGTGGCCGCGTGAAACTGGTACACGTAGGGCCGCCGAAACAGCGTATCGGTTACGCTACGCGGGCCGCGCAGCACGGTAGCAAACAGCTTCTCGCCGGGCATGAACGTGTATTTGGGCTGCAGACGGAGCGTGCTGCCACTCACGCTGGCCGCGCCCGTCAGCCAGCCGCCGCGCTGGGCACTGCTCACCCGCAGGGCCTGGCGGGTGGCGGCAACATCCTGCATGGGCGAAGAGAATGTAACGGCCACGCCACCGGCGCGGGGCGCATTGGGCTGGTTGCGGGCCGGGTTCAAACCGGCCACAACCAAGGTAGGCAGCGTGGGCGGGGGCAGCACGAAAAACGAAGTGCTACTCACGGCTTCCCCATTGGGTGTGCGCACTGTGATGGGGCCGGTACTAGCCCCGGCCGGCACCGTCGCCGTAAGCCGCGTGGCAGAGACGACCGTTACGCGGGTTGCCGCCACGCCATTGAACAGCACGGTGGTGGCGCTGGTAAACGTAGTGCCCGACACGGTTACCTCGGTGCCTACCAGCCCGCTGGTGGGGCTGAAGGCGGTAATGGTGGGCGCCGGCAACGCATCGGTGGGCTGGTTGAACCGGACGCTGACCATACCCCCGGAGTTGGTGCTGACGATGTCCAGGTCACCGTCGCCATCCACGTCGCCCAGGGCCGCCCCCGTTACAAATTCGCCGATGGCTACATTAGGAGTGGTTGGTGGTGCCTCGAAGGTACCGTTGCCCATATTAACGCGCACGTTAACCGAGTTGAGCGAGCCGGCCGATGCCACCACGTCCAGGTCGCCGTCCGCGTCCACGTCGCCCAGCAGCAGGCTGTAGGCGTTGCCCACGTAGGCGTTGGGGCCGTTGCTGAAGCTGGCATTACCGTTGTTGAGGCGCACGTTCAGCTGGCCGGGGCCGCCGTCGTTGGTGCCTACCACCAGGTCCAGGTCGCCGTCGGCGTCCACATCGCCCAGCGCCAGACTAACCGGATTCAGTCCCACCCGGATAGCGCCGTTGGTGGCGGGCAGCTGAAAATTGGCCGTCTGCTGCCCCGTATTGAGCAACACGTTCACCAGGGAAGGCAGCGCCCCGTAGTTGGCGGCCACGATGTCCAGGTCGCCGTCGCCATCCAGGTCGCCCAGCGCCACAAACTTGAGGGTGTTGCCTAACTGGGGGTCGGGGTTGAGGGCCGGCGGGGTAAAGCGCCCGCTGCCGTTGTTGAGGCGGATGCTCACCGAGCCGGTTTCGTTGGCCGTTACCAGGTCCAGGTCACCGTCGCCGTCTACGTCGCCCAGGGCCAGGTGCACGGGGTGGGTGCCCACTGCCACCTCGGCGTTGGCAGCCGGCGCGCTGAAAGAGCCGTGGCCATCGTTGAGGCGGACGCTGACGCTGCCCGGACCGTTGTAATTGGCGTTGGCCGTGAGCAGGTCCAGGTCGCCGTCGCCGTCTACGTCGGCCAACGCTGCCCGCAGGCAGTAGTGGCCCACTGCCACTTCGGCGTTGGTAGCGGGCGGCGCAAAAACGCCGCTGCCGTTGTTTAACCTGACACTAACTGTGCCCGGACCGGTGAAGTTGGGGCTGGGCGCAACCAAGTCCAGGTCGCCGTCGCCGTCGATGTCGCCCAGCATTACATCGCGGGCCGAAGAGGCTACGGCCACATCGGGGGCGGCGGCCGCGGGCAGGAAATTGCTACGGCCCGTACCGCCCGTGGCCGTTGTAAACTCGAACACCCGCGGCGTACCTAGCGCCTGGCCCGCCGGGTTGCGGAGGCCCGTTGTCAGGGTGGCCCGCACGGTTTCGCCGGGTTGCCAGGCATAAGTGGGGGCAAAGGCCACGGTGTTGCCGCTAACGGTAGTAGTGCCGCTGGAGCCGCTACGCAGCCCCCCGCGCCGGTTACTGTGTACCAGCAGCGCTCCGGTGCTTGCAGGATCCAGCACCTCGCTAAGCGTGGCGCTTACCGTGCTTTGCCGGGACGCACTAAGCGTGTTGGCCACGGGAGAAACTGACAGTACAGTTGGTTGTGCGTGGCCACCGAAAGCCAGCAGATTCAGCCCTAAACACCAGGGCAGCGCAAGTAGACTTGTTTTCATTAAAAAGCGGAAAATGCGGAGGAATAGGGGGCTAAGCAAGGAGGTAAGCAACCCAGGATAAAATCAAGGTAGTCGTAGGGAAAGCGGGTGAGCTTTGGGATAGGCATGGCGCACGGCCAAAAAAGCACTATACCTCGGCCGGGCCGCCTACTGAAGCACCACGCGCCGGCTGAATCCCTGGCTGCCGATGCTGCCCTGAAGCAGGTACATGCCAGGCGCCAGGCCGGCCGCATCAACTTCTGCCGTGGTTTCGGTGGCGGGCAGCTGCAGCTGCTGGCTCCGTACCACTTGGCCCAGGTTGTTGCGTAGCGTGAGACGGAGCGAAGCCGGCTGGGGCCGGGCCGGCAGCATGAGGCTGAACCGCTGGCTGGCCGGATTTGGGAAAAGGCGCACCGCGGCCGTGAAATCGGGCGCCGTGGTGGTGGTGGTGATGACGCCGGGGTTCAGGCTGATGCGCACATTGCTGTCGGTCGACTGGCACATGAGCAGGTCCAGGTCCAGGTCGCCGTCGAGGTCGGCCAGAACCACACCGATGGGGTTTTGGTCCGTCGCAAGGTTGGCAGTGCCGCCGAACCGGCCGGTGCCATCGTTGAGGCGCACGGAAAGCGAGTAACCGTCGGAGTTGCTGGTGACCAGGTCCAGGTCGCCGTCGCCGTCCACGTCGCCCGTGGCCATCGTGCGCGGAAAGTTGCCCACGCTCACGCTGGAACCGACCGTGAACGTGCCCTGGCCGGTGCCCAGCAGGGTTTGCACCGTGTTGTTGGCACCTACCAGCGCATCGGGTACGTTGTCCCCGTTCACATCGGCTACGGCCAGGCTGCCGCCGCCGTTGAGCGCCATATGATAGGTACCGCTGAACTGGCCGGTCCCATCGTTGAGGCGCACGACCAGCCCGTTGGGGTTGCTATTCAGGCTGATGCAATCCAGGTCGCCATCGGCATCCACATCGGCCAAAGCCAGTTGATAAGGCTGCGAAAAATACTGCTGGCCGTTGCCCACCCCAAAAGTGCCGCGGTTGGTAAAGCCCCCCGCCCGGTTGTTGAGCAGCACCCACACCGCGCTGTTGATGCCATCGGGCAGCAGCAGGTCGGGGTAGCCATCGGCGTTTACGTCGCCGACGACCAGCGAATAAATCTGGTCGGTGATGGTGGTTTGAATCGGCCGGAAGCCGCCATCCACGAAAGTGCCCGTCCCGGAATTGATTTTAAGAACCAGCAGCCGACCATCGGTCGTCAGCAGGTCCAGGTCGCCATCTTTGTCTATGTCCAGCACCGCGAAGGCCAGCATACCCGAACCGACCGACAAGTTGGTGGTGCCACTGAACTGGCCGCTACCATCGTTGAAGCGCACCGAGAAGGACCGCCCCCCCGTGTTGAGCGTAACCACATCGAGGGTCCCGTCGCCGTTCAGGTCGGCCACGGCGGCGGCCAGGGGATTCAGCCCCACACTGGCCACCTTCGTCAGGGCCGGAAACCGCCCCGAGGCCGCGCCGGCGGCGGCGGTAAACTGAAACACGTGGCCCGCGCTCATCGTCTGCCCGCCGGTACTCTGCACGGCCGCGGTCAGGCTAGCCGTAACGGTTTCGCCCGGCCTAAAGGGCACCGTCGGCACAAAGGAGAGTTGGTTGCCGCTCACGGTCAGGGTCCCGGATTTATAGCCGCCGGCCTGCGCACTCACTACGCTCAGGGCCGTTGCCGCGCTGGTGCTGCTGATGGATTGGTTGAACTGAAAAACCACCGGGCTGGCCAGCGGGGCGTTGCGCTGGTTGCGCACGGGCAGCACCGAACTGAGCGTGAAGGAGCCCACGACCTCAAAATTCTGCGGGCTGCGGCCGCTGCCAGCTGGGCTGGTCACCGTAATCGGACCCGTGCTGGCCGTGGCCGGTACGGTGGCCGTAAGCTGCGTGCCCGATACCAGCGTGAAAGCCGCCACCACGCCATTGAAGGCTACCGCGGTAGTTTTTGTGAAGTTGGCCCCGGTAATGGTTACAACGGTGCCGGCCCCGCCGCTGGGGGGCGTAAAGCCCAGCACCACTGGCGGGGCCGGCTGGTTGAAGCGGATGCTGACCGTGCTGCTGGTTGAGTTGCCGGAATTGGCCACGGCCAGATCCAGGTCGCCGTCGCCGTCCAGGTCGCCCACGGCCAGGCTGAACGAGCCGGCCCGGGTGTAGGTGCCCGTGTCCACGGTGGGGTCGGAGCCGCCGCCGAAAAGGCCCTGGCCGTTGTTGAGGCGCACCGAAACCGTGTTGCTGCCGTAGTTGGCCGTCAGCAAATCCAGGTCGCCGTCGCCATCCACGTCGGCCGCCAGCACGGTGCTGGCGGCTGTGCCCACGCCCACTTCCGAGCCGCCGCCAAACGCGCCGCGCCCATCGTTGAGGCGCACGGAGGCGGTAGTGCCCGCCGCGAGGCCGCCGAGGTTGGCCGTGAGCAAATCCACAAATCCGTCGGCATTCACGTCGGCCAGCGCTACGCTGTAGGGTCCCGGCCCCACGGCTACGCTGGCCGTTCCGCTGAACGTGCCGGTGCCGTCGTTGAGGCGAATGGCCACCCGGTCTTCCCCGAACACCGAGGCCACCAGGTCCAGGTCGCCGTCGTTGTCCACATCGGCTACGGCCAGCCCGGAAATACTCGCGCCCAGGGGTAGCTCCGTGATACCCCGGAAGGTGCCCCGGCCATCATTAAGCCGCACCGAAACGGTGTTGCCCAGATTGTTGGGGCCAAAGTTGGCCGTCAGCAAATCCAGGTCGCCGTCGCCGTCGATATCGGCCAGAGCCAGCCGGTAGGGCGAGCCACCCACGGGCGCAATCGTCTGCGGGAAAAAGCGGCCGGTGCCATCATTGAGCAGGGTGGTCACGTCGCTGCGGCCGAAGTTGGCCGTCACCAGGTCCAGGTCGCCGTCGCCGTCCACGTCGCCGGCCGTCACGCCCCGTACGTCAGGGGTGTTGCCGCCCACCTCGAAGAATTCCGGCAGGCCGCTGAACGTGCCTTGGCCCGCGTTGCGCAGTACGCTCAGCGAACCGCCGGAGCCCGCGCGCGAAAACGCCGTAATCAGGTCCAGGTCGCCGTCGGCATCCACATCGGCCAGCGCCACCTGGTAAGGCGACGGCGAGCCGACGATTGGGTCGGCCCCGGGCTGGAAGTTGGCCTGGCCGGTGCCGCCCGTTTCCGTTGTGAACTGCAGTACCCGGGGCGTAGCGCCCAGGCCGCCCGCGCTCAGCACCTGCGCGGGTACAGTTACGCTCACCACTTCGCCGGGCAGAAAGCCGGTGGCAGGGGCAAAGCTGGCCGTGTTGCCCTGCACGCTAACTGTGCCTGCCTTGCGGCCGCCGGCCTGCGCCGAAAAAACGGGCAGCGGGGGTGCGGGCGCCGCCCGGAGAGGCTCAGTAAAGCTCACGCGCACGCTACTGCCGCTGCGGGGCACATTCAGGGCATTGGGGCCCGGTGCGGTGGCCGTAACCCGCAATAAAACGGTAAACGCAGTGCTGCTGGAGCTGCCGAAAACGTTGGTAACCACCACCGGCCCCGGCGAAGCGCCGGCCGGCACCACAAACGTGAGGCGGGTACCCGAGTTGTTGAGGACGGTTGCCGCCACGCCTCCCACCGTTACGGTAGCTCCGGTCAGAAAGTCGCCCACCAGCGTAACGGTGCTGCCCGCCACCGCGCTGGTGGGGGCGAAGCTGCTGATGAGCGGCGTGGGCGGTAGGTTCAGGCGGATGCTGGCCGTGCCGGTTCCCGGGCTAGCCGTGAGCAGGTCCAGGTCCAGGTCGCCGTCGATGTCGCCCAGGGCCAGCACTGCCGGGCCCAGGCCCACCGCGCTGGTGTAGCCGTTGCCGAAGATGCCGGTGTTCGAGCCGCTGCCGTCGCCGCCGTTCAGGCGCACCGTTACCTGGCTGCCGGGGCCGCCAGGGCCGGGGCTGGTGTCGGTTACCACCAAGTCTAGGTCGCCGTCGGCGTCCACGTCGGCCAGCAGCACGGCGCCGGGCGTGGGCCCGACGGCCACTTCCTGCGCGCCGCCAAACGAGCCGGCCGGGTTGCCGTTGCCACCGTTCAGGCGGATGCTCACCGTGCCGCTGCCCGCGTTGGCGCTTACCAAATCGGGGGTGCCGTCGCCGTTCAAATCAGCCAACGCCAGGGCGGCCGGCCGCAGGCCCACCGGCACCGACTGGCCGGCCAAGAAGAGCCCGGTATTGGAGCCCGAGGCGTCGCCCCCGTTGAGCGCGAAGTTGATGGTGTTGCCGTTGGCGCTGGT
Source organism: Hymenobacter sp. ISL-91 (assembly GCF_018613725.1). GTDB lineage: Bacteria > Bacteroidota > Bacteroidia > Cytophagales > Hymenobacteraceae > Hymenobacter. Next base: position 185,137 of record NZ_JAGGPS010000007.1, read on the forward strand.
GCCCAGCACATCCAGGTCGCCGTCGCCATCAATATCAGCCAGCGCCAGGGCCGAAGTTTCGGCCGCTACGGCGAAGGCTTGGGTGCCGCTGAAAATGCCGGTGTTCGAGCCGCTGGCATTGCCCCCGTTCAGGCGCACACTGAGCTGGCCGTCGGTGGCGCTGGCCGTGAGCAGGTCCAGGTCGCCGTCGCCATCCACGTCGCCCACCACCAGGGCCTGGGCAGTACCGCGGATGGCCACGCTGTGGTTGCCACTGAATACGCCGGTGTTCGAGCCGCTGGCGTCGCCGCCGTTGAGGCGGATGCTGACTGTGCCGTTGCTGGTGGCGGCCAGCAAATCCAGGTCGCCGTCGGCATCCACGTCGCCCAACGCCAGGGTGCCGGGGCGGCCGGATACGGGCACGCTGCTGCCATTGCTGAAGAGGCCGGTAGTCGAGCCGCTGGCATTGCCGCCGTTCAGCAAAATATCCACCGTGTTGGTGGCGGTGTTGCTGGTCAGCAGGTCCAGGTCGCCGTCGCCATCCACGTCGCCCAACGCCAGGCCCGCGCCCAGGCCCGGGCGGCTCAGCTCAGTGCCCGGCTGAAAGTTGCCCCGACCCATGCCACCTACGGCCGTTGTGAACGGGTAGGTGAAGGGCCGGATGCTGCTGCCGCCAAGGCTCTGGATAGTGCGCGGTACCGTTACCCAGACCAGCTCGCCGGGCCGGAAAGCGCTGCCGGGCGTAAACCTGAGCAGGCTGTCAGTAACTACATAGCTGCCCGCTTTGCGTCCTCCTCGGGCAGGATACACAGCCAGCCGCGAAGCCGAGGCCGGCGCAGGCTTGCCCGAAAGGATGACGGTAACAGCCGTGTTGCGGTCGGCGGCTGCGGTGTTGGCGGCCGGCCGTAGCTCCATTACGGTCAGCGGCGCGGGCGGAAGTGTTTGCGCCGTGAGAGGAAGGTGGCCAAAGCTTAGGCCTAGAGCCAGCGCTAAAAGGCGCGGGGAAGCTGCCGAATCACTTCGAGAGAAGGGAGAAAGACGGGTAGATTTTTGCACAAATCACAGAAAATAGAGGAGGGATAACAGGACCGCGCGAGTGGCCCTGGTTCAGCGCCTCAAATGCCTATTCGCCATCGAATTAGAAAGCAACGGCCGTTGGGGTAAGGCAGCTAAAGCCGGGGGGAAGCTAACGACAAAAATAGAAGATTTCAAGCTGGCAACCATGTTCATGAGGGGTTGTGTTCGCAAGAAGATGTTGGCCGTTGGGGCGTTATGGGAGGTCGGATTCGGCCCTGAAGGCTGCCAATCAATGGTACACTCCCAGCATTGATTCGGCTTATGTGTTGGCCGGCGGCCGGCGGTGGCGTCTGCTCGGGCCATGCAGGAGCTTAGGGGCCGAAGTTGGCTGGAAAATGACGACCTTCCGGGGCTTTGATGACTCGGGCGTGGCTGGTTACGGCCCGGGCGCACTGCGGTAGTGGCTTAGCGCCCGGCCGGCTGGCCCCGCGTCCCGTTTCTGGGCTTTCTCTCCATGGATTCTTCTTACCAACCCCCGGCCGAATTGCTGACGAAATTTGGCTTCCGCAGCAACTCCTCGCCGGCCGGGCAGGTGCGCTACAGCCGCCCCAGCGAAGTTGGGCAGGAAACGGTGGTGCTCTACGCCGATGGCGAAATGACGCTGCTTGAGGCCGTAAATGGCCAACTGCTCTACTGCTTTCAGGGCCGCGTGGCTTCCGAAGCCGAGCTGCGCGTGCTGCTGCGCCAGGTAAACTGGCCCGCCGAGGTATCTGGCTGAAAACACGGAAACAGTAAAGCCGCTTCGGCCCGTATTGCCACTTGAAGCACGGCCGGTCTTCGCCTTCTTTCGCTTTTATACCCTCACCTCTCGCTGCCTTTAACTGCCTTTAATGGATCAGGACCTGCAACTTAGCTTAGCCAACAACGCCAAGGAATGGCTGGCGCTTTCGCTCTCCATCTCATCAGCCGAAAAGCTGGCGTTCGATAAAATTCACGACGGCTTTTTTACCATGTACGGGGCCGATTTTATGACCCACGTGTACCGCATGACCTTTGAGCGGGCCCTGCAGCAGCTGCCGGAAGTGGAGCGCGACAAGCTGCTGCTGTCGTTTAAAGCTGCCATGGATAAGGCCATTGACGAGCATTACTCACGTTTGTAAGCCAGGCGGCCAGCCCGAGCTAACG
>NZ_JAGGPS010000008.1:0-30894 GCF_018613725.1 Hymenobacter sp. ISL-91
ACGGTTTTTGGAGATTGGCATCTTATCACTAAGTAGCAACCCGCTGTACCGCCCATTGTAGCACGTGTGTAGCCCTAGGCGTAAGGGCCATGATGACCTGACGTCGTCCCCGCCTTCCTCACTGCTTGCGCAGGCAGTCTGTTTAGAGTCCCCATCATAACATGCTGGCAACTAAACATAGGGGTTGCGCTCGTTGCGGGACTTAACCCAACACCTCACGGCACGAGCTGACGACGGCCATGCAGCACCTTGCTTTGTGTCCCGAAGGAAAGGCTCATCTCTGAACCGGTCACGCGCATTCTAGCCTAGGTAAGGTTCCTCGCGTATCATCGAATTAAACCACATGCTCCACCACTTGTGCGGGCCCCCGTCAATTCCTTTGAGTTTCACTCTTGCGAGCGTACTCCCCAGGTGGGATACTTACCGCTTTCGCTAAGCCAGTAACAGTATATCGCTACCAGCGAGTATCCATCGTTTACGGCGTGGACTACCAGGGTATCTAATCCTGTTCGCTCCCCACGCTTTCGTGCCTCAGCGTCAGTACCAGCCTAGTCAGCTGCCTACGCAATCGGGGTTCTGGATGGTATCTATGCATTTCACCGCTACACCATCCATTCCGCCAACCTCGTCTGGACTCAAGCCCGCCAGTATCCAGGGCAGTTCCACAGTTGAGCTGTGGGCTTTCACCCCGGACTTAACAAGCCGCCTACGCACCCTTTAAACCCAATAAATCCGGACAACGCTTGCACCCTCCGTATTACCGCGGCTGCTGGCACGGAGTTAGCCGGTGCTTATTCCTCAGGTACCGTCAGTTTGGTACGCATACCCTTTTTCTTCCCTGAGAAAAGCCGTTTACAACCCAGAAGGCCTTCATCCGGCACGCGGCATGGCTGGGTCAGACTCTCGTCCATTGCCCAATATTCCCTACTGCTGCCTCCCGTAGGAGTCTGGCCCGTATCTCAGTGCCAGTGTGGGGGATCACCCTCTCAGGTCCCCTAGCCATCGTCGCCTTGGTGGGCCCTTACCCCGCCAACTAGCTAATGGCACGCAACCTCATCCTGAACCAATAAATCTTTACTACTCAACTGATGCCAGTAAGCAGTATTATGCGGTATTAATCCGCCTTTCGGCGGGCTATCCCCCAGTTCAGGGCAGATTGGTTACGCGTTACGCACCCGTGCGCCACTATGGTATTGCTACCACCGTTCGACTTGCATGTATTAGGCCTGCCGCTAGCGTTCATCCTGAGCCAGGATCAAACTCTCCATTGTAAGATTTCTCTACACTATGCCGAAGCATAGCTGATGTCAAGTGCTGATCCGACCCTTAATATGTTCTTTCCAAAGAAAGAACTGATTCGCGTCACTCATTTGCCTTCCGCCTTACGGCTTCAGGTCTTACCTATATTGTCTTTTCCAGTCATTCAAAGAACGTGTGCATCACTCCCATTCGGAGTCTGCCGTGTGCCTCACCAAAGCAAGGCGGTGTTACTCTCAGCCCCTTCCGATCGAAGCGGGCTGCAAAGGTAAGCAGCTTTTTGCCACTTGCAAGGGAAAGAAGAAAACTTTTTTGAAGTGTTTCTTTTCTCGTTGCCTGCTCTCCCCCTTCCGGTTGAAGCGGGCTGCAAAGGTAAGTAGCTTTTTGCTTTCTGCAAGTCGAAAGAGAAAAAAGTTTTTCTCTTTTCGGCCTTCCTGCTAGTGTGCGCCGCCTTTTCAGGCAACTCGTTAAGCCAGGGTGCAAGCGCTTCCGGTTGAAGCGGGGTGCAAAGGTAGTAAAACCTTGCCGACTTGCGCAACCCTGCAGGGCAACTTTTTTTTCAAGGGGCGTTTCCGAGGAAGCCGCTGGCCCGACCGCGTTCCGGTTGGGGATGCAAAAGTGGGGCTTTGTACCGGGATACGCAACCCCAACGAGTAAAATAGCCGTATAAGGCCGCTTCTACCCACAGAATCAGCCACTTTCTTTTTGGGGGACAAATGGAAACCGGCCTTCCCTGCCCTATGCATATAGGAGCGAGAAGGCCGGATGGGTGCTAAAATAGCTTCTTAACGTATGGACTGCACGTATTCCTGTACTTCTTGGATACTGGAATTGAACACCAAGGCATCATATACTTGGTAGAAGTTGTGCCGGTCGGCGACGCGGCTATAAAGGTACTTGGCAGTTTCTATGCGGTTTTCATCGAAGGACAGGGATTTGATCAGCCGACGGGCATCCTGTGATTCGATGAATGATTCGCGCAATGCGTCGCGCATAATGGCCATGCGGGCATCGTCGAAGGGCCGGTGCTGGATAGCCTGGAGCAGGTTCTCTACTTCGACCGGGGCCAGTAGGTAGGCAGGAGCAGGATATGCGACATGAGGATACCCGTGGTTCTGATGCCCAGGTGCGGGGTGGCCATTATTAGGGTACGGGGTTGGGTACGGGCCTTGGTTGGGATACGACACCACCGGCGGGGTTAGTGGAACGGTGCTCATGGTCCGGAGCGAGGGAGGAAAGCCTGGACGAGCAACCAGCACAAAGTTGGTTTCGAACCCGTCGGCCAGGAAAATCCGGGTGCGGTAGTTAACGCCACGGCCCCGACCTACGGGAATGTAGAAATCGGCCCAATGATAGCCGGGGCGCAACTGGTCGAGGTAGATTTGGGCACGGGCGCCGCGGGAAACGGGTTGCCCATCGAGGGAGAGCCGAAAAGACAAGCCCCGCTCACCGGAGATGCTGGCCGTAACGGGAGCAGCATGTACAGTACCGAGTAATAGCAGGCAGCCAATCAGAAGAGGCAAGATTCGTTTCATGGAGCCGGACAGTATATAGTGTATCTCGGCTAAGCCAAGGACTGTGCCAAGTAGTGGCTCCTGCCCTATCGATTTATCGCCAAAGCAAAACCGCCCGGCCTGCTTCATGCAGACCGGGCGGTTGACTTATATAGGAGCAGAATACTTACTCCGCAATTTTGGTCACTTTGAACTCAGTGCGGCGGTTGCGCTGGTACTGCTCCTCGGTTTTGGCGTTCGGCACCACCGGGCGTGATTCGCCGTAGCCTTTGGCCGTGATGCGGGCAGGGTCTATGCCTTTAGAGATGATGTAGTCGACGGCCGATTGGGCGCGGCGCTGCGAAAGGGCTTGGTTGTAGGCATCTTTGCCGCGCGAGTCGGTGTGCGAGCTTAGCTCGATGGTGATGCGGGGGTTGTCGTTGAGTGTTTCAACCAGCTTATCGAGTTCCAAGGCCGCATCGGGACGGATGTTGGACTTATCGTAATCATAGAAGATGTTGTCGACCACGATGGCCTTGTTCTTTACGATTTTGGTAAGCGTAAGCGTTATTGGTATCCGCACCTCGTTCACAGGGTCGGGTAGCAGCTCTTGGGCGGGTTTGCGACCAACAGTGGTAAGGGAATTTCGGGCCGTGAAGTAGCCGTCGCGGTTGGCGGTGAGGGCGTAGGCAGCGGCGGTGGAGTCGAGCTTGAAGATGAACTTGCCGTCGGGGCCGCTGGTGGTAGTTTGAAGTTGCTTACCGCTGGAGCTGAGCAGCGCTACGGGCTGGTTGGGAACGATGGTGCTGGTGCCGGTTTGGTTGTCGCGCTCCAACACAGTGCCATCGACTGCGAAGAACACCAGCTTAACGGTATTCTCGCGGAAGCGGTAGAGGTCGTCGGAGCCTTTGCCGCCAGCCCGGTTCGAGGAGAAAACACCACCCTGTTTGTCAAGGAAGAAAGGAGCGAAGTCGTCGCCGGAGCTGTTGATGGGGGTGCCCAGATTGCGGATCTGCCCTTTATCGAGCTTGAAGATATCGAGCTTGCCCAAGCCGGGGTGGCCATCGGAGGAGAAGTACAGGACGCCTTCGGGCGAAATGGCCGGGAAACTCTCATTGCCCACGGTGTTTACCTTATCACCCAGATTTTCGGGGGCAGCAAAGCGGCCGGGACCTTCCATGGCGGCCTTGTACAGGTCGCTGCCGCCCAAACCGCCCTTGCGGGTGGAAGCAAAGTAGAGCGTCTGGCCATCGGCCGAGAAAACGGGCGAATACTCATCCGCAGTGCTGCTGTTCACGCCGCGCAGGATTTCAGGCTCGGTCCAAGCGTTTTCGCGGAAGTAGGAAATCCATAAATCGACGCTCAGCAAGCCTTTTTTGGAGCCGTCGTTGGAGCGGGCGAATACCACCGTTTTGCCATCAGGTGAATAGGTGGCGCTGGCCTCGTGGCGGTTGACGGAGTTGATGACGGGTTCGAGCTTGCGCACGGTGCCGCCGGTGAGTTTCTGGTCGTCGGCGAAGCGCACAGCGTAGAGGTCGTTGAACCCTTCGCCGTTGCCGGGGAACACCTTCCCCTCTCGGCCTGAGGCAAACACCAGCTCCTTGGAATCGGGAATACGGGTAGTACTAAACTCTGAGGCGGGCGTGTTCAGCTCATCCAGCGGCATTACCTCGCTGTTCGTGCGCTGGGCCAGCAGGTCTTTCGAGGCGCGGGCGTTTCGGGCTTCAGCTTCGGCCTGAGCCGTAAGGGTGCGGTTGCTGCCTACCTCGGCGTATTGCGTGAACTGCTCGGCGGCTTCGTCGAACTTGCCGTTGGCCCGTAGCGCCAGGGCATAATAGTAGCCGGCGTCGGCCTTGCGGGCTCCGCCATCAATAGCCGCTTTATAATAGGCTTCGGCCTGCTCGACGCGGTTGGACAGGCGGTAGGACTCGGCAATTCGGTAGTTGCCCTGGGCTACATTCTTGCCCTTTGCCACTTCGGCCTTATATAAGGTAAGCGCCGACTCGTATTCGCCGCGTGCAAACCGCTTGTCGGCTTTGCTCAGCCCTCCGGTGGTAGCGCAGCCCGCCAGCAGGGTGGCCGAACCCACGGCAGTCCACATCAGAATAGCGTTTCTCATAATAACAGGGAGGGAAGAGGAACCGGCAGCCGGCCACAACAGGTGGCCAGTGCGCGGATAATGCGCAGATAGTGCGGCTAAGATGCAAGTTTTCCGGCGAAAAAGTCGGTTTCAGCGCCTTAGCCGTTTGTTAAACGAAGTAACGGGTAAGCCACGTATCGGCGGCCGGGGCCGGCCACCGCTCCAGCAGCTGCTGACGCTGGCCAATGGTGTTGTCGAAATACGGCGTTTCGGCCGAAAGTGTGCCGGCGGCAATGGCAGGACCTAGCTGCTTACGGTCGAGCAGCGTTACGTGTCCGTCTACCCAAAAGGCCAGCTTCGACTTCTCGAGTAAGTCTATACCCAATTGCTGCTCCATGCCTTGCACGAAACGCACGGAGGCATCAATCGAGCAGCCGCTGGCATCGGCAACGCCCTCGTCGAGCCCGATAACCAGAAACTGGTTGTGCAGCACAACGGCCGAGGCGGCCAGCCTGCGGCCGTGGCTGGTCCACTCATCGGCGAAACGGTGCAAGGTGGGTTGTACCTCGGTTTGTTCGGTGGCCGTGAGAGGGCGGTTAGCCTGATAAATCCAGATGCGGGCCGAGGGCGGCAGCTGATCGAAGGGAACGTACATGGGCAGGGTGTGGCGCGAAGCGCCAGCTTTGGATATTATGGAACGCTACTGCAATGTCAGCAACGGTACACGAAACTGGCGCTTCGTGTTACTTACAAAGAAACAGCCCCGGCCGGAAGTTCCGGCCAGGGCTGTTTTTGAAGCGGATGGATTCAAGCTGAAGATTACGCGTTCAGGCCTTCGGCGGAGGCAATCAGCTCAGCCAGGTCGAACACCTGCACATCCTGCTCGCGCTCCTTGTTTTTTACGCCGTCGGCCATCATGGTCATGCAGAAAGGGCAAGCCACGGCAATAACGCTGCCGCCGGCCGCTTTGGCCGAAGCAGGAGTAGCAGGGGCATTGCTTTCCACACCGCGCAGGTTGTTGAGCACGGCATCGGTGCCATCGAGGGTAGCCAAGGCCTCCTCGGTGCGCTCGATGTTTACTTCCTTGTTGCCGGGCTCAGCATCTTTCCACATCTGGGCACCGCCGGCACCGCAGCACAGGCCGTTCGTCTTGCAGCGCTTCATTTCCACCAAGTCGGCGTCGAGCACTTCCAGTACGGCCCGTGGGGCTTCGTAAATGTCGTTGGCCCGGCCTAAGTAGCAGGAGTCGTGGAACGTGATGCGGCGGCCTTTGAACGATTCGCCGCCTTCAGCCTTCACCTTGCCCTCGTTGATGAGCTGCTGCAAAAAGGTGCTGTGGTGAATCACCTCGTATTCGCCGCCCAAAGCGGGGTATTCGTTTTTGATGGTGTTGAAGCAGTGCGGGCAGGCCGTAACCACCTTCTTAATGCCGTAACCATCGAGGGTGGCAATGTTGGTCATGGCCTGCATCTGGAACAGGAACTCGTTGCCGGCGCGCTTGGCCGGGTCGCCGGTGCAGCTTTCCTCCTTGCCCAGGACGGCATAATTCACGCCCACATGATCGAGGATGCGCACGAAAGCGCGGGTCACGCGCTTGTACCGGTCGTCGAAGGCACCGGCGCAACCCACCCAAAACAGAATTTCAGGACTCTCGCCCCGGGCCGCCAAATCGGCCATTACGGGTACAGAAACAGGACGTTTGGCAGTTTGCTCAGCCATTATGTTGAGAAGCTAGGAGATAGTAGTTAGGAGATAGAACCGGTGGTGTAAACCACGGATTCCAGGGACAAGAAGCAGAGTTGAGGAAGAAGGAAATGGGAGCAGCATTTTGGCATCTAGCTCTTAACTTCCAGCGTCCCTTTCTCGGCCACGAACAGGTCGTCGGCCCAGTTGAAACGGTCGGAGGGCGAGAAGGCCCAGGGCGCGCCGTTGTTTTCGATGTTGCTGAACATGGCGTTCAGGGCGTTGGGAGCAGCTGACTCTTCGAGTACTAGGAAGCGGCGCATCTCGATGATGCTGTCCAGCGGGTTGATGTTCACCGGGCAGGCCTCAACACAGGCGTTGCAGGTGGTGCAGGCCCACAACTCTTCGGGCGTTACGTAGCCGCGTAGCAGCGTATGGTTTTCCTTGTCGAGCTGCTCTTGGGGGTCGTGCTTAGCTTCTGCGCCGTACAAGGCCGGGCTGAAAAGGAGCGGCGCGTTGTATTTCTCCTCCATCCGGTCGCGCGTGTCCATGATGATTTTGCGAGGCGAGAGAAGCTTGCCAGTGATGTTGGCCGGACACACCGAGGTGCAACGGCCACACTCGGTGCAGGAGTAGGCATTGAGCAGATTGGTCCAGGCCAAATCGTCCACGTCTTTAGCCCCGAAGGGTGCGGGGGCTACTGCCGAGCCATCGGGGTTGGTAGCCGGGGCCGGCACCGCATAGCTGGGGTCCATCATGGCCTTCACCTCGTGGGTGATACTCTCCACATTCGAGAACTGTCCTTGTGGGATGAGCCGCGAGAAGTAGACGTTAGGAAACGCCATGATGATGTGGAAGTGCTTGCTGCTGGGCAGGTAATTAAGAAACAGCAGAATGCCCACAATGTGCGCCCACCAGCCCACACGCTCGAGTGCGTGCAACGTTGGTACGCTATCGGGCAACAGGCCCGTCAGGAACTGGCTGATGGGATAGGCACCCGGCAGGTCGAGTCCCTGGAGCTGGTAGGCCTTCAGGTCGGCCGTGTTCATCAGAAACAGGGCTGCCATCAGCACCACCTCTACATAAAGAATGATGTTGGCATCCATCTTCGGCCAGGCCCGCATTTCGGGACCGGTAAAGCGCTTGACCACATTGCCATTGCGCCGCCACCAGAAGGCTACGACGGCCACGATTACCAGCGCCCCCAGAATTTCGTTGGTACCAGTGAGAGCCGAGTAAAACGGCCCAGTGAACTGCAGGAAGCGGTGAGTGCCAAATAGGCCGTCCACCATAATCTCAATCACCTCAATGTTGATGACGATGAAGCCCACGTACACAATCAGGTGCAGGAAGGCCGGCGTCAGGCGCTTAAACATCTTCTGCTGACCGAAAGCTACCAACAGCGTTTTCCAGAGCCGTTCGTTTACGTGGCCGCTCATGTCTCGGTCGCGGCCCACCAGCACGTTGGCCCGGATGCGGCTGGCCTGCCAGGCAAACAAGCCGAAGCCTGCCAGCGCCACCAGCAGGAAGATGATGTTTTGAATAGAGAAATGCACGGGAAAAGGGTAAGTTTAGAGTTGGATCCGAAATATACTCGGTATGCATAACAATTTACCGATTTTGAGGCAGATAGTTTCCGCTACCAACTTTTTTTTCGATTCTGACTTGCAGGTTGAAAATGCTTTGCTACTTTTGTGCTCCCCAACGGCCAAAAGGCCTGCCGGGAACCACGAGTTGGTAATGTAGCTCAGTTGGTAGAGCACAGCACTGAAAATGCTGGTGTCGTTGGTTCGATTCCAATCATTACCACAAAAAACCCCGATTCTGTCTCAGAATCGGGGTTTTTTATTTTGCGGCACTTAACTTGGTTTCTTTAGCCTGCGGCGGTTCAGCGGCGCAGGTAGTGTCGCGGGCGGCGCGGGCGAACTCGTAGCCTTGCAGCACGGCCCGCCGGAGCAGGTCGCAGGCCCGGGGCACATCGCGCTGCTGTTGCGCCACGCGGCCCAGCAGAAAATAGAGTTGCCCGCTACGGGGTGTAATGTCCAGCACTGCCCAGTAGTCGTTCTGAGCAGCCTCGTAGCGGCCCAGCTTAAAATTGGCCAGCCCCCGGAACGTGAGTAGCTGCCCTCGCAGCCGCGAAGGCCCGCTGGCATGGCGCAAACCACTCGACAGCGTGCGAACGGCCGCCGCAAATTGCTGCTGCTGAAACAGCTCTGTTTCGCCCTGCCGTAGCCAGGCGCGGGCCAGTGTACTATCAAGGGTCAGGGCTTTCTGGTAGGCATCCCGAGCGGATGCCGGCCGGCCGAGGGCGGCCTCGCACTGAGCTAAGCGCAGCCATAGCTGCCCCCGCAGCGCAGCCGGGGCTTCGGGCAGAGCAGCACGCAGGTCGGCGCGAGCGGCGGCATAATCGTGCAGACCGAGTTGAGCGGCCTCGGCCCGCCGCCGCAGGGCCAGATTGTAGTCAGGCCGGAAGTGCAGCGCATCGGTAAAGTAGCTGTGTGCCCCAGCCCAGTTGCCCTTCGTGTAGGCCTGCAGGCCCCGCGTGTAGTTACCCGAGCCCGATACATAGTCCATGGTAACTTTTACAGAAACCATAAACAGGACCAGCCCCACTCCCAGCAGCGCCGTAAGCCAATAGTCGCGCCGCGTGAACTTTACTTTCTGGCGCGCAATGGGCTGGTAGTACCGCTCGTTGGCTCCGGCCGGCCGGCGGGTACGCAGGGGCGGGGCCGGGGCGGGCATAGGCGCACCATAAATATGCTGGCCCTGCTGGCGGAAATGCTGCTGACGCTGGGCCTCATCGAGCCGGCGGGCGTCGGCGCGTAGTTGCTGATCGTAGTGAGCGCGGCGACCCTCGTGGCCCAGCACCCGATAGGCCACGGCTACTGCCTTAAACAGCTCTTCGTAGAGCACATTGCCGCCGTGCTTGTCGGGGTGGTATAACACTGCCAGACGCCTGTATGCCAGCCGGATATCGGGTAAAGTGGCCGTTACCGGCACACCGAGCACTTGGTAATGATTCTGGCTCAAAGCAGGGCAGTATAGCGTAAAAACAAACCAATTTCAGACACAGCTTCGCCTTTTCCGTATGCAACAGCTACCATATAACGAGTAGCGGCTTTATTTGCTACTACCCAACTTAATAACATTGTTTTCCCGCAAAAGTCTCCTCCATGGGCCTGTTCTCCACCGAAGAAAATGCTTCCAAGACACCTCACAACGATAGTCTGGTAGGTAATCTGAAGGGTTACCTTGACACCCGCCTCGATCTGGTTCGGCTGGAAGTGCAGGAAAAAGCCAAGCACACGTTTGTAAACGTGGCGCACGGCGTCACTATGGCTGTCATAGGTCTGTTCTTTTTTCTGTTCCTGAATTTGTTCTTGGCTTTTGTACTGAACGACGTGCTCGACAGCCATTTCTGGGGCTTTGGAATCGTGGCAGGCTTCTATCTTGTTTTGCTGATTGCCTTTGTTATAGGGGTCGATAAGTCGGCCTTCCAAGCCCTGGCCGACAAGACGCTGGGCAACACCATTTATAAATCCGACAAACGCCAAGCCTAACCCGACCGATGACTGAGCTGCACAACCCGTTGTTTGAAGATGAGAAAGAGTTTCTGGAGCGCCAGAAGCTGGAATATGAGCGTGCTCTGATGGGCGATGTTCAGGATATAAAGGAGAAAACGCTGCAGGTAGGCAAGTATGCTGCCGCAGGAGCCGGGATACTGGGTGGACTATGGCTTATCTCGAAGGCGCTTGGCAACTCCAAATCCAACAAGAAGCCAGCGAAAGCGCTTAAAGCTGCCGAAAAAGAGTCTGCGAAGCAATTAAAAGACAACTTACGCCGGCCCCTGGCATCTACTACCGTTGATACGGCGGTGGCAGATGACCTGGGCCTGGGAGGGCGGCGGCTTCGAAGTAATATGCCAGCTGAAGGTAGCGCTACTACAAGTGAGGCAGACCCGTTTCAGCCTGCTACAAACTACAACGCTATAGTGCCCGCTACCCGCCCAAGCGCCCGTACGTATGAGCAACCTGCCTCTGGAGCTGACCCGTCAGCCCAGTCGGAAGCATCTTCGATATTAGCCGATACTTTCCGGGCTTTCATGCAGTCGGATACCGGCAAGATGTTGGTGGCCCAAGCTACGGCTGTTACACTAGCCTTTATTGCCAAAAAGGCCAGCGACTATTTGCCAGTCCTCAAAAATACCGACCTTGCTGCTTCGGACGCACCGCGCCAGGAGCCGGAAACCCGCGACATTGAATTCACTTACCACCACGACGACGCGGATGCGCCCAGCCAGCCTGCATGATAGACTTAGCCAAAACCGCCAAATAGGCCGGAAGTCGCTGGCCGTTCTGCTGGACCCCGACAATATAGATGAGGCCGGGTGCCAGCGGTTGCTGGACCTGAGTGAGCAACACGTAGTAGATTACTTTTTTATGGGCGGCAGCTTGGTGCTTGGTTCGCATCAGGCTGCCCTCATTCGTTTTATCAAGAGCCGGTCCAACGTACCGGTACTACTCTTCCCGAGTCATAGCCTGCACCTCGATTCGCAAGCCGACGGCATCCTGTTGCTGTCCTTGATTTCGGGCCGCAACCCCGAGTTTCTGATCGGCCAGCATGTTATTGCGGCCCCACGGCTGCGTGAAAGCGGCCTGCAGATTCTACCCACCGGCTATATGCTCGTTGATAGCGGACGCCAGACTACGGCCAGCTACATCAGCGGCACCACCCCCCTCCCCCACGACAAGCCCGCTATTGCCGCCTGCACCGCCATGGCCGGCGAACAGCTGGGCCTGCGCCTCATTTACCTTGATGGCGGTAGCGGGGCGCTACACCCCGTTACGCCCGCCATGATTGGGGCCGTACGCCAAGCGGTAGACCTGCCCATTATTGTAGGTGGTGGCCTCAACAGCGCCGAAAAGGTCCGTGCAGCCCTACAAGCCGGGGCCGATGTTATCGTAGTTGGCAACCACATCGAGCAGAACCCCGATTTCCTAGCTGAAGTGGCTGATATCATCACAGCGTTTGAAACCGTTGCCAATACTGCGGATGCCGCTGAAACCGTGCCTGCTCAGCACATCGGCAGCAAATAGCGCAAAAGCACATCACGTCAGCAGAAAAGGAAATAGCCCGGCCAATCTGGCCAGGCTATTTCCTTTTCTGCTACTCTTACTGGCGCCTGTATTTGTGGCATCCAAACATCTGTGGTTAGATGTTCATGGCCGACTCACGGCGGCGCATTTTGCCGGCCGGAATACCGAACATCATCTTGAAGCGGCGGCAGAAATAGGCGGTGTCTTTGTAGCCTACCTCTTTGCCGATGTCACGGATGCTTTTTTTGGTGGTGCGGAGCAGGAACACGGCGCGCTCCATCCGCTGGTACTCGATGTAGTCCTGCGGGTTGATGCCGGTGAGCATCTTGAAGTACTGGCCCACGTAATCTTCGCTCACGTTGGCTACGCCCGAGAGAACCTTGTTCGACAGGTCGCCGCCGATGTTCTCTTTGATGTAGTTGAACAGGTCGATGAGGCGCGGGTCCTTGAAGTACGTGCTGTTGGTAGCCAGCTGCTCTACAAACATCTTGTTTTTGAGGATGTAGCGCACGATTTCCACCACGATGTTCTCGGTGTAAATCGTGATGAGCCGCTCGCGACCGGGCAGTTCCTGCAGGCTTTCCTCTACCACCTTGATGATGAGGTTGGCCAGCTTGGAGTTGCCGGTGATAAGGAAGGCCGGCACATCGAGCGAGGCGAAGAAATTCACCGAATCGAACACCTTGGCCTCGAAACTCACAAACGAGTGGCTTTCCTCGGCATCTCCGATCAGGTCGAGGTCGGAGTTGGAATGGAAGAACTTATCCTTGTTGGTAATCAGGTCGTCGTTGGTAATGCTCTTGCTGGGGTCGTGGCCATAAGTAACCTTAGTAGCCCGACCGCCGGGGATGAAAAGCATTTCGCCTTCTTCCACTGCATGGCTTTCATCCCCAAAAGAAACATGTCCTTTGTGGAGCAGAATCAGGTTATTGCCGACATCGTAGGAGTTGCGTACCGTAAATGGCTGCTGCAACACCAGGTTCTTTGCTTTGATGTACCGGACACCCAAAGATTCTATTACTTTATTATAATCTTCCATCGGTAGGTAGAGCGAGAAATTTGAGAGTAGTAAACCAGAATATAGTACCGCTGGTTTAACAAATGCAAAATAACATATAAAAATTCACAAAAACACAAAACCCAGTCATTTACTGACTGGGTTTTGTGCAATACTTCTGAATAATAGGCAATTCTGTTCCTATTTGAGAATTTCCCTAGAGATTACAATTTTCTGAATCTCGGAGGTTCCCTCATAAATCTGGGTGATTTTGGCATCGCGCATCATCCGCTCTACGTGGTATTCTTTTACGAAACCGTAGCCACCATGAATCTGAACGGCCTCTACAGCAGTATCCATAGCCACTTTTGAGGCAAACAGCTTGGCCATAGCACCCGACTTGGCGTAGTCCTGGTGGGCATCTTTGTCGTGGGCCGACTGCAGGCAAAGCAGGCGGGCGGCATCGATGTTGGTAGCCATATCGGCCAGCTTGAACTGGATGGCCTGGTGCTGCGAGATTGGCACACCGAACGCCTTGCGCTCCTGGGCGTACTTCAACGACAGCTCGTAGGCACCCGAGGCAATACCCAGGGCCTGAGCAGCAATACCGATACGGCCGCCGGCCAGTACCTGCATAGCGAATTTGAAGCCGAAGCCATCTTCGCCGATGCGGTTTTCCTTGGGCACTTTCACGTCGGTGAACTGCAGCGAGCAGGTATCGGAGCCCCGGATACCGAGCTTGTTTTCCTTGGGGCTGGTTACGAAGCCTTCCATACCCTTCTCAACGATGAGTACGTTGATGCCGCGGTGCTTGGCTTCGGGGTTGGTTTGGGCCACTACGAGGTATACCGAAGCGGTGGTACCGTTGGTAATCCAGTTTTTGGTGCCATTGAGCAGGTAATGGTCGCCCTTATCTTCGGCGGTAGTGCGCTGGCTCGTTGCATCAGAACCGGCTTCTGGCTCCGACAGCGCAAAGGCGCCAATGATTTCGCCGGACGTGAGCTTGGGCAGGTACTTGCGCTTCTGCTCCTCGGTGCCATACTTCTCCAGGCCCCAGCATACCAGCGAGTTGTTCACCGACATGATAACCGAGCACGAAGCATCGACCTTGCTGATTTCTTCCATGGCCAGCACGTAGCTAACGGTGTCCATGCCGCCGCCACCGTACTCGGGGCTCACCATCATGCCCATGAAGCCCAGCTCGCCCATCTTCTTGATTTGCTCGGCCGGAAATTTTTGGTGCTCGTCGCGCTCAATTACACCGGCCCACAGTTCACTCTGGGCAAAGTCGCGGGCAGCGGCCTGTACGGCCAGTTGTTCTTCAGTAAGCTGGAAATCCATGCGGTAAAGTGGGTGGGGTGGGAAAATCTAACGGTTAGGCCGGCTCGGCAGGCGGGCTGCGGCCAGACAAAATTACGCAATCAGGCGTTGGACAGTAGCGTTCTAACACAAAACCTGTACAAAGAGTTGGCTACCAACTGTGTTGTATAGCTGTCAGGAGCTAAAAAGCCGCTTCCGGAGCTTAGGAAGCGGCTTTTTATGGCTAGTTTCGGAGCATTAGCTATTGCGACGACCGCCTAAAAAAAGGCTGACGTAGTACAACAAGGTAGCCAGCGAACTGAGCGCGGCCACCACATAGGTCATGGCCGCCCACCACAGCGCGTCTTTGGCCATGGCGTGCTCCTGAGGCGTTACAATGCCCCGCTTGTCAATCCAAGCCAAGGCACGCTTGGAGGCATCAAACTCGACGGGAAGCGTAACGAAGGCGAACAGCGTAGTGAGCGAAAAAAGCACCACGCCGGCTCCCAGCGGCCAAGGGGTACGGTTGAGTAGAAACACGCCCGCAATCAGCAGAATAGGCATAAAGCGCGATACGGCGCTTAAGGCCGGCACCATAGCCGAGCGAAACTGTAGCATGTTGTAGGCCGTGGCGTGCTGCACGGCATGGCCGCACTCGTGGGCGGCTACGGCAGCAGCGGCGGCGCTACGCTCAGCATACACGGCTTCGCTCAGGTTCACGGTTTTGTCGGCGGGGTTGTAATGGTCGGTCAGGCGGCCTTCGGTACTGATGACGCGCACGTCGGTGATGCCGTTGTCGGCGAGCATCAGCTCGGCAATCTGTTTGCCCGACAGGCCATTCTGGAGGCCAACCTGGGAATACTGCTCGAACTTGCTTTTAAGGCGACGCTGCACGAGCCAGCTGACCACCATGGCGACCAGCAAAACGATATAAATGGGAGAGAACATGTTAAAAGAAGGTCAGGTACGCAGATTAAACAATAGTCCGCCGGATTTCGTGCCGGCCGGCACTACGACGTTTGGCTGATGCGCTCCACGATGCGCGTGGTGCTGTAACCCAGCACCAGCGGCACCGTCAGCACCCGCCCGCCACGGGCCAGCACCACCTCGTGGCCTACTATCTGGCTTACGGCGTAGTCGTCGCCTTTCACCAGAATATCAGGCTGCACGCTTTCAATGAGGGCCAGCGGGGTTTGCTCGTCGAAGAGCGTTACGGCATCAACAAACAAAAGAGAGGCCAGAACCCGCGCACGTGACACTTCGTCCTGTAACGGCCGGCCGGGCTTAAGCCGGCTGACCGAAGCATCGGTGTTCAGGCCTACTACCAGCCGCTGGCCCAGATGCCGGGCCTTTTCGAGGTAGTCGACGTGGCCCAGGTGCAGCAGATCGAAACAGCCGTTGGTAAACACCACCTGCTCGCCAGCCGCCTGCCAGGCAGCTACGGCAGCTACAAGGGCCTCGCGGCTCAGGATTTTATCTTTTGACCACATAGCTTACCTGTTTTACGTGTTGCGCAACCGCTGCTACGTTGCCTCCTATTGGTCAGCGACTAGTGTTATCGGGTCAGCTCGGTTTCAGGGGCTACCGCTGCTTGCCGCCGGCTTTTGGCTCCCTTTCCCGACTTCATCATGCTGGCGGCAAAGCTGATACCGCCCATAAGCACCACCAGCAGTGTCTGGGAGCCGTGCACGACTAACGCGTAGGCAATACCGGCCTCTTTGCTGATGCCGTAAGCCAAGAGTACGCTCTGCACCATTATATGGAAGGGGCCTATGCCACCAGCCACCGGGGCTGCCATGCCCAAGGCTCCGAACGTAAGCACTGCCAGACCGGCACGCATTCCCAGATCATAAGTTTCAGGGAAAGCGAAAAAAGCCAAGTAGTCCATGAGGTAGTACACAGCCCAAGTGAAGAAAGTGTGGAACAGGAACAGGCCCTTGTTTTCCAGCTTCAACACGCTGAAGGCACCAGCCAACACGCCTTTCACAAAACCCACTGCTTTGCTGAATAATGCGTTCTGGCGCAGCCGCTCCAAGTTGCGAAACACGGCGTAACCAAGGCCCAGCAGCAACAGCAAAGCAATACCCAGCGCCACCAGCAGAGGTGTACGATTACGGGCCAAATCGTCGTAGCGGCCAGCCAGCACTTTATCGGTCAGGAAGCTCCAGAAAGTGCTAAAGTCGAGCAGCAACGTAGTGCCCAGCAAGCCAAACAGCACCAGCACGTCGATAACCCGTTCGGTTACCACTGTGCCCAATGCCACCTGCACCGGTACGCCGCTGGTACGCCGCAGCACCGAACAGCGGATAACCTCGCCCATACGCGGCAGTACCAGGTTGGCCAGATAGCCTACCATCATAGCATGGTACACGTCCCAATAGCGGGGATGGTAGCCGGTAGGCTCGATCTGCATTTTCCAGCGGTAGGCCCGGCTGAAATAACCCAGCACCGAAAGCCCTACTGTAAGCAACAGCCACCGGTAGTTAGCCCCGCGCACATATTGCCCGATCCGACTTAGGTCTTGCCCCTGGAGCGCGTACCACATCAGGAGGCCCGATACAGATAGCAGCAGCGCGTATTTTACGATGTTGAGGACTTGCTTCATGCAGTCGGCAGGCAGAAAAAGAACCGCTAAGCTACCCGGTTGTGCTGGTCGGGGAAGATGACGGTGGGCTGGTGGGCTTTAGCCTCGGCGAAGTCGATTAGAGCGTAGGATATAATGATAACGATGTCGCCCACGGCCACACGCCGGGCAGCCGGACCATTCAGGCAAATCATGCCCGAACCACGCTCACCCTTAATGGTATAGGTTTCAAACCGCTCGCCATTGTTGATGTTGACAATGGTGACCTTTTCGTTTTCCACCATGTTGGCCGCATCGAGCAGGTCCTCATCAATGGTGATGCTGCCCACGTAGTGCAACTCGGCCTGAGTAACCTTAACGCGGTGAATCTTCGACTTGAGAACCTCGATATGCATGTGTAAACGACAGATACTGTTTGGGGGGCCAAAGATACGTAAGGTGAAATAGCGAGCCGCTGTAGCGGGTTTGGTGCGCTGTAGCCTTTCGGTGCCAGTGGCACGTCCTGGCCTTTAAAATATCAGCCTCACCGCAGCGGCTTCGCTATTTCGCCTCCACTACCACGTTGTCAATCAGCCGGACGCCGCCGAGGTGGGCAGCTAGGCATACTACGGTTGGTCGGTCAGCATACGTGTCGGCCAGCGGCTGCAATGTGTGGGCATCGGCTACCGTGATGTACTCCAGCTCCAGCCCGGGCACGGCGGCCAGTTGCTCGCGCACGGCCGCTTGTACGGCCCCCGGCGTAGTATGCCCGCCGCGGAGCAACTCGGCGGCGGCCTGCAGGCTTTGGTACAGGCGCGGGGCCAGCGCCCGGGCCTCCGGGCTCAGCCGCCGGTTGCGCGACGACATGGCCAGCCCGTCGGCCTCGCGTACCGTTGGGAAAGCTACCAACTCTAGATCGAAGGCTAAGTCGCTGACAAGCTGGCGTACGATGGCCACCTGCTGGAAATCCTTCTGGCCGAAATAAGCGCGATGAGGCCGGCTGAGGTGGAAAAGCTTACTAACCACCGTGGCCACTCCGTTGAAGTGGCCCGGACGGTGCTCCCCCTCCATTACCCGTTCCAGAGCCCCAAAACCAAACTGCACCGCCGTCGGGCGAGGGTACATTTCGGCTATTGAGGGCAGAAACAGGGCCGTGCAGCCAGCAGGAGCCAGCAGGGCCGCATCGGCTTCGGGCAGCCGCGGGTACAGGCGAAAATCGTCGGGGTTGTTGAACTGGGTGGGATTGACGAAGATACTGGCCACTACTACATCGCACTCGGTGGCGGCGGCCCGTACCAGCTGCAAATGGCCTTCGTGGAGCGCACCCATAGTAGGCACCAAACCAATATGTTGGCCGGTCCGGCGCCAGTTTTCGGTGTGGGCTTGCAACGCGGCGGCAGTGGTGAGTATCTCCATAAAGCAAAGGGGCCCGGCCAGGGGCCGGAAGGCGGACCAGAATGAAATTTCCCTCAAAAATGCTTAATTTTGTGCATCCCAAAGTGTTGCCTACCTCTAATAATCCCAACTGACCGTTTATGTCGAAGTTGAAAATACTCTATGCTGCCACGGAAATTGACCCGTTTCTGCAGACCACCAAGGTAGCGGAGTTTTTGCGGCGTCTGCCGCAGGGCATGCAGGAAATGGGGATGGAAATCCGCATTTTTGTGCCCCGTTTTGGCATTATCAACGAGCGTAAAAACCGACTGCACGAGGTAGTACGCCTCTCGGGCATCAACATTGCCGTGGGCGAAGACGAGAAGCCGCTCATTATTAAAGTGGCTTCTATTCCGAATGCCAAGCTACAGGTATACTTTATCGACAACGAGGATTATTTCCACCGCAAGTCGGTATTGGTTGATAAGAACGATAAGTTTCACTCAGACAACGACGAGCGGGCTATCTTTTTCTGCAAAGGCGTACTGGAAACTGTCAAGAAGCTCGGCTGGGCGCCCGATATCGTGCATTGCAACGACTGGATGACGGGTCTGATTCCGATGTATTTGAAGACGACCTACAAGAAGGATCCGATTTTCAAGGATGCTAAGTCGGTCTTTACGATTTACAGCAACGAGTTCGATTTCAAATTCGACGCCGACATTATCGAAAAAGCCAAGATGCTCGACATCGACGACGATATGCTGGCCTCTCTGAAGACGGCTGACTTTGGCGGCTTCATTAAAACGGGCATGCAGTATGCCGATAAGGTCGTGAAATCCGACGAGGATTTCAGCGAAAATATGGAGGCCTTGTTCACCGAGTATTCGACCAAAAAGCAAATTGACCAGGTAGCCGCCGACGACGACCTGCTGACCTCTTACTACGCGCTCTATAATGAACTGGCCAACTAGCGCCGGCCGACTTTCGTCGGTTACGCTGCTCGGAATTACGCTGTTGGCCCTGACCAGCAGCTGCGAAAAGGCCAACGACTTGGGACTTGACTTGCCCGGCACGTCGCCTATTTCTGCCACCTATCTTGATTTGCCGCTGAAGGCATCCACAGTGCGCCAGCCGGTGGTGCAGACGGTGAAAGCGAACAGTGCCCTCGTGGGCCGCGTGCGCGACTCGTTTGTGGGCACTACTACGGCCGCCGCCGCCCTGAACCTGCTGGTATTGCCGGGCCTTTCGCCGCTCGATTCGCTGCCGGCTAAATTCGTCAACCCCCGCCTCGATTCGGCGGTATTTGCCTTGGCTTTCGACCAAGTCTACGGTTCTGCGGTTCAGCCACTGCGCCTCGATGTACTGCCCCTGCAGCAGCCGCTCGACGCACGGACAGTGTACAACTCGACCACTACGGTGGCAACGGGCGACGCGCTGGTGAGCAACTTTCCGGCCGTACTCAACCGCGACAATACGGTACGGCTGCCGGCCAGCAACGCGCCCGATACCATCAGCGTGGCATCGCCCCAGCGTACTATCCGGATTCCGCTACTTAAATCGAGTAGCGCCGCGCCGCTGGTAAATTCGGTGTTTGCGGCCATGACGTCGAACTCTGCCTTCAACCAGAGTACGCTCGACGGACTGTGGAAGGGCGTGCTGCTCCGGCCTTCAGAAGGCCATGTAGGCAATGTCATCAGCATTCCACGCGCCTCTACCCGGACAGTTAATGTGGTTACCTTTTACTTCCGTACTGGTGCGGAAGGGAAAAAGCGCACGTACTCCATCTACTTGGCCAACATTGCACCGCTGAGTGGCTCTTTCACGGATGGCCGGTACTTCACGCAGCTCACCACCGATTTGGCCGGAACCCCGCTAGCTGGTCTTACTGCCCAAAACCCGCTGCCTTCAGACCGCACCAACGGCCTGACGTATGTGCAGGAGGGTGTGGGGCTGAGCACTCGGTTGGAGTTTGAAGGACTCGAAGCGCTGCGCGATAAACCAACGTTGGTTATCAACCGGGCCGAGCTACTCATTCCGGTCCGGCAGCTCAGCAATGGCTTGTTCCCGTACCCGTCTTCGCTTTATCTTTATGAGGTAAACGAGGCCAACCAGATTCTAACACGCGCGAATGGAGCCTCGACGGTTGACCGCCTCGTACAGCAGGACGAGCCAGTCCAGTTGCCCAATGGGTCGCTCGTCCTACCGTCTTCCACCGGCGTAGGGTATCCGGCTTCTGTTACGATTCCGTTTGGGCAGAATCCTACCCAGTTCTATTCAGTTGGTATCACGCAGTACTTACAGGCATTCCTGCAGAACCGCTTCAATGCGGGCGAGGATCGTCCTTCAGGGCTGTTGCTCTCTCCAGCCTTGCGCAATGGCGAAGGGGTCTTGCTACCGCAGCAAAGCGGCACAGTGGCCAACCTTAACCTGAACCGTGCGCAACTCGATGCCAACAACATCCGGCTGCGCGTATATTACTCCAAGCTTCAGTAAGAAGTAGCAGCCTCCCATAGGCCTGAGGGCGGCACGGCATTTGCCGGTGTCGCCCTACTTTTGTCTTATATTTTTTTCTTTTCGAGCTACGGCTCTGAACCCGTCGACTACTATGTGCGGAATTGTTGCTTACATCGGGCACCGTGAGGCCTGCCCCATTATTCTCAAAGGATTGCACCGGCTCGAATACCGGGGTTACGATTCAGCCGGCGTAGCGCTGCTGAATGACGGTGAGTTGAGCGTATACAAGAAAAAGGGCAAGGTTGCCGAGTTAGAGAAGTTCATTGCTGAGAAGGATACGCACGCCAATATCGGCATGGGCCATACCCGCTGGGCCACCCACGGTGAGCCGAACGATGTGAATGCCCACCCGCATTACTCTACTTCGGAGCGTATTGCCATCATCCACAATGGCATTATTGAAAACTACGCTGCCCTTAAGGAGCACCTGCAAGAGCAAGGCCACGTATTCCACTCCGATACTGACACGGAGGTGTTCGTGAATCTTATTGAGGAGATTCAGAAGAAAAACCAAGGCTCGCTGGAGCAGGCAGTGCGCTTGGCGCTGCACGAGGTAATCGGTGCGTACGCTATTGTAGTGCTGAGCAAGGACAACCCAGGCCAACTGATTGCAGCCCGCAAAGGCTCGCCGTTGGTGGTAGGCATTGGTGAGAACGAGTTTTTCCTGGCTTCCGACGCTACGCCTATCATTGAATACACCAGCGACGTAGTATATGTAAACGACTACGAACTGGTTGTTATCAAGGATGGGGAAATGGACGTGCGCAGCCGTGAGGATGTGAAGCAGACGCCCTACATTCAGAAGCTGGCGCTGGAGCTGGACCGTATTGAAAAAGGCGGCTACGAGCACTTCATGTTGAAGGAGATTTTTGAACAGCCCCGCTCTATCCTCGATTCGATGCGTGGACGCTTGGAAATGGAAGCCGGTCACCTGAATATGGGCGGCGTACGGGCCTACGAGCGGAAGTTTGTGAATGCCGACCGCATTCTGATTGTGGCCTGTGGTACTTCGTGGCATGCTGGCCTGGTAGCCGAGTATCTGTTCGAAGACTTGGCCCGGGTACCGGTGGAAGTGGAGTACGCCTCCGAGTTCCGCTACCGCAACCCCATTATTACAGAGCGCGACATTGTAATTGCTATTTCGCAAAGCGGCGAAACCGCCGATACGCTGGCCGCTCTGGAGCTGGCCAAGAGCCGCGGAGCTACCATTTTCGGGGTCTGCAACGTGGTAGGTTCGAGCATTGCCCGCGCCACCGACGCCGGCGCCTACACCCACGCCGGCCCCGAAATCGGAGTGGCCTCGACCAAAGCCTTTACGGCCCAGGTAACGGTGCTCACGCTGCTGGCCATGATTGTGGGCCACAAGCGCGGCACGCTTACCGATACCCGCCTGCGCGAGCTGATGGTGGAGCTGGAAACTATTCCGGCCAAAGTGGAAAAGGCGCTGGAGCTGAATACCGAAATCATGCAGATTGCGGAAATCTTCAAGGATTCGACCAACTTCCTGTACCTGGGCCGGGGCTACAACTTCCCGGTGGCACTTGAAGGCGCGCTTAAGCTCAAGGAAATCAGCTATATCCATGCCGAGGGATACCCGGCGGCCGAGATGAAGCACGGCCCTATTGCGCTCATCGACGAGAACATGCCCGTGGTGGTAATTGCCACCAAAGACAGCTCGTACGAGAAGGTAGTGAGCAACATTCAGGAAGTGAAGGCCCGCAAAGGCCGCATTATTGCCGTAGTAACCGAGGGCGACACCGTAATTCCGGCCATGGCCGAGTTCACGATTGAGGTGCCTGCTACCAGCGAGGTACTGATGCCCCTCGTATCGGTGGTTCCGCTGCAGCTCCTCTCCTACCACATTGCCGTACTGCGAGGCTGCAACGTCGACCAGCCTCGTAACCTGGCCAAGTCGGTAACAGTAGAGTAGCCTTTTTAAGCTGGTAGCTTTGTTCTGAATACAGAGTGCCGCCTCCGAAGCTTCGGAGGCGGCACTCTGTATTTGGGGCGGGGCGTTACACCCGCCTATAGCGCAAACGACTCGCCGCGTAGATACATCGTCTTGAGTAAGGGGCACACTTTGTAGCGCTCCTCGTGGGTGTCCTGATACAGGCATTCCAGCGTTTCGTACACCCGCGCTACACCAATGGCATTGGCCCACTCGAAGGGCCCGCGGGGATAGTTGGTGCCCAGTTTCATGCCCAAGTCAATATCCTGTACCGAAGCCGTGCCTTCCTGCAGCGTGTAGCAGGCCTCGTTAATAATCATGCATACGATGCGCGGCGTTACCAGCCCCACGCGGTCGGCCACCAGCCGGTAGTCGGTACCCAGATTGGCACAAAGGGTGGCCAGCACAGGGGACGAAGCCGGGTCGAGCAACGTAACCTCCAGCAGAGGCCGATCAAGCAGGGTAGGCAGGGCACAAAGGCCAAACACCGGGCCTTGCGGAGGCTCTTCACTGTGGAAGAGTTGTGCCAGGCTGCGGGCAGTGGTATCGTAGAACAGGGGCTGGCGGGGCTGCTCGTAGTGCAGCTCGGGCCAGTCGCGCAGGTCGAAGAGCACATCGGCAGCAGCCAGGCGGGCCGGCAGATCGGGTGCGGCGGCGGGGCAGAAGTCGTAGCTATGGGCCTCACCGAACTTGCAACGCAGTTCCGTTTCGACGGTTTCGCCGCCCACAATGAATAGATGCATAAATTTTCGGCTTACTTTAGCCCAAAGATAGTTCTTTCGTTTACCCACCCTGTTTTACGCCCTACCCATGGCCCATACCGTCGTTTTTTCGCCACAGGCCCCTGCTCCCATAGGTCCCTACAGCCAAGCTATCAGGGCCGGCAACACTGTGTATGTCTCCGGCCAGATTGCTCTCGACCCAGCCACCAGCCAACTCGTGGGTGACGGGGATGTAGCCGCCGAAACCCACCAGGTGATGCGCAACCTGCAGGCGGTGCTGGCGGCGGCCGGCCTCTCCATGCGCCACATTGTGAAGTGCAGCATTTTTGTAAAAGACCTGGGCAATTTTGGCCTCATCAACGACATCTATGGCAGTTATTTCGATGCCGACTATGCTCCGGCTCGCGAAACGGTAGAAGTGAGCCGGTTGCCCAAAGACGTGCAGGTGGAAGTTTCGTGCGTGGCCGTGGAAGCATAAATGAGCCACTGCAGCGGTATGATGAGCAGGGCAAAGAACCTGGCAGCTACTGTCAACTGACATTTACCCGCCGCACAGCTTATTCTGTACCTCACTCAAAAAAAGCGCGCCAGATGCTTCATTGACCACCTCGTTACCTTACTGCATGCGCGAACTTGGCATTTTCCTGTTCCTGGCCGGGCTGGTTGCCTTGGTAGCCCCTTACCTGCTGCCGGGCAATTTCCGGTTTCCGCTGCTTGATTGGATTTACACCTGGGGGCCAACGGTAGCCTGGGCCATCAGGGGCGGCGCGGTGCTGCTGGGACTGGTGCTGTGGCTGCGCTTCAAGAACCGCGAATAATGCGTCGTCCCAGCGTCCGCAAGCCAGCCAAGGCCCTGGCCCGACCCGATTACTTTCCGCCCGAAAACGTGCTCCTGCGGGTTCTGTCCCCCGCCTTGGTGGGCCAGCGCGAGTTCGAGCAGTTCCATTTTATCGGTTTTGATTTAAGCCAGGCCGAGCTGGCGGGTCGTCGATTTACCGATTGCCTATTCGAAACCTGCAACCTAGCCGGGGCCTCGCTGGCCAACGTCAGCCTGCAAAATGTGGCTTTCGACGGCTGCAAGCTGCTGGGCCTGCAGTTCACCGTCTGTCGCGACCTGCTGTTTGGCGTCCACTTCGACCGTTGTCAGCTCGATTACGCTTCGTTCGGGAGCAAACAGATGGCCGGCACGCGCTTTGACGGCTGTTCGCTGCGGGAGGCCGATTTCGCCGATACCAACCTGATGGGGAGCGTATTTGCCGACTGCGACCTGACCGGCGCTTTGTTTGAGAACACGAAGCTGGCCGGCGCCGACTTCCGAACCGCCCGCCACCTCCAGCTCGACCCAGCCCTCAACGACGTGAAGGGCGCCCGCTTCGCCCTCGAAAGCCTGCCGGGCCTGCTGACAAAATTCGGGCTGGTAGTGGAGTGAGAAGAAATGATGCTTTTTGTCATCCCCATTTCCCTATCTCCTCTTTCGTACCTTTGCAGCGCGGTTTTCACCCCCAACGGTGCCGCGAATCAACTGACTTATGGAAAGAGAAGTACGGGTGCGTTTTGCGCCCAGCCCCACCGGCCCGCTGCATATCGGCGGCGTGCGCACCGCGCTCTACAACTACCTGCTGGCCCGCAAGCTGGGCGGCAAAATGCTGTTGCGCATCGAAGACACCGACCAGAACCGCTTTGTGCCCGGCGCCGAGCAGTACATTATGGATGCGCTGCGCTGGTGCGGCATCGAGATTGACGAGGGCATCGAGCAGGGCGGCCCCCACGCGCCCTACCGCCAGAGTGAGCGGAAGCCGATGTACCGCCAGTACGCCGACCAGCTGATCAAGGACGGCTTTGCCTACTACGCCTTCGATACGCCCGAGGAGCTGGACGCCATGCGCGCCCGCCTCACGGCCGCCAAGGTGCCCAACCCGCAGTACAACAGCATCACGCGCACCCAGATGCGCAACTCGCTCACGCTGCCCGCCGAGGAAGTGGAGCAACTGCTAGCTGCCGGCACACCATACGTCATCCGCCTGAAAGTACCCCGTAAAGAGGAAGTGCGCTTCCAGGACCTCATTCGAGGTTGGGTGGTGGTACATTCGTCGGCTATTGATGACAAGGTGCTGATGAAGTCCGATGGCATGCCGACATACCATCTGGCCAATATCGTGGATGACCACCTGATGGAAATCACGCACGTTATCCGGGGCGAAGAGTGGCTGCCCTCGGCACCG
Organism: Hymenobacter sp. ISL-91; assembly: GCF_018613725.1. Classification (GTDB taxonomy): domain Bacteria; phylum Bacteroidota; class Bacteroidia; order Cytophagales; family Hymenobacteraceae; genus Hymenobacter. The sequence continues at coordinate 25,252 of NZ_JAGGPS010000008.1, forward strand.
CTGCATGTGCTGTTGTACCGCTATCTGGGCTGGGAAAGCACCATGCCGCAGTTCGCCCACCTGCCGCTGCTGCTCAAGCCCGATGGCACCGGCAAGCTCAGCAAGCGCGACGGCGACAAGCTCGGCTTCCCGGTGTTCCCGCTCGAATTCCACGGCACCGACGCCGATGGCCAGCCCACCGTGAGCAGCGGCTACCGCGAGGCCGGCTACCTGCCCGAGGCGTTCATTAACTTCCTGGCCTTTTTGGGCTGGAACCCCGGCACGCCCCAGGAGCTGTTTACCATGGACGAGCTGATTGAAAACTTCTCGATTGAGCGCGTGAGCAAGTCGCCGGCCCGCTTCGACCAGAACAAGGTGCGCTGGTACAACGAGCAGTACCTGCGCGCCAAGCCCGACACCGAGTTGGCCCAGTACCTCATGGAGGACCTGCAGAAGCAAGGCGTTGAGGTGTCGGCCGATAAAGCCACCCAGATTGCCGCCCTGGTGAAGGAACGGGCCACTTTCCCGGCCGATCTGGCCCAGGAGGCGCAGCTGTTCTTCGAGCAGCCTACCCGCTACGACGAGCAGGTAATCAGCAAAAAATGGAACGCGCCGGTAGCCGCTGTACTGGCCGAATTTGCCGCTCAGCTGCCTGCCGCCCCTGGTGCCACTCCCGATGAGATTAAGGCGCTCCTCACGCAAGTAGTGGAAGGTCAGGGCCTGAAAATCGGGCAGGTACTGCAGGCGCTGCGGGTTGCCGTAACCGGGGCCGGCGCCGGCCCCGACCTGATGCACATTATGCACATTTTGGGCCCGCAGGAAACTGCCGGGCGGATTCAGGCGGCGGTAGCGGCCCTGCCCGCAGCCTAACATTTCCGGATTTCTGATTACGAAAGCCCGCCCGACAAACCGTTGGGCGGGCTTTTGCATGGGGGGGCAGTAGCATATCCTTCGCACCAACGGCTGCGTACCTACAGGGCGCGGGCCGTGGGCCGGCGCGCTTCCGCTTACTTAACCTGCCCCGCATTGTTATGGCTAAGAAACCCGCCAAGTCGAAAAGTAAAAAAGAAGAGCCCGAGAAGAAAGCCCGGGTGCATAAGGAGCTGGAAGGCTTCGAAATCAAGGTGAACCCGCTGGGTGAAATCACCTCCAATTACTCCATCGAAGAAATCAACAAGTTCCTCAACCGCCATGTGCGCGACAAAAAGCTGGTGAACCGCGACGGGGTTTTCGGGGAGAAGGACGAGGAAGATGACGACCTGCCAATCGAAGAAGCAGAGGAGTCGGAGGAGGATTTTGTGCGCCGCAGCAGCACCGAGGCCAAGAGCAAAAAGCCCAAAGCTGATGCGAAAGGTAAGGAGGTGGATGAGGACGAGGTAACGGATGAAGACGACGAGTAAGCTCGCGCTTTATTCATCTTTCGCTATACTTGAGCTTCTTTCCATCCATTTCCCAACGCTTGCGCATGCAGTCTCACGAAATCGACTATAAAATTCTCGGCAACGACATTCAGGTGCTCGAAGTAGAGCTAGATCCCAACGAAACGGTAATTGCCGAAGCGGGGGCCATGGTGTACATGAGCGAGGCCATTGCCTTCGAAACCAAAATGGGCGACGGCTCAGAAGTAAACCAGGGGCTGATGGGCAAGCTGTTTTCGGCCGGTACCCGGCTGCTCACAGGCGAGTCGCTATTCATGACGCACTTTACCCACCGCGGCGGTTCGGGCAAGGCCCAGGTAGCCTTTTCGGCCCCTTACCCCGGTACCATCATCGCGCTCGATTTGCGGGAGTTGCCGCAGGGTTTGATTGTGCAGAAGGATGGCTTTTTGGCCGCCGCCCGGGGCACCAAAATTAGTCTGCACCTCAACTCGAAGCTTGGCGCGGGCTTTTTTGGCGGCGAAGGATTCATTCTGCAGAAGATAACCGGTGACGGCAAAGCCTTCGTGCACGCGGGCGGAGCCATCATTGAAAAGCGCCTCAACAACGAACTGCTACGTGTTGATACCGGCTGCGTAGTGGCCTTCGAGCCGGGCATCGATTTCAGCATTGCCCGCGCCGGTGGCCTCAAGTCCATGATTTTCGGGGGCGAGGGGCTGATGCTGGCCACGCTACGCGGTACGGGCCGGGTATGGCTGCAGTCTATGCCCGTAAAGAAGCTCATTCAGGCCCTGGCCCCGGCTGGCGGCAATGCCGGCAAAGAAAGCGGTGGCCTGCTCGGCAATCTGTTTCAGGAATAAGCATCCATCCTATCTGGCGCGGCAATCCGGCAAGTACGCATGCCGGGCTGTCGCGCCAGGCCTTTTTGGCCAGCAATCAGTTTACGGCGCTGAACGCAATAACTCCCAGGCTAACCAACAGGGCCAGTGCAATAAGCCCTAAAATGCCCGCTGTAAGGTAATTGGCCCGCTTCTCGGATTTTTTCTCCTTCTCCAAACGAACATAGCTGCTGGTGCGCCGTCGCCGGCTGGAGGAAGAGGAAACAGGAGCAAGAGTTGCGCTGGACATACGCGGGAGTTTAGGTTGGAACTCAGATCAGGACAAAGCGAAATATAAGTAGTTATCCGATTATAATGCAAAGCTGCGCCCCGAAAAAACAGATCAGCGAATCACCAGTATCGGATTTCAACTTACGTACTACAGCACGTTAGCGGATTTTTCGGCACGTCGGTCGGCTGGGCCTGCATAGGCGCAATGTCCTATTTTACCAGTAAAGGCATCCGCTCAGGGCCCAGGCGGTACCAGCGGCACGCCGGTCCGGATGCCATTCACATAAAACTCTGATGGGAGCGGGTGGCCTGTTTCATCGTAGCAACGCCACTCGCCAAACCAGAAGAACCGTTCGGTAGTGGCTGTAGACTGATACCGGGCTTTGCCCCGCCTGGCTATCTGCCCGTTGGGGTGGTACACGGTTAGGGTAATAAGGCCCGCCGGACGACGATGGAAACGCTCGGTGCGTTCGGGCAGGCCGCCGGGGCTGAAGTAGCGCCAGCGCCCTGCCTCGCGACCATGCCGGTAGCGGCCCTTATTGAGCAAGTGCTGCTGCGCATCGAGGTAGGTGCGCCAGGGGCCATGGCGTTGCTCTTGCTGATCGAAACGGTTGCGTGACCAGAAGCCAACAGGCACCCGGGCGCAACTGCTGAGCCCAATCAAGGTCACGCTCAGCAGCGACCAATGCAGCATGGAAGTACGGCGCATAGCAGGAGAAAATAATCCTGCCGATAGTTACAACTAATTATTTAGTTGTGAAAGGATTTCATCCAGCAGCTCCCGCGAATTGCTGAGGCGGGGTACCTTGTGCTGGCCCCCAAGCTTGCCCCGGCTGGCCAGCCAGCGCCCAAATGCACCAGCTGGAGCCACTGTGAGCGTAGGCGGCATAAGGGCCAGGTCGCGGTGTCGTTTGGCGTCGTAGTCGGAGTTGAGCTGGCGCAGCGTATCGTCGAGTACCTGCACGAAATGGGCCGGATCGGTGGGCGGGCAGGTGAACTCAACAAGCCACTGGTGGCTGCCGCGCGAGTTACCGGCACCCTCAGCGAAGTAAATGGGGGCCGCCGTATAGTCGCCGACCGTGGTATTGGTGGCCCGGCAGGCAGCGGCCAGGGCAGCGTCGGCGTGTTCTACCACCACCTCTTCACCGAAGGCATTGAGGAAGTGCTTGGTGCGCCCACAGATGCGGATGCGGTAGGGTGCCAGGCTGGTAAAGCGCACCGTGTCGCCGATTTTATAGCGCCACAGTCCGGCGTTGGTGCTGATGAGCAGGGCGTAGGTGCGGCCCAGCTCTACCTCATCCAGCCCAATGGCCTGGGGCGCAGCTTCCTCCCATTGGTTCTGGGGCAAAAACTCGTAGTAGATGCCGTGGTTGAGCAGCAGCAGCAGGTCTTCGGAATCCGGCTCGTCCTGCAGGGCCAGATAGCCCTCGGAGGCATTGTACACTTCGAGGTAGTGCATTTTCGAGCTCGGGATGAGCTGGCGAAACAGCTCGCGGTAGGGCCCGAAGGCTACCGCGCCGTGCAGAAACAAGCCTAACCGTGGCCAGATGGCGTGCAAATCGTCGGTGCCGGCTAGCTCGCGCACCCGGCGTAACAGCACAATCATCCAGGTGGGTACGCCCGCCAGCGCCCGCACATCGGTTTGCATCACATGGCGGGCAATGCGCTCAATCTTCTCCTCCCACTCATCCAGCAAGGCCAGCTCCAGCGGCGGGGTCCGGATGAACTCGGCCCAGGCGGGCAGGTTTTGCATAATAATGGCCGACACATCGCCAACCCGCGAGTTGGGGACTTCGGGACGGAGCGGGTTGGGGCCGTGGGTACCGCCGAGCGACAGGGTTTTGCCGCCCAGAAAATCGTGCTTGGGGTAATGCAGCGTGGCCAAGGCCGTCATGTCGCGGCCGGCGCGGTAGTGGCACTCGTGCAGGGCTTCGCGGGTAACGGGGATGTACTTGCTGCGGGCATTGGTGGTACCGCTGCTTTTAGCAAACCACTGCACCCGGCCGGGCCACAGCACGTTGGCCTCGCCCAGCAGCACCCGCTCAATTTCGGGGTACAGCTCCTCGTAGCTGCTCACAGGTACGCGCTGGGCAAATTCGCGGGCCGAGGGTGCATCGGCGTAGCCGTAGCGGCGGCCCCAGTCGGTGCCGCGGGCCGTGCGCAGCAGCTCCTGGCGCACCTGCTGCTGCACCTCGTGCGGGTGGCGCCGGAAATGCTCGATGCTGGTCAGCCGGCGCTGCACGGCCCAGGTCAGAACGGTGCCAATCATTGGTTGTGCTTCGTGTTTAATGGCTATGATGCCAATGAAGAACGATGTAGGGGCGGGGCTTGTCCCCGCCCGCCGTTCGTGTCGTTGAATAACATCGTGCTGCTTAACAGCAAGTAATCACGAAGTACTCACACCTTGCGCTTCAGCTCGAAATGCTTGCCCAGATACACGCGGCGCACCATTTCATCGGCGGCCAGCTCTTCGGCGGTGCCGGCTTTCAGCAGCTTGCCCTCGAAGAGCAGGTAGGCCCTATCCACGATGCTGAGCGTTTCGTTCACGTTGTGGTCGGTGATGAGGATGCCGATGTTCTTGTGCTTGAGCTTGGCCACGATGCCCTGAATTTCCTCCACCGCAATTGGGTCGACGCCCGCAAAGGGCTCATCGAGGAGCACGAATTTGGGGTCGACGGCCAGGGCGCGGGCAATTTCGGTGCGCCGCCGCTCGCCACCGCTCAGTACCCGGCCCAGGTTTTTGCGCACATGGGTCAGGCTGAACTCGTTGAGCAGCTCCTCCACCTTGTCGCGCTGGGCCTGCTTGGGCATATCCGTCATCTGGAGCACCGACAGCACGTTTTCCTCCACCGTCAGGTCGCGGAACACGGAGGCCTCCTGGGCGAGGTAGCCAATGCCGAGGCGGGCGCGCTGATAGATAGGCAGCTTGGTGATGTCGCGGTCATCCAGGAAAACCTTGCCCTCGTTGGGCTTTACCATGCCCACCGTCATATAAAACGAGGTGGTTTTGCCCGCGCCGTTGGGGCCGAGTAGTCCCACAATCTCGCCCTGCTCGACGTGCAGGCTCATGTCGTTGACCACCGTGCGGGCCTTGTACTTCTTTACCAGGTGTTCAGCGCGAAGAACCATTTATTGGAGAGTAGCGTGGGGTATTGTTGGTAGAAGAACTGTCATGCTGA
>NZ_JAGGPS010000008.1:30903-165974 GCF_018613725.1 Hymenobacter sp. ISL-91
TCAGCATGACAGTTCTTCTACCCTTTCAGCAGCGCGTTCTGGAGCTGCTGCTGGGCGGGTGTAGCGGTGGGCAGGGTTTCGACCAGGTTTTTCACTTCCACCTCAAACTCGCGGGGAGTGGCCTGGCGCTCCTGCACCGGGCCTTTGCCGTGCCTGAACCGGAGGCGCACGGCGGTGGCCGTGGTGGGCTCTACCAGGGGGCGCAGTAGCTGCTCGGCGTTCTGCATGGTTATCGGCTGGCCATCCACGGCCACAATTACGTCGCCCTCGGCCAGGCCAAAGGCGTTCTGGTCGGCCTGGGTCTGGGCGGCCCGAAACTGGTCGAGGCTTTGGTCGTAGGCGAAACCGAGCTTACCAAAGGCCTTAATGCGCGCCGGAGCCACGGGCTCGTAGCGCCAACCCATTTTGCCGAAGTACTCGGCCAGCGGCAGCGGCTCTGCCCCCTGCACGTAGCGGCGGAAAAACGTCCCGATTTCGGGGCTGGTGAGGGCCACGATTTCGGGGATGAGCGCGTCGTCGTCGAACGAGCGGGTGGGGCCGTACTTCTCGCGCAGGGTCAACAGCACGTCACGCAGAGTTTGGCGGCCCTGGCTCAGTTCGCGCAGCCTGATGTCGAGCAGCAAACCCAGCAGCGCGCCTTTGTTGTACACGTTCTCATACATGTCCTTGTAGGGCGGCTCCAGAATGAGGCGGCTCATCTCGGTAAACGAAACCGGCGGGCCATAGCTGGCGTCCTTGTCTATTTTGCCCTTCATGCGCGCCTGAAACTCGGCGGGCGAAATCAGGCCGGCCTGCACCTGCACCTGCTGGGCCACGTACTCGGTTACGCCCTCGTACAGCCACAGATGCTGCGACATTTTGGGGTTGCGGAAGTCGAAGTCGCCGATTTCGCGCGAGTGGATGTTGAGCGGGGCCAGCATGTGCAGAAACTCGTGCGAAGCCACTTCCAGCACCATGCTCTGCAAGCGGGCCGGGTCGGGTATTTCGGGCAGAAAGTAGAGCGAGGAGTAGCTGTGCTCCATGGCCCCGTAGCCGCCGTTTTCGCTGTTCAGGGCCGAATTCTGGCTGGGGAAGTAGAAGAGGAACTGGTAGCGCGGCACCGGCATCCGACCAAAGTACTTGGTCAGCGCTTCCGACATAGGCCGTAGCATCCGGCTCAGGTCGGCCGCCTTCACGGCCCCGGTTTCCGAGAGTACCGCCACTGAAATGCGGGCCCCGCCAGTGCTGAAGCTGGCCGTATCGGGCCTGGCATACAGCACGGGGCCGTCGGCCAGCGTCACGTAGTCGGGGGCCATAAGCACGTCGCGGGTGAGCGAGGCGCGGCGCACGGGCAGGGCGGTGGCTCCGTAGAGGTCGGCGGGCTTCTCAACGGTTACTTCATAGGGCTGCAGCTTGTAACCCTCGAAGTAGCCGTAGAAACCGTAATGGTTGAGCGTGAAGTTGCGGCCAGCGTCGATATTGGTACCGCCGGGCTGAAAGACGAACTGGTCGTCCTGCTTGGCATCCCAAGTGTCGTCCACCAGGTATTCGAGGCGGGCCAGTTGGCGGGCGTTGCTAATGACGAACAGGTTGGGGCCGTCGTTGCGTACCTTCAGGGCCTTGCCGTTCTTATCGAAGGCCTTGAAGCTGGTGATAAAGCGCCCGTAGTCCTTCTTGGAGTACGAACCGGGCACCACCGCAGGCATCACGTAGGTGGCCTGCTCCTCCTGCAGAACGGGCGTCTGAATAACCACCTTCACTCGGTCGTTGACTACGCGCGCGAAATCGAGGTTGATGCGGTAGCCGGCGGGCTGCTGAGCCAGCGCCCCCACGGCTGCCACCAGGTTCAGCCCGAGGGCCAATGGCAAAAATTTCATAGTACGCAGTAGAATAGCAGGCTAACGCCCTCACGAAGGTACGTAGTGTCTGAACGTCATTCAGAGCGCAGCGAAGAATATCGCGTGCTGACGTTGCAACAGTAATCCAGCGTCAGCACGCGAGATTCTTCGCTGCGCTCTGAATGACGTTCCTTTACGCTCTGCCTAGCTTGCAGCTTGTGGCTGACAGCTTATAGCTCCAACGTATGAACCTCAAAGAAACCGCCCGCCTCGTGCTGGCTCTATTTTTCCTCACGGCCGGCATCCTACACTTTCTGCGCCCCGATGGGTTCGTGCGCATCGTGCCGCCCTACCTGCCCAACCCGCTGCTGCTGGTACAGCTCAGCGGCGCCGCCGAAATAGCGGGGGCGCTGGGGTTGCTGGTTCCCGCCACCCGGCTTTGGGCCGCCTGGGGCCTCATGGCGCTGCTAGTGGCTGTGTTTCCGGCCAACGTGTACATGCTGCAAAGCCACGGCGCAGGTATGCCCGTGCCCGAGTGGGCCCTCTGGCTACGCTTGCCATTGCAGTTGGGGCTGATGGCGTGGGTGTGGTGGGTGCGGCGGTAAACCTTTTTGCTCTACTCCTCCCAGCGAATATCCTTCAGCTTGAGCTGCAACGATTTCACGCCCCGATACTCGTTGATTTCGACGTTGTAGCAAACGCTGAACGGTTCGCCCCCCTGGATACGCTCGAGGTGGTCGCCCATACCGAAGCCGATGGCTTCGAGGCGGTGGCGGCCCCCGTTTTGGGTGAGGGCAATCTTAAGGTGGGAGTTGCCCACGATGCGTGCCGAGTCGGGGGCGGCGGTTACGTTTTCGGAGGCGAAAACCGGGTTGGCGTTGCCGGGACCGAAGGGCTCCATCTGGTTCAGCAGCTTGTAGAACGAGGGAGTAATATCATGTAAGGCAACGGTGCAGTCGATATCGACGGGCGGAATAAGCTGCTCGGGCGTGATGCGGCCGGCTACGATGCGCTCGAACTTCTGCTGGAACAGGGCTACGTTTTCGAGCGGCAGCGTGAGGCCGGCGGCGTACATGTGGCCCCCGAACTGGTCGAGCAAATCGGCACACTCCTCAATGGCCTGGTGCACATCGAAGCCCACCACCGAGCGAGCCGAGCCGGTGGCTTTGCCGTTGCTTTCGGTGAGGATAACGGTGGGCCGGTAGTATTTATCGATGCAACGCGAGGCCACAATGCCCACTACACCCTTGTGCCAGTCGGGTTTGAAGAGCACGGTGCTGCTGGCAGCCTGCAGCGCAGCATCATCCTCAATCATAGCCAGCGCCTCCTTTGCGGTACTGGTATCAACGGTGCGGCGTTCCTGGTTGGTTTTGTCGACGACGCCGGCCTTTTCTTTGGCCTGTTCGGCGGTGCCAGCCAGTAGCATGGCCACGGCGCGCTTGGCGTCGCCCATGCGGCCGGCGGCGTTGATGCGGGGCGAGAAGCCAAATACCAGGCTGGTAATGCTCAGCTCGGTGTCGCGCAGGCCGGCCAGCTCGCGCAGGGCCTCGAAGCCGGGTCGCTGGGTGCGGGCGCGGTCATTCAGCAGGCGCAGGCCGTGGAAAGCGAGGGTGCGGTTTTCGCCATAAATGGGCACGATGTCGGCGGCAATGGCCACGGCCACCAGGTCCAGCAACTCGTAGAGGTCGTCTTCGGGCAGGCCTTGGTGCTCGGTGAAGGCCTGCATCAGCTTGAAGCCCACGCCGCAGCCGCACAGCTCCTTGAACGGGTAGGCGCAATCGGCGCGCTTGGGGTCGAGCACGGCCACGGCGGCCGGCAGCTCAGCGCCGGGTAAGTGGTGGTCGCAGATGATGAAGTCCACGCCCCGCTCGTTGGCGTAGGCCACTTTCTCCACCGATTTCACCCCGCAATCGAGGGCAATGATGAGCTGAAACTTGCTCTCCGTCGCGAAATCAATACCGGCCTCCGATACGCCGTAGCCTTCTTTGTAGCGGTCGGGAATGTAGTAGTCGATGCGCTCGGGGCCGAAGAAGCGGAGCAGGTAGCTGTACACCAGGGCCACCGAGGTCGTGCCGTCCACATCGTAGTCGCCGTATACCAGTACCCGCTCGCCGCCGTGCAGCGCCTGCACGAGCCGGGCCACGGCGCGGTCCATGTCGCGCATCAGCAGCGGGTCGTGCAACTGGCCGAGGTCGGGCCGGAAGTAGCTGCGGGCCAGTTCGAAGGTACCAATCTCGCGCTGGCACAGCAGCCGCACAATGGCCTCGTTTACGCGCAATGCCTGGGCCAGGTGCGCCACCTGCTCCGCCTCGGGCGCCGGCTTGCGGATCCATCGTTTCTTCATCACAGCTAATGCAGATTTTGCAGATGACGCAGAGGCAGGCGAACCGTTCGGCGGGCCGCTGCCACAACGCAGGATACCAAAAGTACCCAATAAAAGCACAGATGTTGCAGCAGCAACGCCTAGTCTTTACTGCACATCGCCGCGCAGCTGGCGGAAACGTTTACGGGCCTCGGCTACGTAAATACTGCCGGCGTGCCTGGTGATGAGCTGCTGGTAGAGCAGCTGAGCCTTCTCACGGTCTTGCAGGCTTTCTTGCTGAATGCTGGCAGCCAGAAACAGGGCGTCGTCGCTGAGCACGTCGTACTTGGGGTTGGCCGTGATGCGCTCCAGGGTGGCCAGGGCCCCGGCATAGTCGCTGGTGCGGCGCTGCAGCTGGGCTTTCAGGTACCAGGCTTCGTCCTGCAGGGCGTGGCCGGGATACTTCACCAGCAGCGCATCGAGGCCGCGCAGTGCTTCGGGCAGCTTGTTCTGGAACACGAGCTGCTCGATGGCAGCGTAGTCGCGCAGGGCGACGCCCGAGGTATCCTGGGCCGTATTGTCGGTGATGAGCAGGCTGAGCTGCATGGCATCGTTGGCAATTTCGCGGGTGGTGGCCTGCTTGAGAATATCGAGGTGCGATTTGGCCAGCTTGAAGTCGCCGGCGAAGTAGCTGAGGCGGGCGTTGCGCAGCTTGGCATCGTAGCCCAGCGGCGTATCCTTGTGCGACTTCTCGACCTGAGAATACAACAGCGTAGCCTCCCAGGGCTCGGCCCGCAGCACGTATATGTCGGCCAGGTCGATTTTAGCCTGATCCACCACGTCGGAGCTGGCGCGGGGCATGGCAATTACTTCTTCCAGCAGCTTCATGGCCGGGGCCTGCTCGCCGAGCTGGAAAGCCAGCAGGGCAGCCATGCTGCGCAGCACGGGCGCCGTTTCGGGCGTGCGGCCCAGGTCGCTGAGTACCTGCTCGTATTCCTTCAGCAGGCCCCGCAGCTGGGTTTGGTTTACGGGGTAGGTGTTGCGCACCTGGTCTTCGCGGGTTTGCACGAGGCGCTGGCGGGCCAGGGCATAAAAGGGCTGGCCGGCGTACTCGCGGGCAATGTACTCGAAGCCGGCAATGGCACTTTCGTAGTCTTTGTTGCGGCGGGCAATTTCGGCCACTTCCAGCACCCGGCGGCCCTGGCTGCGGCCGCGCCGGTCGAGGGCCTTGGCCTGCACCAGGGCCCCAATAAAGTCGCGGCGCTGCACCTGCAGCCACAGCAGCAGCTCGCTGTACACGGCGCGGTCGGGGTTGCGCTGCACCTGGGTCAGCAGCTCCTTTTCGAGAGTAGCAAAGGCGGCTTCATCCTGCAGGTTGTTCTGAAGCATGTTACGCACGAAGGGCAGCTGCTGCTCATCATCCTGCACGAGGCGCAGGGTTTCCACCAGCACCATATCAGTCAGGCCCCGCTGGGTGTAAATGCTGATAAGCTGGGGCGCATACTCGGTTTCATTGCCCGCCAGCTGCCGCCCGCGCAGGTAGGTGCGGACCGTCCAGGCGGGCAGGTTGGCCTGCTGAAAGCTGGTCGCCACGGGCACTACCTGATCGGGGTTGAGCAGCTGCACGACCCGTTCCCACTGCTTAGCAGCCGCCGCCGGGTCGCCGGCCGCGGCCGAAATCAGGCCCAGCGTTACGCCCAGCGTCTGGTCCTGGGGGCGCTGCTTGATGGCGCGCTTCACCAGCTTCTCGGCGTCTTTAGTGCGCTTGAGGGCCTGGAGGGCGGCCAGGTAATCGGGCAGCACGTTGGGGGCCGTCTGCTCGTCGGTGCGCAGGCGGCCGAACAGGTAGGCGGCCTTCTCGTGCTCGCCCTTGCGCTCGTACTCGCGGGCCAGCTGAATGCTGCCATCATCGGGGGCCTGGGCCCGGGCGGCCGGGACTACGGCCAGCAGCGCCAGCAGGCCGGCGCTGCCTATCAATCCACGCATTCCACGCAACGGGTTTTTCATGCAGAGCTAACGAGATGAAGCGGCCGGAAAGTGCCGGAAGGAAATTCAGGAAGCAATGTTGTTATTCTAAAGATACTGTCATCCTGACGAAGGAAGGACCTTACCCTGCAAAACTGAACCAGTATTCTGGTCGGTCTTGCAGGATAAGGTCCTTCCTTCGTCAGGATGACATGACAGGCAGTTCGCACTGCTCCGTCACCTCTGTTCTACGCCCTAAAAGAACTTGGCGCGGTTGTCTTTCACGTCGGCGTTCTGCTTGAGGGCTTCAAAGATGAGGCCATCGGTGCGGGCCGCGCGCTGGGTGGTCAGCTGCTGGCGGGCGGCGGCTACGTCGGTGGTCGGGGGAGCGGGCTGTACGCTGGTGGGCTCTACCACGAACACACCTTGCTCGCCGGCAATCGGGGCCGACTTCTGGCCTACTTTCAGCCCGAAGGCCCGACCCACCGCAATTGGCTCGCTACCTACACCGGCAATCATGCTCTGCCCCAGTACTACGTTGTCGGCCGTTTTCACCTGAGCGGCGGGGCCGTAGGCCTGCGCCATCTGCTCGAGCGTGCCTTTGGAGGTGCTCAGCTTCTGCTTGATTTGCTCGGCCTTCAGCTCGTTGCGCACCTGGGCTGTAATTTCGGGCTTGATGCTGGCCAGGTCGGCCGTACCCTTGCTCCGCTCGCCCGTGAGTACGGCTACTACGTAGGTGTCGCCGATTTCGAAAACGCGCGATACGTCGCCGATTTCTTTAGCACCGGGGCCTTCCGAGTCGTCGGCGCCGTAGGCCCAGCGCACCAGCGCACGGGCATCCTGGAGGTTGTTTACGGCCTGGTCGCCGCGACCTAGGTTTTTAGCTTCGGTTTTCTGCAGGCTCTTGTCGGCAGCTACCGCCTTGCGGAACGACTCCAGGTCGGTGGCCTGGCCTTTTAGCTCCTGGGCCTTGTTGTAAGCCGCGTCGCGGGTGCCCTCGGTGGGCTGAATGCTTTTCTGCACCGTGGCCACGCGGTAGGTCTGCTTGGTGGGCGCGGCGGTTACCTTGATGATGTGGTAGCCAAACGAGGTCTTCACGAGGTTGGGCAGCAGGCCGAGCGAAGAAGCGCCGAACACGGCCTTCTCGAACTCGGGCACCATGCGGCCCTGCTGGAACCAGCCCAGGTCGCCGCCGGTAGCGGTGGTACCATCCGAGCCATACTGGCGGGCCATGGCAGCGAAATCGGCACCGCCCTTAATCTTGCTGAGCACTTCCGTGGCCTTGGCCTTAGCGGCGGCATCGGCCTCAGGCGTGGTGCCTTCGCTCTTGATGAGGATGTGGCTGGCGCGGGCGGCAGCCTGGTCGCCGGTTTTCTGGCCGGTTACCTTGTACAGCGAGTAGGTGCCGTTTTCGGCGTAGGGGCCGTATACTTTTCCTTCCTGCAGTGGCAGTTGCTCGCGCAGTTTCTCGGGCATGTCGGCAGCCGTGAGGTAGGCCGGGGCAACCGGATTGTCGGAGTTGAGCTTCACGAATACCGAGTCGGCGGGGGCGGCGGCAAACTGGGTAGCCAGCTCATTCACCGTTTTACTGATTTCGGTGCTGTCTTCCACCGAAGCCGTAACCGGAATGGATACGTACTCGATGCTGCGGCCATCTTCTACCTTAAAGCGGCCCTGGTTTTTATCAATATAGGCCTGCAGCTGCTCGTCGGTTACTTTCACGCTCGAATCGGAAAGGGCGAAGTAGGGCACGAACAGGTAGCGCAGGTTTACCTGGGCCATCATGCCCTCGTTGAAGCGCTTGGCTTCGGCCGAAGTTACGTAGGTGCTCATTTTGAGCAGGTTGGTGTACTTCTGGCCCAGGCGCTCGGGGCGCAGGTTCTGCTCGAAGTTGGTGAAGGTGGCCTGTGCCTGCGGATCTTTATCAAGGTTACGCAGGTAGGTCTGCAAATTTGCTCGGCTGAACTGGCCCGTGGAGTCAGTAAAAGCTTGGCGGATGCTGGGGTGCAAGTTGTTGATGTTAGTGCCCTGCACCATCTCGTAGATTTCATCGTCCGAAACGGTCAGGCCCAGCTTCTCGAACTGCTTCTGGAAAGCAATGCGGTAGAGCAGCTGGTTCCAGGCCTGCTCACGCAGGTAGCCCATGGCCTGCTCGTCGGGCTGGCGGCCCTGCTGCTGAATGAAGGCCTGCTTGGCCTGCTCCAGCGTGGCGTTGAATTCGTCATAGTCGATTTCCTGCCCTGCAATTTCACCCACCGAGCGGTCGGAGCGGCCAAAGAAGCTGTTCTGCCCCGTAAACAGGTCGCCGCCCACCATAAACAGGAGCAGGCCGATGACGATAGCGCCAACTGCCCAGCCCGATTTTTCGCGGATTGTATTAATTAATGCCATGAACTTGAAAAAAAGCGCGGGTAGAAAATGGTGAATGAGGCGCAAAATAACCAAAAATGCCGGTCATTTGGTACATTCTCTGTCAGATAGATAAAGCGCCATGCCCTGGCCGGGCACAATAGGCCCTGGGCTGCTATTTCCGCTTCTTGGGCTTGCCGGCTGCTTTGCCGGGTTTGCGGGCCGCTTTTTTAGTTTCGGCCTTCCGGGCATCCTCGGCCCGCAGGTCGGCCTCCTTCTGGCGCTGGCGCTGATACCGCAGCCAGATAACGCAGCCAAAGGCGACCATATACAGCCAGTAGTTGTCGTAGAGGCCCTCCAGGCCGCCGGTAGCCAGCGTGCGGTAAGAGGCCACGACAAACGTGAACACGCCGAAAACCAGCAGTATGGTCCGGCTGATGCCAGGGTCCCAGAATCGTTTCATGGCTACGGAGCGGTATCAGTGGGTGGAGCTACGGGGGCGGCCGCCGGGGCGCCTTCCTGCATGGTAAACACGCCGGTGGGGGTTAAAATCCGGTAGCGCGAAAAGTCCTGGTTGGCCGTCAGGCCCCGGCCGGTAAGCACCTCGGTGGGCGTCGTCACCTTGATTTCGGTTTCGGGCTTGGTGTAAATGCTGGCCTTGTTCTGGTCGTAGAAAGCCTCCTCGGAATTCATGCGCTGCTGCTTGGGCACGTTGGTTACGCGCACGTCGCCGCGCATAGAGTACAGGCCCTGGTTGCGCTGGTAGCGGCCGTACTTGCCCGTGATGGTGTTGACAACCGTTTTGCCCGCTTCATCCATGAACGTGAGCTGCACGCCCTCGGGGTAGAGCCGGTCGCCCGACTCAAAACTCTGCTCCAGTGGGGCCGTCAGGCGCACGCGCAACCGGGCCGAGTCGCTGACGAGCATGAGCACGTTGCGGGTTTCGATGGTTGGGCCCTGGTAGTCGATGGGCTTGGCTACTACCTCGTCGGCTTTGTGGCAGCCAGTGGCCAGCAGCGCCGCTGTGCCCAGCACCAGCCACCCCGGTATGCACTCTGCTGATTTCATATCTGGAGGAAATTGAACAAAGGATGAGCGGCAGCGGCGTCAGGTAAGCAAGTACCGGCCAGAAAATTCATCTGGCTCCACTTCTTCTTACTCCCCCGCCGCTGCACGCTCCTTCTCCGCTTACTCAATCCGGCGTTTGATAAACCAACGGTTGTTGAGCGTCACGCCCAGCTGCATCCGGATGTAGCTTTCCTGCACATTGCGCTCAGTGGTATTATCGGCGAGCCGGAGCACATCGGTGTTGCCGCGCCGCCCGTAGGTGAAGCCCAGGCTGACGGTGGTGGCATCGAGGGCCGAAGCCGAGGGCAGCGGCAGGGCAAAACCCCAGCTCACGGCCCGGTCGAGCAACACGTTGCCGCCGGGGCGGTACGGCAGCTGAGCCACGCTAAGGCCCACGCGGTAAGCAACGCGCTTGAAGTAGTTATCGACCGATGTAGGGTCGGGGGTGTATTCGCCGCCCACCGACCCGCGGTACGTGTCACTGAGCGCAATGTTCGACAGCCCGCCTTCCTGGCCAAACGATTTGAAGCGCGACCATTGCTGCAGGCTGCCGTCGAGGTTCAGGCTCCAGTTGCGGTTGTTGTCGAAGCTGATGCCCACCTGCGACAGCGCGGGCACCTGGGCTTTGCCCTTCTCGCCGCTGCTCAGTGCATTGGCGTTAATCAGGGCTCCGCTAGCGTCTTCGCGCAGAATATTAGTGCTTCGGTTGCCGTTGAGCTTGCTCTGGAAGCTGTACACCCCGCCCACGTTGTAGTTGAGCTTGTCATTGAGCTTGCCACGGTAATGCACTCCCGAGCGGAAGGTGAAATCGGTGTAGCGTACCTGCTGCTCGTAAATAGAGCGGCTGGCCAGCGCCAGGGGCAACGTAGCAGTGCCCACGCGGGTGCTGGCCTGCTGGTTGATGCTGCCAAACACATAAGCCGCCGACACGCCTACTACCAGGTTTTTACGCAGCCGTACCGCGTGGCTCATGTAGGCCTCGGCCAAGCCACCGTCACCTCTGTACTGGCGCTCCAGCTGGGCATTTTGGTCGTTGTCCACGCCGTTGTCCACCGTCTTGGACTCGTAGTCTACCGTGCTGTAAGGCTTGAGGCCAATGGCCCCAGCCCAGCTGCGGCTGATGGGAACTGCCAGGGTTATGTAGCCCAGCGTGCCGGTACCGGTACGCTGGCTGCTTACATTATTGCGTAGCGTTTTGAACTGGCCGGTGTACCCGGCCTCGAACGTAGTGCGGTTGGTGTAATACAGCAGCGCCGGGTTCAACTCGTTGACGTTGGTGCCATTTGGCGCCGCGACGCCCGTGCCGCCCATGCCCATTTGCCGCACGCCACCCAGGTTCTGGCTGGCATCGCCCAGCCCCAGACGCGAATAAGGCGAGTTGCCCAAGCCCTGACCCTGGCCCAGCGCCCCCGGCGTGGCAGCCAGCAGGCCCAGCAGCGAAAAACCGCCGGCCAGTCCAGCAAAATTAAGTTGCGACATGATGTACTAAAATTCGGTGGAGCCCAAGTAAAACCAGCTCCGGAACAACAAAGATAGGTCCTTTCAGGCGGGCACGGAAAAATGGTGCGTCGCCGCCGGCCAGCACCACGGCCAGCTTCGGGTAGCGGGCAGCGTAGGCGGCCAGCAAGCCGGCCACTTCGGCCACTGCCCCGTTCAATACGCCACTGCAGATGGCACTTTCGGTATCGGTACCGGTGAGGGGCACCTCATGCAGGCCATCGGCCGGCGGGGCTACCAGCGGCAGCCGCCCAGTAAACGCGTGCAGTGCCTTAAACCGCATGGCCAGCCCCGGCGCAATGCTGCCGCCCCGAAACACCTGCCCGCCTTCTACTACATCAAACTTGATGGCCGTACCGGCATCCACAACTACCACATCGCGCCCCGGCAGCAGCCAAGCCGCCCCCACTGCCCCCGCTAGCCGGTCGGCTCCAAGGGTATGGGGCGTGGCGTAGGCGTTGGCTAAGGGTATCGGCGTGGAAGCAGGCACAAACTCCAGCACCTGGCCCGGTACCAGCGCCCGCAGCTCGGCCGCCCAAACAGCCGTCGGCTCGGCCACCGATGCTACCACTACATGCTCGGGCTGCAGGCGTAGCACCGCCGCCCGAACCTGCGCGGGGGTCTGGGCACTGGCCCATTCCAGCAGCTCATCCCGCTCAAAGCAGCCGTACTTCACGGCCGTATTGCCAATATCGAGGGCGAGCGTGCGCAATGGGAGAAGGAAGAGATTGGAAGCTGAAAGCCAAAAGTAGCGAGAAGCTAAAAAGAACGTCATTCAGCGCAAAGCACAGAATCTCGCCCGAAGCCGTTGGTGTGTTGTTGCAACGGCCCCGAGCGAGATTCTTCGCTTCACTCTGAATAACGTTCTTTCTGGCAGCCGATAACTCCGGGAGCCGGTTTAGGCCCCCGGGGTTGCCTGCTTACATGAAATACTTGAGGCGGATAACTTCCTTCTCGTTGAGGAAGCGCCACTTGCCCCGGGGTAGGTCCTTCTTGGTGAGGCCGGCGTACTGCACCCGGTCCAAGGCTACTACATCGTAGCCGAGGTGCTCGAAAATGCGGCGCACAATGCGGTTACGGCCAATATGGATTTCCACGCCCACAAAGTGCGGGTTGCCGGCCACTACAGCCACGTCGTCCACTTCGGCCTTGCCGTCTTCCAGTTCCACGCCGGCCGCAATCTGGCGCAGGTCCTCTTCCGTCAAGGGCTTATCCAGTTCCACCTGGTAAATTTTCTTGTTGCGGTGCGAGGGGTGCGAAAGTTTCTGGGCTACTTCGCCGTCGTTGGTGAACAGCAACAGGCCGGTGGTGTTGCGGTCGAGGCGACCTACCGGGAAAACGCGCTCCTTCGAGGCACTCTTGATGAGCTCCATTACCGTGCGACGGCCTTCGGGGTCGTCGGTGGTGGTGAGGAAGTCCTTGGGCTTATTGAGCAGCAGGTACACTTGTTTTTCGCGGCTAAGGTTGGTTTTGCCGTACTGCACCGTGTCGGAGGGCTGCACCTGGTAGCCCATTTCCGTTACTACTTCCCCGTTCACTTTTATCTCGCCAGCGGCAATCAGCGCGTCGGCGTCGCGGCGCGAGCAGATGCCGGCGTTGGCGATGTAGCGGTTGAGGCGCGTCGAGCCTTCGGCGGTGTTGTCCTCCTCTTCGCGGCGGCGCTTGTTGCCCCGGTTTTTATCTTCCTCGTAGTGGCGCAGGTTCTTGTAGTCGGGTGCTTCGCCGGTTACCTCGCCCCGCTTGCGCTTGCCGGCCTGGTTCGAGTCGGCGGCGGCGGCTGGCGCATCGGGCCGGCCTGGGCGCTCGTCGTAAGCACGGCGGGGCCGTTCCTCACGCGGCGCACGTCGCTCGTCGCGCCCGAAGGCTCCGCGCGGTGCATCCGCATCATTGCGGCGCGCGGGCCGGTCAGCACCTGCCGGACGCTCGGAGCGCCGGTCGTCGCGCCGGTCGCGGTCGGGGCGCTCATTGCGGCGCTCGTCGCGGCCAAAGCTGCTGCGCCGCTCGCCACTGGCTCCTCCCCCGAAGCCAGAGGGCTTTCGGTCAGAATTGTCGCGCTGCTCCCGGCTGCCGGCTTCTTCGGCCCGGCGGGTAGCGCGGTAGGTGGCGTCATCCGAAAAATCGGGGTGCTGTGGGGCCAGGCTCTCGGGCCGGCGGTTGGGGTCGAAGGCACGGGCCGGGCGTACCGGGCGGTCGGGGCCGTACTCGCGCGAGCCCAGATGGTCTTCCTGCGGGCGTGGGCGCGGGGCTTCCCGGCGCGGCTCGTCTACGGCATTCGGGTTCCCCTTAATGAATTTGCGGTTCCGCTCACCAGGTTCTCCACGGGGCACCGACTGCTCGCCATCTTCCCGCCGGTAGGGCTGGCCTTTCCAGGTTTGCTTGGCTTCGAAGTTGCGTATCGGCCGCTCGTCGCGCTGGTCGCGGCGGTCGTCGCTCCGGCCGGCACTCCGCGAATCACCGCCAAAGCGGCTGTCACGCGCCGGGCGCTCGTCGCGGCCGCCACCGAAGCGGTTGTCGCGGGCCGGGCGCTCGTCGCGGCCACCGAAGCTGCCGCCACCGCTGTTGCCAAACTTACGTGGGCCACCAAAGCTGCCACCGCCATTGCCAAACTTGCGCGGGCTACCGTAGCCACCCTCCGCCGGGCGTCCGCCAAAGGCGGGTCGGTCGCTGCTGCGCCGCGAGTCGTTGCGGCCGGCGCCACCGCGGGCCTGGTCGCGGTTGGCCCGCTCCTGGCCGGGCTGAATGAATTTGCTGCCCGCGTCGCGGCTCGTAGGCCGGCTGGAGCTGGAGAAGCGGCCGCGGCCCTTAGGCGCGTCGTCGGAGTGGTGTTTCTTACCCATAATGGTGAAGCGTGCGTGCCGTATCGCTACGGTACAGATGAATGATTCGGGAGAGCTTACAAACAAAGCTCCGCGGAAAACAGTGCCCGGATTGGTAGCCTGCCCCCGCGCGGGGCGAGGTTCAGGCAGCCAATCCGGGCTGGTCTTTTAGTTGTCAGTTTTTAGCGGGCCGTTGTCAGGCAATGTTTCGGAGAACAACCTAATGACGGCCCGCTAAAAACTGACAACTGGTTTAGTCGCGACGGGCCATTTTGGCCTCAATCGAATGCTGGGTGTGCGGTACGGCGCGCAGGCGTTCCTTCTGGATAAGCTTGCCGGTACCGATGCATACACCATACGTACCGTTCTTGATGCGGACTAACGCGTTTTCGAGCTGCTGGATGAACTTCATCTGGCGCGACGCCAACTGGTTCATACTTTCCTTCTCAGCCGTGTCGGCGCCATCTTCCAGCACCTTCGATGAAGAGGCCGTGTTGTCGGTGCCCATGTCGTTTTTGCGGCTCAGGGTCTCCTTGATAAAGGAAACTTCTTTGCGGGCAGCGGTAAGCTTGTCCTGGATAATTTGCTCGAACTCGGCCAGTTCTTCCTTGGAATAGCGTAGGGGTGCTTCACTCATGATGGTAAAGGAAGATTATAGTGAGAGGGAGTGGGAGTGGGGATGCTGGGAGAAAATGATACCGACCAGCTGGCGCATCTGGTTGCTAAGCCGGCTAAACCGAACAGCAGCCGGGCCGGATTGGTTTGTTCAGTTGCTTTGCCAGAAGCCTGCTTACACAAGCTCCGCAGCCGCTCAATGCCGGTAATCGGCCGCAAAGCTACGGTTTTGTCGGCGGATTGCGCGCCCACCTGCCTAAATGGCAATGGCTCGCCCGTAGCGGACTACGCTATTACTCAGGGACAGCCGCCGCCCGGCTCACCGAACCGGCCCGGCATTTGAGCTTAGAAACCCAGCATATGAATGGCGGCCACTGCCCCTTCTACACCCTTATTGCCGTGTTTGCCACCGGCCCGGTCCCAGGCCTGCTCCAGCGTGTTGGTGGTTACGAGCCCGAAGATAACGGGCTTGTTGAACTTGAGGCCCACGTTGGTGATGCCACTGGCCACGGCGTGGCAAATGTAGTCGTCGTGCTTGGTTTCGCCCTGAATTACCACGCCCAGGCAAATTACGGCATCAATCTCGTCGTGCTGGGCCAGCAGCTGCGCCCCCAGCGTCAGCTCGAAGCTGCCGGGCACGGTGTTGCGGAAGATATGCTCGGGTTTGGCGCCATGCTTAAGCAGTGTATCGTAGGCGCCCTGGGCCAGCGTATCGGTGATTTCGCGGTTCCACTCGGCCACTACCAGCCCAAAGCGCTTCTCGGAGATGTCAACGAAGTGGTCGGAGGTGTAGTCGCTCAGGTTTTTGAGGGAAGTTGCCATTTGTTTTAAGCTATGGGTTTTTGAACTGTTAGCTATCAGCTGCTAGCTGTCAGCTTAAGTTCTGCAAGACAATTGTTTATCGAAAAAGCTACGCGCTTTTAATACAGCTTTAGAGCTATGTTAAAGGCGGGGAAACGCCCCATTACAAGGATAAGTGCATCGATTGGCTGTTTATATAAAGTAGAAAGGCGGCTCTAGAGCCGCCTTTCTACTTTGCAAAGCGTTGGTATCAAATACCTTATGCAAATTTTTATCCGTTAAGAGGGACGAAAGCTAACAGCTAATAGCTCTCAGCTCAAAAGAACCTACTTACCACTCAAACCTTCGGCGCGCGACTTGTACTGCTTGGCTTCGTTGGCTTCGGCGGCAGCGGGGTAGGCGGTCAGGATTTTGTCGTAGGCCGTGATGGCGCCGGCGTAATCCTTGGCTACTTCGCGGGCCGTACCTTCCTTGAGCAGGTAAGCGGGCGAGAAGTATTCGTTGGCGTTGTAGTTGGCGGCCTTATTGTAGTAGTCGGCAGCTTCCTTGGGCTGGTTGAGCTCCAGGTGGGCATCGCCAATCAGCGAGTAGGCACGAGCCTGCACTAGGTAATCGTCGGCGCTGAAATCTTCGAGGTAGTCGATGGCGGCCTTGTACTGGCCTTGCTTGAGGGCAGCCACACCGGCGTAGAAGCTGGCCAGGTTGCCGGCATCAGACCCGCCATATTCCGAAGCCACACGCTCCAGACCCAAATTGCGGCCGTCACCTTTCAGCGACTTCTGCAACGAGTCGGCTTCCCAGTAGCTCACTGCCTGGAACATGGCTGCCTGCCCTTTCTCGTTCTGCGAGTTGCGCCACATGTAGTAGCCGAAGCCACCCGCTACAGCCAGCACCACTACGGCCAGCAGGCCCAACAGCACGTTTTTGTTGCGGCGCACAAAGTCCTCCGACTCCACCAGCCGCATAGCCAGCGCGTTGGGGTCTTCCATCAGCGGGTGCTCGGGGTTGTAGGCTTGCGCAGGGGCGAGCGGGTCGGTGCTAACCACACGCTGCGGGCGGTTCTGCTGGCTTTTACCCGTAAAAGGAATCTTGGACATGGAAGTTGCTCGAAAAAGGGGCCGCTGGATGCGGCCGGAAAATCGTCCGGTTGCTTAGTCGCGGATGTATGGGTAGTCCTGCTGCACGTACACGTCGTGGTAAAGCTCGTCGGCCGTCGGGTAGTCCGACTTCTCGGCAAACTCCACCGACTCCTGCACCTGCGCCTTCACCTTCTCGTCGATGGCTTCCAGGTCGGCCTCCGTGGCCATGTTGTGCGTGAGGATGGTGTGGCGCACCGCTTCAATGGAGTCGCGCGAGCGGTAGTCCTCCAGCTCATCCTTGGTGCGGTACTTGGCCGGGTCGCTCATCGAGTGTCCCTTGTAACGGTAGGTTTTGAACTCCAGCAGCGTGGGGCCTTCGCCGGCGCGGGCCCGCTCGGCAGCGCGGGATACGGCCTCGTGCACTTCCTCCACGTTCATGGCATTCACCGGCTCGGAGGGCATGTCGTACGACTCGCCCAGCGTATACAGCTCCGTAACGTTGGAGGTGCGCTGCACCGAGGTGCCCATAGCATAACCGTTGTTCTCAATCACGAAGATAATCGGCAGCTTCCAGAGCATAGCCATGTTGAAGGCCTCGTGCAGGGCACCCTGGCGCACGGCACCGTCGCCCATCGAGCAGACGCACACGTTGCCGGTTTTGTTGTATTTCTCGGCGAAGGCAATGCCGGCTCCCATAGGTACCTGCGCGCCCACAATGCCGTGGCCACCGATGAAGTTTACTTCCTTATCGAAAATGTGCATCGAACCACCCTTGCCCTTCGAGCAGCCGGTGGCTTTAGCATACAGCTCGGCCATAATAGCGTTGGGCGAGGTGCCCAGGGCCAGCGGGTGAGCATGGTCGCGGTAAGCCGTAATGTGCTTGTCGTCCTTGGTCAGGGCCGAGACTGTACCGGCTACGCAGGCCTCCTGACCGATATAGAGGTGACAGAAACCTTTGATCTTCTGCTGGCCGTAGAGCTGGCCGGCCTTCTCCTCGAACTTACGCATGAGCACCATCTGCTCATACCAGGTCAGGTAGGTTTCCTTTGAGTATTCGGCAGTAGCCGGCGACGAGGCCTTGGGCGCATCGGTAGCGGCCTTGGCTTCTTTGTTTGCTGCCGTCTTCACGTTCTGGGGCTGCTGAGCGGTTTCCACCTTGGCCTTGCCTTTAGCAGGTGCTTTGGTTGCCGACGTTTTCTTCGCCGAATTGGAAGCCTTAGCCGTAGCCTGTACTTTCGTCTCCGCCATCTTAGTTTCGATTGTTCGCGTTTGGGAGGCGAAAGTACGTAAAAGGATGGCAATGTCCGAACCCCGCGCATGAATCTGGAGAACCTTCATCTGCTCTTCTTCAAGAATTACGAAGAAGCCCAGCTTGCCTTTTCCCCGCACATCAATTGCTTTATCGGCGACAATGGCAGTGGAAAAACCAACCTGCTCGACGCCATCCATTACCTCTCGCTGACTAAGAGTGCCTTCACGCAGGCCGATGCCCAGAGCATCCGGCAGGGGGAGGAGTTTTTTGTGGTGCGGGGCCGGTTTGGGGGTCGGCCTGACGAAGCCCCGGCCGAAACCATCCAGTGCAGCCTGCGGGTGGGCCAGAAGAAAAGCGTCACCCACGACAAGCAAGCCTATGAGCGGGTGTCCGACCATATTGGGCGCTATCCGGTTGTGCTCATCTCGCCCTACGATACCGACCTGATTCGGCAGGGCAGTGAGGAGCGGCGCAAGCACTTCGACAGCCTTATGTCGCAGCTCGACCATGAGTACCTGGAGCTGCTCATTCGGTACACCCAGCTGCTCAAGCAGCGCAATGCCCTGCTCAAGCTGGCCGCCGACCGCCAGGCTGGCTACGACCGTGACTACCTGCTAACAATTGACAAGCAACTGGCCCCGCTGGGCGAGCAGCTGGTACAGCGCCGGCAGGAGTTTCTGGTCGGGTTCGAACCGCTCTTCCAGCGCCATTACGCCCAGCTCGCCGATGGCCAGGAGCAGGTCACGCTACTATATAAGAGCGAGCTGCCAGGTGCCGACTTTGGGAAGCTGCTACGGCTGCAGGAACGCCGCGACCTGACGTTGCAGCGCACCACCATTGGCCCCCACCGCGACGACTTCACTTTCCTGATGGATGAGAAGCCGGTGAAAGGCTACGGCTCGCAGGGCCAGCAGAAGTCATTTGTTATTGCCCTCAAGCTGGCCCAGTTTGAACTGCTGGCCGAGCGCCAGCACCAGAAGCCGCTGTTGCTGCTCGACGACATTTTTGACCGTCTTGATGAGAAGCGCATCACGCGCCTCATGCAGCTGGTAGCCGACCATACCTTCGGCCAGATTTTCCTGACCGATACGCATCTGGAACGCACCGACCGGGTGTTAGCCGAGCTGTCGGAAGATATCCGCCGGTTCCGGGTAGATGCCGGCACCGTAACGCGGTTGTAGCCGGGGGGCAGGGTATCTTTGTTGCGTTAGGCAGCGGGGCGTTTCTTCGCGCGTTAACTTACAGAAATGGCCATTAAAAAACCCTACGCCCCCGAAAATTCCCGCAAGGCCGACATTGTCTCGCTCAAAGACAGTATCACGTCTATGCTGCGTGCTTACCGGCTGCAGGGCAAGCTGAACGAGGTGACGGTGGTGGCCAGCTGGGAGAAGGTGATGGGCAAGGCCGTGGCCCTGAAAACCCAGCAGCTCTACGTGAGCAACAACAAGCTGTTCGTGCGCCTCTCCTCTGCGCCGCTCAAGCATGAACTGGTAATGGCCAAGACCAAAGTGCTGGCCAACCTCAACGCCGAGGTTGGCGAGGACATCATCAAAGAGGTAGTTTTCCTGTAGCCGGGTTACAGAGGCCTGCTTGCTTCACAGCGCCCATTTCTCCACCGCACTGCCTTACAACTGATGCACGGCTACCCCAGCCGATAAGGAAGCTATATACGGCATTCGTCTGCTGCTATATCCCCTGCCACGCCGGCACTTTCGCTCTCCCCTCTTCAGATGGCTGATGGCTCCCCGTGCCATAATGTATATGCTGTAGCGAGGCACACCTATCGTCAGCAGGACCAGCTACAGGTGCCACGCTTATGAGCAGGATCAGGAGTTGCACAATACTAGAACCAAACGGCTCCTTAGCGCAACCCTGCTTCTCCCCTTCTGCTACGCCGTAGCGGCTCAACTGCTGTGGTAGACAATGCGGCAACGCTCCCCATCCAGCAGCGCCATCTGGTCATCGACGGCTAAGCTGGTGCGGGCATTATCAAACTGTTCGCGGTACTGCTGCTGAAACTGCCGCCGCTTGATGGCTTCCTGGAAGCGGCGCACATCGTCGCGGGTTTCCAGTTCCAGGCCCGGCACCTGTGTAGGCTGGCCGCCTTCGTTTTTAGCCACCATGGTAAAGTAGCTCGTGTTGGTATGTTTCATCAGGCCGGTGCGCACATCTTCGGCCGTTACCTTAATACCTACCAGCAGCGAAGTGCGGCCTACATAATTGACGGAGGCCAGCAGCGAAACCAACTCGCCTACTTCCACCGGCTGCATGAAATTCACTCCATCTACGCTCACGGTTACACAGTAGGTACCGGCGTGTTTGGAGGCGGCGGCGTAGGCCACTTTATCCATTAGGGAGAGTAAAATACCGCCATGAATCTTACCTCCGAAATTGGCATACGACGGTATCATCAGCTCGGTGAGCGTGACGCGCGAGTAGGAAACAGGGCGGTATTCGGGGAGTACAAATGGGGGCATGAGGCGGCAGGTTAAACGGACTGAAGTTGTACAAAGCTAGTGCTTCCACCATGCTGCCCGGCTTCTCTCCCACCCTGTCCGGCCTTGTTCACTGTATAGCTATTTAGCCCCCACTTGCTGATTTCAACAAGCCTGCCCGCGCCTAACTGAACCAATCAAACGAACACAAATGGACAGCTGTACTCCGTGGCGGGTACGCCGCACAAGGCATACCAGTGCCTTGCTTATTCTGTATTGTATCATGGGTGCGCAAGGGACGCGCAACAGATATGTTTCACGTGGAACACTTCTGTTTTACTTCGGGCCGTACACTTTCAATAACAGCTCATTGTACGCCTCCAGTAAGGCGATATACTTCTGCTGAAGCAGCATAAGGTCTTTTAGACTATCGGCACCAGCAACTGTTGTAACTGCCGTGCGCGATGGAACACTACTATCGGACACATTTGTTACATTTCTTGCAGAAGGTGTTACACTAAAGGATATATCAGTTTGTTCTGCAATCGTAAAGTCGTTACTAAAGTCATGTCCGATAATTTCACCTACTCGTTTTACAAAGGTGTAATCAAGTTCGCGTTCCTTGAACTTGCGATACATTGTCGGACGTGTAATACCCAGGTCGTCTACTATCCGTGTAATAGATATTCCACTGTTTTTAATAGCATCCTGCAATATTTCGCCCTGGTGTGGCATAGATAACGGGTGTAAAGGAGTTCAGGATGTAAATATGTACAATACAATCTGCGTTACCAAAGCGTACGAATATGTTATGCTGATATAATGATACAGTTTAACAAAAGTGCACTGTGTTACAGCTTACAGACACACTATACGCGGACACATTTTTGTGTTACACATGGTACGTTACACATAATTGTAACGCCACAGCTATAAGTGAGTATGCTCCCCTCTGGCACAAAACACTAGCGAAGTGCCAGTAGCCGATCAGGATAGTCGGTGGTGATACCCCAGGGATTCAGCGCCAGTACAGTCCGTAAGTCGGTCGGCTCGTTCACGGTCCAGGGTACCAGTCGGATTTGCCGTCCGGTCAGTTCTGCGGCCAGCGTAGGGGTCAGTAGCCGGAAGTCGGGACCAACTACGGCTGGCGTAAAACCCAACGCCGCCAGATGTTCGGCCAGCGGCAGAGCGTCTTCGATGAGCAGGCACAAGGGTAGCGTGGGTACTGCAGCGCGGGCTAGCTGCAGGATGCGTTTATCGAAGCAGAGCAGCGTGGTGCGAGGCATGATTTGCAGCATCTGCAGTTCGGCCAAAACCAACGCCAGCAATTGGGCGGGCGGGGGCTGAAACAGGCCGTCGTGGGCCGGCTCGCTTTTGATTTCAACACTGTATTTCACCGGGCCACGGCCCAGCTGCCGGGCCAGGTTTTCGAGGTCGGCTACCACTTCGCGTAGCAAGGGCTTAGCGGCCTGCGTGGGTTGCTGCTCCGGAAAACCAGGGTGGCGCGTCAGGCCGCAGTCGTACTCCCGGATGCGGGCATAGGGCATCTGGTAGAGGTTGTGCTGGTGGGCTTCAGCGGGCACAATGGGTTCACCGGAAGGCAGCCGGCAGATGGCGGCGGACATCCAGGGCTCGTGCGAAACCACCACCTGCCGGTCGGCCGAAACCACTACATCCAGCTCCACAGCATCAACTCCTAGCCGCAATGCTTCGCGAAAGGCAGGCAGCGTATTCTCGGGCCGTAGTCCCCGGCAGCCGCGGTGGCCATGAACTTCGGGAAAATGCCCGGACGAAGGCAATAGCATAGGCGAAAACATAGCACCAACCGCCCAGCGCGGCTGGCCCAGTTGCTTACGCAGCCCGCGCTTCGGCGTAAGTAAATCGGCCTATTTTTACTTTGAAGCTGTTTAGGAAGTAGTCAGTCAGGCGCAAAACAGAAAAGACTCCCACAAAAGCGGGAAATTTGAGGTGCGACCCATCTCCTTTCCCTCCCTCATGGAAGTCTTGAGCAAAGATATAATTACCCGCTGGATACTGCCCTTGTTGCCGGCCCGTACTGGTGGCCGTCGCGCAACCGTCGACCCGGCTGAGGTGGTGGGCGCCATCTGCTACAAGCTCAAAACAGGCTGCCAGTGGCGCTGGCTGCCCGTAAAAGCCTTGTTTACCGGCGAGCCGCTAAGCTGGCAGGGCGTCTACTACCACTTCAACACATGGGGCAAGCAAGGGGTCTGGAAAACTATCTGGCTCAACAGCTTGCGTCTGCATCGGCGCCTGCTTGACTTATCCAGCATCCAACTCGACGGCAGCCACACGCCGGCTAAGAACGGCGGGGCGGCCATCGGCTACCAGGGCCGCAAAGCAGCCCGCACGACCAATGCCCTTTTCCTGGCTGATAACCAAGGCATGCCGCTGGCCGTGGCCACGCCCCAGGCGGGCAATCAGCATGACACGTTTGACTTGGAGCGCGTGTTTGCCGAACTCTGTGCGCTGCTCGAAGCGGCCAACCTGCGCCTGGATGGCTTATTTCTAAACGCCGACAAAGCTTTTGATGTCAACAGGTTGCGGCAGGCCTGCGCGGGCCGTGGTATCGAGGCCAACATCCCGCGCAACCGACGCTCGGCCGACTGGCAGACCGACGACGACACGCCGCTCGACCCCGAACTCTACCGCCGACGCCTGGTCATTGAGCGCCTCAACGCCTGGCTTGACGGCTTCAAGACCCTGCTCGTGCGCTACGAAACCAGCTTGCAAAACTGGCTGGCCATGCACTGGTTGGCCTTCACCGTATTGTTGTTGCGCAAAATTGCCCCATCTTCTACTTCCTAAACAGCTTCTTTCTCAATCTTCATTTCCCTTATTGCTTCATCTCTGCAACCCATGAAAAAGCTCCTCATCCTGCTAATACTCGCGGCCGTGGGCATTGGCGCCTACCTCTACTACTACAAGGTGCGCACCGCGCCCGAGTACTCGCTCATGCAGGCGTACAAGGCCATCAACGACCATGATCCGGCCACCTTTGAGCGGTACGTGGATGTGAACAGCGTTACGGGCAGCCTGGTGGATGAGGTAGCCAAAAACGGCTCGGCCCTGGGCGTGTTGAACCCCGGCGGCATGGCCATGACCGGAGCCCTGCGTCTGCTGAAGCCCCAGCTAACCCAGGCAGCCCGAAAGGAGGTGCAACGATACATTGAAACCGGCTCGGTAGAGGCCGCCGCAGCCGCCGCGCCCAACCGGCTGGTGAACGTGTCGATGCTGGGACTGGCCGGCAAGGTGGTGGGCGAGAACAGCAAGTTTCAGGGCATTGCCTACTCGCGTGAGGAAGGTGAGCAGGCACTGGTGGGCCTGGAGTTTACGCAGCCCCGCTACGATACCACTATGGTGTTGGAGGTGCAAATGCGCAAACGCGGCGACTACTGGCAGGCCACTGAAATCACGAACACCGGTGCCATTTTGCAACATGTGGCGCGTATGGAAAAACGCCGGCTGGTAGGAGGCAAGTAAGTACTGCCTACCCCAACAGAACTTCCAACAAAAAGCCCCGCCGTACCGAAGTACAGCGGGGCTTTCTGTTGTTGGCTGATAAATAACCGGGCTGTTTAGGTGCTGGATTTGCCACGACCTGCGAACAGGAAATAGAGAATCAGACCTCCCAGCGGGAAGAAGAACACAATGGCCGCCCACAGGATTTTCTTGCCAATTCCCCAGTTCTGACGGAAGATATCGAAAAGAACGAATACGTCGAGGGCCAGGATGATGTAGCCCCAAGTAGCCAGGCTACCGTCGTTGTTGAAGCGGCTACAGGAGGTGAGCAGCGAAACCGAGAGCAGCGAGAGAAGTAGGCCGGCACCGGGCAGACGTTTGGTGAGCGTGTTGATGGCGTTCATGGCAGGGAAAGGTTAGGATTAGAGAGATATGCCTCCTTTACGCATTGAACTCAAAATAGATATTTAAAATCGCCTATGAATATACTTAATAAGCTGATTTACAAGTACTTACCTACATACAATTGAATCTGTTCCAGAAAAATGCTGGCCGCCCGCGGAATAAGCACCAACGTGAGCACAACTCCATAGAGGGCACCGTAGAAGTGGGCATCGTGGTTGATGTTGTCGCCCTGGCGCTGGCCCATGTAGTAGGAATAGCCCAGATATAGGAGGCCAAAAATGAAGCCCGGGATTTCGAAGGGGATGGGGAAGATGTAGAGACCAGCCGCCGGGTTGAACAGGATGGCCGAAAACACCACCGCCGACACGCCGCCCGAGGCCCCGAGCGAGCGGTAGTTGGGGTCGTCGCGGTGGCGCAGGTAAGTAGGCACGCTGGAAACCACGATACCGCCCAGATATAGCAGCAGGTACCACAGCAGCCCCGCCGTAGGCCCGAAGGCATACCCGAAAATGGTTTCGACTACCCGACTGAACGAGTAGAAGGCAATCATATTAAACAGCAGGTGCGTGAAGTCGGCGTGCAGGAAGCCCGAGGTGAGGAAGCGGTACCAGTCGTTCTGGCGCTTCATCCGGTAAGGCTCCATAATCCAGCTTTCCAGAAAGTCGGGATTTGACCAGGCATAAAGAGAAATGCCGACCGTAATAACGGCCAGCACCAGGGTGGCGGAAATTTCCATTCAGGGGAGTAAGGGGTGATGGGAGAGAATTTGATGGATTGGAGGGTTGGAAAAGAACGGTGAGGGGTAAAAAACGTGTCATGCTGAGCGCAGCCGGAGGCGAAGCCGAAGCATCTCTACCGCTTCGTTGCAATGGTAATCCGACGATGGGATTAGCATTGCGGTAGAGATGCTTCGACTCCGCTGCGCTGCGCTCAGCATGACACGTGCTTTATCCCGTTACCGTTGCTCAGCTGTTTACTGCTACTGCTCGCGCTCCAGCAGCTGCAGGGCCAACTGGTGCAGGGGCTTTTTGCGCGTTTCGGGGGCCGCCACGCGCTCCAGGTGCTGCAGGGCGTCTACGAAGTAGTCGTTGATAAGCGCTTCGGTCTGGAGGCGTATTTCGAGCTCGTCGTAGATAGCGCGCACGGCCCGGATTTTACTTTCCTCGTCCGATACCGGCTGGCCAACGTGTTGGGACAACGTGGCCTGCTGGGCGGGGCTGGCCTGAGCCTGAGCGGTGAGCAGCAGGAAGGTCTTTTTATCGGCCAGAATGTCGCCGCCCACACGCTTGCCAAAGGTGGCCGCGTCGCCGTACACATCCAGCAAGTCGTCGCGCAACTGGAAAGCCAGGCCAACGTCCACACCAAACTGGCGCAGGTGGTCGGCATCTTCTTCGGAAGCGCCGCCGAGCCGGGCGCCCAGCTCCAGCGCGAAGCCCAGCAGCACGGCCGTTTTCAGCCGGATCATGTCCAGGTACTGGGCAATCGTAATGTCGGTGCGGGTTTCGAACTCCATGTCCCACTGCTGGCCCTCGCAGACTTCGGCGGCGGTTTGGGAGAACCGGCGCAGCAGCGGCGCCAGTAGCGGGGCAGGCACATCAAACAGCAGTTCGTAGGCCCGCACCAGCATCACGTCGCCGCTCAGAATGGCTACGTTGGGGTTCCACTTTTCGTGCACTGTGGGCTGGCCGCGGCGCAGCGGGGCCTGGTCCATCAGGTCGTCGTGCAGCAGGGTGAAGTTGTGGAAGACTTCGGTGGCCAGCGCGGGCCGCACCACGGCATCGAGCTCGTCGGTGAACAGGTGGGCACCCATAAGGGCCAGCACCGGCCGGATGCGCTTGCCCCCAAGGCCCATAATGTAGCGGATGGGCTCGTAGAGGCTCGTCGGCTCCTGCCCGTAGCGCAGGTCGGTGAGGCCAGCCGTGAGTTTAGCAGTGAAGAAAGAAAGGTCCATGCAAGGATTCAGATTGAGCAGGGAAAGGTACGGCGGGTTGCGGGAAGCGGTGCTCCGCCCAACTTCGTATCTTCCCTGGCATGAGAACTCAACCCCTGCCCCTGCTGCTTGTTTGGCTGCTACTCCCGACAGTGGCCGTAGCCCAGAACTCTTACAACCGCTGGGATGCGCGCCCACCCGACCCCATAGCGCCGCTGCCCCGCAAAACCAGCGGCCCGCCGGCTGCTCCCAAACCGGCCGCAGCAGTCCGGGTGCTTCGCGATTCGGTGGCCCTGACCAGTGGCGGGTATCTGGTGGCGGAGGTGATGCCGATGTTTCTGGGCGGGGCGCAGGCGATGTACGCAGCCATCAGCAGGAACCTAAAACGGCCCGGTGGCCCCCGGCAGCGCGGGTCGGTGCTGGTGCGGTTCACGGTATTGGCGTCAGGGGCCTTATCGGGCATCGGGGTAGTGCCGGGCCGGAGCCTAAACCCGGCCTACGATGCCGCAGCCGTAGCGGCAGTTAGCCGGCTGCCTGCCTCCTTTTCGCCGGGCAAGCGCGGCGGGCAGCCCGTCGATATGGTGCTGACGGTGCCGGTAGCGTTTCGGTAGCCACCGCGCCCGCACACCTGTCATCCTGACGAAGGAAGGACCTTACCACGCTAAAACGAACCGTCGTTCTGGCGTGATAAGGTCCTTCGCGATGCTCAGGATGACAGGTGGGTTCGGCCGCTACCGACGGCGCTTGCCCCCGCCGCCCTTGCTGCCTTTGCGCTCGCTCCGGCTGCTGGCGCTGTTGCTGCTGTTCTTGCCATCGGCCCGGCCACCGCCACCACCCGATTTGCCACCGCGGCTGCTGCCCCGGGGGGAGCGGCCACTGCCGCCGCCGTTGTCGCGGCGCTCCTGCTGCTCGCGCTGCTTCACCTCGTCGGGGCGGTCGTCTACCAGCGCAAAATCAATGGTGCGGTCGAGCAGGTTCACGGCCTTCACCTCCACCTGCAACTCGTCGCCGAACTGGATGATGCGCTTGCTGCGCTGGCCTACAAGGCGGTAGTTATCCTTGTCGAGCTCGAAGAAGTCGCCGGGAATGTCGCTGATGCGAATCATGCCCTCGCACTTGTTCTCGGCAATTTCCACGTACATGCCCCACTCGGTAAGGCCCGACACCACGCCGGTGAACTGCTCGCCGATGTGGTCCTGCAGGAACTCGACCTGCTTGAACTTGATGCTGGCCCGCTCGGCGCTGGCAGCCAGTTTCTCGCGCTCCGACGAGTGCTTGCACTCCTCCTCAATCGGCTCTACTTCCACGTTCTTGCCCCCTTCGAGGTAGTGCTCCAACAGGCGGTGGGCCATCATGTCGGGGTAGCGGCGGATGGGCGAAGTGAAGTGCGAGTAGTGCTCGAAGGCCAGGCCGAAGTGCCCGCGCGGGTCGGTGGTGTAGGTGGCCTTGGCCATGGTCCGGATGGCCAGCGTCTGGAGCACGTTCTGCTCGGGACGGCCTACCACTTCCACGTTCAGGTCGTTGAGTTCGGTGCTCAGCTTCTGCACATCTTTCAGCTCCAGGTGGTAGCCGAATTTCTTGGCAAACAACGCGAAGTTCTGCAGACGCTCGGGGTCGGGCGAGTCGTGCACCCGGTACACCATTGTGAAGCGCGGCTTGGTTTTCTTCAGCTTGAAGACGAACTCGGCCACCTTGCGGTTGGCCAGCAGCATGAACTCCTCAATCATCTTGTGGGCGTCCTTGCGCTCCTTCACGTACACGCCCAACGGCTTGCCGTCCTCATCGAGGCGGAACTTCACCTCCTGCGTTTCGAAGCTGATAGCGCCCTGCTTGAAGCGGGCCGCGCACAGCTTTTTGGCAATGCGGTTCATCAGCTGCACCTCCTGGGTGTAGTCCGATTCCAGGCCCTCAATCCGCTCCTGGGCATCCTCGTAGGCGAAGCGGCGGTCGGAGTGAATGACGGTTTTGCCCAGCCAGGTAGAGTACAGCTTGCCATTTTCATCGAGTTCGAACACGGCCGAAAACGTCAGCTTGTCCTCGTTGGGCCGGAGCGAACAGAGGCCGTTACTCAGGTGCTCGGGCAGCATCGGAATCACGCGGTCCACGAGGTACACCGAGGTGGCGCGGCTGCGGGCCTCGTTTTCGAGGGCCGTATCGAGCTTCACATAGTGGGTTACGTCGGCAATGTGCACCCCTATTTCCCAGCGTCCGTTTTCGAGCTGCTGAATGGACAGGGCATCATCAAAGTCCTTGGCGTCGGCTGGGTCGATGGTGAACGTGGTGATGTGGCGGAAGTCGCGGCGGCGGGCAATTTCCTCGGGCGCAATCGTGTCGGACATGGCCTGGGCCTCGGCTTCCACCTCGGCCGGGAACTCAAACGGCAACCCGAACTCGGCCATGATGGCGTTGATTTCGGCTTCGTTGCCACCGGCCTGCCCGAAGGTGCGCACCACCACGCCGGCCGGCGAGCGGTCGGAGCCGTCCTCGGGGAACTCGGTGACGTGCACCAGTACTTTGTCGCCGTGCTCGGCACCGTTCAGGTCGTCCTGGCTCACATACACATCGAAGTACAGCTTGCGGTTGTCGGCCTTCACGAAGGCTGCATGGTCGCGAATCTGGAGGCGGCCCACCACCTCGGGGCGCTTGCGGTCGAGCACCTCCACCACGTCGCCCACGGGGCGGCCGTCGCGGGAGCCGCGCAGGCGCAGGCGCACGGTGTCGCCCTGCATGGCAAAGCGCAGGCGGTCGGTAAACACGCGCACGTCGTTTTCCGTCTCCTCGCTAATCACGAAGGCATACTTTTCGGTGGCCAGCGCCACGGTGCCCACAATGGTGTCGCCCCCGCTCTCGCGGCGGCGGCGCGGGGCCTGCGGGTCGTCGGCATCGGCAAAGTCGAAGCCGGCCTCGCGGCGGCGGTGCACCACGGGGTCCTGACCAAATTCGCTTTCCACTACCCGGCCACCGCGGGGTAGCTTTTTGCCAGGGGGCAATTCGCCGGGTTCGGCAACGGGCGTTGTAGGAGCTTCGGCTGCTTCCTCGGTTTCGTCTTTCCTGGCCCCCTTCCGACGGCCTTTAGGGGCAGCGGCCAGTGCCGCCTGCGCTTCGTCGGTCAGGCGGTACTCGTCGTTCTGAATCAGGAGCAGCTGGTTTTGCTGGCGCAGCTCGCGCAGGTGGGCAAACACCACCTCGCGCTGGTCCTTGGTGGTTACGCCAAGGCGGCGCGAGAGCTGCCGATACGTGAGCACCTTGCCGGGGTTGTCGCGGAAAATCCGCATAATCTGGTCCTGGCTGATGGGGGCCGCGGCGGCGGCGGACTCGGGGGCAGGGGCCTTCGCGCGGGAGGCGCGGGGGGCCGATGGGGAGGGTTGTTTCATGGAATCGGGCCGCCGGTATTGTCGTTTTCTCAGGCGGCAGAGGTTGAATTGGGTGGAGGCAGTCGATTGATTGCCTCCGGGAAAATGAAAAGGGAAGCGGCTAAGCCGGCTTCGAAAGATAGTACGGAATATAACGGAGAATAACTATATCAGGGTTGGCGGGGGTAAGTAAACGTCATGCAGAGCATGTGGCGCATCAAGCCAGGGACGAAGCATCTTGCGTGCTTCTACGCTCGGCTGGCCACGGCGGCGCGGATATCGGCCGGCGAATCGCGCGGGATGGCGGCCAGCAGTTGCCGGGTGTACTCGTGCTGGGGGTTGGCGTAGATATCGGCGGCGGGGCCGCTTTCTACAATTTGCCCCTGGCGCATCACCAGCAGCCGGTCGCTCATAAACCGGGCCACCGACAAGTCGTGGGTGATAAATAGATAGGTGATGCCGAACTCGCGTTTGAGGTCGTTGAGCAGGTTGAGGACCTGCGCCTGCACCGACACGTCGAGGGCCGAAACCGACTCGTCGCAGATGATGCACTTAGGTTGCAGGGCCAGGGCTCGGGCAATGCAGATGCGCTGGCGCTGGCCGCCGCTGAACTCGTGGGGGTAGCGCTGGAAGTGCTCCTCGCGCAGGCCCACCGTGCGCAGCAGCTCCAGCACTCGGGCCTTTTGCTGCTCGCCGCTGCCGCCTACCCCGTGCACCCGCATAGGCTCCCAGATGGCCTCGCCCACTGTCAGCATAGGGTTGAGGGCGGCGTAGGGGTCCTGGAACACCATCTGAAAATCGCGCCGCCGCCGCCGCAGGGCCTCAGCCGGCAGCGTGGCCCAATCGTCGTTGCCAAACAGGATGCGGCCCCCGGTTGGTTCCACCAGCCGCAGCAGCGCCCGGCCCAGCGTGGTTTTACCGCAGCCCGATTCGCCCACCAGCCCCACGGTTTCGCCGGGGTAAATGGCGAAGCTCACCCCATCCACGGCCCGCACAAACTCCGGCTTCCGATTGAAAAACCCTTTGCGAATCGGGAAGTATACCTGCAGGTTTTCGACCTGAAGAAGAGGTGCTGCGGAGCCTAGAGCTCTAGAGGCTATGGAGTGCGCCGTAGTAGTAGCGGCAGTTTCAGGAGCCTCCTTTGCAGCTGCCTCTCCCCTGCTTGCTTCCCCCTCGCTATCGTGCGAGGTGCCGTTTAGCCCATGGCTTAAGCTTTGGGAAGCCGGCGGCATAAGGTCCGCTTGGTCTGACTGAGAAGCCGCCGCCAGCGGGTCGGAAGTGAGCGGTAACGGCAGGCCCGATTCGGCCGAGGGCGCCGATTCGAGGCCAAAATGCGGGGTTTCGGGTCGTGAAACAGAATGTTCCACGGGGAACATTTTGGTAGTATCGGTTCCGCTGGCATGTACTACTCCCGTTTCAGCAGCCATTTCAGCCTCAAGCACTTGCGCCGTATCGGTTTCAGTGGCAATAAAGCCCCCATCAGCTGTTTCACGCATGAAATCGGCTACTACGGGAAGTTTTTTGCGGCCTACCGAAAGTTTTGGGCGGCAGGCCAGCAGGCCCTTGGTGTAGGGGTGCTGGGGGTTGGTGAAGATGTCGAGCACCGGGCCCTGTTCCACCACGCGGCCGCGGTACATGACCAGAATACGGTCGGCTATTTCGGCTACTACGCCCAGGTCGTGGGTGATGAAGATGACGGCCGTATCGTGCTCCCGGCGTAGCTCGTCAATCAGGCGTAGCACCTGCGCCTGCACGGTTACGTCGAGAGCCGTGGTGGGCTCGTCGGCGATGAGCAGGGCAGGGTTGCAGGCCATGGCCATGGCAATCATCACGCGCTGCTTCTGGCCCCCGCTGATTTCGTGGGGGTAGCTGGCGAAGATTTTCTCGGGCCGGGGCAGCCGGGCCATCGTGAACAGCTCGACGGTGCGGGCACGGGCCTCCTGCTCGGTTAAGCTGGTGTGCAGGCGCAGAGCCTCCACCACCTGGGGGCCGCAGTGGTACACCGGGTTCAGCGAGGTCATGGGCTCCTGAAAAATCATCCCAATGTCGTTGCCGCGGACCTGCCGCAGCTGCTCGTCGCTCAGGGTGAGCAAATCCACGTCGCCCAGCGCCGCACTCTGAAACCGGGCCTCCCCTGCCGCCACCCGGCCGGGCGGCATGGGCACCAGCCCCATCAAAGCCAGCGAGGTAACCGACTTTCCCGAACCCGACTCGCCCACAATAGCCAGCGTCTCGCCCCGGTGCAGGTCAAACGTAATGCCCTCCACGGCCCGCGTGTTGCCGCGGTGGCTGTGGAAGTCGATGGTCAGGTCGCGGACGGAGAGGATGGGCATAGGGAGTAGTGAGTAGTGAGTAGTGAGTAGTGAGTAGTGAAGGAACGAAAACGTCTGTCATCCTGACGAAGGAAGGACCTTATCCCGCAAGAAAGGTCGCAATAACGACTCATTTCAAGGTGATAAGGTCCTTCCTTCGTCAGGATGACAGGCGGATTTGGTCAACCCTCAATCCAACTGGCAACCGAAACCTACGCTACGCCCGAAGCCTCCGCGTCGCGGCGGGCCTGGGTGGCTTCTTTGGCAGCGCGCTCCTCGGCTTCGGCGGCTTCGAAATGCTGACCGTAGAAGCGGTTCTGAAACAGCAGAATCAGGGCCACGCCCACGAAAATGGCGGCATCGGCAATGTTGAAAATGGGCCAGAGCGAGAGGTGCGAACCGCCCACCAGCGGCCAGGTGGAGGGCAGGATGCCTTCGTAGATGTCCACGTAGAGCATGTCAATCACCTGCCCGTGCAGCCAGGGCGTGGGTGCCCCAAAGGGCGCGTTGTTGTAAATGACGCCGTAGAAAATCGAGTCGATGAGGTTGCCGATGGCGCCGCCCAGAATCAGCGAGATGCAGATAATGAGGGCGTTGGGCGCGTGCTGCTTCCAGAGGCGGTAAATGTAGTAGGCAATGCCCGTTACGGCCACCAGCCGGAACAGCGTCAGGAACATCTTGCCGAAGGGCTCGGGCAGCTCCACGCCGAACGCCATGCCCGGATTGAGCGTGTAGTGCAGCTTGAACCAGTCGCCGAACACGGGGATTTCGCCGGCCATGCCCATGGGCATGTAGCGGTGCACGGCCCATTTCGAGAGCTGGTCGATGACGATGACGAGCAAGGCCACGAGGTAGTATTTCCAGTACTTCATTTTTTAGAACTGAGAGGTTAGATGTGAGAAGTGAGACTTCGCTCTGACAGGCTGTCAGCGTTGTTCCCTCCCTCCTCTCGTAGCACAAAGGGACGAAGATTTTTAGACTTAGTCCCGTGGCCTCGGAGCCCGGCTGTCTGCCCGGCGGTATATGTTCTGGTGGTCGGTTTGTGCCCTTTTGAGCCGGATTTCGGGGCCGACTCCGGGCTTTATGCGCCGGTGTGCCAACCGCCGGTTTGGGGCCGGCGGTTGGCGCTTCAGTCTCAGGCAGTTGCCACCTGCAACTGCACGGGCACCTGGTAGTCGTCGAATTCGAGCACGGAATCACCGTTCACATCGGCCGCAAAATCGAGACTCAAGGCCTGGATTTCCTCGCGGATGTAGTCGCCGAAACGCTGCACGGCGGCTTC
The DNA here is from genome assembly GCF_018613725.1 of Hymenobacter sp. ISL-91. Lineage (GTDB taxonomy): Bacteria > Bacteroidota > Bacteroidia > Cytophagales > Hymenobacteraceae > Hymenobacter. Next base: position 63,662 of record NZ_JAGGPS010000008.1, read on the forward strand.
CAGCTCGGGCTGCCGGCCTAGGATTACGCGGATTTTGTCCTGCACTTCCAGGCCGCTGTCTTTGCGCAGGTTCTGAAGGCGGTTCACCAGCTCGCGGGCCACGCCTTCCTGGCGCAACTCATCGGTCAGGGTCACGTCGAGGGCTACCGTGAGGGGGCCGTCGGTGGCCACGAGCCAGCCGGGCAGGTCGTCGGTGCGGATTTCCACGTCGTCGGGGGCCAGGGTGTAGGTTTCGCCGTCGATATCCACCGTCAGGCTTCCCTCCTTCTCCAGCTGGCTGATTTCCGGGGCCGTCATCTGCTGAATGCGGGCACCTACTACCTTCAGCTTGGGGCCGTACTGCTGGCCGAGGCGCTTGAAGTTGGGCTTCACCGACTTCACCAGCACGCCGCTGGTATCGTCGAGGAACTCCACGTGCTTCACGTTCACCTCGGCGCAAATCAGGTCTTCCACTTTGCCCACCTGTTCGCGGGTACGGTCATTCAGCACCGGCACCAAGATGCGCTGCAGCGGCTGGCGCACCTTCAGCACCGACTTCTTGCGGAGCGAGTGGGTGAGCGAGGAAATGCGCTGGGCCAGCTCCATGCGCTCCTCCAGCGCCTTGTCGATGCGGGCCTCATCGGCCTGCACCAGCAGCGTCAGGTGGATGGATTCCGGCTTGTCGGTGGACTGACTTCCAGAATTCAAGTTCTGATACAACCACTCGGCAAAAAATGGTGCGATGGGCGACATAAGCTGGGCCACCACTTCGAGGCACTCCTGCAGCGTTTCGTAGGCGGCGCGCTTGTCGGTGGTCAGCTCGCCCTTCCAGAACCGCCGGCGCGAGAGGCGCACGTGCCAGTTGGAGAGCTGGTCGGTGACGAAATCCTGGATGGCGCGGGCGGCCTTGGTGGGGTCGTAGGCGTCGTAGTGGCCGCGCACTTCCTGAATCAAGGACTGCAGCTTGCTCAGCACCCAACGGTCCAGCTCGCCCAGCTCGGCGTGCGGCACGCGCGGTTTCTGGCCCGGCCGGAAGCCGTCGAGGTTGGCGTAGAGGGCGTAGAACGAGTAAGTGTTGAACAGCGTGCCGAAGAAGCGGCGCTGCACCTCCGTGATGCCGTTGAGGTCGAATTTGAGGTTGTCCCAGGGCTGGGCGTTGGCAATCATGTACCAGCGCGTGGCGTCGGGACCGTACTGGGCGATGGTGGCAAACGGGTCGACGGCGTTGCCGAGGCGCTTGCTCATCTTGTTGCCGTTCTTGTCCAGTACCAGGCCGTTGGCCATCACGTTCTTGTAGGCCACCGAGTCTTCCAGCATCACAGCCAGCGCGTGCAGCGTGAAGAACCAGCCGCGGGTCTGGTCCACGCCTTCGGCAATGAAATCGGCCGGGAAATTCTGGTGGAATTTCTCGCTGTTTTCGAGCGGATAGTGCCACTGGGCGTAGGGCATGGCGCCGCTGTCGAACCAGACGTCAATCAGGTCCGGCTCGCGGTACATGGGCTGGCCGCTGGGGCTCACCAGGAAAATATCGTCCACGTAGGGCCGGTGCAGGTCCACCTTTTCGCCGTTGGCGTAGGGGTTGTGGGTCATGATTTCGGCCGCTACGGCCTTGTCAATCTCCTGCTTCATCTGCTCGATGCTGCCGATGCAGATTTCCTCCGAGCCGTCCTGGGTGCGCCAGATGGGCAGCGGCGTGCCCCAGTAGCGCGAGCGGCTCAGGTTCCAGTCCACGAGGTTTTCGAGCCAGTTGCCGAAGCGGCCGGTGCCGGTGCTGGCGGGCTGCCAATTGATGGTTTTATTGAGCTCGATGAGCCGGTCTTTCACCGCCGTGGTTTTGATAAACCACGAGTCGAGCGGGTAGTAGAGGACGGGCTTGTCGGTGCGCCAGCAGTGCGGGTAGGTGTGCTCGTACTTCTCCACTTTGAAGGCCGTGCCGTCGCCTTTCATGCGGATGGCAATGCTTTCGTCGAGGGTTTTGTAGTCGGCGCCGCTCTGGTCGTGGCCGTCGTAGTTCTTCACCCAGCGGCCGCCGAATTCGCCCATCTGGGCCACGTAGCGGCCGGTGCGGTCCACGATGGGGCCGAGCTTGCCCTCGGCGTCGGCCAGCAGCAGGGCCGGAATACCGTTCTGCTGGGCCACCCGGAAGTCGTCGGCGCCAAACGTGGGCGAGATGTGCACGATGCCGGTACCGTCCTCGGTCGTCACAAAGTCGCCGGGAATCACGCGGAAGGCATTTTCCTCGCCCTCGAAGGCAGGGAAACCAGTTTCGTGACCGAAGAGCCGCTCGTAGCGGATGCCGACGAGGTCGGCCCCTTTAATATTTCCCTGAACAGAATAAGGTATTCTCCCTCTGTTGATGAATTTAGAAAGCTCTTTTTTATCCTCGTCTGAAGCAGACAGTAATGTTTCAGGATTAAGGTTTTCCAACCAAGTTTCTAACACTCCCTGCAAGGCAGTTGAAAGACTCTTTTTTTCAATCAAAAAGTCATCCCAGCCAAACAGTTTTTTAACCAAGTTCTGGGCTGCAACAACCAAGATGGGCTGAAGTGTATAAGGATTGATTGTCCTTATTAGCTCGTAAGTAATGCTCTTACCAACAGCCAAACCCGTGTTAGCGGGTAGCGTCCAAGGCGTAGTTGTCCAAGCCAAAATGAAAGTATCTGGCTTATAGGAATTAGTGGAGGGAAACAAATTTGCTTTTTCCGACGCCGCATCCCGCACCACCTTGAACTGGGCCACTACCGTCGTGTCTTTCACATCCCGATACGTGCCGGGCTGGTTCAGTTCGTGCGAGGAGAGGCCGGTGCCGGCGGCCGGCGAGTAGGGCTGGATGGTGTAGCCCTTGTAGAGCAGGCCTTTGTCGTAGAGCTTCTTGAGCAGCGCCCAGCAGCTTTCGATGTACTTGGGCTCGAAGGTGATGTAGGGGTCGTCGAGGTCCACCCAATAGCCCATCTTCTCGGTCAAGTCGTCCCACTGCGCCTTGAAGCGCATCACGGTTTCGCGGCAGCGCTGGTTGTACTCCTCGATGCTGATTTTCTTGCCGATATCCTCCTTGGTGATGCCCAGCTCCTTTTCCACCTGCAGCTCGATGGGCAGGCCATGGGTGTCCCAGCCGCCCTTGCGGGGCACCTGCTTGCCCAGCAGCGTCTGGTAGCGGCAGAAGATGTCCTTCACCGTCCGGGCCATTACGTGGTGGATGCCGGGGGCGCCATTGGCCGAGGGTGGTCCCTCGTAAAACACGAACGTGGGCTGGCCTTCACGGCTGCTCACACTCTTCTCAAAGATGCTGTTCTGCTTCCACCACGCCAGGATATCGGTGCCAACCTGGCCGTAATTGAGCGGCTGCTTGTATTCGGGGTAGGACATTTTATGTTGAGCTATTTAGCCTCTAGTCGCCTCACCCCCTAGCCCCCTCTCCAGGGGGAGAGGGGGAACTAGATATAGGTGCAACGAGCTAGCGCTAGAATTCGAATTCAATTTTTAGACTAGTTCCCCCCTCTCCTTTTTCGGAGAGGGGGCTAGGGGGTGAGGCGACTAGAGGCTAGAAGAAGACGACTAACTCTTCCGCATCCGTCCCAAATCCAGTTCCAGTTCGTCGTCCTCGGCGTGGTAGTTGTCGTCGTAGTGCTTAATGGCCGACTGGTCAATGGTGGTTTCGTCGGCCCCGTGCTCGAAGGTAACGAGCAGGCAGGGCAGCAGAATCAGGTTGGAGAAGTTGGTGATGAGCAGGCTGGCCGACATGAGCAGGCCCAGGGCCTTGGTGCCGCCGAACTCCGAGAAGGCAAACACCGAAAAGCCCAGAAACAGCACAATGCTGGTGTAAATCATGCTGGTGCCGGCCTCGCTGAGGGTGGTGCTGATGGCAGCCCGTACCCGGCGGCCGTTACTGGCCATTTCCTGCCGGAACTTGGCCAGCAGATGGATGGAGTTGTCGCCATCGATACCCAGCGCAATACTGAAAATAAGGGCCGTGCTGGGCTTGAGCGGGATGCCGAAGTAGCCCATAATACCGCCCGTGAGCAGCAGGGTGAAGAAGTTGGGCAGCAGGGCAAAAAACACCGAGCGCACCGAGCGAAACAGAATCAGCACTACTAGGCCCACTAGAATAAAGGCGTGCAGCAGGCTGTTCTTAAGCGTTCCGATCAGGAACTCGTTGCCCTTGGTGAAGATGATAGTGGTGCCGGTAAGGCGGGCGGTGAGGTCGGTATCCTTGAAAATCTTGTCAATTTGGGGCCGTATCTTGTTGGTGAGCAGCGTATCGAGGTTCTGCGAGCCGATGTCGGCAATTTTGAGCGAGATGCGGGCCTCGCGCATCGTCGAGTCGGTGAACGAGCGGAGCAGCTTGCCGGTGAGGTTGCCCTCGGCCCCGGGCTGGCTTTGCGAGCGGGCCAGGTAGCTGAAGATGTAGTTTTTCTCGGAGTTATCCGGCAGGCGGTAAAACTCGGGGCTGCCGTTGTAAAAGGCCTGATTCGAGGCCTTCAGGGCCGTCACCACGCTCACCGGGCTCGTAAGCACCGGCAGGGTGCGCAGGTAGTTTTCGAGCCGGTCGATGCGCTCCAGGTTTTTGAGTTTTAGCAGGCCTTTGGCTTTGCCAGTGTCCACCACAATTTCCAGCGGCATCACGCCATTGAAATGCTGCTCAAAGAACTTGAGGTCGGAATTCACCGATGAATCCTTGGGCAGATCGTCCACCATATACGACACCGACTGCACCTTGCTCACGCCCACGGCGGCCAGCACCGACAGTGCCAGCGTGGTCAGGTATACCGTGCGGCGGCGCTCCAGCACCAGGTAGTCGAAAAACTCCAGCAGCTTGATGAGCGGCTTGGCCTCCAGGTGGTCCAGCTGCTTGGGCGTGGGCGGCGGCAGCACGGTGAAGATGATGGGCATCAGAATAAACGACACCAGAAAGGCGACGTAGATATTGATGGTGGCCACCAACCCGAACTGGAACAGAATGGCAATGTTGGTGAAGCAGAACACCACGAAGCCAATGGCCGTGGTGGTGTTGTTCATCAGCGTTACGAGGCCGATTTTGCGCACTACGCGCGTCATGGCCAGCACCTGGTTGCCCGATTTGCGGTAGTCGTAGTGGTAGCGGCTGAGCAGGTAGGTGCAGTTGGGAATGCCGATAACGATGATAATGCTCGGAATCAGGCCCGTAAGCAGGTTGATTTTATAGCCCATCAGCACCATGGAGCCGATGCACCAGGTTACCACAATCAGCACAATCAGCAGCGGGAACACCACCGCCGACCACGTTCGGAAGAACATGAGCAGCGTCAGGGCCATCATCACGATGGTCAGGGCCACAAACAGCTTCATTTCCGAGGCTACCTTGGTCGTCATCGTGGCCCGCACGTAGGGCAGGCCGGCGTAGTGCAGCCGGATTTCAGTATCCTTCTCGAAGCGGTGGGCGTGGGCCAGAATTTCGGCCATAACGGCCTCTCGCCGGCTCGAATTGAGGTACTTGGGGTCGAGGGTGAGGGCCAGCAGCGTGGCGCCGGTAGTGGGCGAAATCAGTTGGCCCTTATAAAACTGCTGCTCGTTCACTACCCGCATCAGCGAGTCGAGGTCGGACTGCGAGCGGGGCGGCCCGCGGAAAATGGGCACGGCCCGGAAGGTGCGGTTGACGGTGTCTTTTTCGAGCCGCGGCAGCCGCGTCACGCTCAGTACGCCATTTACACCCTCTACCTTGCTCAAGGTATCAGTGAGCAGCCGCAGCTGGTTGAACTTGCCCAGCTGGTACACCGAGCTGTCCTGCATACCCAGCACGAGCACGTTGCCGTCCTCGCCGAACTGGCGCTTGAACTGCTGGAAGTACACCATGTCCGGGTCGTCGGGCGCCACTACCTGGGCGAAATCATAGGTCATTTCGACCTTGCGCGCCTCCCAGGCCATAAACAGGGTAATGGCCGCCAGCAGCCCTACCAGCAGCTTACGGTTCTTAATTACAAACAGGGCAAGATTCCGCCACATAGACCGTTAAAATGCAGCAAAGGTACGCAACCCGGTTCAGGTAGCCGGACCGAACTAATCAGTAAGTGCCGGACGGACAGCTGCTTTGAGGAAGAATTATTTCAGAGCAAACATTTTTTATTTGGAATATATGAAACATTTTGCGTCATATTTTCCGTAAAGACAGCTTTTTCAGACGGTTGCAAATACATTCATTTGCATTATTCAAATAACGTCTTGTTATTTTTAAATTGACATGGTATTGTACCATTCACCCGATACATCTCTCACCTTCGACTCCGATTCGGCTACCTTGCTCCTAAGCTACACGGCTACCGGGCTATCGGTTTCATTCGGGCAGGCTTACCAGCTGGCGCTGGAGGAGATGCTGACCCAGAATATTGGCCGGCTGCTCCTCGACCTTAAGCGTAATGCCCCTTCCACCGACGACCTAGAAGAGTTGCTGGCCCCGCTCGGCGAAGCCGTAGCCAAGCAGCCCGACCAGACCCTGTTTATTGCCGCCCTCGTTTCGGAGGGCCAATACCAGTACCAGATTGGCAATTCGCTGGCGTCCTCTTCCCTCCCGCCGGCCCAGGTCGAGTTCAACTACTTCACCTCCCGCCACGACGCCACCCAGTGGCTGAGTGAGAACTGATTTAGAGAAGCTAGGAGGTAGAAGTTAGAATTCCGGCTGTCATCCTGAGCGCAGCGAAGGACCTTATTACGCTTGAACGACCGTAACAACGATTCGTTTTCACGTGATAAGGTCCTTCGCTTTGCTCAGGATGACAGCCGGAATTCTAACTTCTAGCTCTGGTTCTTTCTCTTACAACTGCTCGAAAATGCGCGAGAAGCTTACGGCCTCGCCAATGTAGCCGCGCAGCTCCGAGATGGGCATGCGGGTCTGTTCGCGCGAGTCGCGGTGGCGTACTGTTACGGTATCGTCCTCCAGCGTCTGGCCGTCTACCACGATGCAGAAGGGCGTGCCGATAAGGTCCTGGCGGGTGTAGCGCTTACCGATGGCGTCGCGCTCCTCCATAATCACGCGGAAATCGTGGCGCAGGCTGTTGAAGATTTCGGTGGCCTTCTCGGGCATGCCGTCCTTTTTAACCAGCGGGAAAATGGCCGCCTTGATGGGCGCTACGGCCGGATGCAGGCGCAACAGAGTGCGGGTTTTGGTTTGCTGCTGCTCGCCTTCGCCCTCGGTAATGGTTTCTTCCTGGTAAGCCTGGCACAGCGTGGCCAGAAACAGGCGGTCGGCGCCGGCCGAGGTTTCCACCACGAAGGGCACGTAGTTGCCGTAGGCCTTCCCGGTTTCGGGGTCAATGTCGGCATCAAAGTACTGCTGCTTCTTCTTGCTCAGAGCTTGGTGCTGGCTCAGGTCGAAGTCGCCGCGCGAATGGATGCCCTCGATTTCCTTGAAGCCGAAGGGGAATTCATACTCGATATCGACAGCGGCCTTGGCGTAGTGGGCCAGCTTTTCGTGGTCGTGGAACCGGAGTTTCTCGGTGGGCAGGCCCATTACCTCGTGCCAGCGGCGGCGCATGGTTTTCCAGTGCTCGTACCACTCGCCCTCGGTGCCGGGGCGAACAAAAAACTGCAACTCCATCTGCTCGAACTCGCGCATCCGGAAGATGAACTGCCGGGCCACAATTTCGTTGCGGAAGGCCTTGCCGATCTGGGCAATACCGAACGGCACCTTCTGGCGGGCCGATTTCTGCACGTTCAGGAAGTTGACGAAGATGCCCTGGGCCGTTTCGGGGCGCAGGTATATCTGGCTCGAATCTTCGGCCACCGCGCCTACCTGCGTGCTGAACATAAGGTTGAACTGGCGCACCTCAGTCCAGTTGCCGGTTTTACTGATGGGGCAAACGATTTTCTCATCAATGATGAGTTGTTTGACGCCGGCCAGATCCTCAGCCGTCAGCAGGCGTCCCATTTCGGCTAGGAGGGTTTCGGCGCGGGCCAGCTCGCCGTTTTTCTCGTACTCGGCGGCTTTGTCTTCGAGCAACACGTCGGCGCGGTAGCGCTTCTTGCTGTCGAGGTTGTCAATCATGGGGTCCGAGAAGCCATCGACGTGGCCCGAGGCTTTCCAAGTGAGCGGGTGCATGAAAATAGCTGCATCGAGGCCCACCACGTTCTGGTGCAGCTGGGTCATGGCTTTCCACCAGAGCTGCTTGAGGTTGTTTTTGAGCTCCACGCCGTTGGGGCCATAGTCGTACACGGCGGCCAGGCCGTCATAGATTTCCGACGACTGGAATACGAAGCCGTATTCCTTGGCGTGCGACACGATGTTGGCCAGCGTGCCTTCGGTAGTGGCCGCGGCGGCGGGTTTGGGGGCGTTGCTCATGGCAGATGCGGGGTTGAGAGAAGAGTCGTTTCGGGCAAAGCACGTAACGACAGGCAAAAGTAACCAAAGCCTCGCCCGCAACCGCACCCTGGTGTAAAACGGCTTCTCTGACAGTTGGAAGGCAGATTTCAGCCGTAGTTGGCAATCCTGCGTTTAGCCCTCCAGCCGGCCAACCAGCCGGGCCAGTAACAATTTCATAACCTTGCCCTGCCTGAGGTCCGAAGTACCTTTGGATTTGTTTTTCCCGATTTCTCACCCAACTACTCCCTTATGTTTGGCTTAGAGCCTCATGTGCTGCTGCTGCTGGCTGCCTGCCTGATAGCGGCTTGCGCCTTCGAATTCGTGAATGGTTTCCACGACACGGCCAACGCCGTAGCCACGGTCATCTACACGAATGCCCTGCGCCCCTGGGTGGCCGTTATCTGGTCGGCATTCTGGAATTTTGTCGGCGTGCTCACGGGCGGCGTGGCTGTGGCCATGACCATTGTGTACCTGCTGCCCGTCGAAAGCCTCGTAGATGGCAACGTGTACCACGGCATTGCCATGGTGGGCGCGCTCATTATCGGGGCCATCATCTGGAACATTGGCACCTGGTACTACGGCCTGCCCTCGTCGTCGTCGCACGCGCTTATCGGCTCGATTCTGGGCGTGGGCATTGCCTACAGCTTCCTGCCCGGCGTCATCAATTCGGGGGTGAACTGGAGCAAAGCAGGCGACACCGGACTGGCGCTCATCGTAGGCCCGGCCTTCGGTTTCACGCTCACCATTCTGCTCATGTTTCTGCTGCGGCGGCTTATCAAAGACAAATCCATCTTCAAGGAGCCGCACAAGCATAAGCCACCACCGCTCTGGATCCGCCTCATTCTGGTGGTTACCTGCACACTGGTAAGCTACTTCCACGGCTCGAACGACGGCCAAAAGGGTGTGGGTCTGATTATGCTCATCCTCATTGGTATTGTACCCGCCTATTTCGCCCTCGACCACACCAAAAATCCGCTTGATATGCGCGACTCGTTGGTGCGCGTAGAGCAGGTAATGAGCCGCGTAAACGTACCCGAGCTAAGCCGGGAAGACCAGAAAACGGTGGCCGAAATCCGGGTGCAGACCAACGCGCTCGACCGGATTTTCGAAGGCAAGAGCAAGGTCGAGCAGATTCCACAGTCCGACCGTTTCGAAATCCGCAAGGCCATTCTCTTGCTCTCTAATCGCGCCAAGCTTATCCAAGAAAGCGACAAAGTACGCCTGAGCACCCGCGACCGGCAGACGCTGGACGATGGGTTGAAAGGCCTGAAATCGTTTACTGACTATGCCCCTACCTGGGTATTCGTCATCGTGTCGCTGTCGTTGGGCATTGGCACAATGGTCGGCTGGCAGCGCATTGTAAAAACCATTGGCGAGCGGATTGGCAAGGAGCACCTGAGCTATGCCCAGGGAGCCTCTTCTGAACTGGTAGCCGCCTCCATGATTGGCATCAGCTCGGCGCTGGGCCTGCCGGCTTCCACTACGCACGTGCTTACCTCATCTATTGCAGGTAGCATGGTGGCCAGCCGGGGCGTGAAGAATGTGAACCCTGTAATGGTGCGCAACATTGCCCTGGCCTGGATACTCACGCTACCGGTTACCATGGCGCTTTCGGGCCTGCTATTTCTGCTGTTCCGTGCCATTCTGCCGGGCTAATCTATTTAGCAGTTTATTGGAATAAGACAAAAAGCCACTCCGAAATTCGGAGTGGCTTTTTTAGTCTATTGCTGCTTTTCAGCCTGGTGTCAGAATGGGACAACTGTCCCATTAGTAAATACTAAAACAGTGAAAATACGGAAAATGAAGAGGTTATCAACTTATCAACAGCTAAAAGGCCGGGGTTTGTGGATAACTACAGTCTAAGCGGGCCATTGCACTTCTAAATCCTCATCAATAAACACCCCGAAGTTAACGAACTGTAGCTCCTCATCTTCGAAATACATGTCGATCATTTCCTTCTCATAGGAAATGCGCATCTCCCCGGTGTCCATTTTTTCAATCTCGCTTTGCTCGTGGCCGTGGCGCTGCATCAGTTCCTGAATCTGCTCGGGGCTGCGGCCATGAATAGCTTCGCCGTAGAGCCGGATGCCAGGGTGGTCGGTTTCGATGCAGCTCAGGCGGTAGTCATCTTCGCGGTCGAAGTAAAGCGAGTAGCCTTCGTCGAGGTAGTTCCAGGCCTGGTGCTCAAACTCGTCATCGTCTTCCGACTCTTCAATTTCCTCGGGCTCGCCCATCAGCGAGCGAACCTCGTCCTGGGAGGCGCCAAACTTGAGCGGCCCCATGCCGGTACCAAGGCGGATTTCGTGTTCGTCGGTGCTGGAGGGTTGGGCAGGGTGTTGCATAGTGGTCTGTTTTTAAGCTGAGAGCTATCAGCTGCTAGCTGATAGCTTTTGCTGGGTTAACGGTTTTGAAGGTCGAATGGTCAAAGCTAACAGCTAAAAGCTACCCGCTTTTTCCAAATTCACTTGCCGTAGCGTTCCTGAAACTCGGCGCGCTGCTCCTGGTAGTCGGGGTGGGCGCGGGCCTCGTCCCATTTGGCTTTAAAGATGGCGGCCGATTTGGCCTTTACGGGGTCTTCGGGGGCGCGGGGTAGCTCGGGGCGGCCGTGGGCGCCACTCTGGCCTTTTTTGTCGTCGGGCACGGGGCCATCGTACTTTTTGCCGCCGCGGTGGTTGGCGTAGCGCCGGGCGCGGGTGTAACCCATCTGCAGAAACTTGCGGGCCATGTCGGCCCCCACAAAGTCGTGGGCCTTCAGGTAAGCCTCAAACAGCCCGTAAATAGTATCGGCCGACTCCCGGGCCACCTCGGGCGTCCGGAAGCGCCAGTGGGGCAGAATCTCGCCTTTATAGGGCTGTACCAATAGCACACCCTGCTCGCCCTTGCCCACCCGGTACAGTTCGGGGTGGCGGCGGAAATCCACGGCAGCAAAATCGAGGGTGTAGTCGAAGGGCATAGGCGGCAGCCGGGCAACCGCCGGCAAGGAGCAACAGCCCTGTATACGCGGCTTCGCCCGGCGGGGCTGCCCCGGTTGCGGCAAAACCCGCTAACTGGGCCCTGGCAGCGTGGCGCCGGCTTCCGGCCCGGCACCGGCCGCTAGGCAAGGCGTTTTCTGAAACCGGCCTGCTTATCCACAAGCTTAATAACTTTTGAAATATCTTTTTTTAAATAAATCTTTTTAATCCCCATCGTTAGGGCTGTTGATAAGTGGATAAGAAAAGCAGGTTATCCACGGTCGGGATAACATGTGCACAAGACCCTACTTATCCACCGTCTGCCAACAGGGTGTGTGGATAATAAACAGCTTATTTACAGATGCTTATAGGAGTTTTTCACAATCCACAGGACTTATCCCGATATCCACAATCCACAGCCCGGGACCGATGTGGATTGTGGGATTCTTGGGGGATAGTTATCCACCCTTATCCACCAATGCTTAGGTGGATAATAGGGCTGTTAGGGCGGCCGGACTACCAAAAAAAGATGTCCGCAACTTCTCCACGCGTTATCCCCATGTTTCCCCATCCTTATCCACAGGTTATGCGTGCAGATGCTGCAAACGTGGAAAACTATGTGGATTAGCGCCGGTCAGGGGTAACAAAAAGCCACTGGCGCCACCCAACCGCCGTTTTATGCTGTGGATATCTTTCAGGCCCGCTTCCTATATAGCGCGAAATAGGATTATGGACAGCCAACAACTCATCGGAAGCCGACCGGGCCCGCTGGCCGAGCTGGGGTAGCAGCCCCACCAACCCATGAGCTAATACGGCCTGCCAGACAGGGATGCGGCCTGCCTACTTCGGCCTACCGGTTCGGCCCCAACGCAAAAGCCCGAATCCAGAAGACGGATTCGGGCTTTTGCGTGTATGAAGCTATAAAGGGTGGCGTCAGAAGCTCAGCGTCTCCACGTTGTCGAAGTTGGAGCGGATGGTAATGGGCTTCGGAAAGAGGAACACCGGCTCGGGGTCCGCCTTCAGGTCGGGGTCGCCGCCCTGCCAGCGGCCGTCCTGGTTGCTGTCGATGAGCACGCGCAGGCGGTAGGTGGCCGGCGCGAGGTTGTCGAAGCGGTAGCTGCCTTTGGGCGTATCGAGGCTCGACAGCACCAGGCCCTTTTCGTCGAGCAGTTGCACCCAGTAGCGCTTGGCCGTGGTTTGAACGGGGCCGCTAAGCGTGCCGGTGGTCGTCTGGTCGACTACGCGCAGCTTGAGCGGCTGCAGCCCCAGCAGCCGGCCCGTAACGCTCTGGATGGCGGTGCTGTCGAGCAGCAGCGTAATGGTTTTGCGGGCTTTGGTGTCGAGGTTGACGCTGAGCGTGGTGCGGTCGGGGCTGAGGCTGCCATCCTGGGGCAGGCGTAGCGGCCGGCGCTTCAGCGAGTCTTCTACCAGCGTACCAATGGGCTTTTTGGGGTCGATGCGGATAGGCTCGGTGAACACGAATTTCACCTGGCCCTGACGGTACACTTCCTTGGGGCTGCCCTCTACGGTATACGCTGGCACTGGCTTGGGAGCCTTGGCGGGCGGCTCGGCAAATTTCACCGCAATCGTGTCGCGGGCCACGTTGCCGGCGCTGTCGGTGGCGGCCAGCAGGTAGCGGCCTTCAGTGAGGGCGGCCGTACGGTACAACACGGCCGTGCGGTTGCGCTCGGTTAGCTGCACGGCCTCCTGCAGGGCCGGTGGCGGCGCGGTGGCACTGCCCAGCGGCGCGAGTGTAGCCGTCAGCAGGCCCTCGTTGTAGCTGATGCGCTGATCGGTGGGCGCGCTTTTTTGGGTGGTGATGAGGGGGCGGCGGCTGTCGGGCTTGGTCAGCACGAAGCGCAACGTGTCGGGCCGGGGGCCCACTGTCAGCAGCTCGCCGCCGGGCCGGTAGGCTACTGCTTCGGGCTCCTCGTAGCGGTTTGTCTGGTTTTTGTCGGCCAGCGCGTAGGCGCGGTAGCGGCCTTCTTTCAGGTAGCGAAACGCAAAGCTGCCCTGCTTATCGGTACGGGCCAGGTAGGTGGGCACGCCCCGCCGAATGTCGGAAGTATCGGCCTCGGGGTAGAGCAGCACCGAAACCCCCTCGGCCGGCTGTTGGCTCAGCAAACCCACCACACTGCCCCGCACCGCGCCCGAATCGAGCTGGGCCCCGGTGCTGAAGCTGACCGATACGTTGGCCGCCTTGTTCTTCTCGGTGATGTCGCTGATGGCGTCGCCGAAGTTGAACGAGTAGGTGGTGTTGGGCCGGAAGGGCTGCTCGAAGGTGAGCGTAATGGAGGTGCGGTCTTCGCGGATTTTGTAGGTATTGGCTGGGTCGAGTACCGGAGCTACAAGCAGATTCTTGGCCAGGTCCGTCAGCTGCACCTGCTCCGAAAACTCCAGCCGCACGCTCTGGCCCGTTACGTTGCGGGCCCCGTTGGCAGGCGTAGAGCTGACGAGCTTGGGCAGCGTCGTGTCGCGGGCACCGCCCTCGGGCGAGCTGATGGCCGCGCAGCCGCTCAGGGTTCCGGCCGTAATCAGAAAGAAAGCGATGCGCATTGCAGGGTGTACAGATGGAAAAGGGTACTCGGATTTTGAGAACGGGGAGGAAGGAAACTAATTGCAGCAAATGCTACTGTCATGCTGAGCGGAGTGCAACGCAGCCGAAGCATCGCTACCGCTTCGTTGAATGACTGCTACGAAGCGGTAGCGATGCTTCGGCAAGCTCAGCATGACGTTCTGGTTGTCGGCATTGGCCTTCTGCTTTACCCTCCCCTACCGCTTGCGGGCGACGTACATCACGCTGCTGTACTGGCCCTCGTGGCGGGCAGCATACTGGTTGGAGTTGTAGCCGGTTTTCAGCACCGAAAGCAAGCCTCCGCGCTGACTGCCGCGGTGCTTTTCGCTGAGCATGCTTACGTAGTAGGCATCCAGCGGCATGGGCAGCTCCTGCTCTACCTGCAGCTTGTGCTTTTTAAGCAGCAGCTTCATGGTTTTGGGGCTGAAGTGGTAGAGGTGCCGCGGCACGTCGTAGGCGGCCCAGTCGGGGCCGTAGTGCTGGGCGTCGAGGCTTTCCACGTTGGGCACGGCAATAACCAGCAGCCCGCCCGGCCGCAGCAGCCGGATAAGCTGCCGGAGCGTGTCGTTGAGCTCGTGCACATGTTCGAGCACGTGCCAGAGCGTTATAGCATCAAATGAAGCCTCCTGAAAATCGACCAATCCGGCCAGACCGATGGACTGGCCTACCCGTCGGCTGGCCTCAGTGCGGGCTCCGGCGTTGGGCTCCCAGCCGGCTACCTGCCAGCCGTCGGCCTTGGCGGCGGCCAGAAAGTGGCCCGTACCGCAGCCATAATCGAGCAGCTTGCCCCCGCCGGGTACCAGCTTGTTCAGCAGCCCCACCTTGCGGCGCATGGTAAACACGCGGGCTACCTTATATGCCTGGTTGATGAGCCCACCCGCCCCGCTGTTGTGCGACACATACTCATCCGACTCGTAATAGCGCCCGATATGCGCCGCGTCGGGCCGGGGGTTGGTGAACTGGAACGTGCAGGCCGCGCACTGCTGAATGGCGAAACTCTCGCGGCTCACCGATTTATCCTCCACCACCAGCTTGTTGCGCAGCTCCGTTTTGCCGCACACCGGGCAGGTATCCAAACGCTCGTAAATCACTGATTCTTGCTGATTAGGTTGATTTCGCTGAGTGCAACGACCGGGTTAGGTCGGGGTGCCAGCTGTAAGACGAAGGTACAAAACCAAACCGGCCGCCGAATCGGAAAGAAACGGCGGCCAGTTGGCAATACTATAGGAGAGGCTGAAAAAGAACGGTCATTCTGAGCGGAGGCGCAGCCGGAGTCGAAGAATCTCTACCACTTCGTTGCCAGTCGGCTGAGTCACTATTGCGGTAGAGATGCTTCGACTCCGGCTGCGCCTCCGCTCAGAATGACCGTTCTTCTGGTTTTCGGTTCACGTTCTACCGGCCCAGGTACACCATCAGCACCGACACATCGGCCGGGCTGACGCCGCTGATGCGGCTGGCCTGGCCCAGGGTTTCGGGCTGAATTTTGAGCAGCTTTTCGCGGGCTTCGTGCGAGAGGGCGGGCATGGCCTGGTAGTCGAGACGGCCCTGAATAATGAAGTTTTCCAACTCCTGCATGCGGGCAGCCTGCTGGTGCTCCTTTTCCAGGTAGGCCTCGTACTTCACCAGAATTTCGGCCTGCTCCAACGCGTCGGGGCGGTAAGGCGCTAGGGCCAGCGCGAGGCCGGGCAGAGCGGCGGCCAAAGCCGGCAGCTCCACGCCGGGGCGGCGCAGCAGGTTTACGGCCCGGGTTTTCTCGCTGATTTCGGCCGAGCCGATTTCCGTGAGCCAGCCGTTGATGTCGGCGGCTTCGATGCCGAAGTTCTTCAGCAGCTTAGCTACTTCCTTGGTCTGCTGCTCTTTTTCGCGCACTAGCTGCATGCGCTCCTCCGAGGCCAGGCCCAGTTCGTAGCCCAGCGGCGTCAGGCGCAGGTCGGCGTTGTCCTGACGTAGCAGCAGGCGGTGCTCGGCGCGGCTCGTGAACATGCGGTAGGGCTCGTCGGTGCCCTTGTTCACGAGGTCATCAATAAGCACGCCGATGTAGGCCTGGCTGCGCGAAAGCACAAATGGGGCCTCGCCGTGCACCTTGCGGTGGGCGTTGATGCCGGCCATCAGGCCCTGGCAGGCGGCTTCCTCGTAGCCGGTAGTGCCGTTTATCTGGCCCGCGAAGTACAGGTTGGCTACCCGCTTGGTTTCCAGCGTGAGGTGAAGCTGCGTCGGCGGGAAGAAGTCGTACTCGATGGCGTAGCCGGGGCGGAACATCTTGGCATTCTCGAAGCCGGCAATTTTGCGCAGGGCGCGGTATTGCACGTCTTCGGGCAGGCTGCTCGAAAAGCCGTTCACGTACACTTCCACCGTGCTCCAGCCCTCGGGCTCCACGAAAATCTGATGGCGGTCCTTGTCGGCGAAGCGGTTGATTTTGTCCTCTACGCTCGGGCAATAACGCGGCCCCAGCCCCTTGATGCGCCCTTGGAACATCGGCGACTTCTCGAAGCCCTCCTTCAGGATTTCGTGCACTTCGGGGTTGGTGTAGGTGATGTAGCAGGGCCGCTGCTTGGGCAGCGCGGGCGTATCGAGGTAGCTGAACTTGCCGGGCACCTCGTCGCCGGGCTGCTCCTCCATCTTGCTGTAGTCGAGGCTGCGGCCATCTACACGGGGCGGGGTGCCGGTTTTCATGCGGCCCGCCTCGAAGCCCAGCTCCAGCAGCTGCTCGGTGAGGCCAGTGCTGCCCTTCTCGGCCATGCGGCCGCCACCAAACTGCTTCTCGCCGATGTGGATGAGGCCGTTGAGGAAAGTGCCATTAGTCAGCACCACCGACTTGGCCCGGAAGTCGATGCCGAGCTGGGTTTTCACGCCCACGCACACGCCGTCTTCCACCAGCAGGCCCGTTACGGCCTCCTGCCAGAAGTCCACGTTGGGCGTCTGCTCCAGCGCCAAACGCCACTCCTCGGCAAAGCGCATCCGGTCCGATTGCGCCCGTGGGCTCCACATAGCGGGGCCCTTGGAGCGGTTCAGCATCCGGAACTGAATCATGGTTTTGTCGGTGATGATGCCCGACATGCCGCCCAGCGCGTCCACTTCGCGCACAATCTGCCCTTTGGCCACGCCGCCCATGGCCGGGTTGCACGACATCTGGGCGATGGTGTTCATGTTCATGGTAACCAGCAGGACTTTGGAGCCCAGCTTAGCGGCGGCGGCGGCGGCCTCGCACCCGGCGTGGCCCGCACCCACCACTAGCACATCGTATTCTTCTTGCTGAAACATAGTTGGTTAATCTGTCTGCGCCTGAAAGAGTTCAACGCAGATTGACAGCCGCAAATTTACCGCCTTTTTGCTAGCGGTTGGCTTCCATGAGCGACGTAGGGGCGCAACTTGTACCTGCCCGCAGATGCACCGCTTCAACTTATTCTGTTCTGCGGCCCGAACGGCGGGCGGGAACGACCGAAGGACAGCGGCGCTAAGCCCCGTCCTTACAGGCTCAGCGCCGCGTTCTGGGCGTCCACCCGCTCCCAAGAAAACGGGTGCCACTCCTCGCGCAGGCAGTCGAATACTTCGGTGGCAGCCGGGCAGGGAAACAGCTTGTAGTCGAATTTGGGGTAGCCGTGGACTACGTAGCCGGGGTAGTAGTGCGTGTAGTGGCGGCGGCGGGCTTCCTCCATTTTCAGCAGCATCAGCATTTTGCCGGGGCTGAATTTGCGGTAGTCGGGGTCGTAGAAGTTCATGATGCCCGCCATCGTCCGTTCGCCGGCATCGAAAATGCCGGCTGCCACCAGCCGGCCCGCCTCGCGCACTTCCAGCACTTCGGTCTGGAACACGTTGTGGGTGGCCCCGTTCAGCAGGAAGGTTTCCACCGTGTCGGGCGCGTCGAAGGTGATGCTTTGGCGGTAGCGGGCGTAGAGTTCCTCCAATTCGTTTGTCAGCTCGAACGGCCGTAGCTGAAGCGTGAACCGCTCGGCCTGGCGCAACAGGCGGCGCTGGGCGGGGCCATACTTCACCTCCGCCAGCACCATGCGGAGCCAGTGCACCGTGTACACCTCCTCTCCCACCGGCAGAAACAGGCAGGTGAACAGGTCCTGGTGCATGCGGTAGTAGCCCTGGCTGAGGTAGAAATCGAGGGCCCGGCCCGGAATGACAAGCGGCGGCGTAACGGACATATGGGGGTGCCGGTAGAACAAAAAACGCCCGCGTTTCGGCAGGCGTTTTCAAATCAAATCAAAGGAAGATTAAAACGTGCGGAGCAGCAGGCAGTCGTCTTCCTTTTTGCGCATAGCAGTCTGGCTGAGCAGGTCCTTGTCGGCGTAGCCGAGCAGATGCAGCACACCGTGAATCATCACGCGGTGCAACTCGTCGCGGAAAGTAACGCCGTGGACAACGGCGTTTTCGCGCACCCGGTCGACCGAAATAAAGATGTCGCCTTCGAGGATGTCGGCGTCGTCGGCATTGTCGAAGGTAATGACGTCGGTGTAGGTGTCGTGGTCGAGGTACTCCACGTTCACCTTATGCAGATACTCGTCGGAGCAGAAGATGTAGGTGAGCTGCACGATTTCGTGCTCGTGCACTTCGGCCACGCGCTCAATCCAGGAGGTCAGTTCGCGGGCGTCGTCGAGCTCAAAATCCACCTCTTCCACCATAAACTCGATGCCATGCGATTCGGCATCGGGTCCCGGCTCATCTAATGCATCGAACTCGGTGGGCAGGTCGCTCATGGCAGCCGAAAACTGGAGATTGAAAAATTCAGGCAAAAGAAAAGCAGAACCAGCCGGGTTGAAACCTAGTGGGCAGCCGGCGCCTCGGCCCCATTGATGGTCGAATGGCGCTCTTCAGCCTCTCCATCGGCCTCCGAACCGGGCAGCAGGAAGGTAAGCAGCACATGGCGGCCGTCCTTGTTGAACTCCACTTCATCGGCGAGGTGGCGGATGAGGAAGATGCCGCGGCCTCCAGGATTTTCGATGTTTTCGGGTGCTGTGGGGTCAAGCAGGTTGTCGTAGTCGAAGCCGGCGCCTTCATCCTCAATCTCAAACCGTACCCGATCGGCCTCGACCTGAAGCGAAAGCAGCACGTTTTTATCCTTGTCGAACTTGTTGCCGTGGCGGATAGCGTTGTTGACGGCCTCCGTGACGGCGACCATAATGTTGCCGTAAATATCGTCGTCGATGTGAAATGTATCCTTCGAGTTGTCGATAAAGCTCTCCACTACGCGGATGTTCTCAACGAGCGAAGGAATTTGAATTTTAACCTGCTTCATACGGGGTAAAAAAGAGAAGGGCGGCGGGTAAAGGGTAAAAATAGCAGAACGCTACTTCATTTGCTGAAAATACTCGCTCACCTTGCGCTGATAGTAGGGGGTGAGGGTGGGCGGTACGGCGCGAAGTAGTTCGGTCTGACGGGTTTGCTGACGCTGGTACTGCTGGAAAGCGGGTGGAAAAACAGGTGGTCGTTGCTGAGCCGTCTGGGCTTCGCGCTTGTCGTCCTGGTCACGTTCGCGGGCCGATTTCTCGGCTTCGAGCAAACGGGTCAGGATTTGGCGCTGACGCATGACCGTCTGCTCCGTTAGCCGCTTGTTTACGAGGTCGGTTTCGGTTTGTTCCATCATTTTCTTGATGTCGCCGAGGCCACCGGCACCACCCTGGCCCTGGCCGTCCTTGTTCGAGCCAGGCTTGCTACCGTTGGGCTTACCCTGCATGCGCTCCAGTTCCTGCATGGCCTGGCGCAGCATCTGCTGCTGGCCGGCCAGCTTGGCCAACTCCTCGGACAGGGCCCGGCCGGTTTTGCCGCTCTGCTGGAGCTGCTGAATCTGTTGGTTGAGCTGCTGCTGCATACGTCCCATCTGGCCCTCGCCGGCCGAAGAGCCCTTTTTCTTCTTGCGGCCCGGCTTGCCACCGCCCTGCATCTGCTGCTGACTCTGGCTTTCGCGCTGCTGTTGCTGCATCTGTTGCAGGGCATCATTAAGCATCAGAGCTAAGTTGTTCATGCTAGTCATGGCCTGCTGCTGGGTGCTGGTGGCGCGGCCCACGTTGCGGTCTTTTATGTGGCCCAGGGCCTCATCCATCCGGCCGTTCATCTCGCCCACCTCGCGGGTTACAAAGCTCTGAATCTGGGAAACGCGGTTGGCCAGCGCGTACAGCGAATCCTGCACCACCCGGGCGTCGTCCTTGAGTTTACGCTGGGTCTGGCCGAGCTGCACAAAGCGCGGGTCGCTCTGGTCTACCTGCCGGAACTGCTGCATCAGGTTTTCCTCATCGAAGCTGAGCTTGAGCAGATTTTCGAGGATGTTGCGCAGGTCGTCGATGTTTTCCTGCTGCTGGTCGGCTTCCTCCTGGTCCATCTGCTGCTGCATCTGCTGGGCCATCTGCTGCATCTTCTGGGCGGCCTGGCGCTGGCTCTGGCTGGCTTTCTGGTTTTGATTTTTGCCCAGCTGCTGCTGGCTCTGCTGCTGCTGCTCGTCTACCTGCTGCTGCTCCTGCTTCATCTCGTCGGCCCCGTTTTCGCCGTCGAGCTGCTTATCCATTTCCTTGAGGTCTTTGAGGTCTTCCTTCACCTCCTCAAACTTCTGCTGCTGCTCGGTCTGCTGGTTTTTAAGGTCTTCGTTCTTGGCTTTCTGCTGCTCGTTGCTGAGCTTGTTATCGGGGTTCTGCTTGTCGTTCTTCTCGGTTTGCTCGGCCAGCTTCTGCTGCTCCTGGGCCAGCTGCTGAAGCTTTTCGAGGGCCTGGTCCTGCTTCTGCTCGAACTGCAGCTGCTTGAACATTTCGAGGGCGCGCTCCAGCTCCTTCTGCAGGGTGTTTTCCTTGTTTTCGAGCTGCTGCAGTAGTTTCTGGATGTCGGGCTGGTTTTGGTCTTCCTGTTGCTCCAGCAGCTTGCGCAGCTCCTCATACAGCTTCTTGGTTTCGGGGTCGAGCAGGTCGTCCATCAGCTTCTGCAGCTCCTTGGCCTTCTCGGCCAGCTCCTCGTTTTTCTGGGGGTCGAGCTGGTTTTGCTGCTCCTGTAGCTGCTCGAACTGCCGCTTGAGGTCTTCCAGGGCCTGGTCCAGTTGCTGTTTGCCCTCCAGCATGTCCTTGAGCTGCTTGCGGTCCTGGAAGTTGAGGTCGCGCTTCACTTTCAGCTTGTCCTGGGCTTTGGCCAGCTCGCGCTCCATTTTCTTCGATTCCTGGGCCGCCTGGCTCATCTGGCTTTGCATGGCCTCGCTCTGGGAAGCCAGCTGCTGGCGCTGCTCGGTGCGCGAGGGCAGCCGGAATTCGGCCACCCGGCTGCGGCCCGGCTTGGCGCCGTTCACGCCGTCGTTGTCCCAGGCCTGCACAAAGTATTCGAGCCGGTCGCCGGGCTTCATATTCAGCCGGCGCACGTCCCAGGCGTAGGCATAGCTCTGGCTGGGGCCCGCGCCCAGCGGCAGGGCACGGGTCTGGTAGGCGGCGTTGGGGGTATTTTTGCCGAGGATGCGGTAGTGTAGCTGCAGGCGCGAGAAGCCGTAGTCGTCGCGTAGGTTGCCGCCCAAAGCCAGAAACTGGCGGGCTGTGGTATCCTGGAAACTCTCCAGCGTTACTTCGGGCACGGCGTCGGCCAACACGGTCAACTGGTACTCAATAGGGTCGCGGTTGGGGCTAGCGGCGTTGCGCAGGCGCACGGCGTAGTTCTGGCTCCGGCGGGCCCGGCGGCGCACGTAAAACTGGCCGGCGGCAGCCTCATCGGGCGTGGCGGCCACGGTTTCATTGGGATTTTGGAAGTGGAGCTGCAACTGGTCGGTGGCTTCGGTCTGGAACTCCCAGCGCAGCTCCGTGCCCTCGGGCACTGTAAGGTTGCCGGTGTTGCGAATCGTTTCGTTGGGTCGGCCCACGTAGGCCGGGTACACGGCCCGAACGGCGAAGTCGCGCAGGTTGGGCCGCGCCTTCACTTTCAGCTCATATTCGTCCGACGAAAAGCCGGCCGCTGCCAGCTGGAAGTCCACGTTCCGGCGCAGCTGCCGGAAATCGTAGCGGAAACGGTTGCCGGATTCGCGCGTCAGGCGGCGCTCCTTGCCCTCATACTGTATGCTGATTTCGTTGGGCAGCACCTCCCCTTCCACCGTCACATTCAGGCTGAAATCTTCGCCCTTGAACGCTGTGAGGCTTTTATTCTCCACCACGAACGTAAACGGCGCGGGCGGACTATACTTCTGGTTGTAGTTGAGAATGCGGCCGGTGCCCTGCACGAAGAAGGCCGGGTAAGCCAGCAGCAGCACCGCCACCACGGCCGCAGGCACGGCCACGTACTTCCACAGCGGCCGGCTCTGGCGCTGAATATCAATACCCCGCGAAAACTCGACGCCCCGCAGCTGCCCGGCCCGTTGCTCCAGGCTGGCGGCCAGCAGCGCATTTTCCTGGGCCTGTCCGCGCAGTTGCAGCGCGTTCAGCAGCTTGTCCTGCACCTCCGGAAACAGTTCGCCTACCCGACGGGCAGCCTGCTCGTCGCTCAGCATGCGGCGCAGGTGCGTAAGGGCTGCCAGCGGCTGCCAGATCCAGCGCACGAACGCGTACACCATGCCCCCCACAAACCCGAACAGCAACCCGGCCCGCACCCAGGTGGGCAGGTACAGGAAGTATTCGAGCAGGCTGAATACCAGGAACACACTCAGCAGCAGGCCGCCGGCCACTAGGGCCCCGCGCACCAGCAGGCTGAGGTAAAACTTGCGCTTAAACGCATCGAGCCGGCCCAGCACCTCGTCCAAAGCCCGGGTCGTCGCGGGGTCTTGCTCCACTCCCATAAACGTATCAGTAAGCTGCTAACTATCAGCTACTAGCTGTTAGCTTTGTTCTGGCTGACAACAAATTACACGGTCTTTTGTGCAAGAGACGCCAGTTTGGTCTTTTAGCTGCCCAATTCAGGTCCGGGAAAGATACAACTTTCACTCCGTCAGGCAGTGCAAGATGGACAACGGAAACGGGGTAACAGGTTCCTTTTTGCTGAGTTGTCGGTCGATGGGTTCCTGCTCTGAAAAAGCGCCAACCGCTACCAGCGCTGCGCCAACAGTTCAACATAGGCGTACCTTTGGCCACTTCCTAATTTGTTTCTCCCGGCTCGTGCCCCGACTGTTAGCCACGGTATTATCGGCGGTGTTTCATCCGTTGCTGGTGCCGCTTTATCTGTTCTACATCGTGTGCTACCAGCTGCCGGGCGTAGCAGCGCACCCGGTCCTGCCGGGCCGCGGGCTCGTGTTGGCCCTGGTGGCCGCCGGCACGCTGGGCCTGCCCGGACTGGGCACCGCCTTACTCGTGTGGCTGGGCTACGCCGATTCGGTGGAGCTGCGGCAGCGCCGGCAGCGCACCGCGCCCCTGTTGCTGGCCGCGCTCAGCTTCGGTGCTACGGCCGCGTTGCTCCACCAGTCTCAGCAGCCCGACTCGCTGCTTTTCCAGATGATGGCGGGCATGACACTGGCCGTCCTGCTGACACTGCTCATTACGCTCCGCTGGAAAATTTCGGCCCATGGTGTAGGCATGGGCGGCGCGTTCGGCCTGCTGTTGCTCCTGAACTTCGGCGGCGCGGCTGGCGCCCCGGGGGCTTGGTGGCTGGTGGGCGGCGCGGTTTTGGCCGCCGCCGTAAGCCACGCCCGGCTGGTGCTCGATGCCCACACGCCCGCCCAGGTGTGGGCCGGGCTGGCGCTTGGCTTGGGCGTGGCGTTAGGTATCGGGGCCGTAAGCGCGCTGTAGAAAGTTTACGTTGCTGCCCCGGCGGAACGGTAATTCGGTCGTATCAGCAGGCAGGGAATACGAAAGCCCCAGCGGGGCGACACAACGGTTGAACGATTGGTGTCGCCCCGCTGGGGCTTTAACGTCGGATAGTTGCTGGTTGCTACCGGTATGCCGCCCCGCTGGGGCTATGGGTAGCAGTTTTTTGATACTTCGAAACCTCCAGAAATCAACTAGAAAAACCACCAAAAAGAGAGGTCCCGCAACAACCGTTGCGGGACCTCTCACATACATTCTAAGCTCTAAGCTCTAAGCTCTAAGCTCTAATACGACGGGCCTTTATCAGCCTGCACGAGCTGCTCTTCGGCATCCACGTACTCATCAATCGAGGTGCAGGAGCAGATGAGGTTCCGGTCGCCGTAGGCCGAGTCGATGCGCGAGACGGCGGGCCAGAACTTGTAGGCGCGGGCGTAGTCGGTGGGGTACACGGCCTGCTCGCGCGAGTAGGGGCGCGTCCAGTCGTGTACGAGCACGGTGGCCGCCGTGTGCGGGGCGTGCTTGAGCAGGTTGTCCTTGGCGTCGGCGCGGCCTTCCTCTACCTCCCGGATTTCCTCCCGAATCTTCACCATGGCCTCAATGAAGCGGTCCAACTCCTCCATGCTCTCCGATTCGGTGGGCTCCACCATCAGGGTGCCGGCCACCGGGAAGCTCACGGTGGGCGCGTGGAAACCGTAGTCCATCAGACGCTTGGCAATGTCTTCTACCTCGATGCCGGACTTCTTGAACTGGCGGCAGTCCAGAATCATTTCGTGGGCGCAACGGCCGTTCGAGCCGGTGTACAGCACCGGGTAGTGCTCCTCCAGCTTCGCCTTGATGTAGTTGGCGTTCAGAATGGCGATGCGCGTGGCTTCAGTCAGCCCCTCGCCGCCCATCATGTTGATGTAGGCGTAGCTGATGGGCAGAATGCTGGCCGAACCCCACGGAGCCGACGACACGGCACTGGCCGTGCGGCCATCGGCATCGACCAATACGTGGCCGGGCAGGAAAGGAGCCAGATCGGCTACTACGCCGATGGGGCCCACGCCGGGGCCGCCGCCGCCGTGCGGGATGCAGAACGTTTTGTGCAGGTTCAAGTGGCACACATCGGCGCCAATGGTGGCGGGCGACGTGAGGCCCACCTGGGCGTTCATGTTGGCGCCGTCCATGTACACCCGGCCGCCGTGCTCGTGAATGGTGGCGCAGATGTCGATAATGGTTTCCTCGTATACGCCGTGCGTGCTGGGGTAGGTCACCATCAGGCAGCTCAGCTTGTCGGCGTGCTGGGCGGCTTTGGCCTTGAGGTCGGCCACGTCGATGTTGCCGTCTTCGGTGCTCTTTACCACAACCACCGTCATGCCGGCCATTACGGCCGAAGCAGGGTTGGTGCCGTGTGCCGAAGCCGGAATCAGGGCCACGTTGCGGTGCTGGTCGCCGCGGGCATCGTGGTAGCCTTTAATGGCCAGCAGGCCGGCGTACTCGCCCTGGGCACCCGAGTTGGGCTGCAGGCTTACGGCGTCGAAGCCGGTTACCTCGCACAGCCACTTTTCCAGGTCGGCAAAGATTTCGGCGTAGCCCTGGGCCTGCTCGCGGGGCGCGAACGGGTGCAGGTTGCCGATTTCGGGCCAGGTAACCGGAATCATCTCGGCCGTGGCATTGAGCTTCATGGTGCACGAGCCGAGCGCAATCATGGAGTGGGCCAGACTCAGGTCCTTGTTTTCGAGCTGCTTCATGTAGCGCAGCATCTCGTGCTCGGAGTGGTGGGTGTTGAAGATGGGGTGCGTCAGGTAGTCGCTCTTGCGAATCAGCACGTCGTCCCAGTTCACTTCCTGCTCAGCCGGCAGCTCCACGGTGGGCGCGTTCTGGCCCAGCACTTTGGCAAACACGGCCACAATGTCCTGCACGTCGGCTAGTTCGGTGTTCTGGTTGAGCGAGATGCCCACCTGGTTCTCCCCGAAATAACGGAAGTTGATACCCGCCGCTTCTGCCTCCTTTTTCACGGCGCTTTGCAGCTCCGCGCTTTCCAGCCTGATGTCGAGGGTGTCGAAGTAAAACTCATTCTGCTGCTCCAGACCCAGCTCACCCAGGGCGCCGGCCAACACTTGAGCCTGCACATGAATGTTGCTGGCAAACTGGCGCAGGCGCTGCGGGCCGTGGTACACGGCATACATGCCGGCCAGCACGCTCAGCAGCACCTGAGCGGTGCAGATGTTGCTGGTGGCCTTTTCGCGGCGGATGTGCTGCTCGCGGGTTTGCAGCGCCATGCGGAAGGCTTTGTTGCCCGCCGCATCAATGCTCTGGCCGATAATCCGGCCCGGAATGACGCGCTTGAACTGGTCGCGGGTGGCCAGGAAACCGGCGTGCGGTCCGCCGTAGCCCATCGGCACGCCGAAGCGCTGGGAGTTGCCCACCACGGCATCGGCACCCATCTCGCCGGGAGGTGTGAGTAGCGTCAGGGCCAGCAAATCGGCGGCCACGGTCACGAACAGGTTATGTTCGTGGGCCTTCGTGATGAAATCGGTGTAATCGTATACCGCGCCGTCGGCGGCCGGGTACTGCAGAATAGCGCCAAAAAACGACTCGTCGGTGAGGTCGGCGGTGCGGTGGTCGCCAATCACGAGCTCAATTTCCAGCGGCGTGGCACGGGTGCGCAGCACGTCGATGGTCTGGGGCAATACCTGCTCCGACACGAAGTAGCGCTTGGCCGTTTTGTTCTTGCGCAGCGAGTGGAACATGTGCAGCGTTTCGGCGGCGGCAGTGCCTTCGTCGAGCAGGCTGGCGTTGGCAATGTCGAGGCCCGTCAGCTCCATCACCATCGTCTGGTAGTTGATGAGGGCTTCGAGGCGGCCCTGGGCAATTTCGGCCTGGTAGGGCGTGTAGGCGGTGTACCAGCCCGGGTTTTCGAGGATGTTGCGCTGAATAACGGCCGGCAGCTGGGTGGGGTGGTAACCTAGGCCGATGTAGTTCTTGAACAGCCGGTTTTTCTCGGCAATGCCCTTGAACTTGGCCAGGAAAGCCCGCTCGGTGAGGGCCGTGGGCAGGTTCAGCGGCTTTTTGAGGCGGATAGCGGCCGGCACGGTTTCGTCGATGAGCTGGTCTAGCGACTCGACGCCGACAACGCGCAACATTTCGGCTACGCCGGCGGCATCGGGTCCGTTGTGGCGGTCCACAAACACATCGGCGGGCTTGGTCTTCAGCAACATAAAGGGGTGGATGAGGGTGGCAGCGAAAGGCTTGGGTAGTAGCTCCAACAAAGGTAGCGCGAAAAGGCTTCACCCTTAAACCGATAAGCGGGCAAAAGTTTGCTGCGCCAAACCCGCAGAGACATAATGGGTCGCGTCTCTACGGCAGGGCTTGCTACCTTTAAGCCCCATCCTACCCAACTGCTACCGTATGCCTCCCCTTACCATTGGCCTGCTGCGCGAAGGCAAAACGCCCCCCGACAAGCGCGTACCGCTCACTCCTAAAAAGTGCATCGAGGCCCAGGACCAGTTCCCAGGCCTGAAAATAGTGGCTCAGCAAAGCGAAATACGCGCTTTTGCCGACCAGGAGTACCGCGACGTGGGCCTGGAGGTGCGCCCCAGCGTGGTCGACTGCGACGTGCTGATGGGCGTGAAGGAGGTGCCGGTGGCCGAGCTGCTGCCCAACAAAACCTACTGCTTTTTCTCCCACACCATCAAGAAGCAGCCCGCCAACCGCGAGCTGCTGCGCCAGGTGCTGGCCCGCAACATCACACTTATTGATTACGAGCTGCTCACCGACGAGCAGGGCCAGCGCATTGTAGCGTTTGGGCGCTGGGCGGGCATTGTGGGCGCCTACAACGGCCTGCTCACCTACGGCCGCAAGCACGACCTGTTCCAGTTGAAGCCCGCCTACGAGTGCGTGGATATGGAGGACATGCAGGAGGAGTTTTTCAAGGTGAAGAAGCTGCCGCCCATTAAACTGGTGGTTACCGGCACCGGCCGCGTGGCCCAGGGCGCGGTAGAGGTGCTGGAGCTGATGGGCATCCGGCGGGTGAGCGTGTACGATTACCTCTACCTCGATTTCAATGAGCCGGTGTATACCCAGTTGCGCTCCTCCGACTACAACCGCCGCCGCGACGGCCGCGTGTGGGATACGCCCGATTTCCACCGCAACCCCCAGGAGTACGAAAGCACGTTCCACAACTTCCTGCCCGTAACCGACCTACTGATTGCCTGCGCCTACTGGCACCCCCAGGCCCCGCGCCTGTTTGCCGAAGAAGACACGCGCCGCCCTGGTTTCCGCATCAATACCATTGCCGATGTTACCTGTGATATTGACGGCTCGGTGCCCACCACCCGCCGCAGTACCACCATTCAGGCGCCTGCCTACGACTACAGCCCCGCTACCGGCGAGCTGCACGCGGCTTATTCAGCGCCGGAGCATATCACCGTAATGGCCGTGGATAACCTGCCCTGCGAGCTGCCCCGCAACGCCTCGCGCGATTTCGCCCGCCAGCTCATCTCCCACGTGCTGCCCCACCTGCTGGCCGCCGGCGGCCCCGACGAGGTGATTGAGCGCGCCACCATTGCCCGCGCCGGCCAATTGCTGCCCCGCTACCAGTACCTGGCCGACTACGTGGCCGATTAGGCTGGTTGTCAGTTGTCAGTTGCTCGTTGTCAGTTGTTAGTCGTTCGTTGCTGGCCGTTCGTTTGTAGGTCCTGTAATCTTCCCAACAACTGATGACTGACAACGAGCAACTAACTAACTAACAACTAAATCAGATTTTCAGGACCGGATACTTGGCCTGTACCAGCATGTAAAGGCCGTACGCCATCAGGCCCAGGGCTACTATGCCCAGCACTACCGGCCCCATGCTGGCCAGCAGGTCGAATGCCTCATCGGTGCTGCCAACAGCAGCGGCCCGCGACTGTTGGCCGGCCTGAACGAAGAAATAGCCGATGATACCTAGCACGACGCCCCGGGCCGTGTAGCCTAGCTGCCCGAGCCGGTACACGGTGTTCTGCTGGCCGCCCGGAATGTCGCTGCCCTGCACATGCTTCTGAAATTTGCCGGAATACGCCTGGTAAAACTGGTAGAAGCCGACCCCGATGGTAACTACCCCTACCAGCATAATGATCCAGTCGCCACCGGGCCAGGCCAATACCCGGGCCGTGAGGGTTTGCTGGGTGTTGCCGCCGCTGTCGGCCGAGCCACTTAGGGCCAAACTGGCAGCGTACCAGGCCAAGCTGGTGTACAGCAGGCCACTGGCGGCGTAGCCCAGGCGCCGCGCAACACCGGTCGTGTCATTGCCCTTGTCTTCGGTGTCGCGCACGGCCTGTACCAACCGCCACGCAATGTAGGCCAGCAGCCCCAGCGCAATCAGGCCCAGCAATACCGGGCCGCCGGGCAGGCCCTGCAGCGTCTGAACAGCCTGCTTCTTATCGGCCGTCTGGCCCTCTTGCTGTCCGGTGGCCGCCAGCAGAGCCAGCAGGCCCATCAGCCCATAAACGGTGCCTTTGGCGGCGAATCCTACGCGTGCCAGCGTCCGCAGGCCCCCCGATTTGGCGTTGGCGGGCAGGGTGTTCGAAAGCGTGTCGGAAAGTGTCATGCGTTAGCTGCTTGCTGAGGTGGGAGTGCCCATAGGGCCGTTGTCGAAGCAGCAGGAACAACAAAGCCTGCCTGTGCCCGGCTACCCGACCTCTTACGGCAGCAAACGCTAAAAGGTGGCCCGGCGGCTGTTGTTCAGCAACCCATCGGGCTGGTACACGCGCACACCCGGGTGGGCCAGCGCCGCGTTACCGGGTATATCGAGCGTGAACAGCGGCTTGTCGCGCACCATGGTATCGGTCATCAGCTGCGCCAAGTTGCCGCCAGGGGCCATATAAGGAATGAAAAAATCGTCGGCCATATCGGCCAGCAGCAGGTTGCGGATAGTAGCCGTTTCCAGGCTCACGGCATTCACCTCGGGCTCGAAGGGCGTGATGAACAGCAGATAGCCCCGCTTCAGATCGGCCTCGTGCTCAAAGGCCGTGTTTGGCTGAAGGCCCCGCCCCAGCACGTACAAAATAGGCTGCTCGGGTCCCTGGCGCAGAAAATGATACACCGTTTGCTCCAGCCGCGAATGAAACCCCGACGCAATGCAGCGCCGCTGCTGGCGCTGCTCCATGGCCCAGCGGTAGGTGTCGCGCTCAATGGCTGCCGGGTAAGCGCGGGAACACAGAAAGACCGTTTTAGGCAGTGCCAGCAAAGCCGGGCTACCAAGGGTGCGCAGTTCTTCCGGCAGCGTCAGCATCTAAAGAAAGGAACTTTTTGTTATTGATAAAGTTAAATAATATATTGATAAAATCAATATACAGATAAAGAAATTCTCCGGACTGGTTATTCGTGCAGCTTGCATAGATATGCCGCTATACTGCTGCTGTGCTATCCGTACTGGGCGAAGACGGAGAGCCAAAAACAGCATCTCGCACTATATTCAGTACCAGCGCATCCGACATGCTCAGCGACGCCGGATTCTGGCCTATTTCGCTTGGCAGAAAAAAGCCTTCTAGCTGGGCAAAACCCGCCTCATCCAATGGATGAAAGGCCATCGACCACTCCGCGAAGCTGCGCTGTGCAATGGTTTTATGGGCCATTTTAACCACATTGATATGCCGCGTATCGCTGCTTATTTTTTCGTAGAGCGGCTCTACCACATCCGCCTCGCCCTCCAGAATCTGAGCGATATGGCCATTGCTGTAAAACAGCATTCCGGTAATGCCACGGGCGGTATTGTAATGCCGGTATTTGTCGAGCATAGCCCTTAGCTCAAGATCATCAATATCCTGCGCAGCTACGCTCATATAAACAAGGTGAATCATGGCGACGGAGCCAGTGGAGGCAATGGTTTTTACGTGTCGCTTACCGACGGGTTTGACGAGCAGGCCCTACGTAGGTGGACTATAGCGCGAACTGCACTACCGGCAGCTAACGCATTGAATTCGCATCTTAGTTCTGGATTTCACTAGTTAAATCCAATTCTGCTCTAAGTGGGTGCTGCGTTGTGGTTTGCGTTGCAAGGGCCCGGTCCGCACAGGCTGTTTTGCGTAAATTTCAAACGTATTCACTCTTCTACCTAATCTGCAAAGCCGGGTTCGGCAAGTTACTGCGCGCCGGCAAACCGTTCTGCAGCTTCGGTTACCCGTTGCACCTAGGCATATGCACAACCGCCCGGTACACTCGGGGTGTATCGGGCGGTTGTGCGTACTGCAAGTAGGCGAGGCTAGAATGTGCGCCGGAACCAGTTCTTAATGTCGTCCATCGTTTCGCCGGTTTTCTGCTGCAGGCTGCCTAGCCACTCGTCCTGCTTGCCTTCTTCGTAGTCGAGGTCGTCGTCGGTGAGGTTGCCCCACTTCTGCTTGGTCTGGCCTTTGATTTCGTTCCAGTTGCCGCGGGCGCGCAGCTCGGTGTTGTCGTCGATACCGTTGTTATTGAGGTCCATGATCGTAGGGTTAGGGGTGGAAGATACCCGCTTTACGCACCAGCTTGCAGTAGGGTTGAAACCCCGGCCCCAAATGCTAAAAATGGCTGGTCGAGCTGAGTAATATGGCTACCAGAACTGTCGTCACGACGACCAGCGTTCCGGCCCCTACCCCCAAACCTGCGGCGGCCTTGCCCAGCTTGCGGTTCTGGGCCTGCCGGCTGTAGCCGTCGTAATAGGCGGGGTCGTTGAGCAGGTCGGGCTGGGGAGCGGTCAGGTTATAGCGTTTGGGTGGCGTGAGGGCTATGACGCCGCCCACAATCGGCCCGCCATAAAAGGTGGCTACCGTAGCACCAAACGTGCCCCAGAACACACCTTTATCGGGCTTGTAGTATTTCCGGCTGTCCTGGCGGCCCAGCGCGGTGCGCTGCGCCGTGCTCAGGCCCACCAGGCTGGTACCGGGCACCGGTGCCGGCGTTGCTCGCAGCACTTCCCGCGTGCCATTAGCAAACCGGACCATAAACACGTCGGTGGCGGCCAACTGCAGTGTATCGGCGGCCTTGGCCTGGCCCAGCGAGTCGGTGGCGGGCGGCAGGGGCAGGTAGCGCACCAGCTGGGGCGTAATGCGCAGCACCCGGGCCGGCAACTCGTCGCCGTTGGTGCGCACAATAACATCGGTGGCAGCGCCCGATTGAGTGCTGACCGCCGGTTTTATTACCGGCCGGGTGGTCGAGTCGGGCGCAACGGGAGTCTGCTGAGCCTGGCAGAAGCTGGCGCTCAGCACTAAGCTCAATGTCAGCAGCAAAGAGGGTAGAGAAGACATAATAATTTCGGAGAGAAGATAAACGATGAAAACGCCCGTGCCCTTAGCGGCGGCGGTAGTTGAAACCCAGCAGCAGGCTGAACCGCACGCCCCCGTTGCCGGGCACCACGGCCAGGTTCACCGGAAAATTAACGTCTTCGACCTTAAATGAAGTGCCGACAGCCAGCGCAATGTTGGCGCCGGCCGGCGTTACGTTAGGCCCCAGCCCGAACTCGAAGCCCTTGGGCCCGCGGATACCAACCAGCGCGTTCAGGCTGGGGATAAACTTGCCCTGTTCCAGCCCGCCAATCAGCGGTACCAGCTCAACCAACCCCGACAGGCCCGAGGAAAGCCGGAAGATGCGCTTTTCGAACTGCCAGCCAAACTGCGTGAGAAAGGGGTTGAGCCGGAAGTCCTCGCGGGCCTTATCGGCTGCTCCGCCCGTGAGCACCGTGAAGCCGATGCGCGGCCCGCTGAGGTTAACGGTGGGGTCAATCAGGAGCTCATCGCCGGGTACGGCAGAGCCGGTGTAGGGCGGGGCCGCCGGCAGCTGCCGCGCCCCGCCGGGCGTGCCAAACACCTCCTTGGTACCGTTGGCATAGCGAATCATGAAAACATCGGTTTTGCGCACCGTAATCAGCGGTCCGTCGGGGTTGTCGGTGCGGCGGTAGGTGACGCCGGTGGGCGAAATCTCCAGCACTTTCACGGCAATTTCTTCGCCCGATTGCTTGGTGAGCATGTCCTGGGCCTGCGCGGCGAAGGCCGAAACCAGCAGCAGGAGCAGTAGGCTGAGTAAACGTGGGAGCATGGCAGTGGGGCTTAGGGTGAAATTCTCCGGAAAGATGCCAATTCAACCACGCTTAGTTGCAACCAGAATATGCTATATTTAGACTCGATGCCCAGCTTTTTCAGAAGATAATAATACTGAAAGACAGTGGTTTGCATTGTTGTATTCAGACTTTAGAATGCCACGCCCGCTCATGGACGACCTGCGCACCACGCTCGCCACCTTCTCACCCGACGACCACAAGGAGTTCCGGCAGTTTATTCAGCGCCAGCGCCGCAAGCAGCACGGCCGCATGGATGTGCAGCTGTACGAGCTGCTGACCCAGCCCCGCGAGCATACCACCCCCGAGCTGCTGGCCCGCCTCTACCCCAACGAGCCCAACGCCGTGGCCTACTACGCCCTGCGCAAGCGCCTGCTGCGCCATCTGCTCGACTTCCTGCTGCTGCGCCAGCACCAGCAGGACCCCACAGCGGCCGCTTCGGTGCGCGGGCTGCTCACGCTGGCGCAGTACCTGTTCGGGGCCGGCATCGATAGGCTGGCCTGGGGCACACTGCGCAAGGCCGAAAAGCTGGCCCGCACCAACGAGCAGTATGAGCAGCTCAATGCCGTGTACAACCTGCAGATTGCCCGCGCCCACAGCCCCCACGCCGACCCGCTCGACGACATCATCCGGCAGCGCAACCTCAACAAAAAGGACGCCGACGAGGAGGAGCGGGCCAACATTGCCGACAGCCTCATCCGGCAGCGCCTGCGCCAAGCGCGCATAAAGGGCCGGGCCGCCGAGTCATTTGATGAGATTTTGCAACAGGTACTGCGCGAGTATGATTTGCAGGAAGCCTTTGCCCGCCGGCCCGCGCTGCTGCTGCGGCTCATGTCCATCACCCGCGCATCCATGCTCGTGCGCCGCGACTACGCCTCGTTTGCGCCCTTCGTGATGCGCTGCTACCAGCTGATGGAAAAGCGCCACGGCTTCCAGGCGGCCCACCGCGAGGCCCAGCTGGGGCTGCTGCTGATGATTGCCCACGCCCTGTACCGCACCCGCCGCTTCACCGAGTCGGTGGAGTACCTGGGGCGGCTGCGGGTGCTGCTGGAGGCCGGCCCGCGCCTGCTGCGGGCGGCCATGTGGCCGCGCTACACGTTTCTGCTGGCCGCCAACTACGCCTTCCTGCGCCGTAACTCCGAAAGTATTAGCCTACTCGAACAGGTGCTGCGCCTGCCGCTCAGCCCCCGCGAAGAGCTGACGGCCCGCCTGGGCCTGGGCTTCCACTACTTCGCCGAAGGCCAGTTCCAGAAGGCCAACCAAACGCTGCAGGCCATTGGGCGCACCGACCACTACTGCGAGCAGGAAATGGGCGTCGAGTGGGTTATCAACCGCGGCATGGGCGAAATGCTGATTCAGTTCGAGTTGGGCAACGCCGACCTGGCCCACAACCGTCTGCGGGCCATCGAGCGGCTGCTGAAGGAGCGGTTTGGGGCCGGCGGCGGCGGCTACGCGGCCGTGCTCCACTACCTGCAGCTGGTGGGCGAGCTTATCGACGACCCGGCCACCGCCCGCTGCCCCGCCTTTGCCGAGCGCCTGCTCCAGATTCCCTCGTTCGTGTCGGTGGAGCAGGAAGATTTGCAGGCCCTGAGCTTCTTCAGCTGGCTTCGCTCGCGGGCCACGGGCCAGCCCTACTACAGCGTGCTGCTGGAGCTGGCCAACGCCCCCGAATCGGAGGCCCGAGTATAGAAACCGGCTATACTGTGCCAAGCAAAAAAAGGACCTTACTTAGCCGAAGCGGCCGCAAAACGACGCATCTCAGCTAAATAAGGTCCTTGGATTTGCTTCGGCCGGGCAGGCGGTTTGTGCCGTGCTGCCGGCTAAGCGGTACGCGCGCTACTAGTTGGTGCGGGTAGCGGCGTTGATTTCGGCTTTGGCTTCGCCGGCGGCGGCATCCATTTTGGTGTCGGCTTTGTCGGCAGCAGCTTTGGTTTCGGCAGCAGCTTCTTCGACGGCGGCTTCGGTGTTGGCAGCGGCATTCTCGGCCGTGGCTTCAACTGCCTGACCAGTGTTTTCGAGAGCGTCGTCGGTCGCTACAGTGGCGTTTTCGGCGGCAGCTTCAGTGTTGGCTTCGGCATTCTCCTGGCTCTGCTCGGTGCAGGAAGCAGCGGAGAACGTAACGGCAGCAGCAACGAAGAGGGTTTTGAACAGGGTTTTCATCGGAATAGAAATCTAAAGGGAAGAAATGAATGCCGACAGCCTGTCGGACAGGGTTTTATAAGGGCAAGCGAAAAAAGTAACCCGCTTCCAGAAGAATTTTATTCCACTCGCTATGTTGCGCTGTCCGAGTTGTTGCGTTGGGGCTACTTCGCCCGGCCCCTTTCAACCCCGGCCTTCTGCGGCCGTATGCAAGGGCCGCTGCCTCGGCTCCTGGGCCTTAATCGTTCCATTACCAGTTTATGCGTTTCTGCCTGCTCCTGCTCGCTTCCTTTCTGCTACTCACTAACCTGGCCGCCGCCCAGGCCAACGACGGTTTCCAGCGGCGCGATGGTGCCATGTTTGTGGTGCGCAATGGCGAAATCAGGCCCATGCCGCACGATGTGCAACTACCCAACGGCCGCCGCGTTACCCGCGACGGCTGGGTGGTAGCGCGCGACGGCCGCCGCACCGAGCTACGCGACGGCCAAGGCTGCACCATGCTCGGCGAGGTGGCCCGCACTGCACTCGACAGCCGTGGCCGGGTGCTGCTGCATGGCCCCGGCGCTACGGCGCCCGGGCAGGCGCGCAACCGCTCCGGGTTCTGGCCGGGTAAAAAATGGAAAAGCAGGTATAAGCGCAAGCGCGACGACGATTAACCCGGCCCGGCGTCGGCCCTACTTCTCTACTTCCTGCCCCTGCCGGTCGATAAAAAAGGTGCGGCCGTTTTGTCTCACCTGCGCCCGTCCCTGGTCGTCGAAGTCGGTGGCGCTGGCGTAGCGGCCAAAAGGGGCGCTACCGGCGGTGGTGTCGGCCAGGTAGTCGGGGCCGATGAAGGTGAAGTAGCCGCCCGTTTTCACGCGCGCCAGTTTCTGGTCGAAGGAGTAGGCTTCCTGAAAGACAACGGGCGCAGCCGGCTCCTCGGGCCCCTCAATGTAGTGCCAGCCCCGGCTCGTAAGCACGGCCGCGTAGCCCTCCGCGAAGTCGCGGGCGGCGTAATAAAACGAGTTGAATTCCTCACCGTCTTCGTTCAGAAACGTGTACAGCCCGCCGGCCCGGGCCCGGGCGTAGCCGTCGGTGTAGGGGTACAGGGCATCGTAGGCGGGCTTGATGACTTCCGTTCCATCGGCGGCCACAAACCCGGCTACGCCCTCCTGCTCCACCACCGCCCGGCCCTCCCGAAACTCGCCGATGCGGGCGTAGCGGGCGGGCAGCAGCGTGTCGCCGTTGGGCCGCAATAGGCCGTATTGCCCGTTCTGCTCGAACGGAACCGGCTGTTCGGGGCCGCAGCGGGTTATGCCCAGCGCCAGCAGTAGGGCCGCGCCACCGGCCAGCGCCCCGTAGCGGGTGCGGGCCGGCAGGGCTGCCAGCCGCTCCCCAATAGTAGCCCGCGTCTCTTCCAGCAACCGTTTCCAGTTGATGGCCTGCGCCCGGGCCCAGTAGCCGGCCCAGGTGCCCGGCTGGCCGGCAGGCGGCGGCGTTGCGGCAACGGGTGGCGGCTGGTGCGGTGCGGGCGCCCCACTACCTGCTGATGGCCGGGGCTCTGCCGGGGCGGGCGCAGCAGCCGGAGTTGTGGCCGGGGCCGTAGCCAACTGACTGATGAGTTGTTCGAGTTGCCCGATTTTCTGGCCCAGTTCCTGATTGCGGGCCTCCAGGTCGGTGCGGTGGCGGACGATGGAGGCTTCGAGGGCTTGTTTCTCCTGCTGTTCGGCGCTTAGGCGGGCGGCCAGCTGCGGCGCGTTGGGGGCAACCGGGGCCGCCTGCAACTGCTGCTGCAACTCCTTCATCCGCTGCTCGCGGGCGGCTTCGCGGGCTTCGAGGGCGCTTAGCTGCTGTTGCACATCCTGCTGCATCTGCTGGCGCAGGGCCTCCAGCTCCTGTTTCTCCTGGTAACGCGCGTCGATGTCGATTTCGTAGCCCGTCGAGGTGCGGTCGAGCTCGGCCACGTCTTCGGCCCCCAGCCAGCGCCACAGCTGCCCGGCCCACCTGCCCAGCTGTTCGCCGGGATGGGCCGGCTCTGGTTCGGGCAGGACGGCGGCAGGCGGTGGCCCTGCCGCGGCTGTGGCCAGCGGGGTGCTACCGCCCACCAGCCCTTCTACGCCCATAAGCAGGGTGGCTACCTGCTCGAAATCGGTGGGCGTGAGGTCGATTTCGGGCGAGGCCAACTGGGCTAGGCGGCGCGCAAACCGGGTCGGGTCGGGCAGCAGATGGAAGGTGGAGGCAGCGGGCACCGTGCCCATGCGGGCCTCCACGGTGGGCCCAAACTGCACCGGCGCGCTAAACAGAACCAACCCGGTGATGAAGTGCAGGTTGGCCGTCTCGGCCGGCAAGCGAGGCCCCAGCAGCGCCGCCAACGCGCTGCGCTGCCGCTCGAAGCGGGCAAACGGGTTGTCGGCCTCGTCGGTTTCAGGGGCCGGCAGCTCCAGCAGCGCGCCATCCAGATACCAGGGCCCGGTGCGTAGGTCGGGCAGCTCCAGCTCGCCCCCGAAGGGCAACAGCTGCACGATAGTAAGGCTGCGGGGGCGCAGCAGCAGGGCATCAATGGGCGCTTCGCCGGCTGGCAGCGGTACCTGGCCCAGCAGCAGCGTGGGCGGCGCTCCGGCTTCGGTGGCCAGGGCGGCGGCTATGGCCTCGAACTGCTGCTGACGGATGGGGGAAGAAAACGGGACGGATTGGTACTGATGCAGCATAAACGAGCGGTATGGCCGCAACTTTCCGACCCAGACAGGCCGGCACAAAGGTAGCGTATGGACACCGGAGCCCTCCGGATACGCCAACTTTTCGGGCCCTGGGCAAGTATAGCCGGGTAGTTCTTCTTTCTCGTTTCCTTTCGCTTTTCTGTCTTTTCCTATGGATTCCACCGCCTCCACTCCTGCCAACCAGTCTGTTCCTTCCGTACCGCTCACCGTTACCGACGAGCAGAACTCAGCCCTGCTCACCGACACGCTCAACCTGCTGGGCGCCAAATCGCCCGACCCCAAGCAGGCTTTGATTGAAATTGAGCGCTGGATAGAAGTGCTTAAAGCCACCGAGCGCGCCGGCCTGGCCAAAGTAACCCAGGAACTGCAACTGGTGCATCAGCAGCTGTCTTCCTCCGACACCGATACCCACGACCTAGCCGAAACGCTGGCCTCGCTGGGCATCGAAACCGGTAAAGTGGCCGAAGAAACCACCAACGACTATGCAACGCCGCTTGCTCAGCTTGGCAAAACCCTGATGAAGCTCGGCTCGCAGTTGTCAAAGTAAGGCCGTCAGCCAGCTTTTTCACAACTGCAGGGACCCATCCAGCGCTTATCATCTGCTGATAGCCGCTGGATGGGTCCCTGCAGTTGTGAAAAAGGATACGTAGCACCAAACGGCGACTGGCGTAGCTTTGTACTTTCGTTTGCCGCCTATCCATGTCCGAAACTGCTCCTTCTGCCGCCGACCTTACGCTCTACGACCCCTTCGATGGCATGCGCTTCGGACCGGAGGCGTGCTTTCTGTGTGGAACCCCCACCACGCCGCCCCTGGATACGGTGCCCGTTTTCGCCGACTGGCTCATGGACCGCTACCAGCTGCGCGAGCGGCCCATCAAGCTGCTCGACCTGCGCATTGTTACGTATCCGGAGCTGCGCATTGCGTGCTGTGCCCGCTGCCGCACGCAGCACGTCGAGCCGCTGGAGGCGCATGTAGAGGCCATCAGCCGGCAGGGAGTGCGCGGGTTTCGCGAGCTTGATGAGCAGACGCTGTTTCTGTGGCTGGGCAAGATGTTTTACGGCATTCTGGTAACCGAGCTCATCAACCAGCAAAACCCGCTGGCCGTACCGCAGTACCCGCTGGCCGAAAATGCCCAGATGCTGCGCCGCTTCCAGGCGTTCTTCCAGCCGCTGCAGGCCCTGCGCGTGCCCATGAGCTACGACGACTTCGTGCCGGCGTCTCTGTTCGTGCTCGAAACCGATGCCACCCACGACGAGCTGCCCTTCGAGTACGACGACGACCTGAGCACGCTGACCTTCAGCATCAAGCTCGATGAAACGGTGCTGGTAGCCTGTCTGGTCGATAATGGCATCATCGGGCAGGCCATGCGGCGCGTGGAGGCCGATGCCCGCCGGCCGCTGCACCCAGTGCAGGTGGCCGAGTTCAAGGCCCGCGTATACTACGCTGCCTATCTGCTCAATGTGGTACCCAACTATTTCGCCCGCGCCCCAAAGCCAGGCGACCGGGAGGTGATAATGGATTCGTTTATCGACGACGTGACCGGGGCCATATTCAATCCCTGGGAAAACAGCGCCTACGCCCAGTCGTTGCTGGAAATGTGGAAGCGCTGGCAGATTCCGCTGGAGCGCATTACGGCCGACCCCAGCCGCCCGCTAACCTACCTCTACGACGCGCACGACCAACCCCGGCAGCTGCCAGCGTACCCGGAAGAAGACGAGAAATAGAGGAAAAGAATAGGCCGAAAAGGCGAGTGCCAAAGGAAAAACGCGCAACAGCAGCGCCCTAGAGGCAATAGTCAGCCAGCAGCTACTAGTTCGAGAATCAGCCTGCCTGCCAGGCCGGCTCAGGGGCGTATTTGCGGAGCTGGATGCCAGTCCAGCGGCCTTCCAGGCCGTTTTTACACTCCTTTTCGTTCACCAGTACATCCACGCAGTGGCGGTAGCGGCGGTTCATGGTATCATGGATAATGTAAACGCCGTCGAGGCCATTGGCGAGGCCGGTCACGCGCACTTTTTCGCCGTACTTAAACGGGCCGCCCCACCTGCTCAGCAGGTCGCGGGATACAGCCAGCCAGCGCGTTTTGCTGGAATGGCGCTTCGGAATGATGGAGCCGTCGGCGGTTTCCATCGGGTTGTCGTCGGTCTGGCTCACTTCGGGCCAGTAGGTGGTTGCTGTAACCTTGTAGGCCAGCATTTCAGGAGCCTTTTTAACAGGCTGCACCGGCAGCGACACGGCTACCGGACGGGGGGTCAGGGTGGCGACGGTAGAGGGCAGGGCCAACGCCGTCGAGGAAACGGTACGGGGAGGGAAGAGGAAAGTCAGCAGCAGTAACGCAATAGACATGGCAATTGGGTCGGTGAACTCTCACTTAGCCTGGAGAGGATAGGCAGCCGGCCCGACTCGGCAGATGGGCAAAAACGCTTTTTTTAAAAAAAAGTAACGTTTCTTTTTTAGGGTGACGGCCGAAAGACCGAATGCAGTCAATAGAAGGCGAAAACCGGCATAAAGTAATATAATTCGGTGATTGAATTGTATTAAGTATACCGTTTCTGTTTGGAGGGGCCAAAGGTAAGACCTTTTTTCGATATGGCCATAAATGGCTGTTTCCAGCCTGTCGGCAGGCATATGGTAGTCTGGCACTCCATCCGATGGACCGGGGTCCAACTCAGGCAATGGAACGCGCATACGACGCACCTGGCAAAAGGGTTGCCCCAGGCCCCGGAACCCGGCGCAACAGGCCGCGTATGGTAGGCAGTCGACCAGTGTTGTAAGGGTCGGCGCACTTTCCGGCCAACGCGTATTTCTATGCTTTCCAACTCGTTTATTCTGCCTGCCCGTGCCGCAGCCTTGCTGGCATTGGGCTGCCTGGGCGCCTGCTCTACGCCTTCTTCTGAGCCCACAGTAGCCACTGGCTCCGCCCGCACTGCCGACTCGCTGGGCACTGCCGCCCCTGTTGCCCCGGCCAACTCGCCGCTGCAGGTAGTGGCCCAGTTTCGGGAGCCGCAGATAGTAGGGGTAGCCGTACTGCCCAACGGCCGTATATTCGGCGACTTCCCGCGCTGGGACAACAACCCGGTGGCCCCGGTGGCCGAAATCGGACCCAATAGCTCCCTCAAACCCTACCCCGACGCCGAGTGGTGCAAGTGGGACGAAACGGTGCGCAACGAGCCCCAGAAACACTGGATTTGCCCCCAGAGCGTATATGCCGACCCGGCCGGGATGCTCTGGGTGCTCGACCCCGCCTCGCCCGGCATCAAAGGCACGGTGCCCGGCGGCCCTAAGCTGGTTAAAATTGATCCGGCCACCGATAAAGTGGTGCAGAACATTGCTATTCCGGCCAGCGTGGCCCCCACCAAGTCCTACCTCAACGATGTGCGCGTCGACCCCGAGGCTCAGTACGCCTACATCACCGAGTCGGGCATCGGCAGCCTGGTGGTGGTTGATCTGAAAACCGGTAAGTCGCGGCAGCTGCTGGCCCGCCACAAAACTATGCTCGGCGACACCACGCTCAATATCAGGGCCGATGGCAAGCTGCTCGTAGACCCCAGCGGCAAGCAGGGCCAGTTCAACGCCGATGGCATTGCCCTGAGCCACGACCGGCAATACCTATACTGGAAGCCCCTGACCAGCTACGCGCTCTACCGCATCAAAACCGAAGCTCTACGCAACCCTACCCTCACCGAGGTCCAACTGGTTGCTCAAATCGAAGACCTGGGCAAGGTGCCGGCTTCCGATGGCATGATTCTCGACGCACAAAACAACCTCTACCTCACGGCTTTCGAAGACCATTCCATCAAGCGGCGCACACCGGCCGGCAAAATCGAAATCGTGGTGCAGGACCCGCGCCTGGAGTGGCCCGACACGTTTGCCTTCTCGGCTGATGGCCGCACGCTGTACGTCGCCAATTCGGCCATCCATAAAACGGCCACCTGGAACCAGGGAGTAGGCCGGCAGGATCAGCCTTACCATATTTTTAAAATGGCAATCGGGAAGTAAGCCGCTTGAGTAGCTGACTGAAAAGGAACGGCGTAGGGGCGGGGCTTGTCTCCGCCCGCCATTGAACAGCGACGCTGAACAGCCAATTTGGCCGACGTATCCGTTCTAATGGCGGGCGGAGACAAGCCCCGCCCCTACGCCGTTCTGCGCAACCTGAGTTACTCGTTTCGGCCGCCTAATCCATCATATCAGCCGGGCGGGGTGGGTTGTGCGCCTCGGGCCGCCAACTGAGCGGGTACCCTTCGTCCTCGTAGGCCAAGGCGGCTTCCGTTAAATACAGCGGGCGGAAAGTATCGAGCATTACGGCCAGCTCGTGGGTTTCCTTTTTGCCGATGCTGGCCTCCACGGTGCCGGGGTGCGGCCCGTGCGGGATGCCGCTGGGGTGCCAGGTGAACGAGGCTAAATCCACACCGCGGCGCGACATGAAGTTGCCGGCCACGTAGTACAGCACCTCATCGGAATCGACGTTGGAGTGGTTATAAGGGGCCGGAATAGCCAGCGGGTGATAATCAAACAACCGCGGCACGAACGAGCAGATAACGTAGTTGTTGCCCTCGAACTGCTGGTGTACCGGCGGCGGCTGATGGATGCGGCCGGTAATGGGCTCGAAATCGTGGATGCTGGTGGCGTAGGGGTAGAAGTAGCCGTCCCAGCCCACCACATCAAACGGCGAGTTGCCGTAGAAAAGCGAGTGGAGCAATCCGTCCTTCTGCACCCGCACCTCGTACTCGCCCGACTCGCGCACGTCGTTTTCAATAAGCTCCGAGGGCCCCCGGAAATCCCGCTCGCAGTAAGGCGCGTGCTCCAGCAACTGCCCGAAGTGGTTGCGGTAGCGCCGGCAGGTTTCTACCGGGCTGAACGACTCGATGATGAGCAGCCGCACCGGTCCCTCCTCGAAGTGCAGCTGGTGGATAATGGTGCGCGGAATCACGATGTAGTCGCCGGGTTCGAAGGCGAGCTTGCCCAGCTGGCTCCACAGCTCGCCGCGGCCCTCGTGCACGAAAATCACCTCGTCGGCCAGCGCGTTTTTGTAATAATAGTCCATGCGCTTCTCCGTGGGGTTGCACACGCTCATGGTCACGTCGGAGTTGCCGAGCAGGGTCTGGCGGGCTTCGAGGTAGTCGCCGCCGGTGCTGGTTTGGGCCAGCGTGCGCAGGTGAGCCGGAGCCAAGGGCCGGTCTTTGAGCAGCTTGGGCGCAAATGGTCGGGCTTCCCCCACGCGCCGGATTTCGGTGGGCGCGTGGCGGTGGTAGAGCAGCGACGAGACGCCGTGGAAGCCCAGCGTACCCACCAGCTGCTCGTGGTAGAGTGAGCCATCGGGCTGCCGGAACTGGGTGTGTCGCTTGCGCGGAATTTGGCCTAAACGCTGATAAAAAGGCATAACGAACAAGTTTTTCGGGTGGGAAATACCGGTTCGTGAAGGTACAAAGTTTATCAGTTGCCGGGCCGGGGCTGCTAGTGGCCAGGCTAAACGGCATTCAGAGCAAAGCGCAGAATCTCGTGTGCCAGTCGTTGCCGCAACTGTTCAACCATTCACGCGAGATTCTTCGCTGCGCTCTGAATGACATTTAGCCTACCAACTGGCAACCAAATACATTTGTCGGTGCTTTACCACTTATATGCTCTCATTCCTGCTGCCGCTGCTGGCGCTGTTCGTTTCCGCGCCCGACTCGGCCCCGAAACCGCGCAGCCGCTCCTTTCGCTTCAACTACACGGCCACCGTGCCCGCGGCCCCGGCCGGTACCAAGGCCGTAGACCTGTGGTTGCCCGTACCCCACGCCGATAAGTCGCAACAGGTGCGCCAGCTACGGATAACGGCGCCGGTAGCCTACCATATTCAAACCGGCGAATACGGCAACCGCATCCTGCACCTGCGGGTCACGGGGGCAGAACTCAAGGGGTTCGAGGTGAAAATGAGCTTGGAAGCCACCCGCCAGGAGCACCTCAGCCTGGGCCAGACCGCCGGCGCGCCCCCCACTTCCGAAGCGCCCGACCCCAACCTGAGCCGCTG
This sequence comes from Hymenobacter sp. ISL-91, assembly GCF_018613725.1. Classification (GTDB taxonomy): domain Bacteria; phylum Bacteroidota; class Bacteroidia; order Cytophagales; family Hymenobacteraceae; genus Hymenobacter. Next base: position 107,080 of record NZ_JAGGPS010000008.1, read on the forward strand.
GCTGGCCCCCGACAACCTCGTGCCGCTCGACCCAAAAATCCGCCTCTGGGCCACCGAAGTTGTGGCGAAAGCCGGCGCGAAAACTGACCTCGACAAGGCCCGTGCTATCTATGAGCACGTCGTCAGCACCGTTACATATGACAAAACCGGTCAGGGCTGGGGCCGCGGCGACATCTACTACGCCTGCGACGCCCGCCGCGGCAACTGCACCGATTTCCACGCCGTGTTCATCGGCTACTGCCGGGCGCTGGGCATTCCGGCCCGCTTCAGCATTGGCTTCCCGCTACCCCCCGAGCGCGGCGCGGCCGAAGTAAAGGGCTACCACTGCTGGGCCGAGTTCTTCACGCCCGAAACCGGCTGGGTACCCATCGATGCCTCCGAAGCCGCCAAAGACCCCACCCGCCGCAACTATTTCTTCGGGACCCATGACGAAAACCGCCTCGAATTCAGCCGGGGCCGCGACCTGACCCTGGCTCCGCGCCAGCAGGGCCAGGCCCTCAACTACTTCATCTACCCCTACGCCGAAGCCGATGGCCAGCCGCTGGCCGGGGTAGGCCACAGCTTTCGCTTTCAGGATAAGTAAGGTTCAGCTGCCGGTTACGCTAGGCTAAAAGAACGTCATTCTGAGTGGAGCGAGGAATCTTGCGTGCATTCGTTAAACAGTGGTTACAACGAATGCACGCAAGATTCTTCGCTGCGCTCTGAATGACGTTCTACTGCCAACTGACAACTAATAACTGACAACGCCAGCCCTACTGCCCGGCCAGTCCGAGCAGGGCTGTGTTGCCGGGCTCACGGATGGCGTTCAGGGCCTGCCGCATCTCGGTATCACCCTCGTTGAGGACACGGAAGTAGGCGGGCTTGCCGTAGGCGTTGCGGGCAATGTAGGCCTTCAGTTGGGTGCGCAGCAGGGGGGCGCAGCGGCGCAGGCCGGCCGCGTCGGTGGGCAAGCCGCTTTGCATGGCGCGGGTAGCCAGCAGTTGCAGCTGCACGTCGCTGATGCGGAACTGCTCGCTGAACTGCTCGAAGCGCAATGCTTCCAGTTCCGCTTTATGGTCCTGGTAGTAGCTGAGGGCGAACTCGCGCACCAGATTCAGGCTTTGCAGCTTCAGGTAGTAGCCCGACTGTGCCGACGTATCGCGCGATACAAACAGGTCGGGCATGATGCCGCCGCCACCGTACACCATCCGGCCCCGGGCCGTGCGGTAGCGCAGCGAATCAGCAAAGTGAATGCTGTCGGCGTGGAAATACTCGCCATTGCGGGCCCGGTTTTGCAACTCCTGCTCATAGTCAGCCCGCCCGCCGCCGTACGCTTTCTGAATGCTGCGGCCCGAAGGCGTGTAGTAGCGGGCAATGGTCAGGCGCAGCTCCGAGCCATCGTTGAGGGTGATGGGCTGCTGCACCAAGCCCTTGCCAAACGTCCGGCGGCCCACCAGCAGGGCCCGGTCATGGTCCTGCAGGGCACCGGCCAGTACCTCGGAGGCCGAGGCACTGCCCTCATCTACCAGCACCACCAGCGCGCCGTCCTCAAACTCGCCGGCCACCCGCGAGTAGGTCTGGGTGTCGTACTGGTCGCCTTTGCCCTCGGTGTACACAATCTTCTTAGTGCCCCCAATGAATTCGTCGGCAATTTTGGTGGCCCGGTCGAGGTAGCCGCCGGGGTTGCCGCGCAAATCCAGCACGAGCCGCGTGAGGCCCTGGCGGCGCAAATCGCCCAGGGCGGCCTTAAACTCGTCGTAGGTTCCGCTGGCGAAGCGGCTGATTTTCAGGTAGCCCGTCTCGTTGTCCACCATGTACGCCACATCGACCGACGAATTGGGGATGCGGTTGCGCATAACCGCTACGGTGATGGGCTTGGGCAGGCCCCGGCGGAGCAGCCGCAGCTGCACCCGGCTGCCACGCGGACCGCGCAGCTTCTCAAACAAATCCTGGGTAGTGTAATGCACTCCCGACACGGCCTGGCCGTCAACGGCCAGTATCCGGTCGCCGGGCTGCAGGCCGGCCTGTTCGGCGGGGCCTTCGCTCAGCGGCGCTACTACCGTTACCGTGTCGCGGAACAGGTTGAACTCGACGCCGATACCGTCGTAGTCGCTTTGCAGAAAGGAAGACGCCTGCTGCTGCTGCTTAGCCGGAATGAACACCGAATGCGGGTCGAGGCGCTCCAACATGCGGGTAATGGCGTAATCCGACAGCTCTTCAGCATTCACCGAGTCCACGTAGTCGCGGTCGATGTAGCTGAGGATTTCCTTGAACTTGAGGTAGCCGCGGGCCGTCAGATCGGGGTTCTGGCTGGAAGGCCGGAAGGGGTTGGCCCCGATCAGCACCCCGCAGGCCAGCACCAGGCCCAGCAGCCAGGGCTGGCGCACCTGCCACCGCCAACTGCGGGTTCCGGGCCCCGAAACGGGCCGGGCTGGCTGCTTTGGCGGAAAAGTCATAAAGCGCTAAGCGAGTAGAAGTTCAGCCAATAAACGGGCAACAGGTATGGAACGGTTCTTCAAACTTATTAAAACTTTTCAAAGATTGTATTGCGCTACATAGGAGCATCTGTATTTTCCAATAAGCATTCAATTTTTTATAAATTAAAACCAATAAACAGTCGGTTTTACATCTTTTATCCTACCCGTGATAAGTAGCATTACCAGTTCAGTGCCTTGATTTTTATATGATTATAGGCCGATTAAGTTTTTCGCTCAGCAGGGTGCTCTTCTCTTCCCGGACTCGGGCGCTGGCCATGGCCGGGTATCGGGGCCGCTTATAACGTTCGGGCCATCTGTCGTACCTTTGCGGCGTGGTGGCCGCCGGTTGGCGAACCCGCCCAATACTCTTGATTTCGATGCAATGGGGCGCGTGATGGCCATTGATTACGGGCACAAACGCGTGGGACTGGCCATAACCGACCCACTCCAACTCATTGCCACGCCCCTAGCCACCATTCACAGCCAAGAGCTGTTGGCCTACCTGAAAGCCTACCACGAGCGTGAGCCGCTGGAGGCGCTGGTGGTGGGCATGCCCCGCACCCTCGGCAACGAGCCCACCGATGCGACCAGCGCCGTAGTGGGCCTCGTGCGGCGGCTCCGCAAGGAGTTTCCGCAGGTGCCGGTGCACGAAATTGACGAGCGGTTTACTTCGCGCATGGCCCACGCGGCCATGCTGGCCGGCGGCCTGGGCAAAAAGGACCGGCGCGACAAGGCTACTGTCGATAGGGTGGCGGCCACCATTATCCTTCAATCTTACCTCGAATCCCGATGATTTTCCCCATCGTTGCCTTCGGCGACCCGGTACTGAAAACCCCTGCCAAACTCCTGCCCGCCGACTTCCCGGCGGCCGAACTGGAGCTGCTGATTGCCAACATGTACGAAACCATGTACCACGCCCACGGCGTGGGCCTGGCAGCCCCGCAGGTGGGTAAGGGCATCCGCCTGTTCGTTATCGACTCGGCGCCCATGCTCGACGAGGACGAGGATGGCAACCCGATTGTAGACGAGCCCACGGCGGCCCCCGTTAAGCGCGCCTTCATCAACCCCCAAATGCTGAGCGAAACCGGCGAGCCATGGGCTTTTGAGGAGGGATGCCTGAGCATTCCCGGCATTCGGGAGCGGGTAATGCGCTGCCCGGTTATCCGGATGCGCTACGAAGACGAGCAGCGCCAGGTGCACGAGGAAACCTTTTCGGGCCTCACTGCCCGCGTTATTCAGCACGAGTACGACCACCTGGAGGGGATATTATTCACCGATTACACCAAGGGCCTGCGCAAGCAGCTGCTCAAAGGCAAGCTCGCCCGCATCAGCAAGGGCGACGTGGATGCCGACTACCGCATGCGCTTTGCCGCCCCGGCCGGTGGCCGGCGGTAACGGGTGAGAAATTGAGTTGTCAGGTGTTGGTTGTCAGTTGTCAGAATGAACGTCATCCTGACAACTGACAACCAACACCTGACAACTCACTTCCCCAGCCGGTACACGCCTTTGGTGCTGGTGGGCTCGTAGCGGCCGAATAGGTGCGGGAGCTTGTAGCGCAGCTCGGGCAGTAGGTTGCGCTGGTCGATGAGGTACTGGGGCGGGTTGGGGCCGAGGCTGCGAGCCAGCCGGAACACGGCCGCGTACTCATCGAGGTAGCCGAAATCGACCTGGGCCAGCCGCCAGTCGAGGTAGGGCGAGGCGAGGCGGTTGTGTACGTAAGGGCGCAGGCTGGGGCCGAGCACCAACAGGCGCTGGCCCCGCAGGAAGCTGGTGCGCGGGTCGGGCTGCACGGCATAGCGAGCTTCGAGGGGTAGTTGCAGGGCGTCGTCGAGGAAGAAAACGGCCCGGTAGCGCACCAGCAGTACGGCGCCTACCAGCACCAGCAGCCCCACCTCGGGCACCCAGGCCCGCGCCGTTTTCTGCCACAGATACAGGCTGAAATAGGCGGCCGGCGGCAGCAGCAGCGCCGCCGTGCCGGGAGCTACGCCCCGGCCGGCAAACGCTACGGCCACTGCTACCAGCAGCCACACCAGCATCAGTTGCTGAAACTTTACCTGAAACACCAGGCCCGGCGGCCCCAACAGGCTGCGTACCAACCCGAGCACAAGTACCAGCCCCGGCAAAACCAGCAACGGCAGCTGCACGGGCAGCGGCAGCCCATCGGTGCCGGCCACCAGGCCACTAACAGTAGGCTGCAGATGAAACTGCACGAAGCCCAGCAGGGAGTTGGTGTAGAGGAAGAACGAGGCCACTACCGCATACGGGAACAGAAAGCCGCACACCAGCAGCAGAAAACTCCGGAACGAATTGGCCGCGAAGATGATAACGGCAAACAGGCCCAGCAGCAGAAACAGCGCCAGCGGCAGGTAACACAGCGCCGCCACGCCCATCAGGAAACCTGCCCTGAACAGCCGGCGGTTGTCGTAGCCCTCGCGCGAGGTGGGCAGCAGGGCACTGAAGCCGGCAATCAGAAAGGTGTGGCCCAGCAGCAGTGGCGAAAAAATGTCGAGGTCGGTGCTGACGGAGCCCACCAGCAGGTACACCAGCGCCGCCAGGTAGCCGCGTTCGGGCAGGGCGTCGGCGCGGTTGAGCACGAAATTGAAGCGCAGGGCCTGAAACATGAGCAGCGCCAGCGCCAGCAGCCGGTACAGCCACAGCATCCGGCTACTCGCCAGTTCCAGCAGCCCGGCCAGGGCGGCAGCCAGCGGCGCAGTACTATCGTACAGGTCGCGGTAAAGGTGTACGCCTTCGCCCAGCCGCTCGCCCACCAGCATGGCGCGCAGCTCGATGGGCATCAGGGGCAGGCCCCACCAGAGCAGCGGCAGCCGCAGCGCCAGAACAAGCAGCAGCAACAGCAGCAGGCGGGTGGGCAGGGTGCTCTTGAAAAACGTAAGCAAGTGGCGTGGTGGGGGGTGGTAGTTCGAGGGCGAAGGACTGGGACAAATATACTGTCATCCTGAGCGGAGCGAAGGCCCCTACCACGTGAGCACAAGTCGTTATGACGTGGTGAGGTCCTTCACTCCGCTCAGCATGACAGCTCAGCACCTCAATACCTCAAACCCCAATTCGTATCTTTGTAGCCTCTTATGGAAAGCAAACGACAACAAAAAGTAGCCAGCCTGCTCCAGCAGGAGCTGGCGGCCGTATTTCAGCGCGACCTGCCCCACCTGTTTCCGGGCCTGCCGCCGGGCATCAACCTGGTACGCGTATCGCCCGACCTGGGCGTGGCCCGCGTGTACCTGAGCGTGCTCAGCATCGGCAGCGCAGCCGATAAGGCCAACCAGGGCGAGCAGCAGCTGGTACTGGTGAAGGACAACGGCAAGCCCATCCGGCAGGCGCTGGCCAAGCGGATTCGGCGCCAGCTGCGCATCGTGCCCGAGCTGGTATTCTTCCTTGACGACTCGGCCGCTTATGCTGCCCAGATGGACCGCGTATTCGGCGACCTGGAAATTCCGGCGGCCCCCACCGAGCCCACCCCCGCCGAAAGCACCGACGCGGCCACCAGCCTTGGCAAGCGCCCGCGCCTGTTTGGGGGCGAGTAATCGACTAAAACGCTGCCTGTCGTTCTGAGCAGCCCGAAGAACCTAAGCAGAAAGCGTTTCTGTACAGGTTCTTCGCGCTGCGCAGGCTGACCACCTTTGGCCTTCACCCACTCACCGGCTCACCCCTTGTATTACGACCCGATTAAAAAGTCGCTCGGCGACGTGTTCAACCGCACTCCCTGGCTGCGGCGGCTCTTTTATCATCTGCTCGATTTGCTGCTGCTGCGCACCTGGCACGTGCACCGCGAGCTGCGCGCCTGGGGCAAGGGCCGCACCCAGGAGCAACTCACGATTCTGGACGCCGGCTCGGGCTACGGGCAGTACACCTACTGGCTGGCGGGCCAGAGCCCGAAGTGGGAAATCCTGGCCGTTGATGTGAAGGAGGAGCAGGTGGCCGACTCCAACCGCTTTTTCCGCGAGATTGGCCGCGTGAATGCCCAATTTGCCGTCCAGGACCTCGTGCTTTACCAGCAGCCCAATACCTTCGATCTGGCCCTGTCGGTGGATGTGATGGAGCATATTCTGGAGGATGTGGAGGTGTTTAAAAACATCCACGCCTCGCTGAAGGACGGCGGCATGCTGCTCATCTCCACCCCCAGCGACCAGGGCGGCTCCGACGTGCATTCCGACGGGGAAACCAGCTTTATCGAGGAGCACGTGCGCGACGGCTACAACATTCACGAAATTCAGCAAAAGCTGCGTACGGCCGGTTTCGAGCGGATTGAGGCCCAGTACAGCTACGGCGAGCCGGGCCAGATTTCGTGGCGCCTGAGCATGAAATACCCCATTCAGATGCTGGGCGCGTCGAAGTGGTTTTTTCTGCTGCTGCCTTTCTACTACCTCGTCACCTTCCCCTTCTGCCTGCTGCTGAACTGGCTTGATGCCAGCACCAAGCACGAGTCGGGCACCGGCCTCATCGTGAAAGCCTGGAAATAGACCTTTCCGGCGCAACGGCGTATCTTGGCTGCGGAACCCGTTGCTTTTTTACCCTCACACTCCGCCCAGCTCCGGCCCGCCCCGCACGTGAACGTACCTCTGCTCATTGCCCGGCGTTATTTTCTCTCCAAGAAGAAGCGCAACATTATCAGCATCATCTCCAACATTTCGATGGTGGGGGTGGCGGTGGGCACCACGGCGCTCATTATTGTGCTTTCCGTTTTCAACGGCCTCGAGGATCTGGTGCGCAGCCTCTACGGCAAATCCGACCCCGATTTGGTGGTGACGGCCGTGCAGGGCAAATCATTCGAGCTGACGGCCCCGCTGCTGGTGCGCGTGCAGCGCACACCCGGCGTACGCATGGTAACCGAGGTAATCGAGGACAATGCCCTGCTGCAGTACCGCGACCGGCAAATGGTGGTGAAGATGAAGGGCGTTTCGGCTAACTATCACCACCAGAGTAACATCGACTCGGCCATTGTAGATGGCAGCTCGGGCCTGCAGCGCGAGGGCCGCGAGTACGCCCTGCTGGGGGCCGGCGTACAGCACGAGCTCAGCATTGCCCTCGACAACCGCTTTGCACCCATGCGCCTGCTCTACCCTAAGGCCGGTAAGTTCCGGGTTTCCATGGACCCCGATGCCTACTTCACCCAGAAAAATATTCTGGCCGGGGGCGTCTTCCTCATCGAGCAGCGCATCGACGACAGCTACGTTTTTGTGCCCCTCGAATTTGCCCGCGACCTACTCAACTACGGCACCCGCCGCACGGGCCTGGAGGTGAAAGTGAAGGAGGGCCAGGACATTGAAAGCGTGCAGCAAACGCTGCGCGAGCGGCTCGGCCCAACTTTCAAAGTGCTCAATTCTGATGAGCAGCATGTGTCGCTGCTCAAGGCCATTAAGGTCGAGAAGATGTTCGTGTTCATCACCTTCGCCTTCATTCTGCTCATTGCCAGCATCAACATCTTCTTCTCACTCTCGATGCTGGTGATTGACAAAAAGAAGGACATGGCCGTGCTGATGGCCATGGGTGCCGACCAGCGGACCATTCGCAACATTTTCCTGTTTGAGGGGGCCATTGTGGCCCAGGTGGGCGCCATTGTCGGGCTGGTGCTGGGCGTGGGCATCTGCTGGATTCAGCAGACGTTTCATGTGGTGAGCATGGGCATGGCCACGAGCGTGGTGGATGCGTATCCGGTGAAGATGCAGCTCTCCGATATCGTGCTCACCGGTATTGCCATCATCTTTATCACTATCAGCGTCTCCATTAGGCCGGCCCTGAACGCCTCGCGCCTGGACGTGCGCGACAACCTGTAAGCCACCTGCCTGCCCCGCATTTTTTGGGACGCTCCGTGGGCAGTTGATGGAATGCTGTCGGCTGAATTTGCGCACCAAAACGAAAGGATACCGGCTTTTAGTATGTTTATCCGGCTGTTGAACTTTCTTATTGAGTAAAATTACGCTATTTAGCGGGCTGTATTTGTTTAATTGCCCCTATCAAGCCCGACCATGAAGGTCTCAACTACTGAGCCGTTTCAGATTGTTTATTCGTTGCTGGAGCATGAATATCTGGGATATTTATTTGAGTCGTATGTGGTGCAGCGCAACGAGCGGGGACAGCTGACGCTTTTGCACCAAACCGTATCGGCCAAGAACGCGGCCGAGTTTGCAGCTGGCCTCGACGCCACCGACTTCGAACTGGTAGCCCTCACCGACCAGATCAGCCAGGACGCGGTTATCAAGGAGTTCGGACCCAAGAAAAAGACCACGCCGGCCGATTTCTTCCTAAAAACCTACGACCCCGAAAAAGGCGATAAGCCGCTGCAGGATGCCATCTGCCGCTACGTGCAGGAGCGTATGGGCCAGATTCTGGCGCGGCTGGCTGGCAAGTGCGTGTTTATTATGGGGCGCGACGGCGAGCCTACTTGGCGAGAGATTTCCCTGGCCCCCGAGCCGGCCTCAGTGCTGTTTCACTTCCGGCGCAACGAGGAAAACACCCACTACTTCCCCACCATTCAGTACCAGGGCCAGAAGCTCGATTTTCAGTACAAAAATACGGTGATTGTGTGCGAGCAGCCGGCCTGGCTGCTGGTGGGCGACGTGCTGCACAACTTCCGCAACGAGGTAGATGGCAAGAAGCTCCGGCCCTTCCTCAACAAGAAGTTTATCGTAATTCCGCGCCAGGTCGAGGACAGCTACTTCCACAAGTTCGTGGCCCCGCTGGTCGAGTCGTTCGATGTGCACGCCCGCGGCTTCGACATCCGCTCGGAGCGCTACGTGGCCCGGCCCCAACTCACGTTCTCCGATGCCCCGGCCCCGGCGGCAGTAGCCCCCGCCGCGGCCCCACGCCCGGGCCGCCGGGGCGCTGGCACTGTGGCTACGGCAGCCAGCGCCCCAGCCCCGCCGGCCAACCACATCCACTTCGACCTGAGCTTCCGCTACGGCCCCCACACGGTGCCCTCCGACCACGACAAGCGCGTGTGCGTGAAGTTGGAAAAACAAGCCGATAACTACGTCTTCCACCGCCTCATCCGCAACCTCGACCAGGAACAGGAGATAGTGCGCGAGCTGCAGGCCCGGGCCCTGCAGGTGCAGGATGGGCGCGCCATGCTCGAAAAAGCTACCGCCTTCCGCTGGCTCCACGACCACACCGACGAGCTGACCCAGCGCGGCTTTACGGTAAAGCAGGGCCGCTCCTCGGGCAAAGACTACTTCATCGGCGCCGTGTCGGTAGAGGTGGGCATCACCGAAACCAACGACTGGTTTGATGTGCACGGCGTGGTGCGCTTCGGCGAGTTCGAGATTCCGTTTATCAAGCTGCGGCCCTACATTCTCAATAAGCGGCCCGAGTTCCGACTGCCTAACGGCCAGATAGCCGTTATTCCGGAGGAGTGGTTTGCGCAGTACTTGGAGCTGTTTGCCTTCGCCGAGGAGCACAACGAGGGCCTGAGCCTGCGCAAACACCACGTGTCGCTGGTGGCCGATTTGCAAAGCGGTAACCTGGCTACCGTGCTCATGAGCCGCAAGCTGGAGCAGCTGCGCGAGTTCGAAGCCGTGGCCGAGCACCCCATGCCCGCCACCTTCCGGGGCGAGCTGCGCCCCTACCAGAAGGCCGGCTACGACTGGCTGCACTTCGTGCAGAACTACCAGTTTGGCGGCTGCCTGGCCGACGATATGGGACTTGGCAAAACGATTCAGGCACTGGCGCTGCTGCTGCAGCGCAAGGAAACGGGGGCGGCCAACGGGGCGGCTTCCTTGCTGGTGATGCCTACCTCGCTGGTGTACAACTGGATGACCGAGGCCTTCAAGTTTGCGCCCGGTCTGCGCCTGCTCATCTACACCGGCACCTACCGCGAGAAAAACGTGGCTCAGTTTGCCGATTACGACGTGGTGCTAACCAGCTATGGCATCGTGCGCCTCGACATCGAGCTGCTCAAAACCTACCAGTTTGACTACGTGATTCTTGATGAGTCGCAGGCCATCAAGAATCCGGGTTCCACTACCTCGCAGGCCGTGCGCCAACTGCCGGCCCGCCACCGCCTGATTCTGACCGGCACGCCCGTCGAGAACAGCACGATGGATTTGTGGTCGCAGATGTCGTTCATCAACCCCGGGCTGCTGGGCACCCAAGCGTTTTTCCGCAAGGAATTCCTTAAGCCTATTGAAAAGCACCAAGACGAGGATAAGCGTCGCCGCCTGCACGCACTTATCAAGCCCTTTATCCTGCGCCGCCACAAAGCCCAGGTGGCTACCGAACTGCCCGCTAAGGTTGAAAACCTGAACTACTGCGCCATGACCGAGGAGCAGCAGCAGTTCTACGAGGAAACAAAGAGCCACTACCGTAACCTGATTCTGCAGAACCTGGAAGAAACTGGCTCGGCTAACACCCAGTTTGTGCTGCTACAGGGCCTCACCAAGCTGCGCCTGATTGCCAACCACCCCCGCCTCGCCGACCCGGAGTACACCCACGAGTCGGGCAAGCTGCGCGAGGTAGTGCGGATGATAAAGAACGTGGCGGCCGAAGGGCACAAGGTGCTTGTGTTTAGCCAGTTTGTGAAGCACCTTGATTTGGTGCGCACCGCCCTCGATGAGCGGCAGCTAGCTTACGCCTACCTCGACGGCAACACTCGCGACCGGCACAAGGAAGTCACCCGGTTTCAGGAAACACCCGAGCTGCGCGTGTTTCTCATCAGCCTTAAGGCCGGCGGCGTGGGTCTCAACCTCACGGCCGCCGACTACGTGTTTCTGCTCGACCCCTGGTGGAACCCGGCCGTGGAGGCCCAGGCGGTAGACCGCGCCCACCGCATCGGGCAGGAGCGAACGGTATTCACCTACAAATTCATCACCCGCGGCACTGTCGAGGAGAAAATCCTGGCCCTGCAGCGCAAGAAAATCCAGCTCGTGACGGACCTGATTTCCACCGACGAAGCCGTTATAAAGAACCTGACGAAAGAGGACATTGAGGAACTGCTGGGGTGAGAGCAGGATGGCAACTCAAAAAACATGAAGAATCTGTGAAATTATTTTTATGCAGAGCGTCAAACAATAAAAACTCTCTATATATTTGTGCCTCATTCATCCTTCCTTTTTCCCCTTTATGTTTAAGCAATTTACCCCCCCCCTCAGCTTTTAGGAAGCTACTAGTTGTCACTTTTGCCGTTACGAGCGGACTATTCGCATCCTGCGAAAAATAGAATGTAGACCAGCCGCGTCCGCAGAAAGAAGAAATTCAAAAGCGCGAGCTTTCCGCTGAAGAAAAAGTCAAAGCAGATAATTATAAGCAAGCTGCTCTTATACTAGTAAAAGCACTTCATGAAGACAAGCAAATGCTCAAGGCATTGAGCCAAGAGTTAGAGGTTGATAAATATCAGCACGAGCAAATTTCTTTTGAAGAGCTTTTTGCTGCTTCTAGCATAGCATCTAGGGGGCAGGATAATCCACTTAGTGGTTTTAAAAGTAAATTTGACCAATTATTAGCCACTAATGCTTATCCGCATTCAGAAGATTTTACAACTAAAACAGGATCTGCTGCTCGTGGCACTTCTGGAGGCGGTAACCTAGAATCTGCCTTAGTAGAGGATGGAGCGGATATCTACTTTCCATATTCTCAGGATTTTGAGGAAATAGATAACCCGACTGTTACCTTCGCTCCACTGCACAATACCCAAGCCTCTACTGGTTATTATTACGCTGATACTGATGGCGACGGAATAGAAGAAATCGTCGAAGTAACAGTGGATGAAAATTACGTACAGTTGCACTCTACATTTATTGTGCAGCCTCTTGATGAGTCTGAGATGACCACTAGTACGGAACAGCCAATTATACTTCAGCCAAACGGTACAAATAGCATCAAGGACACTGCCAATGAACTTCGCATTGGATACGTGCAACTCACGAAGCAGCTTGATGGTTTATTTGGTGATGGCTCAGGAAATTCCGGTGGCTCAGAGCTTCGCTTCACTAGACCGAAAGGATACCTATCGATAGACGCCGGCGGACAAGTAGACGTAAACAAAGAACCTGCAGCTATTGTAGGGGTGGATTTAAGCCGGGCTACTATTCGTGACAAGAATCACACGTATCAGTACATAATTTTTGATAGTGACTGGACTCGTCTCGAAAAGACGCAGTACTTCGTCGTATACGAGTATGATAATGCTAGTGAGCGGACAAAAACTGCCAAAACTACATTTGAAGTAAATACGGGAGTCACTATACCTGGTAAGGATGGTGGCCCAAGCGGTACGGTGAATACTAAAACAACCAAAGAATCAACTGAAGAAATAAAATACAAAACGAAAGAGGAGATTATATGGCAGCAAGATTTTGCTCGTTCCCTTTTCTTTTATGCTAATACTCTTGATCAATATAATGGATGGCGCGGTGAATTTCCGTTTTGGAAAGCACAGGATTATTTGAAATTCACCCTCCCGCGTCGTGAACTTATTTACGATCGGTACTAACTATTCTCAAGCTGAAAAACCTGCCCCGGGCGCATTGTTAAGCGCGGGGCAGGTTCTGCTTTTTTGCTATGAAAAGAATCTTACTGCTACCCGTTCTGCTTCTGCTGCCAGGAGCCAGTCAGGCGCAGCGCCCCGTTTGGTCGGTGGGCTTACTGGGCTCTTACGGGCACTACAAGTTCAACCCAGCTGAGCGGCAGTTTGGCCAGTATCAACTGCATATTTACGGCATGGAGCCGATGGATATGTGGCGGCTGGGCGTGTTTGCTCGAAAGCCGCTGGGACGGGCCGATGGGGCGTGGTACGTGCAGGCCGAACTGGACCGCTCGGGCCGTAACGCGCACGCCCAGCTGGAAAACCTTGCCCCGGAACCCTCACCGTTCGATTTTGAGCTATCAAGTCCCGGCGCTAAAATTCGGCGCTACGACTTGACTGCGCTACTGGGAGTGCCGGTTCTCCGCTCCCCGGTGCGGCTGCTGGGCGGCCCGGTCGTAAGCTATATGTCGCGGCGGGAGCTTTTGCGGGATAATTATAACTGGCATCCTCAATCCCCCGCCACCCCCTACCGGCGGATTGAAAAAGCATTTTACGAAGGCTTTCCCTGCATTACGGCCGGCGCTCAGCTGGGCGTTGGCCTGGAGCTGTGGCGGGTGTCGCTCGATTTCCGGCGGGAGTGGAATATAACGCCGGTGGTGGGCGAAGTGCGCTGGGAAGGCCAAAACTACCGCGCCAACGTAACCAGCCGGCTCTGGATGGTAACGATGGGCGTGCGGCTATGGGATAAAGAGCGCACCGCCCAGATGGCTCCTGCGCAAGACGGCGAGTAAACCCGTCCGTTGTTACGAGGCGTGTGGCGCATCAAGCCAAGGTCCGAAACACCATAAAAACAGCGTAGCTAATCCGACCATACTACACGCAATACGCGTCAAATTGTAAAGCCTCTGACGTTCTCATGTCAGAGGCTTTCTACTGATCAGTGACTGGTCATTTTGCCGTCACGGACTGACGCCGCTTGATGCGCAGAATGTTAAGCCTACGTGTAATGGCGAGCAGCCTCATTCACTCACCGCCTTCCCGCTTAAACTCCGGTTGCGCACCGAGTGGACCGATGCCTCGGCCTTGTGCTACGAGTGCGACAATTGTGGCTACTTGCACTGGTTTATGCCGCAGTAGCTCTGCCGCCAATGTAACACCACCGGCCGGCACCAACTGCCTTATGCCATTCGGGCCTGCCCGATGCACCTGAGTACAGCCGGCAGGCCCGAATTGTGGCGACCAAATACCAGAAAAATAATTTGCTAGTTCAGGCTGCGGTAGCGTACGCGCTTAGGGGCTACGTCGCCGAGGCGCTTCTTTTTGGCTTCCTCGTAGTCAGAGAAGTTGCCCTCGAACCACACCACTTCCGAGTCGCCCTCGAAGGCCAGGATGTGCGTGGCCAGCCGGTCGAGGAACCACCGGTCGTGGCTGATGATAACGGCGCAGCCGGCGAAGTTCTCCAGCGCGTCTTCCAGCGCCCGAATGGCATTTACGTCGAGGTCGTTGGTGGGCTCATCGAGCAGCAGCAGGTTGGCTCCCTGCTTGAGCGTGGTAGCTAGGTGTACCCGGTTTCGCTCGCCGCCCGAAAGGCTGCCAACCTTCTTTTCCTGGTCGCCGCCCCTAAAGTTGAAGTTGCTCACGAAGGCCCGCGAATTCACCGGCCGGCCGGCCAGCATCATCGTTTCGGTGCCGCCCGAAATGGTTTCGAACACCGATTTGTTGGGCTCCAGCGTGTCGTGCTGCTGATCGACGTAGGCCGTCTGCACCGTGGGGCCGACTACAAACGTGCCGGCGTCGGGCTGCACCTGGTCGGTGATGAGGCGGAACAGGGTGGTTTTGCCGGCGCCGTTCGGCCCGATAACGCCCACAATGCCGCCCTGTGGCAGCGAGAAGCTCAGGTTATCAAACAGCAACTTGTCGCCGAAGGCCTTGCGCAGACCCTCTACTTCAATTACTTGAGCACCCAAGCGCGGGCCGTCGGGGATGAAGAGTTCGAGCTTCTGCTCTTTCTCCTTCGAGTCCTCGTTCACCATTTTGTCGTAGCCTGCAAGGCGGGCTTTGCTCTTAGCCTGGCGGGCCTTGGGGGCCATGCGCACCCATTCCAGCTCGCGCTGCAGGGTTTTCTGGCGCTTGCTCTCGGTCTTTTCTTCCTGCGAAAGGCGGTTGGACTTCTGCTCCAGCCACGAGCTGTAGTTACCCTTCCACGGAATCCCTTCGCCCCGGTCGAGCTCCAGAATCCAGCCGGCCACGTTATCAAGGAAGTAGCGGTCGTGGGTTACGGCAATCACGGTGCCTTTGTACTGCTGCAGATGCTGCTCCAGCCACAGCACGCTCTCGGCGTCGAGGTGGTTGGTGGGTTCGTCGAGCAGCAGCACGTCGGGCTCCTGCAGCAGCAGGCGGCACAGCGCCACCCGGCGCTTCTCGCCCCCGGAGAGGTTGCCGATGATGGCGTCGGCGTCGGGCGTGCGCAGCGCGTCCATGGCCCGCTCCAACTTGCTGTCGAGGTTCCAGGCATCGAGCTGGTCGAGGCGCTCCTGTACGGTGCCCTGGCGCTCCAGCAGCTTGTCGAAGTCGGGGTCTTCGCCGCCGAAGGCTTCGTTGATTTCCTCGAATTCTTTGAGCAGCGCCACCGTTTCGGCCACGCCCTCCTGTACTACTTCGAGTACCGTTTTGGTGGCGTCGAGCTGGGGCTCCTGCTCCAGGTAGCCCACCGAGTAGCCCGGCGAAAACACCACGTCGCCCTGAATCTGCTTATCGACACCGGCAATAATTTTGAGTAGGCTCGACTTACCCGAGCCGTTGAGGCCGAGTACGCCGATTTTGGCGCCGTAGAAAAACGAGAGATAGATGTTTTTGAGAACCTGTTTCTGGGGCGGGTACACCTTAGTGACCCCGGCCATCGAAAAGATAATGGTGGGCTGGTCGCTCATGGAAAGAAAGTAGAAGCTGAAAAAATGGCCTGACGCGGGCAGAAAGCCGGCCGGCCGGCCTTGTCGGCCTACCAAAGGTAGGCAGCCGGCCCCAACATTCCGCCCTTTGCAGCCGGCCGCAAGTCTGGCCAACAAGCTGTAAACTTGTACTTCGTTCTGCCCTCACTTCTCCTCTCCCCACTTAGCTGTTTTTATCTGATTATGGAATTACCGGCATCCACTCCTGACCAGCTGCTGGCCCAGGCCCGGCAGTATGGCTACGCGGAGGGCAACCAGGTCTGGCTGCGTCCTGTGCTCAACTATCCGGCCCGGCCAGTAGGCCAGGTGAAAGATTCGCCCGAAGCGTCGCTGCGCTATTTCGCCGAGCGCTTCGCCCGCTACCAGGCCAAAGTCGAGGAGCTGCTGCGCAGCATCGACGAATCCGACAACAAGGGCTCGTTTCTGATGAAGGCTCTGCATCTGAAAGAGCAGGCCGGCAGCTACGATGCGCTGGGCGACTTTGCCGGGCTGCACCAACAGCTCAGCGCGGCCGAGGAAGCTATTCTGGCCACCGTGCGGTACAACCGGGCCAAAAACCTGGCTACCAAGCACAGCATCATCGAGCAGGCGGAAGCCCTGCGCGATACGTTGGACTGGCAGCAGGGCAGCGACCAGCTGAAGGAGCTGCGCCAGGCCTGGATTAAAACCGGGCCGGTAGAGAAGGAGCTGACCGACGAGCTGGAAAAGCGTTTCCAGACGGCCGCCGATGAGTTCTATGCGCGCAAAAAGGACTACCTGGCCGTGAAGAAGGCCATGAACAACCGCACGCTCGACCAGTACAAAGACCTGATCCGACGCTCGGAAGCGTTGCAGAATTCCACCGACTTCGAGGAAACCAGCCGCAAGCTGAAAGCGCTGCAGCAGTCCTGGAAAGAAATTGATGGCAACCTGCCCCGCAAGCAGGCCGTCGATTTGTGGGCGAGCTTTCGGGCAGCCCATAACCACTTCTTCGAGCGCCTCAAAACCCATATCGAAAGCCAGCGCCAGCAGCCGGGTGGCAACAGTGTAACGGGTGGCAACAACAGCAGCGGCGAGGAAAACCTGCGCCGCAAGCGGGCCCTGGTGGCCGAGGCGCAGGCGTTGCTGAAGCGACCCATGCCCGAAGCCGTAACCCGCGCCAAAGAGCTACAGGCGGCCTGGAAACAGGTTGGGCCGGTGCGCGGCGAGGAGTCGGACCAAGTGTGGGAGCAGTTTATTATGGCCTGCGACAAGGTGTTCGAAATGAGCGCCCTCGACTACTACATGCGTAAGCGGCAGGCCGACCCCGCTACGCCCGCGCCGGCCCCGGCAGCCGAAGCGGCCCTGCGGGTGCAGGCGCTGCGCGAGTTTCTGCGCCTCGACGAGCAGGAGCGGCAGGTGCTGGCCGACAACCTCGACAAGCTCAGCCCCAGCGCCGCCAACGACGCCTTCCGCACGCTGTTGCAAAGCAAAATCAGAGCTTTCGACCGCAAAATTAGAACCAAGAACGACCTGATTGCCATGTACCAGGCGGCGGCCGTCCGCTAAGTTTGGTGCGCAGCCGGCGGCCGGGTTAACCTTCCTGACGGATTTACGTTGTCGTCAGCAACTTCGCCGATGTACCTTTGGGCTGCGGCCTCTATGCAGTTCTGACAGGCCTTCGGTATCGGCCGGGTTTTTGCGGACGGCGCTCCGCGCTTTTGACCATTTTTTTAGTTGCCCTTTAGTAGCACACACGCTTATGTACTGGACCCTCGAACTTGCTTCGTATCTGGAAGATGCCCCCTGGCCCGCCACCAAGGATGAGCTCATTGATTACTCCATCCGCTCGGGTGCCCCGATGGAGGTGGTAGAAAACCTGCAGGCCCTGGAAGACGATGGCCAGCCTTACGAAAACATTGAAGAAGTTTGGCCTGACTATCCGACCAAGGAGGACTTCATGTTCAACGAGGACGAGTACTAGAACAGTGGTTAGTAGTTGGTATTGAGTAGTTAGAACGGTTTAGGATGATGGCTTGCTGCCATCCGCATCTCACTACTCATGTCTCACCACTCAACACTTTCTATAGAAAACCTGATTGCGGGGTACGGACGACGAGTCCTGCTCCGCAATTTGTGTTTTACGGTTCCCGAGCTGGCCTTCGTGGCCGTTATCGGGCACAACGGCTGCGGCAAAACCACCCTGCTGCGGGCTCTTACCGGCCAGATTTCGTACGAGGGCACCGTAACCGTGAATGGGCAAAACCTGCGCACCGTGCGCCGGCCGGCGGCGGCCGGGCTGCTGGCCCACCTGCCCCAGCGGGCCAGCGTCGAGTTTTCGTTGCCCGTGCGCGAGCTGGTGGTGATGGGCCGCTTCCGTCACCACCGCTTCCTGGGGGCCTACTCAGCCACCGATTATGCCCTGGCCGATGCTGCCCTGGCCCGTGTGGGGGCCGCCCATCTCGCCGAACGGGATTTTACCCTGCTTTCGGGCGGCGAGCAGCAACTGGTGTGGCTGGCCCAGCTCAGCCTGCAGGATTCCGCCCTGTGCCTGCTCGACGAGCCCACCCAGCAGCTCGATGTGTACTACCGCCGCCGCGTATTCGGGCTGCTGCACGAGTGGGTGCAGCAGGAAGGCAAAACCGTGCTCTGCATCACCCACGACCTCGACAACCTCACGCACCTGCCCGGCTACCTGCTCAACCTCTCGCGCCCCACGCCCCAGCTGCAAGTACTGTCGCCGGAAGTGGTGGCATCGGAGCGCGCCTATCTGGAAAGCGAGCAAAGCCTGCCCGTACACGCCTGACGAGTGGTTACGGCTTATTCCCGCTGTCCTGGGCGGCGGCGCAGCACATGCCAGATGGAGCGCAGAAAGGGCCAGGGGGTAACCGAGTTCATAATCTGAAAATTCTCTTTCCAGCTGGTGCGCTCGTCCAAAAAATCGAACACCCGGTCGGTGGGGTTGCGCCGGAAAAGCTGACTGAAAATGTCGCGTATCTGCTCGCCCCGGCGCTGCATAATATCGAGCAGCAGCGTATCGAAGAGGCCAAATTGCCATTGGTCGCCGGTGCTGTGGCGGGGCGGGTGGCCGGTGGCGGCCAACGCCTGCGTCAGGCGGGCCGAGTGGTCCAGAATGCGCTTGAAGGCGTAGCCGCTGCTGGGTTTGGCCCGGCCGGCGCGCGTGCCCAGGTTGAGGACGTGCGCGCCTTGCCGCAGGGGAAGTGGGTGGTCGGTCATCGGAATGGCGCCCACTTCTTCGGCCGTAATGTGGTAGTTGCCGGCCCCGGGCAGCGCGGCCAGGTAGCGGCGCAGCTCCACTTCGTACTCGGCCTTGGCCAGCGGCGTCTCCGAAAACAGGGTGTATTCGACCAGCGCCCGGCGCGAAGTGAACGGCAGCACGTACATAAAGCGCACTTCCTGCCCCTGCTCACCCCGAAAATCCATGAGCTCGGCCGTGGTGGGGTCGAAGGCGTCGTGCTCGGTTTCCACTTCCCAGCCCACAAAATGCTGGAGCAGGTAGCGGTGGCGCGGGCGGCGCAGCTCGGCCAGCTGGGGCGGGCGGCTGTCGAAGGCATAACGGGCCGTAAACTCGCCCTCGGGCGTGCCAGCCCGGGCGCCGGTGGGCGTGCTGGCCAACTCCTCTACCGTGGTGTGCAGCCAAGTGAACTGCGAATTCCCGGTCAGCATCTGGCGCACAAACTGGTAGAAATCCAGCCCCCGGATCATCTTGTAGCGGTAGCGTTCCGGGGTTAGCACCCGCTCGAAACCGGGGCTGCGGAAGGCCAGCTTTGCCCACTCGTGGGCCACAATTCCATCGAAAAGTGTGGGCGCATCGGCCCAGAACGACCAAGTGCGGTCGTTGCGGTCTTTGGCCTCGGGCTCCAGAATGAGTACCCGTTTGCCTGCTAGCCGCGGCTCCTGGCTGATGTGGTAGGCTAGGCTCAGGCCCGCCGCCCCGCCCCCCACCAGCAGGTAGTCGTAGTTGCGCACCAGCGCGGGCGCTTGGGCAGAGGCAGACGACAACGATGGGGCAACAGAATCGGGCATAGCAACAGGCACAGGCAGGTAACGAAAGAAATCAAACCAAGCTACGCACAAAAAAGCCGCTGCCGAAGCAGCGGCTTTCAAAAGCCCCGGAAAACTGGAATGTTTATGCCTCGCGTATCTCGCCTTCGAAGGGAGGCCATACCTGCCTCCGAAAACGTTTGTGCAAGCCGTTGCAGTCTGGGCTGCCCCAGCCTTAGAAGTTGGGCGACAGCACGTACTTGCTGTAGAAGTCGTCGATAATTTTCACCGCGTCCTCCGCCGTGTCTACCAATTGCACCAGATCCATGTCTTCGGGCGAGATGTTGCGCTCGTCCTCCAGCATCACCTGCTGAATCCAGTCGAACATGCCCTGCCAGTACCTGGTGCCCACCAGCACGATGGGGAAGCGGCCGATTTTCTTGGTCTGGATGAGCGTAATAGCTTCAAACAGCTCGTCGAGGGTGCCGAAGCCGCCGGGCATGCCGATGAAGCCCTGGGCGTACTTCACGAACATCACCTTCCGCACGAAGAAGTAGTCGAAGTTGATGATTTTATCGGGGTCGATGTAGATGTTGTTGAACTGCTCGAAGGGTAGCTCGATGTTGAGGCCCACCGACTTACCGCCCTCGGAGTGGGCGCCTTTGTTGCCGGCCTCCATGATGCCGGGGCCGCCGCCCGTGATAACGCCGTAGCCGTGGCGTACGAGCTTGGCCGCAATTTCCTCGGCCATTTTGTAGTACGGGTTGTCGGCCTTGGTGCGGGCCGAGCCGAAAATGGATACGCAGGGGCCGATTTTGGACATCTTCTCGAAGCCCTCTACGAACTCGGCCATCACCTTGAAGATCTGCCAGGAGTCGGCAATCTTAATCTCGTTCCAGTCCTTGTCAACAAACGCCTTGCGGATGCGCTGCTCGTCTTCCACCTGCACCGTCCGCTCGCCGTGGGTTTGCTCGCGGATGTCGCTGATGGTCTTGACCTTGTTGTCGTTTACATTGGGCTGAACGATGGTCTGGCCGCTGCCAGCGTTCAGGTTCTGGTCGGCCGTTTTGGTGCGGCTTTCTTTTTTGAGTTTCGCCATGGGAATTTTAAAGGAAAAATGAGGCGCAAAAACGCCCGACCCGGACCCGGAAGTATGCCCGGTTCGGAGCGGTTGGCGCCGGAAAAAGTAAGCGGTTAAATAAGGTAAGCAAAAAGGAAGGCCGCCCCCACAAAAAGGGGGGCGACCTCACATAGCGGTTCGCAAGATAGTGATTTGTGGATGATGGGGCGATGAAGTGCTGGGGTAACAGAATTGTCATTCAGAGCGCAGCGAAGAATCTCGCGTGCCACAGTAACTCCCTGCTAAAGGATTACTTCAGCCCGCGAGATTCTTCGCTGCGCTCTGAATGACGTTCTTTCCTAACCCCTCACTTCTCGCCTCTTACTTGGCCCGGATGGCAATAACGGGGTCGAGGTTGGCGGCCAGGACGGCCGGCACAATGCCTGCCACCATCCCGATAAGCACCGACACCGTAAGGCCCAGCGCGATGCGCCCGCCGCTCATGAACAGCGGCAGCGAGTCCTGCGGAATGAGCGTAACCAGCCACACCAGCAACAGGCCCGCCGCTCCGCCCAGCAGGCACAGAAACACGGCCTCGAACAGGAACTGGAACAGGATGAAGTAGTTTTTAGCCCCCAACGACTTCTGAATGCCGATGATGTTGGTGCGCTCCTTCACCGACACGAACATGATGTTGGCAATACCGAAGCCGCCTACCAGCATGGCAAAAGAGCCGATAACGCCGCCGGCCACGCCCAGAATCGAGAACAGGCCCGAAATGGCGCTGGCCAGCATTTCGGGGCGGTTGAGGGCGAAGTTGGCTTCTTCGCGGGGCTTGAGGCCGCGGGCGCTGCGCATCAGCCCCGTTACTTCATACTCAAGGTCGAGCAGGCCGGGGTCGGTATCGAGGCCTTTGATGCCGATGGTGGCCGAAACGCCGCTGCCGGTACCGGGGTTGATGGCGAATATCTTGGAAAAGGCTCCGAACGGGATAAATGTGTTGGTGTCGTTGCTCTTGATTTCGAGCAGGCTCTTACCGGCCTTTTCCATCACCCCAATCACCGTAAAGCGCTGGCCGCGGGTTTTAAACTCCTGGCCCAGGGCCGAGCGGTCCGGAAACAGGTTAGCCGCAATATCGGCCCCGATGATGGCCACGTTACGGGCGCCATCGACTTCCTGGGGCGTAAAGTAGCGGCCCTGGGCCACGGGTACATCCGAGATGATGCGGTAGTCATAGCTCACACCCTGCAAAAAGGCATCATCAACGCTGTTGGAGCCCGCCTTGAACGTGTTGCCCGACTTGCTGGCGAAAATGGCCACGCCCGCGTTGTTGGACCCGAGCTGCTTCTGCAGTAGTCGGTACTCACGAATGTTGGGTACCGGCCGGTTGAAGTACTTCCACCAGGCAAATTCGGGCCCGAACTCCCAGGGCCACTTATCCACGTAGATAACCTTGTCGCCCACAAAGCTCATGCTGTTGCGGATGTTTTTCTCGAGCGAGTCGACCACCGTAAACACGGCAATAATGGCAAAAATACCCACTGTAACGCCCAGCAACGACAGTATTGTGCGCAGCAAGTTGCCCTTCAAAGCCTCCCAGGCAAAGCGAAAACTCTCAAGCGTCAGGCGAATAGCTTTCATAGAATCGGGGAGCTGAGGTACAGGCTAAATTGGAAAACTGCGAATGATACGGCAGGCATGGCACGGTTATTTCCCGCGCAATACGGTCCCGACGCACCCATCCGCTCCGGCCCGGGCGCATGGAGGGCAATTAATGTTTCCGGGCGAAAATTACCTATTATTCCGGCAATTATCCGTACTTTTGCGGCTCGATTTTTTTACTAGTTTCCCCAACTATTGCCCTGTCTGGCCCATGAAGCTTTCTGAGTTCAAATTCGAATTGCCCGAGAATCTGGTGGCCCAGCACCCGGCCAAAAACCGCGACGAGTCGCGCCTGATGGTGCTGCACCGCGACAGTGGCAAAATCGAGCACCGCTCTTTCAAAGACATTCTGGAGTACTTCGACGAAGGCGACGTATTTGTGGTGAATGATACGAAGGTGTTTCCGGCCCGCATGTATGGCAACAAGGAAAAAACCGGCGCCCAGATTGAGGTATTTCTGCTCCGCGAGCTGAACACCGAAATTCACCTCTGGGATGTGCTCGTAGATCCGGCCCGTAAAATCCGGGTGGGCAACAAGCTCTACTTCGGCGAGTCGGACATGGTGGCCGAGGTAATCGACAATACCACGTCGCGCGGCCGCACCATCAAGTTCCTCTACGATGGCCCGCCCGAAGATTTCTATAAGGCGCTGTACAGCCTGGGCGAAACCCCCATCCCAAAGGAGTTTATCACCCGCGACACCGAGGCGGCCGACAAGGAGCGTTACCAGACGATTTACGCCAACAATATCGGGGCAGTAGCCGCGCCATCGGCTGGCCTGCACTTCACCCGCGAGATAATGAAGCGCCTGGAAATCAAAGGCATCGAGGTGGCGCCCGTAACGCTGCACATTGGCCTGGGCACTTTCCGCACCGTGGATGTGGAGGACCTGACCAAGCACAAAATGGACTCGGAGAACTTCGTGGTGCCCGGCACTACGGCCGTGGTCGTAAACAAAGCCCTCGATGCCAAGAAGCGCGTGTGCGCCATTGGTACCACGGCCATGCGGGCCATGGAGTCGTCGGTTTCGGCCCACACTCGCCTGAAGGCCAACGAAGGCTGGACAGACCGGTTTATCTTCCCTCCCTACGATTTCAAAATCGCCAACGCGCTGCTCACCAACTTCCACACCCCGGAAAGCACGCTGATGATGATGGCCTCGGCCTTCGCCGGCCACGACCTGCTGATTGAGGCCTACAAGCTGGCCATCAAGGAGAAGTACCGCTTCTTCAG
Source organism: Hymenobacter sp. ISL-91 (assembly GCF_018613725.1). GTDB lineage: Bacteria > Bacteroidota > Bacteroidia > Cytophagales > Hymenobacteraceae > Hymenobacter. The sequence continues at coordinate 130,876 of NZ_JAGGPS010000008.1, forward strand.
CTACGGCGACGCCATGCTGATTATCTAACTAAAGTTGCGGAGGGCGCTGTAGGGGCGGGGCTTGTCCCCGCCCGCCGTTGAACGGTTACCGTTGAACAAGTACCGTTGAAGCGGCGCGAATGACGGGCGGGGACAAGCCCCGCCCCTACTACGTGCTGATATACGTATGCTACAACTTGAGTTAGCAACGTTCTTGGGCTACAGCCCTGCCGTTTGAAACAGGCTGCGCCGGCTGCTACTTTTGCGAGTAGCAGCCGGCGTTTTTTATGCCGATTACCGTATTTGCGCTCCTGCACCGTTGCCATGAACTCACCCGCCACCGCCAGTTCCTCAAGTCCAAAAGGTTCTGCTACTTCCCGCTACGCCATTCTGGTGGCGGGCGGCAGCGGTACGCGCATGGGCGCCGACCGGCCCAAGCAGTTTCTGGAGCTGGCCGGCGAGCCGGTGCTGCTGCACACGCTGCGCCGCTTTGCCGATCCGGCCCTGGGTGTGGGCACGCTGGTAGTAGTGCTACCGGCCGGGCAGCTGGAAACCTGGCAGGACCTGTGCGCGCAGTACCAGGTGCAGATTCCGCACACGCTGGTAGTGGGCGGGGCTACGCGCTGGGCCTCGGTGCGCGCTGGTTTGGCCCACTTGGCTGACCACGAAAGCGGCGTGGTGGCCGTGCACGACGGCGTGCGCCCCCTCACGCCCCGCTCCGTGATTGAGGCCACGTACCAAGCCGCCTACAACCACGGCGCGGCCGTGGCCGCCGTGGTGCCCAAAGATTCGGTGCGCAACCTGAGCCAGCAGGGCAGCTACGCCCTCAACCGCGCCCGCCTGCGCCTCGTGCAAACGCCGCAGTGCTTCGATCTGGCCCTGTTGCGCCGTGCCTACCAGCTGCCCGAGCTCAACACCTTCACCGACGATGCCAGTGTGGTGGAAGACCTGCACCCCATTCAGCTGGTAGAAGGCGACTACCGCAACCTCAAAATAACGACGGCCGAGGACCTGTACGTGGCCGAGGCGTTGCTGCGCATGGGTAACTGAGTGACGTGCGTTGAGGGCAGAATATCATTCAGAACATGCTGCGCTTGGAGCAAGAGCGAAGAATCTCGCGTGCTGATATTGGGCTACCGACACAACATCAGCACGCGAGATTCTTCGCTTCACTCTGAATGACGTTTCTTTGCTTATCAACCTATTCCTTTCCCTATGCCCACTCTGCTTTACGACGTGCGCCCCGATGGCGTAGTCACTATTACGCTCAACCGTCCCGACGTTTTCAATGCCTTCGATGATGCCCAGAGCTACGAGCTGCAGGATGCGCTGAAGCAGGTGGCGCGCGATGCCAGCGTGCGGGCGGTGGTGCTCACGGGGGCCGGCCGGGCATTCTGCTCGGGCCAGGATTTGAAGGCTAGCCGTGAGGCCGAGGCCGAGGCCGCCGAGGGCCAGCCTCGTTCGTTCTACGATTCGCTGCACAAGCGCTACAACCCCATTATCCGGGCTATGCGGGCGCTGCCCAAGCCCATCATCTGCCGCCTAAATGGCGTGGCGGCCGGGGCCGGCTGTTCGCTGGCGCTGGCCTGCGACGCCATTGTGGCTTCGTCGGAGGCTTCGCTGATTGAGGTGTTTATCAACATCGGGCTGGTACCCGATTCGGGCTCGTCGTGGTTTCTGCCCCGGCTGGTGGGCACGCTGAAGGCGTTTGAGCTATGTACGCTGGGCTCGAAGGTAACTGCCGAGGAAGCATTGCGCCTGGGCCTGGTGAACCAGGTGGTGGCCCCCGGGCAGCTCGACGAAGCCACTTATGCACTAGCTGCCCGCTATGCCGCCGCGCCCACCAAAAGCATCGGCCTCATCAAGCAAATGCTCAATAAGGCCGCCACTGCCACGCTCGACGAAATGCTGGACTATGAGGCCCACTGCCAGCAGATTGCCGGCGAATCGGGCGACTACCGCGAGGGCGTGCAGGCGTTCCTGGAAAAGCGGAAGCCCGATTTTAAGGGTGAGTAACGTTCGGTAGGCTCGGCGGCGTCCGCGCAAAAAAAAGGAGTCTGGCCCCGTCGTATAACGAGGGCCAGGCTCCTTTTTTGGTACATAATGGCGCTTACAGGCGGCCGCCGACGCGGATGGTGCGGGTAACGCCGTTGGTGGTGATAGAGGCAATATTGTCGCAGGCCTGGGTGCCGGTGGGGTCGTAGTTGAGCAGCAATTCGCGGGCGCCCTCGGTGGAAATAGTGACTGTACCGGCCACAAAAGTGCGGGCGCAGCCGGGCTGGAATTTCTTGATGAGCGGCTGCCCGATAACGGCCGAATAGTCCTGGCCCTTGCGGTTGGTGCCGCTGGTCTGGCCGGTTACGCTATACTCGTCGTCGGAGAGGGTGCGAGTAGCTTGGCCGGCCGTGCGGGTGTAAGTGCGGCTGGCGCTCCAGGAGTGCTTACCGGCAGAGGTAGTGATGCTGGCATTCTGCACCGACAGGTTCCAGGAGCCGGTTCCGAGCCGGGTGATGACGCGGGTGCCGGTGTGCTGGTTGTCGTTGCGGTAGTAATCAACGAGGGTGATGGTTTTGGTAGCACCGGCGTCGCGGGGCTGGCCACCGAATACGGTTACGATTTTGCCGCGCCGGGCCACACCGTTGGGGCCCACGCAGTTGGTGGTACCGAAATCGAGGGTGAGCGTGCGGGTAGCGGCGTCGTAGGTGCGCGTGAGGCAGCGGCCGGCCAGGCGGGTGAGGTCATCGGCTTCGGCGGCGGGGCTGTTGGGTGCGGCGGCATCGGCAGGCGCGGCGGCATCCGTCAGGTCGGCCAGAGCGGCCGTTTCATCCTCGGCCAAACTCTGATCTTGGGCTGTTACGGCGACATCGGGGCTCTGCGGGTCGTTGGCCTTGTTGCAGGCGGGCAGCAGCAGCGTGGAGCCAGCCAGGGCGGCCATGCTCAGCAGATAAGAGGTAGAGCGCTTCATGGGAAAGGCAGAAAATGAAAAGTGGGGAATGAGAAGAGCAACTGGTTTTCGGCGGTTAGAAGCAGCGTTTGCGAAAAAGTTTAAACAGGCAGGGAACTTTTTTTTAGACCGTCGACTCCCTAACCCGATCAGGCAGGTCGCGTATAGCTGCGAATACATTTTTCTTCTTCAATTCCCTGATCTGATGTTGTTTTTCCGCGCTGTCTGCCTTTTGTTGCTGCCCGCATTGGTAGCCTGTTCAGGCTCGGCCAGCAACAATGATCCGGTTTTTGAGGCGAAGCTTCAGAATGAAAAGCGCATTAGTGAGCAGGATATCACCAAGCGGCAGATCAGGGATGCAGAGTTGGTGGTGGAAACGGCCAGCAACCAGATGGAGCTGCTCGAAATTAGCCAGATAGCCCAGCGCAAGGCGGTTTCGCCTGATGCTAAATATGTGGCTCAGAATGTCATCAATCAGGTAAGCGCCCTTCTCAGTGAACTGAGGGTGCTGGCTAAACAGAAAAATCTGGTGCTGCCCGCCGGCCTGAGTGAGAGCCAGGCACTGCAGGTAGGCGAAATGACCGCCCTCAATGGCGCGGCCTTCGACCAAAAGTTTGCAGATGCCCTGACCCGCACAATCGAACAGGATCTGGATATCAACGAAGACCTGCAAACGGAATCGTACGATGCCGACCTGCGCCCTGTCGCAACCCGACAGCTGGCGGTACTGCAGGATTTGAAGCGGGCCACCGATGACTTGAAATCAAAATTAAAAATCTGATTTCAAAGAAGATAGACTGATTGGCGGTAACCCTGTCCGCGAAATACAAGTACCCGTTTCACCAACCTTCACCTTCTCTGCCTACCCTATGAAACTTCGGATTCTTCCTTTTCTGGCCCTGGCCTTTGCTCTCTCGCTCAGCAGCTGTAACACCGAAACCCGCACTGACGGCACCGCTGGCGAAGCCGTGAGCGACCTTGATGCCGCCACCGATGATGGAGGCGTAAAAGCCGATGCGGTGGTGATTGACAACAACGCTGGTCCTACAGTGACGGCCGACGCCGATTCGCTGCCAGCCGCTGCTGCCGACACAACCCGTTAGCCCTTTTTTACGCGTTATTTTAAACCCACTTAACCTACCTACTCCTATGAAACGCTCTTTTCTGGCCGTGCTAAGTGCCGGCGCCCTGCTGGCTGCTACAGCCTGCAACCCCACCACCGATACCACTACTGCTACCACCGACACCGCTACGGAAGGTACAGCAGCCGATATGACGACTCCTGCCAGCACCGCTCCGATGATGAGCGACGCCGAGTTCATGAAAATGGTAGCTACCGGTGGCCACAATGAGATGGGCCTAAGCCAGGTAGCCCTGGCCAAAGGTGCCAGCGGCGAAACCAAAAGCTACGCCGACATGATGATTAACGACCACAAGGAAGCGGGAGAGGAACTGAAAGCCATTGCTGCAAGCAAGAACGTAACGCTTCCTACCGAAATGGACGCTGAGCACATGGCCATCAAAACGGAGATGGAGGCAATGGCGGCTGAGCAAGCTACCCAGAAGTATGCCCAGCAAATGGTAGTCGACCACCAAAAAACGGTGGATGCTTTCCAGAGCGAAATTCAAAACGGCACCGATGCGGAGGTAAAAGCCTTTGCCAGCAAGGTGTTGCCCACTATTCAGGCGCATCTGGAGGCGGCCAAAAAGCTGCCCGGCGCTATGGCCAATTAAGGTCACCCATCTGATTAAAAAAACCGCCGCGTTTTTGCGCGGCGGTTTTTTTGCGTCCGGTGAGTTCAGACGACGAAAAGAATACTAATGGGTCTCAGGCTGAATTTTGCTGAGCGCAGTATCCTGATTCGGGCTTGCGGTCATGGCCTGCCCGGTTTTAGGGCTATTTGTGGTAAGCGCTACTGATGTGACAGATGTTGCTGTGGCCGGGGGAGTGACGGGCTTAGGTGGCTTGGTGATGATGGCTACGGCAAGCAAAGCAGGAAAAACCAGAACTTTCATGGGCAGGAGGGAAGATAGAAGCCCTCAAACTATAGAAATATCATTGGTTTTTCAACTATTCGTTCATGTAAATTTTGCGAAAAGTAAATGCTTACTCAGTACAGCATGACAATAAATGCACCTGATTATTGCTGAAAAACCAGTTTTTGAGCTGATTTTCTGCCTGTCCGGTAACAGCCTGCTTATTCAGCTACTGCGTACTGGCTCGTGCGCAACTCCTCGGCCAGGAAGCGGGCGGTGTGGCCCTTGCCGGCCTTGGCTACGGCTTCGGGTGTGCCCTGGGCCACGATGGTGCCGCCGGCCGCCCCGCCCTCGGGGCCAATGTCGATGAGGTAGTCGGCCACCTTGATCAGGTCGAGGTTGTGTTCGATGATAAGGACGGTGTTGCCCTTGTCGGCGAGTTTGTGCAGGACTACGGCCAGGTGGTTGATGTCTTCGAAGTGCAGGCCGGTGGTGGGCTCGTCAAGGATGTAGAACGTTTTGCCGGTGTCCTTCTTGCTCAACTCGGTGGCCAGCTTCACGCGCTGAGCTTCGCCGCCGCTTAGCGTGGTGGCCTGCTGGCCCAGCGTGAGGTAGCCCAGGCCCACTTCGTGCAGGGTCTGGATTTTGCGCAGGATGCGGGGCTGGAACTCGAAGAAGTCCACCGCCTTTTCCACCGTCATGTCGAGCACGTCGGTGATGGACTTGCCCTTAAAGCGCACTTCCAGGGTTTCGCGGTTGTAGCGGCGGCCCTTGCAGGTTTCGCAGGGCACGTGCACGTCGGGCAGGAAGTTCATCTCGATGGTGCGGATGCCGGCCCCCTCGCAGGTTTCGCAGCGCCCACCCTTCACATTGAACGAGAACCGGCCGGGCCCGTAGCCCCGGATTTTCGACTCGGGCAGGTTGGCGAACAGCTGGCGAATCTCGGTGAACACGCCGGTGTAGGTGGCCGGGTTCGAGCGCGGCGTGCGCCCAATCGGCGACTGGTCCACCTCAATCACCTTATCAATAAACTCCAGCCCCTCGATGCTGCCGTAAGCAAGCGGCTCGCGCTTGGCCTTGAAAAAGTGCTGGTTGAGAATGGGATAGAGCGTGTCGTGAATGAGGCTGGACTTGCCCGAGCCCGACACGCCCGTCACGGCCACCAGCTTGCCCAGCGGAATCTTGGCCGTTACGTTTTTGAGGTTGTGGCCCTTGGCGCCGCGCAGCACCAGCTCGTTGCCTTCACCCTTGCGCTTCTTCTTGCGTAGCTCAATGTGCTTCTGCCCGCTCAGGTATTGCGAGGTGAGCGAGCCGGAGCCGAAGATTTCGGTGGGCGTGCCCGAAGCCACGATGTGGCCGCCGTGGATGCCCGCGCCGGGGCCGATGTCGAGCACGTGGTCGGCGTGCATAATCATGTCCTTGTCGTGCTCCACTACAATCACTGAGTTGCCCAAATCGCGCAGGTGTTGCAGGGCCTTGATGAGGCGCTCGTTGTCGCGCTGGTGCAGGCCGATGCTGGGCTCGTCCATGATATAGAGCACACCCACGAGCTGAGTACCGATTTGGGTGGCCAGCCGGATACGCTGGCTTTCGCCACCCGAAAGCGTACGAACCGAGCGGTGCAGGTTGAGGTAATCGAGGCCTACTTCAAGCAGGAAGCCGATGCGCTTGCGGATTTCCTTGAGCAGCTCGCGGGCAATCAGGTTCTGGCGCTCCGAGAGGCGGTCTTCGAGGCCCACAAACCAGTCGGCCAGCTCGTTGAGGTCCATCACCGATAGCTCGCCGATGTGCTTGCCGTCGATTTTGAAGTGCAGGCTTTCCTTTTTGAGCCGGTAGCCGTGGCACTCGGGGCACTCCTGGGCCTGGGTGTACTGCTGAATCCACTCCCGGATATTGTCCGACTCGGAGTCCATCTGGCGGCGCAGAAACGGGATGATGCCCTCGAACGGCTCGGCGTAGCCGGGCAGCTTAGGGTCCTCGGCCTCGTCTTCCGAGATGCCGTAGAGCAGGTGCTGGAGCAAATCGGCGGGCAGCTTGTGCAAGGGCGTGCTCAGGCTGGCCTTGTTGCGCTTGAGAATCTGGCCCAGCTGCTGGAAAATCCAAATGTCGCGGTAGTCGCCCAGCGGCGCAATGCCGCCGCGGCTGATGGTCAGCTTGAGGTCAGGCATGACCGTTTCCTCGGTTATTTCCTGCACCTGGCCCAGGCCATTGCAGGTGGGGCAGGCGCCGTAGGGCGAGTTGAAGCTGAACGTATTGGGGGCCGGGTCGTCGTAGGCAATGCCGGTGGCCGGGTCCATCAGGAAGCGCGAGAAGAACTGGGTGTTGTCCTTCTTCTTGGTGTCGGGGTCGAGCACGAGCATGGTGCCCTTACCCTGGGTGAGGGCGTTCTGCACCGAGCCCGAGAGCCGGAACCGGTCGTCCTCCTCCACCACCAGCCGATCAATCACGATTTCGATGTCGTGAATTTTGTAGCGGTCGACCTGCATTTTGGGCGTCAGGTCGAGCAGCTCGCCATCCACCCGCACCTTGGTAAAGCCCAGCTTGGCCACCTGCTGAAACAGCTCGCGGTAGTGGCCCTTGCGGCCCTTCACCACGGGGGCCAGCACCACCAGCTTGCGGCCGTCGTACTCTTTGAGGATGTAGTTGATAATCTGGTCGTCGCTCTGCCGGATCATCTTCTGGCCCGTAGCGTAGCTGAAAGCTTCGGCCGTGCGAGCGTAGAGCAGGCGCAGGAAGTCGTAAATCTCGGTGATGGTGCCCACCGTGGAGCGCGGGTTACGCGAGGTGGTTTTCTGCTCGATGCTGATAACCGGCGACAAACCCTCGATTTTGTCCACGTCGGGCCGCTCCAACCCGCCCATAAACGAGCGGGCGTAAGCCGAAAACGTCTCCATATAGCGGCGCTGGCCCTCGGCGTAAATCGTATCAAAGGCCAACGATGACTTGCCCGAGCCCGAAATGCCGGTAAACACCACCAGCCGCCCCCGCGGAATCTGCACCGACACGTTCTTCAGGTTGTGCTCGCGCGCCCCGTACACTTCAATATAGGGCGCCTCCAAATCGGCCGGCCCCAGCAGCTGCCCGCCAATGGGGGCACGGTTTTCCACAATGGTTTCGCTCACCACCTCAGCCCGCGGCACCGCCTGCACGGCGGCTGTGCTGTGGTGCCCATTGCCCTCGGCCACCGCAGCGGCTACCGAAACGGCCTCATTGCTGGGCTTGTTGACTTTAGTGGCCTTGCCCGCCCGGGCAGTTTTAGCAGGAGCCGATTGGGTGGTAGTTTCGGCGGTGGAAGCCGATTTGGCGGCCCGGCCAGCCTTGGGAGCCTGAGCGGTTTCGGTGGCGGAAGAAGCGGAAGCGGCAGTCGTTTTTTTGGCCATGCGGCAGCGGAGCGGGATAAGTCGGCAAAGGTAAAGGAAACGCGGCCCGATGGCTAATGCGAATAGCTTTTGAGTCAGGCAGTTTCGGTGGCCGGCACTGTGAAGGTAGCGGCCAGATGGAGCATAACAGCCGAAGCCCTCGGTTTGTGCCCGGTCGCCTGAACTTCCCGTATGTAATTGCTCCGGTGCAGATGCCCTGCTCCGGAGCAGCACACTTTGTACGTTGTTTGAAACGACACCTTCTGTTCGGGCGAGCGGCGCGTACGCCCCGGTGGCCGGCGCAGTCTGCGGCTGATACGGAGTTGGTTCCATTTTTGCCAACAGCCCCTCAGAGGCTCTGCAGCTAATGCTGGCGACCCTGAATACGCTGATTACTGGCAGCATTTTGCTTCTCTCATCCTACTCAATACTCATGCGCTCTTCTTCCAACTTACTACTTACGGCTGTGCTGACGGCCTCTCTGGCTGCGTTCAGCCTGCCGGGCCAGGCCCAGGTAACCATCAATGTAAACCCACCCAGCTGGGGCCCGGCCGTGCCAGCGGGCACCCAGTACTATTACATTCCGGAAGTGGGCGGCTATTACGACCTGCGCGACCAGCAATACGTGGTGCGGCGTGATGGCAAATGGAAAAAACTGAAGACCATCAATGGCTACGCTACCAATTCGTTTCATCCGGTCGTTATCAATTATGTGGGGGCGCAGCCCTGGGTGCTTATCCAAGAGCATCGGGTAAAATATCCCAAAAAGGGTCATCCGCACGGCATGCCGCCCGGCCAGGCCAAAAAGGCCCGGGCCGTGTATGTAGCCCCTACTGGCTTGCCAGTTTATGTTGAGCAGGGCAAAGGCCAAAAGGGCCATGACAAGGGTAAAGGGCAGGGTAAAGGCAAGCACTAGCTTTCCGAACCTGCTTGAAGTGCAACGGGCCGGCCTCTTCTCAGAGAAGCCGGCCCGTTGCACTTCAAGCAAATTTTTCGGAGGGGTGTTACCTGGAGCTTCAGCGCGCCAGCAGTGGTTCCCACTCGATTTTGCCCCGAGCAGCAGCCGGCGTGGGCATCTGGTTGCGGCGCAGCAGCTCCATAATCACTAGCATGTCATCGTCGCGGCCCATGCCGGCGGCGGCTACCAGGCGGTTTTGCTGCACGTAGAGCGCCAGGAACTCCTGCTTGTCTATTTGACCCTGGAAGATGATTTCGTCGTAGTCGGTGGCGTGGCCGGCATAGCGCAGGCTTTTGCCAAATTGCTGGGTCCAGAAGAAGGGGACCTCACTAAAGGCCTCTTTTTGCCCCAGCATGTTGCGGGCGGCGCAGGCGCCGTGCTGCTGGGCCAGCCGCCAGTGCTCGATGCGGTGCCGGCCCGGGCCGGTGGTCAGCGGAAACAGGGCCACGTCGCCGGCGGCGTACACATGCTCGGCCGCCCGCAAATGTGCATCCACGCGCAGGCCGCCGTCCTTTTCCAGCTCGAAAGCATCGGCCAGAAATTCGGTGGCCGGTTGCACGCCCACGCCCAGCACCACCACATCGGCGGGCAGGAGCTGGCCCGAGGCCAGGCGCACGGCCGTTACGCGGCCGTTTTCGCCTTCCAGGGCCGCCACTTCCGCCTCCGCCTCAAACTGCACGCCGTGGCCGATATGCAGGTGGCGAAACATGGCCCCGATTTCTGGCCCCAGCACTTTGGCAAACGGTTCCTTGTCTCGCGCCACTACCGTAATCTGCCGCTTTTTATCCTGCTCTTTGTTCTCAGTGGCCAGGCTGGCAGCGGCTTCCATACCAATAAAACTGCTGCCGATAATAACTACGTGCTCGGCATCGGCGGCCGCTTTCCGAATGGCTGCGGCATCCTGAACGGTGCGCAGGAGTAGCACGCCGCCAAGGTCGTGGCCGGGCAGCTGGGGCAGGGTGTTGGGCCGGCTGCCGGGGGCCAGCAGCAGCTTGTCGTAAGTCAGTGGGGCGCGGCCGGCGAGTTGCAGCTGGCGCTGCTTCAAATCCAGGCCGGTGGCGCGGGTATCCGTCAGCAACTCGATGCGCTGCTGCTCATAAAATTTGGGCTGACGTAGAGGCAGCGCCTTTTTATCAGCTTTGCCGGCCAAAAAGGCCTTGCTGAGCTTGGTGCGGTCGTAGGGCGCGGCCGGATCGGCGCCGACCAGCACGATTCGGCCGCCAAAACCCTCGGTGCGCAGCGTCTGGGCCGCGAACTGGCCGGCAGCTCCGGCGCCCACAATCACGAAGGTGCGTTCGTCCGTTGCAGTGCGGTCGGGGGCGGGCGGGGTGCCGCCTACCAGGGCTGTGGGCGTGGCGTCGGGGCTATCGGCGGCCGCGGCGGGGTGGGCGGGTAGCGTCACCCAGATTCGGCCGTCGGCTACACGAATGGGGTAGGTGGGCAGGACGTCGAGGGCCGGGGGCTGGCACAGGTGGCCGTCATCCACCCGGAAGCAGGCGTGGTGCCAGGGGCAAACGATTTGGTCGTTGATGATGCGGCCTTTGTCGAGCGGGGCGCCGTAGTGGGGGCAGCGGGCGGCCAGCGCCCGGTACTGGCCCTGCCGGCGCACCAGCAGCACCTCGGTGTCGGGCGTGGCGGGGTAGGCGCGCATTTCGCCGTCGTTCCGGAGGGCGTCGGCGGGGGCAAGGTTAATTTCGGGAGGCATGGCGGTGGGGGGATTGGTGTTTATGCCAACGCGCCAAAGCCGAGCTTGGTTATAAAACATGGCTGCGGCCCAACTCCCTCATCCGGCCGCCTTGGGCGTGCGTACAAGCACAAATCACCACGTTGCTTCTGCCATGTCTGCTCCCTACCAACCCATCAGCTGCTCGTTCTACGACGAACTGGAGGCCCGCGCCACCACCGGCCAGCCCTGCACGCTCGTCTATCGTACCGAGTCCGACACGCCGCCCAGCACCTACCACGGCATCATCCAGGACCTGTATATTCAGGACAAAGTAGAATACTTGCGACTGGCCGACGGCTTCGAGTTGCGGCTGGACAACCTGCTGGCCGTGGACGACAAGGAGCTGCGGAATTACTGTTGAAAAGCTGTAACTCTGTACCCCCTGACTCCTCAGTTCTACTATGCGTGCGCTGCTACTTTTCTTGCTGTTAATCTTTTCCAATTACAGTTGGGCCTGTTCCTGCGGAAGAGTTGGCATTCTAAAAAGCCGCTGTTACGCTGCCGTGATATTCACTGGCACGCCTATAAAAAGCGCTACTACTACCTATACAGACACTCTTGGTATCTATCAGGGAAAATTGGTGACCAGTCCGGGAAAACTTGTCCAATTCACATTTAAAATCAACCAATTATATAAGGGCCGCTTACAAACTGATACCATTTCCGTTACGACGAGCGGAGGTGAGGCGGATTGCGGAAATAATTTTGCAGCCGACCGCCCCTACTTGATTTACAGTTGGTACACTGATCGAAGGCCTAACGACCTTCGAGAGAATTACTTGAAAGTTGACAACTACTTAACCACTAGTCTTTGCTCCCGAACGAAAGCTGAGAGCTTCTCCACCTTTTATGAGAAGTTGCTACTCAAAATCCTGTCGTAATAACGGCCGCCCCTCTTCAGGAGCGGCCGTTATCATAAGGCGTTAGCGCGAAACAGTGCTTTAAAACTCCGCGCTGCCGGGGAAACGGGGGAAGGGGATGACGTCGCGGATGTTGGCCATGCCGGTGACGAACAAGATGAGGCGCTCGAAGCCCAGGCCGAAGCCGGCGTGGGGCGCGGTGCCGTACTGGCGCAGCTCCAGGTACCACCACAGCTCGTGCTCGGGCACCTGCATGGCGGCCATGCGCTCCTTCAGCTTGGTCAGGTCTTCCTCGCGCTGCGAGCCGCCGATGATTTCGCCGATACCGGGAAACAGCACGTCCATGGCGCGCACGGTCTGGCCGTCGTCATTGAGCTTCATGTAGAACGCCTTGATATCCTTGGGGTAATCGGTCAGGATAACCGGCTTCTTGAAGTGCTTCTCTACCAGGTAGCGCTCATGCTCGCTCTGCAGGTCGGTGCCCCAGTCTACCGGGAACTCGAACTTCTGCCGGGCTTTCTTGAGGATTTCAACGGCTTCAGTGTAGGTCAGGCGCTGGAAGTCGTTGTCGACCACGAACTGCAGGCGGGTCAGCAGCTCCTTGTCGTACTGCTCGTTGAGGAACTTGAGGTCATCCTGGCAATGGGCCAGGGCGTAGCGCACGAGGCTCTTGAGGAAGTCCTCGGCCAGGTCCATGTTATCCTGCAGGTCGTTGAAGGCCACTTCGGGCTCAATCATCCAGAACTCGGCCAGGTGGCGGGCCGTGTTGGAGTTCTCAGCTCGGAACGTGGGCCCGAAGGTGTACACCTTGCCCAGGGCCATGGCGGCTACCTCAGCCTCCAGCTGCCCCGACACGGTGAGGTTGGTTTGCTTGCCGAAAAAATCCTGCGCGTAATCGACGCCCGATTTGTCTTCGGTCAGGGGCGGGTTCTGGTCGGGCAGCGTGGTTACGCGGAACATCTGGCCCGCGCCTTCGGCATCGGAACCCGTGACGATGGGCGTGTGGATGTAGTAGAAACCGTGGTCGTTGAAGTACTGGTGCACCGCGAAGGCCATGGCGTGCCGGATGCGCAGAATGGCCCCGAACGTGTTGGTGCGGGGGCGCAGGTGGGCAATGCCGCGCAGGTTTTCCAGCGAGGTAGCCTTCTTCTGGAGCGGATATACGGCTGGATCAGCCGAGCCATACACCGTTATTTCGTCGGCCTGAATTTCCACGGCCTGGCCCTTGCCCTGCGAGGCCACCAGCTTGCCGCGCACGGCAATGGCGGCGCCGTTCTCCACGCCGTCGGCCTTCAGCTTTTCCTCCGGAAACTGCTCGGCGTTGGCCACTACCTGAATGGAGTTGAAGCCCGAGCCGTCGTTGAGGGCAATGAACTGCACGTATTTGTTGCCGCGGCGGGTGCGCACCCAGCCTTTCACCAGCACCTCGCGGTCGAGGTCTTGGCTGCGCAGCAGGTCCTGCACGCTGGTTTTTCGGAGGTCGGACATGGTTGGAGTCGTAAGTAGAGCGCAAAGGTAGGAGAAACCGCTTGTCATCCTGAGCTTGCGAAGGACCTTATCACGCTGGAACAGGTTGCGGTCATGGCCGTGCTAACGTGGTAAGGTCCTTCGCAAGCTCAGGATGACAAGCGGCATCAGTATATCGTCCCTTCCCAACTTTTCCTTCCTGATTCAAGTACAGAAGGGCTACATTTGGCTTACCTACCCCCGTGCCGAAAACCCGGCGGGGCGTACCGTTTTTGGCGTATGCAACGACTGGACATGAAGCAGCTTCTTTCGCAGAAGCTGAGCCCCCAACAGATTCAATTTATCAAGCTGCTCCAAATTCCGACGGCGGAGCTGGAGGCGCGCATCAAGGAGGAGCTGGAGGTGAACCCCGCCCTGGAAGAAGGCGAGGATGAGCCGGAGGACGAGTTCGACGACCTCGACAGCGGCGACGATGATGCCGATGACAACTACGACGACCCCGATGCCGCCCTCGACAACCCCGACAACACGCTCGACGAAGACTACGACGCCGACCAGCGCGACGAGCAGCCTGAGGTAGAGCTGCCAGTGAAGGAAGAAGCGCCCAAAGCCCCCGAATCGAATTCGGAATCGGAAGACCTCGACCTGAGCGACTACCTCAACGACGACGAAATAGCGGGCTACAAGATGCAGGGCGACGGGCCCGGCGACGACGAGGACGGCCGCGAAATGCCGTTGGCCGACACCAGCGGCTCGCTCATGGACAACCTGCTCAGCCAGCTCGGCTTCTCGGGCCTCGATGAGCGGCAGCAAACCATTGGCCGCCAGCTTATCGGCTCCATCGATGGCGACGGCTACATCCGCCGCGACCTGTCGGCCATTGCCAACGACTTGGCTTTCTCGCAAAACCTGGAAGTAAGCGTGCCCGAAGTGGAAGGTGTGCTGCACGTAGTACAAACCTTCGATCCGGCCGGTATAGCGGCCCGCGACCTGCAGGAGTGCCTGCTATTGCAGCTGGAGCGCCGCCCGCAGGAGGAAACCGTGGAAAACGCCGAACGCATCCTGCAGGACACCTACGAGGAGTTCACCAAGAAGCACTACCAGCGCATTCAGCAGAAGCTCGACCTCGAAGATGAGGAGATAAAGGAAGCCATTGGCCTCATTCTCAAATTGAACCCCAAACCCGGCGGCAGCGGGCCGGTGGGCGGCGGCAAAATCCAGTACATCATCCCCGATTTCCTGCTGACCCACGACAACGGCCAGTTCAACCTCACGCTCAACACCCGCAACGCCCCCGAGTTACGCGTGTCGCCGGCTTACACCGAGATGTTCCGGGCCTACGACAAGGCCTCGAAGAAGGACAAGAAGATGAAGGAGGCCGTGACCTTTGTCAAGCAGAAGCTCGACTCGGCCAAGTGGTTTATCGACGCCATCCGGCAGCGCCAGAACACGCTGCTGCGCACCATGGACGCCATTGTGCGCTACCAGCGCGAGTTCTTTGAGGAGGGCGACGAAAGCAAGCTGCGCCCCATGATTCTGAAAGACATTGCCCAGGAAATCAGCATGGACATCAGCACGGTGAGCCGGGTAGCCAACTCGAAAGCCGTGCAGACGGAGTTCGGCATCTACCCGCTCAAGTACTTCTTCTCCGAAGGCATTGCCACCGATTCGGGCGAGGATGCCAGCTCGCGCGAGGTGAAGTACATCCTCAAGGAAATCATCGAGGGTGAGCAGAAGAAAAAGCCGCTTTCCGACGACAAGCTGGAGAAAATGCTCAACGCCCGCGGCTACAACATCGCCCGCCGCACAGTAGCCAAGTACCGCGAGCAGCTCAACATTCCGGTAGCCCGGCTGCGCAAGGAGCTATAGAAAACCGTCTGTCATTCTATTCTTCGCTTCGCTCTTAATGACAAACGATTATTGACTGAGCCCGGCACAAACGCAAAACGGCCCGGGTCGCACATTGCGAACCGGGCCGTTTTCGTCAGCTAATTCAAGAACTAGTCTTTGTCCTTGTCACGCTTGGACTTCTTCTTCTCTTTTTTGCCTTTGGCGCTCTTGGTCACCACCTTCGTTTTTTCTACATCCATGCTGGGGGCCATGGCCTCGGGCGTGGGCGTAGAGGTGGCGGTGGCCGTTACGCGGTTGCCGTCGTTGTCGAGCTCCACTACCTCGTAGCCCAGCTCCGTCAGGCCGGGGAAGGCCTTGGTCCGGTCGCCTACTACCACGATGTACATGTTGTCGGCGGGCAGATACTTCTGGGCAATGCCCTGCACATCCTCTTTCTTGAGGTTGTTGAGAATCTCGCTCTGCTGCTTCACGTAATCCAGGGGCAGGTCATACTCCACTAGGCGGCTCAGGAACGCGGCCTTTTGCTGGCCGGTTTCGTAGCGCAGCGCGTCGCTCTGGCCCACCGAGGCCTGCAGGAACTGCAGCTCGTCGTCGGTAATACCGTTGCGGTAGTTTTTGATTTCCGACATAAACTCCTTCACCGAGGCCGCCGTGGCATCGGCGCGCACACCGGCCGAAGCCGTGTAGGGGCCGGCGTAGCGGCTTCCCTGGAAGCCCGAGCGCGCGCCGTAGGTGTAGCCTTTGTCTTCGCGCAGGTTCAGGTTGATGCGCGAGTTGAAGGCACCGCCAAGCAGGTAGTTGCTCAGGTAGGCGCGGTAGTAGTCGCCGGTGGCGTCGTAGGTGAGGGGCGAAAGGTAGCCCACCCGGATTTCCGACTGCGCGGCGCCGTCCTTGTTCACGAAGTAGATGCGCGTTTTGTCGGGCTGGGTGGCCTTTTCGCCGGCTGGCAGGCTGATCTGCTTCTGCTGCCAGTTGTTGAGGAAGCCCAGTTGCTTGGTGAGCGTGGCCTGGTCTACGTCGCCGGTGGCTACCAGGTAGCTCACGTTGGGCGCGTAGTAGTCCTGGTAGAACTTCTTCACATCATCGAGCGTGATGCTGGTTACCGTGGCGGCTGTGCCGCTGGAAGGCACGCTCATAATGTCGGCCGGGTTGTACACCAGCCGGTCGAAGGTTTTGTTGGCGATGAGCACCGGCTGGGTTACCTGGTTGGCAATGCCTTCCAGCGCCTGCTTTTTGAGGCGGGCGAAATCGGCCTCATCGAAGCGCGGGTGCAGCAGGCGCTGCTCCAGCAGGGCCATAGTGGCGGGCAGGTTTTTGGTCAGGCTCTGCACGTACACCGTCGTGTTGTCGTCGCCGGCGCCTACCCGGATGGCGCTGCCCAGCTTATCGAGCTCCGAGCTGAACTGCTCGGCGGTGTACTTCTCGGTGCCCTCATTCATCATGGCCGCGGTGAGGGCGGCAATACCGGCCTGGTTGCGGTTGAGCTGCTCTAGGCGGCGGCCGCCACGGATGGTGAGCAGCATGGTAGCCGTCGGAATTTCGGTGTTGCGGTTGCCCATCAGGCGCAGGCCGTTGTTCAGCTTGCTCTGCCATACCGTAGGTACCTGCACGGCGGGCGCGGTGCCGGCCTTGGGCTGCTTACTGCGGTCGAAGTTGTCGGTGGGCTTGGTGTAGCTCAGGCCTTCGTAGCCGTAGTTGGGGGCCTTGTAGCCGTCTTTGGAAACTGTGTAGTTATCGGGCTTTACGGGCGGTACTGCGCCGGTTTTAGGCACCACGCTCAGAATAACGGCGTGCTTGCCCTTGAGGTACTTGGCGTATACCCGGTTCACGTCGGCCGGCGTTACGGCCCGCAGGGCCTTCAGGTCTTGGGGCAGGCGGTTGGGGTTGCCGAAGAAGGTCTGGTTGGCGGCCAGCTGGCTAACCTTGCCGCTCACGCTGGCCAGGCTGTTAACCACCTGTGCCTCAGTGCTAGACTTGAAGCGGGCCACCTGCTCGGCGGTGGCGCCGGTGCGCTCAAACTCGGCCAGGGTGCTGCGCACCTGCATTTCGAGGCTGTCGAGGCCTTTGCCGGGGAAGGGCAGCATGACCATGGTAAACTCGCCGGCCAGCTCCGAGGTAGAGTTGTAGGCCTGGGCCTGCACGGCGCGCTGGGGCTTGATGAGGTTCTTGTAGAGCAGCGAGTTCTTGCCCTGGCCAATAATTTCGGCCAGCGCGTCCAGCGCGTACTCGTCGGGGTGGCCGGTGGGCACCGTCGGGAACACCACCTGCAGCATCGGAAAGCGGATGTTGTCCTGGTAGCTTACGTAGCGGTCCTGGGTCAGCACGGGGGCGGGCAGCTTCTGGGCAGCCACGGCGGGGCCCTTCGGAATGGAGCCGAAGTACTTGGCCACCATCTGCAGCACTTGCTGGGGCTTCACGTCGCCGCCCACGGTAAGGGTAGCGTTGTTGGGCCCGTACCAGCGCATGAAAAAGTTCTTCAGGTCGTCGACGTTGGAGCGGTCCAGGTCTTCGAGGTAGCCGATGGTGAGCCAGCTATAAGGGTGTCCGTAGGGATAGAGCGTCTTCGAGACGTTCTCGGAAGCCAGGCCGTAAGGGCGGTTGTCGTAGTTCTGGCCCCGCTCGTTTTTCACCGTCGAACGCTGCACCTCAAACTTCTGCTGGGTTACGGCATCCAGCAGAAAGCCCATGCGGTCGGCTTCGAGCCAGAGCGCCGTTTCGAGCTGGTTGCTGGGTACGGTTTCGAAGTAGTTGGTCCGGTCGCGGTTGGTGGTGCCGTTGAGCGTGCCGCCGGCCGAGGTGACGAGCTTGAAATGCTGCTCGTCGCCTACGTTGTCGGAGCCCTGGAACATCATGTGCTCGAAGAAGTGGGCGAAGCCCGACTTACCGATCTGCTCGCGGGCCGAACCCACGTGATAGGTAATATCAACGTGGGCCAGCGGGTCGGAGTGGTCTTCGGTCACTACCACGGTCAGGCCGTTGGGCATCACGTACTTTTCGTACGGAATCACCAGCTCACCGGGCTTTTTAGTTACTTTTTCTACCAGCCGGGCACCACCGGGCAGGGGGCTGGTAGCGGTGCTGGCTTTGGTGGCAGAAGCAGTTTTTTTCTGAGCCAATGCCGGCTGAATCGATAGCGTGGCGCCGAGGCCCAGCAGCAACAGGTGGTTGCGCGTCATAAATCGGTGGGAATGAAGTGGAATGGATTACGGCCGGAAGATACACAGGGAAGGACAAATCTGTAAGCGCCCGAGTTGCATTGCTACAGGAGCTGGCTGTACTGTGCGGGTGGTATGCACCTGCGGACGTACCTTTGCCTTGTTGCCTGCCAGCCCCTTCTAATGCCCATTGCCGATTACGTCCTCCTCTCTTACCGCTCCGATTTGCGGTTGCTGATTATGCGCTGGACGCGGGTAGCTACTTCCGCTGAGCACCGGGCCGGCTATCGGGAGGCGCTACGCCTGGCCAAGCCCGTGCAGGCCGGCCGCTGGCTGATCGATCTGCGCAGCCGCGGCCTGGCCGACTCCACCGACCTACTCTGGATACTGCACGACTTCCGCGCCGAATTGCAGACGGCTTTGCCCGCCGCTGTGCGCCGCATTGCTTACTTCACCACGCCCTACCACGCCGAACTGCTCATTCCCCGCCTACAGGAGCTTAACACCGTAGCTGCCGCCGACCTTGAAATCCGGGTGTTTGTGGAAGAAGCGTCTGCCTACAGTTGGCTGACCGGATAAAACCCGGTGCTTCCATAACGAGAAAGGCCTACGCTATTGAGCTAAATGCTCAGCAGCGCAGGCCTTTCTCGTTGTTTTACCTTTTACTTCACAGCCGCGGGTCGGTTTCCACCGGAGCATCATAGCCACCACCCTCTAGGGCTACGGGCTCTGCCGAAACTAGCCGAATATCATCGGCATCATCGACGCGCAATGTGAGCAGGCCACCAACAACCATTGTGACTCCGCCCAGAACCAACACCGAGAGTGTATTGCCGCTGAACAGATGGATAGTAAGGAAGCCTAGTACTGTGGCCGCTACAATTTGGGGAATGACGATGAAAAAGTTGAACACGCCCATGTAATAGCCCATTTTGTTAGCAGGTAGGGCGCCGGCCAGCATAGCGTACGGCATCGACAGAATGCTTGCCCAAGCAATACCCACCAAACCCATTGCTACTGCCAATAGGGCCGGCGTATCCACGAAGCGCAGGGAAATCAGGCCCAACCCGCCCACTACCAAGCACAGCATGTGAGTAAAGCGGCGACTGGTACGGCGGGCCAATACTGGCAGCAGGAAGGCGAACAGGGCGGCCACCCCATTGCGCACCGATGAGCAGATGCCCAACCAGTCGGCCCCATCGTTATATTGTTGTTGCACTCTGGTGAGCGTCGCAACTTCAGCGGGGGTAAAGTCAGTGCTCTTCAGTGCGTAACCCGCCAAGTTGGTGGTTATCACCTTGTCGGAGTTGCCGGACTGAAAGCGGTTGATATCGGCTAAATCGTTGCGGAGTGCAGTGAGTTGCTTGGCTTGCATCTCGGCAGCCGTGGCGGCGCTCAGATCGAAGAAGCTTTTGGCTTCCACGTCTTTTACGGAAGCAGAGGCGGCCTGCACCCGCTGCTCAATTTTGGCAAATAGCTTGTTGTCTACGTGCATATCGTAGATGTTGCTGGTGATGGCGTTTGTGGAATAAATCCACATAGCAAACAGGGCAAACCAAGTAAAAAGCTGCACTACGGCTAACTGTTGCATCGCCTTAGGCATATGAAAAATGCCCATAAACGACTCTTTCAAACCGTCGAATACTCGGGTGCCGGCTTTTTCGCGCTCAAACTCAGCCATGTTGGCCGGCGGGTACTCACGGGTGGTAACCACGGTATACATCACGGCCAGAAAAAACGCTACACCGCCCGCATAAAACGCATATTTCACGGAGGGTGGAATCTGGCCCTGCGGCGCTATATTAGCAATGTCGAATAGGTTGGTGAATACCCACGGCAGGCCGGCCGCGATAACCGAGCCTATCCCGATAAAAAAGCTTTGGGTAGCAAAGCCCGTAGTTCGCTGGTTGTTAGGCAACAGGTCGCCAACAAAGGCCCGGAACGGCTCCATCGAAATATTGATGCTCGCATCCATCACCCACAGCATCCCGGCCGCTATCAGCAGCGACCCCGAATTGGGCATAATGAATAATGACAGCGTAGCCAGCACTGCCCCCAAGAAAAAGAACGGCCGTCGGCGGCCCCAAGTAGGGTGCCAAGTACGGTCAGAAAAGTAACCGACGATGGGCTGCACTAACAGACCCGTCAATGGGGCAGCAATCCAGAGTAGCGGCAGGTCGTCTTTGCTGGCGCCCAGCGTTTCAAAAATGCGGCTTACGTTGGAATTCTGCAACTCGAATCCGAACTGGATACCCAGGAAGCCGAAGCTCATGTTCCAGATTTGCCAGAAGCTCATCCGGGGTTTGTCGCGGGTATCAGCCGAAACGGTGGCGGTGGGGGAGGCCATGGGATTGGGGGAATTTAGGGATTGGGAACGGGCGGAAGCGGATAGGTGAGAAGAGCGTCATTCAGAGCGTAGCGAAGAATCTCGCGTGAAGCCGTTGGATGACAGTTACAACGTCAGCACGCGATATTCTTCGCTGCGCTCTGAATGACGCTCTTCTCGCCTTTGACTTCTAACTACTTAATTTCAAAAATATGGCTGCTTTGCGGAGCCAGCGTAACGGCGGAGCCATCCGTAGCGGTACCCGCCGGGGCCATCAAATCGGTGTAAGTAAGCGCTTTGTCGGCGGGTAGGCCCAGCCGCTCGCGTACTGCTACCGGTAGGTTCAGGTCGAGGCGCTGGGTTTGGTCGGGGCTGAAATTGACGACGACCAGCAGCGTTTCGGTGTCGGTGTAGCGCAGGTAGGCGTACACGCGCTCGGCGTTGTAGCCGGGGTTCTGGGCGGCCAGCGTGCTTTGCAGCTCATAAAAACGACCCTTCCGGATGGCTTCGCGCTGGCCCGAGAGCGTGAGCAGGCGCACATAGAATGCGTGCAGCTGCTGTTGCTCTGCGCTTAGCTGGCCGCCGTCGAACTTGCCGCCGTTCAGCCATTTCTGGTGCTCGGGCACGCCCCAGTAGTCGAAAATAGTGGTGCGGCCATCTGTCCCCGAAAAGCCCTCGGAGCCCAGCGCCGGCTCGCCCACATCTTGCCCGAAATACAGCATAACCGGACCTGTGCCCAGCGTGGCCGACACCACCATGGCCGGCAGCGCGGCGCGGGCGTTGCCGGCAAAGTCGGGGCTGGCAATGCGCTGCTCGTCGTGGTTTTCCAAAAAGCGCAGCATGTGGCCGCCGAAGCCCCGGCTTTCCTCACTCCAGACCTTGGTAATGTCGCGGGTCGTGCCCTCGTTGCGGGTCAGGCGGCGCAGGCCGTCGTAGAGGCCCACCTTGTCGTAGAGGTAGTCGAAGCCGCCTTTTTCGAGGTACATCTGGTAGGTTTTGGCGTCGTAGGCTTCGCCGATGAACAGCAGGCTCGGCTTTACCTTCTTCAGCTCCGGAATCACCCAGGCCCAGAACTCAACCGGCACCATCTCGGCCATGTCGCAGCGGAAACCATCCACGTCTTTTTTTGCCCAGAACACCAGAATGTCGCGCATCTTCAGCCACGTATCCGGAATGGGCTCGAAGGACGACTGACGGTTGTTCTGGTAATCGACGCCGTAGTTGAGCTTGGTGGTTTCGAACCAGTCGTTGACACTCGGGGCGGCCGAAAAAACGTCGTTGCCGGTGGCTTTGGCGGGGTTTTCCTGGTACTTTCCGTCCTTCTGGGGACCGGGCTGGCCGCCCAGCGGGGTGTAGTCGGCGGGTACCACAAAGGGCTGGCCCGGCAGGTAGTAGAAGTTGTTGCTGGCCCTGAAGGCCTGGGTCGTATCGTCCTGCTCGCCCAAATCCACCACGCCCGCCGGCTTGGCATCCGACTTATAGCTGCGGGCTACGTGGTTCGGAATGAAGTCGATGATGACTTTGAGGCCGTTGTTGTGGGTGCGCTTCACCAGCGCCTCGAACTCGGCCATGCGCTTAGGAACGTTCACGGCTAGGTCGGGGGCCACATCGTAGTAGTCCCGGATGGCATAGGGCGAGCCGGCGCGGCCCTTCACCACGTCGGCGTCGTCGGCCGGGATGCCCTCGTAGGCCGTGAGGGTGGCATGGTCGAGCACGCCGGTGTACCACACGTGGCTGACGCCCATGCGTTTAATGGCCTGCAAGGCCTGGTCGGTGATGTCGTTGAACTTGCCGACGCCGTTTTCCTGGGCGGTGCCGTAGGTTTTGTTGGTGGCAGTCTGGTTGCCGAACAGGCGCGTCATCAACTGGTAGATGATGAGCTTGTGATCCTGGGGGGCTTCTTCGGTGGTGTTGGCGTCGGGCGGAAGCATGGCGGGTTTTTGGGGCGAGCAGGCGGCGAGGGCGAGTAGGAGGAGGAGGCGTTTCATGTTGTTCTGGTGTTTTTAGCCCGCAGAGGGCGCAGTGTTTTCGCAGAGGGCGCAGTGTTCTTACAGGCCGTTCACTTTGCGGAATATTCCTTCCTTGATTAACGGGACGTTGAAGTTGATGAGCAGACCTAGCTTGTGGCCCGAGAGTTTCAGGTAAGTCAGGAGTTGCTTGTGGTGTACTTCCAATAGCACTTCCACCGATTTCAACTCGACCACAACTTTGCTTTCTACCAACAAGTCCAGGCGAAACCCGTTTTCCAACCGCAACCCATCATACACAACTGGCAGGGCTACTTGATTTTGTACGTGCAGCCCGACTTTGCGCAACTCATGCGTCAGCACGGTTTCGTACACCGACTCCAGCAGCCCCGGACCCAGTGCAGTGTGAATAGCAAACGAAGCCCGCCGCACCTCATAGGATATCTTGTTTTCGTCCATACACTGCGTCATCTGCGAAAACACTGCGCCCTCTGCGGGCTAAAAACACCAGAACAACCCCAAGCTACCGCAATTCCACCACCCACGCCGATAGCCCTGGCACGGTAAACGACTTCAAATCGGGCACAACCATCCCGGTCGTTACCTCCAGGCCCGAACTGAACCCGCCCGTGCGCTCCGCGAACCGGGCACCATCGAGCGTGCGCGCCTCTTTGCTACCGTTCAATATCACCATTACCGTGCCCTCCGGCGCATAGCGGAAGTACACGTACACGCCGTCCTGCGGGATAAACTGCATCAGCTTGCCGCTGTGCAAAAAGGCGTGCGACTTGCGGTAGTTGGCCAGTTTGCGCACGTACTCAAATGCCTCGCCGGGCTGGCCGGGGCGGCGCTTGAAGTAGTTGAGCGAATCGCCCGCGAAGCCGCCGGGGAAGTCGGCGCGCACCAGGCCGTCGGGGTTGCTGAAGTTCTTCATCAGCACCTCGGTGCCGTAGTAGAGCTGCGGGATGCCGCGGGAAGTCAGCAGCCAGGCCAGGCCCATTTTGTAGCGCGCGAAGTCCTCGCCAATCACCGAGTAGAAGCGGCTCACGTCGTGGTTGTCGAGGAAGGTGACGTTGCGCGAGGCGTCCTCGTACATCCAATCACCTTGCAGCGACTCGTAGAGCTTGAGCATGTTGCCCGACTTCAGGGCGTCGTGCAGGGCAAAGCTCGACTGAAAATCGAGCACCGAGGGCAAATTGGACTTGAACCCATCGACGGGCTGGAAGATGTTGCGGGCGAAGAACGCCTGCTGGGCCGTGCTGCCCACCCAGGCCTCGCCGAACAAGGCCAGCCGCGGGAACTCCTCCTGCATGGCCCGGCCCCAATCCATCAGAAACTTGGGGTCGGAGTAGGGGTAGGTGTCGATGCGGTAGGCGTCGAGGCCGGTGTATTCCACCCACCACAGAAAGTTCTGAATCAGGTAGGTGGATACCAGTGGGTTGGCCTGGTTCACGTCGGGCATCGTGGTGTCGAACCAGCCCTGGTTGTACAGCTTCCGGTCGAGGACGGAGCCGTAGGGGTCGTTGAGGGCCGAGGCGTTGTAGTTGCTGCGCGTGAAGCCCGGCCACTGGTTGAACCAGTCAGGGGCGGGCTGGTCGAGGAACAGGTAGTTTTTGGAGCCCATGTGGTTGAGCACCACGTCGTGCACCACTTTCAGGCCGTTTTGGTGGGCGCGCTCCACAAATTGCCGGTACTGCTCGGTGGTGCCGTAGCGGCGGTCGGTGTTGTAGTAATCGGTGAGGGCGTAGCCGTGGTAGCTGGCCTTGGGCATGTCGTTTTCCACCACCGGCGTCAGCCACAGCGCCGTCACGCCCAGGTCTTTCAGGTAATCGAAGTGCTGCTCGATGCCGGCTAAGTCGCCGCCGTGGCGGCTGTACATCGAGTCGCGGGCCACTTTGGGCGCGCGCATACCCTTGATGAAGTCGTTTTTCAGGTCGCCATTGGCAAACCGGTCGGGCATCAGGAAGTAGATGAAATCCTGCTGCGTGAGGCCCTGCACTTTGGTGTCGTCGGTGGGCGTAGTGCGCTGCTTCAGCTCGTAGGCGTAGCTGAACTTCTTGTTGCCCTTGAAATCGAGCTGGAGCCGTCCGGGCCGGGCCTCGGGGGCAATGGTGAGGTGCAGCATCAGATAGTTGGGGCTGGCCAGCTGCTGCACGCTGTCGAGGCGCACGCCGGGGTAGGCGCGCAGCGCGGCCGTGGCCGTCCGCAGGCCGGGGCCGTGTACCAGCAGCTGGAGCTTCGGGTTCTTCATACCCACCCACCAGAACGTGGGGTCGATGCGCTGAATGGGCGCGGCTTTGGCGGCGGCAGTTACGGTAGGGGCAGCAGCAGCCGGAGCAGCCGGCGCGGGCGCGGCTATGGCCAGCAGCGCGCCAGCCAGCAGGGGCAGAAATCGGAAGGCGAACATATGCGGGATGAAATATGGAACGTAATAGACAAAGAACGCCCCTGCCCGCCCGCCGCGCTACTGTTTCAGGCACCCAAAATGATGATGTGTTGACGAATGCAGGTGCTGCTTTGCCCCGGCAGGCCTTAGTAAGCCGCCAACCCGGATAATAAGGCACTTGGTAGCAGGCCGCTGCTGCCCCTTCCCGAACCTGCCGGTTGGGGCCAAGTGCCTGATGCCGTTGCGTATGGATTGGCAGGCGAGGGTATAGGCGGGTAATGATGCCTGCTTGGCTATTACCGGTGGCTGGTTAGCATCCAGGCTGCTAAGGTGGGGGGCAGGTAGTGCGAGTAGTTCTTTTCTTGTTTTTTTGAGTGACTGTTGGACCGGCTACGTTGTCTGGCTTCTGTTTTCTCATCCACCGCAATTTTCGCCCGCAATGGCTTTCGACCTTAACTATTACACGCCTGCTCCCGAGTTCAGCACCCCGGCCGCGTATTTCTCCATGGAATTCGCCCTCGATCAGGCCCTGAAAACCTACTCCGGCGGCCTGGGCTTCCTGGCCGGCTCGCACATGCGTTCCGTGTACGAGCTCAAGCAGAATGTTATCGGCATCAGCATTCTGTGGAGCTACGGTTACTACGACCAAGGCCGCAATGGCGACCAGACGATGCGGGCCGAGTTCCACCGCAAGCACTACAGCTTCCTGCAGGACACCGGCATCACCTTCCCCATCACCATCCATGACGCCCAGGTGCAGGTGCGCGCCCTCTACCTGGCCCCCGAGACGTTCGGTACGGCCCCGATGTTCTTCCTGACCACCGACATCGAGGAAAACGACCACCTCTCGCGCACCATTTCCCACCACCTCTACGACGCTGATACGGCTACCCGCGTGGCCCAGAGCATTTTGCTGGGCGTGGGCGGCGGCAAGCTGCTCGATGTGCTGAACCGCAAAACCGAAGTCTACCACCTCAACGAGGGCCACGGCCTGCCGCTGGCGTTTTTCCTGCACGAGAAGTTCGGCCGCAACCGGGCCAAAGTGCGCGAGCACCTCGTGTTTACCACCCACACGCCCGAGCTGGCCGGCAACGAGGAGCACCCGCTGGAGCTGCTCTACAAGATGTCGTTTTTCGGCCGCCTGACGCTGGGCGAGGTGCGCGATTTGGGCATCGTGGAAAACGACCGGGTCAACTACACGCTCACGGCCCTGCGCTTCGCCCGCATCAGCAACGGCGTCTCGAAAGTGCACGGCAAAGTGGCCAACGAAATGTGGGGCCACAACGAAGGCATCAGCCCCATCATCGCCATTACCAACTCGCAGAACGGCACTTATTGGCGCGACGAAAAGCTGCACGAGGGCCTCGAAGCCAACAACGACGAGGCGTTGCAGGCCCGCAAGCGCGAGCTGAAAAAGCGCCTCTTCGATATCGTGGCCGACCAGACCGGCAAGCTGCTCGACCCCGATGCCCTCACGCTGGTGTGGGCCCGCCGCTTCGCCGGCTACAAGCGCGCCGACCTGATTCTGCGCCACTTCGAGCGGTTCCAGAAGCTGGTAACCGACACCGGCCGGCCCCTCCAGGTTATCTGGGCCGGCAAGCCTTACCCCAAGGATTTCGGGGCCATTGCCGTGTTCAACAGCCTCATCGAGAAGACCCGGAACTTCGATACCTGCGCCGTGCTCACGGGCTACGAGCTGGGGCTCTCAGCGGCCATGAAGAAGGGCTCCGATATCTGGCTGAACACGCCGCGCTTCCCGCGCGAAGCTTCGGGCACCAGCGGCATGACGGCCGCCATGAACGGCTGCATCAGCCTGAGCATCCCCGACGGCTGGATTCCGGAATTCGCCCGCGACGTCGAAAACAGCTTCCTGCTGCCCCTGGCCGACCTGCACGCGGCCGAAAACGAGAAAGACGACTTCGAAGCCACCGGCATCCTCGATGCCCTCGAAAACACCATCATCCCGCTCTACTACGACCAGCCCGCCAAGTTCCTGGCCATCCGCAAAGCCGCCATGCGCGACGTAGAGCCCGAATTCGAGTCGGGCCGCATGGCGAAGGAGTATTATGAGCGGATGTACGATGCTTCTGTTTAACGGCTAGCTTAATTGCCTAAAAGCGTCCGGNNCCGGACGCTTTTAGGCAATTAATTAGAAAAGGAAGCCGGCGTTGAAGGAAATAGATTTCAGCCAAATGGTGCTTTCTATCTGCTCGAACGAACCTGGCCCAACGACGTTGATGCGGGCATCCTGGATTTGTTGGGCCTCAGGACCGACGCTGAAGAGCAGGTTGGTGTTGCGGCCCGCAATGACGCGGTAGCCCACGTGCAGGCCGGTTGTCACGCCCCGCTCAAACCCGGCTCCCAACTTCAGTGCGTAGCCCACGTTGCCCGTAACAAACAGGCTGTTGCCACTTGGCTGAAAGTAGTAGCGCACATCGGCTACTAATGGAGCGGTGTTGTAGCTGGGCTCGTGGTAGCCGTCGAGGCCGAAGCCCAGCCCCACCGACACGGCCGGGTTGAGGAAATAGCCGAACGTAGTGCGAAATCGATTCACCGAGCCCCGGTAGTCCAGCACCACATCAGATCGGTAAGTGGCTTTGCCAACGCCAGCATTGTATCCTATCTGGGTGATGTTGAACAGCCCTGTGTTCTTGCTCTTCTTGATTGGCAGCGGGTTAGTCTGCGCGGTTGCGGATACGGCTAATAATAGCCCGACTACAGAGGTCAGAACGGCTTTGTAAATCATCTAAAGTAATTGAAAAGGTCGCCCAAGCTCTTTCCAAGGCTCGGCAACTATAAGCGAGAATTTGCCCACACCAAAATCCGGCTAGGCGGTTTAAGCCGTCAGAATGTGCGGCACGAACTCGGAGAGGTTGGTGATGATGCCGGGGTCGCGGCGGTAGCTGAGGGCGCAGGCCTCGCCGGCCCAGAATACGCCCGCCTGATAGCGGCGGCCCTGGGCGTCGGTCGGGAAGGCTAGCCAGCGCTGGCGCACCTGGGGCTGGTTGCCGAACTCGCCGGGCTCCTGCTGGCGGGTGCGGAGGCCGTCCATTTCGGTCAGGTTCTGGCCTTCGCGCCCGAACAGGGGCTTGCGCACGTGGTGGCCTGGCATATCGCGCAGGCTGGCCTGCACCAGCAGCGGGTGGTGCGGAAACGTGTCCCAGAGGTGAGCTAAAATAGCCTTGCTCTGGAAAAGCAGCGTGTAGGCGGGGTTGGCAACGATGACGTCGCGGGTGAGCAGCAGGTGGGTCAGGTCGGCGGTGAGGGCGGGCTCCTCGTCGGCCAGCAGCTCCCAGGGTACCAGCTTGAACAGGAAATCGAAGCGCTGCCACTTATCCGGCTCCACTTCGGCCCATACCCCGCGCTCCTCGCCTTGCACGGCCACGCGCATGGCATCCACGGGGCACACATGGGCCGTGCCGAACCCGGCAGCGCGGGCCGCTTCGGCCAGCACGGCGCAGTTGGTTTCGTCCTCGGCGCTGTCGGGCAGGTGTACCAGCAGCAGGTGCGGGTCCAGGTCGGGGTTGAGTTCGCGCCAGTGGCGCAGCTGGGCTTCCAGGCCCTCGAACAGGCCATTGGCCTGTCGCTCGTGGGCGGGGCGGCCGGCGGCCATCAGGCTGGCCCACTGCACCACGGCCGTTTCAGGAATGCTGGTGGCGGTGTCGGCGTTGAACTCGACCAGCTTGGGGCCGTCGGGAGTGGCGGCCAGGTCGAAGCGGCCGTAGAGGTGCCAGTGCCGGTCGTCGTTCCAGCTATGGCGCACGGCTTCCCAGAGGTTGTGCGGGATGCCCAGCTGGCGCAGGAAGTCGTCGGGAATCGGGTCGGGGACGGACTCCACCAGCATCTCGTAGAGCGTGTCGGCGGCCTGCAGCAGCGTTTCGGCCTCGGCTTCCGATACCGCCAGGGCCTCGGGCGCCAGGTAAGCGGCGCAGGCGTCTTCCACGGCCCAGTCCCAGCCCAACTGGTGCATGGCCGGCTCCACATTGCCCGACAGTGGCAGCAAACGAATCATAGGAAGTGGGCTGAATGGTTGGATTTGGGTGTTCAGGTTACGTAGCGCGGTGTAGGGGCGGGGCTTGTCCCCGCCCGCCGCTCGAGCCGCTTCAACGGTACCTGTACAACGGTGCCGTTCAATGGCGGGCGGGGACAAGCCCCGCCCCTACACCGTTCCGCACGATGTAACTGGAGCCGACTGCTTAACCGCCGAAGCCCCGCGAGCCGCCCCGACTGCCGAAGGTGCTGCGGCTGCTGCTGCTGGGGGCCGAGCTGCGGAACGTACCGCGCGGGGAGTTGCGCTGCACGCTGGAGCTGGCGCTGATGCCCGCGTTGCCGCTGCTATAACCACCCGTAAACCCCCGCCCATAAAAGCCCCGGCCCTCGTTTTCCCGCTCGCGCGAAATCCCTTGCCGCCAGCCGTTGTTGCGCTGCATAATGCCCGGCGAGGCGTAGGCGCCGGTGTTGGGCGTCAGCCAGCGGCCAGCCATATAGCCGATGCCGCTCCACATCAGCACATCCATCATGCCGTTGCTACCCGCCCGGTTTTCGGAATACTGGCGGGTGTAGTTCTGCATCTGCTGCTGCAGGGCCTGGCCCTGTAGCGTATCCACTTTGCCATCAGCATGCCGCAGAATGGCCGCCACTTCTTCCTTGCCGGCCGGCCGCTCGGCCGTAATTTTCCACTCGCCCGGCTGGGTTTCGGTCATTTCGGTGATGACGCCCTGGCTGTAGGAGTCGGTGGCGGCATTATCCCAGGAGGCCGCGTCGGCTTCCGGGCGGCTGTCGTTGGAGGAGCAGGCTGGCAGCACGCCCAGGCCCAGGCTGGCCGCGGCCGTAAGCAGAAACAGGTTGCGGCGCCAGTCGCCGAGGTGATAAAACGGGCGGTTCATATAGAAAGAGGGCAAGAGAGGAATAGGAAGCTAAAGTAGCAGGAATATGGTTCAGAAGGCCTTCCGGACTACGGCCGCCGCTCCAGCACCCCGCGCAGTACCTGCCACACGTTGTCGGCCAGCAGCTGCTGGCCCTCGGCGTTGGGGTGCACGCCATCGGGCAGGTTGAGGTGGCGCTGGCCTATAACGCCGTGCAGCAGGAAGGGCACAAAATCGACCTCGTTTTTATCGGCCAGCTGGCGGAACAGGGCGTTGAACTCGCGGGCGTAGTGGCCGAACCGGCCGCCGGCCAGCGTAGCCAGCGGACCCAAATCGAACGGAAACTCCAACCCGACCAGCACCCGGCGGGCCTGGGGGTGGGCGTGTTGCACCGCGTCGAGGATGAATTGCAGGTTCTGGGTGGTTTCGCGCACCGGAATACCGCGCAGGCCATCATTGGCCCCCAGCTCCAGCACAAACACGTCGAGTTCGGGGAAGCGTGGCAGTACTTTGGGCAGCCGCTGGCGGCCGCCGGCACTGGTTTCGCCGCTCACACCGTAGTTGTGGGCCTTGTAGGGCAGGCCGAGGGCATCAATTTTCTCCTGAATACGGGAAGGAAAGGCGGCACTGGCCGGTAGCTGGTAACCCGCCGTGAGCGAGTCGCCGAAAAAAAGGATGTTTTGAGGCATATACTAGTTGAGCTGTTGGCTTGTAGCTGCTAGCTGTCAGCTTTCGGTTGCGCGTGGCTGAATTTCAGGGCAGGCTTTCTGAAGCAGACTAAAGCGGCAGCAACTAAACGCGGCGGGCGGCCCATAGTTCCGGCATGAGGGGGGCGGACACGGCGGGTATGGCAAATCTGGCTTTGGTGCAGCGGGCCACTGCCGCAGCCACATAAATACAGTTTCGAGAACCTTTTTGGCCCTTTTTGCCGTTACCTTTGCTGGCAGATGAGAATCATTCTTATCTGAAAACACGGTTATCTGTCACCAAACCCCTTTTTAGAATGTCCGTTATCAAAGCCACCGACGCCGATTTTCAGCAACTACTTCAGGAAAACGAGAAGGTAGTGGTGAAATACTACGCCGATTGGTGCGGCAACTGCCGCCTGTTCTCGCCCAAGTTCAAGCGCCTGGCCCAGGCCGAGGGCAACGAGGATATGAAGTTTCTGGACGTAAACGCCGAAAGCAGCCCCGAGGCCCGCAAGCTGGCCAACGTCACCAACCTGCCTTTCTTTGCCGTGTTCCGCAACGGCGAGCTGGTAGATACCGTGGCCGCCAGCAAGGAAGAGGCCGTGGCCTCGCTCATTTCCCGTCTCAACTAGCCCGCTACCGCCATGAAAATGCCTGTTATCCGCCACTTGGTGGAAACCCAGACCCTGGAAAGCCTGCTGGCTGCCGAAGAGGCCCTGCTCGAAGAGCAGACGCCTGCCTTCGAGGTAGAAGGCGAGGATGAAGGCGAGCAGTTGACTCACGTATTTGCTGCCATCTTTATCCTGAACCATATGCAGGACCACAAATCTGACTTCAAGACTGCCCTGCGCGAGTACACCAAAAAGGTGCGCGTGAGCATCAGCTAGAGCGTTTTTCAAGTTAAGAAGTAGGACTGCTCTGTCATCCGGAGCAAAACGAAGGACCTTATCCCGTCAGACAAACTACTGTCGCGGGATAAGGTCCTTCGTTTTGCTCCGGATGACAGAGCAGTTTTCTTTTGCCCGGAAGAAAACTTACCTTCCCCCATGCGTCGCCTGGCTCCCTTTTTACTGCTGTTACTGTTGCTACCGGCCCCGGCCCGGGCCTGGGGGTTTTTCGCGCACCGGCTCATCAACCGGCTGGCCGTGTTTACGCTGCCGCCCGAAATGGTGGGGTTCTATAAGGCCAACATCGATTACCTGACCACTAACGCCACCCGACCCGACTCGCGGCGCACGCTGGTGCCCGGCGAAGCCCCCCGCCACTTCCTCGACCTGGACGCTTACGGCGACTCGGCGGCCTACCGGCTGCCCCGCTCGTACCCCGATGCCGTAGCCCTGCTGAGCGAGGATACGCTTTTGCGCCACGGCATTGTGCCTTGGCAGGTGGCCCGCATGAAAGGCCAGCTAACGGCCGCCTTCCAGGCCCGCGACACCGACCGGATTCTGCACCTGTCGGCCGACCTGGGCCACTACATTGCCGATGCCTGCGTGCCGCTGCACACCACCCGCAACTACAACGGCCAGCTCACGGGCCAGCGCGGCATTCATGGGTTCTGGGAAAGCCGCCTGCCCGAGCTGCTGAGCGGCGGCTACGACTTTTTTACCGGCCCCGCGCCTTACCTGGAGCGACCCACCGACGTTATCTGGACCACAGTGGCCCGCTCCAATGCCGCCCTCGACTCGGTGTTGCGCTTTGAGCGGGAGCTGAGCCGCGAGTTTTCCGAAGACCGCAAGTATGGGTTCGAGCAGCGCGCCAACGTAACGGTGCGCACCTACTCGCGCGACTTCGCCCGCGCCTACCACCAGCGCCTGAGCGGGCAGGTAGAGCGCCAGATGAAGCTGGCCCTGCGCCTGGTGGGAGCTTTCTGGTACACGGCCTGGGTGGATGCCGGCCAGCCCGACCTCAATAAGCTGCCGCGCACGCCCTCTGAGAAGGAGCAGCAGCGCCTCGCCCTCGAAGCCAAAGAGCTCGAAAGTGCGCCCGTGCGCCCGGCCGCGGGCCACGAGGATTGAAGCCGTACTGCTGCGCCCAATACACCCAAACGATAGGTTAGGCGGCATGCTGGCTTACTGCCTTAAATCCCCGATCTTTGCGCGCCCAATGAGGGTCGGAAGCCGCTGATAGCCAATATTGCACCGGTCGGATAACTCCGGGCCGGGTGCTGCGTAGGAAGCGGACTTCCCGGAAGACTTTTACCAAAAAATATGCGGAAATTTTATTGCGCGCTGGCCTTGCTGGTGCTGTTGCTACCGGGTGCCGTGCAGGCCCAGAAAGTGGGCCTGGTGCTAAGCGGGGGCGGGGCTAAGGGCCTGGCGCATGTGGGGGTGCTGCGGCAGCTGGAGAAAAACCAGATTCCCATCGACTACATTGTGGGTACCAGCATGGGCGCTATTGTGGGCGCCATGTACTCGGCCGGCTACTCGCCCGACGAGATTGAGGCTATTGTGCTGCGGCCCGAGTTCCAGACCTGGGTGTCGGGGGCGCCGCTGGAGGGCAAGGTGTACAACTACTACGATGCCGACCCCACGCCGGCCCCGCTGCACCTGCGCCTGGCTATCGATACCAGCTTCAACATCCGGGTGACGCCGCGGCTGGTAGACGACGTAACGCTTAACTACGTGCTGGCCACCATGCTGGCCCCGGCCGGGGCCATTGCCGGGTACAACTTCGATAACCTGCTGGTACCCTACCGGGCCGTGGCCACGGAGGTGTTTACCCGCGAGAAGGTAATCCAGCGCAGCGGCTCGCTTTCCGATGCCGTGCGCAACTCCATGGCTTTTCCGCTGGCTTTCCGGCCCATTCGCCAGGCCGATGGGCGCTACCTTTTCGACGGGGCCGTGGTCGACAACTTCCCGACGGAGGTTATGCGCAAGGAGTTTGGGCCCGATATTATGATTGGGGTAAATGTGGGCGATGTGGCGTTCAAGAAATACCCCAAGGAGCGCGATGATAAACTGCTGACCTCTACGCTGCTGTTTCTGGGGTCCAACGTGGCCGATACTACGTCGGTAGGGCCCAACGGCGTGTACATCCAGCCCGACCTGAACGACATTACGGCGGCCGATTTTGACCAGGCCAAGCGGCTGGTGGAGTTGGGTGCCCAGGCCGCCGACCGCAAAATGGAGCTGCTGCAAAGCCGCATTGCGCGCCGCCAGGATACACTGGCGCTGCAGGCCCGCCGGCTGGCTTTCCAGCAGCGCGCCCCCGACACGCAGTTCAAACAGATAACCGTGCAGGGGCTGCCGCGGGAGCAGCAGGAGTTTGTGCGCCGCTTTTTCCAGCGCTCCGGCTCCGATTATTACACGCCCGGCGACGTGGAGGAGGGCTACTACCGGCTGGTGAACAACGACTTCTTCAACAACGTGTACCCCCGCATCAGCTACGATAAAAAGCAGGGCGGCTACGTGCTGGGGGTGGATGCCCGCCAGAACTCCAACCTGACGGCCGACCTGGGCGGCGTGCTCTCGACCCGCTCGATGAGCAACCTGTACCTGGGAGTGGGCTACCGCTACCTCAACCGCTACCTCTACACCATCAAGGCCGATGCCACCATCGGACGCTTCTATAATGGCGCCCGGGCCTCGTTCCGGGTCAGCATCCCGGGCAATGTTCCGCTGTATGTCGAGCCCGTATTCGCGTTCAACAACTTCAGCTACCAGGATACCAGCCCGCTGCTGAAGTCGTCGGCGCAGAACTCGCAGATTCAGCAGCGCGACGTGAAAACGCTGCTGCAGGTAGGTTTCAGCCCGAATTACCGCAGCCGCTATGTGCTGAGCGGAGGCGTGTTTACCAACCGCGACCAGTTTGCCAACACCGACAACATCAACAGCGACGCCACCCTCGACCAGAACCGGCTGCAGGGCTTCACGGCTGGCCTCAATTTCGAGCGCAACTCCCTCGACCGGCGCCAGTATGCAGTGGCCGGCCGGCGGGTAGAGCTGGGGTTGCGGGCTGTGCGGGGCCAGGAGCGCTATACGCCTGGCAGCACCGCCGAGGGGCCGGATGGACAGACCCTGCCGGGCCGCCGCAAAACCCAGCAGTGGCTGAAAGTGAGCCTGTTTAATGAGCAGTTTTTTAATTTCAACAAGGTTGACACCGTGGGCCGCAAGGTGCATGCCTGGGGCTACCTGGCCGAAGTGCAAGCCAGCACTCAGGGTCCGTTTGCCACCTACCGCTCCTCGCTTACTACCTCGGCCGCCTTCCTGCCCCTCACCGATTCGCGCACCTTGTTCATGGACCGCTACCGGGGTACCGCTTTTGCGGCCGTGGGCCTGCGCTACATCAAGGAGGTGCTGACCAAGCTGGAATGGCGCTCTGAAGTATATGTACACACGCTTTTCCGGCCCTGGGAGCGGCAGGACAGCAACCCACTGCTGCCCCAGCGCGGAGCCACCGTTTCGCGCCCCTATCTCACGCTGATGAGTGGCCTGGTTTACCAGACGCCAGTCGGGCCGCTCTCGCTCCAGGCCATTCACTACGATGACCCGCGCCAGAAATTCGGTGTATTCGCGCACATTGGCTATCTGCTCTTCCGCGACCGGGCCCTGGACTAGGGCATCGGCACGACGTAGGGGCGGGGCTTGCCCC
>NZ_JAGGPS010000008.1:166003-224680 GCF_018613725.1 Hymenobacter sp. ISL-91
GGGGCAAGCCCCGCCCCTACGGGTTTCTTCGCCACGTGGAGTATATAGCACAGGATGAACGTGTATGGGCCGGGTGTTCTTTGTACTACCTGCCCATGATTATTCTACCGGGTGCTGTGGCGGCTCGGTATTGAGGGGGCTTGTGGCAGGCCCGGCCAGAATGGAGCCCGCCAGGGGCGAGTTGCGGAACAGCACCCGAAAGAGCACGGCCGCCAGCCAGGCCGCTAACAGGGGAGCGGCAAAGTAGATCCACAGAGCCGTGTAGTGGTGAGCCGCTACAGCCGAGCCCAGGCTGCGGGCCGGATTGAGACTCATGCCTGAATACGGTGTTTCGACGAGAATATAAAAAGCCAGCAGCGCCCCCAGCAGCCAGCCGGCCAGATTCTGGAGGCGCTTGGTGTGCAGCGCCAGCAGCAGCACGGCTACCATGCCGAACGTAATGCCAAACTCGGCACCGAAGGCTACGACCGTCCCCTGTGGCCCCGGCAAAGTAAGCGCGTAGTTTACTGCAGGATGCGTGAAATAGTGGCCCAGTAACGCCAGTAATACCT
Organism: Hymenobacter sp. ISL-91; assembly: GCF_018613725.1. Classification (GTDB taxonomy): domain Bacteria; phylum Bacteroidota; class Bacteroidia; order Cytophagales; family Hymenobacteraceae; genus Hymenobacter. The sequence goes on from NZ_JAGGPS010000008.1 coordinate 166,555, forward strand.
GCCCGGCCAGCAGGGCGCCGGCTACCTGGGCCAGTATGTACCAGCATGCGTCGGCTGTTTTTATTTTGCCCAACTGCCAGAAGGCCAACGTTACGGCCGGGTTCAGGTGAGCCCCTGAGCGCTTGCCCCAGGGGCTGTACACCAGCACTACCACCGTAAAGCCCACCACCAGCCCAATAAGCGTGCGCCCCAGGAGCGGCTGCCCTACCAGCTGCCGGGCCAGCCACGAGCCGGGGTAATGAACGGCCGTTGCAATCAGGCTCGCCATAAATAGGAAAACGAACAGTCCTGCCGCTTCGGCCAGGTAGTTGGGCCAATGGCGCTTGGCCGATACCAGCAGATGAGCAAGAAAACCGGGTTGGCGCACGAGAGAAGCAAGGGGTTGGATATACTGATTTCTGATGCGTAGTGTCCGAATCAGCAGGCCTGCGAAAGGCCGTGGCCACTGCACCGAGGGTCAATCCTGCTTCCGTTGCTGGGCGAAACGGTATAGCAGGGCAGCTACTTCCTCGGGGGACTCATAGGGCAGCAGGTGGCCGGCCCCGGCTATTATTTCGAGCGTTGTGCCGACCGGCAGCAGGGGCAGCGTTTCGAGGCCGTGTACCGAGGGCGAAAGCACCGCGTCCTGGTCGCCGGCTATCAGCGCACAGGGCACCTCAATAAGCACCATCCGGGGGCTGATGTCTTCGCGGCTGCCATGCAGCAGCCAGGCCTCCCAGGCCGCGTGCGAGCTGGCCAGGTTGTCGGCTACTACCTGCCGGTGCATGGCAGCGGGTAGCGGCCGGGCCGTGATGTGACGAACAGTTTTTTCGGCTTCTGCCGACTTTCCCCAGGCTTGCAGACTGGCTTGGCGGTCTTCGTCGGTCATGGGCTCTGGGCCGGGCGGCGAAGGACTCAGCAGCACCACACCGGCCAGGCCGGCGGGCCGGCGGGCAGCCAGTTCCAGGGCAATTTTGCCGCCCATGCTGTGGCCCACCAGCACGTAGCGGCCCGGGCATTCGGCCTCAATATAAGCGGCCACGGCATCGGCGTAAGCCGCTACAGTAAAGCCACCGGGCAGGGCCGGTGCGCTGCCAAAACCGCCCAGGTCGGGAGCCAGCAGCTGGTAGTCGGGGGCAAGCAGCTCGGCCACCTGGTCGAACTCGTGGCCAGCGCCGGCCCAGTAGTGCAGGCAAATAAACGTGAGAGAGTCGGGCATAGTGAGCATATGTACGGCAGCGGGCCAGCAACGGCCGGAGACCTACAAAACCTGCCGGCCCTTACACAGCAACGGGGGCAGCTCCTTCCGGAACCGTCCCCGTGGCCGATTGTTGGCTTGGTTTACAGTTGGTAGGCAGCTATAGTATGCGTCAGGCGGTGGTGCCCCACTACTTGTTTGTCAGAAACTTATCGGCGGTGCGCAGGCTGAGGGCCATAATGGTGAGGGCCGGGTTTACGCTCAGGGCACTTGGGAATACCGAGTTGTCGCAGATGTAAAGGTTAGGCACATCGAAGGCGCGGCCGTTGGGGTCGACGACTGCCTCGGAGGCCGAAGTACCCATGCGGGCCGTGCCGATGATGTGGGCGTAGCGCTCAAACGCCCAAATGTCCGTAGCGCCGGCGGCCTCCCAAATCTGGCGCATGGTGCGCTCGGCGTGCCGGTTCATGCGCTGCTCGTTTTCCTGGGCCGTGAAATGCACACGGGGCTTGGGCACGCCGCGGGCGTCCTTCTCATCGCTCAGCTCCACGAAGTTGCTGGCGTGGGGCAGGCAGTCGCCGAGCACGTTGATGCCGGCAATGTGGTTGTAGCTGCGCATGTAGTCGCGTAACTCCTGGCCCCAGAGCTTGCGCTGGCGTACCATTTGGGTGGCAAACGTTACGGGCATCACGCCAATACTTTGCAAGAGGTATCCGCCTGCAAAGTCGGCGTCTTTGGGCCGGTGCGTGTCCTCCGAAATCAGGCCGCCCGGAATACCTTTATAGGGGCGGATATCTTCGGGAAAAGTGCCCCACACCTGCATGCCCACATGCGACATGAAGTGCCTGCCCACCTGGCCACTGTTCAGCGCCAGCTCATTGAGCAGCAGCAGGCGAGGCGTTTCGATGGCCCCGGCGCACAGAAACAGGTTGCGGCAGCGTTGGCGCACCGTGCGCCCGCCCTGCTCGTATACCACGGCCGTTATGTGGCCCGTAGCGTCACGCTCAATTTCGGTTACGTATGCCCCAAGCCGGATTTCGGCCCCGTACTGCTCGGCTAAGGGCAGGAACGTAACATCCATGCTCGCCTTGGCGCCGGTGCTGCAACCCGCCTGGCAAAAGCCGCGGTTGGTGCAGGCCTCGCGCCAGCCCACCCCCTCCTGGTAGTAGCGCGCCGACAGCGCCGCATTGGCCGCCGGCGACGTTTTAATGCCAAGCCGGGCGCAGGCTCGCTCCATAAGCTGGGCCGCACCATTGAGCGGCAGCGGTGCCAGCGGGTAGCCCTTGCGGCGGCCGGGGTCCCAGGGGTAGGGAGTGGGCCCCGAAATGCCCATAAACTGCTCCAGTTCCTCGTAGTATGGCTCCAGCTCCTCAATGCCGAAGGGCCAGTCGACCCCCTCCCCAAACTCGGTGTGCAGGGTCAGGTCGCCGCGGTGGGCGCGGGGTGTGTAGGCGGTATAGTGCAGCGTCGAGCCGCCGTAGCCGATGCCGGAGTTGTTTTTGCCGAATGCCACCGGGTTCTGGCCAGCCGACAGCCGCTCATCGTTCCAGAACAGGAAGTTCTGGGCTTTTTCGTCGGTGGCAAACTCGGTTTTGGGGTCGTGCCGGGGCCCGGCCTCCAGCGCCACAACGCGGCGGCCGGCCTGGGCCAGCCGGGCAAGCAGTGGCGCTCCGCCGGCACCGGTACCAATCACCAGGCAGTCTACTACCTCATCGGGGTCGGGTAGGGGGGCGGGCTGCTCCAGCGGGTTGCGGCTAGGGTCGGCCTGCAGGTCGTTTTCTTCGAGTATCTCCCGCAGCAGCGGGTCCTGTATTTCGGGCTGAACCGGGTTGAGTACGCCTTCTTCCAGCGTTTCTTCGTCGGGCATGAGCTAGTGTAGTAGTGATGAGGGAGGAGTGAGGGAGAGGCGTTTGGCGGCAGGCGTTAGCTTGTCCTTTCCGGTTCGCGCGGCTCCAGCTCATTCAGGCCGATGCGCTGCCAGCCGGGCACATCCGCCATACCCACGTACCCGATTTCTTCCTGGGCCAGCGGATGAGCGTAGTAGGTTTCGGTCAGCTCGGCCAGCAGCTCCTCAAAAAAACGGTCTTGCGGCAACTGGTGCCAGTTTTCGCCAGGCGCCTGGGCCTCGGCCAGTAAGCCGATTATCTGGTCTTGCCGGGCCTCATCCAGGGCCACAAACGGCTGCCGGAACCGGGCTTCGGCAGCCTGATTGATGCCGCCGAGGCCGAGGCGGTAGGCTTCGCGGTCGGGTGGCATAGAATCATAGCGCCAGCCATCAGCATCGCCCCTCAGCAGGCGCGCATCTACGGCCGGAGCCAGCGCAATGGGCGTTTCGCGGTCGGGCTGCGGATAAATGCGGGCGGCTACGGCCTGCAGCAGCCGGTAGGTATCGGCGTCGAAAAACTGCGGCTCGTAGGCACCCGGGGCCGTTAGCCGGGCCTCCAGCGCCGCCCGGGTGGCGGGCGTTACCAGGTCGGTTTGCAGCAGGGCCCTCACGGTGCCTTCGGGATAATGGGGCATTCGGTTGCGAAACTAAAGTGAAAAAGATAGCCCAAACTGCCGGAGCATTTACCCGGCGGTTTGGGCTGATAACAGTTGAGCTGCAGTGGGGTTTCGGTTGAACTCCGGAAACCGGCCGGCAATCCGGGCGCTTGTTAATCGTCGCTGCTGAGCTTGCCGCCGGTTACCTGCACCAGCGAGCCGGTCATGAACGAGCCGTCCTGCGAGGCCAGCAGCACGTAGGCGGGCGCCAGTTCTTCGGGCTGGCCGGGGCGGGCCAGAGCCACCTCGTGGCCGAACTTCTCAATTTCCTCCTTGGGCATCGTGCCCGGAATGTTAGGCGTCCAGACCGGGCCGGGTACCACGCAGTTCACCCGGATGCCCCGCTCGCCCAGGTTCAGGGCCAGGCTTTTGGTGAAGGCATGGATGGCGGCCTTGCTGCTGGCGTAATCGATAAGTAGCGGGATGCCCGTCATGCCCACAATACTGCCGGTGTTAATGATGCAGTCGGGCTTTTGCATGTGCGGCACGGCAGCCTGCGCCATCCAGATGTAGCCCAGAATATTGGTGTCGAAGGTGCGCCGGATTTGCTCTTCCGGAATGTCCTCGAACTTCTGCTGGGCCATCTGGTAGGCGGCGTTATTTACCAGAATGTTGAGGCCGCCCAGCTCGGCGCGGGTGCGGCGCACGGCTTCCTTGCACTGCTCGGGCTCGCGCACATCGTGTTTCAGCAGCAGGCACTGGCGGTTCTGGGCTTCCACGAGGCGCTTGGTTTCCTCGGCGTCCACGGTGTTTTCGTTGTAGAGAACCGCAATGTGCGCGCCTTCCATGGCAAAGGCCACGGCCACAGCCCGCCCGATGCCCGAGTCGGCTCCGGTTATTAGGGCCACTTTGTCCTGGAGCTTGCCGGCGGGGCGGTAGGTGCTGAAGGCCATGCCCGGTTGCAGCTCCATATCGGCCTGCTTGGCCGGATATGGCAGCTTTTGAGCATGCTGGGCCATGTCTTTGGCTGTGGGATGCTGTACCGGCTCGGGTGCGTGGCCGGCGGCCTGGGCGGCCTTTTTGGCAGCGGGCGTGGCGGCTGTATTGGTGGTCGGTTTTGAGGTGTCGGCGGAAGCAGGGGTCTTTTTGGTAGCCATAGCGGATGTTCGATAGGGTGGAAGTAAGGCTTACGCGAAACCGGGACAGGCGTTGGGGTAAATCAACTCAGCCACCGCCCGGGCTACCGTACTACCACTTCTACCCGACGATTTTGGGGCCGCAGCGCGGGGTTACGGTTGTCGGCCACCGGGTAGGCCCCGCCGTAGCCCACGGCCGTCAGGCGCAGCGAGTCGACGCCCTGCTGCACCAAATAGCGGCGCACCACCCGGGCCCGCTGCTGCGACAAAAGCCGGTTGCGGGCCGCGTCGCCCACGTTATCGGTGTGGCCCACTACTTCGAGGCGCAGGGCGGGTTGGCGGCGCAGGGTTTGGGCCAGCTCATCGAGCACCGGCCGCGAGGCGGGCAGTAGCTCGGCGGTACTCTGCATGAAGTACAGGTTGGGCAGCGTGAGGGCCGCGCCTTTAGCCAGGCTGCCCAGCTCGGCCAGCGCCGGCCCGGCAGCAGCAGCTGGGGCGGGAGTTGGGGCAGATTTTGGCGGAAGCTTACGGGCCGCCACGGTGGGTTTGGGCGCAGGCTTCGAGGGCAGGGCGGGGGCGGAATTACGCAGCGGCGCGGGCCTGGTGCGGGGCCGATACCCGATTACCTGGGCGGGCTTAACGGGCGTCGTTTTGATGCCCGCGAGCCGGGCGGCAAGGTAGGCCGCCGAATCGGCCGCGTTGGGGAGCCTGACTCGCACGGGCCGCGCCGACCAGAGGTAGCGCATCGGAATGGGCTGGATGGCTGACTGGCCCCCGAAGAAATCGGCCAACGAGGCGTCGGGACGCTGCCAGGCCAGCAGCAGCCGCGAGTCCAGCGCGTTTTGGTAGTACTCCACGCGCAGGGCGTAGCGCTGGCCGGCTACCAGCCGCACTTTAGCCTGGCCGTTGGTGAAATATTGGTCCTTCCACGACTCAAACAGCAGCTTGCCGCCCAGCCAGACCCGCACGCCATCGTCCACGGTTAGGTGCAGCGTGTACTGGCCCGTTACGGGCGCTTCCAGAAAGCCCGTCCAGCGCACCGAGAAGTGCTCGGTCGGTAAGCCAGGGGCAGGAGCGCGCTTTTTCCACTCGAAATCCAGCTGGTTATCGATGCGCGTGAGCACAGCCCGCTCGAAGTTCTTCCCCTGGTAGTAAGTGCCCGTCAGGCCGCGCGGGGTAAGGGTTTGGGCAGAGCCGGTAAGCGCCGCTGACAATAGTGCGCTTACTGCCAGAGTAGTATAAAGAGGCTGGGACATTGCGTTGGGTAAGAGATACATAGAATAAGTGCTGCCCAAAAGATAGAAAACGCTAGCCATTTGTTACCCGGAAGCCAGCCATTTGTTACCCGGAAGCCAGCCGGTTTGTACAGCGCATGTGCTGGGAGTCCGGTGCGTACTTAGGCCGGCGGCTTTGGCCATTCCGCCTTTCAACCGTATCTTCGCCTTGTTACTTATCCAGAAAGACCGAGGGATTGGGCCCGACGACGTCTTAGCAACCTGAAATCAAACAAGGTGCTAACTCCCTTTTCAAGCCGCCCGGCGGTCTGGAAGAAGATAAGTGCGGAACCGGCCTCGTGCCCGGCTCTTTCTGGATAGGCGTTTCTGTCGCCGCTATTTCCAGCCGAGCCCATGCTTACCCCTTCCGCCGCCCCCACTACCGCCGCTACTTCGCCCCTGCACGCCATTCTGCGCCAGCGCGTGCTGGTGCTCGATGGGGCCATGGGTACCATGATTCAGCGCCACCCGCTGACCGAGGAGGATTTCCGCGGAGCCCGTTTCGCCGACCACCCCAAGCCCCTGCGCGGCAACAACGACCTGCTCAGCCTCACCCGCCCCGACCTCATCCGGGGCATCCACGCCGAGTATTTTGCTGCCGGGGCCGACATGGTGGAAACCAACACCTTCTCGGGTACCACCATTGCCCAGGCCGATTACGGGCTGGAGCACGTGGTGTACGAGCTGAACTATGAGTCGGCGCGGCTGGCTCGGGCGGCGGCCGACGAGTATTCGGCCCTAACGCCCAATAAGCCGCGCTTCGTGGCCGGTGCCATCGGCCCCACTAACCGCACGGCCTCGCTTTCGCCCGACGTGAACCGCCCCGGCTTCCGGGCCGTGACGTTTGACGAGCTGGCCACCGCCTACCACGAGCAGGTGCGCGGCCTCGTGGATGGGGGTGTGGATGCGTTGCTGATTGAAACCATCTTCGACACGCTTAATGCCAAGGCCGCCTTGTACGCGGTGCAACAGTTCTTTGATGAGGGCGGCCGGGTAGTGCCACTCATGATTTCGGGTACCATCACCGACGCCTCAGGCCGCACCCTGAGCGGGCAGACGGTGGAGGCTTTCTGGAACTCCATCCGCCACCTGCCGCTGCTGAGCGTGGGCCTCAACTGCGCCCTCGGCGCCGACCAGCTTAAAACCTACGTGCAGGAGCTGGCCCGCCTCGCCGACGTCCACGTTTCGGCCTATCCCAATGCCGGCCTGCCCAACGCCTTCGGCGGCTACGACGAGTCGGCCCGCGAGTTCGCCGATGTGGTGGAGAACTACCTCAAAGAAGGCCTCGTGACAATTGTAGGTGGCTGCTGCGGCACCACGCCCGAGCACATTGCGGCCCTGAGCGAGCTGGCCGGGCGGTACAAGCCGCGGGTAGTGCCTCCCCCCCTAGCTCCCTCTCCGCGGGGAGAGGGGGAACTAGCTATAGATTTAAAGCTAGAAGCTAATAAAAAGCTAAAATTAGCCCCCCCTCTCCCCCCGGAGAGGGGGTTGGGGGGTGAGGCAACTACCCGCCTCGCCGGCCTCGAACCATTCAACATTGATAAAAACAGCCTGTTCGTGAACGTGGGCGAGCGGTGCAACGTGACGGGCAGCCGGGCCTTTGCCCGCCTCATCCGCACCGGCGACTACGATGCGGCGCTGGCCGTGGCCCGCGAACAGGTGGAGGGCGGCGCCCAGGTGCTCGATATCAACATGGATGAGGGCATGCTCGATTCGGAGCTGGCCATGACCACGTTTCTGAACCTGATTGCCTCGGAACCCGATATTTCGCGGGTGCCAGTCATGATCGACTCCTCAAAGTGGAGCGTACTGGAGGCCGGCCTCAAGTGCGTGCAGGGCAAAAGCATCGTCAACTCGGTGTCACTTAAGGAAGGCGAGGAAGTATTTCTGCAGCGGGCCCGCACCGTGCGCCAATACGGGGCCGCCATGGTGGTCATGGCCTTTGATGAGGACGGCCAGGCCGACACGCTGGAGCGGCGCATTGCCATCTGTAAGCGAAGCTACGAGCTGCTGATGGGCATCGGCTTCCCGGCCGAGGACATCATTTTCGACCCCAATATCCTCATCGTGGGCACTGGCCTGGAGGAGCACCGCAACTACGGCGTGGAGTTCATCGAGGCCGTGCGCTGGATTAAAACCAACCTGCCGGGCGTGCTCACCAGCGGCGGCGTCAGCAACATCAGCTTCTCGTTCCGGGGCAACGATGTGGTGCGCGAAGCCATGCACGCGGCTTTTCTCTACCACGCCATCCGCGCCGGCCTAGACATGGGCATCGTCAACCCCAACCAGCTGGCCGTGTACGATGAGGTGCCCAAGCATTTGCTGGAGCTGGTGGAAGACGTGCTGCTCAACCGCCGGCCCGACGCCACCGAGCGCCTTTTGGACTTCGCCGAAACGGTGAAAGGCCAAAAATCTAACAACCAACAACTAACAACTAACAACTTAGAATGGCGCGACTTACCGGTGCAAGAGCGGCTGGCCCACGCGCTCATTAAGGGCATTACCGAGTTCATCGACGAGGACACCGAAGCGGCCCGGCAGGAGCTGAACCGGCCGCTGGAGGTGATTGAGGGGCCGCTGATGGCCGGTATGGGCGTTGTCGGCGACCTGTTCGGGGCCGGCAAGATGTTCCTGCCCCAGGTGGTGAAATCGGCCCGGGTGATGAAGAAGGCGGTGGCCTATCTCGAACCCTATCTGCTGTCCGACAAGCAGCAGGGCGACCGGCAGACGGCCGGCAAAATCCTGCTGGCCACCGTGAAGGGCGACGTGCACGACATTGGCAAAAACATCGTGGGCGTGGTGCTGGCCTGCAACAACTTCGACATCGTGGACCTGGGCGTGATGGTGCCGTTGGAGCGCATTCTGGACGAAGCCCAAAAGCAGGGCGCCGATATGATTGGCCTGAGCGGGCTGATTACGCCGAGTCTGGATGAAATGGTGTACGTGGCCCAGGAGATGGAAAAGCGCGGCCTGAAAACGCCCCTGCTCATCGGGGGCGCTACCACTTCGCGGCTGCATGCGGCCGTGAAAATCGCGCCCCAGTATTCGGGGCCCATCGTGCACGTCAACGACGCTTCGCGCTCGGTGGGCGTGGCCGCCAGCCTGCTCGGCTCGGCCCGTGAAACCTACGCCCGCGCCATCCACGACGAGTACCGCCAGCTCCGCCACGACTACGCCGGCCGCCAGCGCGAAAAGGCCTACCTCCCGATTGAAGCCGCCCGCGAAAACGGCTTCAAGGCCGATTGGCAAACCACGCCCATCGTGAAGCCGAGCTTTTTGGGCACCAAGGTGCTGGAAGACTACGACCTGGCCGAGCTGGCCGAATACATCGACTGGACGCCCTTCTTCCAGACTTGGGAGCTAAAAGGCCGCTACCCGCGCATTCTCACCGACTCAACCGTGGGCGAGGCCGCCACCCAACTCTTTGCCGACGCCCAGCAGATGCTCCGCCGCATCATCGACGAGAAGCTGCTCACGGCCCGCGCCGTCATCGGCTTCTGGCCCGCTAACACCGTGGGTTACGATACAATTGAGGTGTACCAAGACGACGCCCGCCAGCAGGTGCAGGCGGAGTTCTTCACCCTCCGCCAACAGAGCGAAAAGGCGGCTGGTGTGCCCAATCTGGCCTTCTCCGACTTCCTGGCTCCCAAACAAACCGGCCGTGCCGACTACCTCGGGGGCTTCGCCGTAACCGCTGGCCTGGGCATCGAGAAGCTGCTGGAGCAGTACGCCGCCGAGCACGACGACTACAGCAGCATCCTGCTCAAAGCCCTGGCCGACCGCTTGGCCGAAGCCTTTGCCGAACGGCTGCACCAGCGGGTGCGCGAGGAGTTCTGGGGTTACGCGCCCGCCGAAAGCCTCTCCAACGACGACCTTATTCAGGAGAAGTACCAGGGCGTACGACCCGCTCCCGGCTACCCCGGCTGCCCCGACCACACCGAGAAAATTACCCTTTTCAACCTGCTCGACGCCGAGAATACCACCGGCATCAAGCTCACCGAAAACCTGGCCATGTACCCCGCCTCCTCGGTCAGCGGCCTCTACTACGCCCACCCCGACTCCCGCTACTTCGGCCTCGGCCGCGTGGGCCAGGACCAGGTAGCCGACCTGGCCAACCGCAAGCGCATGCCCCTGCCGGAGCTGGAACGGTGGCTGATGCCGAATTTGAACTACGAGCCGGTGGTGGTAGCACCGGGCAACGTGGCGCCTCACCCCCCGGCCCCCTCTCCGAAAAAGGAGAGGGGGAGCCAAGCGTCTGATTCCAGATGGCAGGCGGCTTTGCAGGATTCGGCGTTGACGGCGGACAAGCGGCAGTATGGCAAGCTGAATCTGAAGGGTAGGAGCCGCGCTATGCGACAGGAACCGACGGAAGCCGAACGGCTATTGTGGCAGGCTTTGCGTGGTGGCCAAGCTGGGCCAAAATTTCGCCGTCAGCACAGCATTGACCGCTACATCGTTGATTTTGTGAGCATCGCTGCTAAGCTGATTGTGGAAGTTGACGGCAGTGGGCACTACGAACCCGACCAGCAGGACTACGATACCGGCCGAACGGCTTTGCTGGAAGAACTTGGCTATCGGGTTCTGCGCTTTCCCAATGAGCAAGTCATCGAGCAACTGGAATCCGTGGTGAGCGAAATCAAAGCCGCCCTCAACTAGCCCTGCCCAAGCCTGAACAGTGAAAATACCTTCGTCAGGCTCCCCCTCTCCTTTTTCGGAGAGGGGGCCGGGGGGTGAGGCGCCACGCCAGCACGACAACACAAGCCCAATGAAAGTAACCGAACACCTGTCCCGCGCCGAAGGCAAAACCCTGTTTTCCTTCGAGGTGCTGCCGCCCAAAAAGGGCGAGAACATCCAGACGCTTTTCACCAATATCGAGCCGCTACTGGAGTTCAGGCCGCCGTTTATTGATGTGACCTACCACCGCGAGGAGTACGTGTACCGCCAGCACCCCAACGGGCTGCTCGAAAAGAAAACCGTGCGGCGGCGGCCCGGCACGGTGGGCATCTGCGCGGCCATCAAAAACCGCTTCGACGTGGACACCGTGCCCCATTTGATTTGCGGGGGCTTCACGAAGGAGGAAACCGAAAATGCCCTCATCGACCTCCACTTTCTGGGCATCGACAACGTGCTGGCTTTGCGCGGCGACCCCATCAAGAGCGAAGGCCGCTTCGTGCCCGAGCCCGACGGCCACAGCTACGCCTGCGACCTGATTGGGCAGGTTTCGGACCTCAACAAAGGTGCGTATCTGGATGAGGAGCAGGATGATACCTGGGCCACCGACTTCTGCATCGGTACGGCCGGCTACCCCGAAAAGCATTTCGAATCGCCCAACTACGGGGCCGATTTGCGCTACCTCAAGCACAAGGTCGACCGCGGGGCCGAGTACATCGTGACCCAGATGTTTTTTGATAACGAGCAATTTTTTGCCTTCGAGCGGCGCTGCCGCGAAGCCGGCATTACGGTGCCCATTATCCCCGGCCTCAAGCCCCTCACCACCAAAAGCCAGCTTACCATGCTGCCGCGCTCCTTCTACCTCAACCTGCCCGAAGAACTGGCCGACGCCGTGCACCTGGCCCCCGACAACGCCGCCGCCCGCCAGATCGGCCTCGAATGGTGCATCAACCAGAGCCGCGAGCTGATGGCCCACGGCGTACCCTGCCTGCACTACTACAGCATGGGCAAATCCGACAGCATCCGCCAGGTGGCGGCCGCGCTGTTCTAGGGTGATGGGCCGGGGAAATGCTGAGTTGAACGTCATTCAGAGCGTAGCGAAAAATCTCGCACGCTCACGTTGTTATACTATGGCAACGTCAGCACGCGAGCTTCTTCGCTACGCTCTGAATGACGTTCTTTATACTTGCCACCAACAAGGCAGCCTGACCGTCAACTCGCCCTCTCACCCTTTTACTTTACCGCCTCATGCTCGACGACCTGTTCAGCCGCCTGCGCGAGGCCACGGCGCCGGCCGAAATTGAAACCCTGCAGGATGGCATCTGGCAAATCTGGCTGACGGCCGGCCACCCGCTGCTGGATAAGCGCCTCGAAACCGGTACCCGCGCCCTCTCGGCCGGCGACTATGGGCTGGCCATTCAGGAATTCACCTTTCTCACCGAAACAGCTCCCGACTACGCCGAAGGCTGGAACAAGCGCGCTACGGCCTACTTTCTGCGGGGCGAATACAAAGCGGCCCTCCGCGACGTGCGCGAAACCCTGCTGCGCGAGCCCCGCCACTTCGGGGCGCTATCGGGCCAGGCGCTTATGCTGCGGGCCCTCGGCGACGCGCGCGGTGCGTTGCGGGTGCTGCAGCGCATCGAGCAGATTTGCCCTGCCTGGCCCGGTTTGCAGGCACAGTTGCGCACCTTGCGCGAGGAATTGGAGTAAGAGAGAGAATTGTATTTTTGTGCGAAATTATTGACTGTGAATTAGGCGTTTACTACTTGGCGCGAATATTAAATGCTGGTTAAAAACGATATTTTTGAGAACTTTATCTGCTGTTTGAGCATTTTCACGGCACTCAGTCTAAACTAGCAATAGGTGGGAGCGGATTTGTACTAAAGAAATGTTTTTCTTTGTACATACGATTGATAAACGCTGGTAGCAGCGGTGTCTTTCGGTTTCCCGCCCTGTCCGTCCCACTGCTATGAAACACGCTTTCCTTTTTGCTCTATCCTTCATTTTGCTGCAGTCATTTTCGGCCCCGGCCCAGAAGCTGCGCAAAACAGCTGCCGGCAGCGGCCTAATAGAAAAAGGCGAGAAGGTAGGCGAGTGGGAATACTACGCCAGCACCCGCGACGGCTCTCAGGTTATTGTCCAGAAGTACGATCACACGGCCGGCAGGCTGGTTTTTTTTCGGCCTTTCGATGACGTGCTGTACCCGGTGCAGACGGCCAGCGGCGAGTGGAGCCGCGCGCGACTAACCCATCCGGTGTTCTTTATCGGCGCCGACCCCGCGTTGGCCGCTTATACAAGCCGGCTCAGCTACCCGACCGCAGCCGCGGCCAAAAACGTGCAGGGCCGCGTCATCGTCACGATTACCGTTGATACGCTCGGGCGCGCCAGCAACCAGCAGGTGCTGCTCGGTATCGGTTCGGGCTGCGATGAGGAGGCCCTGCGCGTGGCCCGCAGCATCCCCGACCAGTGGATTCCGGCCCGGGTGGGCAGCCGCGCTGTAGTATCGAAGGTTGATGTGCCCTTCACTTTCCGGATGGCCGGGCGCTAAGCCAACGGGCCGTTGGTAGCCACACTATGCCCGACAAGTTTTACCTTGGGGCATGAAAACGCCCCTTTTGCTTTCGCTGCTGGCCGCTGCCAGCCTGCTTTCTTCCTGCGACTCGACCCCGCGCGAGCGGCAGGAGGTGGTGGAGAGAGAAACCCAGAAACTCGATACGCTGGCCGAGCGCGCCGCCGACAAGCTGCGCGTAGCCGGCCGCCGCGCGGCCCGCTTCGACTCCGTTTCGCGCAGTCGTAACCGCCAGCCCCTCGACCCCGCCGCCGAGCAGGCCTTCAGCAACGAGCTGCTGGGGTCGTATTCCGCCATCGGCAGCCTTACGTCAGCTACCATCGAGCCGGCTTTTGTGCAGTTTATGCAGCAGGTGCGCGCCCGCCGCAAACAATGGACCCAGCGCGACTGGGACTACGCCACGGCCATTAGCCGCCAGCTGAACGCCCAGTTCCGGGCTGTGCGCCTCGACATAAAAGGCCGCGACGAGCTGCACATCCGGGCCCTGCAAACCGAGTTTACGGCCCTCGAAACCAGCCGCGACGTGAAAGACCTGGGCGAGGCCGTTAAGCAGCCCTAACCGGATCAACTTGGTTCCTGCCAGGGCGTGGTTCCTCATTTAGTAACCCCAATTGTATAGGGCGCCATAGGGGGGGGGCTTAGCTTCGCTGTCCTGCGGTTGTCCCCGCCCGCCGTTCGCGCCGTTGAACGAGTACCGTTGAAGCGACGCAAACGGCAGGCGGGGACAACCGCAGGACAGCGAAGCTAAGCCCCGCCCCTACATCGTGCTGATAGGCATGCATTTATCACTCTTCGCTATGGGGCCGAAAACTAACATCCGGGCCATTTGGCAGGCGGCTTTGCTGGCTTGTGGGCTGCTGTTGCCGGTGGCCGCCGTGCGGGCCCAGCGCCTGATTCAGAAAGTGGAAACTGTGCCCGCCGGTGAGCAGTGGCTTAGCCCCGGTGATGCGCTGCAAGTGCGCCTGACGGGCACGCCGGGCGGCCGGGCCACTTTTTTGGGGGGGCGCCCCCTTACGGAGTTGGCCCCCGAGCTGGCCGGCGGCCGGCGGGGCGTGTACCAAGGTACTTACATTGTACAGCCCGCCGATACGCTGGGCGGGGCTGCGGGTCGGCCGCTGTGGCTGCATCTGCGCCTGCCCAACGGCCGCCACGACTCGCTGCCCACGGCTGCCCCCGTGCGCCTGCTAAGCCCCAGCCAACCGCTGCTGGCCGTTACGCGCACCACGCTGGCCCACCTCAACTATGGCCTCGGCGACGACCGGCTGGGTGGGGCCAAGCTGGGCTACCTCGATTCGCTGGTGCTGCTGCACGTGGTGGGCCGGGTAGCGGGCCAGTACCGGGTGCGGCTGGCCGAGGGCCACTACGCTTGGCTGCCGCTGGAGCGGGCCCGGCTGCTACCGCCCGGTGGCTTCGTGCCGGCCTCGCTCACGGGCTCCTGGAGCGTGCAGGGCGACTCGGTGTCCGATTACGTGCGGGTGCCGCTCACGCAGCGGCTGCCTTACCGCTCGCAGATTCTGGAAAATCCTGCCCGCCTGGTGATTGACGTGTTTGGGGCCACTTCCAACACCAACTGGATAACCCAGCGAACCGGACTGCAGGCCCTAGGAGCCGTGTACTACGAGCAGCCGCAGGCCGATATTTTCCGGCTGGTGCTGCCGCTGCGCCACCGCCAGAGCTGGGGCTACCACATTGGCTACGAAAAAAACACGCTGGTAGTGCGGGTAGCCCGGCCACCGGCGCGGCTGCAGCTGCGGGGCCTGCGTATTGCCCTCGATGCCGGGCACGGCGGCAGCAACGTAGGCGCCGTAGGAGCCAATGGAGCGCGCGAGAAAGACCTCACGCTGGCCATTGTGCAGCAGCTGCAGCGCGAGCTGGAACGCCGCGGCGCTATTGTAGTGCTCACCCGCACCGCCGACGAAAGCCTGGACATGGCCGAGCGGGTGGCGCTGCTACAGCGGCAGCGGCCGGCGTTGCTGGTAAGCGTGCATGTAAACTCGGCGGGCAGTGCGGCGGCCCGCGGCACCAGTGCCTTTTACCGATACGCGGCCTTCCGGCCGTTGGCTGCGGCGCTGTACGGGCAGATGCAGCAAACCGGGCTGCCGGGCTGGGGGCTGGTGGGCAACTTCAACTTCGCCCTCAATGGTCCCACCGACTACCCCAACGCGCTGGTGGAAACGGCCTTTATTTCCAATCCCGAAGACGCTAAAATCCTGACTGACCCCGCTCAGCAGCGGCAGATGGCCCGGCGCATGGCCGAGGGCATCCACGATTTTCTGAAGTCGGCGCGGGCCAAGGGCGTGCGGGGCTGGCTGGGCCGGCAACCGGCTGAGCAGTAGCAGCCGGAATGATAGTAACGCCAGGATATAGCAATTTACCAAAAAATAGTTGGCCGGAAGTGGTTTAAACCCCGTACCAGACGTCTACCTTATTGAATCCTAATCTGGTAAGCCTCTGGTCAGGGCGCCGGTGCGGGGCAAGGTTTCTCGTTCTTTCCACTCCCAAACCACCTGTTTTATGGCAGAAGCATCGTTACTGGACCGTAGCCGCACTGTGGCCGGACCAGGCTACAACCGTTGGCTGATTCCGCCCGCCGCCCTGGCAATTCACCTGGCTATCGGCCAGGCTTACGCCTTCAGCGTGTTCAAAAAGCCGCTGGGCGCCCTCATCAGCGGCGACCCCGCCGCCCCCGCTGCTGCCGACTGGACACCCACGCAGCTGGGTATCATTTTTTCGATTGCCATTGTGCTGCTGGGCCTTTCGGCGGCTATTTTTGGGAAATGGCTGGAGCGTGTGGGGCCGCGCAAGGCCATGATGGCCGCGGCGCTGTGCTTTAGCGGCGGCTTTTTTATTGCGGCCTTGGGTGTGCATCTGCACAACCTCTGGATTGTGTACTTCGGCTATGGCGTGGTAGGCGGCATCGGGCTGGGCATCGGCTATATTTCGCCGGTGAGCACCCTGATTAAGTGGTTTCCTGACCGCCGGGGCGTGGCTACTGGTATGGCCATTATGGGTTTTGGCGGTGGCGCCATGATTGCCTCGCCGCTATCAGTGGCCCTCATGGACTACTTTAAAACCACGGGCACCGGTTCGCTGGGCGTGGCCGCCACTTTTCTCACGCTCGGAGTCATTTACCTGATTTTTATGCAGTTCGGGGTCTGGACCATCCGGGTGCCCGCCGATGATTGGGCCCCTGCCGGCTACGTACCCAGTACCCAGGAAAGTGCCCTGATTACCAACAACAACGTGTCGGCCGATAACGCCCTGAAAACGCCGCAGTTCTGGCTCCTTTGGGTGGTACTGGTCACGAATGTAACCGCCGGCATCGGGGTACTCGAAACGGCTTCGCCGCTGGTTCAGGAGTCGTTTTCTGATGCGGCCATGGGAGCCGGGCGAGGCGTAACGGCCGCTGCTGCCGCGGGCTTCGTGGGTTTGCTGAGTTTGTTCAACCTGCTGGGCCGCTTCTTCTGGTCGTCGGCTTCCGATAAGCTGGGCCGCAAGGTTACCTACGCCATCTATTTCGGCCTCGGTATCGTTCTGTACGCTCTCATTCCAACACTGGGTCATAATCTGCAGCTGGCCCTGTACGTGGGCGTGGCCTGCGTGATTATCAGCATGTACGGCGGCGGATTCGCCACTATTCCGGCCTACCTCTCCGATCTGTTTGGTAAGTACCAGGTGGGCGCCATTCATGGCCGCCTGCTCACGGCCTGGAGCACGGCCGGAATACTGGGGCCGCTCATCGTCAATTTCCTGCACGAGAGCCGCAAAGCCGAAGGATTTACCGGTGCGGCAGCCTACCAAACGGTGTTCTACGCCATGGCCGTCCTGCTGGTAGTGGGCCTGCTGGCCAACTTCGCCGTAACGGCTGTTAACGCGAAATACAACGAGAAGGGCCCCGTCGACGCTGAGCCGGGCGGGCATTGAGTGGCTAGTTATTAGTTGCCAGTTGTTGGTTGTCAGTTGTCAGGTCGTTCTGGCAACCGGCAACTGACAACCGGCAACTGACAACCGGCAACTGACAACCGGCAACTGACAACCGGCAGCTAAAAACCGGCAACTGGCAACCGGCAACTGACAACCGGCAACTGACAACCGGCAACTGACAACCGGCAACTGACAACCGGCAGCTAAAAACCAACAACTAAGCACTAAAACCGATATGAATCAGCCTCCCGTTTCCTCTGCCACGCCCGAAACGACCAGTTCGGGTGGAGCCTTGTTTTTGGCCTGGGCCTTTGTGGGCATCCCGCTGCTGTGGGGTGTTTCCCAAACGTTTATTAAGGCGCTCGACCTGTTTAAGTAGACCGGCCTGCGGCTCTTATTATGTACCTTTCGCGGCACCCAAACGGGTGCCGCGTTTGTTTAGTGGATTCTCTATTTCGCGTCTCTCCTCATGTCGGCAGATGTCCCTTCCGAAGCGGCGGCCATTGTGCTGCTCGACTCGTTCACCGATTCTATAGCCGCTCACCTGGCCCGCAACCAGCTCGATGCGGCCGGCATACCGTGCTTTCTGAGCAACGAAAACCGCCCTTACGGCCAGGTAATGGGCAGCGTGAGCCTTTTTGTGCGCGCCCCCGACGTAGAAGCGGCCCGTGAAGTCCTGCATCCGCAGCAAACCCACATGTACGCCGTAGCGCCCGATACTGCCGTGCCCGCAGCCCCCGACGCAACCGAAACAGCGGCCACCCGTTGCCCTCGCTGCCACCACCACGACGTGGTGTGCCGCCACCAACCCGGCCCCACCGACAACCTGTTCGTCAGGCTCCGCTTCTGGCTACTGGCCCCCGATAACCCCCAGTGCCACTGCTTCCACTGCGGCCACGATTTTGAGGTGGTGAAGCCATAGCTTACTTGCAGAAGCCGTATAAACGGGACACTCTATGCTTATTGCGCTGTTTTCAAGTATCGCCAGGGTAGGGCTCCTGCTACTTGGCACGAGCCACGGTAGTGCGCGCCCTGTTGCGGCCACTCCGGCCGATTCAGCCCTGCCTTTGTATCGTTTCTTTCAGCAGCATTTCGATAGCACTATCGTCTATCAACAGTATGGTGCCTGGAATCAAGGTCCGGATATGTTGATTCTGTCGAAACAGGGGCAGGACGTGTATTTCTTTACATACCGTAGTCCGTACAGATTGGCGCAGGGGCGCTATATGCCCGGCGGCCTCATACAGCAGTTTAGCAGGCAGGAGGCTAAGTTCAGGGCTGCTCTGCCAGACACCAACCAATATCTGTTGCTTCAGCACGTACCCTCATCAAAACTGAAGCAGACGTGGAAAAACCTGCAGCCGGCCCGGCTGTGGCAGTTGCGCGCTCATAATGTCAGCTCCCCAAATGAGGACTGTATGATTGAAGATGCATATACGCTGACGCTCTGGTTTCTGACTCGATCAGGCTCCCGAAACGTGAGCTTCTATGCCCCCGAGTTTTATGAAGAGTGTGAAGGGACAGAGGTAAACCGGCGGCAGGCAGTCAAGGCGCGTATGGCTTTGGAAGCACTACTCAAACCGTAGCCATGTCCCTTACCGAAACCGCCACACCGGCAGCACGGTGCCGCCTGGGAAGTGCGTGCGTTCCGGAGGCAGTTCCAGAAAACCACTGGATGTGAGCAGGCTGGCCATGTCGCCGGAGCCGCCGGCCCGCTCGGGCGTGGCCAGCAGGCGGCCATCGGGGCCAGGCTTCAGGCTCACGAGCAGGAAGTGAGTGAGGGCAGGCTTGAAATCGACGGGCGCGGTAAGCACGGCCGGTACCGGGCCGCTGCCGGCGGCGGCCGCGCCGGCGGGCTGCTGCCCGGCCCGCAGCCAGGGCTGCACGTAGCGGTAGAAGTTCACGAACGTGGACACCGGGTTGCCGGGCAGCGCGAACACCACCGCTCCGCCAACCTTAGCCCCGAACCAGAACGGCTTGCCCGGCCGCTGGGCCACCCCATGAAACAGCTGCTCCACGCCCAACTCCTGCAGTATTTCAGGCAAAAAATCGGCCTTGCCCATGGATACGCCGCCGCTTAGTACTACGGCGTCGTAGCCGGCCAGCAGCGCGGGCAGGCCCGCACGCAGAGCGGCCGGGTCGTCGTCAAAATGAAACCCATCGGCCTCGGCGCCGGCCTGCCAGGCGGCGGCCTGTAGCATCAGGCCGTTGGAGCGTCGGATTTGGTGAGCGGCGGGCTGCTCGGCAATAGGCACCAGCTCGTCGCCGGTGCTCACCACGGCCAGGCGCGGGCGGCGCGCCACGGCTACGGTGGCGGCCCCAACGGTGGCGGCCACGGCCATTTCGGCGGGCTGAAGTTGGGTGCCGGCGGGCAGCAGTAAGTCGCCCTGTTGGCGGTCGGCGGCGCGGGCGTGCACATTGTGGCCGGCGCGGGGCGGCAGGGCCTGCACGGTGGCGTGGCGCCGGCCGGCTTCATCAGTGCGGAAGGTGAGGTCTTCGTAGCGAATCACCGTGTCGAGGCCCGCGGGCAGTACCGCACCGGTCATGATTTCGACGGCTGCGGTAGCGTTGGGAGTAGCCACTGGGGGCTGGCCGGCAAACTGGGTGGCTTCAACCAGAAACTCGCGCTGCCCGGCGGCCAGGGCCTCGTAGCGCAGCGCTATGCCATCCATGGCCACCCGGTTGAAGGGCGGAAAGTCGCGGTCGGCCCGCAACTCTTCGTGCAGGATACGGCCGGCGGCCAGCGGCAGGCTCAGCAGTTCGGTGCCCAGCGGGCGCGCGGTAGCGGCAACGAGGCGGGTGGCTTCAGCAACGGAAATCATGGGCGGGTAGGCAGGTAGAAGACGATGGTAGAGACGCATCTTTGCGTCTCGGCGTTGAACGGCGCCACCGAACAACAACTCCCGCGACGATTTAGGGAGCGTCTGAGCTGTTGCGCTGGCGGGTTCTCACGGGTTGTTCAACGCCGAAGCGCAAAGATGCGTCTCTACAACCGCCAAGTGCCGAACTTATCGGTTTATTCCTTTCCACCTGCTAACCCTCGCTATGTCTGATTCTGCTAAACTGACCCACCTGGATGCTTCCGGCCAGCCGGCCATGGTGGATGTGGGCGCTAAAATGCCCACCCGCCGCGTGGCCGTGGCCCGCAGCCGGGTGGTGCTCGGCCTCGAAATTATGGCCCTGGTGAAAGAAGGCGACCTGCCTACGCGCAAAGGCCCCGTGTTCCAGACCGCCATTCTGGCCGGGATTATGGGGGCCAAGCGTACTTCGGAGCTGATTCCGCTCTGCCACCCGCTGGGCCTGGATAACTGCCGGGTAACCATTGAGCCCGATGGCCCCGAGGCCGTGCGGATTGAGTGCACGGCCACCGTAACGGGCAAAACCGGTGTCGAAATGGAGGCCCTGACCGGCGCCTCGGTGGCCGCCCTCACCATCTACGACATGTGCAAGGCCCTCTCGCACGACATCGTTATTCAGGAAACCCGCCTCATCAGCAAAACCGGCGGCAAAAGCGACTTTCAGCATGACGCCTAACCCAACAACCCCGCCCACCGGCCCCGCTACCAACCCGGCTGCCCCCAAAGACGCGGCCCCCCGCCGCAAGCACGCCGCCCTGGCCCGGCCCGACCTGGGCGAGTTCGGCCGCCACGAGCTGGCCATATTGGGGGCGCCTTGCGGCCGGATTAAGGAGCTGGCGGCCCGGCTGTTGCCGCTGCTGACGCCTACGCTGCGCGTGGCCTACATAGATGCCGACCACGCCGCGGCCGACGCCGTGCGCAACGGCACCACGCCCGAAACCGGAATGCTGGCCGCCGGGGCCAGCGCCGAGCTGACCGATAACATCCGCTTCGCCCGACTCGATGTGCGCCGCCCGCTCGACCGGTTCAGCCAGCCCGAGCTGCTGGCCCACCAAAGCCTGGCGCTGATGAACGGCAACCACTTCCGGGCGCGCCAACAGCTCGTTATTCTTGATCCGGCCAAGCCGCTGGACAAAAAGCTCGACCGCCTGACCGACGTGCGCGCCCTGCTGCTGCCCGAAGGCGTAACCGAAGTGCCCGCCTACCTGCGCGCCCATCTCGGTGCGGCTGCCGTGCCGGTGCTGCCCCTGGCCGATACCGCCGCCCTAGCCGAGCTGGTGCTGCGCGAGTGGCATGCCGCCGCTCCGCCGCTGCGGGGCCTGGTGCTGGCCGGCGGCCGCAGCCAGCGCATGGGCCACGATAAGGGCCAGCTCGCCTACCACGGCCAGCAGCAACAGCGCGCCTACGCCGCCGAGCTGCTGGCCCCCTTCTGCCAAGATGTGCACGTTTCCTGTCGCCCCGACCAGCTTACGGAGCTCGAATACGCCGGCCTGCGCCCGCTGCCCGACTCGTTTGCCGACCTGGGGCCGCTCAGTGGCCTGCTTTCGGCCTTCCGCCTCGACCCCAACGCCGCCTGGCTGGTAGTGGCCTGCGACCTGCCGCTGCTGACGGAAGCCACCCTGGGTTACCTGGTAGCAAGCCGCCAGCCCGGCCGCCTCGCCACCACCTTCCAGAGCCCCGAGAACGAGTGGCCCGAGCCGCTCATTACCATTTGGGAACCGGCCAGCTACGGCCAGCTGCTGCGCTTTCTGAGCCTGGGCTACAGCTGCCCTCGTAAAACGCTCATCAATTCCGACATTGAATTGCTGACCCCGCCGGCCCCCGGCGAGCTACGCAACGTGAACACCCCGGAGCAGGCAGAAGAGGTGAGGGAAATGATTAAGAATTAGGAATTAGGAATTAGGAATTGGCCGTTGAACGGTGCCCGAATCGGACATTCAACGGCCAATTCAAAATCCATAATTCAAAATTCATAATCGACTCAAAGAGTCCTACGGGTGCGCGGCTACCCATACGTCGCCGTCTTCATAAAACTCCTTTTTCCAGATGGTGACCACCTGTTTAAGCGTGTCGATGATGTACTGGCAGGCGGCGAAGCTTTCGGCGCGGTGGGGCGTGGAAACGGCCACCACCACGGCCACGTCGCCGATGTGCAGGGTGCCTTTGCGGTGAATAACGGTTACCTTTTGCAGCATGGGCCACTGCGCCACGGCCTGTTCGGCTACTTTGCGCAGCTGGTGCAGGGCCATACTGTCGTAGGCCTCGTACTCCAGGCGCACCACGGCCCGGCCGGTGCTGCGGTTGCGCACCGTGCCGATAAACGTGTTAATGGCGCCGGCGCCGTCGGCTTCCACGCTGCGCAGGGCGTCGGCTACGGCTATGGGCTGGTCGGTCAGGTCGATGTGAATCATGTGGTTGGGGCAACTGGAAAAAAGACTGTCATGCTGAGCGCAGCCGGAGGCGTAGTCGAAGCATCTCTACCGCAATGCTATCCTTGCCGGCTGATTGCTACTGCAACGAAGCGGTAGAGATGCTTCGACTACGCCTCCGGCTTCGCTCAGCATGACGTTCTGCTTACTGACAACTGGGCACTGAAAACTCACAGCTGAAGGCTTACCCGCCGCTAACCGGTGGAATCAGGGCTATTTCGTCGCGCTCGTGCAGGGGCGTATCGTCGGCGGCGTACTCGTTGTTGACGGCCACGGCCAGGCTACTGAGGGCGGCCAGCGCGGGGTAGCGGGTGTGTAGCTCGGCGAGCAGGCCGCGGGCCGACTGACCGGCAGTAGTTTCTATTTCGAGGCTGGGCTGGCCCACGATTTCGCGGGCCACGCCGAACAAAGCTATATTGAGGCGCATTGGTTTTTGGACTGATGGCGTAATAGTACGTAGAGCAAACCCAAACCACCGTGCCGGTGTTACGTTTGTTCTGCAAGCGCCCGCCATTGTGGCCCGGGTGCCGCGTATTTTTTTGCTTCTTCATGGCCTTCCCCGCCGTTTCGCCCGTGTCTGCTCTCCATAACCCACCCGTGCCGCTGCCCGCGGCCCCGCGGCCGGTGCTGTTCGACAACCACGGCCGGCCGCTGGAGTACCTGCGCCTGGCCGTTACCGACCGTTGCAACCTGCGCTGCTTTTATTGCATGCCCGAGGAAGGCATTAAGTACTTGCCCAAACAGGAGCTGCTGAGCTATGAGGAGATGCTGCGCCTGACGGGTCTGCTGGCCGGCCTGGGCGTGCGTAAGGTGCGCCTGACCGGCGGTGAGCCATTTGTGCGGCGCGACCTGGTGCCGTTTATGGCCCGCCTGAGCGAGCTGCCTGGCATCGAAGAAATCAGCCTCACCACCAACGGCGTGCTTACTGCCCCCCACGTGCCCGAGTTGGCCCGTCTGGGCGTGCGCACCGTCAACCTCAGCCTCGATACGCTCGACCGGGCGCGCTTTGCCAGCATCACCCGCCGCGACGAGCTGCCGCGGGTGCTCGACACGCTGTATGCGCTGCTGGAGGCGGGCATCCGCGTCAAAATAAACGCGGTGGTGATGGACGGGCAGAATATCGAGGACCTGCTGCCGCTGGCCGAACTCACCCGGGAGCTGCCCGTGGAGGTGCGCTTTATCGAGGAGATGCCCTTTAATGGGGGCAGCCACGAGGCCACGCCTGCCACGCTGCCCTGGAACCACCACCGCATCCGGCAGCACCTGGCCCTGAACCTGGGCGAGCTGCTGCCTGTGCCTACCCGCCCCGGCGACACGGCCAGCCACTACACCGTGGCCGGCCACCAGGGCCGGCTGGGCATCATCGCGGCCTACTCGCGCACGTTCTGTGGCACCTGCAACCGCCTGCGCCTCACGGCCGAGGGCGGCCTCAAAACCTGCCTCTACGACCAGGGCGTGCTCGACCTGCGGGCCATGCTGCGCACCGGCGCTTCGGACGACGAGCTGGTGGCCGCCCTCAGCCACGCCTTCCGCAACCGCGCTGCCAACGGCTTCGAGGCCGAGAGCCAGCGGCCCTTGCACCAGCTCAGCTTCGAGTCGATGAGCACGATTGGGGGGTAGTGGCGGACCGGGCGTTTGGTAAGTGCCCCGCGCCCCTGGTGCTGGCCTCTTACCTTTGCCGGATGAACCAGCTATTTTTCGCTTTGGCAGCTGCCCGCACCACCTACGCCCTGCTGGGTGGTTTTTTGCTGCTGGCCAGCCCCGCTGCCCTTGCCCAAACCGGCACTGCCTCGCCCACCCGAAAGTGGGGCTCCTGGACGATAGGCACCGTGGTGCTGCCCGGCGGACCTAAGGGCTGGGGTGGGTATTTCGAGCTTCAGGGTCGCTCCAACAGCGTAGCCCGCGAGTTTTTCTACAACGAAATCAAGGGCGGCATCAGCTACGATGTAACCGACAATTTTACGGTGCTGCTGGGCACCGGCCGCTACTCCACGGCCGACTACCGCGACCTGAGCCAGGGCTATAAGGCGCTGGAGGCGCGGGTCTGGCAGCAGTTCACCTTTACGCAGCCCATCAGCCGCATCAAGCTGGAGCACCGGTTTCGGGTGGAGCAGCGCTGGACGCGCTTCCGCAACGATATAGTGCCCACCAACCAGGCCCGCTACCGGGGGCGGCAACGCTACCGCCTCAGTGCGGTGCTGCCCCTGAACAAACCCACTATGCAGCCCGGCACGGCGTTCCTGTCGGTGTACAACGAGGTGTTTTTTGACCCGCGCGGACCGTACTTTGAGCGCAACCGGGCCTACGCGGGCGCCGGGGTGCAGCTCAGCCGGGGCGTAACGGTGCAGGCTGCCTGGCTCAACCAAGTAGACTGGCAGCCCGCCCGTGCTCAGCCCGGTACCGGACTATTCATCGCCCGCAGCCGCCAGTTCAAGAACAACCTGGTGCTGTCGGTGGTCTACCGCATTGCCCGCGCCAAAGCCGAAGACAAAACCCCCGACCCCACGCCCTTCCAGCCGGACTGAACGGTGTAGGAAACGTCATTCTGAGCGAAGGCGCAGCCGGAGTCGAAGAATCTCTACCGCTTCGTTGCAATCAACAGGATTACTATTGCGGTAGAGATTCTTCGACTCCGGCTGCGCCTTCGCTCAGAATGACGTTCTCCCCTAAGCCCTAACCCCTATTTCCCCAGGCCCACCCAGCCGCGCTGCATGGCGTAGTACAGCCCCGTGCCCACCGTGAGGCCCACCAGGTAGCCGTAGGGCAGGCCGGCGCACAGGATGCCGGTGAGCAGGGCCAGCAGCAGGTGGGCCCGCTCGGTGCTGATGTCGCGGAGCAGGGCGGCCAGGCTGAGGGCCTCGAAGAACAGCAGCACCCCCAGAATGGGCAGCGGGAACACCTGCACCAGCTGCTGGAAACCCTGGCTGAAAAACAAACCCAGCACCAGAAACAGCCCGCCGTAGATGACCACCGAGCCGCCGGTGCGGCCCCCGAAGGTGTAGTGGCCCACCATGCCGCCCGAGCCGTGGCAGACCGGAAAGCCTCCCAGAAACGGGTTCACTAAGTTCATCAGGGCGTAGGTGAAGCTGATTTTGCGCACCGTAATCGGCCGTTCGGGGAAGTAGTCGCGCACCACCTGGCGGGTGGCCAGCACCGAGTTACCCAACGACAGCGGAATCTGGGGCAGGGCCAGCAGCACGGCTCCGGTGAGGATGTCGGCCATCTGGGGGACGTGCCAGCCGGGTAGGCGCAGGCCCAGCGCCTGCTGGGCCGAGCTGAAATCGAGCTGGAAAACCAGCCCGTAAAGTACGCCCAGGCTCACGACGACCAGCGCGGCGGGCCAGCGGCGGTTGCCCAGCAGTACCACCGTTATCAGGAAGGCGGCCGCGGCCAGCGCGTAGCCGCTTAGGCCGTCGGCGGGCACGTACTGCTTGAGGGCGAGGGTGGAAAGCTGCAGGGCCAGCCCGAACTGAATGCCCCGGATAACGGGCTTGGGCACGAGGCGGGCCAGCCCATCAATGAGGCCCGTAACCGAGAGCAGCAGCATCCCCACGCCCACCGCCAGCCCGCCCCCGAAGATGATGCGGCCGGGGATTTTCTGGGCAATAACCAGCGCCGCGAAGGCCTTGAGGGGCTGCACTGGCATCGGCATCCCGTACCACAGGCCCGAAAACAGCTGCATCAGCCCGAACATGATGAGCACCCCGGCACTATCCAGCCCCGAGGCGGCAATGACGCCGATAAGCAGCGGCAGGTCGGTACCCAGGTCGCCGAAGGCCCCCGCCAGCTCGTTGCGGTCGAAGCGGATGCGGGGGCGGGTGGCGGCGGCGGGGGGGGCAGTGGTTGGCATGGGCGCGCAAGATACGGCGGCGGCACCCACCCCACCCCCCCGGCCCCCGGTTTGCTCGATGCGCGACATCCTCCGGGAGATGGGGAGGGGCCAGACATCAGCCCCAGCGGGGCGATATATCGGTAGAAAGAAGCCAACTAGCTGTTCAAGCCCCAGCGGGGCGACATATCGGTAGAAAGAAGCCAACTAGCTGTTCAAGCCCCAGCGGGGCGACATATCGGTAGAAAGAAGCCAACTAGCTGTTCAAGCCCCAGCGGGGCGACACCAACTGTGGCAACGAGGGTGTCGCCCCGCTGGGGCTTGGCCTTTTTACGCGGGTTTTTCTACCGATATGCCGCCCCGCTGGGGCTACTGTGTGCCGGGGCCGGTTGGGCGCAGGGGTATTGGGCGCGAACCAATACGTGGCCCGGGCGAATCCTACTTCTACCCGTGCCAATCTTACTGACAGCGGCGCGAACCAATACGTGACCCGGGCGAATCCTACTTCTACCCGTGCCAATCCTACTGACAGTGGCGCGAACGGTTAGGGTAGCCGTGCGAATCCTACTTTCTGCGGCGCGAATCCTATTAGCGGGGGCGCGAACGGGTTAGGCGGGGGCGCGGCGGCCTTCGGCGGGGGCGCGGACGGGTTGGGCGGGGGCGCGAACGGGTTGGGCTTGCAGGTGGGCCGGTTATTGGCTAGCTTACCAGGTAGTTACCGGCCCGAAACCGGCGGCTATCCTCCCTCCCCTCATCTGGTTACCTCTTCATGGACGACAAAAGTCAGAATTACCGCATCATGGCCCAGGGCGTGCTGGCCCTGCTCACGCGTACCCGCTCCGAGTGGGAGGCCCGCTACGCCAAGCTGCTGCCCGACTACGAGGCCCTGGGCCAGGCCCTCGCCGAAGTTGATGTGTATGCCCAGGCCCGCAGCAGTACCGACACCGCGGGCTACACCAACGCCAAAGACGCCGCCGAAACTGCCGCCCTCAATGCCGCCGTGGTGGTGCTCAACGGCCTGCGCGCGCTCCAGCTCGATGCCCCCCGGCCCGCCCTGGCCAAAGTAGCCGCCTACTCGCCCTCGGCCCTGAGCAAGCTGCGCGACCAGGCCCAGGCCGATGCCCTCACCGAAATTGGCACCCTGGCCGCCCCCCTCGCCACCGAGCTGGCCGCCGAGCTGGTAACAGCCGCCCAGCTAACAACGCAGCGCGACACGGCTGCCGCCTTCGCCGCGCTGGTGGGCGTGGCCCGCACCCAGACGGTGGAGGGCGCCTCGGCCCGCCGCCAGGCCCTCGACCATCTGGCCAATGCCCGCGCCGCCATCGAGCGGCTCGATGTGCGCCTGCCCAACCTGCGCCCCACCCTGCCCGAGCTGGTGGCCCAGTACGAGCAGCAGCGCCGCGTGGTAGCCGCCGGCAGCTAGCACCTCGCGTAGCCGCTCTGCGCGTGCGCCTCCCCCCCTAGCCCCCTCTCCGGGGGGAGAGGGGGGACTAGTCTTTAATCTCTAGTCTAGTGACGGTTGCTTTAGCTTTAGAAACGAAGAACTAGTCCCCCCCTCTCCCCCCGGAGAGGGGGCTAGGGGGGGAGGCACCCGTGAGGCGCAACTAGCCTTTAGCCTGCCGCCCCTTCTTTGCGGCCCCCAGCACCGGGGCGCTGAGCTGCTGGTAGAGGCCGAAGAGAAACTCCAGCCGCGCCAGCTCGGTGGCAAAGGCCGCCGGGCGGTAGCAGCGGTCCACGGCCCTATCGAGGGTGGCGTGGGCGCGGGCCAGGGCGGGGGGCATGGTGCTGGGGTCGTAGAGGGCGGCCAGGCTCTCGGTGGGGAACAGGGCGCGGGCGGCCAGCACGGCCTCGGCCGCCGCCGCCACGGCCGCCCGCTGCCCCTCGGTCGGGTTCGGGGGGAAGGGGTAGTTGTTGTAGACGAGGGTGCCGGAGTAGCGAAAGTCCGACTTCAACCGGCCGCACACCTGCCGCATCCAGGCCATGTGCATTTCCGAAGTCAGGATGCCAAACAAGTAAGGTGTAGCATTGGGAATCGTGTTTACAAGATTGGATGCAACAACTTCTTTCGACATAAAGCCAATCGGAATGTACCGCCTGTTTTCAGACGAAACCCCCGGAACCAAAAGGTAGTCTGTATCCGGCTGAGAAATGAATCCGAATAGTGTTGGGGTTACCGCCAATTGTTGAGTAGCAGGCCGCACGCTTTCAAGACGCGCCTTCCTAACTCCCTCAATCCGCTCCATAATTCTTGGCAAAGACTTCAACTCGCTAGGAGTTATTCCCAGCATCCACAAACAGTATCGGCTTTTCTGATTGATAAATTCTTCCGCTCCTACAAAGCGCCGGATGAACCGCGCCGCTTCTGGTTCAGCATCAATAAGAGCATCCTTCTCATCTTCTAGCATAAGGAGATTTCCACCATCAATAGGCATAGAACCAAAGCGCATAACGGGCACCATGCTAAGCGGCTTGCTCCGCTTGACAACCAGCACCTCCGGCCCATCAACTAAATACGGGTTGATGCTGCGGGCCGGGATTTCCTGGGGGGCGCTGTTGGGCGTGGCGTAGTCGAACAGGCGGGGGTTGGGGAGCTTGTCGATGCCGTAGCCCACGATGATGCAGTACACCGCCGCGTTGCCGCGGGCCTCGTTGCTCCACCGGAAGGTGCGGTGCGCGAACTGGATGTGGCAGCCGTAGCGGTTGAGGATGTCGCCCCACAGCAGGCCCACCTGTTCGCCCTGCGTTACCGAGTTGGTGCTCACAAACGCCACGCGGGTAGCGGGGTTTTGCTGCGCGTACTGCGCCCCCTTCAGGTACCAGGCACTCACGAAGTCGAGTACGCCGGCCCCCTTTAGCTTCGGGCCGGCCACAGCCAGCAGGTTGTCGCGCTGGGCGGCCGTCATCAGCTTGGAGCCCACGAACGGCGGGTTGCCCACGATGTAGTCGAGGGCGGGGAATTCGGCGTGCCAGTCCAGGGTCAGGGCGTTGTCGTTGACGATGCGGGCGCCGCCCGTGAGCGGCAGGCGTACGTAGCGCTGGTCGAAGCGGGCCGACAGGGCCAGGTTGAGCTGGTGGTCCATCAGCCAGAGGGCCACCTCGGCAATGCGGGCGGCAAACTCCTCAATTTCGATGCCCGCCACCTGCCCCACGGCCACCTGCTGGTAGAGGGCCAGGTTCACGTTACGCCCCCGGGCCACCTCGCCGGCGTACAGGCGCTCCAGAATCTCGTGTTCCAGCAGGCGCAGCTCGCGGTAGGCGACTACCAGAAAGTTGCCGCAGCCGCAGGCCGGGTCGAGCAGGCGCAGGCCCGCCAGTCGGTTTTGCAGGCGCGTGAGGGCGGGGCGGCCCTGCCCGGCCTGGTGCAGCTCGTGGCGCAACCCGTCGAGCAGCAGCGGCCCGAGCACCTTTAGGATGTTGGGCTCGGAGGTGTAGTGGGCCCCCAGCGTGCGGCGCTGCCGGGGGTCGGCAATGCTCTGGAACAGCGAGCCGAACACGGCCGGCGAAATGCGGCTCCAGTCGAAGTAGGTGCAGTCAATCAGGCGCTGGCGGGTGGCGGCGGTAAAGGCCGGGGGCCGGAAGTTTTCGCGGAACAGGGCCCCGTTCACGTAGGGGAAGCTGGCCAGAAACGGCGCCAGCGCGGCGCTGCGCTGCCCGGCCGGCGTATCGAGCACCGCGAACAGCTCCAGCAGCCGCCCGCCCAGGTCGTGGCCGTCGGGGGCGGTGTGCTCCTCCAGCAGCGCCCGAAACTCGTCCTTGTCGAAGATGGCCGTATCCTCGGCAAACAGGCAGAAGAGCAGGCGCACGAGCAGCACCTCCAGCGGGTGGCCGGCGTAGCCGTCGGCCAGCAGCGCGTCGTGCAGCTGGGCCATCAGCTCGGCGGCCTGGGCGTTGGCGGGGTCTTCGGGGCGCTGCTGGCCGGCGGGCCGGTAGCCCGTCAGAAACCCGAACAGCGGCAGGTGCTCGGCCAGCTCGGGCAGCGCAAAATCGTGGCGGGTGCCGGCGTCGAGGTCGTAGAGGCGCAGGCGCTCGAAGTCGGACACCAGCACGTAGCCGGGCAGGGCCGCCTGGGGCAGGTTGGGCAGGTAATCCAGGGCCTGCTGGTAGGCCGCGTCGAGGTCGCGCCCGCGGCTTTTCATCTCCACGAGCAGCGTGCCGGGCCAGAGCGCATCGATGTAGCCCTGCGAGCCGTCGGCCTTTTTCACGCGCTGCTCGAAGCGGGCCCGCCGCCGTCCCTGGGGCGTAAACACGTCGAACAGGTCGCGCAAAAAGTCCTGCGCCTGGGATTTCTCGTCGTGGTCGTCGGCGTGCAGGCGGGCGAAGTCGGCCGCCCGGTGGCGCAGCTCGGCAAGGGAGAAGGGCATTTCCTTTGGGAATTATGAATTATGGATGTTGAATTTTGAATTGGGGGCGGCGGGGGAAGATAGGGCGTGCGGGGCAACATATTGGTAGTAAACCGCAGGAAGGAGCGGGCCCAAGCCCCAGCGGGGCGACATATCGGTAGAAAAACCCGGGAAGAAAAGTAGTAAAGCCCCAGCGGGGCGACACCCATCGTTGCATTGGGGATGTCGCCCCGCTGGGGCTTCAACACGTTTATGCGGTTGGTTGCTACCGATATGCCGCCCCGCTGGGGCTTTGGTGCGTTTAGGCGGTTGGTTGCTACCGACATGCCGCCCCGCTGGGGCTTTGGTGCGTTTAGGCGGTTGGTTGCTACCAATATGCCGCCCCGCTGGGGCTTTGGTGCGTTTAGGCGGTTGGTTGCTACCAATATGCCGCCCCGCTGGGGCTTGTCCATCGTTATTCGCCACGCGCCCCCCAATTCATAATTCAAAATCCAAAATTCATAATTCAAAACCCAACCCCTCCACCCCGCCTTCCAGGCTACGCAGGTTCGTTAACCCCAACCCGGCTTGCAGTTGCGCCACGGCGCGGGCGCTGCGGGTGCCGGCCTGGCAGTACACTACCACGGGGCCGGTGGCGGGTACTTCGGCGGCGCGGGCCTCCAGCTGGCTCAGGGGCAGCGACACGGCATTGGGCAGGTGGCCGGCGGCGTATTCGTGAGCCTCGCGTACATCGAGCAGCAGCGGAGCAGTGGGGCCGGCCAGCTCGTGGCGCAGCTCGGCGGCCGCAATGGTGGGCAGAGCCGGCTGGCACAGCTCGGCGTAGGCGGTGGGGTCGGCGGTGCCCAGGTGCAGGGCGGCCTGCTCGGGGCGGCGGGCGAAGCGCAGGGTGCGGGTGGCAAACGTGAGGGCATCGAACAGCCAGAGCCGGCCGCTCAGCACTTCGCCCAGGCCCAGCAGCACCTTGAGCGTTTCGGTGGCCTGGGCCGTGCCCACCACGCCGGGCAGCACGCCCAGCACGCCGGTGGCCGAGCAGTTGGGGGCCTCCTCGGCGCCCGGCGGCACCGGAAACAGGCAGCGGTAGGTGGGGCCGCCCCGGTAGTTGAACACGCTCACCTGCCCCTCGAACTTGTAAATGGCCCCCGACACCAGCGGCCGACCCAGCAGCACGCAGGCATCGTTCAGCAGGTAGCGGGTGGCGAAGTTGTCGGTGCCATCCACTACCACGTCGTAGGCGGCTACCAGCGCCCGCACGTTGCCCATATCGAGCCGCGTGGCGTGCACCTCGGTAGCCACCAGCGGATTCAGCCGCGCCAGCACCTCGGCGGCCACCGCGGCCTTGCTACGCCCCACATCGGCCGGCCCGAACAGAATCTGGCGGTGCAGGTTGCTCTCGTCCACCACATCGGCATCCACGATGCCCAGCGTGCCCACGCCGGCCGCGGCCAGGTATTGCAGCACCGGGCAGCCCAATCCGCCCGCGCCCACCACCAGCACCCGGGCTGCTTTCAGCTTCAGCTGGCCCACCTCGCCGATTTCGGGTAGCTGCAGATGGCGGCGGTATCTCCGCTTCTCCTCCTCCGTTAGCACTTCGGAGGAGAAGCGGGAATTAGGAATTAGGAATTTTGAATTATGAATTGGGGCAGGCACGAGAGGGGGGGAATTATAAATTATGAATTATGGATTTTGAATTATGAATTAGGGCTTTGGCTGGGGTGGGTAGGTGCTGGCGGCGGGGAGGCGGGGGCGCGGCGTTGCCTGGTAGAACATCTGACCATCAAATATGGCCTACGGCCCTACCGCCCTTCCGGTCTTCCGCCCTTCCGGTCTTAAAAGGGCTCCTGCTAAAGCCGTCCTCCATTCATAATTCAAAATCCAAAATCCAAAATTCATAATTATTCATCCTTACCGCTCTTTTTCTGAGCGGTAAGGATGATACTCGTGAGAATGCGCAGGAGTTCAGCGTTCTGGTCGTGGAGGGAGTCGAAAAGGGGAGTGGGCAGGTATTCGTTGTCGTGGAGCAGGCGGAGCCAGTAGCTGGTTTCGCGGCACTCCTTGGCTGAGATGGTGAGCTTGTGCACAAAGTCGGGGCGCGACACCCCGGCAATGGCCTCCTCCACGTTGGCCCCAATGGAGGTGCCGCAGCGCAACAGCTGCTTCGATAGGATGAACTCTCGCCTCTCTATCGTCAGGTACTTATACGCCTTCACAATCCGCGAGGCAAAGACATACGACTTATCCCGAACCAGGTTGTCTTTCATATCATCCTGCTGCTAAGAGAACAGAATGAATATACAGAACCCCCAATCCAAAATTCAAAATCTAAAATTCATAATCCAAAGAGCCACGCTACGGCCGCGCCCTCGTCGCCGAAGAAATGCACTTGATAAGGCTTGTCGGCATAGTATTTCAGGGGCTTGAAGCCGGGGTCGGCCATGACGTGGGCGAGCAGGGCGGGGCTGGTGAGGTAGGCTACGCGCAGGCCGCCGAGGCGGCGGGCCATGTCGGGGAAATAGTCGGCCAGTAGCCAGCGGGTGGTGGGTGGGTCGTTCACCACGCGGCGGCGGATGTCCTGCAGCCAGTAGCGGCAGTTGCTGGCCAGGGCCTCGCGGGCCAAGTGCTGGTAGGCGCCGGGCAGCAGCGACGTATCCGGCTCATGGGTCCAGCGGCCCACCAGCAGGTCGAGGTCGGCGCGGTAGGTGAGTTGAAGCAGCTCGGCAGGAATATCGGAGGCCATGGCGGAGAAGTAGGAAGCAAAGCTACGGAATGCACTGCGGCTGCGGCTGCGGCCGCTACACCAGGCCTGATCAACGCAACGGCCCCACCGTGCGTAGGAGGGGCACAGTGGCTCCGGGCGGGGCCGCTGGCTTTCATCCCTCCTCCACTTCCCCTGCCATGCAACGCACCTCCCTGATTTTGAGCACTGCCACTGCCCTCACGCTGCTCGGCGCCTGCTCCCAAACCGACCAGCAGCCTGCCACCGACATCAATACTGCCGAAACTACCGAAACCCCCGTGGAGCGCGCCGCCGACCTGCCGGCCGGTACCACTATCAAAGCCGACGATGGCAGCAAAATCAAGAAGCAGGAAGATGGCGACATCAAGATAAAAGACGCCAACGGCAACAAGGTGAAGCGCGACGCCGACGACGGCACCGTGAAGGTGAAGTAAAACCCGCCCCGATACCCCGCTGTAGCACGAAGCTCCCGCCTCACGTATCGTTGCCGACGGCTGTACTACACAGCGCCGTTCAACGATACGCGAAGCGGGAGCTTCGTGCTATATCCAATCAGCCGTTAGGCTATGGGCGGGTGTTGCGCCGGCGCTTGCGCACGGGCGGTTCGGGGGCCGGTGGGGCTGTTTGCATCTGCACCGAGTCGGCGCTTACCTGCCCGAACTGCACCTTGGGCATGGGCAGCTGGGCATTGGGCTCGACGGCTGGCACAGGCAGCGGAGTGGCGCTACCCTGCCCGGCCCCGGTGGGTAGCACCACGCCCGGCACCGGGCTGATGCGCTCGGTGGGCTGATGACGGGTGGGCGTAACGGGCGCGCGGTTCTGGGCGCGGGCCCCGAGCGGGGCACCCAGGCCGCCCAGCAGCAGGGCAATGGTCAGGAAACGAAACATGTAGGAGAAGGCTAAGTGAAGAATAGGGCACCAGCCCTTTGCTACCTGTTACGGCGACCCGGCGGCCAGCGTTGGCCAGTTGGCTGGCCGGCGTAGCTAGTGCTTGGGCATTAGTTGGGCCGAGCTGAGCGAGTACACATCGTGGCGGCGGCTGCGCAGGTTCTGCACGCTGCCCTGCTGGCGCAGCTTGTCAAGAATCGAAAGGTCTACGTCGGTCACCAGTATCATCTCGGTGTTGGGCGTGGCCTCACTTTTCACGCCGGTCGTCGGAAACGAGAAGTCGCAGGGCGTGAGCACCGCCGACTGGGCGTACTGAATATCCATGTTCTTTACGCGGGGCAGATTGCCCACCGAACCGGCAATGGCCACGTAGCACTCATTCTCGATGGCCCGGGCCTGGGCGCAGTGCCGCACCCGCGAGTAGGCCGTCTGGGTGTCGGTTAGGAAGGGCACGAACAGGATATCCATGCCCTGGTCAGCCAGCAGGCGGGCCAGCTCCGGAAACTCCGAGTCGTAGCAGATCAGCACTCCTATCCGGCCGCTATCAGTATCAAACGTCTGGAGGTGAGTGCCGCCTTTCAGAGCCCAGTACTTGGCTTCGTTGGGCGTTACATGGATTTTCTCGTAGCGCTCGGTCGTGCCATTGCGGCGGCACAGGTAGCCCACGTTCATCAGCTGCCCATCAGCAGCCAATTCGGGCATCGAGCCGGTAATGATGTTGATGTGGTACTTAACGGCCAGCTGCGTGAAGCGGTGCAGGATTTCGGGCGAAAACTGGCTGAGCTTGCGGATGGCATCAATTTCGGCCAGCTCGTTGGTTTCGGCCATCAGGGGCCCATGAAACAGCTCCGGAAACAAAGCAAAGTCGGCCCGGTACGCCGACAGCGCATCCACAAAGTACTCCACCTGCTGAAACAGGTCGTCGAAGCTGTCGTAGAGGCGCATCTGCCACTGCACCAGGCCCAGGCGAACCTGGGTTTTGGGAGCTACGGCCGTGGCGGGGCGCTGGCTATAGAGCATGTTATCCCACTCCATCAGCAGGGCATAGTTGCCCGAGGCCTCGTCGCCGGGCAGGTAGCCCCGAATCACGCGCACCGGATGAAAGTCGTTGGAGAGCTGGAAGTTCAGGGCCGGGTCCACGATTTCGCGGTTTTTTACCCGCTGCACGTAGTCCTTGGGCGTCATGGCGTCCTGGTATTCGCGGTAGCCGGCAATGCGGGCCCCAAACGTAATGGCCCGCAGGTTAAGCCGCTCGCACAGCTCTTTGCGTGCCTCATACAGCCGCCGCGCCAGCCGCCGCCCACGGTAATCGGGGTCCACGAATACCTCGATGCCATATAGCGTGTCGCCGGCCGGATCGTGGGTGCTGAAAGTGTATTCGCCGGTAATCTGGCGGTAAGTGTGCTCATCGGGGTACTTGGCACGCTCCACAATAATGGCCAAAGCGGCTGCTACCACCGCCCCGTTTATCGTTACCACCAGCTGCCCCATCGGAAATAATTCGCGGAGCTTGTCCAACGACTTGGCCGGCCAGTAGCTACCCATTTCGGGGTAGGCCCGCCGCATAGCCGCATCAAATGATTGGTAGTCGTTGGCCTGCAGATGGCGGATTTCAATTACTTCGTTCATGCAAATAAGGGTTGAAAGGGGATTCTGTGCAGCCACTGCCGGCCGCACCAGCACCCCACGGGCCGGGGCCGCTGGCGGGCCGCGCAGATAGGCCGAACCGGTTGAGCCGTGGCATTGCCCCTGCAGGATAAACGCGCATTGTAGCGTTTGGTTGGCCGACGTTGGTAGACGCCTGCCGCAAAAAAGCCGCTTCCTGAAAAGGAAGCGGCTTTGATCAATCAGCTGGAAAGTAGGTTATTTTTTCATAACCCGGGTAGGAGCACCGGCTTTTATGCTGGGCCCCTGGGTGCGGCGCTTGGCTTGGGCCTTGCGCCGCAGTTTCCAACGACGCACAGGCCCCAGCTTCTTCATTTTTTTGCGGGCACCTCCCTTGTAACTCATGTAGTTGGGACGGCCCTTGCGCGGGGCACGCCGGAAAAAGCCGCCCTCGGCCGCGGCCGGAGCCAGTAGCACAGTACCGCTTGTAGCAGCGTACATCTTGGTAGTAGCGCGGGCTGGTGCCGGATCCAGCATCATGGCAAAAGCCAGCAACAGGAAAAGTAATGTTTTGAACATATAGAAGAAGGAAAGGGTGAATGGAAGGGCCTGTTAAAGTTGTTTTCGTCGCTTCGAAGGCGAAGTATTTAACTCACAATGAAGGTAAACGAAAATCAGGCACTATAAAAATTCATCTTTCCACGAATATTTTGCACAGTCTATATGAATGGCAAATAATTGTATTTTTTATAAGTAATCTGAATAGAAGTGATTAGGATAGTGCAAAAAAAGTGTCCGGCTGCTTATCGGCGCGAGCGAAGCCAGCGTACGGCTTCACCTTCGTCGGTGAATTGATGCACCGAGCAGTCGTTGCCATGGGTGTGGGGCATAGCAGGCAACGTATCATCTTGGGCGTCTTCGAGTTGGTAGGGGGCTACCAGGAAAGCCAGAAACACATGGCGGCCCATATGCTGCCGCAGCGTAGGGTAGAAATGGTCCGTCAGCCAATGCACGTCGCCTAAATCTACACGTATGCGGCGGCGGGAGTCAATCAGCCAGCAATGGCAGGCGCTGCAGGAGTTGGCATGGCGCAACAGCAGCTGGTAGCCTGCCCGCAGCTCGCCCGAAGTTGTAGGCCGGAGCCAGCGGGCCGCAATAATACCCAGGTCGGGCCGATGAGTGAGTTCCAGGAAATCGGCAAGCGAAGCGGTGGCAATGGACATGCTGAGAAAATCAAGTGAACCCGGCCTACTGCCGTATGCACCCGGCAGTTTCGGCAGTAGCTGCGGGCCCGGCAAGCATTGCCCAAGCCCTAAATAGCGCTATTGTAGCAGCCGGTTAGTGCTGTACGTGCGGGGCCGGCGGCATAGGAGTTACCGGCACCTCTACCGGCCGAATGTCGTAGCGGCGGTTGAACTCGGCTACGCCCGCCGAAGCCACGTTGCGCTTGGTAACCACAATCATCACGCCTTCGGTGGCCGTGTCGCCGAAAATCCGGACTGCTTCCGCCCCCTTTACCACGTTCACCGAGGCAATAGTGCGGCGGTTGAGCTCATCAATAGTTTTTTTATCGGTGAGCTGCCCATCCAGAAAATACAGGCTGGGCGCGGCTGCTACGCGCGTTTCGGCCGCACCTGCCGGCTGGCTCTGGGCCCGTGCAACACCGGCTACACTGAGAGCGGCCGTGACAAGCACCGCGCCGACTAATAGGGAAAACGACATATATAAGCGCTAAGAATGAGGACTATACCCGATGGATACCAACGCCAGCGTCGCGGTTGCACAAAGCCCCGCAACGCTGGTATAAACTCCTGAAGCAGTCGTTTATTTTGTGGAGTATTTAGTCCCTACGAAAATCAGGCCCAATTGGACGCCCCCGTTATTTTTAGTGCTGTCTGATATGAAACCAATGGCGCCGATGGTGTGGCGGCAGCCGCGCCTGAACCACGAAGGCGTTGTGTCTTGGGCGGCTTGGGGTCAAAGTCTGCGCAAGCGAAATATGCTACTTGGTACTGATAAGTATGGCTCCCTTGGCTCCTTTCTCCCCATACTTCTTGGTGGCCTGTTCGGCGTCAAGCACATACACTGCCTTAATCTGCTCTGCAGGTATCTTGAGGCGTTCAGCCACCGTTTCTTCGCCGTTCACAATCAGCAGCCGGCCCTGCAGGTCGTCTGTCGTGAGGCGCTGGCCAGAAGTAGCTAGTTGTATAAGGCGCTGGGTTTCCGGGCTAGCTGGGGTATTCACAATGGCATGCTTGCGCATGAAAGCCTGCACTTCGGGGGAGTTCTTGTTTTGCTTTGTGATTATCAGAATGGTCCCGTTGACAGCTTCTTGGCCAAAGGCCTTCAGGGCCGCATCACGCTTAAGCACGTTCATGCTTTCAATCAGCTTGGGGTCCAGCTTATTCAGCTCTGCCTGGCTGATGCGCTTCCCATCGAGGAAAATCAGCGGATCACCGGTTTGGAGTGGCTGCCCCTTTTCGTCGAATAGCACCTCGGTCGGGCGGCGGCCGACGGCAATCTGGGCTTTGTAGCGCAGGTTGCTGCCATCATTGGCCCGCACCTCCGTCAGGCCGATAAGCCGGTAGCCGGGGTACTGCTGAACGATGTAGGCCAGCGCAGCCGGTGGCAAGGCGCTTATAGGAGCTTGCTTTTCTATATCAATTACTACAGCTTCCAAACCAGCAACCGGTACCACCGTGGGCGCCGCAGTCGAGGCGGCGGTGGCAAACAGCAGGCCGGCGGCAAGTGGCACTACAGCTACATAGCGCAGCAGATGGCGGGATGCAGATGGTTTCGTATTCATCATGGCAATGCGGGTTTTAAGAAGGTGGAAGTTGAAGTGACAGACTATTTCGTTGGCCGGGCCGCGTACTATGCTCTGATGCAGCAGCGCATACTGGTAGGCTTTGGCATCGTGGGCCTGGGTTTGCAGCACCCGGTAATCGGCCTGGAACTCGAGGTTTTCGTGCAGAGCCCGACGCAGCAGCCACCCACCCGGGTTGAACCAGTAAAACACGAGGCTCAGCTGGGCCAGCAGGATATCCATCGTATGCCAGAGGCGCACATGCTCATGCTCGTGGGCCAGAATGGCGGGCAACTCGGCGGCCGGGTGCCGGTCTGGATTCAGATACACGGTTTGCCAGAATGCGAAAGGCATTACCGACCCGCTCAGGCGGCGAAAGGACCAGCCGTGCAGCGCCTGCGGCCGGGCCTGGCGGTGTAAACGGTACACGGCCAGCAACTGTATCAGCAGCCGTAGCCCAAACAATACCACGCCGGCCCAGTAGGCCACCAGCAGCCAGTTGGTAGCGGCCGGCGCGGCCGTTGGGGAGGGCAGCGCCAGCCCCGACCACTCGGCCGGCAGGCGCAGCAGTTCTGCCGGCCGCGGCGCGGTACGGGCCAGCCAGCCGCTGAAATCCAGGAGCGGGTAGGTGGGCGCGAACAGCAGGGCAAAGAGCAGGAAGGCCCGGTTCAGCCCGAAAAACGTAAGCCGCCGCAGCCCCAGATAATACACGGCGCAGAATAGCACCAGCGCCCCATTTACCTTCAGCAGGTAGGGCAACAGCTCAGGCGCACTCATTTCGGTGGGCCGTTTTCAATCATGCGCACTATTTCCTTCAGCTCCTCGGCACTGATTTTCTGCTCCTTGGCAAAGAAGGAAACCAGCTCCTTATAGGAGTCGCGGAAATAGTCGCCCACGAAGGTGCCCAGAAACCGCTTCCGGTATTCCTCGGCCGCAATGGCGGGCGTAAAGCGGAAGGTGTTGCCCAGCTTCTCGGCGCTGAGGTAGCCCTTGCGCTCCAGGTTGCGCACCGTGGAGGCCAGCGTGGTGTAGGGCGGCCGGGGCTCGGGCAGCTGCTCCAGCACCTCCTTAATAAAGCCGCCCTGAAGGTTCCAGAAAATACGCATGGCATCTTCCTCGGGTTGGGTAAGTCGTTCCATAAGAGTTATTACGATTTTTTCGTAATTGTACGAATAATTCGTAATAGTAGATAATATTTTGCTGAAATATTTTTTCATCAGCCTTTACTAACCTTCCCAATACCCCACAAAAAAGCAGCCCACTCAAACGAGCGGGCTGCTTTTTACTTTACCAGAGCCGGAATTACTTGCGGCGCGGAGCCGGCTTACGAACCGGGGCTTTCTTCACCGGAGCAGCCTTGGGAGCTACGGCTGGGGCCTCCGTCATCTCGGGAGCCTGGCCATACTTCTCTACGGCTGGGTTCGGGTCGCCGGGCAGGTACACATCGAACTCGACGCGACGGTTGAGGGCGCGTCCGGCATCGGTGGTGTTGCTGGCAATCGGCTTGGCTTCGCCGTAACCCTTCGACACGATGCGGTCGGCGGGTACGCCTTTGCTGAGCATATAAGCGCGAGCCGAGGCAGCACGCTCATCCGACAGACGCAGGTTGTAGTTGTCCTCACCCTTGCTGTCGGCGTGGGCCGAAATGCTCAGGAAATAGTCAGGGTAGTCCTGCATGATTTTCGACAGCGCATCGAGGGTCGGGTACGACGAAGGCTTCAGGGCCGCCTTGTTGAACTCGAACTGGATGAACTTGGTGGCTTCCTGCAGACGCTTCTTCTCCTCTACTTTCATCTCGGGGCAGCCTTTGTTCGAGGCTGGGCCCGGACGGGCAGGGCAACGGTCAAGGTAATCCGGAACGCCGTCACCATCACCATCAAGCGGGCAACCAGTGGCATCTACCTGCACACCGCTCGGGGTGTCTGGGCACTTATCTGCGCTATCGATTACACCGTCGTTATCGGCATCAGGGCAACCCTGCAGGGCCGCTTTGCCGGGAGTATCGGGGCACTTGTCTTCGCTGTCGCGTACGCCGTCACCGTCGCGGTCGGGGCAGCCTTCGAGGGCTGCTACGCCGGCTTCAGTCGGGCACTTGTCCTGGTAATCCGGAACGCCATCCTTGTCTCCGTCGAGCGGGCAACCATTCAGGTCGACGGCTACGCCAGCCGGCGTGCCGGGGCACTTGTCTTTCTTGTCCGATACACCGTCGCCATCCTCATCGGCCATTTTGCCGAGGTTGAAGCTCAGGCCCAGCTTATGTTGCAGGTACCGGTCGTTGAGGTCGCCAACATTGGTAATACCGTCCACCTGATCGGTGAGCGGGTAGTGCTGACCAGTCTGAACGAACAGGCCCACAGCGGGCGAGAAGTTGAACTTGATGCCGGCAGCAGCCTGAATGTCAAACGCGTACACGTCTGAGTTGCTAACTAGCCGGTCGTTGATGTCGTACAGGTCGGGGCTGGCGAAGAATACGCCGGGCTGCACTACCAGGTAAGGCGCGATGAACGCGTCTTCCTTCAGTGCCCAGCCGTTGTTGAGCTTCAGCTTAATGGGTACACCTACGTTCACCACGTTAGCATCGAAGCGCCGGATGGCGTACTGCGTGTTCTTCGGATAGTCGGCCGAGAACTTCATGTCGCCGTAGCTCAGATCCAAGCCAATGTCGAGGCCGGGCGCAATGTAACGGCTTACTGTCAGGCCCAGACCGTACTCTACTTTGTCCTGCTTGAACCACTCCGACCCCAGGTCGCCGTGGTATTGCAGCCAGTTGTAGTAGACGCTGATGTTGGTTTTACGGTCGGCCGTTTGGGCCTGGGTTAGTTGGGGGGCCAGCGTACAGGCCGTTATACCCAACGCCAGCACCTTCGAAAAGGGAATGCGTGGAAGCATATAGAAAGGGAAAAAGTGACGGGAGAGTGCTCTGCGGACGCAGAATGAGTTTCTATACTTGCTCAAGAGCGAAAAAGTTGTCTATCTATAGATGAGCTTGTATATAACCAAGATTTATACTATAACTAATTGATTCATAGTCAATAGTGGAGATTTTTGCATGGCAAAGCAGCCTACTGGTCAAAGTCGAGCAAAGGGCCTCTGCCGCCCAGAAAGGCTTCCAGCTGCTGCACTCGGGCCCGCTGCCGGCGCACTTCCTGCTGCAGTTGCTCCAGCTGGCGGTGCATGTTCAGCACTACGTCGAGGCTGGCTTTGCCCAGGCCTAGCTCCCGGTGCAGGCGGGCAAGGCGGGCTACGCGCTCAGGCTCTTCGCGCAGGGCGTCGGGTACGTCGGGAGCCGGATGCAGTAAGCCATAGCGCACAAACTCGCGCACTTCGGTTTCGCTCAGCCCGTAGCGCACCCCGCATTCGCGGAAGGTAATTGTAATAATAGCCGCTTCCATATCTTTCTCTTTTAAGCTGTTAGGTACTAGGTGTTGGCTGCTGGCTTTCGTGCTGATTGTGTTTTTTAGTCGAAAAGCGAGTAGCCAACAGCCTGAAATCAGGCCCGCAACTGCGCCAGCTGCCGAAACAGCGTCTTTTCCTGCTCCGTTAGGTGCTGGGGCAGGCTAACGGAGAGGCGCAGGTACAGGTCGCCGAACTGGCCGGACTGCCGGTATACCGGAAAGCCCTTGCCACGCAGGCGCAGGCAGGTACCATTCTGGGTTTCGGGCTTGATGTTGATTTTGACGGCCCCTGACAGCGTTTCCACCGTTTGCTCGCCGCCCAGCAGGGCCGTGTACAGGTCCACTGGCACGTCCATGGTCAGGTCGTTGCCGGTGCGGGCGTAGCGCGGGTCGGGCCGGATGTGGAGCGTGATGTAGAGCGAGCCCGCCGGGCCACCGCTACGGCCCGGCCCGCCCTGGTCGCGCAGCCGGATAACCTGCCCGTCCTCAACGCCCGGCTGAATGGTGAGGCGCAGGTTTTTACCATTGACGGTGAGCGTGCGCGGCCCGCCGCGGTAGGCATCTTCCAGCATCAGCTCCAGCTCGGCCTGGTAGTCCTGGCCGGCGCGCGGGCGGTTACCGCCCCCGCCGCTACCGCCCATGCCCCCAAACATGGAGCCGAAAAAGTCGGAGAAGTCGGCCCCGCCGAACGGGTCGGCGCCACCCGCGCCGCCCCCGCCCTGCGCGTACTGCGACCAGTCGAAGCCGCCCGGGCCGCCGCCCGCCCGGCCGCCGCCTTGCTGGTAGCGTTGGTAGTCGGCGCCCAGCTGGTCGTATTTCTGGCGCTTTTCGGGGTCGCCGAGCACTTCGTTGGCCTCGTTGGCTTCCTTGAACTTGCGCTCGGCTTCGGCGTTGTTGGGGTTCACGTCTGGGTGATACTGACGCGCCAGCTTGCGGTAGGCCTTTTTTATCTGGTCCTGCGTGGCCTTTTTATCGACGCCCAGCGTCTTGTAATAGTCTTTGTAATCCACGAGCGAGTAGAGCGGAAAGGCAGAAGAAAAACCGGCCCGAATTTGGTAGAAAGCAGGCCAGTCAATACTTTAGAACGAACTCAGCCCGTTGTGGGTTACCCTCGCATTGCCGGCGCCCGCCGGTCTTTTCTCCACCCATCCACCACCACCCCAGTACCGCTTGCTTTATGAAATTTCTCGCTACTCTCGCGGCCGTAATGCTGCTGGCCGGTACGCTGGCTGCTCAGGCCCAAACCAAAACCCCACCCGCTCGGCGCAGCGTGCAGCCCAAGGCCCGCGTGGTGTCCAATGGGGCCACCATGAAGGATGGCTTCCTGATGAAAGATGGTAAGGTGCTCGAAACCCGCAATGCTCACACCGGTGCCATTACGGCCGAATCGGCGTTGGTAAACGGCACCAAAGTGCAGCCCGACGGTACCGTAATGATGGCCGACGGCACCACCGTACGCCTGCAGGAAGGCGACTATATGTCGCTGACCGGCCGTATGACCACCCGCGCCATGAAGGCCGAGCAGGACAGCCTGCAGCAGGTGCAGGTAATGAAGGCCAAGGGCAAGAAGAAGCGGTAACTGCCGCTTCGAAACGCTGACGTATCAGCAACATGAAAGAAGGGGCCGGCTTTGCTTACGCATGGCCGGCCCCTTCTTTCATGTTGCTGATAGCCGCTGTTGAACGCTAGTGGCTGTAATCCTGGAAGATGAGGGCTACCTCGGCCTCGTTGGGCGCTTCCACGATTTCGTTGATGACGAACTGCACCTCGTCTTCGCTCCAGCCTTCGTCTTCGGCCGCCTTGATGAAGGCGCTAAGCTGTGTGAAACGGTCGGCCTCGGCGGGAGCCGTCCAGCGGATTTTTTTACGGATGCGCATAAGATAGGAGTGGTAAGACGAGCCCGATTAGCGGGCTTTACGAATGACTTTCAGCGTTACCGGGGCCACGCCGTTGTCGACGATGTCAATCTTGCGGGCCGCTTTCTTCGATAAATCGATGATGCGGCCTTTCACGTGCGGGCCCCGGTCGGTTACGACTACTTTCACCGAGCGGTTGTTGCGCGGGTTGGTTACGCGTACCCGGGTGCCGAAGGGCAGCGTTTTGTGCGCCGCCGTAAGCTGGCCGGCGCGGTACACGGTGCCGCTGGCCGTGCGGCGGCCCTCAAACTTATCGGCGTAGAAAGAGGCCTTGCCTGACTCGGTGAAGGCCCCGGTGCCCGCGCAGCCGGCTAGCAGCAGCCCGGCCCCGCAGCACCCCGCAAGTCGAAAAAAGAGATGCATAGCAGTCAGGTTAAAAGCTTCATGATACGGCGGCTGGGTCTTTATGGCCGTCGTTTCGGCGGAATCCGTAGGGCCTGCAGCCGCTCAAAGCTACCCTGAAACACATTAAAGTCGACCGGCCCCCGGATGCCGGGCACGTACGACTCGTCGGAGTGCTGCCAGATAATCCAGCGGCTGGCCGGTAGCCGGGGCTGGTCGACTTCGTAGTGGGCCAGCCACAGCGGGTAGTCATCAAAGTGGCCTGCCAGGTGGCGCTGGTAGAAGCCGTAGTTGGAGTACAGAATAGGCCGCACGCCGTAGTGGCGCTCTACCAGCCGCAGCCACAGGGCCACGCCGCGCCGCATCTGGGCCACATCATGAAAATTGGCGTGCTCCACGTCGAGCACCGGGGGCAGGTCGCCGGGGCCGAGGGGCACGGTGCGCGTGAACAGGCTGGCCTGCTTGGTGGGGTCGGATTTGGGATGGAAGTAGTGGTAGGCCCCGCGGAAAACGCCCGCCGCCCGCGCCCCGCGCCAGTTGCGCTCAAAGCGCGG
The DNA here is from genome assembly GCF_018613725.1 of Hymenobacter sp. ISL-91. GTDB lineage: Bacteria > Bacteroidota > Bacteroidia > Cytophagales > Hymenobacteraceae > Hymenobacter. Next base: position 211,483 of record NZ_JAGGPS010000008.1, read on the forward strand.
GTCGCGCAGGGTGCCGCCTTCGGTGGCCTTAATAAACGCAAACCGCACTTGGTTGCTGGCTACCACCGGCCAGTCGATGCGGCCTTGGTAAGACGATACATCGATGCCGTGGACTGCATATCCGGCCCGAAGCGGGGTTTTTTCTTGGCCCGTGAGCGAGCTGGTGCGCAATGTGGCGTAGGCCCGGCGGGCATAGCGGTTGAGCTGTGTGGCGTAGCGGCCGTAAAAGCCCAGGCCCACCAGCAGCAGTCCGGCCAGCAGCCAACCCGCCCACCGCGGCTTGGGCTTCCGCCGCCGGGCAGGGCGCGGCTGGCGCGAGCGGGCCGACGAGGAGGAGGAGGACGTAAGGGGCATAGAACCGACAACGGTACGTGGGCAAAGATAACGACCCGCGCTGGCCGGTTGGTGCCCCGGCTCCCGAAAACACCCCGCGAATTGGGTGCAACCGCCGGTTTTTTCGCACCTTCGGCTTCTCAATTTCCTTGCTATGTCTCAACCATCCCGCCCTTCCGCCTCCGATGCCCGCGACGAATCGGGCCACCTGATCCGGGAGTTGCACGGCATTACGCTGGCCCAGATTCTGGAGTACCTGGTGGCGGCCTACGGGTGGCCCGGGCTGGACAGCCGCATCCGGATCAACTGCTTTTCGGTGGACCCCAGCATCAAATCCAGCCTCACCTTCCTGCGCCGTACGCCCTGGGCCCGCGCCAAGGTCGAGGCGCTTTACATCGAAACCCGCACGGCCGAGCTACGCAAGGCCAGATAACTAACCCAAGCTGCGCAGTAAGTCTATTAGCACGATGTAGGGGCGGGGCTTGTCCCCGCCCGCCGCCCAAACAGCACGTTAAACGATTATTGAAAGGTTCCTAAATGCCTCGTTCAATGGCGGGCGGGGACAAGCCCCGCCCCTACATCGTGCTAATAGACTTACTGCACAAGGATAGGTAACTGTCTGTCTGCTCAGTAATTAGGCGCTTGTCTCCGCTTGTCTCAGCAAACCCGACTTTTGGCCTCCACCATCCTCCAGGTAGCGGAGCCCGGCTTCTCATATCCTAGACCACCTATTTCCCTTCCATGGCTGAACTCAAGCAGAAAACCGGGCCGCTGGCTTTTTTAGTGGGGGCGGGGCTGTTCGTAGCCTTCGAAACGGTGGCCTACTACCTGCTGAAGTTTGCTACTTCGGGCCTGGGTATGGCCAATCAGCTGCAGCCCGAAAACACCATTGTGAGCAACTGGGTGAAGACGGTGGTGTTTCTGCTGCTGCATCTGACGCTGGTGGTGGTGGCCGTGCTGGTGCTCAGCAACCGGATGCCGCGCCGCCTGAGGGGCCAGCTCATGGGTTGGTTCTACCTCTCGCTGCTCGTGGGCTTCGCACTGCTGGTCCCGCTCTTCTCCTGATTTCTGCTGCGGGCCTTACTCAACCCAAGTTGCGCAGTAGGTCTATCGGCACGGTGTAGGGGCGAGGCTTAGCTGCGCTGTCCTGCGGGTGTCCCCGCCCGCCGTTCGCGCCGTTTCAACGAGGCATTGAGGGACATTTCAACAATCGTTTAACGTACCGTTTGGGCGGCGGGCGGGGGCACCCGCAGGACAGCGCAGCTAAGCCCCGCCCCTACACCGTAATTCGCAACTTGGGTTAGCTAGCCTCTAGGCTGAAACCCATAAAAAAAGCCACTGCAAAGGCAGTGGCCAGATGAAACATGGGCCGGTCGGTCCCGGCGTTATAACGTAATGCGCGGCTTAGCGCTGCCTGATGTCGATTTCGCGCGGCTCGTCGTTGGCCGCGTACGGGATGCGTACAAGCAGCTCCGAGCCTTCAAACACCGCATCGATGCGGCTGGCATTGAGGCCGGCCGGCAGGCTGAGGCTGTGGCTAAAGAGCGGCGCGGCCAGCTTATCGTCGGGCGTGTGCCGGAACTCGGCGTACACGGTAAGGGTATTTTCGTTGAGCACCACGTGGAAGCTCTGCGGATTGACCGACGGGAGGGCCACGCGGATAATGACGCCTTTCTCCCGCTTATCAACCCGCATGTGGGCCTGCGCGATGCCGCCACCCAAGGTGTTAAGCAGGTCGAGCTGGGGCGCAATGTTGCGGATAAATTCTTTGCTGATCAGGTTCATAAGATAGGTCCTTACAGGTGATGTGACTGACTTATTTCAAAAGTTGTACCAAGACTCTGGGGCCGACTTCGGTGGTCCGATAATGCCATAAAGTCTGATTGAGGTAGGATGTTTTGCGCTTTATCGGCCATTGTGTCGGGCGTATTTGGAGCCTGCTGTGCTCCTCATACGTGGCGGAAACTCCTGGGGCTGCGTACACAGGGGCAGCTGTCCAATTTCAGTCCCTTTGTGTTATGGAGCTCAACACCATTACTACTTCCCGCACAGCCCGCTACATCAGCCTCGGCGAACCGGGTGCCGATATTCAGCATGTGTGGTTTTGCCTGCACGGCGAAAGCCAGCCCCTGGCCAGCTTTGCTGCCCAACTCGTCAATTTCGATACGCCCGACCGCCTGCTGGTGCTGCCCGAGGGCCTCTCGCGCTATGCCCTGCCGGCCGGCCCCACCGAAACGCCCGTTACGGCCGCTTCGTGGTTTGCCCCCGATTCGCTGCTGCCCGACCTGGCCGACCTGACGACGTACCTCGACGAGTTGGCCGTTGACGTGCTGGCCAAGTGCCCCGCCAACGTACCCGTAACGGTGCTGGGCTACGGCCATGGCGCAGCGGCCGCCTGCCGCTGGCTGGCCAGCGGCCGCACCCACTACGACCGGCTGCTGCTGTACGCACCCGTTTTTCCGCCCTCCATCGACCGTCGCGCCACGCTCGTAGGCCTGCCCGAGCGCCCCGTTACCCTCATCTCAACGACCACCGAAGCGTTTACCCCCGAGGCTGCCGGGGCCGGGCTGCTGCAGGATTTGCGCGACGTGGGCCTGAGCGCCCAGCAACGCTATGTGTCCGAAGGCCCGCTTACGCTTGCCGCCCTGGGCACGGTAGGCAAGTAGGCCTAGTGGGCTCTACGCAGAACGACTGTAGCGCGAAGCCTCCGCTTTGCGTGAGTCCTGCTTAAATCAGGTTGCGAAGAACGTTGTAGGGGCGGGGCTTGTCCCCGCCCGCCGTTTGCGCCGCTTTAACGATAATCTCTCAACGGCGGGCGGGGACAGGCCCGGCCCGCCATTCGCGCCGGTTCAACGATAATCTTTCAACGGCGGGCGGGGCCTGTCCCCGCCCCTACAATGTTCTTCGCAACTTGGGTTGCCTATATAAGCCCAGCAGCAGATCAAGACAATGGCTGACATCGACCTTACCCAACTGCCAACCCGTGCGCCGGCCAGCGCCCGCAAAGCGGCCACCAAGCGGGCCAACAAAAAGCTTCGGCAGGAGCTGGTAGAGCTGCAGGACCGCCTCTATGCCGAGGGTCGCCACAGTGTGCTCGTCATTCTGCAGGGCCTGGATGCCAGCGGCAAAGACGGCCTGATCCGGCGCGTATTCAGCGGCATCAACCCGCAGGGGGTGCGGGTGTATTCGTTCAAGGAGCCCACTGAAACCGAGCTGGCCCACGATTTCCTATGGCGTATCCATCAGCAAGCACCGGCCCGTGGCATGCTGCAGGTGTTCAACCGCTCGCAGTACGAAGACGTGCTCATTACCCGCGTAGAGGGGCTAATCGACGAGGCGGAGGCCCGGCGGCGCTTTACGGCCATCAATAACTTCGAAAAGCTGCTGCAGCAGGCCGGCACCACGGTACTCAAGTTCTACCTGCATGTGTCGGAGGAAGAGCAGACGGAACGGTTGCAGGAGCGCACCACCGACCCCGCCAAACGCTGGAAATACGAGGCCGGCGACGAACAAAAGGCCCGGCAGCGGCCCGAATACCGCGCCGCGTACGAAGACGTGTTCCGCCACTGTAGCCCCGCCAGCTGCCCCTGGCACATCGTGCCCGCCGACCAGAACTGGTATAAAGCGCACGTTGTGGCCCAAACCCTGCGCGATGCCCTTGTGGCCCTCGACATGCAGTACCCGACAAGCAGGAAGGTGAAAAAGTGAAAAAGTGAAAAGTAAACCGGCTGTCATTCTGAGCGAAGGCGCAGCTGTAGCCGAAGAATCCCGCGTGCAATGGTAATCCTGTCGTCAGGAGTTAGCACATCGGTAGAGATTCTTCGACTACGGCTGCGCCTTCGCTCAGAATGACGTACTTTTTCTCACTTCTCACTTCTCACTTCTCACTTCTCACTTCTCACTTCGTTCTTATCCGCCTCCGTTACGTTCCGGCCAAACAGGTGCCGGCCTTCGGTGTCGGGGGCCTCGCTGATCTGGTGGAAGCCGTTGGCTTCGAGCGTGCGGCGGGCGGGCGCATTGGCGGGGGCAATACGGGCCGTGAGGTAGCGCACTAGTTCGGTGTCGGCGGCGTGGCGCACGAGGCCGGTCACCAGTTCGGCCCCCAAGCCCCGGCCCTGCCAGTCGGTGGCTACGGCAAACCCGATTTCGGCCGTCTCATCAACGGGCGGGCCATGGAAACCGCCGGTACCGATGAGCGTGTTGGCAGGCGTTTCGGTGCCGGCGCGCAGCAGGGCGTACCAGCCGTACCAGCCGGCCGCCTCGCGTCCGCCGGCCGTGAGCTGCTCCAGCGCGTGCTGCTGCACCTCCAGGTCGTATTCGGGTGGGGGCCAGTGCTGGGGCAGCTGCGCCCCCAGCAGCACCGGGAAGTAGTGCGGCTTGGCAGTTTCGGCAATCAGCAGGGCCCGGCTGGCGGCAATCAGCGTCAGGCGGGGCGTGTAGGTAATGAGTGGAATCATGCGAAAAGATACGCAACCGGCCCAGGTTAGGGTATAGCCGGGTTTGGGTTCGGGCTTTCATGCGCCATTACACCGGCTGGCGGTAGCGCCCTACCGGCTGCCCGCCGCCACGGCTACCGTCGTTTCGCTCAGGTGGTGGTCTACGCAGTCGAACACGTGCTGCACGGTGCGCAGGCGCTCCATTTCAGCGTCGGGTATTTCAATATGGAAGCGGTGCTCCAAGTTGATGGCCAGCTCCACCAGGTCGATGGAGTCGAGGCCGATGTCTTGCTGCAGGCGGGTGCCGGGGTGCAGCACCAAAGCCGGGTTGCGGCCCTTGCGCAGCAGCATCCGCTCTACCTGATACCGAATGAGATTTTCCATGAGAAAGTCAGAAAGCAAAAAAACAAACTATTAGGGCCCTACTCAACGTGGCTGAGTAGCGGCGTAGTATCGGGCGCAGGCAACGAAACCAGCTGGGCCACCGGCGAATCGGGCCGGAGCTGGTCGCCGGCATGGGCGGTGGGTGCCAGCACCTGGCCATCGGCTGGGGCTGTTACATATACAAAGTTGAACATGGGCACGGCCCGGGCCAGCTGCTCGCGGGTGGCGGCCAGCTGCGCCTGCGCTGCCTGCAGCTGCCCGGCCGGAGCCGCCTGGCGCTGCAGGGCCACATAAGCCTGCTGCTGCCGCTGCAACCGAAGCTGCAACTGCTGTTGCTGTACGCTGGGCTGCTTCTGCAGCAGTTTTAGCAGCAGCTGTCCGCGCCGCACCTGCTGGCCCACATGGTAGAACACTTCGTGCACCCGGCCGCTCTGGCCGGCCAGCAGCGGCTCGCCGGCCGCCGGGGCCGCTGGCGTGGGTGTTTGAGGCACCACTGCCGCAGAAACCGGGGCCGGACGAGGATGTGCAAGCCAGCGGGGAACCACAGTGCCGCCGGCCGCAAAGGCAAGCAGGAGCAGCCCCGCGCTAATTGATTTTTTCATGAGTTGAAACCAGCAGACCCTCAGGATATAGTATCCTGTTTGAGCCAGCCACCGGTAAAAAAGTTCTTCTGCGAAAAGGCCCTAAAGCCGGCAGAAATAAGATTCAAGGAAAGAGAACATGCCCGGTTATGGGCCAGTAGTGCGAAGTCAGGCCGAGCTTTGAGAACAGCAGTCGGCCAGCCGCTGGTGCAGCTGCTGCTGTAGCTGGGCCACCGAAACGGCTGCCAATGCCGTGCACATGGCCTCAATGGCGGGTCCAAACAGTCCTTCAAGTGTCAACTGCATTACCCGGCCCAGGTCGCACTTGTGGTTGGGGGTGGTGCTGCCTACCTGAAACAGGTCGGGCTCGGCCTGCTGCATAGCCCGGTACACATCGAGGAGCGAAATAGCGGCCGGCGGGCGGGCCAGCAGCGTACCGCCGCCCGCGCCGCGCTGGCTGCGTACCAGCCCCGCCGTGCGCAGCGTACCCAACAGCCGCCGCACCACCACCGGGTGCGTGCCAGCACTGCCCGCCAGCACATCCGACGATACCGGCTGCCCCGCCGAGTGCGCGAGGTAGGCCATAATGTGGGTGGCAACGGCAAAACGGGTGTTCATAGCCAGGTAAGTAACAGTTTCGGTTACAAATGTACGAAACCAAAATGATTGTGCGCAATCATTTTGGTTTCAGCCTACGCTTCCCTCGCCTGCCTTTTGGCCGTTTGTCTTATCTATTCGGTCCAGGTACCGAAAAGGCCCGCCTGATAATCCTGGTAAGCCTGCCGGATTTCGGCTTCGGAGTTCATCACGAAAGGTCCGGCCGCCACGATAGGCTCACGCAGTGGCGCGGCGTGGCCCAGCAGCAGCACAGTATCGTCGGTCAGGGCCTGGGCCTGCAGCTCGTTGCCGTCGGGGTTGAACTCCAGCAGCTGCCGGGCTTCGGCCTGCTGCCCATTCACGCGTACGCGGCCCCGGATGACGTAGCAGAAAATGGTGCGTGCGGCTGCAATCGGCAGGTGCAGCCGGCCGTTCTGCCGGAAATTAACGGTGGCCAGCGCCATATCGGTGAGCGGCTGCACGGCCCCCGCCTTACCGGCCCACTCGCCCGACACGGCGTGCACAGTTACGCGGCCTTCATCGAGCGAAACAGCCGGAATCTGCGGCTCCTGCAGACCGATGTAGCGGGGCTCGGTCATCTTGAGGCGGGCGGGCAGGTTGATCCAGAGTTGCAGAATTTCCAGTGGCCCGCCGGCTTGCTTGAACTCGTCGGACGAAATTTCAGAGTGAATCAGGCCCCGGCCGGCCGTCATCCACTGGATGCCGCCTGGCCCGATAACGCTGCGGTGCCCGCCCGAATCCTGGTGCATAATGTCACCTTCCAGGATAAACGTAACGGTTTCGAAGCCCCGGTGCGGGTGCGGTCCGAAGGGCAGGCCCCGGTTGTTGGCCGGATATACCTGCGGGCCGTGGTGGTTGAGAAACAGAAACGGGTCGAGGTGCTGCAGCGAGTTGGTGGGCAGCGCCCGGTAGGTCGTCAGGTCGGCAATGGGGGCGTTTTGGGCCTGATGAACGGTTTTAATGGTACGCATCGGGAGAGCAAATTAGAGAAGCGGATTGATTGCCGGAGCCGGTTGACCGTAGGAGAGCCAGCGGCGGCGAATAAAACGTTTACGACCCATTTTGTTATAACACTGGCTTTAGCCCGTTTATTTTCACCCCGGTTTTACCCTCAGTACGTCACATGATCCACTTGTTTCAGCCCTTCACCCAGCGCGGCCTTATGCTCCGCAACCGCCTCGTCATCTCGCCCATGTGCCAGTACAGCTCCGAAAACGGCTTCAGTACCGACTGGCACCTTGTGCATTTGGGTTCGCGGGCCGTGGGCGGGGCCGGGCTGGTGCTGCTCGAAGCGGCTGCCGTCGCGCCCGCCGGCCGCATCACCCCCGACGACCTCGGCATCTGGCAGGACGAGCACGTGCCCGGCCTGCGCCGCATCACCGACTTTATCCGCACCCAGGGCGGCGCTTCGGGCATTCAGCTGGCCCACGCCGGCCGCAAAGCCAGCCACAGCAGTCCCTGGAAAGGGGGTAAAGCGCTGGGCCCGAACGAGGGCGGCTGGACTACCGTGGGCCCCAGTGCCCTGGCCTTTGGCCCCGGTTACCCCACCCCCGAGGCCCTGGATATAGCCGGCATAGCCCAGATTGTCGAGGACTTCCGGCAAGCCACCCGCCGGGCCGTAGGGGCTGGTTTCGACGTGGTTGAGCTGCACGCCGCCCACGGCTACCTGCTACACGAGTTTATGTCGCCGCTCAGCAATGAGCGCACCGACGAGTATGGCGGCTCATTTGAGAACCGCGTGCGGCTGCTGCTGGAAGTGGTGGCGGCCGCCCGCGCCGAACTACCCGCCGACCGGCCGCTGTGGGTGCGCATTTCGGCCACCGACTGGACCGAAGGCGGCTGGACCGGCGACGACTCGGTGCGCCTGGCCCGCCTGCTCCAGGACGCCGGCGTAGACCTACTCGACTGCTCGACGGCGGCCAACGTACCAAAGGCCGACATTCCGGTGGGCCCCGGCTACCAGGTGCGCTTTGCCGAGCAGGTGCGCCGCGAAACCGGCCTGGCCACTGGCGCCGTGGGCCTCATCACCGATGCCCGACAGGCCGAGGAAATCGTGGCTTCCGGCCAGGCCGACGTAGTACTGCTAGGCCGTGAGTCGTTGCGCGATGCCTACTTCCCGCTGCATGCCGCTCACGAGTTAGGCGCCGACGTGCAGTGGCCGGTGCAGTACGAGCGAGCCAAACCGAGGCTGTAGAACGATGTAGGGGCGGGGCTTGCCCCCGCCCGCCGTTCACACCGTATCAACGATTATCGTTTAACGGCGGGCGGGGGCAAGCCCCGCCCCTACATCGTTCTACAGGCTAGTGGCGAACTTGGCTTGCAGCCTGCCAAGCAAAATCGCGACCTTATCCTACGCATTCTCTTTATCTTCCTGCATGAACAAACTTTCTACCCCTCACCGCGCCGGGGCAGCGGCCTTGATGCTGGCGCTGGCCGGTTGCGCTACTTCCCAGCCCGCGGCCGTTACCCAAACTGCCCCCGCCGCCTCAACGCCTACCGCCGCCGTTCAGGACCTGGGCCCCGGCCGCAGCATCAACCTGGCCGACATTGACCGCTCAATAGAACCCTGCGAGGACTTTTTTCAGTTTTCGGGCGGCAACTGGCTGCGCAACAACCCGGTGCCGGGCTACGCTTCCAGCTGGGGCCCGCGCAACCTGCTGAATGACCGCACCCAGGCCCGCCTGCGCCAGCTGCTCGAAGACGCTGCCTCCGACCGCGCTGCTGCCCCCGGTAGCAACCGCCAGAAAGTGGGCGACTTCTATGCCTCGGGCATGGACTCGACAGCCCTCGAACAGGCCGGCCTCAAATACCTCAAGCCCGAGCTGGCCCGCATTGCCGCCATCCGCGACCTGGCCGGCGTGCGTGCCGAAATTGCCCGCCAGCAGACGCTGGGCACCGGCGCGTTCTTTCGGGCCGGCGTCACGCCCGACCGCAAAAACAGCAGCCAGTACGTGGTGAGCATGAGCCAGGGCGGCCTGAGCATGCCCGACCGCGACTACTACCTGAAGAGCGACGCCCGCTCGCTGGCCGTGCGCACCGCCTACGTGCAGTACCTCACCAACACCTTTAAGCTGCTGGGCGAAAGCGAAACGGCCGCCGCCGCCAAAGCCAAGGCAGTGCTGCGCCTCGAAACCCGCCTGGCCAAAGCCAGCAAGGACCGCGTGGCCCTGCGCGACCCCTACGCCAGCTACAACAAGATGACGCTGGCCGAAGCCAACCAGAAGTTCCCCAACATGGGCTTGCCCGCGCTGCTGAAAACCAACGGCCTGGGCGCGGCCGCCGAGGTAATTGTGGGCCAGCCGGAGTTCTTCCAGGAGCTGAGCAACGTGCTGAAACAGACGCCGGTGGCCGAGCTCAAAACCTACCTCGACTGGCAGCTGGTATCGTCGCTGACCTCGGCGCTGCCCAAGGCCTTTGGAGAGGAGGCCTTCCGGTTTGCCCAGGTGCAAAGCGGGGCCCGGCAGCAGCCAGTGCGCTGGAAACGCATGCTGAGCGCCACCGACAACACTCTGGGCGAGGCCTTTGGGCAGCTCTACGTGGATGAGGCCTTCCCGCCCGACGCCAAGCAGAAGGCGCTGGATATGCTGGCCAATATCCGCGAATCGATGGCCGAGCACATCCGGACCAATACCTGGATGAGCGCGCCCACCAAGCAGGAAGCACTGAAAAAGCTGGCCGCCCTGCAGGTGAAAATCGGCTACCCCGACAAGTGGAAGGACTACTCGGCCCTCAGCATCTCGCGCGAGTCATACCTGAAAAATGTGCTGGCCGCCCGGCAGTGGAGCTTTCGGCAGAACGTGAGCAAGTTTGGCGGGCCGATTGACCGCACCGAGTGGGGCATGACGCCGCCCACTATTAACGCTTACTACAGCCCGCCGATGAACGAAATCGTGTTCCCGGCTGGCTACCTGCAGCCGCCCTTCTTCGACCCTGCGGCCGACGACGCGGTGAACTACGGCGCCATTGGCGGCGTAATGGGCCACGAAATCACGCACGGTTTCGACGACTCGGGCCGCAAATACGACTCGCAAGGCAACCTGCGCGACTGGTGGACACCGGCCGACGCGGCCGAGTTTACCAAGCGCGCCGGCATCGTGGGCACCCAGTACTCGGCCTTCTCGCCGCTCGATTCGGTGTACGTGAACGGTAAGCTGACCATGGGCGAAAACCTGGCCGACTTTGCGGGCCTCACCATTGTGTACGCCGCCCTCCAGAAGCAGCTTGATAAAACCTACGGCAAGGGTAAACGCCCGCTCATTGATGGGTTTACGCCCGAGCAGCGCTTCTTCCTGAGCTGGGCCCAGCTGCGGCGCACCAACATCCGCCCCGAAGCCCTGCGCCAGCAAATCCTCACCGACCCGCACTCGCCCGGCCAGTACCGCACCATCGGGCCCCTCATGAACATGCCCGAGTTCTACCAGGCCTTCGGTTGCCAGCCCGGCCAGAAAATGGTGCGCCCCGAAGCCGAGCGGGCGAAGATCTGGTAGCACCATAACGGATGATGAAAGAACTGTCATGCTGAGCGAAGGCGCAGCCGCAGTCGAAGCATTTCTAGTGCTTCGTTGCTGACAATAGAATTACCACTACGGTAGAGATGCTTCGACTCCGCTCCGTTGCGCTCAGCATGACAGTTCTCACTTCTTAATCCACCTCATAACCCTCCAATTTCCACCACTATGACCACTCAACGTACCCTGCTTCTTACACTTGGCACGGCCGCTGGCTTTGCCCTAGGCAGTTGCGCAAGCAGCACGCCGGCTACCACGGCCAGCACTACCCCGGGCGCCGCGCCGATGGCCGAGCCTACCGCCCAACTCGGCCCCATTATGCCCGGCGTGGGCCTCGACCCGGCCAATATCGACCCCTCGGTGTCGGCCTGCGAAGATTTCTTCCAGTATGCTTCGGGTACTTGGCTGAAGAACAACCCGGTGCCGGCCGCCGAGTCGCGCTGGAGTTCCTGGAATGGGCTCATCAACCAGAACGAGGCCGTGATGCGCCAGATTCTGGAGGAGTCGGCAGCTAATACAACGGCTACGAAAGGCTCGAACCTGCAGAAGGTGGGCGACTACTACGCCTCGGCCATGGACTCGGTGGCCATTGAGAAGGCGGGCCTCAAATACCTCAACCCCGAGCTGAACCGCATCAGCAGCATCAAGAACCTGAAGGACCTGCAGATGGGCCTCGTGCGGGCCCAGCAGCTGCAAACCCGCTCGGTGTTTGGGCTGGGCGTGAACCAGGACCGCAAAAAGAGCGACGAGTACGCCCTCTACCTGAGTCAGGGCGGCCTGAGTTTGCCCGACCGCGACTATTATCTGAAGGACGATTCGCGCTCGAAAACTATTCGGGCCGCTTATCTGGTGTACCTCAACAACACCTTTAAGATGATGGGCAGCACGCCCGCCGAAGCCGCTAAAAGTGCCGCTACGGTGCTGCGGCTCGAAACCCGCTTGGCTAAAGCCAGCAAAGACCGCGTAGCTATGCGCGACCCCTACGCCAACTACAACAAGATGAGCGTGGCCGAGGCCAGCAAGCAGTTTCCAAACCTGAACCTGCCCGCCATGCTGCCCGCCCTCAGCCTGGCTGCGGCCCAGGAGGTGATTGTGGGCCAGCCCGAGTTTCTGAAGGAAGCCAACGCGGCCCTGGTGCAGGAGCCGCTGCAGGACTGGAAAACCTATCTGCGCTGGCACTTGGTGAACTCTGTGGTTTCGGCTCTGCCCCAGGCCTATGTGAATGAGCAGTTCCGGTTTCAGCAGGTGCTGAGCGGGGCCAAACAGCAGCAGCCGCGCTGGAAACGTATGCTGCGAGCCACCGACGGCTCGCTGGGCGAGGCCTTCGGGCAGTTGTACGTGGATAAGGCCTTCAAGCCCGAAACCAAGGTGAAGGCCCAGCAGATGGTCGCCAACATCAAGGAAGCCATGGGCGAGCATATTCAGGCGCTGGAGTGGATGAGCCCGGCCACCAAGGAGGAGGCCATGAAGAAGCTCAACTCGTTCACCGTGAAAATCGGCTACCCCGATAAGTGGAAGGACTATTCGGCCCTCAATATTTCGCGCGAGTCGTACCTGCAGAACGTGCTGGCCGCCCGCGAGTGGGAAAGCAAGGACAACGTGAGCCGCTACGGCAAGCCCATCGACCGTTCGGTGTGGGGCATGACGCCGCCCACGGTAAACGCCTACTATAACTCCTCGCTCAACGAAATCGTATTCCCGGCCGGCATCATGCAGCCGCCTTTCTTCGACCCCAACGCCGACGACGCGGTGAACTACGGCGGCATGGGCGCCGTCATCGGCCACGAAATCACGCACGGTTTCGATGACCGGGGCCGGCAGTCGGACGCCCAGGGCAACCTGCGCGACTGGTGGACCAAGGAAGACGCCACCGAGTTCACGAAGCGCGCCGATATGGTGGGCGCTCAGTATTCGGCCTTCTCGCCCTTGGATTCGGTGTTTGTGAACGGTAAGCTGACGATGGGCGAGAACCTGGCCGACTTCGGCGGGCTGGCCCTGGCCTACTCGGCTCTCCAGAAGCAGCTCAAGCAGAAGTACGGCAGCACCCCGCCCATTCGCTACGACGGCTTCACGCCCGAGCAGCGCTTCTTCCTGGCCTGGGCCCAGGTGTGGCGCACCAACGCCCGCCCCGAATACCTGCGCCAGCAGGTGCTCACCGACTCGCACTCGCCGGCCCAGTACCGCACCAATGGCCCGCTCATGAACATGCCCGAGTTCTACGAGGCTTTCGGCTGCAAAGAGCCCGCGAAAATGGTCCGCAAAGAGCAGGAGCGCGCCAAAATCTGGTAACTTCTTTTGAGCTGTTAGCTGATAGCCTTTAAGTAGTGTTGCATAAGTA